>JAUICP010000002.1 GCA_030427805.1 Bdellovibrionia bacterium
TCAGGTCTAGAATCCAAACTTAAAGATTTTTTTGAAATCTATCGAAAAACAATTACCAGGGAGGCTGCATAATGCTTAATTTTAAACTCTATTCCTTGGTGTCATTTCTTTATGGGTTAATACGAAATCGACAGTTTTTGTAGACTCAATTAAAAGGCTTAATAAAACAGTGTTAATCTGTGACATGTCTGTTTTCAGGCTGTACAGATCTGAGGCAAAAATTCTGCCGACTTAAATAAACTTCTCATTTGAAGACATCAGCCTAAAAGACGAATTCCTGGGTGCAAATCAGAGCGCAACCACCCCGTTAGACTCCATCGTTCTACATCAGTTTTTAAAACTTCATGTTCTATTGAGCTGTCAAAAACTACGATCCGCCCCTTTTCAGGACGAATTTTAATCGGCCGCAATTCTTCATCGTAAAGAACCAGGTCTCCGCCCTGCCCCGATTCGCAAGTTGTTAAATAAATAACACACGAAACGAGCCTTCCTGGTTTTTCGTTGTGGAGATCTTGGTGGCGAAGATAAAAACTGCCCTTATCGTAGACCGCTAGATGACTTTCAAACCTTTTTATGGGCAAGTAGAAATTCTTTTTAGCAATTTGCATGAGACCGTCATAAATAAGATGAATCCAAGGAAAGTCCCTAGAGTTTTCCTCGTTAATCCAAAAAATATTGTCTCCTCGAACCTCGGTCGTTTTTTGCTTCTTAAAGCCCTTGCCAATTGCTGCTTGCTTGAATTGACCATTGTCTCGTAAATAACGAGACCAAGTCAGAAGGTCGTCACAGTATTTGTCTTTAAGGAAGTTCTCTTTGGTCCAAAAGAAGTCCTTAGAGTAAGTTTCAACGAACTCACTCTCGTGGCAATCCCAAAAGGAATTCTCAACCCTGGTTTTCAGATAAAGGCCCTCACGGTCGGCTCTTGGCGAAGAGAAGTTAAACAGAGTGCGCCAAAGCCCCAATTATTAATCCAGATACTACTCGAGGTGGGATTCGCAGAACAACAAAAAAAAAGCTGACATCGAAATGTCAGCTTTAAGTTTCTTTTTAAATTAACGAAAGAAGTTAGTTAACGACTTTTACATTAACTGCACATGGGCCTTTTTTCCCTTGGCCAACCTCAAACTCAACTTTGTCGCCATCTTTTGGCTCATTTCCCTGAATCTCAGAGATATGAAAAAATAGCTCATCACCATTATCCTTAGTGATAAATCCAAAACCCTTGCTTCCATTAAAAAATTTAACTGTACCTTGTTCCATTAAAACCTCATTAAAAATTATTGTCTTTTTGTACTACATTTTTGCCAAATCAGCTAATCTTGTTTTCAGAATTTTCTACGGAGCAACATAGACCCTTTGATTAAGAATTACCCTGTAATTACAAGGACTTAAATCGTACCCCCCGGATTTTCCCACAACCGACTGGTCAAGAATTAGAAATTTCCTCTACTTTTTTCCTGATACCACCATTCCGCAACCAGTAAAAAGGTGATTATGGGGGCCAATTCTCGAACTGCTTGTCTAAGTTGATTTTCGCGCCTATCTAGGCCTGACTATGACTACTATTCGAAAAAAAATCATGTTCTTGCTCTTTTCCCTGGTTCTGGCTAGCTCTGCTTGGGCCAACGAATTTCATCTTTACTACATCGCTGGTGGATATACGACTAACAGCCTCTACGACGAAGAAAACAGTATTCACTTTCTCACCCAAGAAATGGCAGCCCATGGCCGCCAACTCAAACAGTTTATTACCCATAATTTCACGACCAATCTTTGTGATTTTGCCGCTAATAAATACTTTGAGGCACAAAGAAGAAAAAAACAGGTTTCTGTCGGTATTTTTGCCTTTAGCTGGGGAGTACCTAAAGCCCTTAACGTCGCTCGCTGCCTCAATGATGAAAACATACCCATTGAGATGATGATAGGGGTTGATGGTATACCCAAAGGGCCTCTAACGATTGGTCGCGTTCCGTCCAATGTCGATGTTTACTTCAACCTATATAGTCGCCACGGGGGGCTGGCCAATCTAGTCAATACCAAGGTCATCCGCCCTATGAGTCCTCGCACCAAAGTTTACAATCAAGAGGTACCCGGTCGAATTTCTCACTCTGACTTCGACAACGGAATCCAGCACTGCTCACTCAACCTCCTATACAACTGGGTCGAAGGGTATCGACTGCGTCCTCGCCCCTGCCAGGTTCGCAATTAATTCTTTGGGGCACTAAAGAGGTTGCCTTTACTTAAAGATTTCCAACTTGAGGTCGTAGGATTTGCCAATCCACATGACGGCCTCAGTATGATCCTTTAAATCATTTCCCGAGTCGCGGTGAACAAAGAGATCTAACTCCTGCCGATTGTCGAAAAACCAATTAGTGACCTCCTCGAAATCTCCCGAGGGGACAGTGATCTGACAAGAGCCTATTGGGTGGGGCCCCACCGGTCGATCCCAAACTCTACCAATAGGAAAGTTAAAATTGGCGCGAAAGTGATCAAGGACTTCCTGGGCTTTTTTTATTTGTGAAACTTCGTAATAAAGGTGGAAGTGATACATAGGTCTCCCCTCAATAAACTCTGAATTGCTCAATTCGCAATAATGGATCTTTTTTTGTGTGTTCTAGAAATTGCCTAACAATGTCTTCATTTCCATCTTGCTGCATTTTTTCTGAAAGGATCTCAATGGCTTGCGCCTCTTCTCCTTGCTTCCAATGGGCTTCGGCCAGGTAAAGGTAGCCAATATATGAATCTGGAAACTCTTCGATGTACTCGTTAGAAATTGTCGCCAAAGACTCCATATCTTTTAGGGCGGCAAAGCGAATAAACGGAAGGTGCAAAAGCTCATGATCGATTTCATCGAGTTCTTCTGACGGAAGAACCTCTTGATCGAGATTGTCTCTAATTTGAGAAAGAATTTCGTCTTCAGTATTGAGACCCGAAAAATCCATCATTTCTTCCATGAGGGCCTCATAGTCGGCCATCTCAATGGGCTGTTGATGCTTAACTTCGAGCAATAGTAAGCTCACAATCTTGGCTTTGTAAGCGCCATAGAGTTCGGGGTCTTTTTTAATCAGCTGATCGGCAAGGAGGAGATTCCGCTGCAAATCATCTTTAGTGAGGGCTTTGGAGTCCGCCATTTTTGTAAAGAGTTCTGTGGTCAATTGCTCAAATTCCATAGACTCAGGACTGGGGCCCTCTGGCATTAGTTCAGTGGGCTCTAGCTCAATTGCTTTGTCACCTGGCTTTTTACCGATCAATTCGTTGATAATCGGATTGGGCTTGTAGGTCTTTGATTTCGCCGAATGACTCTTCGCCATGGTGGCAGGATGAAGTTGCCTATTTTGCGCGACCTTAAACCCGTGAAGGTAGCCAAGCCCCCCCGCTCCTAGGACTAAAATCAGAAGAGTGAAAAAAGAAATATGCAATCGAGTCATCCCATTACTCCCCAGGCCATTGGATTTGAGCTTTACATTAGTCTACTGACAGCCATCTGCCAATGGAATATCATCTAAGAATGCGAGAACTTATGCTCATAAGCCTATCACTCATCTTTATTTCCGGATGCACCATAAAGAGGAAAAAGGTCATCGTCGGGACTGGCAAAGAATTTAGTGGGACCATTTGCATTGGCAAAACTTTTAAGCCCGGATTAATTACTGAGGCTGGCGCCCCTCGTGTACGACGCCGAAATGGAACGGGCACCAAGGTTCAAATGCAAATTGAAAACTATGAGAGAGTTAAAATTTCTCCAAGAGAATGGTCGCTAATGCGAGGGTTGAGATTGGGTAAAACCTATACCGTTCGCGTCTTCAATTACCAGGGAACCAAAAAATTACTCACATTTAAAGTGAAGATTCCGAAAAATCGTCCCCATGTCTTTATAGAACAAAAGGCAAGCTTTGGAACTTGGGGCTACGTTGCCCTTAGCTCTATTGCAGAAGAGTGCATCAATGGAAATTAATTAATGAAATTCTCATGGGCAAGTAGTAAGCTGCAAAGCAATCGACAAAGGTGAACACTATGAAAAGTCTAATTGTAATTCTCTTTTTGTTTTCAACGACGGCCCAGGCAATGAGTAAAAGCTGCCGCTTCGAAATGAAGGCGAACTCTCATGAATTGACCTGGACGGCATTTAAAACCACCGACAAACTTGGGGTTCCCGGCACTTTCGATAAATTCGAAGTCACCAAGCTGACATCGAATTCTGCCAAGAGCCTTGAATCATGGTTAAAATCCCATAGTTTTCAAGTCGACGTGGCTTCTGTTAATACAAAAAATCCCCCTCGAGATAAAACCCTGAAAGAGAAGTTTTTTGATCTCCTTATAAACTCCCTTGCCAAAATGAAAAGTGGTATTTACATCAGCGGGAAAGTAAAACCCGGATCAAAAATTGAAGACGGGAAGTTTACTGGTCTACTCAGTTTAAACGGCGTAGAGAAGGAAGTTCCCTTTACCTATAGCTTCAAAGAAAACCTGTTAGAATTGAATGGCTCAATTGACCTCATGGATTTTGGACTGAAAAAAGCCTATGACAGCCTTCACAAGGCGTGCTTTGACCTTCACAAGGGTACCGATGGAGTGTCGAAGACCTGGACTCAGGTGGACCTTAACGGAAAAGTTCAGCTGCAAAAAATTTGCAATTAATTGACCTAGGCGACGTCTGAAAATTCGTCATCAGAAGTCGCTTGAGTCGAACCCTTCTTGCCCATGGCTTTGATTGAAGCCGACCAGTCTTTAATTTTACTCTCAACGCCTGAATCAAGACGATCTCTGATTTCGTCGACAAGGTCATTGAGCGTGTGACTACTGGATGCGATTCTATTTGAAAACCTATTGATTGCATCCACTTCTTTGACATGGGTTTCAGCGACGACACCAAGTTGATTCAGAGAAGAACTGACTCGACTAATCCCCTTCTCGTTTTCCTCATTAGCAGCCAAGATTTCTTTGACGTTCGCTTGAATTTTATCAAACTGAGTTTTCAATTTAACAAAGTTTTCATTCACCGTCGAAGAAGCCTTAATTCCGTCTTTTACATTGGCATTTATCTTTTTAACGATCTGTTCAACCTGAGCATTTGAGCGCGTTAGTAGGACTTCAATTTCTTTGGCAGCCGATCCACTCAGTTGAGCGAGCTTTCCAACTTCTTCTGCGACAACACCGAACCCTTTACCATGGACTCCAGCTCTAGCGGCTTCAATCGACGCATTAAAAGATAGAAGTTGGGTTTTCACAACAATGTCATTGATCACGCCCGTCTTGGCATGGACTTGCTCGACTATTTCTTTAACTTCATTGAGATTCTCAATGGACCCTTCAATGAGATCCATTCTTTGATTTAAAGCTCCCATATCTCTTTGACTCGCTTCAGATAGAGCCGTTCCTTCATTGACTACTTTTACGCTCTCTCTGGCAGTGGACTGCGCCATTCGAGTCATGGATTCAATCTCATTGATGGCAGAAACGGTATCCTGCACATTCTTACTCTGACTTTGAGCTCCCGAAGAAAGTTCATCGGAGGTCGATTTAAATCCCTTGGCGCTAGCCAGATTCACTTTCGATACCGTCTTTAACTTCTTTAAAATTGAACCTTGGACATCAATGAAATTTCCCATTCGGTAGGCAATCATCACTGCTGGGACGGTTTCTACAACTACAAAAGTCGCGTGCAGAAGAACGATTCCGAGGCCCGCTTCGTAGTTAAAAATACTTGAAGGGAGAAATACCCAAAAACCTACATGATGAATTGCAACCGTGGCTGCTGCAAGAATCACCGGGCCCATGTAGCCCGTAATACTGAGTACAGCAAGCGCCACGAAAATATGAAAATGCATTTCGATCATGCCCTTACCAAGGTGAATCATAATCCCAGAAAAAACCATGGTCGAAAAAGCCAGTAAGTAACCATTGCGAACATGACTTCGATCGTGAAGAAAAGAAAGGGTCGGTAAAACGAGAAAAAAGGTACTTAAACCCGCTGCTACCCAATATTCAGTTGAAAAATACCAGGCCTGAAAAAGAAAAATTGGTATGTGACAAAAGAGTCCAACCAGAAAGTATTTAAAAATCTTCTCGTTATAGGTTTTTCTTATCTGATTCACTGTATATTCCCTTTGTACTTAAGACCAAATGGATCGAGCATCGCTTGAAGGTTTTCGGCTGCGGCACAGCCTCGACAGCATTCCATCCCATACCTAATTTTTCGGCATGTTCCCAGAAGTGATTGAGCTTTGATTGGATTTTTCTAAATAATTTTAGGAATTTATAGCAAGACTGGCGCTGGGTCTGTAGCGCCCAAACAGGACTCTGGTGGAGATTCAATGCGGCTCACAAAAACCTAAGTCCAGCTCAAGGTTAAGGTTCCCTTAGGTTACTGTATTGATACGATAAAAAAAGGCTTATCCGCGACAGACAAGCCTTTTAAAAATTCATTTTTGAAGGGACAGTCTACTTCGTCTTACAAGTAGAAATTCCTAAAAGCTGATAGGGTGGACACCATCCTAATAGGCCTGTCGTCAATGGCACTAGTCCAAGGGCAAACCAATAACTCTGAGGCCCCCAAAAAATCATAGAAACGAGTAGAGCACCCACAGCAATTCGAATATAGCGTTCAATTTGTCCAACATTCTTGGTCATTTCACTCCCCTGGTTAAGGTCATAAGACTCTTATAAACCCTAACCCAGCCAATATTTATAATCTAGCTTATAATCGAGCGAAAAACTTTTACTGAGCTGTCTTAATGAGCTCTTTCAAGTAATCGAGACCATTTTCACGTAAACTACTATCTTCGAGGGCCGTCATTAAGCTTCGAATAAGGAACATTTCACTCGAACTCTGGGTCTCAAGACTTCGAACAGAATCCCTTACCGAGGCCATGTTATCGAGAACATGATCAATAGTCTGAATCTGTAATTCGTAGAAACTTTGGGTTCGAGCACTTGAATTGGCATCAAGTCCCTTCATAAATTCAAGTCTCTCTTTAGCCTGAGTCGCCAATTGCTCCAATTGAGTAATTTGGCTCTTAAGAAGATCCACTTGCTCTAAAGATTGAGCAACGAGTAAGTTTCTAGCGCCAAAAATTCGAGTAAAGACATTTCGATCAACGCCAGCTCCCCCTTCAATCTGCCCTTGAAGTTCGAGTAAGTAGTCAAAGTATTGTGTATCGGCATTGAGGACGTTAATACCTGTTGTCACCGTATTTTCTCTAAGGCGCGCTAGTCTCTCCATATAGGAATTTGTGACTTCAGCGATTTCTGATGGCGATGAATTCGCAGTAATTTGTTTGGTTTCGTCAAAGCTATCATCCCTTAAATCTTCGAGTTGAATAACATCATCCTGGGCGATCTGAATTCTATTTTCGGTTTGAGGGCGTATTGACTGAAAGTGTCTGAATAGATCAAAAGCGGCCCGCACTGACTTCCAGAAAGGGCGCGTAATACTGTAGTCAGTTGTTTCGATTTCTTCGGGGTCTGTCGCTTCAGGATTTTCACTTGTAATTGATAGACTATCGTAATCCACTCTCCAATAATGATTACCAGGGCAATTAATCGTAGACAAAGAATGATAGTCTCGATTTATACCCACTAGTTTACAGCGAGCACCTTTGTAGTAAACCGTATCTCCAACGCAGGCTTTGCGGTAACAACCCCATGTAACGTATATCAGATTTGTTGAGACATTATACCAACCGTTATCCATTGTGTACAAACCATAGGAATCAACTCCCGTAACTTTAACTCTAAATCTCTGGCCTCCTTGAGAAGGGGTAAAGTAGACCACGTCTCCAACTTCTATCTTTCTATTAACCTTTGATTTAGTATCAACGATTGTTTTCTTCACTTTTTTACTTAAAAACTTCATGGAAAAGTCATTAGTAAAGTGAAAGAGCGCAACGAATAGGGTTTCAGCGTCTGAACCCATTGAGAGGAGCTCGCCAAATATTCGGCGGTATCGATTGAACTCATTGCGAGTCAGCCCCATATCAAGAAGCTGTTGGCGACTCGGAGAAAAATTCTGAGTTCTCAATCGCAAGTCATTTTTAATTTGATTAAGAATATACGGAGCCGGTTCAGAGATGGTGTTATTCAGGGCATTGGCTAATTTCTTTAAATAGTATTCAGTCAAAAAGAAAGAATCTCTCCGTGTTCCGCCCATTAATTTTCTTAATGTTTTATAGGCCTCTGGGTTTCTTCCCATGTAAATGGACAAAAAATCTTCATTAGATGGAGGCAGACTCAAGCTCGTATTTTGACTGGCAAGAGCTGGAAGCTGGGTAGCAGTTCCGCCTTGAGAGGCTTCTGAGACCTCAACTTCGGCTGCAGCTTCACCCAAAAAGTAGGATTCGCAGGTCTCAGCCCCCTGTGCCATTGAAGAGCCCAAAGCGACGCAAAAAAATGTAATATAGAGCGAAAAGGCCTTTAAACGAGCCATCTATTATCTCCTCAGAATACGTTCATCAAAACAAACTCCTGAATTGCAGAAAGTATTCCTAAAAATCCCATAAAAACATGTCATAATTTACTCTCCTCGATATTCTAAGAATGAAGGGTTCCGCCAAGATGAAACGAATAGCAAAGAAAATTAGAAACCTCTCGGTCTTGGATAAAGCCCTCATAGGTAGCCTTGGTCTCGTTACAACCACGGCGGTGATCTTACCCATGAGCTTTTACATGCACCTTGCCAGTCTCAGTCTCTGCCTGCTCAGTTTTGGAGTATTGTTACGAAAAAACACACGAACTCACCTGGGCTTAATGCTTTCAGGGGTGGTTTTAGATCTCAGTTTAGTTTTAACACTAGAGTCGAATCGTGGGGCCATAGACACAGTAGCTTCAATGGAATTATCTGCTTTGCAAATGACCCATGTTGGTTTAGCCCTACTGGCAGTACTGACCTATCTGCCCACTTTAATCTTAGGTTTTTTGAATTTAAAAAAAAGATCTCACCAGCTCAATATCCATCGCCTTCTTGGGAAGCTTGCTTTCACCCTTCGATTTCTCAGTTGGATCTTTATGCTCTCTTTTTTAGAGAAATAACTCACCTCAAGCCAAGTTCCAGCATAAGTTCTCTAGGGGTAGAGTATTGCCAAGTCACCCCCTTTCATTTGTTAAGTCTCCCCCATTTTTCTCAATTTGGACCAGAATCCTTAATGATAATTTAACCCTCCTGTAAGAGCCTCCGATCAATATAATAGGAGGAATTGAATTTGCCGCAAATGAGAGTCCTACTTGCCATATTTCTAAGTCTGATTTTTATCAGTTGTGCTGAGCAACCGACAGAGGATGCTGAGGACTTCTCTCCTGTTGTCGATAGCCCTGAGGAGCCAGAAGAAGAGTATAGTGCAATTAATTTTTCAGGCCTTTCCTCAATATCTCATGTCACAAGCATAACGGCTCAATTAAATTGGACCCATGTGGAAGGGGCAACGGCCTATCTTATCTATGAACACTCCGGAGCCACGCCAACGATTCACAGAGTTGTTGCAGCCCCAGCTTCTTCAAGCCTAATACAAGATCTAACACCTGAGACAACTTACCGTTTTAGCGTTAAACTTCTCGATCAATACGGCCTTAAAGATAACAATTCGTCTATCGAAGAATTCACCACTGCAGATACTTTGTGCTACATGCAAACTGTTCTCGCTGATGCCCCCGTCGTTTTCTATCGCATGGATGAAAGCACCGGAACGAGCGCTAATGACTTGGGAAGTGCAGGAGTCCTAGGGGATTACTTGGGAGGCTTCCTCTTAGAACAGGTGGGTGGTATTCTCACCGAACCCAGCCTTGCCGTTGAATTTAACGGAACAGATGGACACGTCGACCTAGGAAACCCATCTGAATTACAAATTACCGGAGATCAAACCATCGCCCTTTGGGTTTATCCTAATGCACTAGGTGTTAGGCAGAACCCTTACGCAAAAGCCTATGGCGGAGAGGGCACAATAACAATAGAGCCAACAGGCATGATTCATTACTACTATGGAACCTCAGGGGCCAACGCTCATCCCTATCAGGGATTTAATACCGGCGCAGGGCGAATAAACGCCGGTGAGTGGAGTCATATTGCGATTGTTCGAGACCTTACAAATATGCAATTGAACTGGTATATCAACGGAGTATTGGCAAACTCCGGAGCCGCGAGTTACGCTGCAGCGGTTATCTCTAGCAATTCAGCCCTCATCGGCCAAGGCTACGTCAATAACTTCAATGGTCGAATAAACAATTTGGCAGTCTTTGACCGAGCTCTAGAGGATACCGAAATTCAAGAGCATTACGATGCTGCAACAGTCGGTTGCCCTTAATTTCAACTTAAAAGTATTTAATCATTGATCATTTATTAAAGCTCTCAAAGTAGTTCTTGGAACTCATCAGACTTAGAATTAAAAATGGGCCTTCAATCCATTGAAGGCCTTTAGTTCTGAAGATTTAATTTTACCTGAGCTCTTTGGCGGTCGGTCTCGTCTAAACTACAGAGTAAATTCACAAATCATCTGTTCTTGAATGACAGTGTCTTTGAGCTCTAACTGAAGTTGAGCAACGACTTGTCCAGAGCAGAAATCACCAAATTTTTTGATACTTACAAATCCTAGGGCCTTTTCTGGCAGGTAGTTGTAAAGACCAGCAAATTGGTTCAATTCGATTCCGCATCTCGTATTGAAGTCCTGAGCGCTTAGCTTCGTTAGAAACGAAAACTCCTTACCATCCATAGTAGTAACCTTTACTTTGTCCCCACTTTGACCGTACTGAACTTCCATTTGGCTGCTATCGCTCATACAATTCAGTTGAAAGGCTTGGGCTCCATTGGCAATCATCGTTGAAACCATCACCAAGCTCATCAATTTTTTCATTATCATTTTCATTACTCTCTCCTCTAAATAGTTACCGGATCATTCCGAGGAGCTTTGTATAGATCAAAATTCAGTATTAGAATATTTAATTGATTTAATATAGCTATCGGTTTATCTAATATCATGAGTTTATCATCTCTTTACCTAGATGCCTTTATTGGAATTGCCAGAGCCCAGAGCTTCTCAGGGGCAGCAAAGACCTTAAATATCAGCCAATCAGCCCTTTCTCAGCGTATTCGCAATCTCGAAGAAGACCTGGGGTTGAGCCTATTTATAAGAACCTCGGGCGGGATTCAGCTCACCGAACAGGGACAAAAACTCCTGCGCTACTGCCAAACCAAGGACTCACTCGAAGAGGAGCTTCTCTCTGATATCAAGGCCCAGGGGCAAAAAGGGCTATCGGGTCATGTTCGCCTAGGCACTTACTCCTCGGTCTATCGCTCGGTCATTGTTCCCGCCCTCGGAGAGTTTCTTAGCGCCCACCCCGATGTGAGTTGTGAGTTTCACTGCACTCAGGTCGACGAACTCCCTGCACTTCTACAAAGAAGTGAGGTTGATTTTATTGTCACGGACACAAAAATCGATCGAAGCCACCTCGAATGTGAAACCCTGGGTAGAGAGCAACTTGTTCTTATTGAGAGTCGGCAAAAGTCTCAGAGGGGTCACTATTTCTTAGATAATGATAGGAACGACCCCGTCACTGAAGAGTTCTTTAGAAACAAGAAGCTAAAATACAACAGAAGTTACTTTGCTGATTGCTATGGAATCATCGACGCTGTCGAAAGGGGCCTCGGACGCGCTATAATGCCCCTTCATTTGATCAAAGAAAATAAGAAACTGAGAGTTTCTAAGGGCCATAAGGCTAAAAACATTAACGTTTACCTGCAATACCACAGTCAGCCTTTTTATAGCGAACTTCACAAACTCGTTATCAATGAGTTAATTGCTAGAGCTCAGATCTTCCTAAAATAGTCACCCCCTAGATAGTTTTTTCCAATGCCATGATTGTCGCTCCGGGACAAACAATTTACGTCAGTGAATATGGACTTTAGGAAAGAATCTAGGCCACAAACGATGGAGTATTTAATAAATACTCCCATTCCTGCTGTAATGATTTCTGAATTAAGAGAAGTAATTCGGTCTCGAATACTTTGAGTTTATAAAATCGCTGAACAAAAAATTAGGCTTAGAGTCTTCATTTTGTTTTTAAACATTCTAGGGGGTGCTTATGTTACAGTCGGTGTACTGTCATTTGAG
Source organism: Bdellovibrionia bacterium (assembly GCA_030427805.1). Lineage (GTDB taxonomy): Bacteria > Bdellovibrionota > Bdellovibrionia > Bdellovibrionales > JAGQZY01 > JAUHWN01. The sequence continues at coordinate 12,096 of JAUICP010000002.1, forward strand.
TTTGTTACTATTAACAGTATCACTTGCTGTTCCTTTTCAAGCTCAATCTCAGCAAAATTTACCAAACTTAAAAAGTGGATGTTCGGCCATTGGTGATTGCGGAACAAACACACACAACCGCTTCAACGATGGATATTTAAATCGAAGCAAATTCAATCAAGCCGGTGGATGCCAAACGCGACTTCGCTGCCAAAGTGGAATGAAGGCCGTTTGTAACGAAACCTATGCAACTCGAATCTGTATTGACGAGGAACTTGCCCAAGACGAATTGGGATATCCGCAAGGAAACTTTGATTACTATAAGTGCAATAACTATTGTAAGTCCCGTGGACTACGACTTCCAACCAATAACGAATGGCTCGTCGCCTCCCTTGGAACGAGCAAGAGAAGTTGCCTCCCCGATCATGGGCCTCGCCGCCCCGATTGGAATAGCCGCAGAGAAATGACGGACCAAAGTTTTAACCGTCAAGGAGTTCGCAGAAATAGAAATCAATGTGTGTCTATTTATGGTGTAAAAGATATGGTTGGAGTTCTTGGCCAATGGGTCACTCATGGTCAGGCGCGAAGCAATCGTGCGCAATTTAATGGTGGACTCTGGCCACAACCGGCTTCAAATATTTTCTACAGAACAACAGCCCATGCCCCCGGTTATTTCGACTATTCGATTGGCTGTCGTTGCGCCAGTGATGCCAATTAGATTTTTCTAAATTTGAATATAAAAAAGGAGCCAATGGCTCCTTTTTTTGTTCTTTAAGTCAATCACTGGGGCCACAGCCTATCCCACAGGTCAAAACCTAGTGAAATAAAGCCTCGCAATAACGAGTTTGACTTGAAAACTGTGCAGCCTCTGGAACAGCGACAAGACTCTCAAAGTAATCTGTATCAAAAATTGGAGCTTTTACCATCGAAGCCGAACGCGAAGCTGGGAATAGGCCCTCGTTAAGCAGACCTGACTCTAAGCGGGGTCCCGCCATGGCCATTAGCTCTCTTTGTAGCTCTTGCTCCAGTTCGGGGTAACGTCCCACGTGTTTTTTCGTCTTAAAGAAATCCATAATATCTCTGAAGTAGTTTCGATAAACGTCACGCTCTTCAGGGAGGTAGACACCCAATTGAAAGGGATCATATTTTCCCATTGAAACACCAAACTTTTGTGCATCACTAAAATAGAATCGCAAGTTACCATCAATACTCGTGGCATACATGTGGGCGATCCATTGTGAAAGGCTCATCGTACGTCCCGTAAAGTTATCAACAACCCACCAACCTTCAGCATCTTCTTCTGAAGCCTTAACAAAGGTAGCGACGTGAAAGCCCCAAGTAATTGACCCACCATCCATTGGCCCTACAGCCCAGATTTTTTTGATGGCATCGTTATCAACTCCGAGGTGTAGAAGGAGCAAATGAATATAAAGAGCTCTTCCGAAACAAAATCCAATACCACCCGATGGGTCGTATTTATGGTGACTCATATATCCTACTACCGGATGAAAATTAAGGTCATCGATGAGACTCTGAACCTGGCGGCCATTAATTCCCGTCAATCGATTGTTTGGGTTATCAATTGGAAGCTTAGCCAGTTCATTCATGGCCTTAAGGTCTCTTTCGTTGAGCTGCTTAATTCCATCGGCTTCCATTGATTGGGTTTCCCACTGGTGAACTTGGTAGAGATTTGCATTGGTCTGAATAAGGGGGCGAACTTGCGCCTGGGCAACTAGAGTTCCAAATAGAACTCCGAAGCCTATGAGACTTTGAACAACAATATTATTGGGCTTCCACTGCAACACGAGAATTCTCCTTTAGATTGAAGCAATCTAATGAAATGTTAATATCTCCAGCCATTTAACGCATCGGGCTACAGCTGTCCAGAGAACGAAAGGTATTTTCATTAATTAGGGATTCCCGTGAAAATCATATAAATCAGACACAGATTTGCGCCCAATTTTGTCCACACTTTTTCGAGCGAGGCGATCAATTTGCAACTCTATTTGCAAGCTCTTAACGAATCCCTTGTAATAATAATGAAAGGGAGAAGTGAACCTTCTCCCCTTCGAGGGTTGATTAGAAAATAATGGTTTATAGGATCTGAGATTAGGGTGTCTCAGTATTTAAAATTAATTCTTTTCTTGAAAGAGAGCTTCTATTGAAAGAATCGCTGATTCTTTACCAATCTCACCTTGCTTGAATACCTGACTCTTGCCCTTGATATCCGAGGAGTCTCGGCTTTGCTCTCCGTCAACATTTTGTAACTGCCAAATTGGTTCTTCGGAGTCTAATCCAAACATCCTGAAGTTCGATCGCGTTTTGTACTTAAAATCGCCTTCTCCAGTCAGGTTACCAAAACCAAAACCTTGATCGATATGCTGATAGGCCTGGTACTCGATAAATGCATCAACACCGAGCTTACGTGCCAATTCTCTTCGCCCCTCCAAACTCAAAGATCGAAAATTACTGGCATCTAGAATTCCATTGGCATAAATAACTTCAACTCCATTTGGAACAAAAGTCTGATGGCGAATCCCTTTCATCTTCTTATTGTAAACCGTCTTATACTGCGGGTGTGTAACCATTCTACGGTACTTTAATGTTTTTACTCCCAAAGATTTTTCAACGGATTCGGCAAGGATTTGGTAAACGTCTTTTGCCATGTTCTTAATTTCAGGCTTTTCGGCAAAAGTCTTCATCATGTCTCCACCCTTTGCAATTGAGCCCAGGCCGAGAGAGTCTTTCGGTTGATCTTGTTGGATCTCGAACGAAATAATTGCCACTCTCTTAATACTCTTGAGTCTCTCGGTATCCTTCACCGTACCTATGGTTCCACAGGCGACCATACTAAAAATCAAAATAGTTCCGAGAAGGATATTTTTAAAATTTGGTAACTTCATTGGTTACTCCTTCGTTTAACTCTCTTCAAAGTTTCCTATTGAACTTTTTTGAAGAGACCGTTTTGGTTATTGGTTTTATTGGTAAACATGTAGCTCGTATCACTAATGAGCTCTAGCTTGTAAACATCTGAGTCACAGAGCTTTTCTTCACACGTCATCTCGACTTTGCCTGAACAAGGACTGTAAAAGTCGATAAAGATCATGGCGGTCTTACCATCTGACTTCATAGTCGAGATAATCTGGCGACAGAATTCACCCGATCCCGATACCTGCTCAAAGAATCCACTCTCCAATACCGGAACGGGTTCGGGCTTAGGGTCTGGAACCTTTGTTGTTAATTCGATATTGAGAGGAATTGTATCTGGATCGTCAAAGGTGGCATTGTAGAAACGACTTATCTTCAAAGTCTCTTCTGATTGTTGCAGGCTGAAGTCTTTAATGGTCGAAATATTGTTGTCTAAAGGAATTTTAAACTCCGTCACGAAGACCTTGTCTTTGAGTTCGAGAGTATATTTATAACTTCCTTCGAGAACTTCGTTTTTTGTTTCGTCAAAGCACAGCTCATCTTTATAAGAGTTGCGGTTGTACTTCATGGATTGATTTTCGAATTCAACCTTGATGCGCTCGTATCCGCCATTTGGAAATCCATCGGCAATACATTGTGAGTACCAAGTCCCCTCTAGAGTCGGTCCCTGAACCTCGACCGGTTTGTTGGTCGTACCTACTACGTCTTCTTCTTTTTTGTCATTGGAACAAGCTGTGGCTAGGAGACACAGACTACCAAATACAAACGTCTTTAAAAAATTCATCATACACTCCTTAAAAGTTCTAAAAATTTCTCACCCCTTAGCTTGAGCCCCTTCAATGACTCGGGATGGCGAACTTCTATCGCAGCGCCTTAAAAAACAAAAGATTTTTTTTAAAAAACTTAAAATTATTTATGAATACTTTTGAATATTTCTTTAAGTATATGTTTTTACTAATAATTATATATTTTAATAATTTAAAAAAATTTCTAAAATTCTGGTATAATTGAGGGATGTCGAAGAAAGCAAAGCTCTCAGCCGGGCAAAAAAAGCAGGCCATTCTCAAGGCCTCCATTGAGATTCTCTCAGAGAAAGGACCCCATGCATTTAAGAATAGCGAGGTCGCCAAAAGGGCTAAAATCGACCAACCACTTATTAGTTACTACTTTCCAAACTTCGAAGCCCTCTTTGCCGGAGTCGTTCAAATTGTTCTAGAGGACTTGCGCGTTGCCATGATCAATGCCATCGAAGCCGGAGGCGAAGACCCGGAAAGAGCCCTTGCCAATTACATGGTTTCCCCATTGCGATGGACCGTGCGCTCACCGAAACTACAAACGATCTGGCTCTACTTTTATACTCTCATTCCTATTAATAAAGATATGAAGGCTCTCAATAGCCAAATTCGAAAGGTGGGAAGAGAACGAATTCAGTTGCTCATCTATAAAATTCTTGAAGAGAGAAACTGCCGACTGAGCCCCAAGTACACGGTGGCCACTTTAGCCTATTCCATCCAAAGCATTATCACCGGTTACCTGACAATGCAGGTCACAGAGGATTCCAACCTCGAACAAATGGAAAAATTGAGCTTCCAAAACGCCCTCGACCTCATCGACAAAGCCTTCATCAAAAACTGATTTATTAAAAGTTAAAGGGACGTCGGAAAGAGGCCGTCGACCAATTGCTCGTAGGGATAGACTTGGACATATCGACCTTGTTCATTGATTCGATCCGCGAAGTTTAGCAATCGACCAAGTTCGCTGGCTGGCAACTGATCGAGGCGCAAAGCGACGGGCGAGCCGCCCAGAGAAATTCCCACGTCTCGCAAGTACTTGCGAAGAAAACTCGGGGGGCTTTTTAATTTAAGTCGAATAGAAGCGATCAATCCATTTAACTCTTCATCGTCGTGAGTTAAGGGGTTTAACTGATGTTTCAAGCTATTCACTAAATGGGCAAGGTACTCCATAGAAAGAACCCGATTATTTCCCTGAGACTCGCGACTCAAACGAGGGCTTGGATGTTCAATTTGCACAGACATTGCTTCAGATTGACCTTCACCCACTAGCTTTTCTACAAATAGGCTCCTCAAATTACCAAGTGACTGCCCCTCCGCTGGAGCTACACCAATGACATCCTCAGTAATCATTTCACTAACGAGCTGCCTCAGGGTTCGCTCAATGAGAGCCCCTTCCATACGAAAGCGAATTGGCTTATCAAATTCTAATTCGTGATAATAGTGTCCTAACTCAATCATCGAAGTAAAAGCCAACTGGTCTCCGCGAGCCATAAGGCGAGATCTCAACTGATAGTTAAATTGAGTGGTTTCATAGGCCAGCCTCACCCAGTAATAGGCAAGGAGATAGCTTTCACCATAACTCATATCCGGATAGACCTGCCGTATGGCAGCCGACACTTCTTCATAAAATTCAAATTGTCCGAGAACGTCTTCGTGAGCACCGATAAAACTTGGAACCTCAGAGTATAGGAGAGTATTGTTAGGCTCGCTCACTTCGGGAACAACATTAGCATTCGCGGCTCTCCGGTAAAGAATGGTATGCCTTTTCTCCAAACTGTGAATAAAAATTTTGCCAGCTTCAGTCCCGAGCAAGTCTTGAAACTTTGGAAGCCCACCTCTTACGACCCGGGAAACCATCAAATTATGATGGGAGGTTATCAAGGTTGCCAATCCTGACAACACCTTTCCTTCACTCTCAAATCCCGGTATTTGCGAAAGCCTTCCAAATTCATAATTATAGGGACTCGTTGGCTGAAAGACTGAGCGAATATCCTCTTCTAAGGAGAACGGAAGAGGATACTGTTGCAATCCCCCTGTGGACTCACTAACCGCCAAATCGGCAACCACGCGAATGGTTGACCTGCGAATACGCAACCGAATACTGGGGTCGCGATTTTGAATCGCCCGTCTTAACTGCATTGGAGTCATACTTTGAGGTGAATCGATAGCAGAAATTAAGTGCCAAGGAGTTGGAGACTCTCCATCCGAATTTTCTGACGTAAAATACACATCCAATTGGTCAGCGCTTATCCACGTGTAGGACTCAATATAGAACATCTGCTCGGGAGTCTGCTGGTTGCTTGATTGTAAGTAGAACGACCATTGGTCTTTATCTAAGTACTCGCGATCAGCCATCGTACTCAATGCCTGGCTGTCAATTGAGTTCCACACTTGCTCATCGGCCGATTCGAAAATTCCAAGGCTCGAAACCGCAACCGGCTGCACCTGAAAAGACGCCTCACAGAGTGCTCCATGGGCCTCAAGAGATATAAATCGATTGAGCTGAGAAACTCCCTGGCTCACGAAGCGACCATTTATCGAACTTAAATTGAGAACACGGGCCGATAAACTAGCACCAGAAAAAGAGTAGACTCGCACGCCATCACTCCCTGGAAACTCCTTTATCACACGAAACCCTCTCTCAACTTCTGAGAGGTCCATGGGGAGCTCATAGACAACAGCCCTGGCCTTTGATAGCGAGACCAGGCTTGTTACCGCCACAGGGACGACTAAAATAAGCAAAATTTTTAGATATTTAGCCAAGCGTTTAATCCAGTTAAAATTTATCAGTTCATGCAAATGCAATAGAGTGACCACCTCCCCACCTAAAAATTTTAGGGTCTCGACTTTGCAATTACTAGGCACCTATGACTGAACTGAAATTAAAGAGATTGAGTCGACTTTTATCAGCTTTTATACTGACATTTGTCGCTCTCACTTGTGTTATAACAGCGAATGCCGAAGAGTCTCTTTCGGGAATGAGTCGCTGTGCGACCAATTTTTACTCTTTAGATCTCAGTGCCCTTGAGTACGATGTCGGGCAAATTAATACAGAAATTTCAACATTTAAGAGAGATCGTGCTCCCGAATTTCGTGACTTGGTTGAAGACCTGAAAACAAGTCAACTTCTTCAGTCTCCCATTTATCGGCTCGTACTCTTCAAAGTTCTTAACTATTTCAATTTCGCCAACATAGGGTTTTACCGTAAACTCATCGATCCACAGTATAGGTACTTTGCGTTGAATCCCTTAGACTTAAGGGAACTCAGCCAAATGCTCATTGAGCAACTGCACAGACTTCAGTTACTCATTCGGCAAAACCCTAATCGCTCAAAAGAAATTGTTCTCGAATTTATCAACGCTAAGAATTTACTCAACGAAGATTTGGAATTTGCACTTCATCACTCCTACCACGATCTTTATTGGTTCGACCCTTACACTTTCAACGAAGGCGACCCGGATATCGTCAGAAGAATGGTTCAATCAAGACCCCATACATTTCCGACTTTAGAATTTGAAGACGAGGAATTAAACTTTTTCACTGAAGGTCTCTTAGAGTTTTCAGCACTTGGTAAACCTGCAGCTGATCTCTTTTTTGCAATTGAGATTTCACAAGTGCAAACCGCCTACGTGGACTTCATCCTAGCCATAAAAAATTCCAGCTACATCAATAATCCAAGGGCCCATGGCATTGCTCCCTTCATAATGGAGTCAAAGACCTTTGACCCAAGGTACGAAGAAAGTGGGTACCGCGTTGTCGATGACGATGTGAGATATCACATCCAAAATCCTGATGGGAGTAGCACCCGGGTTTTCGGCACAGGCTTAGTCTTTCAGTTTCGCGAAGGTCAACACCCCATAAAAGCTGAAGACGTTATGTACCCGACCTTTAATGGTTCCGTGCACCCCATGAACGGGGACTCCGATCCAGAGAATATAAAATTGGAGATTTGGAATATCAATAGGCTCACTCAGTCGACTGTGGCCGGAATGATTTCTAACGAAGCACAACAACTCGGAGAAATTGCTGATAAGTTTTCAGAGCTAGCCGATCAACAGGAACGAAACTTAACAACTTCGGCGAGCTTACAAAGAGAACTTGCAAGTCTTCTCGAAAAAATCACAAATCATGATCTACTCCTCCGCATGAGTCACAGTCTTTTAAAAAATCTCTACAACGGTTACAGTTCCCATGCGGAATCGCGATACTCCTATTTTGTTCAAGAATTAGAGCGCATAAAAACCTGTCTTAACGCCAATCAAATTGAAGCGTGTCCCGAGATATTAATGGGGAGAACTCGTTATCAAAGACGAATCGTCGAAATCGAGGGTGAAACTTATATAGAAGAAACTCCCGTGGATAATTTAAGACCTGAGCGCATGTCAGCCTTGGTTGACGACATCAATGCTCATCAAGAGTTCTCCGAAAACTATTTACGCCATATTACGGCCCAAAACATTAAATTGACTCAGGTGCTGTTGATCTTTCAAGAGACGATCGCTCGTCTCTCACAGGCGGCTCTGCAAATTCACGGAGGAAACAATACCAACCCAGCCTCACTCCAAGACGTCGCAGATCAGATGAGGCGTCTGCAAGAAAGACTCATCGCAATTAATGACTAGGCCTTAGTATTCGGTTTTGTCTTCGAGTTCGGACCATTTTTTGAAAGACGCAAAAGCTTCTTCGGCCAGGATTTGCTCCATGAGAACGTCGCGCTCATCTATTTTCTTATTCACTTGATCGTAAAAATAACTGTCATCAAAACCAATCGATGCAGCACTGACACGATCGTTTCCATAGACGATGCGATCGATACGTGCCCAGTAAGTGGCCGTCAAACACATGGGGCAGGGTTCACAGCTCGTATAAAGAGTCGCACCCTTGAGACTGAAATCATTAATCGTTTTACATGCCTCTCTAATCGCCATGACCTCGGCGTGGGCTGTAGGATCAAAATCTATAGTCACGCGGTTATGCCCGCGGCCAATAATTTGACCATCTTTAACGATGACAGCACCGAAAGGGCCACCGCCTTGTTCAAGGCTTTTAGTTGCTAATTGAATCGCTTCGCGCAGAAAATTTTCATCCAGACTCATTTGACCTACCCCTCAAATTTACTCTAATTGAGAAAATTTGGGGATTCAATATCAATTCAACCTCAATTCAACAGTAAGGATTCAAAGTGAGCTTCACAGGTCTCGCCTGAGACCCCTAAATTGCCAGAGTTCCGATACGACTCGCTGGTCAAAAAGTGAGATGGCGAGGTTCTTTCGGTATCGTAATTAAAATTTTGCTCAATACCTAAAACGACAGCCTTCCATATAATTCCCATGTGGACCACTTGGGAGAGTCGGTAGGGATTATTCCTCCTAAAGGGTCGATCCGAATTCGCCCTCTGATCTTCTTGTCGAGCTCTTTTGCGGCCGTTTTCATTCGTCACGGCCATAAGCATTCCCAAGTCTTTTAAAAGTGGTTTTGCTTGTTCGGTGATGTGAATAAGTTCGGATAAGTGAAAATAAAATAAGGAGCGCGAAAGAAAAGGACTCAAGCGGCTGTACCTCTGGTCGGCCCCCGAATAAGTCTCAAGAACTTCAGACACAGCAACGAGTGACCTTGAGTCATGAGAAATATAAACTTTTTTTCCGTAATTCAGATCGCTCGAAAAATGTTCAAAGAGACTCTCAAGGCTACTCAATCGAAAGGCCGATTCTAACCCTCCCTGATAGTCCATCAAAAACTGATGGCCTTGGGTCCCTTCTGCGAGTTCGCCCATGATGGAATGGAAATAAGCAATATAATAGGCATCAACGACTCGGAGTAAATCCTGTTTTTCTGATTCCTGACGGAAACGCTCAGACTCAATTTTGTCTAAGGTCAGTTGGTAGGCCATTAGAGATTGCTCTAGCCCTTGGAGCACCACCTCTAGACGACTCGAGTTTTCTGCAATGGAATTTCCGGAGTCAGAAATCTCATCCGAAGCGAGAATCTCCTCTGTGATTCTCACGAACCTTGAAACCAGGGCTCTAGGTGGCCCGGCAAGATTTTGGTACCTTTTAACATCTGGGGTATTAATTTCTGTGCTATCAACAAAACCGATATCTCCAAGAACTAAAGCCGTCGCCACTAAGAATTCTTCATCTTCAGAAAGAACTCCCTTTGGGTTGAGGCTATGCCGACCTTCAATGGCTTTGATTAAATGATTCATACCCCGAGAAAACCCATGGGTCTGCGCCTGGGTTTTCAGGCTGTGAAAACTCAAGATAAAGAGAACCGTAATTTTTAAAACGAGTCGGTAGCTAATGGGTTCACTCCTAGTTCTTGATATTTAGAAGCAATATAGGAACCATTAATTCGTTATCAGTAAAATCTGAAATTAATTTAAAATTGTGAATCTAATCATTTTAACTGGCTAAATGCTTGCAGTATATCCAGCCAATAACTGGCGGATTCGATGAAAAGACCTTTACATACATTGACACAGTATCTTTACTGCTTAGGATTGGTTCTCATGGGCCCTAATTTGGCGGCCAAACAGGCGTGTGAGATCACACTCTCCTATCATCCCGCCCAACAGGTCCACTCTATTCAGTCAGCTCTTTCGGGCGACAGCTATCAGTACAACAATACCAGAGGTCTCCATGACCTTTTTGAGGTTTTTAATTTTCCAAAGAAATACGTGGTTGGCGAAAAGAAAATTCTAATTGCTGGAGGAGGAGTCGGAATCCTGTCCATTCAACTGGCCCAACAAAGCTTATACGCGGTGGATTCAGTGGACATTATCGATTATCAAACCGAATTTCGAGAGAAAATTCAAAGTCAGCCAGTCCTCGTCAAACCCGCTTTTAATGGTCAAGGCTATCAACTCGATTTTGCTGATAACAGACTGATCAAGCAGTTTTTTGCACTTGCTCGCACCCTTGGCACTGTCCCCCATCAATTTGATGTTTTCTCAGCAAGGTTTTCTTCAGAAGAAGAGGCCCGTAATTTCATGGGAGACACTGTTGAACTCACCCTCGCAAAACTCTTAGAAAAACAAACTGAGTTGGATTTGGCTTTCTTTGTTGCACCTGTCGACCACTTTCTAAGAGAGACCCAAGAAAAATACGACATTATTATAGATATGGAAGGAGCCATGGCCTACTCCACCGATCGATTGCAATTAGCTCGCGTCTACCAAAAAGCTCTTAAGGAGGATGGCCTTCTCTTTGTCAGCTCTTCTGGTTTCGATACAAGCTTTATAAGAGATCCAGAGACCCAGGAATCTATGAGCTTCTCTCATTTAATTAGGCAAAGACACCCAGAGACCTTTGTTCCCGGAAATGCAGGGGCTCGATCCTTTGCACTGACAAAACCTTTTCCTGAGTTTTTTCAACAGGGCTTCAATATTAAGTCAACCGAACTCCCCGTCCCCGGGGATGGACTCAATATTTATCCTGTGATCACCTACTCGTCCGACTAATTTCGGCCTCCGACTTTTCCCGAGCCCATTAAAGACTTTTATTTCGACCTCAGTGTCTCAATTTGAAACTCGCGAAACTTCTTCCGTCTTCGCGTGTTTTCCAAATAGAGGGTAAAGGAAAGGTTGGGGAAATGAAAGAATCAAGACACACTTCAAATTATGTAGCATTTGCGGAGTCCACTCTACTCGTATTGACAGTACTCACACTCTTCATAATGTTATCCGCTTGCTCTCAATTCAACTCCGAAGAGAGCTTTATGATCGAAGAACTGAGTCAAACGAGTGATCTAAAATCAGAGAGTATCTCAACTGCAGCCGGCTCAAATACTCTCACTCTGCAAAAGCTCACATCTCATTGTGCTGAATCCGGCAATACAAATTTTGACCCAACAAACTTAGAATACCTCGTCGACCCATCAAACACATTTTCATTCGCATTTAATGTCGCCTATGGAAATCACGATAACGATGCCGATGGAGTCATCGATCAAGACAGCAATAACGACGGAAAAGGCGATCTCGACAATTTTAGAAACCGTCGAGTCTTTGATATTCTCTATCATAAAACTGGATCTAAACGCCCTTTGGTCATTTTCTTCCACGGTGGTGGATTTGCTGCGGGCGACAAGTGCGTGGCCTACAATTACCGAAAGATGCCTGTTAAGGAAATTCTCGATGCGGGGGCCGCCTTTGCTACCGTCAACTATCGCTTTCTTGGCTACACCAATAGTCAGAATCAAAAAGTCCCCTACGACACTAACAAGGGAGTTATTACAGCCCTTAAGGATGGCAAACGACTGATTCAAGTTCTTAGAGCCAATGCCAATAGATATAACATTGATAAGAATAGAGTATTGGTAATGGGTGGCTCAGCCGGGGCTGGAATCGCCCTCTGGAATTCAGTAATGGACGATGGAGCGGACCTGAGCTCTACAAAAATCGTGGCCAGACAGTCGACTAAACCAAATGCACTCATCGCCATAGGAGTCCAATCCACCTACGACTTTAACCGTTGGGAGAACGAGATTTTTCATCAGGGTTCAAATTATATGTACCGTCGTTGGAGATACGCTCAGTATGCTGTGAACCAAAATGGCTTTCCGACGAATCACGACTTTCCCGACTGTCGCTACTGGAACTACCAAGGAGAGTCTATAGCCTGCGATGATCCCAATCGTCCGATCGGAAGGTCTGCGGTAGATTACTACGGTCACGCTGGTGGAATAAAGGCGGTACTTGGCTATACCGGAGCGGGAGAGCCTGCAGCGGAGCCAGGTACAACGAGCTACCAAAAGTACCTGGACGAAACCAAATCCATGCGCAAAAAAGTTGATATTATCTCTATGATTTCAGCAGACGATCCGATTATGTATTTGGAGGCACTTGATGTTCCCGACAATGTGACTGTCCCGACGGCGGGTACCGTCTACCACAGTAAATACCATGCCATTGCCGTAAATTATGTGGCAAATTTAGTGGGAGTACGAAATCAACTGCAGATTGGATATCAACGGGGCCTGAATCAAAGGCAACTTCGCTTCAACTTTATCAACGCCCACATTATTAAGTAGTTTGCTGTTCTCTAACCTAGCTGGCGCGCTTTTGCAATTCCATCTCTTCGTCCTCGCAGATATGACCACAGGATCTACATTTTAAAATATAGATCCCTTTCGTATCTTGATCGACGTAGAGAATTCCGTCATCGCATTCAGGGCAATCTAACTCGCCCTTGGCTTTGCTGGCGCTGTCTTTATAGCTCGCTTTATAGAGCTTTATGATATCATTTTCAAAACCTTTGAGGTTATATTTTCCGCGAACTTCAAAAAGAATATCATCTTCTTTTCCCAAGGCCGCCTTTACCTTGTTCGAGACGAGGACTTCACCGGGCTCAGCGACATCGCAAATGCGGCTGGCCATGTTGACCACCGGGCCCAATGCCGTATAGGAGTGAAAATACCTTTTACTCCCATAGAAACCAACACTGGCAAACCCCTTAGAGATACCAATTCGCACTTGAAATTCTGCAAGCCAAAACTCTTCGTAAAAGCTCTGTTTATCTTTAATTCGCTGTTGGATCTCGAGAGCGGCGTTCACCACGCGCTCGACATAATCGTGATGTTTTATCGGGTCATTTGAAAAGGATAAAATCCCATCACCCAGGAACTTATCAATAGTGATATCGTACTTGAGCATGACCTTCATGGCATCGTCCATGAATTCCGCCATCACTCTCTGGAAGTCATCCTTATCGATTCGATTGAGTCGTTCTGTCGAATTGACTATATCGACGAACATAGCACAAAGTTCAGAGCGGTGAATTTCGTTTTGTAGAGTTACACGCCCTTCTTTAATGGCCTCAACAATTTGCGGACTAAACTGGCGGCTCAACTCAGTCAATTGAATTGCTTGCTTGGTTTTCTCTTCAATGATCTTGTTGCGACTAGCGATTTCACCGTGGAGCTCTAATCTTGTGTTAAGCTCCTTGACTCGAAGCCTCTCGTTAAAGAATCGAATAAGAAAGAGAATCAAAATCGTAGATCCAATAAAAAAGCTATTAATCGCTATACCCTTGAGGGAGTCCGAATTATTAGCTTGCAGAAGTGTGATGAGATAAAAAGGACCAAAAACTAATCCGGTCACCAATAAGAAAGCATAACGCTTCCATGGGATAAACGAGAGCGACCCGAGAGCGACCAAATTAAGACCCGCATAATAAGGGGTCTCGGCGATATCAATTCGAAAAATCATGTAATTAATCGCTAGTGCGAGAGTAATAACAAAATATGAAGCAACCCACTGGATGTGAAGAAAGTTCTTAGCCTTTTTGGTTAACCAAAGGACGAGAAAACAATTGGGAATAATCAGCGAGCGAACAGCTAAAAACTCCCACTTAAGATGGGGAACGTAGAGGATGTCGGCGACCCAGAAAAGCATATAGAGGGGCATTGCCATTCTATTGGCAATAACGCGCAAGATCGCTTTGGTTTCTTTAAAGCGATCTTGTTCCCTTATAGCTTCGATTTCGTCCTGAGTCTTAGTCAGTTCCATCCTTTTTAATCACCGCAAATAGATTGATATTGAGATCTTCTCGCTCGATTTCAATATTTGAACCTATCCCCTTAAAAATATTCATCATCTCTTCATCTGATCGATAGATGAGTTGCCAATCAAAAACCAAATTCATCACCGGTAGATTTGGATTATTGAAGTTGAAATTTCCTATAATGAGGTCACATCCAGGTTTAAGACTCTTGATAAGTCTTTTACCGGTTATTCTCGCAACGGGAGCACTTAGGTAATCAAAAAGGCCCGCTGAATAGATCATGTCAAATTCGCCCAACTTCAAACCTTCGTTGATCAAAATTCGAATATCTTTTGAAAACAAATTTACATTGGGCCTAAAATTCTGAGACCTCGCAATGATGTTGATTTGTTTTTGTGCATGCTTAAGTGAATGCTCATCTTGGTCGAGGAGGCAAAATTCAACTTGGTCACTCAATTCGTTGCCAAACTCTTTGTACCAACTCTGAATTTCCCAAGCCGGACCACTTGCAACCGATAGAATTCTCAGTTTTTTGCCTGGATTAGCAGCGATCAGCTTCTTAATTTTACCAAGCATGTAGGACGCTCTATTGCGAACGGCCTGGGCCGAAGGTGCTTTTACAAAGTAGTAATGAAGACATCGGGCAAACAAATCAGGACCGGCAATGTCTTGGCGATAAAGCTGATTCATCATTTCATAATCACCGGCGTAACCCCTCGGCTTAAAGTAAGCCCGAGCCGAAAACGGAGCAGAAAATAAGAGTTCTTTGAGTGAGGTTCTAAAGTAGTTAGTGGCAACGAGTTTAGTGGCCTCATTATAGTTATCCCACAACTTCTGTAACTTCTCTGTTTGCTCCGGTACCACATGACTCAAATAACGGGCAAACGACTGAATAAAGGCAGCTTCAATTTCAGAGCGCTCCGTCGGCTCAGAGGTTGGTAATTCCGATTCAATTTTTTTAAGTTCGGAGTGCATATAGGTGAGAAAATCCTTAATTTCTAGAACTTCATGAATAAACTCCGAAGGTACAGAACTGATTTCACTGACCTTATCATTGATCTTGGTTCTGAAATCCATAGCCATTTCAAGACCTTTAAGAGCATCCATCGAAACTGGCTCTCCTAAAATTTCAAAACCATAGAGAGTTTGCCCACCTGCCGTTTCATCAAGTCTCGCTAATCGAACGGTCGTTTCAATCAACACAAAATCATCGTAAATGACTTTAATAGGATAAAAGTCAGTCTGATTCATATCAAAGCGTTCTGAATGAATCGCGCCGACACCGAAAGCACTAATATTGATGCATCGAAAGCTTAATTCTTTGTCTTTATATTGCACTTTAACTTCGGTTATTTCCGGGTCAGTGGGTAAACGATCCTGACGAACAATGTATTTGGATTGTCTTGCCGGTGAAAGATTAATATCTGACTTTGAGATGGTATCACTCATGATGCTGCCTCCTAAAACCTCTCCAAGTTCTATTTCGGGATTTATGGAACGGAGCCTAAATTATTCACAAAACTTCGGACCTGGGTCTAGAGCCCCAGGATTAAAGTAGAATTGGCTATCTTGACAGATCCTAAAGAGGCCCCACACTTAGGGGGATGAAGTTGATACCCTCTAAGAACATCATAACGAGTCTATTGCCCTTAATTGGGGTCTGCCTCTTCCATTGCCAAGAGGCAAAGGCTCACCAAAGCTTCACTGGGAAACAAAACCCTATTGGACAAAAGTCTGTCGAGTCCGCAAATAGCACACACTCTCTAGCAGTAATTGAAGCATCTGATGAAGTTCAAAAAAAATCAAATTATCAGAGCTCACCCTGGGCGCTGACTACAGTATTTACTGAAGCAAAAACCACTACCTATTTTTTTAAACGAAGTCGCCAGGTCATTTTCAAGCCATTGGCTCAAAACTATTTCTATAAGACTGGGCTAAGCCCGCCCTCTTTCGAGATTTCTTAATTATTATTCTTAAAAATTAAAATTCGAAAAGAGGACTTATGAATATACGTCAATACAGTATTGCGCTTTTAATTTCTGCACTACCAATAATCGCTTTTGGGCACCCGTCCATTCAGTTCAATGAGGGCGACTTTAAAAGTGGAAAGCAAGTTACAAGAAATGGACATACCGTCTTAAATTTAAAGTTGAGTAAATCGGGAAAGGCGAAAATAAAAAAACTCAATAAAATGTACGAAGAGGAAGAGGTTCAAACCAACCTCGCTGGAATAGAATCAAATTTTCATCTGAAAGCTCCTATAGAGGGTGATGGTCTTGAATTGGGACCCTTTTCAACAAATGAAGCCGAACAAATTCTAGAAAAGCTTAAAGAATAAGCCCAGGCTCAAGGGGAGTAAGAACTCTTACTCCCCTCATTTCGCCGTGAGCTCCAATATGTAGCAAGTTGAGACGTATCGATTCAATATTGTCCATAACATTTCCCCAGGAATATTTGCTATTATATAGATGTACCAGGGGCAGTTAAATGAGAGTCTTTAGAAAATTAAAACTCAATCAAATCATCGTCATTAGTCTAATGACCTGCCTATTACCGATCTACAATAATTGCTCATTTACCAATCCAAATCCAAAAGATGAGAGCCCTTCGCAAAAATCAAATTCAGGAAATGGTACGCCCTACGGTGGACTTCTCAAAAACGGAGATTATGTTCCGGCTGGTAATCAATTCTGTGATCCCTCAGAAAAAGAAGTGATACAAGTCGCCATTTCCAACAATTCAAACCAAGAGGTCGGGATCAGTCTTAAACTAGAATGTGATGGCTCAAGGCAAATTGTCGAAACCGACATCAGCATTGATGCAGATGGCGAGCGCCTCTTTTATGGAGATCGCGTCTATGCATTTGAAGGGAGCATTCGAGGTCAATCGGTTGACCACTATATGGTCGCTTGCAGGACGACCGAACAGGATTATGGTGCTGAACTTCTCGTTTATGGCCCTGGTCCGGTCTACACCTTTGAGTATGCCATTTCATCAACAAATCTAGAACTATACAGTCAAAGCATGAACTTTTACTATCAGTCCCGGGGAGTTACTCAACACTCATTCGAAGGAAATAATGATGAACTCTTGCTTAACGAAGGCGAGGGGAATCAAAACCGTTTTATCGGCCGATGGAACTCCGACAACTATGATACAAGTCAATTTCAGCGAATGATTTGCGACAAATTGACCGACTTAAATATTGATGCCTGGTGATTTAAATCTATTTAAAAATCTTGAAGAATTAGCTCGGTCGAACCACTGGTTGGAAATAGAAAATAGTATCTCTAACCTTAAGCGTTCAACTCTCAAACCCAATGATGCCTTAAAACTCGCAAACATGGCCAGAAGGGCCTACCAACTCGATCTCAGCCTGAGGATTTTAAAACCCTTTGTATTTAAGACCGGAGGCGAGATCAATATCAAGGCAAGCCCAGCCATGCTTTCAGAATACGCTACGGTCCTCTTAATGCTGGGGGCAACTCGATCGGCTGAAAAGATTCTAAACGCGATGCCCGCAGAGCAAGAAGAAAGCCTTTTTGTGTGGATCACCTACTACTTTGCAATTTCCGACTATGAATCCGCTCTGCACTACAGTCAGCTTTATACTAAGACTATAGACGATCCCTATTTTAAAAAAGTGGGAGAACTCAATCAATGTGCATGCTTAGTCGCTGTGGGAAGGGCAGAAGAGGCACTGGTACTTCTTAAGTCCCTAGAAGAGTATTTTCTAAAGCACGACCACAAACTTCTTTATGCAAATTCTCAAGAACTCAAAGGGCAAATTCTCATTCAAAGTGAGAAGTGGATCGAAGCCAAAAATCAGTTACACGAAGCCAAAAAACTCCATGAAGGCGACAATCAGTTGTACAAACTTTTTGTCGACAAATGGTTGCTCATCTCAAAGATGTTTACCGACTCCTTCGACAAATCTAGAGTAACTGATTTTATTCAGAAGGCATCAGAGTTGAATAATCCCCAATCGATTCGAGATATTCTATTTTTTAGCGCTAAACGCACTACAGATGAAGGTCTTTATAGGCTTTTATACTTTGGAACCCCTTTTAAGAGTTACAGAAAAACCATTCAAGGAGAAGCCGGCTTTAGCGTGGATGACTCTACTTACAACTGGAACGGAAATTATTTCGATACTCGTTGGGAGAAAATGTTCGACCCCTACGACGAAAGATTCCACCTTTCTGAGTTAGAGCGAAAAGCTTTACTCTTCTTTACTGAAGATTTTTTTGCTTCTGCAAGTATTGGGATGGTTTTTGATGGTATTTTTTCAGACGAATACTTCGATCCGGAGTTTTCGAAAGCAAAAACCTACAAGCTCATTCAAAGACTCAATAAACGTCTCAATGATCTAAATGTAGGGCTAACTATTTTGAACAAAGGGGGACGCTACGCTTTAGCTTTTTCAGATTCCTGGATGGTGCGCAAATTAAACCCCGATTTAAGTTCTCTCGGGCTCGAATTTCCTGAGATCCAGTTTGCCCAAGGACTTAGCGATCAAAGTTTTTCGCGTCTAGAATTCGAGACCGCTCTACAACTGAGTAAGAGTAAAGCGAACCGAAAATTAAAAAGCCTCGCAGAGCGAGGCCTCATTGAGAGAATTGGGCAAGGTCCGGGCAGTTTCTATCGCTTTCTAAACCTTAAGTAGGCCTGGTAAACTTCCAGAAACTTCACCCAGACGGTTAGTATTTAAACCAATGGCACGCAATCCATCCAAATGTACAAGTGCAGGGTGGGCTTTGTTTCCATTGATATGCTGACCTAAATTTATTCGATCACCCATACCGGCAACGGCATAGGTATAGTTTGTTTTTCCATGGGCATTTTTTGATTCCGCTGTAACGAAAGAGATAAATGTATGATCTAGTAAAGTTCCCGTCCCCTCCTGAACACTTTCCAAATTACCCAGGAGGCGAGCTAATAGTCCCGTCGCCCATGCACAGTTCTTAGCGATCTGCTCGGCCGAAGAATTATGGGAGTCATTGTGAATCTCAGGAACGCCATTTGAGCCCGATGGTGTGGCACTCCCACCCGTCATTTGACTATTGAGCCAACATTGAAAGTGGGTAAAAGCCCAAGCAACGACTCTTGTTATATCTGTTGAAAGGGCGTAGGCAATCATATCTGCCATCGCTTCACCTCTTTTTGTTTCATCGGCCCAACCGCCAAAGGAATAACTGTTCACTTGAGGGTCAGGGCCGGGATTGTTGAGAGGAAGAGTCGATGGTTGCATTCCTCCCCCACCGGACCCACCACTACTGAGACTTCGTTCGAACTCTCTAATCTTTTCAAAATGATTTTCCAGAAGTTGGCGGTCATTGGCAGAAACCGACGCAATCAGCCGATTCGCATCTTCAAGAACAAAGTCCAAGGCACTCTTATTTTTCGCAAGTGTTTGAGTTGTTGGATTCGTCGTAGTGCCACCGGCAGCAAAAAGCATATCGTAGAGGCGTTTAGGGCTTTCAACCATGGGGAGTTCATTGAGTCGACCGTTTTCGGCTCTTACGCTGGTACTCGTTCCTTGAGCTCGAGCTCCAGTTCTTCCGTTATAACTGGCAGCCTGAACCCTGAGTTGAAGTGATTTATATTGTGAACCGGAACCGAGGAAGTCTGCGGCGATTTGATCGACTGTCGTTCCTCTGATCACAGGTGCAACTCGCTCCATAGCTGCCATCCCCGAGAATAAAGGAGATTCGACTCCTGCGTGTTGCTTATTTCGTGCTGATCCCGGAGGACCTGGCTCAGTGGGAGCGACGTTTGTGACTGGAAAGTCCAAATTTGAAATAAAGCTGAGTTTTGAGACGTAGTCCTGAAGAGGAGCTAAGGCTAACTTCAGAGGTTGATTAAGAGGGCCGTAATTATCTGGAGATGAGTATCGCGCACTACCCGTTGTACTTCCGTAGTAGGTCGTAATAAATCGATTTGGAAATGCCTGTTGTGCAAATGCCTTTTCTGATCGAAGTGATTCCAAAAAAGGAATTCCAACAACCAAACCACCAGATCCCCGAAGAAACGAACGTCTCGTTAATTTCTTTGCCATCTTAATTCTCCCTAAAGACTATGGCTTCTGTGCGAGCCATGGATTCAATCAATGAAACTAATGTATTTGTTTTATAATACTGACCGACGAGAGCCTCTAATGTTTCCCCATCTTCTGGCTTAGAGTGCCTACCCATCGTAAAGTGAAAAAACTGCTTTGTAGCACAAGAAACAACGACGGGGTTGCTTGCGATGAGATTCCCCAGCTGCTCTGGCCCCTGAAATCCCGTAGATTCGACCTCTCCTTCGCCACTAATTTTGCAACTCGGAAGATTAGGTTCTGCCTGCCTCCATCCGCCAAAAGGACCAAGATTCTCGAGCCCAAAACCAATGTTATCCGTAATCCCATGGCATTCTACGCAGGTTGAAACGTTTCTCATATAATATCTGTCTTCTTTACAATCCCCAGCCTTACCGGGAGCGTCGTCAATATCGACTCCCGCGGGGATATCAATCGAAAATTCACCACAAAAAAGTCTTTTGAAAACTTCGTAACCCCTGAGTGTTGGACTCGTATCATTAAATTTGGCACCCAAGCTCGCGAGTGTTCCATGGGATAGAACTCCGGCTCTTCTCCCTTGGGGATAGTCAATCCATGTGCTTTGTCCACCAGGATGCTGAATTCCGTAGTGTTGTGCTAACTCCTGGCTTAAATAGGTTTTTTCAAGGGTGAAGATCTCCATCCATGGAGAATTTGATTCGAAATTGATATGCGAGAGGGTAAATTGGGTTTCGGTTAACATATCAGTTTCAAGACCGGCTTTGAGAACTCGGTCAGAAAAGCCCAGCCACTGGGCATGAAATCGATTCCAATGTTTTTTTGCTTGATCACTTTCGAGGAGTCGCTGTACGTGACTCACTCTAATTTCGCTATCGAGAAGCTCGCCTTTTCGAGCCGCTTCTAGTAGTTGATCGTCTGGTCCCGTGCCTTGAACCAAAAACGAGAGACGGCTTGCGACTTGAAAGCCCGTAATTTGACTCCCTTTTTCTGATTCAATTCGATATAAAAACTCTGGATGCTGAATAAGAGCCAATAAACTCAGCTCCACTGCGATATAGAAGTCACTTTCAGAAACCGCCATCGGAATAAATCGATCCATGTAGCTCTGAATTTCTGAATCAGTCAAATCGCGACGAAGGATCCTAGCTCCTACTTTTCTTAATAACATCTCTAAACAGGCACTATCATTTGCTGCAGCTGGAGTACATCCCATTAATTCGTCGACCTCAGATTTATTTTCCAGCAGCTTTGCTACCAGCTTTTCCGAAAAACCAGCAAAACTTCTGATATCGTTGAGGCTCAGCGATAGGGATTCATAATCATTATCAAAGTAAGTCGAGGAAGGTGAATTAAAAGGAAGGTCATCTCTAAACTCCTCGGGAGAAATTCCCAAAGCAAGATTTAAGGAGTCAATCATTTGGTTTCGCGTGAGTCTCTGGGTCCCCGTATCTCCAAAGGCGGTCTTATCATAGAGAGCATCCGGCGAGGGAGGAACAAAGTTTTCCGAAGTTCCCCCCGAAGGAAGGTCCATCGTATCTTTTAGTTTAAAGCTCCCACTCTCGGAACAGGCTGAATTGAGAATCAAAAAAGATGCTAAGCAAAGAATGAGTACCACTGAAAAAAGCATTTTCTTAAGAGATGCAAAATTCCATTCCTTCATTTGAACCCCATTTCGTTACTCAGGACACATTTAAAAACAGTGTCCACCCACGTTTAGAATAGGATTATGAGGGGTCTTAAAAAATGGACAATTGTGAATCGATTTGTCTTTATTTGAGGCAAAAAGAAAGTAATACCAATAAGATGGATGATTTTGAAACTAGTTGTCTGTGGGCGGAAGAGGAGGGATGGGAATCATATCTTCTGACTTCAGCATAGCGAGCACTTTCCTCGATTTCTTCTCTGCCTCAGCCTGACTTTCTTGCAGAATTTCTTTGATATCATCCCTTTGCTTCACCAGTTGTTCAAACTGCTCTTCAAGGGACTTCTTTTGCGCCGAAAAGCTTGCAGATTTGACGATCAACACTTCGACCCTAGAAATTTCCTTTTCAATGAGCTTTAAGTAGGATTGAAGAGGATTCATCGCCGCCGAAGTTTTAATCTCTTGGGCCAATCTTAGAATATGTTTTTGCAAACTTCTCTTCTGAGAATCCACCCATCGAGAGTAGTTATTGAGCTTAAGCTCTCTTTCGAGCATTTCCTCTCGAACGAGGTCACTTCGACCTTCTCTGATTTTAAGGTCCTCTGAACTCTCTTTCAGCTCTCTGAGCTCCTTCTCAAGGCGCAATTTCTCATCAAGAAGATCCGCATACTTGGTTTCGATTAAGTCGATTTGTTGAGCATTGACTTGAATCGACTTGCTGAAGTCTTTGAGCTCAACAATTTCTTTTTGCGCCGAAGTGATCTGCTCCTGAAGTTGACTCACTTGATTTTCTAATTGAAGACTCTTGATCTTCTCTGCACCGTACTGACTATTGAGTTTTTCCCAATCCCCACGGATGAGCTTAACTTCTTGCGCGAGCTTTTCATTGTCTTTTGTTAAATTGGCGATATCCTTGAGTAGTGACTTTCGTTCGGCTTTAATCTGCGAAAACTCTTCACTTTGTTCTCTAAGTTCAGACTCAAGGGCTGAGTACGCCTCTTCCTTTTCTGAAATAATATCGTGAAGTCTAGAAAGTTCATCGTGAAGTTCTGAGTTCTTATTCCCCAGCTCCTTTATTTTTAAGGACTGCTCCGTAAGCTTTTCTTTGAGGTGATTGATTTCAGAATTGAGACTTTCATTTTCTTCTGTCAATTGGATCTGTTCTTCTTTTTGTTTGAAAGAGCGATTGAGAACATTTTTAAGCGTCACTTCTTTATTCGCAAGCTCTTGCTTGAGTTGCTTCGAAAGGCTTTTAGCTTTTTCTAAATTAAGTTGTCTCTCATGGGACCATAGGATCTGTTGATGAATTTGATTCTCAAGCTCGGAAACTTTAGCTTCTTTACGTTCTAGGACTTCACCTTTTCTTGCCAGCTCAGTCCGGTAAGATTCAATTTCTTCTTTTAAATCGGATATTTGAGAAGAAGACTGGTTAAGCTCAAGTTGCAATTGACCATTTTCTTGGGTGAGTCGCTCTAACTCTTCAAGACTTTTTTTATGGTTTTCAATAAAGCCATTGATTCCATTAAAAAGGGATTTTTCGCTCCAATTGATTTTGGTCAAGGGCGGTCGCGAAGTCGGCTTTTTAGGGGCCACCTTTTCGACGACAGGTTCACGCTCCAGGAGGTCAACCGGCTCGATATTGATTTCTTTAGGTACTTCAGGCTTTTGATCTTTCACTCTTTACTTCTGCTCTTTTATGAGTTGAACCGCAGCCTTAATTTTAAGTCATGTCTATTGAAGCAGCTACCTGGCTGGGCCAATTCAAACCCTTTGGCACAGGGAAACTATTGCCTACTGCTACCTAAGTCCCAATATCAGCTAAAGGGAAGACTCAAAACAATCATCTCACTTAATAAAATCATGATAAAAGAATCTCTAAAATCGAGTGACACCGCCCTTGGCCTAGTGTCTACTGATGACACCAGACAAGGAGAGTACATTTGAAATTCACAGTCAGCCTATTACTTATGATCGGATTTTGCATTCAAGCTACGGCGGAACCTGTCAATTTTGCCTTAACACCGGATATCGCAATGGTTTCAAAGGACAAAAAGATCGAAGGCTTTATTCTCGGTGTTTGGTCAGAAAACCCTCAATCAGCTTTTGCTCTCGGAATAGTAAATGGGTCCCGGGGGAGTAGCCAAGGGGTCAGTTTTGCATTCATTGGCAATTATGCAGAAAACTACACAGGCGCACACCTTGGAATCGGTAACTACTCAAGTGGTCACTTTGTTGGTGCTCAAATAGGTGCAGGTAATTATGCGAAAAAATTGACCGGGTTCCAATTTGGTTTTGTTAATTTTGCCGAATCTATCGATTCAGGAGTGCAAATCGGATTTATCAATATCGTTCCCGAAACAAAAGTATGGTTTAAGAATTTCCCCAACGAGGTGGCCCCGGTCTTCCCGTTTGTGAATTGGCGATTTCCTTAAAGAGTGA
Organism: Bdellovibrionia bacterium; assembly: GCA_030427805.1. Taxonomy (GTDB): domain Bacteria; phylum Bdellovibrionota; class Bdellovibrionia; order Bdellovibrionales; family JAGQZY01; genus JAUHWN01. Next base: position 36,438 of record JAUICP010000002.1, read on the forward strand.
GACGATACTCGATCAAGTAAACCAGCACATGTTGTATTAAATGGTAGATTAAACCTAGGATTCATCTCCGTTGCCAAAATCAACTCCACCACCGCCACCCGGGGAGACTCCGGGAATCACCGGAACCGGTCTGGATTCAATATAATCGCTCAGGCGCTGTCGCAAATCCTCAAAGGGGTAGCCATGCTCACTCGTATTAAAATTTTGGCAAGAATTGAAAACTCCATGAACTGTTAGAATGTTTCTATCTAGATCGAGAGTTTTCGAATACTCAGAATATCTCCTCATTAAATCAGCGATAATTTGGTGACTGGACTTTCCGTCCTGACAAGTGTTTACCCTAGTCGAAAGGTTCATTGTTGTCCCCGAAGCACTATGGAGGACTCTTTCACCTTCATCTCCAGTTACAACTATGGAGCCAGTGTTGTGAATTACCTGATAATTAGTTTCCCTGAGACCTACTATAAGGCTATTAAGACAGCTCTCTAAATCTTCGACCGTCTGAGCCATACTGGCCACTGGAAAAATTAGGAATAGCAAAAGAAATGGTGTTGAAGAAGCTCTGTGTATATTCATACACACAGTATTTGCAAAGGACACTCCACTTTTCTCAGACTCAGTAACAAGTGGTGTGAATTGCCCAAAGTAATCTCATTTTGAGACATAAGGAACATGACACTAGAGTTCCAATTTTTGGCTCAGGCATTAAATTCAATCGATCGAATTAAATTGGCTCTTACTTTTTATAATGAATATAAATACTAATAGGTTTTGACGAAGCAATGGTCTCCGCCGTATTTCCAAGTATGTAACCGGAGATTCCTGTCCGAGCGACGCTGCCTAGGACAATCAAACTAGGGCATAATGCTTCAGCAAGACCCGAAAGAACACGTGTTGGATCACCATTTTCAAGATAGTACTTGGGGTTTTTAACCTTGGAAATATTTCGCGAAGCCTTAAGGACTTGGTCAAAATTCTTTTGCGAAACGGTTTCATACTCCTTGTAAACCTCAAGCCATTCTTCTTCTTTCATGTGGTGAGTGAGTAGCTCCTGACCTGGATACCACCAAGAATGAGTAATAGCCAAACCTTCACCAGCAAGAGGAGTCAGCTCTACTGCCTTGTCAATGATCTCAGAACTATAACTGTTGAGCTCAGCATTACCTTCTTCTGCCGCGACTCCGACTAAAACGCTATTCTTATTAAACATCGATTCACGAACTAATAAAACATCGGTATTTATCTGATTAAGAAGTTTACGGTCACCCTTTGAGATATAGTTGCGATCACTGGCTGAAATCAAAGGCTCCTTAACTAATAAATCGACTTTATTACTTTGCAACCAATTCGTTAGAACTTCTGGAAAGCGACCTGCCAGTTTCTCTGTGCTAGCGACTTTAACTCCCGCTTCTTTCAATTGATCACTCACTCGATCCAACTCTGCCTGGGCCGCCATACTTAAAACTTGTTCCAGTCTCTCCTTGCGATCCTGGGATGGAAAGCCCGTATACTCTGGCAACTTCTCTTCAAGGGTCAGGATGTTTATTTCAAATTCAGGGTTTTTACTCTTCATCTCTTTAATGCAGTCCACTGCCAATTCGTTTTGTGAATTTGCATTGAGAAATAAACATATCTTTTTCATCTTGAACTCCCCTTTTTTCTAAGGAAATAGTAGATGACTTACAAAACCAAGAGAACTAATAGCCGTCTGCGTCTATCGCATCTACATACATTGTCTCAAGCAATTGAAATTCTGTCCCAAATTGAGTCATCAATTCCTCTTTTTATTATGGATCAACCGCAACTTTTACCTATAACAGGTGTTTTTTAAATATAGGAAATCCAAAAAGGGGATGCAATGGGTACAGCGATTCAATGGATACTAAGAATACTCGTTATTTTAGTTTCAAGTTCTATATTGAGCAATGCCAATGCAGAAACACTGGGCGAACTCGCTCCCGGGTACCACAAAGGACTGTCCATAAAAGTTGACGGAATTAGAAGGACCTTTAATCTATCAATTCCTTTTTATAGTAAAAAGAAAATCTCAAAAATTCCTGCAATGATTGCCCTTCACGGTGGTGGCGGTAAAGATGGAGATGAGTTCTATAGCGCAAAGAACTTTCTGCCAGAAGCCCACGTCAATGCAAAGAAGTTTACAAATCAACCCGTTCTCCTCGTTTATCCCGACTCTTGGGTTAATGGAAGTCATCGGCAGTGGAACGATCATAGGCCAGAGACAGAAGACGGAATCGACGACGTCAAATTTATTAAAAAATTAAAAAAGAAAATCGTTGAAGAGCTTTCGGTAGACGATAGTAAAGTGATTGTCAGCGGCGTTTCCAACGGCGGTCTTCTGACCTATAGAATTATGTGTGAAAATCAATACCAATTTGCAGGTTTTGCTCCTGTCATAGCTAATATTCCGATGGGTCTTTTGAAGTCTCGTTATTTGAATTCCTGCTCAAGTCCTCAAAGAGTAGTAACTACCAACTACTCATGCAAAGCTCTTGAGCAGAGAGCCCTGCAAAGACCCATGATCCTTATGTTTGGAACGGAAGATACGATCATGCCCTTTGATGGAGGCTGCACAGCTACGGATGAAGACCAAGGCGCCGGTGGTCTCGTTAGTTCTGCAGAAGAGACCTTTAATACCATTCATGATATCGGTCGATGTAATGCCAATCACAGTTCCTACCGAAATCTTGATAGGGTCGATGATTCTACAACTCCCCACTACTTAGAATATCAGTGCAAACAAGCCGGCAAAGTCGGTCTCGTCTATATCGAAGGAGCTGGTCATGTCCCTGCTAACACTATCAATTCCGATATTCCAAAGGTTCCGAGCTTCATAAGACCCTCTAGGGATTTCAATAGTCCCGACCTCATTTTGGAATTCTTTGGTTTGTAATTCTAGGAGCCGTGAACAAAGCACGGCTCACCTGGGCAATATGCGCCCATAGAACTTCAATTCTGAGAGATATCCTCAAGGTAAAGGTACGATATTTAACCTTTTACTGTTTTTACCCGGCTCACAAACGGGCCTCCGGTTTGCTTTGTAATTCACAAAGCAAACTTAAAGGTCTATATGATGAAAAGAACTGTGTCGGACAAAATACTGAAATACATTGAGAATCTTAATCCTTGCCGATTGCCATTGGTGACACTTCTTTTTTTAACTTTGAACGGTTCACTAGGCTTTGCACAAGGGCCGATTATTCCCAACAGGGTTTGTCAGCACCATTTTTTTCAGCAAACAATTCCCAAGGGACCCCCAAGGACTGCTCGGACGATTGGTCCCAATACCACACTTCAGGGACCAAAAAGAGATCAGCAAGATGAACCACTCTTTCGGACTTCCTTAGCCGATAGGTCTCAATTTCAAAATTATGCCCAATCAACAGATGGGATCCTTGGAAGCACCTACGTTGTAAAGTTCCTAATTGACCGAACTGGTGACCAACCAAAAATATACTTCTTCAATACTCCCCATTTTAAATATCACTATGATTTCGCTTTACGGGCACTCAAATATAATGGTTCAATCGAAGGATTTAATGCCACATACGAAGACCCAAGTAGCCAACGCAAATACGTGCAAGGCTCTTTACTGATATCAAAGGAGCAACTCGAAAACTCGGACTCCCCGCAAAGTCTTCTCGAATTTTGGGCCGGAGATCTGATCGGTTCTGAAGTTCTCTCCGAAACCTATCGCCTCATAAAAGAAAACTTGGGCCTTCAAACAAGACTTCTTTTTCACCCCTTAAGCGAGCATCAAAAAGAGTCTGCTCAGCCATTTACCGAACAAGTGCTTCCAAGTATTTCTTCGGAAGAACTCTTAGAGGGTCGTGACTTTTATGCCCTTAATCAGGGCGAATCTATGGGATATTTGAGATTTACTAGTAAAGACGAACTTGATAGTGGAACCGCCCTATTCGATTATTCCAGTATCCTGATTATCGATGATGTCCCAAACGACTTAGGATTAGTCGGAGGAGTTATTACTGAGTCGCTTCAAACACCGCTCTCCCATGTTAACATTAAGAGCATTAATCGAGGAACACCAAACGCCTTCCTCCAAGAGGCTCGAGAAAAATACGCTCACCTCGAGAACAAGCCGGTACATATCAAAGTGACAGCCGACGGAATTGAAATCACTGAACTCACTCAAGCCACGGCGGATCAGCAGATTTTTGAATTCTGGAAATCGAGAAGACCTGTTGTCAAAGAAAAACCCCAACCACTTTACCCTGAGTTATGGAGTGGAGAACTGATTGAACTTGAAAATCACTACAAGAAAATTCCAAGTTACGAGGAACATAGAAATCTCATTCGAAGAGTAGGGGCCAAGGCCGCTAACCTCGCTTTGATTTCTTACGCCCTCAAAAGAAGTCGATCAGGAATTCAAGTAAAGTCACCTCAGGGAATGGCCCACGAATTTCAGGCCTACAAAGAACACCTTCAGGCTGATAACGGAGAAATAGAAAAAAAGATCATTGCGACACTCAACTTCCATGGACTTCTCGATAATTCCAAATTCCACTCAATTGAAAAAGTAACACAAGCCATGGGAACTATTCAAACGGCCATTCGCTCGAAGAAACCACCTAAGACCGCTGTTGACGGAATTCTTCACGAGATTTTTGACAATCCAGATTCACCGATTCACATTTCAAAGGGAGTTCCGCGAATTCGCCTGAGAAGTTCTACCAATGCCGAAGACCTCGATGGTTTCACAGGTGCCGGTCTCTACGATAGCTATGGCATCAGTCTATTTAAGAAAGATAAAAATGGTTACTACGATTTCAGTAAGCCGAAATCTCGCGAAAAGATACGAGAAAAGCTCGAAGAGATTTTACCTCTAATTTTTTCGGCCGTATGGAATGTGAGGGCCTTTATGGAGAGAGAATGGTTCTCAATTAATGGTGCTCAACATTTAGATATAGCCATGGGAATCGCCATTCACAGAGCATTTCCCGGCAAGGACTTTGATGGAAATCCTGGAGAGTTAGCCAATGGCGTTGCTATTACAGAAGATCCACTCGATGAATCAAATCCCTACAAAATCTTTTTTAATTCGCAACACTTAGATTTAGCCGTTACAAACCCGCCAACACCAGAGGAAATGGCAGAACATGGCCTCGAACTCGATGATTCCTATCGCACGGAACAAGTCGTTATCAATGCCTACCCGAATATCACTGGACCGGATAGCTTTTGGAACCAATGGGTTGATTGGGGCTACGAAGTTCGCTCTAGGTCTTCAGTCTTTGATGGCGAACAGGTCCTAAAAGATAACTCTAAAAATAAAACTGAACTCACAGAGATGGAAGTCAGAAGGTTAGCCCAAGCTATTCAAGAAATTCGCAGCGTTTTTTCCAAGGTTTATGGAAGCTCCATGGAAGAGTTTAAACTTGATCTTGAATGGAAGCTCTACGGAAGCGATCGACAAATTTGGATTAAACAGGCGCGCCCATTCAATTAGTAAATCGCAAGACGAATCGACTATAGACTTTAATTGAGCTTTTCTTTTTAAAACACGGTGTACCAGCCTTTAGTGTTACTCGTCTGAAATTAATTCAGCAGCACGACAAATCGTTGAAAAATACTTATCCTATTAAGCATTTATCTCGCTCATATGACCAAGCGTGGTGGCGTCTTTGGTCTTAACGCATAGATCATTTTTAGACCTGGATGTTTCTTAATGACCCGATTCACCTCATCATAAATAAGGGGATCAGCATTAGGGGGTACTATGCGGATATTAATTTTAACTAGCTTAGTTTTATTTTACTCGGGAATTGCTTCTGCCAATTGGCCAAATTTTGATTGGACCGGTCGACACAAGCAAGTCGATATGTGGAATCAATCAATTTTTTATGGAATCGATTCTATCGTTCCAGATTTAACTCAGCATAAAGTCGGAGATATCACATCTTTCTGTCCTAATTATGCAAAGCTTGGGCAAACCGAAAGAAAATATTTTTGGATTGCACTTCTTGCGGCAATGGCTCGCTTCGAAAGTAACCATCGACCTGAAGTTAAATACACCGAAGCCTTTACGGACTCAACAGGCCGTCGAGTCATTAGTAGAGGGTTACTGCAGCTTTCTTATGAAAGTGCCCGTGGATACAAATGTCCGATTCAATCGGGCCAAGATCTTCACGATGCTAAAATCAATCTTCAATGTGGTTTGAGAATTATCGAACGCTGGGTTGATCGCGATGGAGTCATCTCTGGCAAGTGGAGTGGTAAATGGAAGGGGGGTGCCCGCTATTGGTCAGTCCTAAGAAAGAGTTCCACTCTGTCTCAAATAAAAAGTAAAACGCGCTCTTTGTATCTATGTCAGTAAATAGCTTCTCTCGCTCGAGAAGCCAAACTTTCTAAAAGCTTATCGGTGCCAATTGATCGAATAAAGGTCATGGCGCCGATCAAGTAGATTTCTAACAGCACCCGATTGACGAGCCTGGAGCAATGTATCTATACGCAAATCTGCAATAGCTACCATCTCGACATTTGGACTTGTATCGGCGGCAATACCATCTCTTGAGAACGGAAAGTCACAAGGAGTAAGAATACAACTCTGAGCGTACTGGATATCAAGGTTTTTAACTCTGGGTAAGTTACCTACGTTTCCTGCCATGGTGACATAGATTTGATTTTCTACAGCACGGGCTTGGCAACAGTACTTAACCCGACAATAACCCTGTCTGTTGTCAGTTAAGAAGGGAACAAAGAGAAAGTGAATCCCTTGATTGACTAAATGTCGGCAGAGCTCTGGAAACTCACTATCATAACAAATCAGAACACCAATTGGCCCACAATCAGTGTCAATGACTTCGAGCTTATCTCCACCCTCAATACTCCACCAATACTTTTCATCGGGCGTCGGGTGAATTTTTGCTTGCTCTTTAATATCACCATTTCTTAAACAGATATATGAAACATTCAGTACCCGACCGTCCTGACGAGTTGGATGCGAGCCCGCAATAATATTGACGTTGTATTTGACTGCTAAACTCCTAAATAGCTCCTGGATTTGCGCAGTGTAAACAGTCATTGCTTCTATCGCTACATCCGGAGGAACTTCCTCGTTCTTAATGGAGAGAAGCTGCATGGTAAAGAGTTCAGGAAATAAAAGAAAATCCGCCTGGTAGTCTCCTGCTACATCCACGTAATATTCAACAATTTGCGCGAACTCATCAAAACTTTTAACAGGCCTTTGTTGATACTGAACACTTACTACCCGTACAGAATTTTGTCGTAAAGGTTTATCCTTTGAAGTTTCAATAGCGGTGTAGGCTGGATTATCCCACTTTAAATGAACCGCATAACCCATGCTTTCTTTGTCACTGGGGATGTAATTTTCGAGAATACCGATAACTTCGAAGCCGCGTCTCAGTTGAAAACCAAGAGTTGGATCCTTAAACTTCTTATCAATCACAGCTTCGACATACTCGCGAACGCTCCCGACCTTCTTGTGACGTTTAGCATAGTTCGGAATTCTTCCACCAAAGACGATCCCTTTAAGCACCCAGTATTTAGCGAGCTCTTGCCGAGCTTTGTATATGCGAGCACCAATTCGATTCCCTCTGATTTCTGGGTCAACACAGGTCTCATAACCGTAAAGGTAATCTCCGTTTTCGTCATGGGTCGAACCGTAACCACCGGCGGTGATCTCAGACCATGTGTGGGGAGCAAGTGCCTTCTTTTCAGAAATTATAAGACTTGCTGAATAGGCTACGATTTTATCGTTAACAAGCACGACAAAACATCCGTCTTTAAAGTGGCTAATCTGTCCCCGGATCATTTCTCGCTTATAAGAAGGCATCGTTTTATATACCTTTTTAACAAGCTCGACGATGGCATCGATGTCTTTAAAATTTGCATTTCTAACTTCTATATGAATATCTGACTGGGCCAAATTAACTTCCTAGCGCTTTGCTCGTTGAGACAGGTCCCATTCTAAGATAGGATCTTAGGAAACAACCATACTCAACGCATCAAGGTCTTCAGGGAGGAAGTACGAGTGATTAAGGCGATTTTACCCCTATTTATCCTATTCAACTCTTCCGTCTGTTTTGGCTTTGACTTTCTTTTTCAATATAATTCGTTTAGTGAAGGCCTTTTTTTAAAAGACCCTGAGCCACAACAGGTCGATTCTGAATATCGATCCGACATTCTCGCCTATCGAGCTAAGTACAGTGATTGGCTAAAAATCAGAAACGAGTCCGTGGGATTCTTATGGTCCATTGGTTCGATGAGTACTGAAAAATTTTACAACGAGAGACTACTTTTTCTAAAAAAGGATTTCTCTAAAGACTTTCATTTCAAACTGTTATTCAGAGAGTTTGAGGATTACGAAAGCCTGAGTGAGTTTTTTACCCTCGAACTCAAATATTCTCTCTCTGAATCCTTTCACCTTGGCTTGTTTGGAGAAGCCGAATTTGACAAGTCAAAAGACGATTTTGGATTTTTTATGGAGTGGGACTTTCTAAACTCTATGCGATCAAGACTGAGTGTTCATTGGCTCGACTTCGATAAGAACAAAAAAACTTTTGATCAAGATAAGTTCGACGGCAGATCCTCGGCAGTTTACGCTCTATTTCTTGAAGACATCAATAACAAAGACTTTCAATTCGAAACAGGAATTCGCTACACGCCCCAGATTGCTCGCATTTTTGAAATCACAAATACGCGCAGATCCTATAGAGAGCTCAGTCTCATGTTTAGAGGTTTAAAAAGAACGAACCTCTATGACTATGAGCTCTCGATTCAGTACGATAAAAGGGATCGAAATCTCGCTACAACGACTACGCAAACAAATTATCAGTTTCAAAAAGTTGAGTCTCTCTTTTCGATGAACCGATTTTCTTTCTTTGAAAACTGGTCAACAGATATCGGCCTGGCCTTCGCATTAAGGACCGACCAACAGAACCAACTCTTTTCTCAGGTTACCGATTTTTTGCCTTTTATTAACTTTACCCAAAAATCAGACAGTAACTGGAAGAATAGTTTTGGACTTGAGGTCACGAGCCGCAACAGCCAAGGGGACGAAGAACTTTTGGCAGAGGGTGGCAAGAAAAGCGCCATACAATCTCGACTAAACTATTTCCTTATTTACCAAACAGCTGAAAACCTGTTTTTACGGCTCTCATTTACTTTCGATCTCGATGAATTTGGTGGAGGGCGTTCCTGGGAGGGGGGTGGCGGTCACCTTCAGATGAGTTTTTAAAGTTTTTTAGAGGGACTAAAGAACCAATAGATCATCTTAAAATCAGAAATAAAAGACCAAAGTGGATATTGAAAAGTTGCAGGTCTGTTTTTTTCGAAGACAAAGTGTCCAATCCAAGCAAATCCATAGCCAAAAACAGGAACGGCAAGAAGCCCCCACCAAAACTGCAGACTGACTACTGTAGCTAGTAGAACTAAAGCTCCGAGAGTTCCAAAAACGTGAAGTACTTGGCAAACTCGATTTTGATGCTGACTTAAATAAAAGGGCCAAAATTCACTATAGGTTTGAATTCGTTTTTCTTCCATAACCTAAGTGTTTAGCATTGATTAAAATGAAAGGCCAAGACTTAATCCCGCAAAGTTCAAACTATCATCCGTGTACTCTAAACTTTGTCTTTGTACATAGGGCTCTATAAACACATTTCTATTAGGATAGAATCTCATACCAACTTTAAATTCATTAATGGAGTTATTCTGGTATTGACTATTTTGATAGTCGAGAACAAACCACATCCACGGCTTCAATTTGAGATCTAAAGAGAGCCCGGCCAAAAAACCTCGCTGATAGAACTGCCCTTCGCTAGTTTGCAGTCCAACAAGAAACCCCATATTCAAGTTGGCCCCGAGATTAAAATTAAAACCAATTCCATAGGAGTTTATCGACAGAGAATCGTCTCTTTCTGTTAAATAAGTAAAGTTGGCCTTAAAGTAAAAGGAAGCCAACTTCGCATCAAAGTCCAGATCCATACCTGAAAGAGCCCCTTCTCCGCCCTTGAGACCAGTCGATATTTCAATTTTAGAGTCGTCGGTCTTTTCTCCGGCAATTTGATCTGCAGAGAGATAATTCTCATTGGCACTGGCATAGAGGTTTTCACTCCCAACTGAGTCCGTCCCTTTGTAAAGACTTGGATTCGAGTCGTAATCGTAGTCATCCTCATCAGCGCTAAAAAAAATTCTTACAAGGACACAAAAGAAACCACAGTCATCCGATGAGGAGGAACCGTCTCCTCGACTCGGGGGAGCTTCGACTTCTGATTTTGGCGGAGATTTAAGGTTCTTTTCAAAAGACTTCAGTCTTCCAGCTTCGGCAAGTGGAGCGTAGAGAGAAAACAAAAAAACCAACACGAGCGAGAGAGTAAGACTTTTCATACCTCTATTATGACGGGGCTTGCTCGATAATTCCTAATCAAATGAGAGCAAGCTGATCCAAATCGGTAACTGCTTAAAATAGCTTTACAATCGCCCCATTCGTCCTGCCTGAAAGTCTTCAACAGCTCGTAGAATTTCTTCTTTCGTATTCATAACGAAGGGTCCGTAACTGGCTACCGGCTCATCAATAGGTTCGCCGTTCAGAAGTAAGAAATGTGAGTCCTTAGTCATCTCAATAACAAGATTCTCCCCGTCTTTTTCCAGGAGAGCCACTTCGCCGGCTTGCAACTCCTCTCCGGCGATTAGACTCTTGCCGCTGGTCTGAACGATCAGCGTGGTCGAGCCATTTTCGACCCTATATTTCACTGAGCCATCCATTTTTGCTTTGGCCTCAAACATGTTTATGGGAGTAAAACTTTGGGCGGGGCCTTTTTCTTCGTTAAAGTGACCGGCAATAACCTTTATCTCGATCCCGTCCTCTTCTAGGATTGGAAAGTCCTCTAGGTTCAGCCCCTGATATCGAGGTTTTGTCATTTTATGCTCTGCCGGCAGATTAACCCAAAGTTGAATCATCGAAAATTCACCACCGGTTTTCGCGAATTCTCTCGAGTGAAACTCTTCGTGAACGACTCCTGATCCAGCCGTCATCCATTGCACCCCGCCCGTGTGAATTCGACCACCTCCGCCGCCTGAATCCCTATGGTCAATAGATCCTCGCACGGCAAATGTTACAGTCTCAAACCCTCGGTGAGGGTGCTCCCCCACACCTAGCTTTTCTTCAGTGGGTTCAAAATGCTTAGGACTCGCATAATCGAGCATTAAAAAGGGGCTTATTGAGAGAGGATCCTCACTGTGCATAGAAAACATGGTACTTACGTAAAAACCATCACCGACCCAGTGCTTTTCACTAGCTCTTATGATCTTCTTTATCTTGCGAGGGTGGTTGTCACTCATTACAGTACTCCTTGATGACTCTTATTATAGAGAATCTAATGGACTAAAAAAAGCCTTAATTTTAATGCAACTTGTGCTAATATTAGCCTATTATGTATAATATCTCAGTCGATCAAATTCAGTGTTTTAAGGTCCTCGTAGAGGAGGGAAGCTTTACTCAAGCGGCCCTAAAACTCAATAGAGCCAAGTCTGCAGTCCGCTACGCCATAAACAATCTCGAAGAGCAATTAGGGTTTAAAGTCATCGATCGAAGTAGCTACCGACCGCGACTCACTCCCCAGGGCGAATCTCTCCTTCAACGCTCTAAGGAACTCATTTTCCACTTTGATGAGTTTCTGGAGTCCTGTTCACAAATCGCCTCCCACGTAGAAACACGTTTGAAAATTAGTGTCAGCGGAATCTACGGCCTCAACCCTTTGTACCCTACCTTAAAAAAACTTATGAAGAAGTATCCTGCTACAGAGTTTATTCTCGAAAGAGAAATCCTCAGTGGAGAGAAAATGCTTCGCAGGGGTCTTGTCGATCTCTCATTCTTTGAACATCTCAACTATAAAAAAGAACTCGACTACAAGGTTATCGATAGAATTGACCTGTTTATGGTGATTGCAAAGAATCACCCATTTACGAAACTTCCTAAAAAAGATCAAAAAATTGAAAACCTCTACTCCTACCCACAAATTATTCAAAGGAGTACTATTCCTGACGAGGACTTCAGTCACGGGATTCATCACGAGTCACTTCAATGGAAAGTCACTGACACACTTTCAAAAAAAGAAATTATTTTAAATGGCCTCGGTTGGGGCCGACTTCCTAGGCACGAAATTGAAAAAGAACTCAAATCCGGAAAACTCGTCCATCTCGCCCACCTCAACCAAGATGATGAAACAAAAATCTACATTTGTCGAAGAAAGGGAGCCTACACAGGAAAGGTAGCCGAAGAACTCTGGAACTCCTTTTAAAGAGTTCCGAGTTACAATTTTCAATTTAAACAAGCTTAGAATGAACGAAGAATCTGATGATCTTCAAACTCGTCGCCAGATTCGGCAGCCCTGGTCCCATAAATATAATCAGAATAAGAATTCGACTTACCCTGCTCTAAAGCGGCGCTGACCAAATACTTCCATGTGAGCTCGTAGTGGAAGTCATTCAGATTCGAGTAACCAAACCCCAAAAACTTCTTGGTATTCACAAAAAAGTGACCCGGTCGCATACCCTCTCGCCCCTTAGCTAATACCAACTGCTTATTCTGTGAAGCCGCTAATTGATAGGCTTCTTCCGAAATGGAAAAGGGTGAAATTCGATCCTCTTGCCCCCAAACAATGGTCAAAGGCATCGTTGGATCGATCCGTGTTAAATAGGACTCATTAAATCCGGCCAGGGCAAAGAATACTCCTGCTTTTAAATGAAGTCGAAGATTCGGAGCCCCTGTGGCCATTAAAGCAATATAAGCGCCTTTTGAGTGTCCCGAAAATACAACTCGGTCTTCGTCAATAAAATCATTCTCGTCGATAAATTTCTGAGTCAGGCTTACGTAATCGGACGCCATTCGCTCCCAATTTCGATCGAAAAAACCCTTGTCATAATAAGGAAAAATCACTGCAATTCCCTTGCGGGCAAGGTGAATAAAGTTCTGTTTATAGTGCTTCATTCCTTGCGCTTGACCATGGGCAAAGACAACTAGAGGTAAATCAGTTTTTGGAAGGGGATGGGGTACAAATACTTCAACCTGACGCCCATCAATTTCGATTTTTTTATAGAGGTATTCATAGTCATAACTGTCGCTACCTGGGTGTGATTCAGGCAAGCTCCAGACAAGAGATCCGCTAAGTACTAAAGTAGCAAAAAGTAAAATGGCTTTCATTGTATCCCCTAAGGCTTAATCTTTTTTAACTAAAACGCCGGCAAAACTAATGAGTGGAGTTGATTCACCCTCCATCGTTCGACTTTCTTCGTACATGAGGTGATCCCCTTGTCTTCGCATTGACATTCTCCAATTGCGAAAGGAGTTTCCATCGGGTTGTCTAAAACCCATTTGAACTGTTGTATCCGTGTAATGCCCAACAACCTGTCCTGCAAATAAAACTTCACCATTGGCTACATCAGTAGAAACTCTATAAAAAGTCTCATTGTGTTTTGAACAATTTCTTGAGCCCTCTTCGAAGACAAACTCTCCATTTGAAGACGAGAATACCAACTCTACATGATCGCAGTAAGTAATTTCACCATCTAAGATATAGGTTCCCTCTCCGACCCAACGACCATCAATATTGGGTTCGCTGGCAAAGGCCACCAAAGAAATAAGGCTCACTAAAATCGAAATATAAAAAGTTTGCTTCATGCTATCTCCAGCTGTTGAATTCGTGGTTATCATCACAAATCCCGCTCCCCCTTGTCCAATGGCATGTTCAATTTACTCATTGCATCCAGCGCTGTCGCCCCTTAGGATAGAACCTACTAAAACGGTATAAAAATGCGCCAATCAAACTTTAAAAAATTTGACAAAATTATTAATGAATTCATTTTTTCTGCAGCCCGGTCAGGTGGACCTGGAGGACAACACGTCAACAAAACAGAAACTAAGATCGAGCTTCGCTGGAAATTTCAACTCTCTGAAACACTTAATCAGAAAGAGAAAGACCTAATTTCGAGAAAACTCACAAGCTACACGAATTCCAAAGGCGAAATCATTGTGAGCTCATCTCTCACCCGCTCTCAAAAGAGAAATCAAGAAGACTGCCTAAAAAAACTTCGAGATATTCTAGACAGGGCATTCTATAAAGCCCCCCCTCGAAAAAAGACACGGCCCAGCCGCAGCACGCAACTTAAGAACCGCAAAAGGCGAGAAGCCCATAGCGAGAAGAAGCAAGGGCGTAAGAAGGTAAAGCTGTAAATAATAAAAAAAGAGGCAAAATTTAGCCTTCTCCCCTCTCAACTGGTATCAGTTAGCCCTGAGAACACCACCTCACCGACCGGTTCCCAGGATTGAGCCCCTGTAAAATTGGAACTCTCTCATGGCCCTTGCGGCCTGTTTTTGCATAGCTATTAGAATTCATACAAGGTGATAGGTCTTTATTTCAATTCGTTTGAGGTCGACATGATAGAGGGCTAAAAGACTACCAAGTGGGAGGAACTATGAATTTTGCTAAATTAATGTTGGCAGTAATAAGCACTTTAATCCTAGTCGCCTGTGGTAGCGATAGCGAAAACAATGGTGGACCGAATTTATCCGACAACGGCATTCCGCAAAGTCTCAACTTTGAGCCAAAAACCGGTGAAGCACTCAATGCCCAGCAAAAGGCCCAAGTCGAGCAGCTCATGGGTCTTCTCGATCAAGATCAAATCTCTGCCGGCGAATTACTACTCGTGGACCGAACTGAAGACTACGATGACTGGCAACAAGCACAACAGGCAAAGGATCAACTCTCAAACGAAAACAAAACTTTGCTCGAAGACCTCACAAAAGATTGTGAGATATCGACTCCTAAAGTAAACATTCCCGTCGACGAAGAAGGTCAATCGACTCTTCGTAGAACCCAAGTGACCCAAAGCTCAATTTCCGGAAATCTTTGCCCTGTTTCTTTTGATTCCGAAGAGGAAATGAAACTTTACATGGTGGTCAATCAAAACACAGGGGCATTTACCGGAGATATCGACTTAAAGATGACAAAGAAATCTTCTGTCGCTGATCCGAAGTATTTACCGATCATGGAAAACTCTGAATCCAACGATTCAAATTTCGTAGCTGATGGAAAAGTCGCCGGACAAGTGAATACAATGACTGGAGAGATGGACTCTGCTCGCTTTTACATAAAGGGAACCGGGGGACAGAGCAAAAAGGATATTAATCTCGGCGAAATCAAAATGGACTTAGAATTTGAACTTCTAATTTCAGTCAAAGAAGGCCAAGAGCCTAAAATTGAAATGGTTATTCATGTGGATATCTCAGCCGCTGGCCAGAAGGTCGTGATCTCAAACCATACCGATAGCGAAGGACAGAAGGAAACTTACCTCAATGGTGAAAAGACTGATCTCCCAATTGATGGTCTCGAAGGTTTAACTGATGCGGTTAATGCATCAACTCAATTTTCCCATCAACTCTAAAATTTACTTTTAAATTCGGAGAAAAGCTCAGCTATCAGCTGGGCTTTTTTTGTGTCCTAGGAAACTCATAAAAGAAATCACGGCCGGCAGAGCCAAAACAGTCATTAGGGTCGCAACAAAAAGTCCCCATCCCAACACCAAAGCGAGTGGTTGAATGAAAGTATCCAGACCACCCCACCCGTAGATCGTAGGAGCTAAACCTATTAATGTTGTCACAGTTGTAATCGCAATGGCTCTTAGTCTTCTCACCCCTGCCTCGACAATGGCATCGTTAAACTCGTAGCCCTGTTGAATACGGGTTTGTACGAAGCTCAGTAAAATGATTGAGACATTAACCACAACTCCACTCAATCCAATGACTCCAATAAAAGCCATAAGTGAGGGGACCTGCCCGTGTAAGACGAGTGACCAAACAACTCCACAAAGACCAAAGGGTATGGCTATCAGAACTAAAAAGGGATAAACGACAGAATTAAAGGAAAGGCTGATAACCATGAAAATAATGAGAATGGCAATAATGTAGAGTTTCAGCGTGTCTCTAAGAGCGTTAATTCGATCTTGTTCTCCGCCACCTTGTTTAATTTTTACCGACGGATTATCCGCTCGCAGCTTTGCCACCATCGGGCGAATCATGGCGTTGACTTCTTTTCCTGTAATTACCTTTTCGTCGACTTCACCAAAGAGGGTGATTGTTCTGAGTCCATTGAGTCTCTGAATCGATGATGGACCAAACTCTTCTTCGACTTTGACAAAACTCTTCACCGGTAAAGATTGACCATTATTATTGCGCACCTTTAAATCGAGAATATCTTTTAAATCTCCAACCTGAGAGGAGTCTATGCTAACTAGAAGCTCCACCTTCTCGTTGTCCTTTAAAATTTCGTTTGAAATCAAGCCTGTTGAAGCAGCAAAAATGGTTCGCGAAATATCGTTGGGGTTCACTCCTTCAGAAACAGCATAGGTATTATCGACGACAAATCGATACTTTTTACTATCTCCGTCCGAATCCGTCTCGAGGCTTTCCGTACCCTCTATTTTTTCCAATTCAGATTTAAGGTAACTCACTATTTCGTTACCCTTTTCGAAACTTCTCGAAGCCACTTCAACTTGGATCGGCTTTCCAATTGGTGGACCTGGACGATCGATTGCCACAGAAGTCTTAATTTTATTTTGCTTCGCATATTCAGCCGTTACCTTGCGAATATTTTTAACGATTTCTTTTTCTTTGTAGATAAAGTCCGGGTCAGAGACGAAAACAATGTTGATCATCGCCAAGTGTGAAGCATTCTGCTGACTACCAGCGGCTCCTCCTGTTCGCACTTGGCCAACAGTTGCATAAAGGCTATCAAAGGTTCCCTGGGAAACTTTTTTAAGCTCCGTACTCAATTCTTTAACCTTAATTGCAGTTTCTGAAACTGGCGTGTTCTTACTCAACTCAACTCGAACATTTAGACCGTTGAGACCCGATGCCGGGAAGAGCGTAAACTTCTGAAATAGAAAGGCACCCTGGACCATCGAGATAATCATAAAAAGAGTCGTCGCCCCTAATATCAACCACCTTCTTTTAATACTCCAATGGAGATAGACTCGGTACCTTTCCTCTAAACGCGTAAAAAAACTACTCTTCTTTTTTTCTTTTTTAGGCCTCATGACTTCTTGGGCGTGAATAGGGAGGATTATCAATGCCTCAAACAAAGAAACCACGAGCATCGCGATAACTGTCATAGGAATAACGCGCAAGAACTGCCCGATTATTTCCTTCATGAATAAGATCGGGAAAAAGGCAAAAATAGTCGTGAGCACTGTTGCCACAACGGGTATGGCGATCTCACTTGTCCCTTTGACGGCAGCTTCTTTGGGCGAAAGTCCTTCTTCGACATATCGATAGATATTTTCGCAAACAACGATGGCGTCATCGACTAACATTCCGAGGACGATAATCATTCCAACGACAACAAGAGTATTAATCGTACTCCCGAGAAGGTATATAATTGTTATACCTCCAAGAATGGCCACGGGAATACCAACGGCGGTGACAATCGACGAGCGCCAGTCCAAAGAGAGAATAAGTATCAAAGCTACAAAAACAAGACCAAAAATCGCATTCGACGTCACCGTGCCCAAGCGAGATCGAACTCGCTCCGATTCATCCGTATAGAGCTTATACTCGAGTCCCTCAGGTAAATTAACACGATACTTTTCAAGAGCTTCCCGAACACGATCCGTAGTGCTTACGATATCGGCGTTGGGATTTTTTACGACTGTCATTAGCACCGCGGTTTTGTCTTCGAAAATGCTTTCTTTCTGTACTCTCTCAGTTCCATATTCAATTTTCGATATATCTTTGAGAGCAACGGATTGGCCCGAGTCATTGCTCCGAACGACAAAGTTCTTAAGCATCTCGATTTCACTGTAATCTCGACCGACCGTAATATTACTCGCCTCAATAGGACTTTCAAAAAGTCCACCCGGCTTTTGCTTCGACCATTGGTTTAACCCGTTAATGACTTCAACCAACGTCATATCGAAGCGATCTAGCTGTTCGGGTTGAGTTTGAATCTTGAGCTGGAGATCTTCGATCCCCTCATAGTTAACACTCTGAATGCCATCAAAAGTTTTGATAAAATCTCTAAGCTTTTCGACTTCTAACTTAAAACGAAGGGGCTCTGCTTGACCATAGAGGGCCAGTCTAAGTACCGGAATATTTTCTGCCTTGATCTCGGTAATGACCGGGTCTTCGACAACATCGGGCAAATCCCTAACTTGGCCAATTTGTCGACGAAGCTCATCGACCACTTCTTTAGGATTAGGATAGTCGTCATCGATTTTAACCGAAATCGCGCCGGCACCGGTAAATGAAACAGATCGATATTCTTCAACACCATCTACGGAGTCGATCCTCTCCTCGATGGGGTCTATGACCAATTCCTCTATGTCTGCTGGCGAAGCTCCCGGGTAAAATGCCGAAACTGCCACCCTGTTAAAATTCACATTGGGTCTAGCCTCTCGCTGTACAGAAAAAAGAGTAAGAACCCCTAATGCAACGATTAGGATCGTCAGATAGTGGACAAATAAACTCTTATCTATTAGGAACCTAAAAAAACTCATGAGTCCCTACCAACATAGGAATCAAAGAACTGGAACAAATCTAAATACTCGACAGCATTGATAATTATTTGCGTGCGAAGTTTAGCGAGTTCTTTTTGATTTTGAATTAAACCCTTTTGAAATTCAGTAAGCGTAAAAAAGTCGAGACGACCATTATTAAAATCTTTTTGCGCCTCTCTAAAGATCTGACGAGAGAGCTGCATATTGCTAACTTGTCTTTTGTAAATTTTAAAATCTTTACTGAGAGAAATTCTCAAGGTTTGTAGGCGAGACGATTTTTCAGCCTTCCTTTGCGCATAAGTCCTTTTACTCGATTCGAGTTGATTATAGCTAATTTGCTTTTCGATTTCACTCTTCTTAGAGCCAAAAGGCAGGTCTGTTGTTAGTGACACAAAAAAGTAAGGATTGTCAAAGCCAGTTAACTGCTCAGAGGCCACTGAAAATTCAGAATCGAGACCACTCGTACCTACCTTGACCTCAAGATCCAAGCGAGGAAGGGATCCACCCGTTGCTTCATTGAGCCGACTCTCAAGACTTTCCAGCTGTAAATTCAATGCCTGAAGCTCTAAATCATTTTTTTCAAGGGATGCATCGGAGTTATCTTTGAATTGAGAATAGAGAACCTCGACATTTTGAAAATAGGAGTCCACGCTAATGGTCTTATAGCGGCTGTATTTAATATTGAAACGCACGTTAAAATTTTGGATGAGTTCAGCCAAAGCCTTTTCTAGAGAATCTACAACAATTCGACAGTTGTTTAACTCTTTTCGACTCAAAAGGTATTCTCTCTTTGAAATCGACCCTCGTTTGTTTTTCTGGGAAAGCTTCTTCGTTTGTACGCCAACTTGCTGACAGAGGTTTTCTTGAAGTTTAATTTCATCTTGTTTTTCTAGAACCTGAGCCAAAAGTAAAAGGCTCGAGGCCAATTGTGCCTTGATATTAAAGCGACTCTCTAAGTCCAATTGCTTCTTAGACTTGTTAAGTCGTTCTGCGCGATAGGCATAGCGACTCCCAAAAAGATCTCGCATGAGATCCATCTTAAAGCCAAGGTTAATTTCTGGATTGAGGTAATTGATTTCTGGGTTCGTTGGAAAGTTAATTCGATTATCAATGAAAGCGAGATTCAATGATGTTTCGACTCCCGATTCAAATAGCTTTTTAAAATTAGCGCCCAAAGAATAGGTTTGCAGTTGGTTCGGAGCAAATGGGTTCGATGCCGGTGACTGATCGTCTGTCATAGACGCCGTTAAGGTATTTGTTAGATCAAACTGACTCAACTCCAAGTCCTGACTGAGTACTTGAGCTTTTGAGGCCGACTGAATACTCTCAATCGTGCGTGAGTTTTGTTTTACGTCATTTAAAAACTGATTGATAAAGGTGAGGTGACTCGCCTGAGACCGGGCTGTGTCGAGCCAAAAAAATAAGCTCATCAATAAAAGCGTGAAATTAAAAAGCAGTGGTCGGCCTAGTCTACTCATCAGAAGTTTAAGTTACCTTGAACAGACCTATTTACAATAAAAATCGATTCTTTGACTCTTGGTTTAAGAGATTAACTTCGGCAATCGAAAAAAAAAGCCATAGCCCGAGAGCTATGGCTTGTAAAAAACGATACTTAACTCAATCTTTAGAAACGATCGAGAAGACGCTGCAGAGCAGCTTTAGACTTCTTCGTCGCCCCTCTACAAATCGAAAACAATCCTTTACACGCCGGAAGCTCCTTTTCAACCGTACTAGCTGCTTGCTTGAGGGCATCCTGCACATCTGAACCAAACGAGCCAGAAACCTGGAGGGCTTCTTCAACGATAGAGTCACTATTGTTATTGTTAGTGAAGCGACCATCTCCTCGCGCTTCCCAATCAGCAAGAAACGCATTCTTAAGGATCTTAACGGCGTCCGCTTTTTGTGAACCAGACTCAATCTCTTCGAGGACATTTACTACTTCTAAAGAAAGTTGCATTTCTTTGTTCATACCTGCCGCTCGAACCACTACAGGATAGGACTTTCTCAACTCAATTTCTCCCGAATTGAATCCACCTTGGGGGTCGACATCCACAAGAAACTTAGCATTTGTTTGCGCAACGACCGGCTCAGTCAACTTTGAAAGAGCAGGAATCAGAGCCTCTCCAGACCCTTCAGCAACGATTGTGTTTCTGCTTTTGTTGACAACTGAAACTGGGAGAGCTGCTTCTGCGCCACCGATATTTGTAGCTTGAGTAACAACAACATTAAAACCAAGCCCTTGAACTTCAGCTGTAATATCAACTTGCTCAACAGAGCCTCTAGAAGCTAATGCATCGAAAGCATCACTATAGGCAGCAGACAAGGCTTGCTCGATCGCCGAACTAAATGCCGTGCGCGCCGATTGAGCCCAGCTTTCATTGTAACCGAATACATAACCTTCTTCTCTTGCTTGGGCGAAAAGTAAGTCTTGAGCAAATCGAAGACCTTCATCATAGGCCGCACGATCAATGTTTGACATATAGTCGCGGTATTTAATTGCGAAATCTCTGTTGTACTCACTAATCCATTCGCGTCTGAATTTTTCAGCAGCTTCTGAACCATTAGAATACTTCTCTCTAAGACCTCTGTAGTAATTGATTTCACTTGCGCTCGTTAAACGACCGTCAGCCCAAAGCTGGAAAGCCCAAGAGCCAGACCAAGGCTCGACAACAGTGAATTGCGCATTACATGGATTATAGAACCAAGATCTCACATTGTCTGTTACTAGTAGATCCCAACCATAGTTAGTTCCATTTCGCGATTTGATATAGTTTTCAAAAGAAGAAAACTCATTTTGAATACGGCGATTCAAATCCACTTCGACCTGAGCAGGTGAAGACCCTGGCTCAAATGGCATACTTGATGGAGCTTGAAAGTCCTCATTGGGAAGTCTTCCCATGCTTCCGTCACTAGGCACGGATGCGCGGAATTGCTCGGCGACAAGCTGAGAAGCATAATTCGAAGCTCTTTGTGAAGCTGCACTCAATCCAGCTTCTTCACCCGAACCAGCACCTTCACTAAGGCCTCGTTGACGGCCATCTTCGAAGCCGGGATAACCATCAAGTGATCTAGAACGACAATAAACACTTTGGAATTCTCTATAGAAACCATCTTGAAAACTCTGCATGGCCAGTGCCACTGGAAAGTTGTTCTCTTTAATTATGTTAACGACTTGTCGGGCAGGACCTGAAGCACGATCGTACATCTTTCCAAGACACTCGTTATTACAAGATTCTTTTCCAGGAGAAGTTGAACCTCCAGAAGGAACAGTAAAACTGGCTCGCATCGTATTTCCGCTCGAAGTGGCAACTTCAATAATAATGCTATCACCGGGAGCAGCATCGCGAGGACTAATCGTCCAATTTACACATTGATTATCACCGGTTGTTTCTGGGTGAGAAGTCTCTTTAATCACAGCATTTCGCGTAGAATTGTGAATTGAAAAAGCTCGGTTCTTACCGATTTGATTACCGTTAATTTGACAGGCATTGACGGCGTAGCCACTGCCAGTATCAGTGATTTCACCAGCAGCAAATGCGCTTACCGCTAATACAATAGTAGATATAATTGTTAATAAATGACGGAACATGGGGCCTCCTAAAACCAATAAAACTTAACGCACAGTGCCATAGTGGGTCCTGGGCCGCCATTTAAAATGTGAAATCAGAAAATTTAACAAAAGGGAGTGAAAGGACTACAAATTCCTAAATGAGCTGCTCGTTGGCCTCTCTGAGAACAATTTCCTCGAGATCGTTGAGATTGACTGGCTTACGAAGAAGGTCTTTCACCCCTAAATCGAGGTAGGACTTAAGATCTTCCTTATCGAATCCAGAGAGAAAATAAATTGTCGATTTCTTATCCTCTGGAAGCTGCTGGATCGTCTCGGCTACTTTTACGCCTCCTCCATCGGGCATTCTAATATCTGAAAAAACAACAGTAAATTTTTGCTTCTCAAGCTCGGCGACAGCGTCAGCCACCTTCGTTGCCTGCTTGACCTCAACAGCCTCAAAACCGTGGTCATTGAGCACGATTTCCAGGTACTCGGCAATTGCTTCTGAAATGTCTATTTGGTCATCTACAACCAAAACTTTAATAGCCTTCAAAGTTTACCTCAATTCAATGGAAGCTTAATTACAAACTCCGTAAACTTTCCTTTTTCCGAGTTACATTCAACGAGTCCGCCTAGTTTTTCTACTTCCGTTTTCACGGAATCTAAACCGACCCCTCGCCCTGATATATCCGATAAATTCTCCTTCGAACTAAATCCAGGGAGAAATAAAATTTTCCAAGCCTCTTTATTATCGTACAAGTCTTTGACCAACTTTTTATCGATTCCATCTTTACTGAGAGCTTTTTCAAAAATCTTTTCTGAGTCAATTCCGGCACCGTCATCTTTAACAGAAAAAACCAAGCAACCTTGATTTTCAACAACATTTACTTCCACTTCACCACGCTCACTCTTTCCTTGTTCGCGGCGAACATCTATATCTTCAATCCCGTGATCGATGGCATTTCGTAAAAAATGAATCAACACCTTATCGAGTTCCGAATATATTTCTCTAGGAATTGGCAAATAGTCGGACTTCACCTTAACGATTACGGATTTCCCAAGTTGGTCAGCTAACTTCCCTCCCTGCTCAACCCAAGTATCAACGAGCTTAGAAGCTTCGATAGAATCTATCTGCTTCAGTAGCTTTAATGACTTCGCCACTTGCTTATAATTGAGGAGCCCACAGAGTTCCTCATAGACAGGACGATCCATGCATACCCCAAGAAGACGCCGACGCAATTCCTCATTAATTTCCTGTAGAAGACCCCTCGCCTTTTGCGCCTCATCCTTGAATATCTCGTGTTTCTTCTCGACATCAAGTAACGAAAAAGGTTTAGCTGAAAGAGAAGTTTCTAAATTATGACAAGCTGACTTCATTTCATCGAGGGCAAAAAGGCCCGATAGCCCCTTAGCATTATGTAGACGTCGCATAAGATATGCCGCCTCTTTTAACACTTGTTCCTCTGGGTTTGCATCCTCTAGTAGATTGAAGAAGTTAGATTCGATTTCGAAATAGAGATCTAATAAATTTAAGTAAGAGTCAGGATTGTCATAGATCTTTGCAAGCTTGAGCTGCTGCATTTCCATTTGTTGGTTGATCATCTCAAGTTCTCGCTGCATTGTAATATCTTCGACACCAATATCAATTGCGACAATGTTATCTTCCCCTTCGTAACAAGGAAAATAGGTCAACTTATAAATTCTTTTCTCTCCCTCATTTTCGAGGCTAATTTCTTGATCTAACAACTGAGAAATATCATCAAAAGTCATCATATGATTTGAAAACAACAATTGATAGTAATCAAACCAGTTCGACTTTCTCTCTTCATCCTTTGAAAACAATAGATCCTGAATTTTAAGCCCCGTTAAATTACTCTCGTTAAAATATCGAGCACACTGTATTGAGTAATCTTTTGAAATCACTCCCTCCTGATTGACCTTAACCAAACCTTGAGGAGAGTGATGAAGTACTTCGCTAAGTCTACTATTCACGGATTGTACTCGTCCCGACATTTGTAAGAAGAGTGTTTTCCAAAGAGTGGGAACATCATTAACGACCTCGAGAAAATCCTCTTTGTCGATCTTTAAAATCGTGCTTTCCTGCAATGTAGTGACGGTCGCACTCGCAACCTGGCTGGGAATCAAACAGGACATTTCACCAAAGCATTGCTTGGTATCGATCATTGCCACCATCTCGTCGTTAACTACAACTTTAACTGCACCCGACTTTAAGAAGAATACTGCTGTGGCCGATGCTCCCTGCTCGAGAAACTGATACTCCGAAGGCATACGCTCCTCTTTAAGCACAGCACAGAGCTTGAGAACTTCAGAATCAGAGAGATGGGCAAAAAGCGGAAAACTTTTTACAAACTCAATATTTTCATCTGTTGGTTCATCAAATTTTGGTTCGCCGATAGTACTATCTCCGTTAAGACTTTATCGGCAAAATATGAATTGTTTAGGAGTCTAGCTCGACGAGGGTCCTGCTCTAGAACCCTCTAATTTAAAGGATTCTCACTGCAAACAACACTTCTTATATTTCTTGCCACTACCACACGGGCAAGGGTCGTTTCTCCCTACTTTGGGCTGGGTTCTAACGTAGGTCTTTTCTGAGAGGTCTTCGCCATCCATGTAGTACCAACGACCATCATTATGGCGGAAATAACTATGTTCGTGGTGCACCAGCTGCCGAAGATCGTTTGAATAGTGAGCCTTAAACTCTACCCACCCTTCTTTCTGCCCCTCTCCGCCGGCTTTTTCACTTAAGACCTCCAACTTATCCCACTGATTTTGTCTCGACCAACTTTTGATTCCTTCAAAGTCGAGTTCATTTCGAGTTTTTGGATGGTGAGTTTCTTTAATAAAGTCAATATTCCCAGAGGCGTAGGCCGAATAGCGGGCCCGCATCAAACTCTCAGCAGTCGAAGCTAAAGTCGGGTCAGCGTGAATGGGTTCACAACAATCACTAAAAGGTTTTTCATTTCCACAATAACAGTTCATAACTATCCTTTAACCGAATCACTTTTATCTGACAAAAAAGAAAGCTGACGCCTCGCATAGGTTTACAGCTTATTCCAAAATATTTGGACATGAGCAATTGAGACTTTCTATAGTAATCAAAGCAAATATCCAAATAAAGGACATTCAATGAAGCACATCTTTATCCTTCTTTCTATTTTACTCCTGTCTTTCTCAGCCTTTGGAGCAAAAATTACAAGCAAAGAGATCACCTACAAAGTCGGCGATCAGAGCTTCAAAGGTTTCGTTGCTAAGCCTAAAAAGATCGAAGGGACTACCCCTGGAGTCATTGTCGTTCACGAGTGGTGGGGTCATAACGATTATGCAAGAATGCGTGCAAAGAAATTGGCTGAATTGGGTTATGTCGCTCTAGCAATCGATATGTACGGGGATGGAAAAACGGCGAGTCATCCAAAAGATGCCGGAAAATTCTCAGGCATGGTTTTTAAGGACCTAAAGAGCGCTGAAGCCCGCTTTAAAAAAGCCATAGAAGTATTAAAGGAGCAAGAGGGCGTTGCTAAAGATCGAATCGCTTCGATCGGCTACTGTTTTGGAGGTGGACTCTCAATTGAAATGGCCCGGCGAGGTGTTGACCTTAGAGCTGTGGCCTCTTTTCACGGAAGTCTCTCCACTCAAAACCCTGCACAAAAAGGTAAGGTCAAAGCCAAAATCCTTGTACTCAATGGAGAAGCAGACCCTCTCGTCTCTGCCGATTCTGTGAAAGACTTCAAAAAAGAAATGAAATCGGCTGGTGTCGACATGAAATACGTCGGCTATGAAAAAGCGAAACACGCCTTCACTAATCCTGGGGCTACCAAATTGGGGAAAAAATTTAATATTCCATTGGCCTACGACAAGACGGCCGACACCAAGTCTTGGGATGAAATGAAAAGCTTTTTCAAAAAGAACCTCTAATTCGTCACCTTCAAGTTAGGCCGAAAAGTCTCTCACTTTTCGGCTCCATTTTTGATTTCTCTCGCTAGACCTTAATCCTACTTTTTAGACCCAAGTTTCAACTCCCTAGTGAATTTTACCCCTTCTCGTGGGATGATATTGGGACAGGAGTATCAATGGGAAAAGTGTCCTTTCTTAAGTTTTTTTGCATCTCTCTATTGTTTTTTTCAAGCCTCGCACTTGCCAAAGGTAAGTCTACCGAAGAGGATGATTCGATTCCTGCTGACCTGGTCGAAAACGAAATATACGATGACTCCCCTTTTGTAGAACCCAGTGTTGAAAGCCACTTCAGTGTCCGCGGAAAACAGTTTGAAGCCTCCTTAGAAGGCTTTGGAACATACCTATCGAACTTAAAGAAGGCTGACCCCAAATCTTATAATAAGGTTCAAGGAGACTACCAGGAGCTCATTAAACAACGAGATAAAGCTGTCACTTGGAGTCTTTATATGGGGGGAGCAGGTGCTTTGACCATGATCGCAGGACTTACTTTTCTTCAGTCCGAAGAAACCGATGCCAATAATCAAACGGAGCGAAAACCAAACCTCGCCCTCGTTGGCGGTGGTTTTCTACTCGGCTTCGTTGGCTCCATGGTCTATCTATACATGAATCCCCAAGAACCCGAATATCTAGATTTTATAAGAAAGCACAACAAAGCTCTCGACAGTAAAAATCATATTCAATGGGATTTGGGATACAATCCGAAGACAAAAAGCCCAAGCCTCATCTTTGCGATGGACTTCTAAAATCTACTCCAATTTTTTGCTTACGAATTACTACCTATGCCGTCTTTGAACGACCGCTATAGGTTCCACGCTTAGACACGGAGTTTACAATAAACTTTCTAATGGCTTCAGGCGAACCACTATAGGTCGAAGCACCAAGTTCATCAGCTTTTCTGGGCATGCCATAGATAACACATGAAGTGCGATTTTGCGTTATTGTTAAAGCACCCTTCTTTTTTAATTCAGCCATTCCTTGTGCACCATCGCGGCCCATGCCCGTCAGTAAAATCGACCAAACAGAGCTTCCAAAATTTAAACAAGATCTAAAAAGAACATCGACGCTGGGCCGATGTGAATTCATCGGCGCTGTAAAACTCTCATTAACAAAATAGTCACCACTTTTTCTACGATAAAGAGACACGTGGCAATCCTTAACCGTCGAATAAATATGCCCTGGCTTCAGAGGCTTAGTGATATCTCCCTGCTTGAGTCCCGATATCTTACACAAGCCATCGAGAAAACTTTGAGCAAAGGAGGTTTCAATATGCTGAACGACAACAATCGGTGGAGTGTTGGCCGGCATCGACTTAAAGAGTCTATGAAGGGCATCAACCCCTCCAGTACTGGCTCCTACAACTATAGCTCTAGGTAAATCGTGTGTTAGTGCTTTTGAAATATCTTTAGCTTGCATGTCTTTGACTCGCTCAGAAACATCTTTAAATACAATTCCTAAAACGATTTCACGCAATTTTTCTTTTTCTTCATTGAGAAGACGCTTATTAATAAATTCTTGAGCACCGTAGTTAACAGACTCCAAAACCTGTTGGGCGACTTCACGATTGGCATCCGTCAAGAGGACCACAGGAATTCGCACTCCCCGAGCTCGTATCTCCTTAAGCCAATCAATTCCGTTTTTGTCCGGCATATGAATGTCGAGAGAAATGAGGTCGATTTTTTCTTTTCTCAGTACGGCATCGGCTTCATTAGTGTTCAGTGCCGTATGAATCTCTATACCCCTGCCAGACAAGGCATTACTAACCATTTTAATGATCGTCGGAGAGTCATCGACAATCAATATTCGAATTTTTGCTTTTTTCGAAGAAACCCTTTCATCTTTCAAATAAATGGACTGCTTCTGAGGGTGCAGAAGCGGAGGTACCTTTTTAAATATCTCGCTGGTACCCGCAATAAAAAAGGCTCCCGGCTTAATCGCCTTTGAGAACTGAGTAAGTACTCTCGCAATGAGTAGCTCATTAAAGTAAATAAAAACGTTTCGGCACATGATCAAATCGTAATGATCATCCTCAAGCTTCATCGGAATAGCTAAATTCTTTTTATAAAAGCGACATCGCTTCCGAATTTCAGGAATCACAGTGAATTGCCCTTGGGCTCGCCCCCTGCCTCGCAAAAGGAAACCACTATACTCCTGAGGGATCCGTGAAATTTCATCAATGGGGTAGATAGCCCGAGCAGCCGTTTTAAGTGAGATCGTATCAATATCGAAAGCACTAATCTCGTATTCAAATTTTGGGTATATTCGACGGATCGTCTCTAGAACAACTCCCAAGGTATAGACTTCTTGCCCTGTTGAACAGGCCGCGCTGAGTGCTCTAAAGGGAGTTTTTTGATACATACCTCTTGAAGCTCTCTTTTTGATCTCTTGAAGCAAATAGGAAAAATGATTAGTTTCTCTAAACCAATCTGTCTTATGTATCGTTACATTCGAAATAAAGAGTTCAAATTCTTGCGCATCTTCGGCAATATAAGCGAAGTATTGGGCCAGACTCTTGGCTCCGAGAGTCCTCATTCTCAGCTGGACAAAATTGATGACGTGGTTGATCCAACTTGGATCCTCCTTGTCATAGGACGTTAGCGTTCTAACTACATCCTTGAGTTCACGTAGGTCTTTTGCCGAGAAGAAATTTGCCATCTACTAACTTGCATTCTTTTTAACACTTTTTTGAATTTCCAACATTCCATCAGTATCAAAGATGGAATTTAACTCCACAATGGTCATTAAACTTTCTCTAACTCGAGCAATTCCTTTGAAGTAGTCCATTTTTTGGGCATTTTTAATTCTTACATTCAGATCAATCTGATCATCTTTGATCTCAACAACTGACACGACTTTGTCGACGATAAAAGCAATGGGTCCCTGATCACTCTCATGCACCAAATATCGCATTTGCTTGTGATCCTCAACGTGGACGCCAAATTTCATTCTTAAATCTAGAACTCCAATCACCTCTCCGCGTACATTTATGATTCCTCTAAAGCAATTTATCGTGTTTGCAATTGGGTAGATTTCAAAGGGTTCGAGAACCTCTCTTACCGAAAGAATTTTCGAGGCCATCAACTCATCGCCAACCTGAAATGACAAATAAGTATTCTGTGAGTCTTCTAATTCTAATACTTGTATACTCATAACTAACCTACCAAATTAAATACTTTTTCAACAATCGAATTGAGGTCTAACACCATACCAGGCCTTCCATCCGCTAAGATCGTTGACCCTTTATAAAATGGAACTGACTTATTTGTTCCAGATAAACTTCGAATAAAAACCTGCTGTACGTTAATGACTCGATCAAAGAGAAGTACATATTTTCTATTATTCTTCTCAACGATGAGGCCGTAGCGGATACCACTCTCTTCGCCTTCTTTTGGCGCCATCCCCTTCATTGTTCGCGGGTAAAAGTCAGATAGATTCGCCACTTCAGCAACTTCACCGCGAAGGTCCACAAAGCTTCTTCCACTTTTTCTAATCTTAATATCGTATTCCTCGACATCGATGATTTCCAAGATCTCCGCTTGCGGTACGGCGTAATTCGAAGTGCCCAAGCGCAAAACTATCGAATCAATGAGACTCAAACTCGTTGGAATGTCGATCTGAAATTCAGTTCCCTTACCCTGTTCTGAAGAAATACTGATCTGGCCACCTAGTTCATTGAGGGCATCTCTAACGATATCCATCCCGACACCACGGCCCGAGTACTTAGTCACTTCTTCTTTTGTCGAAAGCTGTGGATGGAAAATTAACTGATGTATGTGCTTATCAGAAAGGCTTTGCGGATTCTCAACCAATCCCCGAGCCATTGCTTTTTCTAGGATTTTTTCGGTGTTTAATCCCTTACCGTCATCTTTGATATAAATTCGTACCGAGGATGAGTTCTGGATCGCTGTTACTTCGAGAAGTCCCGTCGGAGACTTTCCAATGGCTTCTCTCTCTTCACTCGTTTCAAGTCCGTGATCGATTGCGTTTCTCACAATATGAGTCAATGGTTCGATAATTCGATCGAGAATGATCTTATCCATTTCAATCTCTTCACCTGCCGTTTCGACTCTGACGACTTTACCCAAGTCCCTTGCCGCATCTCGAGCGACCCGAGCCAGACGCTGAATCGTAGAGCGAGCCGGTTGAAGGCGTAAGGATAGAGAAAAATCTTGGATCTCTGTAATCGTCTTAGAAAGACTTTCAATCGCAGAAACTGATGGTTTATCCCCGAGAGTTCCATTTCTATTTGAAAAGTCGAGGATCGATTTTTGAATCGTCAGCTCCCCCACACTCATGAGTAGCTTTTCAATTTTTTCTGCCTTTACTCGCACGGACTCAGAAAAAACAATCTTCTTTTGCCGAGCAATTCTCTCAGCTTCATCAATTTTATTGTCTGTGATCGAAGCGGTATTAAATGTCTCTTCCGCTGCTGGCTTCGGAGCCGCTTCAGGAGCTTGCGCTTGTTCTTGCGGAGCTTGGTCAGCCACTTCGTCCGCAGCTTGGAGCTGCTCACTGACTTCAGGCTCTTCAGCAATAGATACCTTCGATATATCAATCTGTTCGTCGCTTCTAGAACTTCGTACGACTTCAGCTTTCTGATCGAGAGCATTAAATCCTCGCTTTAAGACAAGGTCTCTTTCCTTCTGAGGCATTTGAAAATCAGGGTCCGCACCAATACCCGCGATCCACTCGCTCAGTAAACGGTGAACGTCTAAAAAGTATCGAACGACATTGTCATTAAAACTTTCAGGGTTTCTTTTTAAGGCATTGATCACATCTTCGACATCGTGAATGAAGTGACCGTAATCGTCTAAACCACAGGCCTTCGAAGTCCCTTTAAGGTTATGAGCAATCCTAAAGAGATCATCTATTACTTTTTGCGAATAGCTCGAATCGTCAAGCTCAAGGCACAGAGATTCCCAGGCATCTAACTGTTCGATAGCCTCTTCAATAAAACACTCTAAAATCTCTCTATCAATCATGCTCACGGCTTATATCCTACTTAAAGTCTTTGTAGATATCTTCGTCATCACCTGTAATTTCAGCTCCCTCAACACCCTTGTTCTTTGACAAAAGTTTTTCTTTCGCTGAACTCAAACTAGATACATTGTCCGGAAGTTGAGGAGCTTTTTTCTTTCTCGGCTCATCATCGGATGAAAAACTAGCTGTCTTATTTTCTTTTGGCTTTTGCACGGTATTATTAAAATCGGCAATGAGGCGGTATATGGCAGCGCTTTGTTGATTTGACTTCTTAGAAATAGTCTCAACATCATTTGTTCGCGATTGTTGTTTATCAATTGCCTCTTTTAATGTATCGAGCGCGACGGAAACTTCTGCAATTCCCTTTTCTTGCTCTTTATTAGCCTCTGTAAAGTTATCAACATTTTCAACCAACCTACCAATGTTGTTCGAGATCTCCTCAAACATCTCCATCGAACGAGTTGAAATTTCCGTTCCGTCCTTAACTCTTTGCTCAACTTCCCTTACAATGCTTGTTACTTTCTCACTACTCTTACTCAGCAATCCGCTAATATCCTTCGATGCCATCCCCGACATTTCAGCAAGCTTCGAAACTTCTTGAGCAACAACAGCAAAGCCCTTTCCATATTGTCCGGCTCTCGCAGCCTCGATCGAAGCGTTAAAAGAGAGCAACTGGGTTTTCGAAACAATTTCGTTAATGATTTCAGTTTGCCCCTTAATTTCGGTAATCACTTCATTAATCTCATCAAGTTGGATCGCTGCTCTGTTAATTTCTTCCATACCGTTATGCATGTCATGCATAATACCCTTACCAACTTCGGAACTCTTTCGGATGTCGTTCGCCGTTGACTTTCCTTCTTCAATTTTCTCAGAAGTCTGACGAATCATGGCTCTCATCTCACTCATGGTAGACACAATCTCCTGAGACGAAGTTGATTGCTCCGATGCCCCGTCGAGAATGTCCTTTGCGAATGTACGCAACTGGGTCGAGTGCTTTCTATTTTCTCGAAGGAAGCGCTTTAACTTTCCGACGACAAGTTCTATTTTTGAATTCGAACTACTGTAAGTACCTACTGATAAAATGACTGCTACAACATACCCGAATACTATAATTCCGAACCACAACCAAAAGCTAGAAGGTGAGGCGTAAGCTTTCTCAAGAGTGCTCTCGTTAAATCCAATCGTGATTGACCCTTTATTTTCTCCACCTAGAATGAGTTTATTCTTATGCTCATAGGCGTTATCAGCATTTTCATTGGCCGAAAAGTAGTCTCCGTTTTTGTTGGTGATCTCGATTGATCGAATAAAGCCGTTTTGAGTTAGTTCCTTGAGAACTGGGGTAACTTGATCACTTTCACCAGCATCGATGGCCCCTTCTAGGGAGGCGAGGCGATTAAACACAGTTTGAAACTCTGGTTTTAATGCAGCATTCAAAGATTGCTTAAATTGGCTGTACATTGACCACAAGCCAAAAATTAATAACAAAAAAAATAATAGGTGAATAATAGAACCACCTATCTTAAGTTTTGAAAAGCTAACACCAAACATCACTTGTTCCTTACTACGATGCTAAAAGTCGAACCCTTATCAACACTAGTGTATAGCTATTTGGACGTCTTGAAATCGGCCTATTAGACCTGATTTTCAGCGAGCAGCAAGAATCATTACCAATGCCCAGCGGAAAATTCTACCTAGATCTAGACGGCGATTAACTGGACTGTATCACACCGAAACGGGGTCTAGCGATACCCGTAACTCTTCAACGTAATTTAAGACTATTTTTCGTGACTATTTCATAAAAAATGGCAAAATTTAAGTCTCACCAGGAGTTTAGGTTGGAACAAGATAATATGTCGACGCTACAAAATCCAGACTTCCAAAAGGCTTTTATCGAGGGAGTCAACGAGACTCTTCGGATGATGGCCGAGTTGAATCCGGTACAAGGTGAGATTGCAATTAGAGATCAATTTGAATGTCAGGGTGACGTCACTGGGATGATCGGTATGGCCTCGGACCATGCCAGTGGAACAGTGACAATCAGTTTTGAAAAATCGACTCTTTTAGCCATTGTTTCTAAAGTTGTTGGCACTAATCTTACTGACTTAGATGACATGGCTTTGGAAGGAGTGGGTGAGCTATCAAATATGATCTACGGAACGGCTCGAGCAAAGCTCAATGATAAGGGCTGGAAGTTCCAAATGGCCCTACCAACAGTGATTACAGGTGATTATCAAATTTCTTCACTGCACAAAGGACCGACACTAATTATTCCGTTTACTGTCCCAGACCTTGGCAATTTATTTGTCGAAATTACGGTTCACCCTTAGCACTCATCCTAAAATTAACATTTATTGAAATTGTGCTATTGCAGTAGTTGTTTCATCAAACTCTCATAGGTTTGAACCATTTCGCCCACTTCATCTTTTCGAATTTTTTCGTTAGCCGTGTGGGCATCCAAAATAGATCCAGCGCCAATTAAAAAAGCGGTCCCTTGAAAATCAAAGTAGGGAATGTCCGTGTGAAACGAAACAACCTTCGAATCGACTCCATCGACAACACCAAGAGCCATTGGCTCACTCATAGAAAGAACTTCAAGATCAATCCCATCGTCGACAAGTTCCGAAACACGATTTTTAACAAAATCTAATTGGTCAGCTACTCTCATTACAACTTCTGCTTCGCATGAGTCGGCTAAAATGTTTCCCGCTATTCCACCCTTGAGACGTCCGATATTCAAAGTCGTCTTGCCAATGATCTCTGAATCAGGCCACTCTTCTGCCGTTAGCCTATTCAAGATCGGCAACATCTTATGGATGGCGGAACTACCGGCTTCGGGGTAACCAGAATGACAAGCTACTCCAGAAGCTCGCAAAATAAACCTATAGTATCCTTTTTGCCTAGACGCTAATTTTAAATCCGTTGGCTCAGCGACGATCAAGAACTCCGGATTTAGCTTGAGCTCATTGGATTTTTTTATGCCGACATGATCAACTTCTTCACCGACTACATAGAGCAAGCCAATATCATCAAATCCAGCTTCCAACACACTTTCCGCGGCAAAAACCTGGGCAGCAATTAGGGCTTTGGTATCGCAGGCCCCCCTGCCATAAATATAGTTTTCATCTTCACTATGGGGATAAAAGGGCGGAACTGTGTCTATGTGGCTATTTAGCAAAAGTCTTGGTTTCTTATTGCTCCCTCGCCAGGCAAAAAGGTTGGGGCGATCCTGGGTCACCCATTGAAACTCACAATTCCAACCCCGCCCCTCTAAATAGTTCTTTAGATATTCAGCACAAGCCCGCTCGTTCCCAGAGATGCTCTCAATATTTATCAAGTTTTTAGCCAACTCAAAAACCTGTTCCATAGCAAAATCCCCCGCATTCGAGACTGACCACTCTCTATTCACCTGTCAATCAATGCTCGCGGCAAAAATTGTTAGCCAGGATCTATCCCAATAATTTCAGCAACTTAGCCGCGGCCAAGTAGGTACAGAGTTTTCAATATAGGGGTGTAAGGGAGTAAAAAGGTTATTTGGGAGTACTACATATGCAGACAGCAGAGAAATTGTTTTTCCACGGCGGCCCAGGTATCAATTCAGTTCCTGAACAACAGATTGTTTTTCCTTATCTTAAAAAACAAGGGCGTTTCCTCCACTGCTGGAGCGAGCCTTCAAGGCTTCGCCCTAACGGAGACAAACTCAATCTCAATAGCCCATTTATGAGCTGGTACCAGTCGGCAGAAAACTACATTAAGTCATTTATCGAAAAGGGACAAAAGGTCCACCTCATTGCCCACTCGTTTTCAGCACTTCCGATATGTTATCTTGCACAAAAATATCAGAAGCATATTCGACAGCTCACTTTGATTTCACCCATTTTGGATATCAATACCTTCAATCGAAGAATGATTGAACTGAGCATCGCGGATTGGTCCGTCCATAAATCAGCTGATGCAATACGACTTTCTGAATTAAAGGAACTTTCTGAGTCTTCGTTCGACTCGCCAATAGAAACGGCTCTAGAGACTATCTACTTTTCGAACCAGGCATCGAGACTCTTCTTTGAAAAACAAACTACTAAGACGCTCTGGCACTTTTATCTTCACCAATCCCAGAATTTAGCTTTAGACCAGTTCAATTGGCGCCATATTATGAAAGACTATTGCTCACTTGGCTTATCAACTATTTTTAAGTCGAGCTTAGATATCCCCACTTGGATCATCAAAGGTGAAAGAGATCAGCTTTGCGAAACTGATGAATTGGAGTACTTCGGGAAAGTCAATTTCCATCACGCCCAGCTGCTCCAAATCAGGAACTGTTCCCATTATGTTCACCTCGAGGACCCCAGATTTTTAGTGAATTGCGAAATAGCCTTTCATTAATCGAGCAAGCGAATCCCCGCATATATTGGAGTGTTCCAAGTATTACGAAACGCTCCAAATTTACTCTTAAATTACTTGGACATGCCCCCCTTACTGAGTAAGAATCTTAAGGTCACTAAATGGGGGATATTATGAAATCGCGTGTTTTTAGTATTAAATTACTCTTGTTAGGCCTATTGGTTATGGGTTTAAGCGGATGTGCTTCTCTTTCTGAAGAAGAGTGCAAGGTTGCTGACTGGCAAGACATTGGTCGTAGAGATGGTGAAAAGGGTGAAAAAACCGATCGTTTCTATAGTCATGTTAAAGCCTGTTCTGAATATGGCATCAAGCCTGACCGCAACCTCTACAATCAAGGAAGAGAAATGGGTTTGAAAACCTACTGTACTCCTGATAACGGACGAAGAATGGGTGAAAGCGGCCGCAGCTATGGACGTGTCTGCCCTAAGGGTCTCGAAAGAGGGTTTTTAGCTCAATATAAAATAGGAAAGAAAATCTACGGTCTTAAATCTGAAATCCGCAGTCTTTCTAATGAAATTGCGAGAGTTGAAAAAAGCATGGACGACCCAAAAACAAATAGAGTCGATCAAGTTAAACTTCGCTATAAGTTTAAAGAACTCACTAAAAAGAAGAGTGATAAAGAGCGCGACCTCGCTCTAGCAGAAAACCAATCGCCTGCTCCAGTCACAGGAAACAGTGGTGGCAATAGCTATCGATCAACACCTCCTTCTGCTTCTGATCTAGCAAAATAAAATGGCCACAATTTTCGATAAAATAATTAATAAAGAAATACCAGCAGAGATCGTCTTCGAAGATGATCTCTGCCTCGCTTTTAGGGATATTGCTCCGCAAGCTCCCTGCCATATTCTTTTGATTCCAAAGAAGCCAATTGAATCCATGGCCACGGTGGAAAATTCCGATAAAGAAATTCTCGGGCATCTTATGCTAAAGGCTTCTGAAATAGCTAAGGACCAGGGCCTCTCCGAAGAGGGATTTCGCTTGGTTGCGAACACCAATCAATATGGTGGCCAAAGTGTCTACCATCTTCACTTTCACATTCTTGGCGGTCGACAAATGACCTGGCCTCCAGGCTAAACGCCTCCACCAAAACACGAAGAAACTAATGGTCTCCTAGGGAGCTAGTCTTTGTATTTTCCACACGTTATTTTCTAACCGATACTCAAAGCGATCATGAAATCGAAATTCCCGCTCCTGCCAAAAT
The DNA here is from genome assembly GCA_030427805.1 of Bdellovibrionia bacterium. Taxonomy (GTDB): domain Bacteria; phylum Bdellovibrionota; class Bdellovibrionia; order Bdellovibrionales; family JAGQZY01; genus JAUHWN01. The sequence goes on from JAUICP010000002.1 coordinate 73,082, forward strand.
TCAAATCTAATGGGAGTGAGCTGATAGCCCCCCCAATAGTCAGGACACTGTATATCTTCGCCAGGGTACTCCCTATCTACCTTTTGATGAAGTTCTTCTAATTGAGCGCGCGAATCGACTCTATGACTTTGCGGAGACGCAATGGCAGAAATCCGACTTCCGCGAATTCGCGAAGAAAAATACTTTTGAGAATCTTCCTTTGTCGTTCGCTTAACATTACCAATTATTCTTACTTGCCGATGTTCAGGCGAAGTCCAATGGAAAACGAGTGATGCCTTTGGATGGGCATCCAGTTGCTTTCCTTTGGCGCTCTCATAATTTGTATAAAATTTAAATACTTCTTCATTGTAATCTTTGAGAAGTACAATTCGAGTTTCGGGGTAAGAGTCACTGTTCACAGAAGCCAGAGTCATTGGCGTTGGGTCGATTCCAGAGTCCTGGGCCTTTTTAAACCAAGTGTCGAAGCTCTTGAATGGGTTTTCAGACAATCCAATCAAACTGTATTCATTTGCACTCATCGGACCTCCATAAAGGTGAAGATTTAAAAAATCTTCTGTTCCACGATCAATTTATTTTCTAAGATAAGCTGACTAGGAGGCATTCGTGGCAGACACCTCGCATTCAAAAACCGTCTACTTCAAACCCGGTGATATTATCATCCGCGATAAAAGTCCAGGCCTATCACTCTTTATCGTCAACAAGGGGCAAATACATGTTTTTAAAGAAACCAGCGACGGTCAGAAGCTTAGCCTCGGGATAGTAAACTCGGGCGAATACCTGGGAGAGATTGCTCTCTTTGGCGATCGCCCCCACCAAGCGAGTGCCGAAGCCCTCACAGAAGTTGAGTGCATTGAGATCTCAGCTAAAGCTATTAAAGATCAAATTAAGGGCGCTCCAAAGTGGTTGGTTGCCCTCACTCAGGGCTTAGTAGAGAGACTTTTAAAGTCTAATGAACTGCTTAGAAAACACGGAATTGTTGATAAAAACCTCTATGAGCGCGTACAAAATATAAAAGCAAAATATAAAGAGTCTGAATAATGAGCTCGATCGAATCTCGGTTTCACGAGTGGCTTCACGAAACGCAAGATGACCCGAGCATAGACATTAGAGATGATGCCGCCTACTTCCCTAACTCTATCCACCCATTTTCTTTGAGTGCAAAAGATCTATTTGTTGAAGACCTTCATTTTAGAAGAAGTTATTGGAGCTACGAAGACATAGGCTACAAAGCTTGTCTTCGCTCCATTTCTGACATCTATGCCATGAACGGAGAACCAGAGCACATTTTGCTAGGGATTTCTCATACGAAAAATCAAAATCTCGAAGAGCTCAAGAAAATCACCACCGGAGTTCGTCAGTGCTGTATAGATTATAATTGTAAATTAGTCGGTGGAGATACTAACGAAAATGACAGCCGACTTTTTCTGAGTGTCTCCGCACTCGGTGGAACTGAATCACCGATACTACAGTCGACGGCTAAAGAAGGCGACACCATTTATTTTTGTGGCGAATTAGCACTCCCGTTTTTAAGTCTTTATCACTTAGAAAACTCGATAGACCTGCCAAGAGGTTTAGAGGCTAAAAATTTCTTCAGGACCCGATTACCAATCTCTTCTTTTGAAAAATTCAAAAACAAGTACCCCGTTAACGCTTTAACAGATGTGACCGATGGGCTCATTGAAGAGCTCACGCGAATCAGTCGAAAATCAAAGGTCTCTAGCACTATTGATTTTGAAAAAATTGTTTCTTTTACAAACTTGAGCCATATCAGAATCGCAAAGGAATTGGGCCTATCTCTGACAGAAGTTCTTCTCAAAGGCGGAGAAGAATATGGCTTTTTGTTTACATCACCCCACTACGTAGAGGATCTCAACTATTGCTATCCCATTGGATCGATTAGAGATGGAACGCTCCACAATGAAGTCATTCTCCCCGACCAAGGTCCGAAGGACTTCTCTAGTTTTTAGTTGGGAAAGAGTCCGAAAACTCCGATAAAGACCTATGGGAGATTCGTCTGCAAAAAAATTATCCGAGTTTATTCCTCGTTCGGTTCGCTACGTGATCCGACCGGAAGATAACAGAGTTATTAGATTTGCAAAAAAACGCCTTCGAAAACGCTCCTATCACTCTGACATCGTCAATGTTTCTGAAACCGGCATGTTGTTCACTATTGACCGCTCGGAACTCTTAAAAAAAGACGAACTTGTAATGGTTCAATTCAAAGGACCAGCGCTTGGCGAAATTGCCACCTATGCGAAAGTTGTCCGAACTGAACGATTTGAAGAGTGGAATCCACGTTGGGGAAAAAGAAAAAAGTTTCGCGTGGCCATTCAATTCGAAGACATGTACGACGGACTCAATTTCGAGCTAAGACAAGGAATCACAGATCGAATTTCGAGCCAAATTCGCGAACAAAAAAAAGAGCGCCTAAAAGCGAGACGCTCATGGATTTTGAAAAATTACAAAATGCTTCTTGGTTTAGTTTTCGTTAGCATTGGCTTTTTAGCAATAAACTCTTTTATGAGTCTCATCCCCCGGATTTCACTGTACCTAAAAAGCCTATTCTTTTAATCAATACATTCACCTGTCACAGGGTGCCTGTGACGAACTTCCGATTCCATATACTCACTGTAAGTCACATTAACATACAAGGTTCCTCGCTCTCCAACATAGGGCGAGTGAGTGCAATGGCGACTTCCATTGTGATCGACGTAAGTTTCATCGCAATAGAAAAACTCGTACTCTATTTCATTGAGTCCTCTCTCCACATGAAGATTAAAAAGACTCGGGGAAAGATCTATATAAAAATGATAATTAGTATCTCCATGCTTCGAATCCATTGTCGTATAATTGTAGTAATTGGCGTACAAAAAGTTAGACCTGCGGTCTGGCTGAATTGACACTCTTTTCGTTGGCGAATTGACAGTTACGATATCGTCACTCACAAGAAAACCATCACAATCATAGGTAATTTGCCTTTGAAAGGTTCTCGTTAAATGAACCTGTTCAGGATTGTAAGGACTATCATTATCTTTATCTAAATGTTGCGCCTCACAGGCCATCAAAAACAAACATGCTAAAAGTAAATAGATTTTGTTTAGTGTTTTCATAAGAACACTCCCCGCGTTAAAAAACAAGTCGTATTAAATTGCTAAACTAAAGGACAAACCAACATGTCCCTGGCCAGAACCTTGGCCCATTAAATCACCTATAAAATCAAGATTGGCAGATTCCGTAGAGTCGACAACCCATCGACCAAAAAGATTAACCTGCCAATCATCTCCATACCATTGAAACTCAGGCCCAAAGGCAACGATTCGATACCTTCCAGTATCAATATCATCTACCGTGACACCGGATCTCTTGTAAGAAGCCGCCAGAGAGAGCTCGGCAAAACCACCAAAAGAAAACTCTCTGTAGTACCAACCGGCCGATACACTCGCACGCGTTACAGCTCCAAATTCGTAATTGACAATTTCATCTTCAAATCGCTGTTCGCTCTCACCACCAAAAGAGTAACTCAATTGATTTCTGAAATAAAAAGTTTCCGTGTAGCGGATGAGGCTCACTCCAAGAGTTAGAACATCTCTTCCTACTGGAGAGTCTTTAACCTCTGAGTCAGATACCGTAGAAACAGAAAAACGGCCAAAAACCTCTAAGTCAAAATTGCTCAACTCAGTTAATAAGTAGTTCCCCATAAAAGCAAAGGGCCCCAAATAACTGCTCTCTTCAAGAACGATATATGATAACTCAGCGCCAAAACCAAAAGTATTCTCCCCTTTTCCAAAAGGATACAAATAGCTTTCAAATGAGTGAGTCGATGCAATCGGAAAACTACTTTCAACATCTGGCTTTTGAAATGCTTTAAAACTATAGGTCACTTGGGCTGGTCTTTGCGGCCCCATTCTTTTGCGATCAAAACGACTCTCTAAGATCATTTTGTCACTAATATACTTGCTTGCTACTTTTCTGATTCGATCATTGGTCGCATCGGGAGAAGTAATAGACAGAGTGAGATGACTAACAATTTCTTCGTTCTCACGAATTTTTCTGGGCAATGACCGGTGAAGCGCTTCGTGAATATGCAAGGAAATCAGCTGCTCCTTACTCAACTCCAATGACTTTGGAAAAAAGCGAGTCGGAGCATAGGGCTCAGCAAATGTTCGAGCGTAAACATACTTCCCATCTTTAGATGATTCCATTCCTTTATCGAAGGCGTATTTCGCTTCAGCATTTTTATCGGCTATAAAAAGCTTAGCTCGCTCCACCTCTGGAAGAAGGTTACCCATTCCGGAAATAGAAGAAAGGTTAAGTCTTCTTACAAGAGCCGCTGCCTCTTTTTGCGTATCTACAAGAATGCCCTCGTGGACGCGCTTAAAGCCTTCCAAATCATTGCCATCATCACCGTTACCAACTCTCGTTGCGGAGGCAAATGCCTGTTGAGCTATTAAAGAACCCATCAAAAAAGTAATTAAGAGAAAACTAATTTTTTTCATTTTCACTTCCTTGCCCACGTGTAATTTTGAACAATGCCATCTCCAAATGGAAGACCTCTTGGGCCTTTTTTGTTCTGGATTTGGAATACTTTGTTACCAACTGGTCCTGAAACTCGACAATCTCAAGGCGAATGGCCTCTAAGTCCTCGGGATGACAGGCAAAACCAACACCTGAAATATCTCGATCCTGTACCGGATTCATCTCTAGCGCATAGAGTGCTTTTTTCATCATCTGCCTATGATAATTTCGCACAGCATCCGAGGGGATTCCCGATGGGCTCAAGACAAAGTCCTTGGCTCCAACAAATTGTCCTGCCTCATTTTTAGAGACGATTTTCATTCTCAATAAGCGCTCCATCGCAATTTGTGCTTCGACTTTGGTGATTCCTAAGCGACTCGATATATATTGAGCATCCCAAATAAATCCATCACAGTCGACCAAGTTGAGAATCGCAAAATAATACCAGTCAGAAACAATGTGAAAAACATCTTCAGAAAGAGTTCCCTGATCAACTGGTTCCTCTTCTTGAAGGTTTTCGAGCATTTCTCCTTCACCCGATTTTCGAGACTTATCAACTTGCGCTAAATGAACGAGATATTTGGTTTCAGTAGAATTGAAACCCATTGCCTTCGAAATTCTAAGGGCTGATTTCAATGACAGGGATCGCTTATCTCGAAGGAGCTCAGAGAGTTCACCGGGGCTCAATCCCAAACTTCTGGCAAATGCCCTTTGGGAATACCTTTGGTTGACCTTTATCCTTCGGTCTAGCTCTGATTTCAAAAATTCTTTAACGGTCTTAGCTTGTAAAATCATAATATCTTAACTATGACCCACTCCCCGGCTAAAGACAAAAGCTTCTGGATCAAGCTGTTCCAGGCCTGGAACTAGAGGAAATATGCCTGTTAAGTGCCTAATATTAATAAACAAATTGAAATGTAAACATTTTCACAGAAGACGTTTAAAAGCGATACAAAAAGGCTTTATTAGGCTTTCTCTGACTCCACGGACTTAGGTCGACCGCTTTGCAGTTCCTCCGGAGTCGCCTTGCGTACATCTAAGACTCTCACATCAAAAATGAGCTCTGCTCCACTGAGTGGATGATTTCCGTCAGCAATCACATCCTGATCCCCAACTTCGAGAATCGTTAATGTCACTGGCTTGCCCTGGGGCCCTTGAGTTTGAAATTTAACACCTGGTTTGAGCTCTATCCCCGGAGAAAAGTGAGCTAGGGGAATTTTTACCACGAGGTCTTGCCTAAATTCACCAAAGCCCTCTTTGGGGGACACTTCAATTTTAGAAGAAAAACCAGAGGTTTGATCCTGAAGAACCTTTTCGACCTTTTCCAGGATCACTCCGATTCCAAAAATAAATTCGAGTGGATTATCGGGAGTTCTTTCATCGAGAGTTTGCCCTTGATTATCAATAATTTGATAACTCATTTTCACAACGCAGTTTTTATCTATCCTCACGGAGGCTCCCTTTACATTAGTAATTATATAAATTGAATATTTGGGTCTGATTTTTTAAGGCGCTCAAGAAAATCATTGCGAACAATGTACTTACCACCGAAAGACTCAGTAATGGGGGTTACCATTTGAATATCAACCCAACTACAATTTCTTTTCTTTAAATGCTCAACCAATTGTATGAGACAAAACTTAGAAGCGTGGCTCTTTTTGAAAAACATACTTTCCGCACTAAAAACACCTCGCATGAATACACCGTAAAGACCACCAACAATCTCTCCCTCATCCCAACACTCGATACTATGGGCATAACCTGCCCTGTGAAACTCCTCATAGGCGTCGATCATTTCGGGTAGGATCCAAGTGCCACTTTCATTTTTACGAAAGGATTGGGCACAGTTTTCGATGACGTGACGAAAGCTTGTATCAATCCGCAACTCAAAATTCTCTTTTTTAAGATATCGACTCAGTCGACTGGGGACTTTAAAGTCAGAAAAATCAATGATCCCCCTATTGACCGGAGAAAACCAAAGCATGGGAAGACCAGGCTGTGGCCACGGAAAAACCCCGATTTCGTAGGCACTCTTCAAATTCTCTAAAGAGAGGTCTCCACCAATTACCAAGAGACCATCATCATCTGTTTGCCTGGGATCAGGAAATAAAATTTGCGACATAGATTAATTATTGCCTCAAACAGTTATCACAATTGCCACAATCTTCTGTCGTGGCCATTCCAAAATAATTATAAATATAGCGCTTTCGGCACTCTTCAAGTTTAATAAACTCAGTCATTTCATAAAGTTTATGCCTCTGGGCTTTAATTCTCGCTTCAAAATCATCTTGCTCCAAGTACTCGTCGGGAAGCTCACCTATGATCTCCCACTCCCTTGGATTATTGTGACCCGCCAAACAGTCCCAGCGCTCTAAAAGATTTATTGCCGTTTCTAAACGAAAATCCCGCGAATGATAAAAGTGCAATTGATTGCGCAGAAACTCGTAGCCTTCTTGCCTGGCTCGATCGATATTATTTTTTATAAGAGCATATACACTGCGAATAAACTCAGGTTCTGGATTGGCCCACTTTAAAAAATCCATTTGAATACTGATGTCATCCCCATCGTAGAGAAGAACACAATCGGCTGGCTGACCATCTCGGCCCGCCCGCCCGATTTCCTGGTAATAAGCTTCAATGGATCCTGGCATCTCGGCGTGAATCACCATGCGAACATTTTCTTTGTCGACACCTAAACCAAATGCAGGAGTCGCCAAAATAATGTCGTCTTTAGATTCAATAAATCGTTCTTGCGCTCTCTTGCGATCGCGATCTTTCATTTGTCCGTGGTAAGTGTGGTAACTGATGCCCAGGCGAGATATTTCACTGGCGAATTTCTTCAGACTCTGAATCAAAGAAAAGTAGACAATGATCGGCCCTTGGCATTGATGCTTGAGCGCCATAAAGGCCTGAATCTTTTGATCGAGGCCATAGAGATCGATGATTTCGACCTTGAGGTTGGGGCGTTCCATACCCGAATTAAAAACTTGGGTGTCCCCTGGAAGGTCCAACATCTGAACAATGTCTTTTTGCACTTGTTCGGTAGCCGTGGCCGTCAACGCCATGGTCTGTGGAGAGCCGAGTTTTTTTCTCTGCTCACCCAATCTCGAATAATCCGGTCTAAAATCATGTCCCCACTGAGAAACACAATGGGCTTCATCAATGACGAATAGGCCTATTTCAGCCTTTTCAAGGGCCTCCCAAAATTCGGGTTTTCTAAATCGTTCGGGCGTCACATAGAGAAGCTCCAATTCACCCGCTGCTAATTTTCGATAACCCTTCTCTCGATCGGCCTGACTCATTCCAGAGTTGATCGCGGCAACCTTAAAGCCACGCTTTTTTGCCTGGTCCACTTGGTCCTTCATAAGGGCAATGAGAGGAGAGATGACCAGGGTCAGCCCCGGCTTCATTCGAGCTGGAAGCTGAAAACACAGGCTCTTACCCATACCAGTTGGCATCAGCGTAAGAGAGTGGCCCCCTGCTAAACAATGATCGACCACTTTTTCTTGGTCGCCCCGGAACTGATCGAAGCCAAAGACTTCCTTAAGCGCCTTCAACGACTCAACTGACATCACTTCCCTCTCTGACGCGTTTCATAAAATTCACCCAATCCACTTAAAAAATCGAGAGATCGAAGCTCCAATTGCCTAAGCTTTTGACAGGAGCCGAAATTGAGGGCCTTTTCAGCCCTAAACCCTAACAATTCAAACATATTATCACAGAAATCCGCTATTTAGTGCTGGTCATTCTGGCTTAGTTTTTGTACAAAAGCTTCTTTAATATAGAAAGCAAAATCTTGAACTGGCGCTCAGCTAGCTCGGGAGCCCCGGTCGGTTCCTTCTTTGAAGGCCTGGCGGGAGATTTTTAGAATAAAAATTTAACTACATAAAAAGAGGAATTGTTCCATGGCAAAGAAATGGGAACTGGAAAAAGTTCGTAACATTGGTATTTCTGCTCATATCGACTCGGGTAAAACAACCCTAACAGAGCGTATCCTTTTCTACACAGGTCGAATCCACGCGATTCACGATGTTCGTGGTAAAGACGGTGTTGGAGCAAAAATGGATTCCATGGAACTTGAAAGAGAGCGTGGGATTACAATTCAATCGGCCGCCACTAACGTTTACTGGGGTGACACGAACATCAATATTATTGATACTCCCGGGCACGTTGACTTTACCGTTGAAGTTGAAAGAGCTCTTCGAGTACTCGATGGAGCGATTCTCGTTCTTTGCGGAACATCTGGAGTTCAATCACAATCGATCACTGTTGACCGACAGATGAAGCGATACAATGTTCCCCGTCTTGCTTTCGTAAACAAACTCGACCGTCAAGGATCTGATCCCGTTCGAGTTATGGAACAACTTAGAGAAAAACTCAGACACAACGCTGTAATGTATCAACTTCCAATTGGTGAAGAAGACAATTTCTCAGGCGTTGTCGATTTAATTACTATGCGTGCTTACTATTTTGATGGCGCCAATGGTGAAAATATTCGCGAAGAAGACATCCCTGCTGATATGGTCGATCGTTGTAATGAATTCCGCGAGCAACTCATCGAAAAGGCCGCTGACTTTGACGATGACCTCGCCATGAAATTCCTCGAAGGTGAGCACGATCAAATTACAAATGACGAGATTAAAGCTGCCATCCGTAAAGGTGTTCTTAGCCTCAATCTTACACCGGTTTTCTGTGGATCCGCTTTTAAGAACAAAGGTGTTCAGTTGCTTCTTAATGCAGTTAGAGAGTACCTTCCGAATCCAAAAGAAATCGATAACCACGCCCTTGATCTCGACAAGAACGAAGAAGAAGTTACCGTTGAAACTGATGATTCAAAACCACTTGTCGCTCTTGCTTTTAAACTCGAAGATGGTCGTTATGGTCAGCTTACTTATATGAGAATTTACCAAGGGACGATGAACAAAGGTGACTTTATCATCAATACGACTAACCAGAAGAAGGTTAAAGTTCCTCGTCTTGTGAAAATGCACTCGGACGATATGGAAGATGTGGACGTGGCATACGCTGGAGACATCGTCGCACTCTTTGGTGTCGACTGTGCTTCAGGTGATACTTTCACTGATGGAACGATCAACTGGGCCATGTCATCAATGTTTGTTCCTGACGCCGTTATTTCCTTGGCCGTCAGACCCAAAGATAAGTCCGGCGAAGCAAACTTCTCCAAAGCACTGCAGAAGTTTCGTAAAGAAGATCCTACGTTCCGCGTTCACAGAGACGAAGAGTCGAATGAAACCATCATCTCTGGGATGGGTGAGCTTCACCTCGATGTTTACGTTGAGAGAATGAAGCGTGAATTTAAATGTGAAGTTGTTACTGGTGCCCCTCAGGTTGCCTATCGTGAGACAATTGGCCAAGCTGCTGATTACGATTACACTCACAAAAAGCAAACTGGTGGTTCAGGTCAGTTCGCAAAAGTTGTTGGTAAGATGATCCCGATTGAAAAATCTGATGATCCTACTGAAGAAACTAAGAACTACGAATTTGTCGATAATATTACCGGTGGACGTATTCCAAAAGAATACATTCCTGCGGTTGATAAGGGTTACCAAGAGGCTCTTGCAAAAGGAACTCTCATTGGCTTCCCGATTGTTAACGTCCGCATGGAACTTGATGACGGTGCCTACCATGATGTCGATTCGTCTGAAATGGCCTTCCGTATTTGTGCGGTTCAAGCTTTTAGACAAGCCTATGAAAAAGCAAAACCAACGGCCCTTGAACCATTAATGAAACTTGAAGTTTCCGCTCCTGAAGAATTCCAAGGTGCTGTTATGGGTCAGGTGAACCAACGACGTGGAATGATTTCAGGTACTACGACCCAAGAAGGCTTTGTGACTGTTGAAGCAGAAGTTCCACTTTCTGAAATGTTTGGTTACTCAACTGAACTACGATCAGCGACTCAAGGTAAGGGTGAATTCACTATGGAATTTTCTCGCTACGCACCTGTTCCTAGAAATGTGCAAGAAGAACTCGTTAAGGCTTATCAAGAAGAAAAAGCAAAAGCCAATAAGTAAGATTCTTCTCAATTACCAAAAACTAATAAGCCCGAGTTTTTTAACTCGGGCTTTTTTATTTCCTATTCAGAAATATACTCCCAATGTCGTTGAACTTTAGAGAGTCTACTCAGGTAATTGAGTACAGGCTTCGTAAGGGGTTAAAGCGTCAGAAAAAGAATGGCAAACTCCATTGGGATCACGATAGGAATCAACGAAGAAATATTGTTGATCTTGATTAGTCCAATAGACAATACCTTGACCAAATTCAGTATTCATTTCATCGCAGGTCTGCCCAGCTTTTTTATACAAAGTTGGCCCCTTACAGTTGGGATCGTAATAAAAGGTGTAAGCTCCCTGTGGAGTTTCACCGGACCTAAAGTTTGCGCAGGCATATTCTGCCGTTTGGTGCCCCACTTCCATGCACGACCCATTGATCTTAAGCGATGTCACTTTAGCGCTAGGATCTCTAATAACTTCACAAGAATCGATCGGACCAACTCTTATGGGCTCACCCGTACAATCGTTTTCACCGAACATCCAAAGGACTGGGTTCTGTGTGTTCTCAGCTTGAACAGGAACTACTCTTTCTTCAACTTTAACATCGACATCAACAGAGTAAGTCGTCGCTTCGGCCGTTTCAAATGGCGTAATTTCTGTAAAAGAGCGACAGCTTATTGGGCCGTTAATAATGTTTTCAAAAGAAAAATCGGGAGAGCTAAATTGGTTGCGAAAAAAAGCCAGAGCTTCTAATTCCGAAGAAACCTGAACATCGGCAACCCACCAGCGCGTTTGACTGGTTCGTTGTTGAGTGAGGCACTTGTTTACTAAATCGGCTCCATCATCGGTGGTTACTGGCACAAAAGATCCTGTGTCGGTACGATAACAAACACTCATGACACAATTCTTTAACCCTAAAGAGTCTGAGCCTTCCACCACGGCCCAAGACCGTGACATTCCAGTCAATGTACTCAACAAAGCGACAATCACAAACCAACTTGCCTTCATAAAACCAACTCCATATTGAAGATGCGATGCATTATATGTAAAACTTACTCGAATTCAACTTCTTTTAAAATGGAATGAAGAGGTGCTGAGGAGCCCTATACTCACTGAATCTCAGATAATATAGGAACCATATATTCAAAAATTACCTCCGGAAAAGGGCTATAAATAAGACCGAAAATAACGAAAAGCCTAATTGCAAGTCCCTGAAAACATGGATATAACTTCGATCAATTAAGAGGGGGAACCGTGATTCTGTCTGACAAGACTCTAAACTCGATGATCGAGACAGGCGAGCTCGTCTGTGAACCGTTAACAACCGACTCCATTCAACCGGCAAGTATTGACTGCCGCCTCGGCACTCACTTTCTTTTGGTAGAAAACCACGCCATGGATACCATCAAAATGGACGAAGAAATTAAATATCGAGAAGTCGACAGTGACACGATAACGATTCCACCCCAGTCTTTTCTTCTGGCGACGACTATGGAATATGTCAAAGTTCCAGATGACGTTACTGCTTTTGTTGAAGGACGCAGTTCGATTGGCCGCATGGGCTTGTTCATCCAAAATGCCGGATGGGTTGACCCTGGTTTTGAAGGGCGAATTACACTAGAACTCTACAATGCAAACTCACTTCCGATTCAACTCAAGGCAGGCCGCAGAGTTTGCCAACTTGTATTTTGCAAAATGGATCAGAAAGCATTGACTCCTTATCGCGGAAAATACCAAGGCCAAACCGAAAGTGTTGGGTCTCGAGTTTTTGACGACTCTGAAGTTAATAAAACTCTGTGAGATTCGCTTAAACTATGACTCTTTTAATTGTTTATTTTTGTCTAGCTATCATAGCTTCCTTTTTGTGCTCAATCCTAGAGGCCGTTATTTTGTCGGTTTCTCCCGCCTACATCGCGGTTAGTGCTAAAAAAGGTCGACGTAGCGGCCAAATGCTTAAAAGTCTAAAAGCAAATATCGATCGACCCTTAGCCGCCATCTTGACTTTGAACACCATTGCTCACACTTTTGGAGCCGCTGGTGTCGGGGCTCAAGTGGATCGCGTTTTTGGCGAAATCTATCTCAGTATTGCCTCAGTTATTTTAACTCTCGCTGTGCTTATCTTTTCAGAAATCATTCCGAAGACGATTGGTGCTTCTAACTGGAAAAAACTGGCTCCAGCCTGTGCCTTCCTCATTCATTATCTCATTATTCTCCTCTACCCTTTTGTCCTCTTATCGGAGGCTCTCAGTAAAGTACTAAAACGTGAGGATCATAAGAAACTCACTCGCGAGGAGATGATTGAAACCGCTGAACTCGGTGCGAGTGAAGGAACATTAAAGAGAAAAGAAACGGCTATCATCAAAAACCTTCTACTTCTTTCTAATGTTTACGTTTACGATATTATGACTCCGAGGTCCGTTGTTATGAGCCTCGATGGCGACCTTACGGTTGGTGAAGTCATGGATCAGTACAAACCGATCCGTTATTCGCGAATCCCAGTCTATAAAGAAAACCTAGACAACATCGTTGGTGTCATTCACCGCTATAAGATTTTAGAGGCGACTTCTCACGACAAGCATAATGTGAAGCTCACAGAGCTAATGACGCCTATTCACTCTGTGCCCGAAGATCTTCCCGTTTCGGCGTGTTTAGATCAACTCATCCACAGGCAAGAACACATCTTTTTAGTTATTGATGAATACGGTGGAACGATGGGAATCGTAACCCTTGAGGATGCCATCGAAACATTACTCGGTGTCGAAATCGTCGACGAATTTGATTCTGTGGCCGACCTTAGACAGTACGCTCTTGAACAGTGGAAGTCTCGCAAACGCAGTCGCGACGGACTGAAGAAACCATGAGCCAAGGCTTAGAGTTACTCTATGTTCCCATTGGGACTAAAGAGGATGCGAGCCAACTTGCGCGAAAACTCCTCAAGAAAAAACTAATCGCTTGCGCAAATATTATTTCCAACATGACTTCGATTTACGAGTGGCAGGGAACGATCGAAGAAGAATCTGAATGGGTCGTCATCTTTAAAACCTCTTCCGATAAGTCCCAAGAGTGCATGACAGAAATCGAATCACTCCACCCTTACGATACACCTTGCGTTCTAAAACTATCCGCCTCGGACTGTAACCCCGCTTACCGCGATTGGGTTTTTAATCAGCTCGAGTCCTAAGACGCTGTTTAATTTATTTCCACTACTAAAATGTTCTACGTAGCGTTCTAATAAAACGACGTTCTACTCCTGATTATTTCCAGCTCGACAGAAATCTTTGGGGCCCTTTTTGCAATTTGAATTGGTTGGAAATGGGTAGTGAGGAGATATGTTATGCGAAGTACTTTTAGGAGTGTCAGTAAATATTGTTTCATTTTGAGTCTACTAGTGAGCGGGTTAAATTCCTACGCCCAAGGGCAAGACAGCGACGGCGATGGCATTGTACAGGTTTTTGATTCAATGCAGGAGCTTGAGAGTTCAGGGGCATACAAAATGGTAGCGGTTCTCAATGCTGAAAACGAAAATTACCGGTACGGACTTGACCCAAAAACCATCGCATTAAGGGATCACAGTGATCTTATTATTGGCTCTGATTTAGAGGTACTTCCTGGTGTTCTAAGAACCAATAGGGATATTCTTGTCCATAGAATTCAAATGATGGCCTACAACCTACCTGCCGGTAAGAAATCGGCCGATCAATGCGTGTTCGTTCGCACCCACGGGGGTATCGACCCAGGCCCTACTGAAATTGCATGCCGCTTTTCAAGAACGACAAATGGGGGATTTGAATTCACACTTGATTTCCCTGTCGGTTTATTTATCCCAGAAAATACATCCATTGGTTGTCCCATTGGAATTACTAGTTACGGAAAAAAATGGAGCCAAGAGGAACTCGATCAAACTCGTTTAAAATGTGTCATTAGTTATAAGAACTATCAAACAGGACAGGCCTTCGCGCAGATTGTACGGCTCCCCTATTTAGATACATTTTCTAAAGGCCCTAATTTCATGCCGCAAGGGGCGTTCTACGCAGTCAACTCTCCAAATCATCCCCTCCACATTATTGGAATTCAGACTTTCAATGCTCAACAATATGCGGAAAAGAAAGGTGCAAACGGTAATGTTATTAACGAGGTCTCCCTTTCCGTTCAAGCCTGCATAAAACTGAAAGAATCGACTGGTGATGAAAGTCGCCATTGTGGGCATCGAGCCTACGAAAGTAATTTTGCAGATTATGAACCTGAAGCTTTTAAACAAGTTGATGTTAAATTAAATTCAGGGACAGTCCACGCTGATTGTATGGTTGAGTCCGCCAACTCTGATATCAAACAGATGAACGGCGATTGTGCCATCTATTTGCTGATCGCTCGTCCAGAGGGAACCCCTCGGCCTATGTCCGCAAGCCTTCTCTATCACAACCATCGTTTTTCGAACCGACACTTTCTGGTAAATCACTATTGCGAATATCTCATTTTTGATGCGGGCCCATATGCGTTTTCAAACCTTAGGTTCCCGTCTGGAATCACTGGAGCAGGGCAACTAGTTCTCGATCAATTTATAGAGAAAACACCACTCGAACCTTGGGTGAGCATTAGAAATGACTTTTGGGTCTATGACTTTCCTTATCAAATTGATAAGGATGAGCTGATTCGCCAAAACAACTGTCGCAACCTCATGGTGCGGGATAATTTCATCTACTAGTCATTAAGACGCTGGCCATAGGCTGTTTAGTAAAACGAACATTCCTATGGTCATGCTCGCTAAAATGACAAAGAGTATAAGAGTTTGCCTCCGAAATGTTCTAGGAACTGTTTTCACCTTGTCCATGGTTTCCTCCAAACAATACCCACTCTCTTCTCTAGCGAAGCCTGTGCCAGCTCTATTCAAATTAATTGTACTTGAGCAATTTTTGCGAAGCATTATCAGTGTCGTTTCGTCTCTAGTTAGCGTATCTAGAGTCATTTCGTCCTATTACCTATTGATAAGGAGTTTCTGTGACTAAGTCCGATCTTGCCAAAGCCATCTACGAATGCGCCCATCTCACGGGAGAGTTTTTATTGAGATCCGGACAAACTTCCAATGAGTACTTCGACAAGTACCAATTTGAAGCCCGTCCAGAACTTCTCAACGAAATTGCTGAACACCTCAAGGAACTCATACCCCAAGGAACAGAACTCCTTGGTGCCCTTGAAATGGGCGGAATTCCCGTGGCTACCGCTCTTTCTTTAAAAACCGGAATTCCAGTGGTTTTTGTGCGCAAGGAAGCAAAAAAATACGGTACCTGTAAATTCGCTGAAGGTCCGAACATCAAAGGTAAAAAACTTTGTATTATTGAAGACGTTATTACGACGGGCGGTCAGGTAGAGATATCTACAAATGATTTGCGCGGTGAAGGGGCGTCCATCGACCATGTTCTGTGTGTTATTGATCGCTCAAAAGGACAGACCGAAAAAATAGAGCGAGCTCAATTGAAGCTCGCTTCTCTATTTACGATTGATGATTTAAAAAGACACCTATCTTAAGACTTCTGTCGATCGAGTTCCAACTCCTGGAGTAACATCATCTAAGACATCATCAATATCGATGGGGTTTCCTTCAATTCTTCCTGAAACCGGAATCTCCAACTCGTAATCAGTAGGAACATCCACGTCGACGACAATAGGGTCCGCTGGTCCGTTAACATTTACGGTGTGAGTTGTACTCGACATACTCTTCATACCCTTGTAGACGAAAAAGCCGAGTAGGGCTACGCCTGCTCCAATTAAGATTCCCGTCCAAGGAATATCAGCGTGAGCTTGGTCAACAAAGAGTCCTAAAAGTGAGGGCGGGAGTTGGTCATTTTTACTGTAAAGTCTTCTTAGTTTTCTAAGAGCTAATTGGTACTCCTCTAAATCACTTTCACTGAGGGGAACACCATTGACTGAGGCAAAGTTATTTTTCTTGCCCGGAAAAGTAACTCGAGTCGTTCTCCCTTGTACTTTAATGACGATCTCTTTTTCACTATATTTGATGTCGACAGGATCATTCATCTGGCTCATGGGAATATTCTGATCGTAATACCGCCGTGATTTCCCTTGAAGCATGGGGGTGATTTTCTGCAACAAGCCTCTGAGGGTTGGCTTTACTTTGGCATCGAGTTCTAACTCGGCCATAACTCTTTTTGTTGATACCTTCTTCTGAGTACTTGCTAACACTGGAGCACCAGTCAAAGATTGAAATAGAAGTACTGCGAGAAACACTTTAAAAGTTCTCATTGGTCTAACCCTTTTTTTATCACTCTCCAATGCACTCTCGCATTAGAGTTATTCCATACACCTCTTTATAAAAGCAAAGCCGGTGCCAGCCCTCAAAACCACTTAAATAAAAGAACTTAGCCACCGATTGACTATTCTTATGACAGCTCTCAAACAATAATTGCGCCCCTGTCTCATTATGAGACAGGGGTAAAAGCTTTAAACCCACAAAAAAAGAGGAGCCAATGACTCCTCTTTTCGTATTAAAATTCAGACTGTATTAAAGCTTATGCGCTAGCAAATGAAGCTTCTACTTCGCCTTTTCAGCCGCGATGTAAGCAACCCAAGCTTCGCACTCTTCACCTTCAGTAACGCGCTTGAAGTTTCCGTCCCCTTCACCGTCGTCGGTTGTACCTTCCCAGTAAAAGTGGACTTTCTCAAAACCCACTTCTTCGAGAATATCTTTGAGCTCTGGAAGAGACCACATTCTCCAGTCGTAACTGAAGACTTTTTCACGCTTTTTAGAACCCTTTTGTTTAAAGTGAATGTAGAACTGAGCGTAGTTGGTAAGTGGATCATAGCTATCCTGATCCCAGAAATAACTAAAACCATCGTGCTCGGTTTCTTCTTCGTTGGCCTCCATACACTGGCTACCACCAAAAGCATCCAACAAGAGGATTCCCGACTTTTTAAGGGTATTAAAACAATTTTGAAAATAAGCCTTGAGGAGCTCACGCTCTTTAAAAATAAAGTAAGAAAAATTCAAGGCTGCGATAATATGTGCCTTTGGAAGTTCTGGATCCAAAACATTGGCTTTGAGAATTTCGATTCGCTTTTGCTCGTCTTCCTTTAGTTTAGAAAAGTAATTTTCAAAACCGTACTCGATCGGTTCCGGATCAAGGTCAACACCTATAGCTTTGTACTGAGGATCAAGTTTCGACCACTCACAACACAAAGAAAAGGTCCCGCAAAAATCTTCTCTAAATAGTTTTGCTTCTTTACCTTTGAGCTCTTTGTAGGTTTTCTTGAAAAACTTAACGTCGATATCAGGAGATTGAACGCTCTTTTTGTACAACTTGTACTTATCAAATCCTAACTCTTCTTCTTTTTTCTTCAAACGTTTCGACACGGCTTCGTCTCTTCTCACTGGTTCTAACATCAAGGTACCTCTTCAAGTAATTCACTGAGTTCTCTTTCGATATCCCGCTCTTGAGGGACAGAGTTCTCTTCTAGGTTCGCATGGAGTCCAATACCCGGCAAATTTTTTCCTGCCAAAACTCTGGGACGTGCCATCAATTCATAAAATAATTCCTGAGTGCATCGATAAACGAGATGTTCAGCGAAGTTGGTCACTTCAGTATCTTCATTAAGAAACAGAACCCTACCCGTTTTTGAAATCGAAGATTTAATTAAGCTCCAATCATAGGGATAGATTGACCTTAAATCGATCACCTCAATCGATCG
The DNA here is from genome assembly GCA_030427805.1 of Bdellovibrionia bacterium. GTDB lineage: Bacteria > Bdellovibrionota > Bdellovibrionia > Bdellovibrionales > JAGQZY01 > JAUHWN01. The sequence continues at coordinate 91,306 of JAUICP010000002.1, forward strand.
TCCTTGGTCTCTCATTCGATCGGCAACCGTATTAGCCATCAGCACATGGCGACCATAGGTCACAATCGTCGCATCAGTTCCTTCTCGAGTCACTTTACCCTGACCAATGGGAACTTCGTAAATTTCAGTATTAGGCCATTTCGCCTTCCAATTGCTTCGATCACCAATCGGCGCATCGATCATGGCTTTAAGCTCTTTTTCAGACTCGGGCTCCCCTGGAATCAGCTCTTCTCCGCGAACTCGGAGCAATGCTTTTGGTTTCAAAAACATCACCGGATTCGGGTCTTTGATCGCCGAAATCAACAAGCCGTAGGCATCTAAGGCATTCGAAGGCATGACGACCTTCCAACCGGGAAGTCTCGATGCCCATGCATCAAAAGAGTGGGAGTGATAAATACTCCCTCGAATTCCCGCTCCTACTGGAGTCATTAGAGTAATAGGCAAATTGTAATTACCATTGGTCGCCCAATAGGTATTTCCAGCCATTTTCAACAAATCAATAGTATTGAAGATGTAATCACAGAACTGAATTTCAGCGACCGCTCTATCTCCTGCGAGTCCTAAACCAATAGCCGCCCCAACGATTCCTCGTTCATCCAGGGGGGCATTCCAAGTATTTTCCAACCCCTGTGTCGCCGTGAAAACTCCGCCCAAAGGCATGCCGACATCTTGTCCAAAAATATCTGTAACACCCAATTGGGTTTCACCAACATGAAGGGCCATTCGAATTGCTTGTGCCATATTAGCCATTAGAACTTCCTCCAATCAGCGTTTTCATTATCCACCCAGACGTTATCCCAAATCGTGTCGGCCTGGGGGTCTGCTTCTGTTCTTACTTTTTCTGCAACAGATCGCGCTTCTTCTTGATATTGATCATGGCGCTCTTTAATGAGTTCTTTAGTTAAAATACCGTGGCGTAAAAGCTTATCTTCAAAAAGCTCAATACAACAAACATCACCTGTAGGATTGGCGCCCGAGGCCGAAGAGTGACCGTAGAGTCTTGAAACTTCAAACTCAGCAAGAACGGGCAAGCCATTTCTGCGGATGTAATACATATCATCCTGAATGGCCAAATAGGTCTCAATGGGATCATTACCGTTGTAGTAACCAGTTCGCATGCCAAACGCCCGTCCACGATCGGCGATATATTTTTCACCGTGCTGACTTCCATAATCCGTCGAAATCCCCCAACGATTATTTTGCACAGTAATATACATGGGAAGTTCAAATCCAGGGCGACTGGACCAAATCAAACTGGACGCAAAATCACCTTCTGCCGTTCCCGCATCACCGCCACTGACAATACTAATCCCTTTGTTTCCACGGCGACGTTGGGCGATGGCCGTTCCAATTGCAGCTGAGTACTGAACCTCAATCGGCGAAGTTACGGGAACAATATTCCACTCTGGAAAACAGTAGTGGTTAGAAAAATTACGTCCTCCCGTGCAGGGATCAGTCGCTTTATTCATTATCAATCGAATCGCAGGCTCCATCTCCATACCCATGGCAATAAGAGTTGGGGTGCATCTGTAGTGTAAGTGGGAGTAGTCATACTCTGGCCCTTGACCTTTTTGAATTTGCATACCGAGAGCTACCCCAAAGGCTTCTTCACCAGGAGCACCGATCCAGAAGTAAGCATCCCCTCTCTTGTAGATTTGAATCATACGCTCTTCTAGCTTGCGGCTTTTGACCATAAGGTCGTGCATGCCAAGGAGAGTTTCCTTATCCAATTCCAAGGATCCGAGTTTTTTCTTGGGAGGTTGTTTGGAAGTCGTGGTTTTTTTACGGCTTGTTGTTTTTTTAGCCGCCGATTTTTTCGTCGCTTTTTTAGTGGCCGACTTTTTAGCCTTTTTCGACTTGCTTCGAGAAGGGCTCGAGGTCTTACCCTTCTTTTTAGAGGCTTTCTTACGCGTCATTAAAATCTCCTCCGATAGAACCTATAGAGGTAATTCCGGAGGCTTAGGAAGTCAATTCAACTGATGATTGTTCTTCTTTTGCAGGCTTTACAGACTCCACTTGAGAAGGCTTTTCCGCACCTGTCTTTTCGCTCGCAAATTGATCTGCTGACCAATGCTTAGGCATCGCCTTAAGCGCCTTAGAAAACTCCCTGTCGATTTCCTGAAGAGCCGACTTCAATTGGCCGGGGGAGAAATCTTGGTGCTTGTAGGTAAGGGCTGCCATCTTCATGATTTCTGACACGGCACCCAATATTCGATGGGAGTCCTCTAGTGCCAGGTAACTCCAGTCCTGTCCTTTTTTCTCAGCTCTGTAGAAACTCGTCAGCTTACGATCCAACTTTTTGGCCATTTTCTTGAGGATCTTGAGCAAATATTTGGGCGGGTTCATGCCTCCGCCCATATTCTTGAGTTTGGTTTTATTGGCACTTGAATGCCTTTCAAGCAACGAGTTGAGCTGATCCTGAACCTTGTGATTCGTTCGCTCCCAGAAACTAAAATCATAGGAAGACTTCTCATACTGCAGGCGCAAAAGATCCTCAAATATCTCACGCATGACAAAAGACTCAATGCAGTGAAGCTCAATCCCCGAAAGACTTATGGCTCGAGTCACCCTCGAAAGTTCAAAGAGTTTTCGCGAGCGATAAAGCTCCTGGGGACTGATTTTTTGCAGACTCGACACAATAAATTTGTGAAGTTTTTCCCCAAAGTAGAAGCGCAAAAGAAGCTTTTCCCAGTCCTCAATTTCTTCGCTCGACAGAAACAAATGTACGATGTTTTTTATTTCTGAAAAATCGTCGACGTTTTTTTTCAGGTTTTCTCTTTCTCTAAGTGAATGGTAGGCACTATTTTCTTCGAGAGAAATAGCCTCTTCAAGCAACTTCAACAAATACAAAGTTTCACCTTCGAGTTGATTTGCAAAAAACTTTCGATAGAGATCGAAACCCCGTCCAAGGCCCCCAATGATTCGATGTTTTGAAAGCTCTACTTTTTGGAAGCGAACTAAAAACTGCCCTTCCAATTCTTGAATTGAAAGAGATTGCATGGGTTGGACAGAAACACCCGGTGTCCCTTGGTCGACATAAAACACTGACAGGCCTTCTTTTTTTGTACTCGTCGCTGGTGTTTTAGCCCACACAAAGAAGCCGCTGCACTGATCTGCATCGCGAACAAATTCGCAGTGTCCATCGAGTATAAAGCGCTGCCCATCTCTCGAGGGTAGAGCGAGGATATGATAGGAGTCCACGTACTGACTCGGACCAGGGGCGCAAATTCCTATATTACTTCCCTCTAAAAGGTGATCCAGGACTCTGTCCTTTGTCTCTGAAGACTTCATTTCAGAGACAATACTAAACACTCCAGAGAAACAATCCTGCATGTACTTATAAGCTACCAGTGGCGAGTACTCGAAGATGGCTGAAAAAACCTGGTGGTAGAGACCAAAAGATTCCCCTTGGCCACCCAGCTCTTCGGGGATGTGGGTGTTAATCCAAGCCTGACTTGCCAGAAGCTCTTTAATCGCCTTCCAACGGTTATCGTAGGATTCACTCGATAGAAGAATTCTCTTTAACAATGGAAACAACTGCTCCCACTCACGTTCTTTGGCAGAACTCATGGGAGCGAAATAGTTATTGGAGCTAATACTTGGGAGGCGGCCCTGAATCAGTCGGCGAATTGGGCCCTTTAAGTCCTTGCGGTTGGGCAGTGGAAAAAACTGACCTAAAACAAAATTCTGATTTTCAAAATTACTGACCTTCATATCTATCCCTCATAAGCATGTATTTAATGATTAAATGGGGGCTCGATGAGGTCAAAGAAGCCATGACGATGCCGCGCTTTGACATACAAAAAAAGGGAGCAAATGCTCCCTTCTGACATCTCAATTTGTTTAAAAAACTACATGCCGACTTTCTTTTTCTTTTTATTTTCGTCAGCAAGTTTTAAGGGGACCTGACCTTGATGGTCGATCATGTCGATAAGAACCAAGGCTGCCTCTTGAATATCCTCTCGTTTAAGGTATTCAGCGAGCTTCTCCTCTTTACTAAAATTCTTTTTCTTATCGATTTCTGCCTTCTTTTCTTTTTGCTCAGAGAGTGACTCTCCAATCGTAACAATTCGTCCACGCTTTTCTGACTTTTTCAAATCATCAAGGATTTCCGTGAACTTTTCGCTCGCAGCGACTCTTAACTTTGATCGCTGTTTGATAATCGGCAGGATACTCTCATCAACTTCATTCCACTTGTCTTTTCCAGACTTCACAAAAGCACTTTTAGAAATAAATGGCTTTATCTTTCTTGGAGGAAGAGAAAAGTCGAGACTCTTCTCTCCGACATCATCAGTTGCTAAAGCACTCGGAAGAACGACATCGGCATCAACACCACGGTGTTGAGTAGAGTTTCCGCCAGGAGTAAAGAACATTCCAACGGTCACTTTGATCGCTCCAAGCCCCGGAGGCAAAGAAACGACCTGCTGAATACTTCCTTTCCCAAAAGTATGATCAGAACCGACAACGATAGCTCTTTTGTAATCCTTTAAAGTTCCAGCAACAATTTCAGAAGCCGAAGCACTCACGCGCGAAGTAAGAACCACGAGGGGACCATTCCAGTCGACATCTTCGTCATCGTCCTTAAGACGAACTGGCGCTTGCGAGTAACCGTTTGATTTAGCCGATTGAGTAACGACATTCCCTGTTTTAAAAAACAGACCCGCCAAACTCACAGCATCGTCGAGACTTCCACCACCGTTGGTAGAAAGATCTAAGAGAACACCGTCAACCTTTTCGCGACGGGCCTCTTTGAGAAGTTTTTTAACATCCGCCGCACAAGATCTTCCGCCCCTGCGGGAGTCGGCATAGAACGATGGAAGGTTAATGACCGCAATTTTTCTTTTTACACCGTTTGGTGCTTTTTCAATATAGCTAATCGAAGCCGCTTCATCCTCAAGTTTAATTTTATCTCTCGTCAGCGTAACAATGAGAGTTTCAGAAGCTCCACCCTCTCTTCTAAGAAGTTTCAAACGAACTTTTGACCCTTTAGGACCACGGATTTTCTTAACGACATCTCGAAGATCCATCTCAACAACGTTTTCAATGGGCTGTTCTTTGCCTTCTTCAATCTGTCCCACACCAATGATTTTATCTTGGCTTTTAATAAGACCCGATTTTTTGGCCGCTCCACCGGAAATCAATTGTTCAACGACGGTAAATCCATCTTCTGAACTAAGAGTCGCACCAATTCCTTCAAGCTCAAGACGCATACTAATTTCAAAATCCTCTAGGACATCCTTTGAAAAGTAGCTCGAGTGAGGATCAAGGGCACGGGCAAATGAATCGAGATAGTTTGAAAAAATATCTTCCTGACTCACTTCACCGATTCTCTTAAGCGCGCGATCGTATTTTTTGATAACTGATTCTTTGGCTTTTTCAAGGCTTTCACCAGCCGCCATATTGTTTGAAACCTGAAACTGAAGATACTTCTTATGGTAGTTTCTCGATTCAGCAACGGATTTTCCATAATCCCGAACATCGGGATCAAGATTGATTTTAGTTTTCTTATCGAGTTTAAAGCCCTTTTTCAAATAACTCTTAACGAACTTAACCCGCTCGTTAACTCGATCTTCGTAAACTTTACGGGCTGAGGTCAGGTCACTACACTCTTTCCTTTTGATTTTTCCGAAGAGCCCCCTCTCCACCGCTGCCTTAGCCGTTTTAGACTTGGCACTTTTCAATGCATTTTTAATCGACTCCGAGTCGCGGCTGAGAATCTTTTTAATCTTATTGTAATCAGCCTTAGTGAGATAAAGTTTAAAAGGATCCAATTTTTTAATGTACTGCTCGGTCGTTCGCTCAGCTAATTCAGGATCAAACTCGTCGTACTGAATATGTTGATGAAGGAAACCTTGGGCAATCACATTGAGATGCTTACAACTTAAACCCACCTTCGAAACAAAAGAAAAGTTTCTGCGTTGTGCATGTGACTCAACACTGAGTAATCCAATCACAAAAACAAATGAAAGGATCCCAAGGGCTTGAAATTTCATTTTTGGATTTCGCTTGAACATTAAGTGCCTTCCTTTATCGAGGTCTCAAGGCTATATGATAGCATAAGCTCTAACCAGTAGCCGTAGAACTAATCGGATAAATCCCATTCTGCCTTTGGCTTTTAAATATAATTAGGTTCAGTTCAAAAGTTTTACAGGGTTTTACTAAAGGTGGGTTGCGTTAAGGCTCTAATCGCCTTAATTTTTAAACAGGAGATGTTTAAAAAAGTTCCAATTGTCTAATATCGATACGTCCATCGTCTTCGAGGAAGTCCAAAAAGACCTCCCACTTTTTCATTCCACCTCGACGAGTGTCGATAACGAAAAACGAAAAGTGTGGATATTCCTTCTTAAGTTCAAGCATTACTTCAAAGATCAATTGGATATTCTTAGGGTCATCGTCTGACATTCCAAAACGGTGAGGCTTATGCTCCCCATATTCTTGAATGGCGATCTCGACACTTTTCTGAATTGCCATTTTTTTGAGCAAAGCCACATTGGTCTCTCCTGGGCGGCCCAAATCGACTTGGACATCCTGATTCGTCACCGGAAAAAGACTCAGGTAATTGGGTTCGTGGGGCAAAAAGCCCATCTTAACAAGTCTCTTAATCCCCTTTTTAATGGTGTCCGGGTGGTGCCCCCGGGCCGTAATCACTGAGGTGGGTCTGCGATTGAGGACAGCGTGATAAAAGCAATTCCAAGAAGGGCCTTTCCATTCAAACTCTGGAGCCCTAACAGCTTTTAACAAATCCTTTTCAAACTGCTCTTTTAAGCCCAAAACCTTGCGCGTTCCTGGTCGATAACGGTCTCTAAATGACTGAAAACTCCCAGTATTTTCGTATTTGAGCTGATAGTCCTTATAGGGTCCCGACTTTCCGATGGTACTGTGATATTGAGCGTACTCTCCGCTTGTCAGCGGAATCCTCTCACCTGTTTTTTGGTGGAAGATGTAAATCGGGGTCGAAAGAAAAGCGACGTTATCGTCGAAATCGAAAAAGTAGAAACTGCGCCCTCCCTTATCATAATTACGATCTTGATAAACAGGCCTGGGGATATCCAGTTGGAGCTGGTTCCTTTTAAATGAGTCCAATTTTTTACCAAAGAGAAGACGTATCACGGGCCACTTTTTAGCTGAAATCGAAATAATTCGCAATGGAATGCAATTAGGATTGTAATATCAACAACTTAAGAAGGGCCCTAGGTGATTTAGGCCAAAGAAAGCCCCATCAGGACTTCTTTTTGGTCTTAGTCGCTTTCTTTTTAGTCGCCTTCTTGGCCGTCTTTTTAGTCACCTTCTTAGTGGCTTTTTTGGCCGTCTTCTTCTTGGCTGTGGCTCCCGTCTTCTTCTTAGCCTTTTTCTTGGCTTTTGAAGCCATCTTAGGCTCTAGAAGCTCGATTGCCTTTTCTTTAGTAACATCAGCCGGCTCTAGGTCATCCGGAAGTGATATATTCACCTTACCGCATTTGACATAAGGACCGTACTTTCCAGACATTACGTTCATGTCTTCATCGGTGTCAGGGTGTTTACCTAACTCTTTAAGAGGAGTGGCTTTTCCTCGCCCCTTCTTCGGTTCAGAAAGAATTTCTAAGGACCTTTTTAAATCAATGGTAAACAAACTATCGCCCTTTGGAATCGACCTAAAGTCTCCATCGCAAACGATATAGGGGCCAAAACGACCAATACCAACCTTTACATCTTTTTCGGTATCAGGGTGTTGCCCCAAAGTCTTTGGTAGATCGAGAAGAAAAACAGCAAGCTCCATGTCTACATCTTCGGGTTCAATTCCCGCAGGAAGAGATGTTCGCTTGGGCTTATCCCCTTCATCCGAAGCATCACCCAACTGAACATAAGGACCGTAGCGACCATTAAGAACATAAATCGGCTGGCCCGATTCAGGGTGATCACCAAGGGCATCTGTGCCGTTGATCTTTTGATCAATTAATTTGTTGGCAATTTCTTCGGTAATATCAGCTGGCGCTTGTTCAAAAGGCAAAGATGCACAAACGTCTTCACCGTCTTCTTTTCGACAAACATAGGCACCATAGCGCCCTACGCGAAATTCAAGTTCTCCGAGGGGTTTAAAGCGAATGGACCTGGCTTCTTCGGCGTCGATCACCTCTTCTTTAGAGTCCACTTCAGACTTGAGTCCTTCATCCCCGAGGTAAAATTCTTTGAGGTACTGGTGGTAATCTAGATCCCCTTCTGCAATATCATCCAGAGAGTTTTCCATTTTGGACGTAAACTCTGAATCGACGTACTTAGGTAAATAATTAGAGAGCAGCTTTGAAACAATCATCGCCGTGAAAGTCGGCACTAGAGCATTTCCAGCCTTGTTAACATATCCTCTATTTAAGATCGTACTGATAATAGCAGCGTAAGTAGAAGGTCTTCCGATTCCTTCCTTTTCGAGGGTTTGAACGAGACTCGCTTCTGTAAAGCGCGCCGGTGGCTTGGTCTCGTGGTCGGTGGCTTTAGCCTCGATCACATTAATTTCGTCACCTTTGGCCATCTTCGGAAGGCGAACCTCTTTATCGTTAGTTGATTCGTCATCTGTGCTCTCGACATAGACCTTTAAGAATCCAGGAAACTCAATTGTCATGCCCGAGGCAGTAAATAAGTGGCCTTCACAATCAAAGCGAATACTCATTTGCTTTTGTTGAGAGTTCACCATCTGGGAAGCAATCGTCCGCTTCCAGATCATTTCGTAAAGTTTTAAAGCCGGGCCGCGAAGTTTAGACTCTTCTGGGGGAGTCATTTCTGTACCAGCTGGACGTATCGCTTCGTGGGCCTCTTGAGCTCCTTTTGCCTTTTTCTTTTCATAGGTTCGAGGCGCATCAGGGAGATATTCTTTACCATAGGCGGCTTCGATTCTTCCCCGAGCGGCTTCGAGGGCTTCTTTTGAAAGAAAGGTCGAATCCGTTCTCATATAAGTAATAAGACCGCGTTCATAGAGGCTTTGGGCCACTTGCATCGCTTCCCTTGCACCCATCCCCAACTTTCTGTTGGCCTCTTGCTGTAAGGTCGAAGTAATAAACGGAGGCGCAGGCTTTCTAGAAACCGGTTTTTCTTCAACTTCGATCACTTTTAATTTCTTGCCTTCAATAGACTTTAAAATAGCTTTGGCTTTCGTTTCGTCGAGATGAATTACTTCGGACTTTTTATTATCGAGAAGCTTTCCTGTTTCGCCGTCGAAGTCTTTACCTGTGGCGACTTTCTTTGAGTCTGTTCCAATCAATCGCGCTTGAAACTGTGCTTTATCTTTTTCAGCTTGGACATTAAGCCCCCAATAACTGGAACGAACAAATCGCAAACGGGCATGTTCCCGTTCAGCGATCAGGCGAACCGCCACACTTTGAACCCGTCCCGCTGAAAGGCCGTAGGCAACTTTCTTCCAAATGAGAGGCGACAAAGTGTAACCAACGAGTCGATCGAGGACCCGTCTTGTCTCTTGGGCTTTAACTAAATTGAAATCAATCTCTCTAAACTCATCAAGAGCTTTTTGAATCGCCGACTTCGTAATTTCGTGAAAGACCATTCGTTTCACAGGTACTTTAGGCTTTAGGACTTCCAATAAATGCCAACTGATCGATTCTCCCTCACGATCTTCATCGGTTGCGAGAATGAGTTCATCAGCTTCTTTCAGAAGATCTTTTAAGGTTTTAACAACCTTGGTTTTATTTTTGGGAATGCAGTAAAGAGGCTCAAAATCCTTATCGACGTTAACCCCTAGCTTGGCCCAAGGCTCCTTTTTAACTTTTTCGGGAATATCCTTTGCCGATTGGGGAAGATCTCGGATGTGCCCCATGCAGGACTCGATCATAAACTCGTCACCGAGATATTTTTTTATCGTCTTTGCCTTCGTGGGAGACTCAACGACAACTAGTTTCTTGCTTCCAGTTTTTTTTGCCATATTCTAATACCAACTTATTTCGCGCGAAGTCACGACTCGTTCTATCTATAATGTGTTTTAAAATGAAGGGTCTTGTAAAGCCATGCAAGTTGAAATTGTGACGCATAGTATTTTTGGAGGCGAGCAAAGCTTATGAAAGCACTGCAAGAACTGGGAAAAAACCAGGTTGAGATATTATTTACCGACATTGATGACACCTTGACTAATGAAGGGCGTCTCCACGCCAAAAGTTATGATTCGCTTTGGAAGCTCCACGACATGGGAATTTCTGTGGTACCCATCACCGGGCGACCGGCCGGGTGGTGTGAGATGATTGCCAGACAATGGCCCGTCGCCGCCGTAATTGGCGAAAACGGTGCCTTTTATTTTTCTTACGATCAAAATAGCAAAAAAATGAAGCGCTTCTTTGTTCAGCAAGAAAGTGAACGAAAAATTAACAGACAAAAGCTCGATGCCATCGAGAAAGAAATTCTAAGGCTTGTCCCCGGCGCTGCTTTAGCCAGCGATCAATTTACGCGCCTCTTTGACCTGGCTATCGATTTTTGCGAAGACGTCCCACCATTGGCAAAAGAGCAAATCCAGGCCATTAAAAAAATTTTCGAAAAGCATGGGGCCACAGCAAAAATATCATCAATTCACGTCAATGGTTGGTTTGGAGATTACAATAAAGCCAGCACCTGCCTCACTTACCTGAAAAAGGAAACATCGGTCGATCCATCTAAAATGCAGTCGGCCTGTTGCTTCTGTGGAGATTCCCCCAATGATGAGCCCCTGTTTCAACAGTTTGAACTGTCGTTTGGCGTTGCAAACATCAAAGAGTTCGCCGACCAACTCAAACACGAACCTCAGTATGTGAGTCAAAAAAAAGGGGGCTTCGGCTTTGCCGAAATTGCAGAACGAATCATGGCAACTCGCACTTCCTAAAAATAAAAAAGACCCTTTGAACAAAGGGCCTTTAACAAGTTTTGATTTATTAAAATTAATTTCGCTTCGACTTACTATCTTTGCTATCACCAAGATCCGCAAGAGCAGCAAATGGGTTGTTGAAAGGATTTTTAGGTCGAGGCGGTCTCTTACCACCATCTTTTCGACCACCGCCAGATCTTTTTCCAGCTCCCTTGCCCTGACCTTTTCCAGCTCCTTTGCCTCTCTTAGGTCCGCCGCCTTTACCAGATCGGTTGTCGTCCCTTTTACCGCCCGCCTTTGAGGCCTTAGGTGCCGTTAACTTCATGCTGAGTGAAATCTGACTCTTCTCGGTATCCACATCAAGTACCTTAACCTGTACCTGATCTCCAGGATTAACCACTTTTCTCGGGTCATCGACAAACTGATTAGAGATTTCAGAAATATGAACGAGGCCATCCTGATGAACACCGATATCAACAAAAGCACCAAAGTTAGTCACATTAGTCACAATACCATTGCAAATCATATCTTTTTTCAGGTCGGAAACTTCGTTGATATCTTCTCTAAAAGAAAAAACTTTGTAGGGATCACGCGGATCTCTTCCCGGCTCCTCAAGTTCTTTAACAATATCGTCAAAGGTAAATTCACCGATAAGCTCAGCCCACTTGGTTCTCAAATCAAGAAGCTTCTTTGCTCCAGCGCCCACTAAATCAGAAACATTGACTCCGAGATCTCCCGCCATTTCTCGTACAGCTTGATATCGCTCTGGATGGACACCGGTCTTATCGAGAAATACCTTTCCCTCTTGAATTCTCAAGAATCCAGCAGATTGCTCAAATACTTTTGACGAAAAGCGGGTTACGTTCATCAACTCATCTCTTTGTGTGAAGAGACCATTTGTCCTGCGATAGTCGACGATATTCTTAGCCAAAGCGGGACCAATTCCAGAAACGTAGCTGAGAAGTGATGCCGAAGAGGTATTCAAATCAACACCGACCTTATTCACACTACTTTCAACCACTTCTGTGAGTTTCTTTTTTAACAGACTTTGCGAGACATCGTGCTGATACTGACCAACACCAATGCTCTTCGGTTCAATTTTAACCAATTCCGCCAATGGATCTTGAAGTCTTCGGGCAATTGAAATGGCGCCACGAACTGTAAGATCGAGATCGGGGAACTCTTCTCTTGCGACTTCTGATGCCGAGTACACACTCGCTCCAGATTCACTAATAAGAATGACCGGAATATCCCGTGCGAGTTCTTTTAAAATTTCTCGCAAAAACTTTTCAGCTTCTCTTCCACCCGTTCCGTTACCAACAGCAACCGCTTCGATTTCGATTTGCTTGAGAACATCTTCAAACAGTTTTATGGCGCGCTCTTTAGCTTGGTCCCCTTGAATATGGAGAACAGTATGAGAAATATAATTTCCCTGCTTGTCTGTAAGCGCAACCTTACATCCCGTACGAATACCAGGGTCCACACCTAACACACACTTATTGCCAAATGGACTCGCCAATAAAATCTTTCGTACATTTTCTGCAAAGACATCAATGGCGACAAGGTCGGCTTTTTCTTTGAGTTCCGAATGGATTTCATTAGTAATCGATGGCATTACGTGAACATTAAGAGAAGTTTTTGCAGCACTCTTTAGAACTTCATCCGCTATCGTATCTTTTTTAAGTACAATTTCATTTTGGAATTTATTGAGAAGAGCTTCATCGTCGCCCTGAATAGAAACGGCAAGTTCACCCTCTTTCCAACCTCTACGCATCGCCAAGTAACGGTGACTGGCTTTTCGCTCAAAAAGGTTTTTCACAGCCTCAGAATAGTCCTGGTACATTTCGTACTTAGAATTCGGCTTATACTTTTTACTGGCTTTCGAAACGACTTTACCTTCTTTATTGAGGTGGTCTCTTACAAAGTTTCTCAACTCAGTATTATTGTTAAGTCTTTCAACAATAATATCTTGCGCTCCTTTGAGGGCTTCGTCGTAGGTTGCAAACTTTTTAGAAGGATTAATATATTTCTTGGCCTCTACTTCGAGGGTCACTTCTGGCGTGACGTCACCCTTTCCGATTCCGAGTAACCAGTCGGCTAAAGGCTCTAACCCTGCTTCGCGGGCAATGGTCGCTTTTGTTTTCTTCTTTTTCTTGAAGGGGCGATAGAGCTCCTCAATTTCAGAAAGCTCCATGCTCTCTTCGAGGCGTTTCTTAAGTTCAGGAGTTAGGTTACCTTGCTTTTCGACTTCTTCGAGAACAAAAGTCTTTCTCTTAATCACTTCGTTAAAGGTTTCGAAGGAATCAATAACCGCTCTGATCTGCACCTCATCAAGATTACCCGTTTTTTCTTTTCGATAACGGGCAATGAAAGGAACCGTCCCTCCGTCTTCGACCAAACTTAAAACGGCTTGGGCTGACTTGAGGCTAATCTCTGGGTTGCGTGAAGTAAAATAGGAATCAAATCTCTTATCCATCACTACATCCATATTTAATTTTTAGAGGTGAATATTAGGCGTTAACATAAATAAATCTATTTATGACGATAAAGTATCAGACCATTTGTTGGGTCGTAGGGTGAAACCCCCACAGTCACTCGGTCCCCAACGACCACACGAATATTGAAGCGACGCATCTTACCGCATAAGCGAGCAATAATTTCCACTTCGTTTTCAAGTTGAATTTTGTAAATTCCGCCGGCAGCAACATCCACTACCTTGCCTTCTAACTGCGCTAAATCTTCTTTTGCCATAGGCTCACTTTTGTACGACAGATCACGTCGATTCCTCAAGTTATTTTCTAGTCACCGGAAAAAGTTTTTAGCTTTTATAGTTAGAAATTAGGAACTTGATTCCGTCCTTAAAAAGGACTTCAAGGCGATCATTGGTATTAGAAAGTATATATCCCCAACCCAAAACCTTGTGCTCAATAGGAGTCTTCGCCTCGTATTGCTCGCGCATATTATAGGCTAAAGGTTTAATTTTCTTGGCTTTTTTATAGGTCTGCAACCACTTCTGACCCATTTTAGTGAGCTTCTCTTGGGCCAAACCTTTGAGGTGCATTTCTGCTTCCTCCATGGCCTTTGAAGTTTTCACCTTACTCTTCTCTTTAACCTTACCGGCAAGTTCAGATGACGCAGACCCCAAACTCATTGGAATTTCACGTACTTTTTTCTGACGAGTCACTTTCTTCAAAGAGCTCTTAGCGCGGCTTTCTTGCTTTTTCGAAACTCGAGGCTTCTTTGTAGCGGCTTCTTTGGTCTGAGCTGGAGAAACGGCTTTCTTAGCTCCTTTTTTGGGAGCTGCAGCTTTGCTCGCAGTCGTAGACTTAGCTGTTTTAGTCGCGGCCTTCGGGTTAGTAGCAGGCTTTTTGCTCGCAGTTTTCTTGCTCGCAACCTTCTTAGTCACCTTTTTTGTAGTTTTAGTGGCCGTGGCTTTCTTAGGAGCTTTTGTAGCGGCTTTTTTGGCTGGTTTTCGCGTAGCGGCTTTCTTTTTAGCCACTGTCTTTTTAGCTACTTGCTTCGTCGCCTTCTTTTTTGACGTCGTTTTTTTAGCTGAAGACTTCTTTTTTGTTGCCTTTTTGGTCCTAGCCATGGCCCCCTCCACATAAACTAATTAGATTTGTTAGTTCTAGGTTAATCTGTTTCTAAACACAAGGTTAATAAAGCTATTTTTTTATACAAATGGCGTCTTGTGTAATAGGATGTCGAATTGTCTTTTAGAAGGGGAATTCCGTGTCGAGAAAACTACTCAAAACTGCAAAACTCGAAGACTTAATGGCTAACTATCCCGAGCATATTGCAGAGGTTCTCGGCGAAAAAAATTCTGAGGTTTCTGACCTGATTCACCCCAATGAATCAAACCACCAAGCCATTTCATTTGTCACAAATCCCAAGTTTTTGAAAGACGCCATCGCTGGTGAAAAGGGAATACTCGTAGTATCGCAGGGCTCCAAGATCGAAGACTGTCCCCCTACCGTAAAAAGCCTCGTTCTATCTCCCAATCCAGAATGGTTGATGGCGGAATTTTTTAACGACTACATTCTTCGAACTCCCTATCGAAATCAAGACACGGAAGAAGGTGTTCACCCAACGGCCATCGTACACCCGACGGCTCAATTAGGTGACGGGGTCACCGTTGGTCCGAACGCATTCGTGGGAGCCAATGTCACTTTAGGAGATCACTGTACGGTTGGGGCTAACGCCGTCGTCGAGACCGGTGCCCAGGTGGGAGCGGGGTCCTGTTTACATCCGCTCTCTTATATCGGTCACCACTGCATCCTCGGACAAAATGTAGAAATCCAGCCCAACGCGGTCATAGGTGCTGAAGGTTATGGCTATGCCCACAACCGCAAAGGTGAACATAAGAGAATTCCTCATATCGGAATCGTGCGGATTGGCGACAACGCACAAATCGGTGCCAATTGCGCTATTGACCGAGCCACCGTCGATGAAACAGTCATTGGCGAAGGGACTCGTTTAGATAACCAGTGCCATATCGCCCACAACTGCAAGATCGGTAAAAACTGTTTGATTACTGCACAGTTCGTTGTTGCTGGCTCTGCAACCATTGGTGACAACTTTATCTGCGGTGGAAAAACCGTTGTTGCTGGCCACAAAACAATTACTGATAACGTTAACTTTGCCGCCATGTCGGTTGCTGCCAATGATGTTAAAGAACCAGGACGCTATGGTGGTTACCCATTACAACCCCTTAATGATTATTTAAAAACCACGGCGACTCGAGCTCACCTCGTTGAGATGAGAAAGAACATTAACAAATTAATGAAGGCTGTTTTTAAAGACTAACAAAGTTTTTGGCGATACCTCGAAGGAGATCGAAGTTTTCTTCAAGGGAAGTATGGCTGGGAATTTCCATCCAGTCGAAATTCTTCCGACAATAACTAAATTCAACCTCTGGATTGATCAAAGCTTTTAAGTAATCAATGAAGAGTTGTAACTCGGTACTCGTAGCCACTTCACCTTCGATCGGAATAAACTGATAATCAGCATAGGCAGCGACTATTTTCTCTAATTGGGCGATCCAGTTTCTAACATCCATCCCCTCTTGAATTCTAAGAACAGGGTGAATCTGGTTATAAAAAAGGCCACCGAGAAAAACGAGTTTCCTTTCGGGTAAAACAACATAGAGGTCAGAAGCCGAGTAAGACTGGTTCACATGCTGTATTTTCACCACTTCTTTTTCAATTGTCAGTTCGAGCTCCTGATCAACTGGGATTTCTTCGAATGAAAATTTTTGCAGAACCTCAGGTGCAAAAAGTTTTTTCATAGAAAACTCAGCACTCTTTGGATAGTAAACTTTTTCAATGGGATTCTCACAGGCTTGCAAAAAGTGAACATTATCTAAAAAGAAGTTAGTGAGTATTAAATGATTCACGTTTTCGGCGGCTTCAAGCTTTCCCGCCTGTACAAATTTATCAAATGCTTTTTGGTGACCTGGGTTGATCAGAAGATTCGATTCTCCACTTTTGATGTAGCCCAGAATAGAAGTTCCCCCAAGTTGAATCGAAAAATCCTTATCAACTTCAACGACTTTCGTAGGAAAAACATAGCGATTGGCTGGTTTTATATATTGCACTGATGTTCCCATAAACAAGCCGTAAACCATTCGCAAAAATTCATCTAAATTCACAATTCGATCCTCATTTATTACTAAATGGCAGTCGCCAATTAAAGCTCACCCGAGCCATTGCCGCAAATGCCTTAATTGGACTCATTGATTGTTCATAGAACAAGTATCTCGTCTTTTTATCGGTGCTACCAAACTTGGATTTATAATAGTTCAACCCCTGGGCCGAGTAACTCGGCAATACGTATTGACCCATTTTAACGAGGGACTCCCAAGGGAGACGCCAGTCGAGCTCATCAAAAGGGTTGAGACCAAAACTAAACTCCAAGACTCCCCTTTCTTTGTAGTTTTGCAAAACGTGCACAATGAGCGCGTCTAGAGCAAACTTATCCCCTTGCGGGTTTTGAATCAGATGATCTAGGTAATAGGCTTTGCCCGATTTGTAGGGCAAGAGACTCACATAGGCCGACACTTGATCTCCTTCGAGGAGAACCCACCAGTCCTCAATAGAAGATATCTCGTCAAAATCGGGAGCTTGATTGCTGATGATAAACTCGACCTCGAGCAGAGGCTTCTGATTCTTCCA
Source organism: Bdellovibrionia bacterium (assembly GCA_030427805.1). Classification (GTDB taxonomy): domain Bacteria; phylum Bdellovibrionota; class Bdellovibrionia; order Bdellovibrionales; family JAGQZY01; genus JAUHWN01. Next base: position 108,289 of record JAUICP010000002.1, read on the forward strand.
CTCTTGAAAGCATTCTAAGAGCTTCTCCCCTGCACACTCTCTTTTTTTAAATTCCTCTAGCCTTAATATTTCAAAGTTTTTTCGCCGTTTGTGATTAATGGCTCTTCGAGACTCCGAAAACTCAGCTCCCTTTAAGTCCCAATTCTTGAGATCGACTATCGAAGATGTTCCACAAGGGACGAATACTCCTTCACTCCACGAAAAGGTCTCTGAGGTATAGTATCCACAGATTTTTAGATTCTTTTTACGAGAGTCTCTAACAAAGTCCTGCCATACCCCCATTGGTTCATTAAAATCAAATGGCTCGCCAGCAACAACTCTCATGCCCCCCACCTCGCGGTAGGCGACGATTCCTCGATCGGACTCAAAGTAACTCAAGTCCCGTATAAGAATTGAGGAATTCACGGGAAATCCCGTGTGCTGAATGACTTTTTCTTTGAATGACTGAGTTAATGACATAAAAAAACCGAGCTTTTAACAGCTCGGTTTTAGCAAAGTTTCTTTTAATCAGCAAATTAAGCAATGATTGCAGCTAAGAGAAGGGCCACAATTGACATTAACTTAATAAGAATATTCATCGCAGGACCTGTAGTATCCTTGAACGGGTCACCCACAGTATCACCAGTTACAGTTGCTGAGTGAGTTTCAGAGCCTTTACCGTGACCTTCGAGTTCGCCTTTCTCAACGTACTTCTTAGCATTATCCCAAGCACCACCGGCGTTTGACATAAGAAGGGCAATAACAACACCCGTAAGAAGAGCACCAGCGAGCATTCCACCAAGGGCTGCCGCACCAAGTACGAAACCAACAATTGTCGGGGCAAGTACAGCGATAATTCCAGGAAGGATCATCTCACGAAGGGCAGCGTTGGTAGAGATAGCAACACAACGAGCCGTATCTGGCTTTCCAGTTCCTTCGAGAAGGCCTGGGATTTCTTTAAACTGACGACGAATCTCCGTCACCATATCAGTGGCTGCTTTACCAACTGATTGCATGGTCAAGGCACCGGCCCACAAAGGAACAACGGCACCGAGAAGAAAACCAATAACCACAAGTGGGTTTGTAATGTCCATAGAAAGAGCTTCTTCACCACGAGCCAAACGAACAGCGTTCACAGAAGCACCGTAAGCAACGAAAAGGGCAAGAGCCGTAAGAGCAGCAGAACCGATGGCAAAACCTTTACCAATCGCAGCTGTCGTGTTTCCGATCGCATCGAGACCATCAGTGATCTTACGAACGTCAGGACCAAGACCCGCCATTTCTGAGATACCACCGGCGTTATCAGCAACAGGACCGTAGGCATCGATTGTCATTGTAACACCAACAGTTGCAAGCATTCCAACGGCAGCCATGGCAATTCCGTAAAGACCAGCTGTTTCGAATGAAACGTAGATAGCACCACAAATGAGAAGAAGAGGAACAACACAAGACTCGAGACCAACAGCAAAACCAGTAATGATGTTTGTTGCAGGACCCGTCTTAGAGGCTTCAGCGATTTTCATCACAGGGCCCTTAGCCGTGTAGTACTCAGTCACCATTCCGATGGCAAGACCGGCAACGGTACCGGCAATGATTGGCCAGAAAACATTCCAAGTAAAACCAAACATTTGCAGACAAACAGCCACACCGACTAAGAATAGGACGGCGGCAGAATATTCTGAGGCACTCAATGCTTTCGCAGGATCTTTAGCGCCTTTGAAAACATTCATAAGACCGATACCAATTACAGAAGAAACAAGACCAACTACGGCGAGAACGAGAGGAAGACCCATAAGAGCTTTTTGTCCAGCGACGTATTCACCAGTAAATAGAATTCCCACAGAATCAGCCGTCATCGTCGCAGCGATCGCAACCGCAGCAACCATGGCTCCTACATAGGATTCGAAAATATCAGCACCCATCCCAGCAACGTCACCAACGTTGTCACCAACGTTATCGGCAATCACACCAGGGTTACGGGGATCATCTTCTGGAATACCGGCTTCAACTTTACCAACAAGGTCAGAACCAACGTCGGCCGCTTTTGTGAAGATACCTCCACCGATACGAGCAAAAAGAGCGATACTTGATGCACCCATTGAGAAACCAGAAATCACACTAGAAGTTTCAGGATACTGACCCCAAAGAAAGTAGAAAACACCGAGACCGAGTAAACCAAGACTGGCTACCGAAAGTCCCATTACCGCTCCACCTTGGAAGGCAACAAGTAGTGCTTTTGAAACTCCACCGTCTTTTGCAGCAGCAGCAGTTCTCACGTTACTCTTCGTTGCAGACTTCATTCCGATAAAACCGGCCAAGCCCGATGCGAAGGCACCAAAGACAAAGGCAACCGAAGTTTGCCAACCATTATCTCCTACAAAGGAAAGGGCAATCGCTACTAAAATTACAAAGAAGATAAGAATCTTGTATTCAGAGCGCAAAAAGGTCATTGCACCTAAGTGAATTTGATCACCAATTTCAACCATTTTGGCATTTCCTGCCGGTTGCTTGATAACCATCATATACAGCCCTAAAGCAACAATTAAGCCCACGGCACCGGCCGCTGGAGCTATCATTCCAATACTCTCGATCATTAGGTCGACTCCTTATTCAAAATCGCTCGTTTTATTTAATTTAAACAACATTGACTCACTCAGGCAGGCTCTAAAGTCAACGAAAATTCAGGTGAATATTAAATCTCCCTAGGGTAAACAAGGGCTACAAATTACATAGAAATCAACTGGAGGTCCCTATGTCCTATCAATTGTACAACTGGATTCACGTATTTGGCCTTTTTGTCATATTCGCTAGCCTCGGTGGCATCAGTATCTATGCTGCGACTGGAGGAGAGAAGGCCGCGTTTAAATATCGAAGAGCCCTCGCTTTAGCACATGGTGTTATGATGGTGCTTGTTTTAGTAGCAGGCTTCGGACTCATGGCTCGAGCCAACTATAAGTTCACGGAAAACCCTTGGATCTATCTCAAACTTCTTATCTGGTTGGGTGTCGGTGTCTTCCCCGCCTTCGTTTGGCGCATGAAAAACAAAGGCCTAATGCTTTTCTGGGCTCTTCTCCTGTTGGGAGTAATTGGCAGCTACACGGCCATCTTTAAGTTTTCAGCTCCCCAGTTTAAGAAGCCTGCATCTATCGAAATGAATATCGATGTGAATATCGCTACTGGTTTTGACGGAATGAAAAGGATTCCGTCAGAAAAGATTGCTTAGCCCTGTAAAAAATAGAGAAAGCTTTTCAATCAACGAAATTACTCTTCATTTTTTAATCACATGGTGGTTCTTTAGGACCACCTAAACAGGTTCTAATGGAGGTTCAAGATGTTCAAACGTGTATTAATTGCTTTCCTTTTTGCCCTACTCCCCCTTACAAGTTTCGCTCAAAGTATGACAGACCAAGAGCTTTTCAATGTAATGCGTGAATCAGCTGGCGAAAAAGTTTCTGATCAAGAAATCGAAAATATTATTACAACTCTCGCTAACCAAGGCGCAAAAGTAGAAGGTATTGCTTCTTTCTCTGCCTGGGATGCATCATTCTTTTTTGATGTCGATACTCACGACATTTCTGTCACTTATGTTGACGGTCAAACTGGTCAACTCACAACTGACGACACTTCTTTCGAAGTTAAAGTCAAAGAAGGTGGACTCGTTGTTGGTCTTACTTACAAGTACAACTGGATTTTCTTTTTAAGCCCCGTTTCTTTAGGAACTCTTAATGGCTTAAATATCGGTGGCCCTCTTTTTGGTCGCGGAATTGGCGGATCGCTTTCTCCGGGTCTTGTTGCTGGTACTGTTAACGCTGTTAACGGAAAAGGCATGACTGTGATCATGGCATCTGTTGGTGTTGGTCTTGCAGAAGAAGGTATTCGTTTTCCAAGACTTGAGTTCTCACTCCGTGAAGGTGTCGAAGCCCTTCAAGGTGGCGAGCTGAGTAATGAGAATATGCCAGTGAGCGATGACATGCCTGTTAACCCAAGAGTAGGTGGCAGCAGAATGTAATTTCAGCAAGTGCGCTGATAGCGAGTAACGTTGTAAAAGTTACTTCGCTAGAAACAAAAAAGCCTTATCGAATTCGATAAGGCTTTTTTTATTTTACCAACGACAAGAGGCTGTACAACTGGAGCCGGGCTCCCAAAGGGCGACACCATCGGTTTTTCGCCCCGCAAGCTCTTTAACGTAGGTTCGACAGGCACTACAGGTTCCCCAGCCTTCGTAGTATCCCATGATACTGGGAATACTACACTGGTCATCTCTTTCATTGTTAATGACACCATTGAGCCCGACATCTTTGGACTCGACACCACAGCCCGTTGAATCAGCAAAGTGAAAGATTTGTTTTTTATTGGTGTAAGAGGCGGCGTTATACCAGTTAGCCCCAGAGTAAAGTCTTCCGGCCTCTTTTGCTCCAGCAAACCAATCACTGGGTTTCTCCACTCTATTGTTTACTGCGTGAGCTTTGGCTCCCCCCCATATAAATGGTGTTCGATTATCAACTTCGAAGTAGTTTCTTATGACAGAAACTTCGGTATTCAAGCAGTTATCATTCTCGTCGTCAGAGAGAGCACATCCAATAATAATTCCATGCCCTTCGCTAAAGCCATCTGCACACACTGGGTTGCGACGATTTAGAATCTTACTATGGGATATAGTCGTTCGATTTTTGCCCGTCGGACTCTGTGAAGCAGTGACCGAAATAGCCTCATCAGGTACGCCCAGAATAACAACGTGGTCTATCCAAACGCGATCCGCATTTCTAACATTGATTCCATCCTGCCCGTCAGGCCAATCATCGTCTGGGTCACCTCCAGCAACACAACATGTGGAAGGGTCTTGTTCGTCATCCACGCAGAACGAATAGGGGTACTTCATATACTTGATTCCAATATTATGAATAATAATATCGGTAACATCTTTGACCTGGAGCCCGTAATCTTTGATTGTAATATTAGCGCCACGCCCATCTATAACTCGATGACTTCGTTTTATCCACAGTGTTTCAGTTAAATGAATCACTCGATCCACATCTGATATAATCCACACAGGCGCACCATAGTCGGTACTCACAGCCGTCTTTAAATTATAGGGTGAATTCTCTAAACTCGAACAAAGTTTAAAAGTTTTGATGGCTTTTGATCGATTCGAAGACCACGACTTTGCCGCTGCTCCCATTCGGTTTTCAATCAAACTATCAAAATCGATATCTGCCACATCCCGTGGGTCGACGTCATTAATTCCGCATGAAAGATTGGCTCGAGTGATCGTACCTCCACTACTGGCGCTCACCTCTCGATTGATTCTATCGTTTATTTCACTTTTAATATCCTGTACTTCTGTTAACGAAGAAAATTCGTCCGCTATTTGCTCCCCAGAGTCTGAACAGTTTTGAAAGAGAAGAACAAAAGGAACAACCCCAACCAGTAGAAGTACCTTCTTTATTCGAATCCTGATTTGTTTTAAAAATAAAAGAACTATTGTCTCGTTATGAAACACCATCGATACGCCCCCTAATAACCATTTTTTACCTAAAACCCGTTATTAGAGAATGCAATTAGGGATCCACTTGAAGTCCAATTCACCGGAGTTGAGTGACCAAGCACCCAACAATCGAATACTAGGTTATTTCAATTCGTATTTTAAGAATCGGCATTCAATGGGGCCATTGAAAACTTGAAAACGACCGGAGGCCTTTAATCGAAGGGCTGGAGTTAACTCTTTATTTCCAGCCAAAATCCAAGCCGTCCACCCTTTAAAATTAGCCTTAAGCGAATGAGCCAAATTTTTATAGGTGTCCTGAAGCTCGTACTCATCTCCTCCGATGCGGACTCCATAAGGAGGGTTTGTAACGATCAAACCCCTTGGACAAGGCGGGGTAAACTCGACCACATCTCTTCGCACAAATTCAATCATGTCTTCTACGCCGGCGGCCTTAGCGTTGGCCTTAGCGGCACGAACCGCTCTACCGTTGATATCAAAACCATAGAACTTAACCGGAAGCTCTGTCACTTCTTGCTCGATTGCCTTATTCACTTCTTCGTCCCAAGCGTCGGCTTGAAAGTTTTTAAGCTTTTGGCAAACAAACTTCTTTCGCATAGTTCCTGGAGCAATTTGTCTGGCCCATAAAGCCGCTTCAATAAGAATCGTCCCCGAACCACACATGGGATCAACTACTGAAACATCACCTTTGTAACCAGCAATTGCCAAAATACCGGCAGCAATATGCTCCTTTAAAGGGGCTTCTGTCGGATCCGATCGGTAGCCTCTTTTGAAAAGAGACTCACCCGTAGTATCAATACTCACATTGTAATTGTTTTTGTTTCCTCGAACATAAACACGAAGAGCTGCACTCTCGTGGTCGACGTCAGGTCGACGGTCGTACTTGGCCCAAAACTGGTCGACCACAGCGTCTTTGGTTTTCATAGCCAAAAGGCGCTGATCTTTAAAACAACAGTTTTTAACTGAAGCTTCGACCAGCATGGTTTGATCGACATCAATGTACTTGGTGAAGTCGTGTTTCTTAAAGTTGTTGTAAAATTCATCTTGGTTGTAGGCCGTAAAATCGAGAACGGAATAGAGGATTCTCGAGGCAATTCGACTACAAAGATTTATACGATAGCAAGCGGCCCAACTCCCCTCAAAATCGACACTTGAGGGGCCTTTATCTGTGACCTTAACACCCAATTCCTTCAACTCTTCTTCTAGAACATCCACTAAACCACGGGAAGTCGTCGCTACAAACTTGGGCATCTTACTCTCTCTTGAGGCTCTTTAAACCTCAGTGTAATTCGGCCCTCCACCGCCTTCGGGGAGAGTCCAATCAATATTGTCAAACGGACACTTTAAATCACAGGTCTGACAATGAATACAATTAGTATAGTTAATTTGCAGCTGTAATTTATCGTTTTGCCCCTCTTTTGGAATCATTTCATACACATTGGCCGGGCAAAAGTGATTACAAGGGCTATTATACTTGCTCGAACAGACATCGGAACAAATCGAAGCATCTTGCAGCCTGAGGTGGTTCGGCGAATCTTCATCGTGGCCCGTTGCCGTCATGTAAACACTGCTGAGCTTGTCGTAGAAAAGCTCATTGTCAGGCTTGGGCAGTTGATTATCTTCGTGTTCAAGCCCCTTTGGCCCCCAGACATCGATGACAGGCTCTGTACTCTCATGATCCTTATGTTCGACCGCAAGGCGGTTACCAAAGCTCCAACCACCTGTAAGCTCCTGAAGAGCCAATTCTGGGGCCGATGCGACCAACCCCTTGCTGAGGGTTTGGTGAAAATTTCGAGTCTTCCAGAGTTCTTTTTTAACAAAGCTCTCGTCGATTCGATCTTTATAACTTCTTAACTGAGACTCTGAAAAATCTTCAGCAATCATGGCATCGAGAGCCGTTTCAGCGGCCAACATACCGGACTTCATTGCCAAATGAATGCCTTTTAGCTTTTTCACATCGACCATGGCAGCGGCATCTCCCGCCACGAGCATGCCGTGATGGAAGAGTCTCGGCATAGAGAACCATCCACCAGCTGGTAGAGTCTTACCGCCATAGGCGATCACCCTTCCACCCTTGAGCATCTTTTGCATGAAAGGATGGGTCTTCCACTTTTGCAACTCTCTGTGAACATCTAAAAGAGGGTCCTCAGAGTCGAGGTAAGCGACAATTCCAATACTGATTTGATCGTTGGGCATGGTGTAGATCCAAGACCCACCAATTGATTTATCTAGGGGAAAGCCCGCCGTGTGAATGACTTTTCCAGGCTCTACCGTCCCTGCAGGCATTTGGATAATTTCTTTACAACCGAGTTCAAAACTCTTTGGGTTGCGACCTGATCTCAAACCCAATTTCTTTTCGACCCTTTTAAAGAGGGGCGAATTTGTACCATCGGCAAAAATGGTGAGCTTTGATTTTATAATCATGCCCGCTTCAAAGTTGTCTTTTGGCTTACCGTCTTTATCGAGGCCGCGGTCACCGGTTCGTACACCAATGACTTCATCGTTTTCTCCGTACAGACATTCTACTGCGGCAAAACCAGGGAATATATTAACGCCCATAGCTTCGGCTTGTTCACCGAGCCAGCGATTTACTTTTGAAATAGAAACAATGTGGTTTCCGATGTTGTGAAACGGAGGTGGAGTCACCGGCGCTTTAATAGCCATTTCTTTGGTGAGATAGTAAACCGCATCTTCTTTGGCATCGCACTCAATGGGACACCCCTTTTCTTTGTAGTCGGGTATCATTTCTTGAAGCGAACGTGGATTCATAACCGCACCAGACAAACTATGGGCACCAATTTCTGAACCTTTTTCGAGAACAACAATCATGGGCTCTTCAATGGCTTGGCCCTGTTTACCGCCCGAAGCGATGGCTTCGTTATGTTGATTGATTAAGTTCTGTAAATGGTAGGCGGCTGAAAGTCCGGCACTTCCTCCGCCGACAATCAGTACATCACAATCCATTTCTTCGCGTTCAATTGCATCCAACTGGTCCATAAATCCTCCAAGATCTAGAGACGATAGCGGATTGAAAGCCAAATGACAAATACAAAAAGCGCACTGTCATCTGGCTAACTACTTGAAATTATGAATAATTTTTCGGACTTTTGCAGCCTACCAACCGCGCCCGCGACCACCTCGGCCCCTGCCGCCGCCACCTCGTCGACCACCTGCTAGAACAATCTGGTCCACATCGCTTTGCTCGAGGAGCTGAGCTTTGTACTCGATCCCTTGGGATTCAATTCGGCCAACAAATGCACTTAAGTGGTTATAAGAACCGTTCATTAAATTCGTATAGACTTGTTTCACATCGCGCTCACTTGAGGCATTAATTTCGTGTCGCAAATCACCAATATCAAGTTCTTCGACATAGGCACCAACGTAAAGTGCATCTAATGCGGACTGGTTCCCCCGAGCAACAAGGTTATTATACCAGTTTTGAATTTTTGGGTTTACGAACTCACCGATGGCTGTGTTTGCCGCCGGGTCCTCGTAATTGTACTTATTCAGCAAGAACTTTACGGCATTCGTATGAGTTTGCTCGGAGTCTTTAATGTTATTAAAAATTCGACTCCCCCATCGCTCGTAAAGTTTAATATAGACATCCCGGGCGAGCTTCTCTTCTTCGCGCACAAACTGTAGTGAATCGAGGGTCAGGTTTCCGCTCGCTACTAATTTCTCTAAATCACTTGCGATCGCTGCTTGAGTTAATGGAATACTAGCAACCGTTGTTGCTAGTGCTTTTTGGCCAATGTTTTTAAAAAACTCTCTGCGTTTCATGAAGTATTCCTCCTATGGCCCACTCTTAACTAAAGAATAGCAAATTGAGGAAAATTTCAATATCAGCAGAATTATAAACAATTACTATTGAGTTTTTTCTTCGGCTTTTTCTCCGGTGCTTTCGCCGACAGCAACATCTTCTTCGATTTCGCGAATGACTTCGCGGTAGACCATCTTATGGGTCCAGTAAACAGTTGGCCTTGGTAGGTCTTCTTGGACTGTAATGGGCTGCTCATCTCTTCCGCCTTCGTAGGGGCGAGAGAGGTTTTGCATGTCATCAATACTCGCTGGTCTCCGTCCGAGCTTACCCGACTTAAGAGCTTGGAGGGTTTCATCGGTCGCTTGCCAATCAATATCAAAAAGGTGCTCGCCCCGAGGATACACATAGGGGTCATAAAATTGTGTCGATACAAAGCCAGACTCTTCAGCGTAAACTGAAAGACTGATAAAAAAGACACCCACTAAAATGACTGAGGATTTGATCACCGTTCCCATAAGAAGCTTATCGGAAGCGACTTACCGCAGCCTTAAGACCAATGTCTATTCTCAAAATTTTTTGGACCTTGTCTCATAACGAATCAATTGAGATCGAAATGATTCTTTATTTTGTAAAAGGATTGATCTTTGACATGATCCTGCATCGGTAAGGACCGGCGTACTTTTTCAATCTCTGAATAATGCAATGTCTGATTGAGAACTAATTTCCCACCGTCTTGATCAAAATGAGGACCCTGTTTTAGCACCTCTCCCCAAGGCGAAACGACAAGAGATTGCCCCCAACTCGTTCGCTCTTTATCACCCTTGGGAGATTTATGATATCCCCCTTGAGCGGCCGAAGCGACATAACACTGAAGCTCTACGGCCCTTGCCCTGTTGAGTAATTCCCAATGGGCCTTTCCCGTTGGAACAGTAAAAGCCGCCGGAAAAAATACCAGATCGACTTTTTCGCGAAAGAATAAACGAATCAATTCAGTAAATCGAATATCGTAACAAATTCCAAAGCCCAATTTCCAACCTTTAAACTGAGCTGTTGCCAGCCCATCTCCAAAGTTAAATGTATCGGACTCTTTTATAACAAGTTCAGGTAGCTCTAAGTCGAAGAGATGAGTCTTTTTATAAACAACGTCCCTTTTACCATCGGCGTGAATCCAAAGAGTGACATTATCGACTCGGGATTCTTTAGACCCCTCTTGCCTGAGCGGCACCCCTCCCAAATGAAAGGCCACTTTATTTTTGCTTGCAAACTCAGACAATTGATCGAAACAATCGTGGTTTTCAGGGACTCCAAAATTTTCTGGGGATGTAATCTTATACTGTAGACAGTTTTCTGGAAGAGAAATTAAGTCTTTTTCTTGAAGATCGGGAATGGAACTTATTTTAGCTTTAATTTGCTCAAGGTTATCTTCAATCGATTCTGTCGATTGAAGCTGAACCACTGAGATATTTAGATTTTCTTGGGGACTATTCGTCGACATGGTTTTCTATAGAAGCCTTAGGAACCGGTCGGCACTTCCAATTGGCCTCTTCTAAATTACCGCGAATATTTTCAACAAATCCGATGCAACCCTTAAGACTCACACCTGTACCGACTATGCGCGGCACGCCCGCTTTCGTGTAGGTGGTCGCACAGTTTTTTCCATCATCGGTTGTAATATGAATCGTTCGAACCATTTTGGCGTGTTTACAGAGAATGTATTCAACTGGTTCAAGCTTTTTTACCGCGAAACTGGGAATTGAGATCAATAGAAATAAAATAGAGATATATATTTTGATCATTATTACCCTCCCCTTTTTAACAAATATAGAGAGGGCTTTTAAAAATAGAAAGGACTTTCTGACTTTTAGGAAAATTATGCTTTTTTGGCAGCTTTTTTAGTGGCTTTCTTTTTAGCCTTTTTCTTCTTAGCAGCCTGGATAAGTGCGACATTTGAGTAGTCGATATATCCTTCAGTCTTAATGAGCTGATTTTCCTTCTTGTCGAGCTTAGTTTGGATCTGAACGCCCTGAACGCGAACCTTCATTTTCTGAGGGTTTACATCGAGAACTGTTCCAGTCTTCCCTTTATCTTTACCCGCAATTACTTTGACCTCGAGGCCTTTTTTGATCTTAAGTTTCATTTTTTACCCTCTACTGCTTCTTTGCCGCTTTTGTAATGCGGGTTTTAAGGCGCTTCTTAAAGCTGAGAGCTCTTTTAGAGAGAAGGCCATCTTTCTGATTCAGAAGATATTTATCAAAACCACCGGTATGTTCGATGGATCGAATCGTGCTCGTGGCGACATTCAACTGAACAAATTCGTTAAGCGTTGGGCTAAATAGGCGTTTTTTCTGAACATTTGCCATCGCTCTCGACTTGGTTTTAATATTCGAGTGGCTGACTAAATTTTTAGAAACTGGGCCTTTACCAGTTAATTCACAGATTGCCACGTTCGACCTCCCGATCTAAAATCTCTTAACTACATGAGATTACTAATTAAATTAAAGAGCTACGGGCTATTCGTGCCCAAAAGCTATGCAGCGTCAGCTCATTAGAGTTCAAGGTTATAAATGAAAAAGACACTTGTTGGCAACCGAAAAATATCGTATAAGACCCACTTTAATGAAGATGTCGTCTCTTCTTCAATAGATCGTGGCTGAGAGCCTCGTTGATCTGATCAGGTAAGATTAGACCGCGATTTGAAAAAATTAGAACGACATTTGCTGAGTTTAAGATAAGGAAAGCACAATGAACATTTTCAAAAAACAGTTGCGATCTAAATACAGAGCCGAGTACCCAAGTCAGTTTATTTTTGACTACAAAGATCCCGTGACTCTTTCTCGCTTTATCAGTGAAGGTGGAAAAGTAACTCCTTCTCGAATTAGCAAACTGAGCATGTCTCAGCAAAGAACTCTTGCTCGTGAAATTAAAAAAGCCCGTAATCTGGCTCTTCTTCCTTCTGGATCTGACGCCTACGATAATTTCTACGGAGCAGAGCAAGTCTCTCCAAAGCCTTTTAGCTTCGAGTAGTTCTGAGTTTTATATTTTAGATTTTACTAACTCATGGTTTTTGCGAACCATGAGTTTTTTTATGCCTTTTTCAGCCAGCTTAAGGAATCGTTCTTTTTACTAACTACCGTTAGAGGCGCTTAGCTCTTGGCTTCTAAGCTTTTGTGCTTTCTTCCACCAAAACGGAAGCTATCAATCAAAGCACCTACGATTAAAAGAGTATAAATCCACTCAGCAGCACGGTGGAGAATTTGCCCCAGAGTAAAGAACTGCACCTGTCCCGATGATGGAAACATATAGAGTTCTTGGGCAAATCCAGTGATGTGAATGATGAGTAAAGGACCGGCGGTAACGAAAAGATGGATGAGTCCCATCCAAAAAATCAGAGTCTTGCGCCAAAGTGCTGACTTCAAGCCGGGGTAGACAATGGCAATCCCAATGGAAACAAAAAGAGCACCCGCCACTTTCGGAGCCCAAAAACTCGGAACAAATCTAAAGATCTGTACAACGACAAATGTGGTGACCACTAAGACTGCGAGCCAAATACGTGCTTTCCAGCGAATTTCCATGGCTACTAGGCTGCCTTAAATCCGAATCACTGTCCAGGTCCGATTCAGTAAATTCTGTCTTCGGATTAAAGCGCTTATAATCAAACTCTGGCCCGGGACTTAGGGTCCTAAGACTTGCAAGGGTGATCCTCCATCAGCAAGGAGGAACTATGAGATCTGAAAAAATTAAAAGTCAGCTAAAGAGTTTTGGTCTTAATCACAATGAATGGCTGGTTAAATGCCCGCCCCTCAGTGGACACTTTAGGATCATGCACAAAACTATCAAAGATCTACAAATGAAAGGACGTCTCAACCGCCCCGGTGGCTCGATTATAAAAAACCTAATGATCACTGGAGATTTAGCAAGCTAACGATAGGACTCGCAGCGAACTGACATTATCGATCGGTTCCAAGTCTCGGTTCGCCCCAATTTATCGCTCCCCGGAAGAGTCACAAAAAGTTCTTCTCGAAGAGCTTCCCAGTTTTTTTCGCCAAAAAGTCGAATGACCTGGTTTTTAAGGCGGCAATAGATGGCAATCTCTGAACCAGAAAGCCAGCCGTTTCTAGAGGAATAGGATACTGGGGGCTTATTTCCCCAGGCGAGCTCAGTCATTAATTTTAAAGTCGTAAACAAATACTTTTTCACCTGGGACCCAACGGCCGAGCCACACTCTCCCGGCAAAGCCTTGAGGTCCCTATTTATTCGCTTAAGTTCTCTAAAGAACGCAAAACAGCCACCCATGGAATTGGAGTGAGCACACTCAGCGAGGGACTTCTTAATTTTGGGTTCGAAGGTCTGCCCCATTCGGCGCTCTTGATAAAGGTAACCTTCTTGGTTCTTCTCGAAAATTTCAATTTGAATATCACAAAGAGTTTTTGGTGGCTCAATAATCGTAATGAGAAAGAGACCGGCACCAATGCCAAGCAATCCAAGTAGACCTTTAGGTAATGAAGCAATTAAGCGTTCTATCATATTGTTATTATAGACGAGCTTGGACTAAGAATGCAAAAGGCCTTATTTGACCGCTTTACCACAACTCCCCAGAGTTTCCGGATTTATTGGGTTTTTAGCTTTCCAGCCCGTTTGCACCCAAGAACTTCGGTCTTTAGGACAGAAAAAGATTCGGTACTTATTATCAACCTTATAAATTCGCGCCAAATGGGCTAGCTGCTCAAAGGCCGATTTGAGGTTACGACGTCGAATCTCATCCTGAGTCGTCTGCGTGAGCTCAAGACGACTTTTGGCCGCATCTAAAATTTTATTGAGATGACTTCGTGAATACTCCTCAATCACCAGGGATGCCGATTTAGCATCATCAATTTGCTTGAGAGTCTGGTTAAGGCTTGCCGTAATTTCATTTTCATTTTGATTATAAAAAGAGGTCTGTAGGTCCACAGTTTGACCGAGAAGTTCATTTACTTCTTGGGTCAGGCTTTCATCTAAAACAATGGCCCGGCGAGCATCGGCCGAGTTTATGTAAAAGCTGAAGAAAAAACCGAGAGAAACTGTGATAACAAATTTCATACATCCCCACTTAATACCAACATCTTGTTATCGGACTTGAGATTCCATTACATTAATCGAGGGGACTATTTGAAACAATTAATATTTGGTAAATATCAGGGACTGCCCAATATTTCTTCACTTTCTAGAACTTTACGAGCATCGATGCAAATACCTGAAAAATCACGTTTTCTGCGGGGGTCGAGGCTTCTTTTAAGGCGGCCCCTGGAAGAAATGCTGACAATCGAATTCGAGAGTTAAAACCGTAGTCATAATCTTGATCAAACCACAAATCGAACTCCGACCCAAGATCTCCTTCGTCGGCCTTGAGCGCACTTCCGAGTGCTAAATTGTAATTAGAGCCTAATGTGACGGCACCACCTGGATTGGATTTACTAAAATTAAGGTATTCAAAACCGAGTAAGGACGAATCGTAAAAGCTAAATTGAAAACCAACACGATAATACATGAGATTTCCCCAGCGAAGAACATCCATTCGCCCGGCATTTTCATGGAGGTTGTAATAGAGGCTCTGGTAGGTCGAAACATTCTGCCCGAGAAGCTGACTATCCTGTCCTCCAGAGTCTTTGTGAAATCCAAGCCAGAAGTTAAAGTTGTAAAGATCCGGAAGGGGTATGGAGAATTCGATATCCATAAGACTCCCCTCGAAATTTTGTTCGAAATTTGTAGAGGCGTCGATTTTACCTTTTTGTTTTCCAAATTGCTTTGCCAAAGCGACATCAAAATTAAAAATTCCAATAAAGCCCTTAAATCCGATACTCAAGTGCTGCAAGTTTACTTTTGGAGAAGTGGGAAAGACGCCATTATCAATGGTTTCATCCCGGACAAATTGCGCAAAGTGAAAGTTAAAACGGGTGAGGTTTTCAGGAAGATCCTTGAGGTCACCATTAATTATATAGAGATTGGATTCGGGGTCATTCGTTAAAAAGCCAGCTACAGTCCCTTGCTTAAGTTCGGCGAGCTTTACCAGGTAGAGATCAAAAAAGGCAAAATCCGTTTCGAAGGCAAATCGAGTTCCATCAAAAACATAGGGCACTTGCTCGTAGGGATTAGCCGCAAAAAACTTTTCATCAGAGATGTTAATTTCAAAGCGCCCAAAATAAATATTGAGACTATCGTTTGGCTTCCACCAACCGTAGAATAGGTTCACAAGAAAGGCATCCGTTGTTTGCTGTGGGTCCTGACTCTGCCCTAGGACACCGGTGTAAAGAAGTCGAGCTTTCGAGTAGATTCTCTCGCCCTTTTGAACTTTGAAATCGATCAGTCCCCGCGCCTCGAAATTTGCAATTTCGTCATTGGCTCCGTCGACACCACTTGGGTTTTCGAACTTTCTGTATCGCAGCCGGTATTCGCCCGTTGGGATAAAATCAACTTCTTGGGGTTTTTCTTCTTCAACTTTTGTTTGCGCCACTCGCCGAGGAGTTTGGGCAAAGACCGAAAACGAAAATAGAGATAGAATTAAAATTGTGAAAAGTACTCGAGCTGTCATATCTATATAATATCGACTGCACCTGAGCTCTTGCATTTCTTTCAGCGCAACTTGTCCTAGGTCCGAGGCTTGATTTGCCTTCGGACTAAAGTATGAATTACTGCACGATCGTGTAAATAGCCAGGTGGTCGGAACCAGCGAAAGGTATTACTTTGCCCAGTTTAACCTTAAGACCTCGGGTAAAAGCGTGATCAATACTCGTACCGGGAAGTTTATTACTGTGCTGGGAGATCGCTGTCGCTCTGGCAGTCCTGATAACACTCTCGCCAAAGAAGTTTCGCAAGATCTTATAGGGCTTACTATTGGCGTAAACTTTTATCGGACCAAAGCTAAAAAGTTTTATCTTTTTTGGCGCATTAAAGTCGCCAATCACTAAAGCTCTTTTTAAATTGCCATAATTTCGCCCCAATGCCTGGGCATGGAGATAGGTGGGATTTCTTTTGCCATTAAGAAGTTGCCAGCCCGTGCGAAGCTTTCCACGGCAAACACCCATAACAATCCAAGGGTTGGGAAAGTGGGTGGTCACGATATTATAGTTTTGACGAAACCGAGTGACCTGAAATTTCACCGACGGAAAGGCATAACGCTCTTTTATTAAACTATCATCGGTAAGAAGCGGATGCTTACACCTTTTAAGGCGACTATCGTTCAGCCAGTTGCCAGCGGGCATTCGCTTTCTTTCAAGGTCTTTTAATGGGTAGCGGCTAAAAATGCGCAGACCATTTTCTCCATGATGGGGTGTATATCTAAAAATCGTGTGTTGATAGTCATAGTGGGATTTCAAGAACTCTAAGGTTCCCTCTTGTTTTTCTTTTACTGCCCCGGGGCAATACTCACCCAAGATAAGAATGTCTGGCTTTAATAGCGGAAACTCTAAAAGAGCTTCGATATTATCTAAAGTATGGTTGGGGTTTTCATTGAATTTTTTTCGAGCCTGACTGTACTTATCGAGATTTCTCTCGTACATACACCCGATATTCCACCAAACAACCTTTAGTCCTTTGGTGTCAGCAACACTGGTTCGCCAACCAGGGGCTTTACTAACATCATTTCTATATACAAATTGTTGAGAATATGCCGTGGGCATATACAAAACCATGAGTACGAAAATCCATTTCACTCTCATAACATTTAACCCGTATTCAGTTTTTAGTAATAACTCTCTCACTCTTTAAATCTAGAAAACGTGAAACCTTTTGAACGTACTTACTATTATGTTCTCAATCCCTAGTAGTGATGCACAAGGGATGTGTCTCATTTTGAAACACTCAGCTCTAATAATTTCGTTTTAATGTCAATCTCTTCGGCTGAGCGCCCTTTATTGTCACTCGCGCTGTTTTTCCAAATTCGTTTTCGTTAGCACACTAAACTCGTTGAATAACTTTACAGGTGAGTTATTCCTGATGCTCTATGTACTGTAATTTCCCGTAAAAAGATCAGATCGAGGAATGTTTATTGCTCACTAATACTATGCGATGAGTGGTAAACAACTAAATAAGTCTTTATCTATATTAATAGTGAAATTTGCGGTGTTAGGCTTTTTCCTTTTCGGATTGAGTGGCTGCGCTACGCTTTTTCAAAATCGAAATAGACAAACACCACCACCATCGAGTCACCAATTCCCTCCCCCACAAAATGATGAAGAAGTCATTCCTGCGGTCGCAGAGGGGCCCGAGGCCGAAGTTATACCGGCCGCATTGCCAGCAGTTGAAGTGACTCCCGAAAGAAACGCTGAAGAAGTGGGGAGCCCTGATCCTGAAGTGGCTGCATTGCCTCCGGCGCGAGACCCAGAGCCTGTAACACCCATTCGTGTTCCCGAGCCTGAAAGGGTTGTACCAGAAGAGCCCCAAGGCTTTCCGACCAGTGGATGGACCTGCACTACGAATATGGCAAGCCTGAACCAGTCACTCCTCAATGGTGTCAGCGGCGAATGGCGCTTGAATCGAAGAATTGAACCGGCCACAGCCCGAATCAGAAACTTTACGGTGGTTCGCACCGCCAGCGGTCTATCAGTGACGGCCATGGGTTTTACTTTTGAAAATGCAACGGTTTGTACCAATCGAAGAGCTGGTTACTACCGAATATCGGTGCAGACCTTCCTTGGACCCAAAGAATTTAATATCAGACTTGAAGGTACTTCGAGGCTTATATCCTATGACGATGGTGAGCCTAACGGTACCTTTGAACGCACGCGAACATCAGAACTCGCACCAGGTAGAACTCCAGCAACGGTGGCCGAAACATGAGAACGCGATTGATTTTAAAAACAGTTTTACTATTTTGTTTCGTTTTTACGAGCCACCTGGGCCTAGCTGATCCTTTGAAAGGTGTTCGACCGCAAAATAATGGTTGGAAGTTTTCAAAGACAAATATGACTGATTGGGACGTTCTAAAAAAAGCTCCCTACCTCAGTTTGGTTGGCGTCTATAACAATCAAAAATTGAAGGCTGTGAACTCATCAGTGGTTCTCGAAATCAAGACTCGAATTTCTCCTAAAAAGGTCATTTCACGTTTTTTAAAAGAATCCCAACTGGCCAACAAAAAGAGAATGATCCGAAAAAATGAATTTAGAAAGATAAACAACAATCTTTATCTCTCGGAATTCTTGTGGTCCCCTAAGGGGCGCTCACAAGTCCTCTCTGTGTACCTAATCACTAAAAAGTCACGCCGCTTTCTGATTGTTACTGACTGGCGCATTGGTGTTCACAAAAAGAATGCAAAAGAAATTCACCGGCTTGCTAAGAATTTTCAAGTGAATAGAGTCGGCTTGTAATTAGTCCGCAATTATTGAGAATTTCCCTTGTTCGTTGAGCGAGAGAATTTCTGTTTCTTTGATCCCCGAAGTAAATCCAAATTGAAAGGTCATATAGAGGGTTTTGCCCATACCCGAGCGAATATCGAAAATATAGGAAATTAAGATCCCATTTATCATTTTCGGGAGCTTTACCATTATTTCTTCGGGACAAGTAAAGCTCTTGCCAAAGGCCTCTATGTGAAGACGTTCTAAGGCCCCGGACTTTGTCAGAGAACCATTGAGATAGATAGGTCCTGATTCTCCGATCCCTTCGGAGCGCAATTCCATCTGACTGAAACGCAGTATTCCCTCTTGCATGATTGAAGGCTCCCATAGGCCGACCACCAATGCTAGTATAAATTTATAAACTCTTAATTTTACTCAGTTATTATGCGCTTGACGAAGAGCAGGATTTTCCGCTACATTGCCTCCTTCGACTGCAATTATATCCAGGTCGTCGGGGAGTGGCGCAGCCTGGTAGCGCATCTGGTTTGGGACCAGAGGGTCGCAGGTTCGAATCCTGTCTCCCCGACCATTTTGTACAACATGAGAACACCGACCGCCAGCAACCCAAGGGTTGCTGGCTTTTTTTTGCCCTGAATTCATTTCGTGTCGGTCGCCGAAAATCTCCAAAGTAATTCTATCAGGCTCCAGTAAAATTCGCTTAATTGTCTTTTGCAAAATCTGAGTTTTCTCGTTCTGAGGAAGCTCATCAAAGTTCTTTCGAAACACCTTCAACATTTCAAAAACATCAGACAGATCCAAAGCCTTCTGCTTTTGGGTCTTAACTTCGTTCTTTAGATTTTGAATTTCAACCTCTACGGCCTTTAACTCCTTGGCCTCTTTTTCCACTTTTTTCAGCAACAACTTTCTAACCGTATCAGATTCAGCTTCACCCACCGCGTCGAGAGCGTTATTCTGGCTGATCTCTAGCTTTCTCCTAAGTTGCTCTTTCTTCCTCAATACCGTTTGCAACTCTTTCCCAGAGCTCTTCGAATGCTTTTGCCGTCTTTTCGCGATCTCTTTGATCAAACTCTGATCTTTGGCCAAAATTCTCAGCTGCGAAACCACTTCCTCTTCTATTTCCAATGCCCGTATTCTTTCCGTCGAGCACCTTTGATTGTGCTTGTCTCCCGTGGATCTCATCTTTCTTTCATGACCGTAGTAGAAATGCCTCGACCCATCTCGACTAGTGCCACCAACACCAACCAAATGACTTCCACACTCGGAGCAAACAATTAGCTTGGACAAAGGAAAGTGGCGTTTGTACTGTCGTCGAGTCTGTTTGTTGGAGTTGAGCTTCTTTTGAACGGCCTCAAAAGTTTCCTTGTCAACGATGGGCTCCCAGTTTCCTTCGGTACAAAAGTATCGATCATTTTCAGGAAGCCTTGAAGAGTCCGAGTCGATGTTCTTTTTATTGTATTCTCTTACGGCAATGTACATCTTGTTTTTAAAAAAGTAAGCCGCAGTCGTGAGAGTCCATCTCTTGCCACCTTTCCAATCGCCATTTTTGTTGCGATATCTTTTGGTGGTAAAACCCTTTTCATTGGCATAAAGAATCCATTGCCTTAGGTTTTTAATTTCAGGTCTGAGAATACTAGAAAAGTGATGTTTCACTTCTTCAGCCTCAGTTTCATTAATTTGTACGTGATGTTTTTTATAGGGAACGGGATCATAGCCCAAAACAGGGCTGTTGTGAGCAAGTCCACGATGAGCCCGGCCTCTGGCTCCATTTTTAAGTCGGTAAATGTTCATCTCGCGTTCAAGCTGTCCATTGGCAATTCGGAGCTGAGCCATATATCTTCCGAAAGGGTTGTCGAGGTCAATGGGATCGCAGGTGCTAAAAAATCGAATTCGTCTTTCTTGTAAGAATTTAATCACCATTGAGAAATCACCGACATCTCGGCTCGCTCTCAATAGGTCATACACAATAAGGCTGTCGATCTTTCCGCTATCCAGGTCGTTCAACATTCTCTGAAATGCTGGGCGCTCTAAAGTCGCCGCCGAAACTTCTGAATCGACGTACCACTCGACTATGCAGCCCCAGTGCTTCAGCTCTTTGTTCTTTTGCTCGACGTAGTTGAAGATATGTAAGGGATGGTTTTTAAGAGACCCCTCGTCTCGGGGGTCATTCACAGATGGAGACAGTCTCACATAAGCGGCGAGCCTATGCTGATAGACTGTCTTTGAGTATGCTTTTTTTGTAAATTGATTGAGCTGACTTTCGATTTCTCTCACGCTTGAAAGATTCAATAGAGTGGAGAATGAGGTCTGCAAGCTGTTGGACTCTTTCATTGTTTTCTTCGTCTCCAGTTTCAATAAATTTAACTTCTACAGGTATCTCTTTATTCTTTGATACCAAAACTCTCCGGGGCTGGCTCTTAAGGGCCACTCCGCTTCTTGCTCACTTTTAAATCAACTTTCAGATCAAGCACGTTCGCCATTGCGATTAGCTTTTGAAAGCTCACAGACCTTTCTGTTCCTCGCAAGATTTTATTGACGGCGATTCTTTCAAGGCCACAGAGCTCTCCAAGCTGCGCTTGCGAGAGCCCTCTGTTTTCAACCTCTGTCGAAATGGCATCAATAATTGTCTGTTTCAGCTGATTAATATCCTGCTCCAAATATCTCTCCTCACAATAGTGTGAATAGTTCACACTATCAAGTTCTATTTCCTGTTTTCTCACTTTTACTCCATATTTTAATCGTTGAATACAATCGCACTGCGCCATAATACACCCAAGCTAAAATACGTCTTGGAGCCTTAAGCCAGCCACTGGAAGAGTGCTCCATCTGTCGATTCATGTTCTCGAGAAAGACTTGATCCGCATGCCGCAAATCATCTGCCGTATGAGCCCTCGCAAACATGAAATCGTGCCGATCACAGGACTGGTGAATGGGAAGGCCTAGCAAGTGATCGGGGATCAGGTGATTGAGCGGCCCGTCTGGACCGCATTGATTAAGTAGTTCTTTTCTTTCCTTTTTGCTCAACTGATCGTATTCCCTAGGAGCTTTCAGATTCATCAAGCTTCATCTGCTGAGACCTATTGGCCTGTTTTCGTCTTTTTGGGCTCTTTTGTTTTTTGCGCAAATATTGCTCTAAAATTTCATCTACTTGATCTGAGGTGGAGCCCGCAAGGGCTCCTTGAATAAAGCTTTTCTTGTCAAAAAACTCTTGTTCGATACGCTCCAAATTGGCGGCTAAATGCCGCTCCCAAAATATTGAGAGGATTTTATTGACCAGCTTGGAAGCATCCAGTTTACAAGATTTTGACCGAAGCTGTGCAACAGCCTCGGCCACCTTTGGTGCTTGGGATTCATCCAGTAGAATTCTTCTCACGACCTTTTGATTACCTGAGCTCAGGGAATTTTCTCCTTTGAATGAACTCATCAATCAGCCTGTTCAGATCGTTCAGTTTTTCACTTTTTCTTTCCAATTCTTTTTGAGCCTGACTTTCTTTGATCTTACAGTAGTCCTTGATGTCCATTGTGACCGTCGTTCC
This sequence comes from Bdellovibrionia bacterium, assembly GCA_030427805.1. Taxonomy (GTDB): domain Bacteria; phylum Bdellovibrionota; class Bdellovibrionia; order Bdellovibrionales; family JAGQZY01; genus JAUHWN01. The sequence goes on from JAUICP010000002.1 coordinate 130,390, forward strand.
AACAAATATAGCTGAAGCTATCAATGTAAACCCTGCCGCTATTTTTACGACCTCTTCAAAGTAAGAGTTCCTCATTGCTTTCCAGGGATCCAGTAAGAGTTGCCTCTGATTGTCCAAACACAATGCTGTTGAACCAACTTGTTGTTCTTTACCTCCCAATCAAAACATTCTTTGTCCACATCGGGAGCGGAGAGCTTGAAGTCATTAACTCCGCCTTTGGTTGTTGGACTTGAGACCGAGTATTTGTCCAAGTTCAATAGTGTGTTCTTCCTGGTCTTAGCATCTCTTTTCTGTAGAGACCCATGGATAATGTAACTACTGACACCGCCGACAAGAGCGCCAATCAAAGCACCAGTTGCAGCTCCTTTTCCTCGATCTGCTTTGTTAGATTGTGATCCTATAATGGCTCCCGATCCGGCTCCAACACCGACTCCAGTCACCAATGACTCCTTCATCGAAGCACAGCCAAACATGGCTGCGCTCGTAATCAATAAAAATATCCGAGATATTATTCTCTTCATATTCCTCCAATTTGTAGTTGATAAACAAACTTCTCCAATATTTCTGTATGCGCTACAAAAATATCCACCAAACTTAATCATTTCGGTAATTTAGAAAGACTGACCTACCACTCGTGTTGGTAGGCCAGTGGTAGGCAGCTGTGGTAAGCACAAGCGTCCTTAGGCAATATGAAATTCTTCACCATTTGAACCGTTAAAAGTAATTGCTCCCTCAGACTCGATGACTTCACGATATGTTGCGAATCGAAAAATGGATTCCCTACTTAGCTCAGTTCCAATTTTTTGATCTACCTGTGCCAATTTCTTCAAGACACTTTGGTTCTGGCAGACATACAGTACTCCGCCGACAAGACTTGAGTAGTATTGCCGAATCTTCTTTTCATACCTCAATGAAGATTGCCTTGAGCGCTCATATTCGAGACCAAGAAAGACTCGAGAATCCTCAATCTCAATGTCAACCACTCCGTCACAGTTTGTAGCTACGAATGGCCTTAACTCCAGGTTCTCAGAGTACTCTTCGCAGGAGTTCAACACATTTTCTGATAAGATTCGATTCACAGAACTCTGACTTTCAAGTTTTTTTCGAATATCTATCAGGTCTGTATCGTGTGAGACGCACTCACTAGATATAGTCGTACCAGTGAAACTGTAAGGAAGGTTTGGCTTCAGTAGGCTCAATCCAAGCTTGGTTAATGAATAGGCACTTTGTGATTTCGGTTTCCTCGTTAGGGAAAAGCCGCGAATAAGCTTCGCCCTATCGAGCTTCTTGAGTCGTATATTGACTGTATTAATTGAGCAATGCCCAAATACATATTTGGCAATCTGATCTCGACTTGCGGCCTTACTCTCAAGAAGAAGCTTCAAAACTTCATAATCTCTAGGTACGATCTCAATCCTAGACCGAGCTCTCTTACTTAGGATCAAATGCGGTACTTTTCTTTTTGAATACCGGCTTCCCGATGCTCAAAAGTTCTCCAAAGTTTTGTCTCTTTCCTTGTTTGAACTCGGTTTTGATAACCTCAAGCTCAGCTTTTAAGAACTTATCGTTAATGAAAGGGGTTTGAACTTCAATTTCATCGGCTCCGTGGCTCCATATCGCTCGACCTTTAATAGCTGGTAATTTCTTTGCAGCTCCGCCACCTGTGGCAGCAGTTGATGCGGCAGATGACAACATTCTAAACGTCATGCGACCATTCATCTGATCAAGGGTATCAGTATCGATCGCATCCTTAATCGGCTTTTGTGTGGCGGGAATGATATGAAACCCTGCCGCTCGGCCAAGCCTTGCAAGCTCAGAGATCTTTTCTCTGGCTCCTTCGACATCGGAGCTTTTGGAGAAAAGAACAGCAGCCTCATCAATACCGATTACGATGATATCGAGATTGTCTCTCACCGGGTCAACCAGTTTCTCGCCAGCATTCTCAAGAATGTCATACCTTCTATGCATTTCCTTCAGCAAGGTATCGAGCATTGATATTGCTTCCGTCTTATTTTTTGCAGTCTTCACATTTGGAAGCTCAGAAAACTCTTTCACTTCAACCCCTCGTTTCATATCCAAAAGATAGAGCTGAATGTGGGGTGAGCTTTTGAGCAGCGACAGCATGGATGACCTGAAGAATACCGATTTACCTCCGCCGGTAGCCCCAGAGATCAGCATGTGAGGCAGACTCAGTAGCGATTGGATCACCGGGCCTTTCGAGCTTTGACCGACAATGATTGAATAGGGATCTTTTACGTGTGTATAAAGATCTGCATACTGCACCATTTTTGGTAGCTCTTTTGCGCAGAGGTAGATCTCGACTTGCCCGAGGTCGTTGGCCGATTCAATGCTCTCGACTCTCATGCGAAAAGCGGCTTGTAGTGAATCTCTTTTGGCCTCAAATAATCCTAAGCCGATTCCATGGGTTTCTACAGTGATTTTTTTCCTGAGATCACCTGTTTTGGTAATCCTTTTGATTTCAGGCTCTTTGCCAAGGGCCGATTTTAAGCCGACCTTATTTAACGCCTTTTGAAGTTTTCCGTGCTCCATAAATGCGCTTAAGCCTAAAACAACCAGGCTCAAGACCAATGTAATGACAATCAAAAGACCAAATTGAATGCCAGCAGGTATTTTTAAAACCAACGAGATCACCGAATTGGTTCCGTCAAAGTCCAAAAACCTAAGAGTTTGGTTCAAGTGATTTTCCGGCCCGAGGGTAAGAATCATAAGGCAAGAGACCGCCGTTCCAAACTTTAACCATAAGACGAAATCCTTCAAATTGACCCGCCTGAGGCCAAAGAAACAGATGTGACCTAGTGTGGTGACCATCTTGCCCATCACATCCAGTAGCTTATCTAAAGGATCAGTTTTCGCTTTTGTACTCAATGTGCCTCCCTATAGGTAGCTGTTAAATTGACAATCATTTCTTGACCCGCATCGATAGTGACATACTCAGGCTCACGCGCCAGTCGGTCAGCCTGTCTTGCGGCTTCCATCTCCGAAACTCTTGAGAGCCCCTGATAGAGCGCGTTTTTGGCTGTGGCTTTAGGCGTTGCCTCTGCGACTGAGCCAATTCCACCTTGGCCGAGGGCCTCTCTTTCCGTGAGTGTATCTGACATGGCAGAGACCATAGATAACCCAAGGGTCGCAGCCACTCTTTCCATTCCTTTGCCGTGGTATTCACCAATCAGGCCAGGTGAATAATCCTTTGAGCTGAGTGCTTGTGCTTTGATCTCAACCTCCTTTCCGTTTGGTAGTAATGCGTTCGAAAACTGGAAAAAGACTTTATTTCCATTTCCTGGATAGCGAATTGTGCCAAAGAGCACCGAGTTTTTCGGTATCTCCCCACCATTTTTGTCTCTTCCACCATACGGCAGGAGAACTTTGTACATCTGCTTTGGTTCTCTAGTATCTACCGAGGTCAACAGCTTGCCGATTAGATTAGTGCCGACGGGAAGTCCAGCTGTTGTCCCGTCCGAATCTTTTCTAGCTATGACCTGAGGAGCCTTGTACTCAATGTTTCTTACAAGTCTTCCCCGAGGAGCCTGTCCTTGGGCTTTTTGCCTGCCTCGTTCTTTCCTCTCAGAATTTGAAATCATCTCGCCAACTTTTCCTGATGCTTCAGAATTGGGCACCGGCACATCTTGACCCTGAAACTTGATTGGCTCTGTTGAGTTGTGAACAACGCTAGAGTCCTTATCCATACTGATATAGGGGGCCGCCATTCCAAAAAAGACCAGGCAAACTGCTGTCCAAGCGATTGTCTTCTTTCTCCAAACTGGTTTGCCTTGGCTATCGTCAACGTAAAACGCGCGGACGTTCTTCTTGAAGCTCTCCCACGATTGAGCGAGCTTCACTGGAGGTACTTTCTCCATATAATGACTTTGCCCTTACTTTCCCCCATGACTCCATTGAGAGTGAAGCCTCTTTGCTCCCTTGAGGGAAGAAATAGCCTGGCTTTGCCGATCTCTTCCTTATTTAGCTTATCCTTTTCTACGACAAAACCCTGACCACCAAGAGGCTTGCTGGCTCTGGTTGCAAAAAACGACAGGCCAGAGGTGTTGACGGTGGATTCAGACGTATTCTTGATCGTCATATCAACAAAGCGAATCCCTCTGGTTGAGTCATTCATCGTTTTAGAGACGAGTACCTCAATGTTCTTTCCAACTGAAAACCTTAAGCCGATGCTTTGAAAACCAACTGGAGCATGAACAACCTTTTTTCGCGGGGCTCTTTTGCGTGGACTAAACTTTGATTTCCATTTCACATAAACCAGATCGTCATACGCACACGAGTGACAAACATTCAGTAGAAACCCATAAGTATGGTAGGGGGTGTATATAAACAAGTTTGTTGAAACATCCCCGAGAGGCTGAATCGTCACATCGTTGTCGATGAACTCCACACTGTGATAGTTCTGGTTTCCGATTACGACTTTCTTTGGCTTCTCCGGAAACCTAAGAACCGTGGCTTTACCCATTCTAAGCGAGATTCTTTGCATTTTAGAATCATTGACATAAACAGTCCTGATTCCAGAAGCAACAGAGCTCAGACTCCAAAGACAAACCAATCCAAAGATGAATATCTTCATTTCACCTGATGCTCTTTAATCCCGTTCACGTAGAGCCCGACAGGGTTCCAGCGGTTGCTCGCCCCTCGGATAATGTTGAGTGAGACTGTAGTCGGCACCGGGATTGGAATTCCTTCAATTTTCAAAAGCTTGTCAAACCTCGCTGCGACCTGCTCTTTAGTAACTTCAATTTTGACGTTGACGATACTTTGAGAAACTTGCTTTCCTTCAAACTCCTTGTCTTTCAAATGAGTAAAGAGTCCATAAAGCTTCTTTGAAAGGCCATCGGTCACAACGGGCTGAAGGCTTTTTGCCATGGAGCCTGGCTCGAGTTCTTGCCACTCATACCTGACTTTTAAAAACTTATAAACGAAGTCCTCAACAACTTGCTCATTGATCGGGACAGGAGCTTTGCTCCCAATCATGTATGAGAGCTCTCCATCACCTTCTTTGACCACAATTGGGTCACTAAAGATTAATGACAGTATAACCACCGTTTGGGTCAGGCAAACCAATAGCGCTCCTGCATTGATCAGCTTATGAAACCTCAACACCGAGTTTAAATCCATCCAGGCTCTATAAGCCGTGGAGGATTTCATTCTTTATATCTCATCCTATAATTCACTCATGCTTCTCCTTTGTTTTTAGGGCTTATTCCGTAAGCTCTTTGAGCTTTTTCCATTTTCTTTCTGTAGGTCCTGCCTGGGGTATTAATTCCGGCATAATCCTCTTTAAAATGCCTGATTCTGGGCTCGACCTGATCTCTAACTTTTGAAATCCTAGCGCTTACCGGGTTTGTTATGGGCTTTGCCATGAACTTGCCGGACTCCCAGGTTTTTGCAGCTCCTGACTTCACCATTTTGCTGGCATAGAGCTTAGCCGTGGTCGCAGCGGCCATAGCCGGTGCTGATGCCAGAGCAGAGGCAGCGCTTTCCATCCCATCATTGATTAGAGATCTTGCGGCAATTGGAATGAATAGCATGCTGAGACCAATACAAAGATTCAGGACGATGGAGAGCAGATAATCCTCCATATTCCCAAACGTGGGGTTCATCGCCATCTTCAGCAACAAAACGCCGAGGACAGTCCACAACGACTTCCAGACCACTACTTTCACTAGACCTTTGTAGAGGTTGGCCGTCACGTTGGCGGTTGATCTCGGCACATAGGCCAAAATCATCAGTGGTGAGATAGTAAACAGCACGACCCAAACAAAATGAGTCAGTGCTTCGGCAACAAAAAAGCCAAGATAGGCAATGATGTATGAAATTAAAGCAAACACATATAAGATGTGTCCTCTCAGATCAAACATACTGTTTGATGAGTCTTGGTAGTTGGGGCCAAGGTTTTTTAGCACTTCCCAGATATCTGTGAGCTTGTCGATCTTTTTAATGATCCCATCACCGATCATCCCAATCGCATTGATTGTATAGTCAAAGGTGAAGAGAAGAATCATCGAGATGACAACCCTTCTCAAAATATCAAAGACGTCAATGGTATCTTTCTTACCCTTAAAGAACTCCATGATAATGAGAAGTGCAACGAGAGGCACCAACAGTATCCAGTACAATTCCAAGATTTCTAATCTTATTTCCTTTGCAACATTTGCGAGACTTTCAAACAAGCTTTAAAACCTTATGAAGCCTTGCTCTCGCTTGAAATTCTTGAATGCTTTCCCAAGTCCCTGATCCACTCGGTTGTAGGCTGCCACCGTCGATTTATCGTGACGGTTTCTCATGGCGAGTTGCTCACTTTGCAGCTTTAGACTTTGACTTTGAAGGCGAATCAATTGATTCACGCTTTTCAAAATCAAAGCATTTGATACCGCCGTCGATCTAGCGGCTCCTTTTGGTGAAGCGGACTGACTCTGAATCCTCAATGAGGTCGAGTTTGATTCCTGAGCCTCGGAGAAGTCTTTGAATGCATTGACCATCTTTAAAGACTCAGCAACCGTTTGATCATGCAGTCGGTGCAAAGCCTCTTCTGGTGATTTTGGAATCTGTCCGTAGAGGTCAGAGACCCTCTTTAAGGATCTATTGAAATCTCGAAGATCTTTCAACACTCCCTGATCTTCAATCGGGAGACCTTCAAGTAATCCTGAGATGTTTTCGAGGCCACCATGAACTGTCCGTAAAAAGTTGTCTGAATTTCTTGCTTGCTCTATCATAGATTTGAGTTGAATGTATCGTTTTAAGTTCTCTGCCAGTATCTTTGCCAAATAAGCCGCATTGGCCCAACCGGCTCCCCCGTCGAAGAGTGCATGTGACGAGGGAGAGATGAGCAACAGCGGAAAAATCATTGCGATGATTGTTTTTCGCAATCGACCTCCTTAAAAATTTGAAATTTTGAGTGATCTTCTATATGTACCCAAGAATATCTTCAGATACTATTGTCGGATCGTTGTACAAAAAGTCTCTCATCACGGCAGTGTGCCCCTGGCCAGCGATTGCAAGAATTCGGGCACCTTTTTGAGCAAACTTTTGAAGTTTTGCATACATCCGAAAATTTCGGTGCCACCAGCTTGCAGAAGCCTCTGCTCCTGCAAAGTTATCGTTAGCCCCGGCCATGTTCGATATGAAATACATACCTTTGTTGAGTCTATCAAACTCAGGACTGTTGTATCTGATTATTAGTTCTCTCATACTATAATTCATATGGGAGCTTTGCTCAGACTCTACCATTGATTTCAGTTTCCGTTGAAACCTATCATTTAGTTTTTGTTCCTGCTTGAGCTGTTCAAAGAGAACTTCAGAATTCCAGTCAACCCCTCGGTCGTCAAAACTGTGAAGTCTGTCAATTGCTGAGAGCTTCGCTACCCGAAAACCAATCTGCTCAATCTCGCTTGACTGCAACTCATGCTTCTCCTGGCGATATAGCTCATACCTCTTATTGATCTCATCGTCTTTCTTTTGGTCGTACTCCAAAAGAACTACAGTTGGTTTGAACTTGGAAAGGCTGTAAGAGACTTCCTTTAAATATGTTTGAGCTTCTTCGGCCATGACATCTTTTACTTTATGTTTAACCGCATCTAGTCCAGGGTTTGAAAAATGAAAAGTTCCTAGAAGCATCGCCAACGGAGGATCATTCGGATCTATAGGTCTCAAAGGTGAGTTATCCATTTGCATCAGACACCATGGGTTTCAAAAGTTCGATGTGGGTTTCGAAGCCAGATTTCGCTTCAATACTTACTTCGGACATTTCTGCGAGAGTCATCATCGGGTTGGCATGACCACAGTCAAACTGTGTAACGATAGGATATTTTCGACCACCACCAACTAATTCAAGCACCAAATCATCGTAGTCAAAGGGCGCGCCTTGCTGATCATAGCGCTCTGGCTTACTAACAATGAGACCTGATATAACATCAAATACACCAAGACGCTCTAAGTGACGTAAATTTCTTTCCTCCTCGGAAAGAGGCGCATCCATTTCCTCAATTAACAGAATTTTTCCTTCTAGACTGGGAAAGTAATCCGTTCCAGCTGCAGTCAGCAAAGTATTAAGGTTAGCAACTATTAAATGCCCTTGAGCCGAACCCGGATTTAGTGCTCGCCAGCCTTTGTTTTCCAAAAACTCTCTTGGTACTGTCTTCCATTCTCCGGGTCCAAACCGGCAGTGGTTACTCCATAGTTTTGGTGGGTTGAATGTTCGCTTTCCAGTCCTATGATGACAAGTCGCTGCTAAAAAATATTCCTTGGTGTAAGGGAGTATATCAGGGAGCTCCCCGAACGATGGTACAACTGCTGGACCATAAAAAGTGCTTAATCCCGAATATGCGAGAATAGCCATATGAAGAGAAGTTACATCACTATAACCACAAATTATCTTAGGATTCGCTCGGATTTCATCAAAATCTAGGTAGGGAATCATACTCGAGGAGTTGGCTCCTCCAATTGTAGAAATCAGGGCCGAGATACTGTCATCTCTGATTAAACTCATGAACTCTTCAGCACGCTCTTTTGGAGTGCCTGCGCGGTAGCCCTCAGTTTTTTGAGATCGAGTAAGCTCCCCCTCGATGACTTCAAATTCCATTCTTTTTAGCACTTCAATACCGCAGAGATATTTATCTCTAAGTTTCACATGTGCAGGTGAAGAGGGAGTAAAAATCCCTATTTTGGACTTGGGTATCAGTGACTTCGGCTTGACTAAAGATTTCATGTCTCTAGATCATCACAAATGGTATGCATGGTCACGATTTTTCGTTAACAGTGGCTAAAAGCAAGCTTCTCGAGGATCTTTAGTTTATCGAGTTCTGGGTTTTCCGTCTCTAACTGTGAAATCAGAGTCTTATCATTGGCATCTGAAGTTGAAATCCAATGACTCAGCGGCTCTGGAATCAGCCTCAAAATGGTCTCGTTCTCATCTTGGAGGTAGTAGAACTCACTGTATTCGCCTTTTCTGATCTGAAGACTCTTGATCCGCTCGACCTGGGTGTCATTGAAATCAAACGTCTTCTTGAAATCGTCCCAATCGATTTTTCTCTGCCTGAGGATAATCACACTCGTGGTGTTGGTCATCAGGGCATCTTTGAGTGCCTTGTCGGCCATAAAATCGTTGTAGTTTTGGCTTAGGCACCAAATGCCGCTTTTAAACTTCCTCCAAGTGCGGTAGCAGGTGATCACAACTTGCCGGGCAAGCTCTGATTGAAAAAGTCTTTCGGCCTCATCAATTATCAGGAGGTATTCTCGCTCGATATCTGATGAAGCAACATCCTGAATATATGAGGTCAGTAATAGGAGCAAAACATCTTTGAGATCCGAGTAATTGCTCAAATGTTGAACCTCAATGGAGACAAGATCTTTCGATAGTTTCACATTGGTTTGTCCATCCAGCATTTGCCCATAGGCAGATGAACCTGTCCAACTGTAAAGGATCTCTCCGAACTTTCTCATCTGCTCATCTTTATGGGTGTCGAGAAGAGTTTTCAGGTCTGAAAGAGTAGGCATTCGTTCACTGACACCCTCATAGACCTTGTGGACCTGTTCCTCAAGCAAGGCCTTCTCTCGCTTGCCTAAGGCCTTTTTGTCCTCATCTTTTAGAATCATCTCAAGGACCGCCAAAACAGTTCTGATTCTGTCTGGGCTTGGTGCGAGCTCTCCCTCTTTCAAGTCAAACATGTTCAGGCAAAGATTAGAGTTGAGGCTTAAATCCAAAAACTCTCCGTCAAGCACTTCAATGAGGCGTTTTGATGAAGCGCCGTTGTCGATCCATACGACTCTGGGGGTAAGTATCTCTCCGTCTTTTCCAATTTTTGCTTTACCGTAGAACATCGTCATCAGTTGAACCACAGTATAGGACTTTCCGCTACCAGATCCACCAAACACAATTCCATTCCAAGCAGGCAAGTGATCAGCGTAAGGGTCCAAAGAAAACAAAGTTCCGTCTCTTGTAGGCAGCAAGCACACGGGCCTTGGGTTTCCCCTCCACGGAGCAAACACCGGCATCAAGTGAGCTGCATTACTAGATTTCATTTTCTTTTGCCTGATGCCTTCGCACATACCGGGTAGAGACTTCATAAACACCTCTTTAGAGGCAAGGGTCTCTTGAAGTCCCTCGGCTTGGTTCATAGAGCGAAATGTCTTCAAAATCTCATCAGTTTTGTCATTGAGCTCTGTCTTGGTGTGGCCCCAAATGATGATCGTAAAGTCTGATGAAACTAATTTCTCAGATCCTTCGAGCAAGTTCGCAAGCAATCCTTCAATTTGTCCAAGCTTGTTTTCAGACTCGAGATCACTGACATTTCCGCTTCCAGCGGCCATAGAGTGAGCAATTCTTCTTTTGAGCTCTAGGCCTGACTTTTCTTTGGTCTGGTCCAATAGGTGAACTGATTGGCTCATCCAAAAATGGAAAGGCACTTGTGAGAAAGCATTCACCATCGAGGAGTACGTCTGTCCCTCCGGAAGAAGGGAAAGGGTCAGCGTTCTAAAGTAAAGATCTCCGAGATTAATGCTTTCTTTGTTCCAAGTCAGGTCAGTTTGACAGAGCTGCTCTGAAACTGCAGGGTCAAGAATCGTTTCAGGCTCTCTGTAGTCTATCTTGCCGATCTTTTGAACTCTTGAGAAATTGAGATACTCAAAACACAGATCAAACCAGTCATCTGCGCCGAGTCTCGCTGGCCCAAGCCTGCAAGATTCGAGTGAGCTCTCGATCTGTCTAACGACCCTCTCAAACTTCTCTTTGCCCTCAACGAACTCTTTCTCGGCAAGAACCTTAAAACTCTCATCTGATGAGAATAGACCTTGTTTTTTCGGCTTCTGCGACTTTGACCTTACGAAAATGTAAACATTTGGGACAAAATAGTGACCGTTTGCCTGGTTGTTTCTAAAAAAATTAGCTCTAGCATCTACGATCCGTTTGTAGTTTCCTCCCAGAGGACTTGAGAGCTCTTCGTGGCCGGCAACCAAGTCTTCAACCAGTGGCGAGAGCTTATAAAAAACTTGAATCTTTACTCCCTCTTCACAAGAAGTCAGAAGACTTTCAAGGCCCTCAGTCAAGTTGTTGATCGCTGGCTCATGGGCACAGGTCAAATCAAAACCCGAAAGCTTAAACCCAGCACCCATTGATCCATCTTTATAAACCATAAAGTCTTGATCAAAGTGCCAAAAATCAATCTGCTCAGAGAGGCTACTCATAAGGAGCGCTCCTGATCTTTCCTTGCTGCCTATGCTCTTTTCCTGCTGAGAAAAACCCAGGTTCCATATAAAACTTCAGCAGATGAGCCATGTAATTTTCGGGCTTTCCCTTTTTTCCGAGATACATGACTAAAATAATGGCAATCGGGCCACCAATAGCTAGTGGCACTTCGAGCGCAGTGCCTCCGAAAAACAAGTTCATAACTGCACCAAAGATTAAGGCCATAAGAAGATCGAAGGCCTCGAGGCCTCCGATCTTAAATTTGGCATCAAGATCTCGGTGAACCGGAGAGGTGTCGAGATCCATAAGCCTTAACCGCCTGCCGCTGATTGAAACCAGCGAATAATCATGGGGGCCATAAAGCCGATAACACTTGCGATAATGACAAGGAGCATCCGTTTTCTCGCTCCCTCGTCACCACTGGCTGCAAGCATTGCGGCGTAGAGGAGGCCAAGAATAGACACTGCCGGTAGAATCACAGAGATCAAATTATTAGTGAACCCTTGGATTCTGCTCTCGAAGCCACTGCCGCCAAACCCTTGAGCAAATGCTGGGTCAATCAGTACAAGTGAGCCCATAAGCACAAACCCCAAAATCATCGAATAAGTATTGCTACACTTCATTTAGTTCTCCAAATGCAAGACTAAAGTTTTAAACTTCGATCCATAATTGATGTACACATTCCCATTGGTTTCCTCAGAGCTGACGCCAATGCCTACCAGTTGCCGTTTCAGAAACTTTCCGTCTTTTCTTTTTATGACAAGCTCCATACGGTACTTGGTGTTTTGTCCGTCACTTGCGTAGGGCTTGAGGTAGTATTGCTTTTCGCTGGGCTCTTCGTCGATCTTGAGCAGGTACTCGCCGAACTCTGGCAAATAGAAGCTCACCCCAGCGTGATTCACACTCTCATCTCTTGGGTCAAGCCACCCCAGGATAAGTGTCTCGTATTTGATTTGTTGATTTTTTGCAGTCAAACTCATCTCCTTCGTTGACCTAAATATTTAAAATTTACCATCGCCTAAAATCTCGCCAGACCTTCTCAAATTATTTCTGATCACTCCTTTGCATTATGCCGCTGCCTCACAAGAGTCCGAGAATTCACTCAAGTTGATATAGATGTCAGAGACGCCGTAAAAATCCCAAGAGAGCTTGATGAGTCCAGCGTTTTTCCCCTTGAGCAGAGTTCCAACTCCGACTGGTTGTAGGTCTTCAGAATCGAGGTTCTCAAACAGGATCACGTAGTCATGGTCGGCATTGATGTCTTTTTCTGGCTCTAGCGTGTAGCCATTCTTCTCAAAGCCATTGATATGCAGCTCACAAGTATCAGTGAAATCATCATAGTAGCCTTCACCAACACTTCTGATTTTAAGGACTGTTCCTTTTTTGTTTTCTCGACCTTTAAATACGTCAAATAGTGCCATTCATTTCTCCATTATTGTTTTTGTTCAAAGTAAAACCGGCATATTGCGAAGGGCTCTGGAAAACCTCGGCTGCTTCATGCATTCATCTTTTAGGGCTAAGAGAGCCGACTTCATTATTTGGTCTGCTTCACCCCAGCTCACTCTCAATGACTTTGCGACTTCAACTAGGGTGTAGTTGTGCCAGAACCTCAACACCAAAGCCTTTCGCTGTTTTGGCGGAAGCTTCCGGAGCAAAGCGCGAGCAATCACTTGATCGACCAATGTGAATTCATCATCCATTTACATTCCTCCAAAGAACATGTGTGCATTTGCTTTGGCCGCTCGAAGTTTCTCTTCAAGGATTTCTTGATCCATGAGTTTTTCTTTGTTGCTGGCCGATGACTCAGATCTCCTTTTGAACAGATTCATGAGTCGGTGAATAAAAGCCCTCAAAAATGACCTCCAGGTTTTAGTGTTTTTGGGGTTAAAAAAATTTTGCCCCTCACTAACTAACGAATTTGCATGACATTGCATGACCTCTTTGGACCCCATGGAACTAGGAAACTTTTGATTTCAGGGTGGTTCTCTCGATTGCCAACTCTGAAATTGTCATGCGAAGTTTTTCTAATGCGCGCTTAAGATTCACCTGTACTGTGGACTTTGAAATGCCGAGCTCTTTGGCCGTAATCACCTGACTTTTGTTCTCCCAATAAATCCTCCTGACCACTTCGAGCTGCCGAGGAGACAGACGATCCATGGCGTCGACAACGAGATCTTTGAACCTAGAGTTTTCGTTGGAATCTGAGATATAGTCAAAAATACTGACCGCGAGTTCTTCTGCTGAGAGTTTTGACTCTCGCTTAAGGACTCCCGCTGGAGAGATCGTTGCTTCCGGTGCTCGGTCCTCTAAAGTTGATAAGTAAGCCTCCCAGATACTCGGTGGCCAACAGGCGCATGAGTTTTTGATTTCTTCGGTAGACTTCAAGCTACCATCGGCATTCAGCCATGGTCTTTTGGTGTTCTTTGACATTGGTTCCCCCAAAAAGTTTCGCCGAGCAAAAGTGCTCGGGTCGATGTTTCTTGAGGACGGGATATTTCAATGGCTGTACCAATTGGGCCAAGATGGACAAGTGGCTGTAATAAAAAAGAAATTTGCTTCGGGTCTGTTTCGTCAAGAAGTGGATAGCTTCAAATGTTATCAAGATCTTGATAGGCTGAACTGATGAAACGTTTTATTTTCAGTAAGTTGAACCGAAAAAACTAACTGAACGGGGTATTGTCAGAATCTTGATAAAACTACTTGGCTTCATCGAGTTTTTTATATGAGTCCATAGTTATCGAAAAGTTCATGCTCCCATCACTCGACAGTCGATTGAAAGACTCGACATATTTTTCACAGTTGGCTTGGTCTCCATCAATTGTCGATACCAACTCTACACTGGAGACCTGATACTCAATTCGCCGTGGATCTCTATCAATAACAACACCCTTTTCTATGTATCTACAGGTCGTATTCAGAGGAACAACTCCGATTCCAGTAATTCCTCCAGGGCCGCCTACATGCCTAGTTTGTTCTAAAGTTAAATAGCCATCCTCTCGAATGGTCAGTTCGTCGTAATTATCAGAGCTCATTTCAGACCTAAAAGACTCCGAGGTAAGTTTTTTAAGAAATTCCTCCCCAAACGACTCAGGCAGATCACATGAAAAACTCAATGAATCTTTAACTTTTGATGAGTGATTTCCCATTACTTCTAGACTTCCATGGAGCAGTCCATCACTGATTCCAGAAAACGAAATTTTCGCCGATTCACGAATGGGGTAAGAGTCTACGGCTAGAAAGCTCTCACGAAATCCACCAAAACTTGGGTCTTTTAGGTGAGTGAATGAAAGTCCCCAAAACTCTGAGGTAGTTTTGAACAAAATGTTACCTTGGTTCAGATTGAAAAAAGAAGCACTGAGACTAGCGCCATTTTGTTGATTTACAGATTCAAACAAATACATGCGAGCAGCAGAAAAATCCTCTCGAGAAAGTCGACAAGATAGTGCGTCTTCTTCATCGGGGAGATCATTTGCTAGTGGATCTACACCCTTGGTTGATAACAGTAAGCCTACGAGTTTCCGGACCGACATAGAGTTCGTAGCTCCAAATTCGCGAGACCAGAAGTAAAGGATTTCATGAGCCACCAAAGCAGCCTTGTTGGTCCAATCCAATTGCTCCCAAAGACTTTTATCAACGAGAAGTGCTGACTCGTCATAATAAACTGCAATTTGAACCATGCGGCAGTTTTTCTCTAGAATTGGTTCAAATGAATCTTTGGTGAGTTTTAATGTTTGACCTTCCTTCAAGAACTGCATGATCTCAAATGAATGCTTTATTGACGTTTCATTCAGAGCATTCATGTAGCCTTCGGCAGTGTAAATGAATGGGTCAATAAAGTGATTGGCCATCACTTCACTGAGCTTAGCTAGAGACTGTTCTTTGGTGCTTCCTAGGTCTTGGATATTTAGATTGAACAAATGTTTGGCCTCGTACAGATCCAATACTTCGACCGTGGTTCTTCCATCCGCTTCACAAAGAACACCTTTCCCCCCACCACCATTGATTACCCCACCAGAGTCAGATTCCTCAGCTTGACCCCGACTGTGTGGGTTCTGTGTCGTGTCTGGCTGCTGGACATTAGTGACAGATTTTGTCACTTTATCTCCACAGCCAATCAGCCCTAGGCACACTATGGCGGTCATTAGAAGTTTTAGGTTAAAGGTCTTCATCTCATTCTCCAAGATTGCAATTTAAGTGCTAATCCCCCCTCGATTCCTTAAAATTTAAAATGGTTTCCAAGCGTCAAAATTGGCAAAATTGATGCTAAACTCAACTGGGTCTTCCAGTAGCAGCTCTTTGTAGTAGGAAATATACTTTTGGCAGTCTCCCAAGAAGTCTGTTCCTTCTGCATCAATAAGCTCAACCATTTCGACTCTAATCGTTCGATCTTGATTTCTCAGAGTCCCAATCTGCTTAACCCGACAAACTGTTTCGTAAGGGACTATGGCTTCATCAGCGATTCCACCACCTCCACCAACTTGCCTGGTGATCTCGTAGGTGAAATAGCCTCTCGTGTTTAAGGTCATGACATCTACGGAATTGCCCCCGCTTTGCTTTGTGTAAACCCCAGGCATCCCAGCAGATGCAATTTGCGAGAACATTAGGGTAGCGATTAAATATTTGAATTTACTCATTTTTATCTCCTTTTAGTTAATGTCGTATCGACTCAAGCAAGAATAAGAGGCTGGGGTGAAATTATCTAGATTAAATTTATAAATTATCATGCTATAATTTTAGTAATACTAAAATTAAGAGGATCGCATGAAAATTTGGGAATGTCGTAAATATAGGGAATATTTGATGAGTGTGATTGGTCCAGAAGGTAGCCGGTCTGGAATGAGAAAAAAATTGGCTGAAGGAATTGGGGTTCATACAACCTTTGTTTCTCAGGTTCTGAAAGGAATGTCTGACTTTTCTCCTGAGCAGGCAGACGCAATCAGTGGGTTCTTCAATCACACAGAGGATGAGGCCGAATATTTTTTGCTACTTGTACTAAAAGAGAGGGCAGGAACCCATAGTCTCAAGCAAAAACTAGAGCGAAAGTTGAAAGGGATGAGAGATCAGCGGCTAAATATTGGAAAGCGTATTGATGCCGAGAATGAGATTTCAGCCGAAGACAAAGAGAGGTTCTACTCGAGTGCTTTGTATGGAGCTGTCCACGTTCTCTCTTCTCTTCCGGACTGTGAGAGCTCCGAAGAGATGGCGATGCTCCTGAATCAACCGATAAAAAGAGTGGCAGAAATTGTCGAGTTTTTATTGAAGATCGGACTTTTAAAAACAAATAAAAACCGGTTGGTGCCTGGACCAAATCACATACATCTATCAAATGAGACAGAAATGGTTCTCAAGCATCACATCAACTGGAGAATGCACAGCATTTCCAATCTACAGTTCCTCAACAGAGAGGATCTTCATTATTCTTCGTGCATTAGTATCTCCAAAGATGACGCCTTTAGGGTCAAAGAGATGATATTGGAAACCCTAAAAAAGACTGTTGATACAGTGAAAAAAACTAAGGTAGAAACCGCATACGTGCTCACTTTCGATTTCTACGAAATCTCGGAGAACACCTAATCAAAGAACAATTGGTTTCTTGTACAGTTTACTCTCTGTTCAAACTCAAGTAGGTGAAACTTTTGCACCTCTCAAGTTTTTATCAAAATCTTGACGATTTTTGTGTTTGCGAAAATATCTTTTGATTTCAAGTTATTACGTTGATTTCTCATTGACGCTATCAACATGTTGATAATGCTCGAGGAAACACTCCCTGTTTACATTAGCGAATAATATTAAGTGCTTAGTTTGCTTGCATTGCGATTGCAGCACACAGGTATCAAGATCTTGATACCTACTGGCCAAATTGTTCATTGCGTAGTACTTAAGCATTGAGATTGGCACTAATAGTCAAGTGGGTTTCTCTCGTGATTTCTCAGTCTTAAGTGTGTTGGCACCCCAATTGCCTAGTGATGTTTGTGTAATCTCAATCGCTTTAGGGGGGGCGACCGGCAATGAAGAAAAAAATTCTGATCATCGATGACGATCCATCTGTTTTAAGTTCATTTCAGCTTTATCTGCAAGACTCCGACTTGGAGCTCGTTCTGTGCTCGTCAGGTGACGATGGCATTGACCAGTTCAAGATCACTCCTGAAGACTTCGTCTGTGCTTTTGTGGACTACCAGCTTACCGATGAGTTTGGTGATCAGGAAGCCGTCGGTCACAAGATCACAGAGGCTTTGAAAGAAATCGACCCAAGCCTCTACGTGGTCATGATGTCAGGAGATGAATCTAAAGAAGCCTTGGAGTCTTGGCTCAAGGCTGGAGTTGATAAATTTGTTTACAAGCCGATGGGAGAAAAGACTGTCTCCACTTTGGTTCAATATGCCGAAGATCTCTTTGCTGAGAAGTTTCCACACCACGGCGAGCGAGTCATTAACGAAAATGGAATGGTCGGGGTCTCCAAAAGTATTAAACAAGTCTGTAAGCTTGCAAAGAAGTTTGCTCCCTCCGACGAGACAGTGCTGATTCTCGGTGAAACCGGAACAGGCAAAGAGCTGATTGCAAGATCCTTACATGATCGGTCTCAGCGGAGAAACAAGGCTTTTGTCGCGGTTAATTGTGCCGCCATCACCGAAAGTATTTTTGAGAGCGAGCTTTTTGGGCACGTAAAGGGAGCCTTCACTGGTGCGACCTCCGATAAACTTGGAAAATTTCGCGAAGCCGATGGGGGTACTTTGTTTTTGGATGAGATTCATCATCTGACCCTGAACCAGCAGGCAAAGATTCTGCGTGTGATTCAGGAAAAAGTAGTCACTCCAGTTGGAGGAAAAGCTGAACACGAAGTTGATTTTCGCTTGGTATGTGCGAGTAAGCCTAACTTGAGAGAGCTTTCGCAAAAGAATGAATTTTTAATCGATCTTTTCTTCAGAATCTCAGCTCTCAATATTGAAGTCGAGCCACTGAGAAAAAGACCGGATGATATTGAAATTCTGGTCCGCCATTTTCAAACTGAGCAAGAGGAAAAGCTCGGCAAGTTCAAACGCCTTTCTCCTTCAGCGATGTCCAGACTCAAAGAGTACCAGTGGCCTGGAAATGTCAGAGAACTCAGAAAGCTTGTCACTGAGCTTTACTACACAGTCGATACCGCCCTCATAAAGCCAGCAGATCTTCCAGAGTCCATTTTGAAGAAGACAATGAGCGTGGATTTAAAGGATGGAATGACAATGGCTGACTTGGAAGAAAATCAAAGACAGCAAAAGCGAGCTCTCATCAAGAGCACAATGGCTAAAGTCGGCAATAACAAATCGAAGGCCGCTGAGATTCTAGATATGAAAAGAAGCACCTTTATTTGGCATCTGAAGGATCTTGGCATTTATGAATTATTTGAAAAGCGCAACTTAGTGGGGGCATAACGCAAGTCAAACGCATTAACCAAGGGGATATAAAATGAGAAAAATGATTATTGGAGCGATGGTATTTCTGTCATCCCCATTCGCACAGGCCACAGACTGGGGAAAACAAAAAGCTGCAAGTATATGGACTGAAGATGAGCAGAAGGTATTTTCTCTCTGCGGAGCCTTTATTCAGATGCAAGCCGTTGGAAAGTCCCACGGTTGTCACCGTGTCCAAGAGGATGAGTCTATCCTCAATCAGTTTGTAGATGAAGGTATTGTAATCGAGGTCGAGAAAGCAAGTAGTGATGTGATATGCGTGGGTGGAGCTTAAATCTAAAGATTGGAATGCTTGTGGTGGCAGGAGTTGTCGCCGCAGTCCTTCTAAGCCAGGTTGGAAAAATGAACAGTGGATCAAATAACAATATTTTGAAAGTGGCATTTCCCACCGAAAGAGCGGTCTCAGATTATGAGCCGACTCGAATTCATGTGGACAACGAGTATATCTTTCTTGAAACGATATACAGCCCACTTGTGGATCTGTCTGATGACAAAGGTGCTCCGATTGCATCTGTAGCGAAAGAGCACTTTTGGAAGGGTGATGAGTTACATTTTGTCATCCGAGATGACCTTGAGACTATTGATGGCAAACAGATTACTGTTGAGGACGTGATCGTATCATTGAAGAGAGTTCTAATTCTCGCAGAGAATACTCACGGTGATTTCAAGAGCATTGTTTGCCCGGATGTTCATTTGAAAAATATCGAAGATGACTGTCCTGGGATTTCAAGTGAAGATAACACTCTTGTCTTGAAACCTGCAGCCAAGAGAGATTTTTTGGTGAGTATGCTGGCATCGATTGACTTTGCCATTATACCAAAGAGCTCAATTGACCCAAAAAATCTTAAAGTCATTGATTACCGAAATACCTCAGGCCCTTACTATGTAGATGAGGACAGAGGCAAGGGAAACATCATCTTAAAGAAAAATCCCTCTCACTTTTTGGCAACTGATGATATTGCAGAAGAAATTCAACTTGTCCCGACCTACGGCCTTGAAAAGTCAACGGTCATCGAGAAGTTTAGCTCCGGAGAGGTTGATTTTATAACGACGGTTGAGGGTTTGGATATTGGCGATGCCAAAACCTTGAAGAATGATAGTATCAACATCCACGAGACTATGGATATTAAAATCAAAGTGGCTTTCGTGACTGAAAAGGGAATGAGCCGCTTGTCTAGTGATCAGCGACTTTCCTTTGCCAAGTCTCTCCAGAGCACTTTCCACGGTACTTTCGCTGACGGCGAGATCTTCAAAGCATCCAATGAATACTTCTTGCCCTTTAGTGATGGTGGATTTTCTAAGGATCAAGAAATGAAACTGGCTAAAGTGATTGAAGATGCCGAACCCGATGGATCTGGCAAAGGAATCAGCCTAGGTATTTTTCATTCGGGCACGACGACCGTGGATAACTATATTGAGGCTTCAAAAAAGCAGATGCCAGACTTGAAGGTAGAGAGCACAAAGGTTCTTCCTGCGTTCGGAAAACCTGAGGGCTATGAAGAGCCTGACTACATTTTGGTGTCCACCGACTCAGGATCTTTAGAAAATATCAGCCTATTGAGCTACTCCATGAGCCTTGGCATCTTTGGCTACTCAAGGGCCGAAGGCAAAGCCTGGGTCGAAGATTATATGGACACTGAGGACCGAATTGAACGACTAAAGAAGCTGAAACAAATGCACCTTGAAACCTTGAGCGAAGGACGACTGATTCCATTGATCAGCACATCGTATGTGGCGATTGCGAATCGTAATTGGAAACCCCAGCTCTCAGAACTTTTTGCGAATTGCCCGTTATGGAAGATAAAAAAGAACTAGCCCACTGGCTGCTACAAAATAAGGCAGAGCTCGAGCTAAGAGTTGAAAGGCTCCACTGGATCAATGAGTGGTTGCCGGGGATGCATGACATCCGGGTAATCATCTATCGAGGGGGACAAAGTTTTGTTGGACGCGGGATTGCCGACAATCCGGACTTGGCTTTGACAAAGGCTGGAGCCGAAGCCATTGAGAGAGCTTACTGCTTATTGAACGGTATCTCATCATGTGGTGTTGCCGTTCATACGGATGAGAGCTTGGCTCAGCTCAATGCTAAGCTTGAGTTGATTGAAAGAGACCTTTTCTTTTGTCACTACCTCACAAGGACTCCATTTTATGAAGCTTCCGATGAAACAGGCTATCTAAACCGACTTCATGAACAGTTTCGGTCCATAGAGGTGAGTTTTAATCTGATGAAGATGAGAAGATGTGACGACGTCTTCTCATTCATCGCTCTAGCCAGTGGCGAAAAGTCGGGCCTAGTTGTTGGTCTAGGATGCTCACTGGATAAGAAGATAGCTCAACTGAAAGCCATTTGTGAGTGCGTGATGAACTCTGTGGCGGCGATTGAGGGAAATGTAGCTCCGATGTCCTTGAATGAGTTCAGCGCTGGTGAAGGAAGCCCTGAGGTACATCGACGGCTGTACCTCGGCGAGCAGGGATTGCGAGTTGAGAACTCTTGGATGCTTGAGGCTTCATTGGGTCAGGACAAAGAAATTCAGCCTCTCCAAAGAGAATTTCAATACGAAAATCTAACTATTGCTGATGATATTTTAAGCAGCAGTCCTTTGACAGCAAAAAGATGCCTATCAGAGAACCTGCAAAAGACCTTCTTTGGTTCGACGGTGGCGGAGCGCCTAAACCTTAGGAGACTCGCTGAGTTTATGGGAACAGAAAGTATTGATGAGGAAGATTTAAATTTTCTACCTCATCCCTTGGGATAAACATGAAAACGAACGAGCTAAAGAAAATTTCAAGAAGGTTTACGCGAAGTATTTTCGTCGTTCAGGCCGTGACATTCTTTTTTCTCGTGCTGGTAATGATTTTTTCAAGCTATATGCACAAGTCCGATCTTGCCGACCAAGTCGCAAGATCTATCGAGGGGAAAATAAAACGAGCCGACAAAAGAGAGGTCATAAACCTCTTGTCAGATGCAGTCGCCAACGATTTTGCTGCGGCTGAATTGTATGATCATGTTGGCCAACATGTCGTAACCTTTCCAAATCAATTCAGAAGAGAGACCGGGCATTTAACCAAAGTTTACCGTGCCATTTTTCTGGTGCCTTACCGAAAGCAGGTGTTCTACGATCGTGACGAAAAAGATGCAGCGGCTACAATTGTCTTTCATTTCGGAGTGTTTGGATTGTTACCGTTTGCACTTGGGATTTTCTTACTAGGTCTGCTTGCGACATCGCCATTTTTTAGGAGGTATAAGAACCTCCTAGTTCAGAGCTTTGAAAAAGACTCTGTCGAAAAGCAAAACCAAGTTATTACAGAGCTGGCAAAACAAGTCCGGCATGATTACAAGTCCCCACTGACAGCGATCAAGTCGGTTATCGACAAGTCAAAAAATTTGTCCGATCAGGAGCGCAGAGCACTTACAGTCTCCTATAATAGCATGATGTCTATGCTGAGTGATTTATCCAACGAAAGCATCCAAGAAGCGATGCGAGTTGGTCATCTAAAAAAGAAGGTAAAATCGCTCACCCATATATATTCGACTCTGAGAGATGTCTTTGATGAAAAGCTTGCGAGGCTTGAGTATGGAAGCCAAAAACAGATCCAGCTTGTTTGCTCAGACGACGATAAACGAGGATACATCCTTATCGATGAAACTGAACTCAGGCGAGTGATTTCAAATGTGACCGAGAACGCTCTCGACGCTTTGGACAGCTCTGGCCAAGTTATCATGCAGGTTGATATTACTGGGACAGAGCTGACGATCCGAATCTCAGACAATGGAAAAGGTATCTCGAAAGACAATTTGGAAAAGATTGGTGAGAAAGGGTTTACCTTTGGAAAAGTTGGTGGAGAGGGCCTGGGGCTATACTCAGCTATCAAGAAGGTTGAGAGATGGGGCGGCCAGTTAAAAATCGAGTCCGAGGACGGAAAAGGAACTGAAGTTTTGATTTCACTGCCCAAAGCCGTCAAGCCAACTTGGTCAAAAGCTGAGGTCGACTTTAGCGATATCGAGACTGCTGTTGTGCTTGATGATGACAAAGCTGTTCATGAGTTATGGAAGGAAAGAGTTCCTTCAGATGTCAGCCTCAAGTGCTTTGAAGATGGCGAGGAACTTCTTGATTTGGTGGACAGAAAAGACGACAAAGTCCTTTATATTTTGGACTTCAACCTTAAGGGGCAAAGATATAACGGTCTTCAAGTTGCTGAAAAATTAGGCCATGCAAAGCGCAAGTACATGGTGAGCGGAAGCTTCCATGATCCAATGGTGCAGCGCCAGTGCAAGGCTATGGGATTGGGCTTAATCCCGAAAACGATATTGTAAAACATGGGTGCCTTGTGAATACAGAAGAATTCGAAAAATTGAAGAACTTAGAAGAATCGTTGTGGAGGACAGAAACACGGTTCGACCTTGATTTTCAAGAAAGAGTTTTTGCTGAAGATTTTTTTGAATTCGGGCGATCCGGCCGAGTCTACAGTCGAGAAGAATGTCTAAGCACTGAGACTCAAGAAATCCGAACGAAACTACCTCTGGAAAAGTTTGAAGTAAGAAAAATTGATGAGAACACGGTGCTTGTCACTTATGTCAGCGAGGTTCAATACGATGAGATTGAGCGGGCCAATAGATCTTCTTTGTGGACCAGATATGGCGCTGAATGGAAAATCCGATTTCATCAGGGAACTCCTATAGTTGATAAAACAGTGGGAAGTCATGCCTGGTCAACTCTTTGAAAACCCTAAATTGGTCGCAGTTTATGATCATTTCGATGGTGAGAGAGGTGATCTAGCTCACTACTTGTCGATGGTTGATGAGTTTGGTGCAAAGTCGGTCATTGATATCGGCTCAGGCACAGGTTGTTTTGCTCATTTGCTAGAAAAAGCTGGCATAAATGTCGTTGCTGTCGAGCCTGCAAAGGCTTCTCTTGAGTGTGCGAGATCCAAGGCTGAAGACAGTAAAATTCAATGGATACATGGCACGGCGGAAGACTTGCCGGACTCTTGCGGGGGTTTTGCGGTTATGACTGGGAATGTCGCCCAGGTTTTTACAGACGAAAGGGATTGGAACAACACTTTAAGTTCTGTCTTCAGAGCTCTAGACCGAGGAGGCTATTTTGTTTTTGAAGTGAGAGATCCTTCAAAAAAGGCATGGGAGAGTTGGAATAAAGAATACACTCATGCCATACAGGATGTAGCTGACCTCGGTGAGGTCGAGTGCTGGTGTGAAGTTTTGAGTGTATCTGGAGGTCTCGTGACCTTTCGATGGACTTATAATTTCAAAGCATCCGGTGAAACTTTAGCTTCAGACTCAACACTCATTTTCCGCGAAAAGGATGAGATCCAAAAGTCTTTGAAACAGGCAGGGTTCTCTGTTCTTGAAGTGAGGGATGCACCTGACAGGCCTGGCAAGGAGTTCGTATTCGTGGCGAGGAAGATGGCATGAATAATCATCGAGAGATCAGCAGATCAATTCCTGAGGAGATCAAAGGCGATGGGCTGTGCTTGAGAAAGCACCACCCTGATCTCGCTCCTAAAATGTATAGCTGCATTGATAGTGACCGAGATAGACTTCGACAGTTTTTGCCTTGGGTGGACAGTACTACGTCCGCTGAGGATTCCCGCGAGTACATTATTAGCTGTCAAAAACGCTGGGAGTCTGGAGACTATTTTGATTTTGGTATCTTTAGATCTGAAGATGACTGCTACATGGGTAACATCGGGGTTCATTCGATATCGTGGGAAAACCATAGATGTGAAATTGGTTACTGGATCTTTGGAGAATTTGAAGGCCAAGGAGTCATGAGCAGATCAATCAGGGCTTTAGAAAAGACTCTGTTTGAACTTGGGTTCCATAGGGTTGAAATCACTTTAGATCCACGAAACGAAAGGTCTGAGGCCGTTCCTAAGAGGCTTGGATATGTATTTGAAGGGGTCTTAAGAGAATCGGCATTTGAGAGTGGTGAACATAGAAACATGGCTGTCTATTCAAAGTTATCCCAAGAATACGGCAGTTCACCAGCAAAGCCTAAGATGTTTGAAGTCAGAATGGCCACTGAGTCTGATGCCAGATGCATTCTTGAAGCACACCACGACTCTGTTCACAAAATTGCTATTTCTGATTACGGTATAGAGGTAGCCCGTTCGTGGTCTCCAGAAGTCAATGAGGAAAGGGTCAATCAATATCTTGAGAGCTCTTTTCTTGAAGAAACAACGGTCGTTGCAATTTCTGATGGAGTGATTTGTGGATTCGGGTCCATCGTGGATAAAGATTCAGAGCTTCGAGCCGTTTATGTAAAAGACCAATTTGGTGGCCTCGGAGTAGG
The DNA here is from genome assembly GCA_030427805.1 of Bdellovibrionia bacterium. Taxonomy (GTDB): domain Bacteria; phylum Bdellovibrionota; class Bdellovibrionia; order Bdellovibrionales; family JAGQZY01; genus JAUHWN01. The sequence goes on from JAUICP010000002.1 coordinate 155,352, forward strand.
CTCAAGAATTCTCTCTCGGCTAGAGTCAATTGCAAGAGCAAGAGGCTTGAAGAGCCTCTCGATGGATTCATCTGTAACAGCCGAGAGATTTTACTTAAAGCATGGATATTCGGTAGTAGAGCGAGGTGAGCATACTTTGAGTTCAGGTGCTAAAATGTCATGTTTTAAAATGAGGAAAGAGCTGTGAAAGAGACTTCTGACTTAATTGAATTAGAGGCGGAGAAAAACCTAGCGAGGTCAGTGCTTAAAGTCCCTTCAGAAGAAAGACTCCTTCTCATAGAATCTGGATGGACCAGCCGAGTGTATTTAGCGAGACAGGGCGAGCTGGTTTGTAAGTTCCCGAGATACCAAGATGTCAAAAAAGAGTACGAAGTAGAAATAGAGATTTTGAGAGCATTGGCGTCTGTTGATCTACCCGTGCAAGTTCCGGAGGTGTTAGAAGTTGGCAATGACTATCGCTATCTTGCCTATTACGGTGTTAAAGGTGATGTCTTAAAGTTTCAGAATATTGAGAGTGACGATAAGAAACTTATTGGGCAGGCAATCGGACGGTTCATCAAAACTTTGAGAGAGAAGAACCTTCGCATGGGTCACGACATGGCACTTGATAAAGAAATCTCTGAGTACTTAGAGAAATATGAACTTGGAAAACCCCATTGGGCTAGAGTTCTGTCCATAGAGGAATATGAGGCTCTCGACAATTTCATGACTGGTGAATATGAAATCAGAATGAAGAGCCTCGGTTTCAAGGGAGAATGTTCTCATGGAGACTTAGGTTTCTGGAACATTCTATTCGATAAGGAGTCTGGATCGATTAGGGTTATCGATTTTGGTGATTATGGTATTTACGACGAGTCGATTGATTTCGTGGGTTTGAGAGATCCTGAGATACTAAATGAAGCACTCGAACCGTTTGGAGACACCGAAGAGCTGAGAGCCAAGATACACTTGCGACAAAGCCTTCTGCCTGTCTTGGAGATGCCATACTATGCCAGCAAGAGTCTAGAGAACGAGATTGTTCAACTCACAGATGCTCTTCGCAAGGGTCTTTTGAGCGAGTTAAAGACTGCTTTGGAGGCTAAAAATGACTAGACCAAGACCTCGTGAAGTCGCAGAAAAATTGATGAAAACTCGATACAAGGGAGCAAATATCGCATTCTTGGCGGGATCTGTCGTTAATGGTGAAGGCACTTTTTACTCAGATTTAGACATAGTTGTTATTTATGGCAAACTTGATCAAGCCTACCGAGAATCATTTATCTTTGATGAATGGCCCATTGAAGCTTTTGTCCACGATTCAGAAACATTGAAGTATTTTTTTGAGGAGGTAGATGCCAAGAGTGGAGCGCCTTCGTTAATGAATATGGTTCTATATTCTGAACCAATCCCTGAGGCTTCTATGATGGTCGAAGAGCTTAGACAGCTCGCTCAAGAGGTTCTTTTAAAAGGTCCTCCAGCGTGGGACAAAAATCTCGTTGATAGAGCAAGGTACGAACTGACAGACTTGTTAGATGACCTGAGAGAACCAAGAGACTCGTCAGAGAAAATGGCCACCCTCTGTGCGCTATACCCAAAAGTAGCGAATTTTTACCTGAGGAGTTCCGGCAAGTGGTCAGGCTCAAATAAAGGTATTATTAGGCAACTAAAGTCAGAATATCCTGAATTTTTCAAGGATTTCGATAGAAGGTTCCAGTCGGCCTTTGGGGATAGTAGTACATCGGGAATTATTGTTCTTGTTGAGAGCATACTCGCACCATTTGGTGGCCCACTTTTTGACGGCTACAAACTTGATGCACCTAGAGACTGGAGAAAAGAATTATGACGGATCAATGGACTACAGATTGGGACAGTAGATTTAAAGATGGAGATACTCCGTGGGAAGAAGATGGACCCTGTCCAGGGCTCGCTCGAATTGCTAGCGAATATCTTCAACCCGGATCAAGCCTCATGGAGGTAGGGTGCGGGTTAGGCACAAATGCAATTTGGCTTGCTCAGCAAGGATTCTCTGTCACCGCTACCGATATTTCAAGTGAGGCGATCCAATTAGCGAGAAGCAGAATGCCTATTAAATCGCCAAGTCTTGAATTTGAAGTCGTCAATTTTATAGATGATACCATCGATCAAAGATATGACGTCTTATTTGATAAAGGGTGTTTGCATAGTTTCAATACTGATCACGGCCTAGAGGCTTTCGTAGAAAAAGCATCTTCGATACTAGAACCAGGATCAATCTGGGTAAGCATCTCTGGAAATGCCGACACCCTCGAAGATCTAGATGAAAGAAGAGAATTTGGGTTTCCGAGATTGTCAGCAACAAAAGTTGTTTCATTGGTAGAGCCTTATTTTGAAGTCCTTGAAATAAGATCGTCAAAGTTTGGCTTAAAAAATGATTTTAAATCGTGGGAATGTGTTTTCCGTAGAAGGGCTGAAACTCTATGAATGACAATGGGAGTTTAAAGCAAGAGGTACATGGGCTATAACCTCAACTATTCATTCGACGAAAATTTACGTGACGTCCCCGAGAACCCTAAGGACGTGCGCAAGTTTATTCAAAGTCAAATGAGCAAGTTAAAAGCAGTCAAAGATCCTGTGGGCCGAGTGAAGATTCTGGAAAAGCTCGGCTCATTTTCTAGAATGATTGGAGAGCTTGACGAGGCTCAAGAGTTTCTTGGTGAAGCCTTGGAACTCATTGGAAGAAATGACCTCGGAATTGAGTTGTGGGTCGCCAACGGAATAAGGCTTGCCCATGTTTTTCAATGGCAAGGAAACTATGATGTAGCGCGAGAGATGTTTTTGGACATCATGGAAATGTGTGAAGACAACAAGGAAGTGGCAGATTACCTGCATTTTACTGTTCAACACCTGGGCAAGTACTACTTTGATTTGGGAGAATACGAAGAGGCTTTTCAGTGTTTTGAGGACGCTTTAGAAATGAGGAAAGAGATCGGAGATATCGATCTGATTGAGAGTTCTCAGTTTGCTCTAAAGGTCACGGAGGCAAAGCTGAAAGAATCTTACAACGTCGTTCAGTTCCCTAGTAATCAATTTCAAGGCGATGGCTTAAAGAGCCCAAAGGATATTTTGGAAATGGTCAAAATGAGAGTCGAGGGCCAAGACGACCTGACTCTCGAAGATCTCAATGAAGAACTCAACCGAGTGACGTTCAATCAGAACAATATGGCGAAGGCTCCTTTTCTCGGATTGAGTCCGGCGGATATGCATAATATTCTTTACACACCATTTAGGCCAGACAATGAGATCTTCACCATAAAGATCGATTCAAACAAAGACCTCGATAACGTGCCTCTCGTTCAACACGCCCTGTTCTTGCTGGAAAAGATTCACGAAAAGAAACAGCTTAAAGCGACTCAAAAAGGAAATTTCCCAAGATCACTGGTTCTCGAAGTATACTCCGAGTTTTTCTCGAACAGTCGCTTTTCATTTAAGCCCAACAAAGAAGATGATTTGCCAGAGCTGACAAGATTGAAGCACCTTCTCGATATGGCTGGGTTACTCAAAAAAAGAAGCAACAAGTTCTCAGTCACAAAGAAGGGTGAAAAGATCCTCAGTCAAAATGATAAAAGAAGCCTTTTTAGCCTGATCCTAGACCCATTGTTCAATAAGTGGAACTGGGGATACACTGATGCCTACTCTGAGCTGATGCTTATTCAATCAAGTGCGATCTTCAATATTTATTTACTCCACAAGAAAGCACAAGACTGGATTCATAGTGATGAATTGGGGAAATTATATCTTGAGGCGTTTCCCGCGCTGGTCAACGAGGCTCGGGGCTACTTTGGCCCGGAGAAAGAAATCATAGACTGCTTTGAAACTCGGTTTTTAAATCGGTTTTGCCTACCGCTTGGTTTACTTGATCTGAAAGACGCGAGTGACGACTCAATTTTGAGTAAGGATCGTCACTACCGCGTGAGTGATTTTTTTAAAAACAGCATTGTCTTCCATTAGGAAGCTCTGCTCTTTAACTTGTATGGGTATTGAAGATGGATAGAGACAATTTACTTAGAACTTTATCAAAGGCTCTAGCGTCCCGAGTCTCGAATGACGTACTGTTGGTCGGAGTAGATGGAATTGATGGCGCAGGAAAGACAACTTTAGCAGACGAGCTCGTACCGTTTCTCAAGGAGCTAGGAGTCGATGTCAAGAGAGCTTCTATAGATGGATTTCATAATCCAAGAGAATACAGAGTTCGACAGGGGAATCTTTCGCCCGAGGGCTATTATCAGGACTCTTTTGATTATGATTTTTTGACCAATAATTTCTTTGGCCCGATAAAATCAGATAAGCTTCCACTTGAACTACCAAAAGCAAAGTTTGACTGGAAAAGTGACTCTGAGGTCGGAGAAGAGTTTGTGCATATTGAACCTGGGACAGTCATCTTATTCGAAGGTGTGTTTCTTTTTCGTCCACAATTGAGAGACTATTGGGACTTTAAAATATTTGTTGATATACCATTCGAGCTATCATTGGAGAGAGGCTTAAAGAGGGACTCTCATTTATTGGGAGGGGGAAAGCAGACAAGAGAAAAATATCTTAAAAGATATATCCCTGGCCAGAAATTGTATTTTAGTGATTGCGACCCAATATCTTTTGCCGACTTAGTAATTGATAACTCATCTCCTCAAAGTCCGGAACTTTTAAAAGGAGATTTAGTTGAATATGAAAGCTGACTGGAAACCATTGTGAGAAAACTCTGTGATATCGATAGCCTAGCTTCTAAATGGTCCCTTAAAATCACAAAGAGAATTACTCAAACTCCCACCTGTGAAGTCTTTGAGGTCGAGGGAGGTTCCGAGCTCCTCGTTTTGAAGCTTTACTCAGACCTGGGCTGGGAAGACGAAAAGGGGTCGATTTCAGTATTGAACGCTTGGAATGGAAATGGAGCCGTAAAAGTTGTCGATCACCTCGAAAAAGCTCTTCTCATGGAAAAACTTGAGGAGCCAAATCTGTATTCGTTTTCTGCTTCAAGGCAAGAGAGCCAAGCTAGTGAAATATTTTGTGGAATTATTGAGAAGATCCACAGTGTAGATCTAGGCCTGTTGTCCGAGCCGGTTAGAAGTACAAATGAGATCATAAAGCCTCTCCTTCAATTTGATGTGGCCGAGCAGCTTCAGCCAATGTTTGAGAAAGCAAAAAGAATCGCCGAGGAGCTGATAAGCTCGTCCGGAGAGATGGTCATTTTGCATGGAGATTTGCACCACGAAAATGTACTCAGACGCTCTAATGGCGAGTATGTCTGTTTCGATCCCAAGGGGTATATCGGCGATCCAGCTTATGAGATCGCGACGATTCTCAAGAACCCTTGGCACTATCCTGAGATTTCTGAATCGGAAGAGATGTGTCTCGAGAGGGCCGAGTACTTCGCAAAGACCTTAGACTTTGACTTGGGAAGAGTCCTCAAGTTTGCCTTTGTCCACATGGGATTGAGTGTAATTTGGTCGTACTCCGATGGGTTTGAGAAATATCAACATCAGCTGGCAATCATGAAAATTCTTGAGGCGCATGTTTAGACCACGGGAAATATCAAATAACGGCACAAATTATCAAAAACAACTCTTCATCACAGCGTAAATTCCTTTTGAGGAGATCGACTTGAGCTATTTAAGATCAGTGGAAACAGCTATTTCATATGTTGAAGAACACATCAAAGGTTATGATCTTGACATTACCTCCGTTTGTAAAGCGACCGGAGTTTCGAAATGGTATTTCCAACGGATTTTTAAAGGGGTAACCGGGGACTCTTTAGGTGACTATATAAGAAAGAGGCGGATCAGTCAGGCAGCATTGGAGTTGGTAGAATCCGATCGACCTATAATTCATTTGGCCATTGATTATGGGTTTGAAAGCCAGGAAGCTTTTACGCGGTCTTTTAAAAGTCACTTTGAGACGACTCCTGCCAAGTTCAGAAAAAATCGAGATCCTAAAATGTTTATGCATAAATTCCAGTTAACAAACGAATTTTTACGACATTTAAAGGAGCGATTAGACATGACACCTGTAATTGAAGACGCAAGAGAATTGAAGCTCGTTGGTTTTGTGGAACCATTTCGAGGAGTTTTTGATGAAAACCCAAACAACCACGAGGTTATTCCGAAACTCTGGCAGGAATTTGTAAAAAGGCAAGTCGAGATACCCAACAATGTTGAGGGAAAAAGTACTTGTAGGTTCTTGTTTAGGATAAATTTATCTGGGCAGATAGTACGCATGAATAGTAAATTATACTTCTAAGGAAGGTTTAGCAAATAAAATCCAAAAAGTACGGTGGGAATCAAATAATTCTGTATCTGGTCTTTGCGAATCGAAAGATATTCAAGAGTATAACCATTAATTTCCCTTCTCCTTACTTCTTTCTTTTATGAGACTCTCATAAATTTCTAAAACCAATGGGTACAAATTATCTGCAATTAGCTCGGAACCCAACAAAGAAGTATGTCCCCAACTACCAGCAAAGCGATCCACAAAAAGCTCATCGTAAGCTATTCTAGTCAAAGCTTCAGAAAAGTTTTCTCGATTTTCAACAAAACGAATATTATGTCTTTCATCAGAAGTGTTAAGATCAAATCGTCCAAGATGCTCTGTAAGGCTTGTCGTCGGATAACTCATTAGAACGTGAACAGCACCCTTTTTAACAATCGTAGAATGTATTTTCTTTAAATTCGCATAAACTTTGTTTTGTAAAAACTGCTTCTCCCTAAGGTAGCCATATTTGTCGATCAATGACTTAAACTTAAGTCCGTAATAATTTAAGTTCTCTCTATTGATAATCAGAGACAGTGTAACCGAATCTAAATAAGAAGGAGGAGATTCAAATATTTTATCTAACAGCTCCTTTCTTAAATATTTGTGACGTCCAGGCTCGATAAATCTAAATCGATGAATCACATAAAAGTAATTTTGAATGATCCTATTCTCATTCGGAAAAGTCCTATAAGCAGACATGATGTGTTTTATACAAAATTCTAAATCTGGAAGCGATGGAGTGGTATTTATAGTGCAATTGGAGGTCAATCGCATTTGCAGATAGGCCTTTTCTTCTCGACTCAAATTTTCAAGCTCTTTATCTATCAAACTATATTCTTTGAATCTAAATAATTCGGCTATTTTCCATACTTTTTTATTTATAGATTTGGAAAAACTTTTTTCGATTATACTCGGACTATTAAATTCTTTAAAATAGTCTCGAAACCAACAAACTACTTTTAAAACTTTCAATGACAAATTTTGACAAAATTCTGTGTGAAACGAAAAATGAGAAATCAAATACGAGTCATTAATTCCAATCATTGATATTACAACGTCAGGATTATACTTATCTAACCACATGGAAAGATTTTTTAGGATTTCTGCAGAATTCGTTCCTGCTTTTGCTTCTGTAAAAATATTTATAGGAAGCTTTTCTCTTTTAAACCGCTCTTGTAGCAAATTAGACCAACTAGGATGGAGCTGCCCTTTCGCAAAAAAATTAGTTGTTGTAGATTCTCCGATAGCTAAAATATTCAATCCCTCTTCAGAAGACCAATGTGTTGAATTTAAATCATCGTCTATCTTAAGGATCAGCATACCAAAGATAGTCAAAACTATTTCGACAATCGCAACTGAAGTTATAAATATCATAAAAGTAAAGAGTGTTTTTCTCCAAATTCCATATTTTAGCAATTGACTACTCTCCAGTAACTAGATGGTTTTCAGAAAAAAAATTCATTAAGAGAATTTGACGTAAATAAGCAAACTGTATCGTATCCATACCGATTTTGAATTCGATTGTAGCGATAACTCAAATTTTTATCAAGGTAATTTTAGGCATGAACTGAAAAAAACAGAATATTATTAATTTAATACAGCCAATTTATTTTAGTGAACAACTTCTGAATCAAATCCTCCATGAAAGGAACAGGGGCTAGTTCATGGAGGTATCAAAGGTTTTGCCCGGAGGTTTAAAATGAGAACGCTACAAAGAGATCTGTTTGATAGAGCAGAAGAATTTATTTTTCGTGAGGGCCGACCACTTGAACAGAGGCTATTCGATTTTCATTTTGGAGCAGCGGAAATAAATCCTGTGATTGGTGAGCTGGTAAAGTTTCAGAATAAAGATGGAGGCTTTGGGAATGCTTTGGAGCCAGATCTTCGGACTCCTCTGTCATCAGCCTTGACCACATCTGTAGCCCTGAGAACTATGGTTGAGGTTGGCGTAAGTCCAGATTCTCCGGTCTTGGAAAGGACAATCTCTTACCTCTTGAAGACAGTGGACCGGGAGAATTGGCGATGGATTATAGCTCCTGAGGGCGGACAAGACAGTCCTCATGCTCCTTGGTGGGGAGGAGATGACATTGCCTCATCGTTTCGTGGATGTTTTGCGAATCCATCAGCAGAGATCACAGGCCTCTTGTTGAATTACAAGCAGCTAGTGCCTGCTGAAATTTTGGGTAACTTGCTTGAAAGACTGCGTTCTTACCTGACAGAGGCCGTTGAGACGAAAGATGCGTTTCAAATGCACGATTTGATGTGCTATCTCGCTCTGGCTCAATCGAAGAACTTAGATGAAAAGTATGTCGATGAAATTCGTCCGTTGCTGATGAATGCAGCTGATTCAATCGTTGAAAAGGACAAAACCAAGTGGAGTGATTACTCGGCCAGACCCCTCTGGCTCTGTGATCATCCCGATTCAATTTTATATCCGCTTCTAGAAGAGCACGTGAACGAGAACTTAGATTTTGAGATTGAAACTCAAAAACAAGATGGGTCTTGGTCGCCCTTTTGGGACTGGGGAGGTAACTATAGTGATGATTGGAAGACTGCTTCAAAAGAGTGGTCCTCTCATTTGGCAATTAACAACCTAATCAAATTTAGAAATTTTGATCGATTGAGTGCTTAGAATAGTCTTTTTCACAATTCTTATTCTAGCTGTGATTGGATCGCTCTACGGAGCCAACGAGGAGAATTTCAATGTCAAAAATTCCAGCTCGACTAAACTTGGTCACATTGGCTGTATCAGATCTCAAAAAAATGAGCACATTCTACGACAAGCTTGGGTGGGAGCGTTCAAAAGGAAGCAACGAAGGGTATATTGCCTACCGGACGGGAGGCGCCATTCTAGCATTGTGGCTATCGAGTAATTTTGAGAAGTGTGGACTAATAAAAGAATCTCAAAGTTTCAATGGTGTCATGCTGGCGATAAATGTCGAAAGCGCTGATCTCGTAGATGCAGCAATTGAGACGGCTCAAAAAGCAGGGGCTACCGATGTTAGCGAAGCAAAAGATACTGCTTGGGGTGGACGCTCCGGAGGATTCAAAGATCCCGAGGGAAACATATGGGAAATTACTTGGGCCGAGGGCACAAGCTTTGACGATAGAGGTGGGTTGATTTACCCGTAACTTTACCCAAACCTATTACCCTTGGATTAATGCCTTTAGTGACTCTAGATATTTATTTAACCTAGCCCTTCCAAGTCTCGACAGCTTGTAAGTTGTATTGGGCTTCTGGTTCACAAATTCCTTTTTGGCAACCACGTACTCAGCTTCTATGAGCTTTTTCATATGTGTACTCATATGTCCGTCGGTGATTTCAAGAGACTTCTTTAAGTCTGTGTAGTTAGTTTCTCCAGCATTGCCTAAAAAAGCCATTATTCTTGTTCGAATAGGTTGGTGGATGACTTCGTCTATTTCCGTACCCATTATTCGGCCTCTAGTCGTTTGGTGTAGAGGCCGATGTAGATGCAGGTGAATGAATGAAAGACCATAAAGTAAACCCACAAATTTGGAATCTCGAACTGGAGAAGGTACATAAATAGTGGACCAGCGATAATATAGAGCCAAGAAACTAGAGTTAAAGATTTGTTCGAAAATCGTCCCAGTAGGTTACAGAAAATCCCCAACAGAACAAACACCGTTGGATAAACAAGCTCTCCGTTTTTCGTAAAGCCCAACCCTAGTCCAATAGCTAAAATTGCTGCCACAAAAGGAACTTGAACTCCAAAGGTCTTCCTAATTAAGGGGTTCACTTTATCTAGATATTTATCTGGAAACAGTTTCCCTATTCCCCAAAATACTAAGCCATAGAATACCGCTTTCAGCCCTGGTAGAAATGAAGTGACGGTCTCACTGATCTCAAATCCAAAGGTAAAATGATCGGTCATCAACTCTACTACAGGAACCAAAAGCAACCCGATTCCAATCCAGAGCATTTGTTTTGAAGAAATAAAAATTCGGTTACTACTATTAATAATGTCTTGAAACTCTTGTACTTTGGCCATGGCCTCTTGTTTGTCCATAAAAATCTCCTTGTTGGATAGTACTATTAAATAAATAGTACTATCTTTTCAAGGATTGCGATTGATCTTGAGGCGCTTAGATTAACTCAGTCAATACAGCCACTTAGAAGGGAAGGCGGAAATCTGTTAACTTCTGAGCAAATTCTTCAGAGCTCGACAATCCGTGTTTCACTCTGGTGAGTGCGGTCTTCTTCACTTCAAATATCAACTTGTTGACAGTGTAGCCGGTGGCCACAGTAAACAGCACAGCTATCAAAATATTGACGATTCTATCCATTTGGATTCCTCCCATTAAAATTTGTCTTTCCATCTATCAAAAATTTTCTTCACACCTTTGTGGTCCCAATAGTGAGTGCCCGAAGCATTGGGACGCATCTTCTCTCTGAGTTCTTTAGCGATTGCGTTAAAGCTCAGCCCTTCAATATTTCTCAAGTTCACAATTTCTTTGCACACCTTCTGCTGCTTCGGCTCGGGGATCAGCTTTCCGCCTCTGACCTTCATGCCAAACGGAGGTGTGTGGTGGCGGTAATTGTCTGGATTGGTCATGCGGCCCGTTTTTGGGATCTCGATTTCATACCGCTGAAGAGTCTCAATTACCCAGGTTTTTGAGGCTCCAATCTCATCAGCGATTTGACTTGTGGATCGGCCCGCCGCTATCGTCTTTTCAAGATAAACCTGCAATTTCTCGGTCTTTTGGGGAACATAGATCGTTTTAGGGCAGTTGGGCGTCGGACGAACTTCAAGGATTACGGGGAGATAATTGTGTTCTCGTATTGTTTGGGTCGCCCGACCAATTAAGCTTTTATTGATGACCACGAAGTGGTTAGCGATAAAAGCTTTTTTTGTTTGGAGCTATGATTAGACCTGCGATGGTAGGACGGTCCCAGGGATCGAGTCTACTCGGAGAGCAGATTGGTTTATCGGCCTCGAAGTCTACGAGTATTTGCTTTCATTCGGCTGATGGAGTGTTGATTGCTAATGCTAAATTGAGCTTTGTTGTAATTCACTCCGCCGTTCTTACCAGCGTATGAACCGCTAGATCCACCGCCAGAGTTTTTCGCATCAATTGCCACCTGGAATTTATCGCAAGAAGTTTTGGGAGCCTTGGCCCATACACATTGCTTTTTCATTTTCCAAAGCTCGTAGATACTCTTTTTAGATAACTCCTTATCTTCAGCCTTTTTCTTCCATGAATCGATTTCTGCTTTTTTGACTTTTCGGGTGTGTAAGTTCGCCATCCATTCCCGACTACGCTTATCATTAGATGCGTCGATTCCGTTAAATACTGGGGCGGCATTTGCGATTGCTTGATCCTTGGTCTTTCCATTTCCAAAATTTTGAAAATCTGAGTAATACTCTCCCCATATTTCGTATCCATCATTCGAGGTTAGAAGAAAAACATCTCTTTTAGCTCGCCCCGCTCTCAAAACTTCAATTTCTGTATACTTAGGATCAACCAATAATGTGCCATCGATGTTCATTAACCCCCAAAGCTCTTTTTGACCAACCTTATGTCTGGAGATGATAAATCCATCTATAGGCGAGAGAAGAAGGCCTGTTACATCAGATCCCGAATGCCCAATAATTCTTCCATCCCCTGTGATCATTGAAAAAAAAGTGTCTTCTCCCGGCGGGAAAGCAACAAATCGTTTTGCACGTCCTTTTTCAAGTTCTTTTTCTGAGAACGTTAGCTCAGGAACGAGTAACTTACCTTCCATACTCACTACTTTGTACTTTTTCGTTCCTGCTGAATAGAACAACATATTCATATAAGAGATCATGTTTCCGTCTGCGCCAGCTTTCCTTCTCACTATGGGCCGATAAAAGGGAAGGTTCTTTTTTAAAGGAGTTTCATAGACTTTATAGGGCTCAAGCACCTTGCCGTTTTCTACTGTATAAATAATTTTTCCAGGAACAGATACTAGTACATTGTAAGGGTGTTTCCGTATCGAATAGTAAAATTTTTCGCCAAATGGAACAACCATCTCGCCTTTTTCGCGATCATAGACTCCTTTTATTATCTTGCCATCAACCTTTTTTTGAATTTCACAAACTTTACAAAGAGTTGTGGTTCTAGGAGTTAACTTTGCGCCACCGGGAAAACCTGTGGTGGAACAACTGACCATCGACGAAAATAATAAAAGTAAAATTAGAGATTTAACTAGCTTTATGCCGTTCATGCTTCCCACTCCTCTTTGACGAACCAAGAGCCATATGTTCACTTTGATATGTCTAATTTGTGTAAATTGATATTAACAACAATAAGATACGAGGAGACGAAGAAAGAAAAAATCACTATTTAAGTCAAGGCTAACAAATCGAATTGGTTTCAAGGTGCCCAAAGGCAACTCAGTCTTTCGACCAAACTAAAAGGGATTTGCCCTATTTGAAAAAGTCCAATTTGCACTAATTTTTCCAAAGTAGGTTAAAAGAGCCGAACTAAGGTCGGGATATAAAGTGTTTGACTCTTGAGGATTAAGAAGATTGTTACGAATAGGTATTCATACTAGAGAAGGTAGGACGATCCCAGGGATCGAATCTGCCTGAAGACACTGTCGGTTTAATCGACGGTCCCAGGGATCGGTTCTGTCTCCCCGAACCAAAAAAAAGCCAACGGAATCGTCGGCTTTTTGGTTTTGGGAACTTCCGTCCGGGATTTAATTGGCCTCGATAATATATTCGACATTACTAAACTCTTTTTCGTTCGTAAAAACAAAAAAGAAAATGAGGTCTTTGTCGCCCCTATTCTGAGTCTGGTGATAGGCTCCACCTTCGATGTAGAGACCCTGCCCCGCTGGAAGTTTATACTCCTGATCATTAATAAAACTCGTCGCCTCACCCTCGAGAATATAATAAGCTTCATCATGATCATCTGGGTGTCTGTGGCGCTTTAATTCCTTTCCAGGAGGGATTTTCGCAAAACCAAAAATCATAGAAGTCTCTTTATAGTCGCCAGCACTCTTAACTGCAAAGCGAGTAAGAACGGGGTTCCCACTTTGCCATTCTGACCAAGGCTCTAGGGTCTCGTATTGTGTGACAAGAGGAGCTCTTGGACTTTTAGTCCACGCCCTTGTGTAGTCGTAAATCTCGTCCAAGGGACTATTATAGGTTTCCATGGTTACGAGTTCTTCACCTGTTGAATCATATCGATAGGAGTTTCCAGCGGGAATAAAAATAATACTTCCTTTTTGAATTTCAAATTCGCGATCAGCGAATTTGAGGATTCCTCGCCCTGCATAGACATAAATTAACTTGTCTGTGGAATGAGATGTGCCCACGTGATTGCCCATAGGAACAGCGGTTCCGTTCGGTCTAAAAACGGGTGCTTGATAGGGGGTACGCTTTATTTGCATCCCCATAGAAGATATTGCACTCGAGTTATTTCGTTCAACGGTTAACTGATTTCCGACTGCAGCTTCACAGCGGGAGGGCAGGATTGTCTGGGCCATGGAATGACTGCAGAGGACCGCGCAAAATGTGTTCAAAAATAGTACTGAAACCAATGAAAAAGGTTTTATTGCCATAGAGAACTTCCTAAACAAAATAAAATATTATTGTTTGGTGACAATTCAATTGGTGGGCCAGATTTAATCGATCAAATTTCTTTGGCAAGAGTAAAGACCACTCTTTTTGCGATAGAAATTTGAGTAAAATTTGAAATGCTTTGGATTGATTTTATCGTCCATCAACTCTGGTTGAAATTACTCGAATGAGGATCTTCAGAGGGCTCAAGAAACCGCTCTCTTTTCTCAGATCCCTCTCTATTTGTTATTAACAAAAAGTCTTTTTAATAATTGAGATCATCCGGAGAGGTACCGTTAAATTCTGAACAGTTCAGCTGAGCCCAATGGACTCCGTAAACTGATTGGCCTCGTATGAAAAAGCGTCGGTTTGTATTATAAGAATTCGCTGCCTCTATGTAACTTTCCGGCAAAATATCTGGTGTAGCAACAATCCGATTTACACAAATTGACCTTCTGTAATTATATTCGTAATTGATCGGGAAATCTAGGTAACCTCCCCCATAGGTGTTGTTATCTACTTTTATATCGATTGAAGGAAGTTCTCGATCCTCTCCAGCTTCGGCATCGCTCAACCACCAATTATCGTACCAATTTTGAATTGGATAGTAGTGAGTTGAGTACTCTCCACGCAAAAAATGATTTCCTTCAACAGTTGCCTTGTCGGACCCATTTCGAAACTTCAATGGCGGACCCGAAACATTCTCAAAATGATTACCCTTGACTACACCGAAATCAGAGCTCTTGAAATATACAGCATGCATTAGGGCGGTTTCAACGAGATTTGCCACCTTAATAAATCGATTATCTAATACTTCGGCACCATCGATATTGTCTAATTCAATAGCTGAAAATCGAGGCGACCAATTCCCTGGACTTACGATTTCTCCAATCTTGTAAAATTCATTTTTTGATATTTCAATTTTTCCTGGCTTTATATCGGGCCACGCAGAAATATTGATTCCTGTACCATAGTGTTTTATGGACAAACCTTGAATCTTTATTGTTCCAAATCCGGAGTACCCTTTATAAGCTTTGTAATCTGAGGACTTTCCGTAGGCAGTAAAAAATTTAATTTCTCTAACATCATAACAGCCCTGACGATGCCCATTAAATTCGGCTACCTTTCCTGGTAAATTCGTTATTTTCAAATGAACATTTTGATGAGAGTGCTTCCATTGGAATGTTTGACATTCGAAAACTCCGGCAGCGAATATATTAATATAGATCGAATCATTTTTATTTTCCCCATTAGGATCAAACTGACCTATATATTGATCAGCTCTTTTTTGTGCTTCGGAAAGTGTGGCAATGGGATCGAACTTACGTCCTCTCGCAATGTCATTTCCTTCTGAAGATACGAAAATATTAAATTTATAGTCTACTGCATGAGAATACTGACCAATCGCTAGAGTACAAATGAGGACTCGCAATAACCGCATCATATTTTTTTTCATTGACCCACCCATTCCGTGCTAATCATTAAATTTTTTCGATTTCGTAAGGTAAAACACTTGAAATGACAAAAAGTTCTGTTTTTAAAAAAACTCATGGCTCTTTTCTTTAAAGTCGCAATCTGAACCATTTTTTTGCTTTATTTTAAGACTTACATTGCAGAGGCTCCCAAGGTGAATCCAACCCGGCCCCTCATTGAGGGTGTTATTTGTGGTATTCGAGTCGAGAATATCAAAGAGTCCTTATTGACGTATCCCTTCTATCGATTAAACTTTGTTATAAAGAAGAGGTATCTCTATGCGCCCTAAGGCTTATTGGATTGTATTTTTACTCCCCCTAATTCTCATATCCTGTGTGGATCCGAGCCTTCGAACAAAGAAGTCCCCACAACCCAAAAAACAGGGGCTAGATATAAAGAAAAGTGTTTTCGTAAAGAGAACAGCTCCCGTCAAATGCATTGAAAAGACCGTGGCCGGAAGAACCGTGTTTGTCAGTCATGATGGCTCTGAGGGATGGTATTACGATTCCAAAACAGGACCCTTTTACAATCCCAAGTATTATTCAGCGGGCCCTCGACTGGGAGAAATTCCAGATAAGTATTTTGAAATCATCGATGGGGTAAAAATGGGATTAAAGCGGGGAATTAGAACCTATGATGATCTCAAAAATCTAGGTGTGAAATTTCCTGAGTATGCTTATCCCGACGAAAAATGGAGAGCTGCCATCCATGCTGCAACCTACGACAAAGATTATGGTTGTCATAAAAATATCAACAAAGTCACGGTCGCCAAAGCCTTAAAAGAAATGGACGAGGAAAGTAAAGGAACAAGAAAACTCGTGGAGCAACTAAGCTCTCAAAGAGCTCAGAAAACAGCGGCCCGTCGGGCTAAAGAAACAGCACGTAACCAAAAAATAAGTGCTGAAATCGCAAAGAAAAGAAACGCACAAATAAATGAACACCTTATGGCAACTCAGCAGTGCAGAAAGCCTATTTACAAACACCTTTCAGGTACCGTGGTTTGCAATGGAAAAACTCTTAAACCAATTCAACTCCCCGTTGATTTAGTACAACCCAGTTACCTCATAAAAACTAAAATGGGCCTAATAACACTTTCTCCTAAAATGAAAGAAGAGTCGAAATTCGTAGATGTTATCGCCGCCCATCCAAACCTTACAAATCGTTCCATCCATCAGTGCCCCGTTTGCAAGGGGAAGGGCTATTCGGTTTCACAAAGGGCCATTGAAACTCGCTTCGCCCCCAAACACACGTATCGAAACAATTTGAAAATCACAGAGAAGACTACCATTACCTCAACTCAAAAACATTATGATGGAATCTGTGGTCGATGCCTCGGCCACGGCGAAGTTCCATCCGCGTGGAATGGCTACAATAATAGGTAATTACTTAACAGTCTGAGTTTCTAATCATCGTGCTCATCGTGCTCGGAATTTCCTGACTTCGCGTCCGAATCCGGCTGCATCAAATTATTGCCTGTGTAAGCCTGGCCTGCGCCATAAACGTAGACGAGCTCACCCCCCGAGTGGCCCACTTGGTAGCCTAAAAATCCGAGACCCAATTGAGCTACGATCAGCGCGCTTAAACTCACGTTAAAAAGAATCCCCGTCGGTACCATGAAAATCACTAACGAAAAAATCCCTAGTACAATGGTTGCGACCATAAATACTTCGGCCTTTTCCTCATGCCTTTCGATATGGGATTCGTTGACAACTCGCTCAACCTTATCTTCTTCTTCCTCACCTGTTTCCAGTGCCATGTAGCTCGAAGCGCCAAGCATTAGGTGTAAAAGTGAGACGGCAATGAGTCCTTTTTTCCCAATGAAGTTCCTAAAATAAAGAAGCCCCAAAACAAGTGTTATGACTGGCAGCAAAACAGTTAAGCCCATAGGAATATGGACGATAGCTGGGTGTAGTGGTAGGTTTCCGAACATAATTACTCTCCTCTGCTAGAAACAGAATCAGAGTAATGAATTCAGGTCATAGGGTAAATAGGGCATAGCACTTAAATGGCTGAATTTATTGGTTTTAGGAGGTTTGTTATATATGCTTAAACCCTACGAACGCTATCTGGGCATCATTTTACTTTTCGGAGTGGCACTTTTAACGACCCTTGATCTTGTCAGCGATATTGACGAAGGGGTCGACACTCGCCATGCGTTTATCGAAGGACTAATCATCGCTCTCTGCCTGACTGGCATTCTGTTCTTTTTAAATTTGATTCGAAAGCAAAAGACTCTACTCAAATCATCTCTGGATCAGGCCAGGGAGGATCTTAATTATTGGAAGAAGAGATCTTCGAATTTCATTAACGGCCTTGGAGTCGAGATTGAGAAACAGTTTGAAAGTTGGAACCTTTCAAAGAGCGAAAAGGAAATCGCACTTTTACTCATCAAAGGATTTTCATCTCGTGAGATTGCAGAGGTGAGAAAGACTTCAGAAAAAACGGTTCGTGTTCAAACGAGCTCTATCTACAAAAAGGCAAATTTGGCCAATCGAAACGAACTTGCCGCTTTTTTTCTAGAGGATCTACTTCTACCACAAGAGGGTTGAGAAGAAATTACCGACACTGATCCACATTAATAGATCTATTGAACACATCATCAAACAAGTGGTGGCGCCATTGGCTGCCGAGGTTGCGATCATCAACAAAAAGAGCAAGCTCTCTTGAATTAACCCAACTTTGATTGTCCATATTGGCACTGCCGAAATAGACGATTCGATCATCGACAATCATAAATTTGGCGTGGCTAGCGGGGGGATTGGTTCCTCTGATGGGACTGACGCCATCTTGACTGAACCATCGGACCTGCAATTGATCACAGGTGCTATTACCGAGGTGGGGCTTTAAAGCATCGTAGAATCTGCGAACACTCACCGAGTTATTCCCACCCCTGGTCGGTAAGTCCTGACCAAACTGAATAAAACCTTTACTTAAAATGATTCGAACGCGAACCCCTCGGTTGGCAGCACTTGCAAGGGCTGTCATAAAACGAGTGACGTTCAAGTTGGGCGTAATTATATCCACGGTCTTCTTTGCATTTTCAACCGACTCTATAAAAGCAGCATTCATGGAGTTCGATCTAATTTTATCGGTGAGATTTGGAAGCACCCAAGATCGTGTCGTTAAAATCGGCCGACAAGTGCTCGTTAGCGATGAAGGAACCACCGCTCTCCACTCGCCCGGATAATGGGCCCGATTCACCTTCGATCTCCATGTTTGGACAAAGTCGTAATCGACATGGGTCAAAACTTCACCGCGTACCACAAATCCCAGATCATAGAAGCCTTTTCCATTGTTATTAGATGAAAAGTTAGCACCCGTAATCAGGGCAACCTTACCATCCGCACTCACCGTTTTTACGTGATTCGCTCCAAGGAGATTCGCTTTAAAAAAGCCCAAGTGAATTTCTATTCCCGGAAGATCCAATCCGTGCTCTTCAAGGTAGTCCTGGAATTTTTCACGCTCATTGACCTCATTTTGAAGGGCAATGATATTAACCATTAGCCAAATATGTACCGTTCCAGTCTTTCTCTGGCTCACTCGTCTGGCGTGTAACTTTCTAATCGCGTCCGCAAGATAGAGGGCGGGCTTGGTCTTGGGCTCAAATTTCCAGGTTTGAATATAGACATGCTTGTCAGCATTGACCACCATTTGATGAACTCTGCGGAAGATAGCGTCTGAGTAGACATAGATCGATGGCTCAACTGAGTTGTTAGTTGATAAAAAAGCCTCTCGCCCTGGGGAGTAGCTTTGATCCATAATTCCCCATGAATCAAAAGCCGCACTCGTGCAATGGGCTTTAACATCAAAAGAAAACAGTAAACTCAATACGGCAAGTAAACAGCGAAACATCCCTCCTTTTTACGGGAAAACCCGAAAATGAGCGATCGATATGGCCCTTCGATACAAATCTTACAAATCCCGGCCCAATTTGGCGCTGAAGATCAGGCGTCCTTTTGCAGAACCTACCCCTGAAGCTCGCACAATTGATTCTAAAGACCCACTAGGCCCTTAAAGAATGTTCACAAATTATCGAATTTCAACGTTAACAGGACTTCCCAAGATTCCCCTATACTATTGGTATTATTACTTTATATTAATTTTTATAACTTTTTATGTTCACATTAAATAGTTTTTATATGATAATCGGAATTCCTTTGAGAAACTGGTTACACGACAAAGGAGTTTAAAATGTTTAAATCGAATCTTTTAAGTTACGTAGTGCTCGCCCTCACGCTGACTCTTTTAGTGTCGGCCTGTAGCACAGAAAACCAAGATGACAATGAAGTTGCAAGTGTCGCCATCCAATGGGGTTCATACACCACCACCTTTAATGAAAGCAAGGTGAACCTAAATCACAAATCCTTACTAGGACAGCTATTCGCAATTGAATCATCAAATGCTGCGGTTTCTAACCTGACTGCATGCTTCAAGCGCCTTCGCTTTAAAAAATTAATGGAAGACGAGGTGGATCCAGCTAATTCTGAAGACAACGTCGATTTTGACCTCGGAGAGGTCAGTATTGACAACAACGGAACATTCCTAGGCAATGTTAGCGTTCCAGTAGACACCTATCGTCGCGTCGAATTTGACTTAGAGTCGGACTGCGCTAGTGGCCACAGCCTTCAGTTAACAAACTCTAACGGAAGCTTTGACTCTCAAGACCGAATTACAATTCGATTTGAAGGAACCCTTGAGATTACAGGTGATGGAACTCTAAATTTGAATGTTCAACAGATTTTGGACGCACTCAATGACTTTAATACCCCCGGCGATAGCCAGGCTCTCAAAAATGAAGCAGAATCAATTGCTGGAGTCCTCTAAAAAAGGCTAATTCATGAAACGACCCGAAATTTATGAGTACCATAACTATCGCGAATTTCTAAAGGATTGGCTCTCCTATCTTAAAAAAGGGAGAGCCAATCTCTCTTTACGTCAACTGGCCAAATCCTCAGAGATCGCTCCAAGTCACATCTCTATGGTTTTAAATGGTAAACGTGACCTTACAAAAGACATGCTCTCAAAATTAAAACCCTACCTCCAATTGCGCCCCTCTGAATTGAGCTACCTAGAAAACCTCCAAGTTCTTTCGGACTCTGATTCACAAGAAGAAAGAGTTGTCGCGATCAAGAAAATGCAGAAATTTTCAAATTACAAACAGAAAAACCTAGAAGAAGTTGTTTCCTATAAATACCTCAGTAAGTGGCATCACGTAGTTATTCGAGAGCTTGCCGACCTTAAAGAGTTTAGCCTAGATACTGACTGGATTCATAAACATCTTAAATATAAAGTTTCAAAGAAAGACATCAGGTCCGCCGTACAGTTCCTAGTTGATCACGAATATATCATAGAATCCTCAGAGGGACGTTTCATCTTAAAAGAAAAAAATCAAACTTGTTTTGCCCAAATACATAAAAGCGGACTCACAGAATTTCACAAACAAATGTTTCAACTTGCTACTCAATCTATCGACAAGACCGAAAGCGAAAGAAGATGGATTTCAGGAGAAACTTTGGCCATCTCTCAAACACAGTTCGACCAAGTTCGCAAAATACTACAAGAGGCCCACAGCAAAATTTCAAAATTAAAAAATAACCAGTCAGACAATGATATTGTCTATCACACAAGCTTTATAGCTTTTCCGGTGAGTGAGATCTCAAACAACGGAGATGAGGAATGAAAAATACCCTTCTAATAATTACTATAGCTCTTTCAACCTTAACAAGCGGTTGCGGTAAAAAAGGAAGCAATACTTCCACCGGTAACCCTCTCGTAAGTGTAGAAATGGCGAGCTTCTCAGCGTCATCCACAAAAGTGGGGGCCTTTGCTCTATCAAGTCTCACATTGTGTTTTAAACGTCTGAGGTTTAAACCCGTTGATGAAATCGCAACGGATATTGACCTCACCCTGGGCCAAGTCACCCTAGCGCCCTCCGGAACTCAGATTGCCACAGTACAAGTTCCTCCAGGAGAATACGAAAGAGTTGAATTTGATTTAGAAAAAGATTGTCTCAACGGCGGAGAACCGAGCGTAGTTATCGACAATGACAATGATGGAGGAACACCTTTTCAAACTGACGATCGCATGACTATTAAGTTTGAAGGTGCAGTCACGATAACGACTGATCAAACGCTCACTCTGTTCGTCGACAATTTAATCAACGCAGCCGATGGAATTAATGATGCTAACAACATTAAGACGGCTTTTGAAAATTCAACAGCAACAGGAACCTACTGACAAGTAACTGCGTATTTTACTTGCGTCACGACACTATATAGGTCGCAGAATGAACCATAAACGCGACCTGGGTGTGCTTTATTTACATAGATAGAAGCCTAAAAAAGCAATACACCCTACTCTTGTACAACTCTGGTCCCCGCTCTACCCCTTAGTTTCAGTACTCTCTTTTTTCTCCAAGATTTTGACCTTGCAGTCCGCCCCCAGAGAAAGGGAGTAAACAAAGTGATCGACATTGCCTTCACGAAGGACCGAGACTTGATATTTATTGGTAGCGAGCATTTTAACTTGCCCAATACCACCATTGTCTAAAAATTTATAGTTTTCACTTAAATCATGTAAAATGGCTTCGATGTGCATTTTTGATTGATGTAAATTAGACTTTGGTGAACAGGCCTTTGCCGCCTGAATTCCCACCACTGAACCAATAGTAACTACAAAAGCCCAACCAACCATTAAAAAAAATACCGTGCGCAGACGCATACCTTTTCTCCTCAAGGCTTTTTATAACCATTCTGTAGCGAAAAACCTTTTTACTCACATTAGCGAACCATTGTTTTCATTTCAACAGATATGCTAATATTCTTATTTGAAACAAGTAATTAATTAAACGAGATAATATTGCCCTCTTAAATGTTTATCTTACCGGTAAAGTTTTAATTGGTTCAGGGAGATTCAATTGACACGCTTTTTGTATTTAGGCCTCGCCTATTTTATTATCACCTTCACTTTGTCCAGTTGCACTGAAAAACTAAATGATAATTCACTAGCAAAAATTAAATCGCAAAAGGTGATCAAAGTGGGTACCACCGGAGACTACAAACCCTTTACCTACAAGGGGTCTGAAGGCAAGGATTATATCGGAATCGATATTGACCTTATGAGGCTTCTAGCAAAAAAATTTGGGGTCAAGCTCCAGATTGTTGAGACGTCATGGCCCCGCCTCATGGAAGACTTTAAATCTAAAAAATTTGATATCGCTCTTAGCGGAATCACACAAACCAAAGAACGAGAACTCCTCGCTGATTTTTCGGCCCCCTATTTTAAAGGTGGAAAACTCCCCTTTGGCCGCTGTAAAGACAGCAAAAAATTCACGAACCTAGACAACTTAGATCGACCCTCGGTAAAGTTTATTGTCAATCCAGGCGGTACTAACGAGTCTTTTACCAGACAGTTCGTAAAAAAGGCTAAAATCATTGTCCATCGCGATAACAAATCCGTCTTTGATGAAATCATTTCCGGGAATGTCGACGTCATGATTTCTGACGCCATCGAAGTCGATGTCTTAACAAAAAAGCACAAAGGTGTTCTGTGTAAATTTAGCGACCAACCCTTTGCTGATTCAATTCATAATATCGCAATTCTGCTTCCGAAAAACAAAGAGCTAAAACGCTTTGTCGATAATTGGCTGCGAGATTTAAAGAGAACTGGGGACCTTAAAAGTATTCTTGCTAAAAACACTGACCATTTCAGTAAGTAAGCCCACAAAATTTCTGCCACATCAGTTTTTCCATATCTCTAGTTGAAGTTTACAACAACTTGATTTCTACTATCTCCATGGCAAAAAAACTAAAAATCGCTCTCGTCGCTTTGGTATTAGCTAGTCTCGTATGGTCAGGAATTGGCCCAAAAGACTATTTCACCTGGTTTCTCGAAGTATTGCCCGTAATGATCGGTCTCCCGCTCCTTATCTATTTTGATCGAAAAAAGAAGGTCTCAGGACTTCTCTTTGGAGTTGTTGGTCTTCACTGCATCATTCTCAATGTCGGGGGTCACTATACATACGCGGAAGTTCCACTGGGCTACTGGATTCAAGATCTTATGGGCTTTTCAAGAAATCACTACGATCGACTTGGACACTTCATGCAAGGAGTGACTCCGGCGCTTTTAGTTCTAGAGGTATTCACTAGAAAGAATATAATCAAAAAATGTTTTTGGCTGGGACTCTGCTCTGTTTCGATCGCCCTGGCCTTCAGCGCTTTTTATGAGCTCATTGAATGGTGGGCCGCCGTACTTACTGGAGAGGCCGCTGAAGCATTTCTCGGAACCCAAGGGGACATTTGGGATACCCAGTGGGATATGTTTTTGGCACTCAGTGGAGCTACATTTACCAATATCATTTTATTCAGAACTCGGTTTATTGATAATTTGCTAAAAGAGGAAAATTAGAATTATGTCTGTTTCGAGACTCAATCGATATTTTAGGCTTTCACTCCTACCAATCACCGTCTCAGTTGTTACTCTGATGGGCCACCAAGGGTTCGGAAAATCCAAAAACTTAAAAAAGGAAACATCAATGAAAATCACAGCTGTAAGCATTTCAGGATCCAACGCCTCTATGGGCCCCCACGAAGTCAAAAGTGAAAAAACAACAGATGTTACGAAACACCCAAAAGAACTGGACGATCTCCTTGATAACACGAAAATCAATGGTGTAGTGACATTGCGGGAACTCCTACAAATTCACGTTGATGATAACAAAGAAGAAATGCAAAAAGTGAGAGACGCCTACAAAATTGATAATATGAAGTTATCTGTCGGCGGAAGAGTTTACAGCTTCAACGTCTATTTCAAAGATCATTCTCCATTTAAGACGGGAGATACCCGTTATTGGCAAATTTCGGGTGAGGGGTACAACCGATTTCTCAAACTCCACGAAAAAGCAGGAACCGTCCAAGAGTGGCCAGGGGACCTCAACCCCGCAAAAATTGAAAATTATCGAGTCAAAGAACCTACTCCGAAAAGTAAATCGAAACCACCAGAGACTCGTACTAAGAAGGAGTAGAAATGACCAAAACTCTTTTGATAACCCTTAACTTTTTACTGAGCTTCAACACCGCCCAAGCAGAATCCACTGTCGTGGTGCCAATGAGTTATACCGTAGAAACTTGTATCCCAGCGAATTTACTTTGGGAGCAATTTAAGGCATCAATGATCGATAGCAAAAAGACGTGGCTTTGGCCGACTCCACTTTCTGAGGTTAATGGCACTGGAATTCAATCAGATGCACAAATTGACATACTCTACAAACTCCCCTTTATGGATCAACTTTATTCATACCGACTTTCTGAAATAGAAGAGGGAATGCAGTTTCGGTATAGTGCCATTCAGGGAAAACACCCATTTGTTGGTGGAGCACTCATTCGTATCACAGAAATTGAGTCTAAACGCCAGCTCACGTGGAAGGGTGAATACGAAACTCAGAACAATCAATGGTTTTCTCGTTTATTTTTTAAGGCTTACGCTAAGAAGTTTTTCAAAACTTTGGGGCAAAACATTAAAAGTGCGGAGAAAAACTTCTGCAATCAACAAACAGAAGATTGACAGTAAAATCGAGCCCATGGTGAACTTTTAGGGTTACTAAAACGACGAAAACACCAAGGAGGGTGTCATGTTCGCCGGACTGAGCACATACAGTTTAAAAGGTCGTTTTCAACAATTCCTGACTCCAGCACAAGATCTTTTGGTCGCAAGGCGAATTACTGCCAATCAAATTACTCTCGGTACCTTTTTCTTCAGCATTCTTACGACATCCATTCTATTCCTGCTGCCCCCATCAAGCCCTTTTGCATTGCTGCTCTTTCTGGCATTTTTTATTCGAATGGCGCTCAACGCTCTCGACGGTATGATTGCGAGAAAAACTCAATCGAGTAGTAAAAAGGGTGCGTTTCTCAACGAGCTCACAGACTATCTTTGCGACGTCTACTTAGTCTTTGCCCTCGCTTTTTATACTTCAGAGGCTACGCCTCTCTGGATCGCCTTCGGCATTCTAATGGTGACAAGCGAGTTTATTTCGTCACTCTTTGATACTAATTCTCCTAAATACAAATCCGTAACAGGGCCCATGAGCAAAAGTGACCGTACCGTTTTCTTTTCATTTTGTATCATCGCTGCCCTTATGCCCCAAGAAACACTTTGGCTCGAATCCGTACTGTGGACTGGGTGTCTATTGGCACTTCTCACTTGCTACAATCGAATTACTTTGGTGGTCAGATCCTGTGACTGAAACGATCTTTTACGTATTTGCTGCCACAACCATCGGTACGATCGCAGTAGAGTTAAGACATCGCCTCAACTCTACCTCAGAAACCCTAAAAAATAGACTCAGGGTTCGCTCTTGGTGGGTCATGATTCTCATTTGCCTGATTACTTTTTACTCGGGCCCATTTGCAGTTCAGTTTTTTACAACAAGTCTTATTACCTGGGGAACCTATGAAATTCTCTCGGCCGAATCCATTTCTAAAAAACTCCCATGGCTGATTCCGACGAGTTTGGTGGCTTTCTATCTGCAAGACCTCATTGTTTTAAAAGTGCTCAGCCTTCCAATTGTGGCAGGGTTGAGTTTGCTCTTCTTCTTCTCGTCTCGAATCACATACATGAACAAGACAGCTCGTATTCCTCTTTTAGTTCTTTATCTAGTTAGCTCCCTCTCAACACTCTCAGGATTTAATCTGATCTCTTTAATGGGGCCCATAGGTTTTACCGACTTACTCATTCTTTTTTTTCTGATTGTAGGCCTCAATGATGTCTTCCAGTATGTTTCCGGAAAAACCTTCGGCAAGAAAAAATTGGCCCCTATAATCAGTCCCGCAAAAACCATAGAGGGTGCCCTCGGCGGAATGTTACTCACTTCGATCTCAGTATTTAGTTTTGCCTTGATCAACCAATTTGAAAATTTATTTAGTTTTGCCCTGCTTGGCGCCTTTATCTCTTTAGCAGGAATTGCAGGAGACCTCCACTTTTCATTTTTTAAGCGCCTTTGGGGTCTCAAAAACTCTGGCTCCGGAATTCCTGGGCACGGCGGAATTTTGGACCGAGTCGACAGTCTCGCCCTAGCGAGCCCCGTTTTTGTAATTTTAGTCACCCTACATGGAGAATATATTGAATTGGCAAACTGGATATTTTAAGTCCTTTGATGGAACTCAGATCCACTTCCGACATACGGTTCACACGCAAAGGTGTGAATCTACTATTATCCACCTCCACAGGGGCCACGAACATTCCGAACGAATTGTTCCCTTTGCGGAGTCTTTAGATATCAGCAACACTAGACACTTTTCTTTTGATTTGCGAGGCCACGGCCTATCTGGAGGACCCAAGGCATGGGCTGAAAACTTCCAAGCTTGGGTAAAAGACCTCAATGAATTTGTGAAATATCTGAAGTCCGAACATAGAGTTAAAAGTGAGTCCATAATCATTGTCGCCAATAGTGTGGGCGCGGTAATGGCAGCAAGCTGGATAATTCGCTACAATCCTCAAATCGTAGGGTGTATTTTGGGGGCTCCTGCCTTTTCAATCAAGCTCTACGTCCCTCTAGCCCATTTTGCACTTAAATGTTTAATGAAATTTACAGATAAGGGATTTGTCACAAGCTATGTCAAATCCTCTATGCTTACGAACTCTGAATCCGAAGCTCAGGCCTATGATTCTGACCCCATGATCAGTAAAAAAATTGGAGTAAATGTTTTAGTTACTCTCTTAGACGAAGCGAAGTGGATTCTTTCGAGAGCCCAGGACTTTGAAACTCCGGTTTTAATTCTTAGTGCAGGTAAGGATTTCGTCGTAAAATCAAAGCCCCAAAAATTGTTTTTCGAAAGAGTTAGCAGCCCTATCAAGAGATTCGTTTCGTTGCCCAAATCGAAACACGCGGTCTTTCATGAAGAAAATAAATCAGAGATTTCACAATTGTGTAGAAACTTCATTTCGGAAATTACCTATGCTCAAACGAGGTCAAAGGCGTTAACGGTCATACCTTCTGCCCGGTCTCACACAGTCGACGAGTATTTTAAAATTGCAAAATCACCAGGGATCTTCAAGCGCATGAAGTACCTCTTTTCAAGGGGTCTGATGAGTAGCATTGGCCGGTGGAGTCGTGGGATGAACTTGGGACTCGAGTCCGGCTTTAACTCTGGGGACTCACTGGACTATGTTTATGCCAACACTGTCGAAGGAAAGAATCCAATTGGAAAACTCATCGATCGATTTTACCTCAATTCACTGGGTTGGAAAGAGGTCAGAAAACGTAAGCACCAGTTAACTGAAGATATACTTCAGGCACTCAATGAAATCAGAAGCCGAGGAGACCAACCCATAGTACTCGATATCGCCTGTGGACAGGCGCGATACCTTGTTGATGCTCTTAAGGAATTTAAAGACCCTGTTGCAATTCATCTCAATGACAGAAACGAAAGCTGTGTTGAAATTGCAGAACGACGACTCAAAGAGACCCTAGACTCCTCTAAGAGTCGAATAACTAGAAGCCATTTTGATATATTTAGACCTGAAGAAATTGGACAAATCAACATAAGACCCAACTTGATCATTGCTTCGGGAGTCATTGAACTCTACCCAGAAAACGCTCACGTGCAGAACTGCTTCCGAATCCTTTTTGAAAAGGCGGCTCCGGAGGCCCAATTTATCTATACTGGACAACCTTGGCATCCTCAGCTGGAACTCATCGCAAGAACTCTTAACAATGGCGACGGCAGACGCTGGATTATGAGGCGTCGAATTCAGTCAGAACTCGATGAAATTGTCGAGTATTCTGGATTTAATAAAATCGAAACCCATCCTAACGATTCTGGTATTTTTACCGTGTCAAAGGCAGTAAAGTCATCTCAATTGGAGGACCAACATGGACATTGAAAATGAACGGGAACAGCTTAGAGAATTGCAAAGAAAATTTGAAAGCGCTGTACTAAAGAACGAAATTGAAAAAATGAAAGACAACATCCATCCGGATTTCTCCTACGTTTCTTTTATGGATCGCTCATTTTCTGACTTTGATTCATTTTCAAAAAGGTGGAAGCAAACCCACTCTGAAATGATTGGCCCAGGAAAGTTCGAAGTGAAACTCAATCCAGAGCCCACTTTTTTCTACGACGATATCGCTGTAGCCCACGGAAACTCCGATAATTTATTAGTTGATAAAAAAGGTCGGAACTTTAATTTCACTTCAAATTGGACTGTGGTTTTCAAGAAAGGTGACGAGGGCTGGAAAGTCATACGCGCCCACAATAGTACCGATCCCTTTTCGAACCCCATGTTACAAAAAGTCTTTCAAATCAAGACTCTCATATTTTGTCTACTGAGTCTCGCTATCGGAATAGGCTTGGGGTTTTTACTTTGAGTACCGTACTCAATATCTTAGCGAGTCTCATTACCCTGGGGATAGCAATATCTATGATTCGCGGCTACGGGAAAAAGCGTTTTCAAAGAAAATACTCTAAAGATCGATCACCTGCAGTTTCTTTAAAATTAATGGGGCCAATTAGTAAGTGTCTTTTTATCTTTGGATTTTCGATGACTCTTTTATCTCTTTGGGTAAAATCAAGTTTCTTTCTATTTTTTCACGACAGTTTTGTGCTCAAGTGTATTGGACTCTTTCTCTGCATTTCGGGCTGGTACTTTTTAAAAAAGGCTTTTTCGGATCTGGGAGAAAATTATTCTCCTATTTTTGATGCTTACCTGCCAAAGCGACTAGTGACTTCTGGACTCTATTCAAAAATTAGACACCCTATTTATCTATTTAATCTCTTTATTAGTTTTGGCCTTGCCATAATGAGTGGCTCGGGGTGGGTGCTTCTAAGCGCTCTTATTGGTCTTGTTCTATTACTAGTGGGAATTGAGCGGGAAGAACAGTACCTCACAAAGACCTACGAGGAATATAAAGCCTATCGCCAGTCGTCCTGGAAGCTCATTCCTTATCTATACTAGTTCTCTTGGCGATAAAAATCTTTGGTTTGATTGTGGTAGGTCTCTAAGAATTGATTGAATTCATAGATCTTGCCGCCGTCATAGTTGTCGACTGGAGGCGGAGAATTTTCGATCCATCGATAGACCTGAAACTGTCCTGACTCTCTCTGCTGAGCTTCTGCCCTCTCAATCCCTTCACCAAGGGATCTAATTCCTTCTACTTCCTTTTCGACCGTCGATCGATAATAATTTTCGATTTCAAGACTGAGCCAACTCGGCGGGGCAAACACCATCCGAGGGCGTTCTGCCTGATAAAGATAGTATTTTTTTGCGTCGTCAAAGATCTTTCTTCTTCTAATAGGAACCGGCATATTTCGAGCGGAACGACGATCTTTGTATTGATCCCTCTCTCCGATATCACCACCATAAGGCTTTCGAACATAATAGTAGAGTCTCTCGAGTGGAGCATAATAGCGCAAAATTCGCGAAGCAGACCCCAATTCGTATTCGAAAAAAGATCGGTGGAGCAGATTCTCACGGTATACAAAACGATCTTTATTAATCAATCGAAGAATCTCTTCGTCTTCGCTGTCAACGAACAGAAGACTATTAAAGCGAAGGTTCTGGTCAATCACTTGATCGATACAGGCCTTAAAATGAGAAGTCTCTTCCGCACAGGAAGTCTCTTCAAATACTGGAGAATTAAAACTCAAAGGAGTTTCACCCAACTTAATAAGTGAGGCCTTGAAACGCCTCCAATCTCTGATAAACCAAGAAAATGAAGCAAATTTAAACCACGCTCTTCCGTCTTTATTGGCTAGAAATTCATAGGAATCAAAAACACTCCTTCTAAACGAGGAAAACTGCTCGTTAAAAGAAACGTCCTTAACCTCTAGATCGATTCCTCCGTCAAATTCGAACTCCTCAATACTCTGAGGGATGTGTATCTCTCTTCTCGTAAACCCCGGAATCGGAAAGTTTTCTGAAAGAAGGAACTCCCTCAAGCGCAAAAGAACCAGGGGTTTACTGTAGACATAGTTCGACTGTGGGTTAGTCTGCAATTGCTCAATGATCCCAGAAATATGGGCGTCGTAGCCCTGAACACCTGAATAGTTTTGCGCATTCGGAAAAAGAGCGTCGCGCAACTCACTTTCTGATTTCTCACTTCTCCGGTGCTGACGCAAAGTCTGGTGAACATTTCTCAAGAATTCGGACTCTGCCTTGACCAACTCTTTTTGCGTTTCAAACTCTAGGTGACTAAACATCGATGTACAAAGACTCACTTCCGAGTCCCATTTAATCACGTGACTGAGGTAATTTTGCACTTCTTGCTCAGTCCCTTGGAGCTGCTGTTCAATTCTTTCATTAAATTGCAAATAGGCTTCTTCACCTTTGTAGCGTCGCAAGTAATTTGCAGTAACCCTTGAAAGGCGCTTTATCTGTTTGAATCGCCTCGTAAAATCCACTCGCATGCGCTCTAAAAATTCATCCAGGTTATAAGCCGAGGCCAGATATTCTCGTCCCGGCAACCAATATAAAGATGTTGCCGCCATAAAGGCAGGGTGTATCCCGACCGCGCGAATGGGTTGAGCGTTTGTAGAATCCTGTATGTTTCCAGGGAGACCCGCAAAGGCATAGTCCGTGATCTCCCAGACATTGCTTTTTAATGGATTTGCGCGCCCCTGGGTCAAAAAACTATTGGCTCTACAAATTGGTAAATCACTGTCTCCGTTAGAGCAAAGAGCTCGTCCGTGATAACGACAGTTTGCTAGAAACTCTTCGTAGTTTTCATTGCCGCTAAACTGGGTCTGTAAAAAATTGAATCCCACTTGGAGACTTCTAAAACCAGGTCTGAGAAGTTTATCTATCATCAATTGAAAATATCGATGGGGCTCTACCTGATAAATATCAAAAAGACCGAAAAAGAGAGAATAGTAAAACACCATCTCTAGCTCGTAATACTCAACACCAAGACTTGTTCCCGTTCCGAAGTCAAACCAAGGAGCGTACTGACCATCAAAGAACACGTTAATGATATCCTTGATATCAATGGTCACTACTCCTCGACCAAACTGATAGGTTCTGATGCTAAAGTCTTCATCTGCAAGGTAATACATCATAAGCATCATATTCGGAAAACTCACATAGAAATTGATATTTCTCGGAATTGCCTCTAGATCATCCATGATTTCTCTAATCGGAGAACTCGAGATGAGATCTGTTAAGTGCTCTGAAAAATAGTTTCTGTAAGCAGCTTTGAGAGAATTGAGTTCCGAAATGTACCGATTCCAACGAGGACTCATTTGATCCGCTTGATCGAGTGCACGTTTTAAAATTTTCTTGCGACTGGGTGAGTCCTCTTGGTTTTCTACGCGATTTAAAAAATACTGTGCAAGCTGTCGACTCGATCTGAGCGAAAGAGCCAGTAATTTTAATTTTGAGAAGCTGTGAATTTGCGCAGCCAAATCTTCTTTAGGAATTCCTATGGATAGAAATTCTAATAAATTCTGCTTGGCGCTATCACTAAGAGTATTCAGTGATATTTTTTCAAGAATAATACTAGTAAAAGCTGATGGCTGCTGACTCTGTTCTGAAAGCCCAAGAACCTCAAGGTGGCGTGATGTATTTATTTGATTGGACCTCAATACTCTATCAAAGTCATCTAGCTCTTCTCCACTTTCGCTGTGCGAACGTTCAATTCCTTCGTGAACTTGAACTATGAACTCACGATTGTCTTTGAGTTCAGAGTCCATTAGTTTTGCGAGCCAAAGATTAAATATCAGACTCCTTTGCGGGCTGTCACTATCATCTAAGAAATCAGTCACGCCGAAATCTCGAAGAAAACTGATCAAGACTTCTGACGATTCACCAGATGACTCTAATATCAATGACAACGTCTGAAGATGCTTTTGCCTCAATCCATCAGAAAGCGGACTCTGCAAAAGCTCTCGGGCCCGCCTAAGATAAATAAGATCGGTTTGCTCAGTTTCTTGAGCGATATGTAGCGAGTAAGTCAAAAACATTAAATTATAGTATTCACTCAAATCGTGTCGACTTGGGATATAGGTGTGCATAAATCCAAGTGTTTGCGGAATAGTTCTAAAAAACGATAAATTAAGGCACTGACTGATTTCGCCATCTTCATTCCAATGGCAATCCTGAATAATATAGTTCAAGTATTCTTGCAGGTCTCCGCGCTGATCTTCACTGAGTCCCTCATAATTATCGATTTGAAGAACCTTTGTAAAGGCCCGGCCAAGCCATGTGAAATAGGATCTGAACTGATCCTCCTGGGCTTTAGCTTCTTCTCCCGGAAAACCTAAGCGATTAACTTCGGTTAAAACTGGCTTAATAATGAGTTGAAAAATCTGTTGGGTTTCAAGAGATTCGAGCTCTTCAATTGAAGTCTCAATGAGAGCATGAGTCTCTGGTCCCTCATCACCAAGGGTTGAGTCAGGAGCTGTTTCGAGAACTCCTGGACCAGAGTGATTTTGAATAGGGGGTGCTTTTGAACCATCGCAGGCCACCATGAAGACAGCTAATAAGAGGCTAAAAGCGAGAAAGAAAGACTTCACGATTAAAGCCCACCTTCTGAACAGTTCCCTTCACTTTGATAGAATCCCCTGGTTTCTCGGCCATGGAATTCACGCATCCGGTCGCGATAGGCATCGATATCTTCCTGGCCCAGGTACGAAAACTGACCTCGTCGGTCTCTTGAAATCGTTGAACGATCCAATGTGTATTGTAGCTGAATCCCTTCAGAGTCACGATCGGCTTCTGTCGCCCGTTGAGCTGCCTCGCTCAGATTATTGAGAGCATCTTCATAGATTCTTACATATTTTTTATACTCACATCGCACGAGCTCCTTAGCAAGAGGCTCTATTTCGAAAATAAAGAATCCTAAGTTCTTTTGGTTTCTGTAGTAGGTATAAGGTTGATGAAGGGAATCTTTAGTCCACTCCGCATTCGTTGAATTATCGAAAATCAATTTATAGATTGGCTTGAGATATGACCATGGTTGGGTCCAATCATCACGGTCAATATAGAGATTTCGAATCGAAATCTCATTATACATCTCGTCCTTACCCATGAGTTGAAGGTACTCTTCATCCTCAGGGTAGATATTTAGCATTCGAGCCGAATCCTTAACGTGTTCCACAATGTCATCACCTGTGACATTGATCTCTCTTTCTTGGGTTTGACATTGTCGCCAGCTCACATAGCCTAAATCGACTTCTTCTGGCTCTACAACCTCTTCATCCACGGCTGGAACCACCAAAGTACTCTCACTGGCACCAGTCCCAGGGTGATGATCCGCTTGAGGAACTCTCGTACTACAATGAAGTGCCTTTTTACCCTTGAGCAGTAAAAGTTCTACGAGCAATTTATTATATTCCTTTACATAGTTGCCGGGAGCCGACCGAGTAAACCAATTTACTTTCGCGTCGCCAACACCATTCAAAGATTCCATTGCTTGTCGCAAAAACTCGTTCAAAGTTGGAGTATAAGAAACTCGTGTCGACTTCTCTTCAGTATAAGAGTTTCCTAAACTTCTCAGATCACTAATGGGCGTAATAACCATCTCGGGTGCAATTCCTCTCTCGGGATGGACCAAGTAGTTTTTGAGACGAAAATGAATATCTACATTTGAATAGTTAAATACAACTCTTCGGCTTCCACCTTCTGAGCTAACTATAATTCGATCTAATCCTGAATAGGGTCTGGTTCCAGAGGTCCTATGAATAATAGGGAGTTCACTATCAGGAATTAA
Source organism: Bdellovibrionia bacterium (assembly GCA_030427805.1). GTDB lineage: Bacteria > Bdellovibrionota > Bdellovibrionia > Bdellovibrionales > JAGQZY01 > JAUHWN01. Next base: position 189,336 of record JAUICP010000002.1, read on the forward strand.
AAAGCTCGAGTTCAACACCTCGATTAGACTTCTTTCTCCCTGACTGTTTCCAAACTCTATTAAGGAAGACAATAAGTCATCGTTTGATCCCGAAGATAAAGTTTGTAAAACATCTGAAAATCTCGCATCGGGGCCAAACTGGGTGATAATTCGCATCCAGTAATAAATCTTACTCAGATAATTCTTTTCTCGCTCTATCAGAATTCTTTGGCGAGCTCGCTCAACACCGTGGACACCTTTAATACATTTTCCGAAGGTACTATGCCAATCCACTGAGTAGGCCCAAAACCTTCGAACCATATCTTCTTTTTCACTTAAAAAGGATTCCAGATCACAAATTTCTCGGTGAATATCACTACTAGGGCTATCACAATTGAGTTGTGTCGAGTCAGAAATTCCATTTGTCGCCTTGAGTACTTCAAAGAGGGAGCGAACAAAAGACAAATTCGGCAAAATTTCGTTGCGCACCTTGTGTAAGAGTTCTCCCATTCCTTTTAAATGCTTCAAAGGATAACTGAGAAGTCCATCATTGGTATGAAGAGACATCGGCCCTAAAAAGCTAGTCTGAGTCACATCTTTAAAGCTCAGATCGTACTTAGCCGAAGGAAGCGTACCAACCTCTGCAAGCCATTCTTCAGAAAACATTTTCTTATCAGACACAGCCTTGAGTTCGGAGCACGCCTTTCGCATTTCTGAATATTGGGCTTTTCTTAAATGGGATTCATTATTGTCAATCTCGATACCGAGTTTTCGAATATCTTCCTGCAGGTATTTACCCATCACCGTGCGCATGAAATCAAATTCATTATGACTCGACTGATCCGAAGAATGATTTTTGAACGTCGATGTTTTTATGGCGTAGTAGAACGTATAAATAAGTTGATGCTTTTTTAAAGGAATTCTGTCGTTTACAAAGACAAACCACGGTGGAAAACCTCTATCGAAAAACGCATTGATAATAAGCTTCGTCGGAATTGTGAACCTATAACCTCGAATATTAATATCAATATCGGGAATATCCTGATCTTCGAGCTGATAGGCCAGCATCATCATTTGAGGATATACAGCCATATACTTAACATTTTTTGAGACCGTCAAAAGTACTTTCTCAGTATCCTCGTACTCCTCGTGACTTCGAAGGTTCTGTGAAGCAAAATTTCGAATCACTTCGATTCTCGAAATAAGGTCACTCCACTGATTTGATAAATCCATGCTTTGCTCTATGACATAAATAGCTGTTCGCCTCGGGTCCATGTCCTGCGTCTCAGCGTAAGCCTGGATCATGTACTCATTTGTCAGGAGTAGCATCTGAGCGAGTAGTAATTTTGTGTATTTGTTAATATGGGCAATCATTCGAGTCGAGTCTTGACGGGTATACTGATATAATTGCGATGCATATTCAGAAGAAAACTCTTCTTTGATAAGACCATTTAAGATAAATAGATATTCATCTGAATCTAAGTGAAGATCTAAATCTAAGTTTCGAGACAATTCCATACCGTGATTGGTTTGAAATCGCTCGATGATTTGCCGCAAACTCTGGTCCATTAGGTAGCTACTCGGATTAGGACCTGAACTACCGGTTAGTTTTTCACTCAATGTACTCAGAAATTCGCTATTTAATGATTCACAATTCGATCCATCAGCACAATCGTAAAGAAAGTGTTGAAAAGCATTTTGCAGTAAGGCTCTTGCGGTATCACTATTGTAACTATCATCGAGTGAAAAAATACTTGCCCTTTGGTAAAACTGCTGAATCCTAGGGTCTTCTGGGTTTTCAATTCCTTCACTGACAATCAAATTCAAAGCTTGCATGTGTCGACTATAAAGCTCGGAATCAATCTGATCCGCCAGTCCCATTAATTCTTCAGACCGAATTACAAAAAGAGTTCTTAACTCTGTATCAAGGGAGTGATTCTTTAAGATGAAAGACATTTGCAAATACCGATAGTACTCTACGGGGTCGTCGATACTTTTTGCCATCTCCTGAAGAATTGCCGCAGAAATTGAACTTCGATAAAAGTATCTAATATTATGGCAACTATCTAACTTATTATCGCACCACGAAAAAAGAACCTCTCTATAATTCTCCAAAATAGAGGCCAGTCCCTCTGGGCGGCTTTCAGACTGCAGAACTAAAAGTAATGACTGATTAAAGATATTTAATAATTCAACGAGCTTTGCACTAGGAGGAGTTTCAACACCTTCGATGGACTCCCTATTTAAGACAATTGGGTGGTAAACGTTAACAATCGAATTGAAATGATCTAATGGACTCGTCAAATCACTCTGCATTTGTCGGATCGCTTCAATATCGACATCAACGAGATTCTGCTCTTGAACAATGGGATTTGCTTCTACCTCAATATGGGCCCTAGAGTTATCAACTCCCTCATGTTCATTTCTGGGCTTTGAATCGATCGTACAGCCTTGTAGAACGAGAGCGAATATTGGTAAAAGAATTAAGCGCTTCATCATCTTAACCCCCTACCTTTTAAGAAAATGGTCGAACACCTGAGGGAGCCACCATCCGTTGATTACGGTTGCGGTACTAAAAAGCATACTCAAGCCTTTAACCGCTTCTTCGCAGGTTTCAGGGTGAGGTGGTGTCGATGCGTACCTTTCGGATTCATAGTACTTTGCGTATTCAGCTTGTATTGAGCGAAAGAAAGTCGTCTGATGCTCTCTGAGTAAAGCAATACCCGGAGGCGCTAAAAATCCTTCAAACTCACTCTCACCTGCGCTTGAATTAACAAAGAAAGTGCTTAATCCATTCCTAGTCCCACTCGGGCCATCGACACAATGGTTAAACACGACATTATACTTTTTCGCCAGAGACTGCCTTAAACCGTGGCTCGCAAGCGGATCGTTAGGATCATCTTCAAACTCGAGTTTGTAAGCAATAACAAATCCAGAGCTGTCACTTTCCCACTTAAAATCAGAAATCGGAGAGAGAATCATTCCCTCGGGAGCTCGCGGTAGAATTTTACCGCTGGGAAGGAGATAAACCTCTGGAATTGAAGTTTCACCACCCGTACGGAAGTTGTAAAGAGTTGCTGTGAACTGTTTAACACGATTTTCGTCATCATCATTTTCTTGTTTAGCCAGACGGATCGCCACAAAATCATAACTTGGGTTAAATCGAAAAACAGTCTGATCTCTTAAAATCTCTTGATACTCATTTGGAACACGAAGCGAGTCATTACCCCACCTCATATTAGAGAGAAAGTAACCTAAAGAAAGAACCGATTGACCAATCATGGTGTACTCATCTTCGCCATTCGATGCAAAGTCTAGGTTTTCCATTACGGCATCTCTAACCGTCTCAGTAAATTCATACGGATAAAGTGTGTTGTAAGTAAATAAGGTCTGCGCGGAATGGTACTGGGAGAGTGGCACCAACATTCCTCGATAGGTGATGTAAGGTGTCTGACCCGTTAGGTTAATCAAAGAAACATCTTTTAAAGGACGTACAGAGAGCGTTCTCCAGGTACCTTCTGCTCGAGATACATCCCAGTCACCACCGAAGGCATAGGTGATATATCGATCGTCGTAGTCCATTTCTGTATAGTCTTTCCCCTGGAGGGTAACAAGGTCTCGATAGGTTCGAATTGCTAAAGCATTGACCTGACACGCTTCTTTGAGCCCCTGGTTTTCTTCCATTGCAAACAGGTTGTCGTAAAAGTTCTGTACATGACCCGGGACCTGTTCATCGTGACAAGCCTTAGAAAAATTCAATAGGTAGTCTTTATTTTTGCTGATTTCTTTAAATGCTGAATCTCTGTACTTCCACCTCATGTCATCATAAAAAAGTCGAATCGCTCCAAGGTTTCTAAGTGAATTGTGCCATAAGTAGGCTTCAGCTCTACCGGGGTTTCCTCCACGCGTATTAGAGAAAGATATGAGAGTTGGAACTAAATTGTCTGTTAAATTTGATGCATAATTTTTTACGATACTCATCGCATCGGAGCCAATATCCCAACGACGACATAGAGGGTCTGGCCCCCAGCTCGCATCCATATCATTACATTGTGGCAAAAAGCCGTGATCTGGAGGAATTCTCGCCGTTGAGTCCAATTCTATATAATCCCACTGGTCCGTTTGGGAATTATATTTTGGATATTTATTGTGGTAGAGATACGCCAACATCTGAACATCATAAGGACCGGGCTCTAAGTCCTCGGGAGTAAACATAACTTCGGTTTTTCCATTGGAATAGCCCATAACAGTTGTGATATTAGTGTAACCAGCCTCTTCCGAAGCTTTGTCTTTTAATTCATTGAACACTGCAGATGGGAGTGTTCCTTCCTTAGGAAGTAAATTGGCCTTAAAGTTATGCCCTAATCCAAGAAAATGTCCCATCTCGTGGATGAGTACGCCCTTAATGAGGGTTTTAGCAACGCCTCCTGGAGTTTTTCCTGATTTAAATATTTGGTAACGCCAATCCAGTGCGACTTTGTCAAAAGTTCTACTCAAGTCTTGAATCGGAATATTCGAAAAATGGGCATATTGATTCTGTGCTTTTTCTAATAAGAATTGTGTTTGGTCATCTTGCGATAAGTTTGAAAATTCCTCTTCGCTTATTCCAGAAAACATTCTTCGATAGTCGACCGATGATGGATCAATCTGCGGAAAGTCTAAAATGTCGATGAGTCTGTTTCTTGACCAGTAGTCCTGGTTTTCACCGACAAGGTTTTGCGATACTAGGTCAAGCTCCGACAGTATACTCTGAGCACTCTGTTCTACTAGGTTATCTCGAGAAAACTCTTGTTCTTGCCCTTGTAGTTGCGCAAATAGATCAGCATTACCCTCATTAGCAGCAAGCTCTTCGGCGTAGGAAAGTATCGAAGTAAAGGAGTTCATGGAAAAGCTACTACTACCTCTTAAATACTCAACGAGTTGGGCTCGATCTCCTCGTGAATGGGATCCATCACTGAACGCCGGCGGAAGTGATACGGCATCAGGAATTTGATAACTAAATGGATTCAGTTGAATTTCACGAGATAACCCCTCCGAGCCATCCATCGATAGCTGAGAGAGAAGACTTGTCGGAGTATAGGCCGTAACCATGTGATCTATCATTCCACCAAATACGGTGACTTGGCCCCAAATAATTTCTCCATTAGTGACATCTGGGTTGACCATAGCCACCCCTAAAGGTGACCCACCCCGAGAGGAGATTCTCTTATCATCGACAAAGGTAATTGTGCTTCTTCTCAAATCAAATGATCGCTCAGGCGTTTCATCAGATACTTTGAAATATTCGTGGGTGTGTTCAGAGCCGGGGCTATGTGCCTCTGTTAAAGCTCTATTCCAATCGTCGACGATCTCGTAACCAATACTCTTGTATTCTTCCGGAAACCCATAAAGGTATACAGTGTGTTGTTTCGATAGGTCCCAGTGGGATACATAGTAAAGAGTTTCATTTTCTTCGGTCTTCTGACTGAGCTTAAAGACAGGGTTAATGTATCTGGAGTTTTCCGTATGATAATAGCGCCGTTCAAAATTAGAATTTGTCTCAAACTCTAAAAAGTTAATTCTAAAACGCGCTTGATTCTCGGAGCCAAATCGAGCTCCAGAAACGTGTACGGTAAAGCCTAAGAACCCATCTTGTTTATCGAAGTCTATATCGTCGACGCTGAGAACTCGATAGGAGTCATAAACACTAGCAAAGGCCCATTTTTCAAAACGAATTCCCTCTAAATTGAGGCTCATGTTTGGCCGAGCACTCCAATGGGATCGACTTGTATTGCGAATAGTGACATTTGTCTCTCTGCCTCGAGCGTCTCTGCTTCTTTCTTCGTAATAGTGAGCTGATATAGGAATTGTAACTGCAACGGGCCACTTATCTGGCTCGTTAATATAGCTGGGATCTACCAAGTGTCCCCGCAAGAATCGCTCAGAAATAGTCCACTTGATATTGCAACCATAGGCTGAGTTTAAGTTATGGACTGAAAGGGCTTCTGCAACATAGCCGGTTTCCATTTCTGAGGCCCAGCCACATGCAAATTTTTTGTCAGAAGAGAAAAAGTCCTTCGAGAAGGCCTTTAAGGTTGGTGCCGGACTTTCTTCTGCCGGACGCTTAAAGCTACACGCCGTAAAGATGAGACTGACCAGCAGAACACGAAGAATAAAAAATGAATATCTAACAATAAGCCTTTTCATACTGAACACATATTACAATTCCGTTGCCAAGCGGGCTAAATTATTAGGTAGTAATTACAGATACTTAGGGGAGTCCATATTATTGGCGAGCCAGGACGGGTGTTTAATTTTGAGACACTTTAGACCCTTTAAGGAATCTCTCGCCGCAAAGATAGATGGCGAAAAAAATTGAATATTCTAAATTGCTTCTCGGGATCTCTCTACGAGGGATGAAAAGTAAACCTTTTGCGGTCCATCAAGACCTTTTATCGAGGCATTGGAATCGCAATCAAAGAGCTTTTGCATCTCTGGTGTCAAGCATTTATGAACCTCTTCAGAAATCACGAATTGAGCAGAGTAGGTTTTGCAAAGCGACTCTAATCGCGAAGCTTTGTTAACAGGATTACCTAAAATAGTATATTGCTTCCTATTTTTAGCACCAACCATCCCGATCATTACAATGCCGTAGTGAGCCCCAACACCAATTTCAATCGATGGTAAACCCTTGGCTTCTATGTCGGTACTGACCTTCTCGACTTTCGCAAATAATTGAATTAAAGCTTCGGTAGTTTCTCGAACTAGTGAAAGCACGTTGCCGTCCTGTTCACTAAGAGTATAGGCTAGAACACCATCACCAATAAATTTATCTAAAATTATATCGTGAGTCTCAAAATGTTGAGTGAGGCACTCATAATAAGCATTCAGCCAACGGACTAAGTCATCACCATTGAGTTTGCGTGCAGTCTCGGTGAAATTTCTCAAATCAATCATAAACACACAGGCTGTTCTCTGCTCAGTTTGATTCTCAATTTTCTCTTCGTTAAGCACTTTTTCTGCTACCCGTGGAGAAACAAATTGAGTAAAGCCCTGTAATAAACGTTTTTTCTCTTTGATGGTTTGCGAAGACTGATTGAGAGCTTTGCCCACCTCAAATAGACCATCTAAGTTGTCGAGACACAAATCCCTCAATTTATTTTTCTGCCCGAGCGACACGGCTTTTTGTCTAAGACGCTGAATAACAAATCCCTTTTTCAAATAGTCAAAGAAGCTATAAAGAACGAACCAGCCAATCATCCACGCCGCAGCAATTAGGATATTAGTCACCCTTCGACTCGAGTCGATCCAACTCGACCCCTGATCCATAGCTTCAACAACCATTCCCGTAAAAAGCCCCATACATATCAAGGGTGTCAAAAACCCGAGAACAAGGTGGTAGTACTCAGATACCCACTGGGAAGAATTCGATTTGCTGGGCGTTACCCCCTGTGCTCCATCAAAGGTTTCCACCACCATTAAATAGTCATTGAGCTTTACGATAAGAGAATAGGTCGTGATAAGAATCGCTAAGAACATAAGTTTTAAAACGGGAGTATAAGGAGTTCCGGTTTCAGCCACTCGTTTAAGAAATTCTGGTAGAATAATGGCGACTAAAAGACCATATCCGATTGTATACAAAATATGAAATGGAAGGTTTAGTCTTAAGATACTACTTCTAACTTGTGCTCTGACCTTTACTAAAATTAAACTGCAAAAAAGGTTGTACAGAGCAATAATAACAAAAGCTCTTACATAAAAGTCACAGCCCTCCCAGAAACCATGGGACCTTAGAATAGGACAAACCATTGTCCCAAACTTCGACATGATCCCCGTGGCAAGTACCCCGAGAGACAGTGATAATAGGCTGGTTAATAAAAATATTCTCACGTTTCATTATCGGAATTTAAGACAGGTACCCTGAGTAAAGATACCTGGCACAAGGTCATGTTTTAGGTATAAAGATGACTATGGAATCCAAATATTATCCTCCAATCAAGAGAAATTAAATTTAAACGACTCTCAGTCTTACCCTTTCAATGAGAAATGGAATTTTTATTGAGAAATAACATTAGAACCACTATAAAGAGCGTCTACCAAGGATTAGACGTGAACTATTTTTGCTTATTAGTAATGATTCTTCTTCTTTTTCCCTTTCAGGGAAAAACCATCGGCCTATGTGAAATTCAGCTACTGACACAACACAGTTTCTTCGTTGGAGCCAATGGCAATCCGGGTAGTCGACCGGTGGCATTTATCACAGGAGGCTCCGCTGGAATCGGAAAAGCTCTTGCCATTGAATATGCCAAACGAGGCTATGACCTGAGTCTATCGGCGCGAAGAGCCGGTCAACTCGATGAAGTCGCAAGAGAAATCACAGAGATGTTTCCAGAAGCCTCTGTACTCGGAACTCGCGCCGATGTTAGAAACGAAGATGAACTCTATTCTCAGTCGATTCTTACTAGAGCTTATTTAAAATCAGTGAACGTAGTCATCGCCAACGCCGGTGTCGCCGTTTCTGGCAACCTTTCCGAACTCTCTGACGAGGAATTTCGATTTCAATTCGATGTGAATGTTTTTGGCTTAAGAAATACAATACGGGCAGTCCACGAAGACCTATTAGAAAATCGTGGAAAGATCGGGCTTATTGGGAGTGTCAACGGTATCGTTGCATTTCCTAACTCTGGCGCTTATGGCGCAAGTAAGGCAGCTGTTCGTGCGATGGCTGATTCTTGGCACGGTGAATATGCCCCTCATGGAGTGAGTGTTACTCATATCTTACCTGGATTTACCGAGACTGAATTCAGACAAAGAGAGTCTCATTTTCAAAACACAGAAGCTCGGGCAGAAAACGACCGCATTCCTACTTTCCTACGTCAGCCAGTTGCGGTAGCGGCAAGAAAAATAGTCAATGCTATTGAATCAGGTAGACGACAGAGAATTCTTACCTTCCACGGAAATTTTGGAGTCTTTTTAGAAAAGTATTTTCCTAGGCTCGCAGCATTCTTTAAAATAAAAATTGAAGAGTCTCGCCTTAGAAATAGAGAACAGGACTCTTCTTTATAGGTCAATGGCAAGAAGATCGGCTATATCCTTAAGGGCTTTTTCTTCAGCATCATTGTACACCCCGTCGGCTATCAATGCTTTTCTCGCCACATTGATAAGATCTCGCGACTTCGAATCGTCTCCAGAAAACGTCTCTATCCGGCTTTGAGCCCTTGCCAAACCATCATCAAAGTCAGATTCGAAGGCTTCAATTAATTCGAGATAAGCCTCCGAGAAGTCGTCTTCGGAGATTTCGTCGACAAAATCAAGAGCACTCAAATATTCAATAAACCCATTAACCTCTGCCCGAGTCACATGGCCATCGGCCGCACAAACCCAAGCATATACGGCAGCTGCCGCATTTACGAATTCATGATGTTGACGCTCTTGATCTGTCATCGATCCCTCACTTTAGAGATTGTTTTCTAGGAAGTCTTTTACCTTTTTATCAAGATTAGAAGTTCCCGGCTTGACCATCATGGTAAGCGCTCCCTTCTCAATCTTAAGAGTCAGTTCCTTGTCATTAGACATTTTACAAACTACTTTCTTAATCTTCTTCTTAAATTCAGGAAGAACGATTTCTTTCATGTCTTTATCACCGCACATTGCCTGCATTACTGAACGTGGCGAATCACAATAGGATGCGGCACTTGTATTGGCTGCCATAAAAGGCTTTACGAGCCCTTCATCAATAACTACCGGTAAATCATACCCGCACTTGTCCTTAAACCATTTTCCATAGCTCTGACTTGGGTCATCCATGTACTGCTTCCAAGCTTTTAGCTGTTTCTTTTCTTTGATATTGAGAGCTTGAGATTCAAAACTAAGTCCGAAGGTCACGATTGCAAGAATTAAGAAATATTTCACTTTTAGTCTCCACTGTAGTTAGAAAGAATTATCTATCTTACAAATGTGCCACTCGATTCAATCAGAATCAATACGATTAAAGCTCGCTCAAAGTCGAGTTTTTTCATTTTGAACTCAGCATTACAGGCCATCTCACAACTGAGGATTAACCAAAATCGAGTTTTCCACCCCACTACTACCATAAAAATTAAATGGCCATTAAAGCGTAGATGACCTCTAAAGAACCCACAGAAATTCGCTCAATTCAGATGACCTCAAATAAGGGAATGGGATGCCACGAAGGAAAATTGCCATACTTGGATAGATTCTTTCCCCACTCTGCCAAACTAATGAAGAACAGACAGCTACAAAATAAAATGCGAAAAAGCTGAAGATCCAGAAGACTGATTGGAGCTTCCGAAATATTTAGAACTCTTCTCCATGGGAGAGGTTTTTGAATCCCTAATTTTTTTAGAACTAAAGCCCAATTCTTTCCAATAACCTTATGGAAATTCTCTTTTGAGCTATGCAGAAAGTCAAACCACTATTCAATACAACAACGAAAGGCATTTAATGCCGTAACACTATCGATTCGTCCCGCTGCATAGTCGTCGCAGGTCGCAGTACCTCGAACAACTCCATAAAAGTTTGTCGAGAACACGACTTCGTCGACCCACTCATCATCGCCCGTCATATTATTGGGTCCACCATCAAGGCAGGCATCGTACCATTGCTCCGGAGTACAGAGTCTCGATTTATTGCCATCAGAATTGGAAAGGCCCAAGCAAGTATTCTTTGCATCCAAAAATTGATCTGTAGCTCTTTGATCGGTCTCAATACAGAAAGTTCCGCGGGCCCCAGGGCTTCCTATGATTTCAAAACCTGTCGGACAGGTCACTGGACCTCCGCCAACTTCTCTCCAATTAGTACCGTCACAAAAGACCATGGTTTTCTTAGTGAAGTCATATTTAAAAGTACCTTCGGGACTGGAGCCACAGAGTGACCACGCAGATGGAACCCCTAAGAATGCAATAGCGAACTGAATCAAGACAAAACACTTAATAGACTGATGCAAAACGCCCTCCCCAATAAAAGTATTAATCGGGAGCCCCCTAGGGCCTCTAAAGATTCCTTATCAATAAAGAACAGCTAAGGGCGAGAAATCAATACATCTTATATATCTCTATCTATTGAGATTAATAAGCTAGAGATCCTAGCAATTAATACGTCTCATTCTAAAACACTATAAGACAATACGATTTAGTGAATAAGTTAAACAGCTGTAAATCTCATTACCAAACAAGACAAATTCTGCTGCGTTTAAGGCGGCCCCCCCCTTGCAATTATAATTTTCCGGAGAATGGGTATCAGAATTGGTCTGGGGGGACTATGGGATTAACTGTCAGAAGGCTGTGGGCAGCCTTTGTACTCATCTCTTTTTCACTAACTCTAATGATTTCTTTTCAAAACTGTGCGGAAGATGCCTTTACGGCAAATAAATTTACGCGCCCAATTACAGGTACAAGGGATTCTGATGGAGACGATGGAAAAACCGATGGACCATCATCTTCAACGAAGATTCTAAGTAGTCTTTATACAGGTAACTTCCTTGCGACAGCAGCAGGATTACTTCTATACCCAGACCTTTCCGGAAAGGCCTGGCTCTCTCGATCTCTAGCTGGAAAAACGGAAGTTTATGTTCATGTTAACGGCTTAACTCCGAGTCGAGATTACATGGCCCATGTACATAACTTACCCTGTAGCCTCGGTGGTGGTGGACACTATCTTATTGATCCCAACGTCGTCGGTACGGTCGAAGCCAATGAAATTTGGCCTTCATTTACAACGGACCCCAACGGAAATGCTGTTGGCTATGCTGCGGTCAACTCCCACATTGCGCGACCAGAAGCTCAGTCTGTTGTCGTCCACGAGCCTGGATCTGGGGATCGAATTGCCTGTGTGGATCTTCATGAAAACCAGGCCACTACAACATCAATTGGCGGTTACTTTAAAAATGGGGCTGGTGGAAATACTCTTGACCTAAACATCGGTGGTACCGCGACAATTACTCGTAATAGCAACGGAAATACTGAGGTCGATGTCTCCGTGAGAGGACTACCGGCAAGCCTGGCAAATTATCCAGCACACGTACACAATCTTCCTTGCGAAATTAATGACGGTGGTGCTCACTATATGATCGATCCAACATCAACCGTTGTCGAAGAGGCCAATGAAATTTGGCCGATTGGCTCATCAGATGCTAGCGGAAACAGTATCACTCATTTTGTTAAACAAGGACATCGAGCCCGTCCCGAAGCTCAAGCGATTGTAATTCACAATCCTGCCGATGGTTCTCGGCTCGCTTGTGCCACCCTGAATCTTAGAAACCAATTTAAGATTCTCGACGCTGGTTTGTTAGCAGAATTAGATGTACTCGGTACGATTTCAATTAGTCGAGGACTTGATGGCACAACAAAAATTACCCTAGATGTTGCCGGTCTCGATTCAAACACTGATTATGGGGCCCATGTACATAACTTACCCTGTAGCCTCGGTGGTGGAGGTCACTACAAAATCGATCCCGATGTTTCAGAAGTCATTCGTGAAAACGAAATTTGGCCGAGCTTCAAAACCGATGATACTGGACGCGGATTAGTTGATTTAACAGTAGCTCATTTAGCGCGCCCCGAGGCTCAGTCAATTGTCATCCACGAGCCAGGAACTGGAGCACGCCTCGTTTGCGCCGATTTTGAATAATGACAGTATCTATTCAAACCAATTAATTCGTTTCTTGAACGATTTTAATAATTTGATCATTAAAGTTTAATTTTAGGTTCGATATCCCTTTGTTGGGATTATCGAATCTCGATAATAAGTACTTAATACTTTCTAGGCGAGCTACCTTTTTGTTGTTACCTTTTATTCGGACCCAAGTTGCATAGACTGGAGACGTCTGCGCAAACATTTTTTTTCGGTAATCAGAAAAAACTTCGAATTTTTCGTGGGCCAATAAATCTGTAGAACTGAGCTTCCATTGCTTTAAAGGGTTTTCCTTTCTTTCTGCTAGACGCCTTTTCTGCTCTTGAAGATCGATCGAAAACCAAAACTTAATAAAAGAGATCCCTTCATCGACAATCATTTTTTCAAATTCCAAAACCTGCTTCATAAAGAGCTTATATTGAGCTTCAGTACAAAATCCAAGAGCTGGCTCAACTATGGCCCGATTGTACCAGCTTCGGTCGAATAGAACCATTTCTCCGGCGGCAGGAAAGTGCTTTACATACTTTTGAAAGTACCATTGAGAAGCAACTTCTTCGCTCGGCTTTCCAAGGGCGACGACTCTTAGGTGCCGAGGATTTAGATATTGGGTGTAGCGCTGAATAGCACCTCCCTTACCCGCCGTGTCCCTTCCTTCAAACAATATGATCACCCTTTGCCCAGTGTCTACGATGTACTTCTGTAAATTTAAAAGCTCTAGCTGAAGGCCAATGAGTTCCTTTTGATAGTCAACATCCGTTTCCTCTAAAAACTCTTCTAAATCGACGATTTGATTTGAATCCACGACATACCTCTTTAAGTACTACTCAATTTAATACTAACCGGAGCAAAACCGGAAATGAAGAAATAGCCCATAATACACGGGGTCAAACCCTATCTAGTCCCTTTATAAAATAAGACTTGAAGGTATAATCGTTTTTATGAGTCTTCTCCGATTTTTTGCCCCTATTGATTTATTTTTAGCACTCCTTGTGACCTGTATTGGCCCCCTTACTTTTTCTTCGCAGAAAGGAATGCCCATGAAAATTGTTGATCAACTCAATCAGATAGAGACTGATTTCAATATTGATTACGAGGTCGACCCTAAATACTACGACAATCAACTCACTCACTTTTACAAAAGAAGTCTTGAGGAAGGAATTAAGTTTTTCGAACTTAAAGGTGAAGAGTTTCTTCAAAAAATTCGATGGCAGTCCCTCTATACCAACAAATATATTCGCCAAAACACCCGGGACACTAGAGCTGTTTGCAAAGAACTCAACAAAGAGAATAGATTTGCTCGCGATGCCTACTATGAGATTTCAAAAATTCTATACGAGAATAAGAATAGAATTGAACATGAGCAAAATGCCATTAAAGAATGGCTCGTAGACAAACGTCGATCTAAAAGCAAACCTTTTGTTCTTATGCACTTCGTAGCGGCAAAAATTGCCTTAGAAAACAAAGACAAACGATCTTTTCAAGAAGCACTCCGAGAAATTAAAAAAATAAATTGGGAAGAATTTAAACCCTAACCTATTATTTCAGTTCCTGGCTGCATCTCTTTTTTAAATCGGCTTTAGGCTGTGCCTGGAGGCAAGCTTTAAAGTAAACCTCCGGAAGCTGCGAAAGCTCCTTGAGCTTTAAATTTTTGTAGAGATGACCTAACTCATAGAAAGTCTGTGCTCGCAGTTCAGAAACCGTCTTTTTACTCTGAATTTGACTGTGCTTTTCCAAAGTTTCCCTAAGATAGAGAACGTAATTCATATCATGACTCTCTGTTTTGTTATCGGCCTTAGAGTTAGCTTCCCACATAGCTAGGTCATTTTGCCAGCGTTGAATCGTGGCTAACTTATCTTTGGAGTCTTTAAACTTCTTTGCGAGTTTTACTAAGTAATTCCTAGCCCTTTCAAAGTCTTGCATAGACCGAAGAGAAACCACTAAATGAAGTTTTGCCAGGTCAATTAAAGGTAAGGTTGTCTTCTTTTTAACACTCTCCCTTTCGATCCACTTGAGAGCCGACTTAAACTCCCTGAGTGCACCAAAGACAACCACTTTTGACCGAGGGAACGGCGTCGCAATCCCAGTAATTTCAGATTTACGGTTCGAAAAACTGGGACCGACATGATAGGCCGTATGACATGCAAAACAATTTTGAATCAGACCGTGAACCTTTTTTTGCGCGAGATCATATTTCTTCTTCTCGTAAAGGCTTCGAACTTGCGAGAAATCCTTAAACGAGGACTTGGCTTCGTCAGCTAAAGGAGCCGCCCCAACATATTGACGACCGACCTCTCTGGGTAATTGGTGAGCCGAATTAATAAATTGATTCAATGTTCTCAGAATATATTCTTTGTTTTTAGGAGACCTGAATTCTCGGTGGGAGTAAAGAAAGGGATAGCCATCCTGTAGACTTTTAGCCAAGGTTTGCATACTTCTCTTCCAAGCCATCGGCTCTTGAGACTTCTTTTCTTTGGCAAAACTAACACACGCTGAGGCCAATACGAATACAAAAATAATTTGCACCTTATTAAACACCCTTACCTCCTATACCCATTTATTAAAATTCAAGGGAGTCGACGCTTCTCACGAGGGTTCCAAGCGCGTCGATCATTAAATCCTCATCGAGAATGATCCCTTTTTCATCTTTAAAGTCACGCCAATCATCTGGCTTTAAAAGACTCATATACTGATCTATTAAATACATTCCTCGAATTGAAAACCAAACAGCATTAAAGGGTTGAGCAAAATAGTCACAGGTTTCGCTGTTAAAATAAGGAAGCTCTTTATCAATGCCGAGACCCACAGAGTAAATTATTTCTGAAAGGACCGTGATCAATTTCAACCTAAACTCTTCACGATACGGTTCGTCTGTTATCATAGCCAAATGGACGTCAGCGTTTTCTATAAAGCCGGCCAAAAAGTTATTATAGGTTGTATAGAATTCCAAAAATAATGGTGCAACATCCTTCTCTATTCGAAAATTTTTACCTCGCTTATGAAGGAGTAGACGTAAATGAATTTGGTTTTTCTGGATGAATCTTTGGTGCTTTCGGACCCAGGCCTGAAGCTCGGGATACTGTTTAGTAAATTCAGTGATATACAAAAAAGGTTCATTTCGTTGAACTCGACTCGATACCTTAAAAAACTCTGATTTATAGTAGGTCTGAATTCGCTTCACTTCACAAGCAGTTGGATCTTTCGCCTTAGAGCAGTCAGCTTGTGATAGAAATGGAAATAGAAAAACTAGAGAAAAAAGTAGAAATCGCATAATAACTAAGTAATAAACTTCCGATTAAATTCAAGTTACTAAAATCACACGTGAACTTAATTCAAGAGGCTGACAAAAAGGGGGCTTCTATAATGTATTGATATTACATGGCTTTTAGTGGTTTTCACCATTAAGTCCATTGTAAGCAAGCTGATATTGGGCCCAAGACATTTTCGCTAAAATAGTAGTAGATTGGAGGTTGTGCTTTGATGACATCAACAAAAAATCTACCTTTAAAATATATCTTAGGAATATTACTACTCGTCCTTTTCAGTTTATTAATATTCTCAGATCTCAGTGCGAAAGATAGCAAGAAGAAGCTTGTCGTTCCGGATATCAATAAACTCAAAGATGGCGATTTCAAAAAGAGTGTCTTGCGCGGGCAAGATCTCGTTAAAAAAACTCCCGATCTACTCCCTGATCATGTTGGCGGAAAAATTTCCTGCACCAATTGCCATCTGCAAATGGGAACTCGAGCAAAAGCCGCTCCATGGGTTGGAATTATAGCCCGCTTTCCCCAGTATCGAAAACGATCTGCAAGTAACGCCACAATTGAAGACCGGATCAACGGTTGCTTCCAGAGAAGTATGAATGGAAAGCCCCTCAAGAACGACAGCCAAGCCATGAAAGATATGGTCGCCTATATGACTTTTCTCTCACAGGGGTATAAAAAAGGCGATCACGTTTTGGGCCAGGGAATTCCCAAACTCGTTCTCAATCAAGAACCCGACGTAGAGAATGGAAAAAAAGTCTATATGGCGAAGTGTGTAGCTTGCCACCAGATTACGGGGCTCGGAATTTCAGTCGGCGAATCCCGAGTTTCAATCTTTCCTCCCCTCTGGGGAAAAGACTCATACAATATTGGAGCTGGAATGGCTCGACTCCATACAGCCGCAGGCTTTGTTAAACACAATATGCCCCAAGGACAAGAAGGAACTCTCACTGACAAAGAAGCCTGGGACGTCGCCTACTATTTTTCAAGACAAGATCGCCCCGACTTTAAGAACAAACACAAAGATTGGCCAAAAGGTGGAAAACCAAAAGATGCTCGCTATTAAAAGCCTCCTCATAGTGCTCGCTATCTCTTTTACACTGCCAGCTCATTCCTTAGATGAAAACTGGGGAATTCTGCGAATAAGGGGTAAAGTTGAGGATCATCACTATTCTTTCAAGTATGTTAAAAGAGACTTGATCGAACCCCAGTACACAGGGTTCTTCAATTGGTACGAACTCAACTACGGAAGAAAGTTAGGCACTTATCTTTTAGAAGCTGGAATCGGTTTTCTCGACTTCGATAAAAAAGTTGATGAGCTTCGATTTACACAAAACATTTATCGAAATTTGAAATCAGAATACGGAAGCTTCAATCTTAGACTGGGACTCGAGGAGCGATCCTTCAAAAACGATGACCATCTTTACTTTCGCACGAGAATAAGAGCTATTTATATCTACCCAGTTTATAAGTATTTTAATCCTTCCATTTACGATGAGTTTTTTGCCGTCTTCAATGGCTACGATAAGTTTTATACCGGTTTTAACGAAAACCGCTTGGGAATCGGATTTAATATGAAGCCCCTAGACCAACTTTCACTCAGTTTCTACTGGACCTTCGCTGGTTTTAAATCCTATACAGAGACCATTAAGTACAGCAATTGGCTGCAAAGCTTTATTGTTTGGAAGTTCTAATTCTATTTACTTCTTTGGAACAAAGATCGAGTAGATACCTCTTAGGTCTCCGGCCTTAAATCCGAAGGCTTTATCCTCAGGATACTTCTTCTTAACAAAGTCTGGACGCTTGTTTTTGTTTCCATGACAATTCAGACACGCCGTCTTTACTTCGATTCGGCGGTAGTAACGGAATCCATTAGAGGACATTTTCCACAGGGATAACAACTCCTTGTCTTCGACCATAGATTTGAGAATTTTCTCTTCTTCTGGATTGGGGATGTGCTTGGGGTTTCTATATTTATGGGAAACCTGTCTGATCTTGTAGCTATTGTCTTTGGCGAACTTTTTAAGTCTCATTCCAACGGGCTGACAAACAGCTTTAAAGGTCTCTACTTTCACCTCGCCCTGGACTCCGGACACCAAACTTTCACGCATATTGTTAACGGATTCGATTTCCGAAGTCACTTTTTCAAAATCACCGCTCCCCATTGCAAGAAATGGAGCAAATATTAGAAAAAACATTAGTATTCGGTTTTGCACCTTTACTCCTTTGAACTGAAGATTCCTTATCTTAAACTCCATCTCCTCCCCACAACAAGCTGCAATTTAAAATGCTTCTGATGAAATTTATCCTATGATAGAATGAAGTGATGCTAAGCAATGAAGAGTTATCAAAATTTAGTAAAATTTCAGTTTGGCCGAGTTTGTACTACCTCATTGCCGATTACCTGCTCATTGGTCTTTGCTTTTATTTGGTAAGTGCCCACGGAAATCCTTTCGTCTATATTTTTTCATTCATTCTTATCGCGAGAACTCAACTTGCCTTGGCTATATTGATGCACGATGCTTCACATAGACGACTTGCTCAAAGCCGACCCATAAACGACTTTATTGGACAGTTTTTAATTGCGGCCCCCCTCTTTTTTTCGATGTTTTCATACCAAAGATTTCACTTAAAACATCACCGCATCCCAATGCAAGACGATGACCCTGATATCAGCCTAACGGGCGGCTATCCCATTTCTAAGAAAAGTTTTTTACGTAAAATATTCCGAGATTTATCAGGGGTCTCCTATTTTAAATTCATTGGTTACTTCATATACAAATCACGTAAAAAAAACGATAAAACCAAGAAAACTTTTGAGGAACATTCGAAGCTCGAGTCTTACTCCCGTCTTACGATTGCCTTGAGTATTCTAATTAGTAACCTCGTTTTAATCTCTATTTTATATTTACTGGGCAACCCGTGGCTGTATCTATTCTTTTGGTTTTTGCCGATGGTGACCATGCTTCAGTTTTTACTCAGAATTCGCGGCATCACTGAGCACGCTGGGTACAAGGGAATTGATAGCAAAAAACTCGAAGATCAAGCCCATATTTCGAGAACCCTTGTCAATCCCCTACAAACTTTCTTCTTTGCTCCTCATAGTGTTAACTACCATATAGAGCATCATATTTACCCAGGCATCCCTCATTATCGCCTAAAAAAGGTTCATAGACTTCTCAAAGAAAGAAAGAGTCTTCCTGAGAAAAATCTCTATCAGGGATATGGCCAGGTATTAAAAGAACTTATTAATTAAAATTCGTCGGCGATCTTTTCGTCAAGAGTATCAATCGCATTGAGAAAGAAGGCTGGTATTTCGCCTTTTGATTCTTCACTTTTCATCATTTCAACAATTTTTTTATTCGTCCTTCTCTGAAGATTAACTATTTTTGAATAGGCTGTCTTATTCAATGAAACAGAGAAGTTAGAAAAAATGGGAGAGTACTTGGGATTTGCCTGGGCGTGCTTATGAGGTTTAATAAAATCTGCAACAGCCTTAAAGTGATCGACAAATACATCATTAGACAGAAGAAAATTTCCCTTTAGACCGTAGTAAACCCCATCCTTTAGTTCAATAAGTCCCTCATTGATCAACGACATTACTTGCTTTTTACCGTGCTGTCCGAATAGGTCGAGTAACTTTGTTTCCGTAATTCCAGCATCATTGCTAGCGATCTTAAAAATTAAATACTTTACCGGGTCAGACAGGGACTCCGTCAAGTCATCAGAGTATGTTGCCTGGTTTAGCTCGTCCAGAAAACCCATTTTTTGATTAAAAAAATCTGAAACAGAACTAGGAACCAAGGTTAATAGTATTTTAACATCATCAGTTCCATAGAGATAAGAGAGGAGATTAAAAATGGTTGTCACATTGGGAACCGTTTTTATTTTTCCTTTGTATATTCTGCGCAGAGTCGGCTCGCTAATAGAACACCGTTTACTCAAACTATTAAGACTCAATTGCTGATTTCGATCTAGATACTTTTCTAATTCAGAACGCAAGAAAGCAAGAACTTCCCCTTGTTCTCTTCTTTCTTCTTCGAAACTAGAACTAGAGGCTTTCGGTTGTCTGAATTTTTCGACTTCCGCCACTAAATTCTCCTCCATCTAGTAATGCTTCTCTTAAAACTTCGCTTTCCTGACAATCGCGTATTCTAAAGTAATGGGTCCCAAGAAACTTCTCCGAGTCGAACCGGTCTCTCACGGTTTTTCTGTAAAAATCAACCTTGAAGTTCAAACTTTCAAATTCAGAAATCGGAGCCCAAAGAACCTCTGAAATCGAATCCGAACACTCTATTTGAGAACGAGCGTAAGACTTGCGCGACTCCCTGAGAGCCCTTGAATATGATGTAAAGTATTTAAAGTCTTTGCCAAAGCGCTTTTCTTTGAAATTAACTTTCCACTCTAGGCATCGAGGTCTCGGTTTTATGGTTTGCACCGTATTGGTATAAACACATAAAGAATTTGGCTTTACCGATAGATTAGTTCCCGGAATGCGTTTATTCCAAACTCTTTTTGAAAACCGATTAGATAAATAGGCCTCTACGGAACTCGAACGATCAAATAAATCTTGGGCTTTATTCTGAGCTCTATCGCTGTCAACTTTTGCCGAGGCACTCGTCACCGTGAACAGCACACAAAAAAGGCCTATCAACTTGACCATTACAACCCCCTTAAAAAATTGCCATAACTTACCTGTTTACAAATAGTTAAGACAAGAACTCGCCTACAAACTGTAATTTATTTAAAGCTATTTATTGAAAAAACCCCACAATGATCTATGTGGGGCTCATTATTCAACTTAAGACGCAAATTAATTGCACGACTGAATAGGGTAAATATGGCGACCTAAAAGTTTCTTGCGGTCATATCGATCATGAGCCGTTTTACGATAGAAATCAACTTTGTAAGTCGTAGGAACCACTCTTTTTACCATTCCCTCTTCCATACAGAATTCTGACCCTCTCGCCTTGCTGCTGTTCTCTGCATAGCGACGAGCCTGGCTTCTAGTACTGAAACGCTTAATTTTGCTAGAGTCTTCAAGCTTCACACCCCAAGCAACACATCGCTCTACCATGCTTACGCGAGGAGCAGAGACAATTTTCTCGAAGGAATCAGTACAATAAGGCTTGCCCTTACCATTTGATCCTTCAGCTTTTCGTTTTGCACGCGAGTAGCTTGAGAAAACAGCTGTGTATCGACCAAATTCTGCTTCATCAAGATTAACTGTCCACTCTGTACAGAAAGTTCTCGGAGTTGTTGTTTGGATCGAATCATGAGTCAAACAAAGACCACTAGGTGAATACCAAGTAGATGTTCCAGGAATATTAATATTCCAACCTCTCTTAGTAAATTTATTTGAAGCCATTGCTTCCTCAGCAGTCATAGAGTCAAATAGTCTTTGAGCGCGATTCTGTTTGTCATCATCTTTTTTTGCATATGCGTTTAAAGAAATAAGTACTGTTAGTAAAGTAATGAGTAACTTCATTCTTCCCCCTTTTTATTAATCTGTTTACTAGAGACCTAACGAAGGAATAATTAATCGGTCAAACTTGCTTGAAACTCTTGGGACTTTATTATCGTCTTCTAGATAGGTGACGAATTCCAAAGTGACCTAAAAGGGCCAGGAATCTTCGTCACCATTTGAAAAAATCAAGGGTGACAGGGCTATGCGTTGTTTCTGAAAATAGATTCTAGAAAGGTATTCGTAAAAGTGAGTGCCGCGCAGCTATTAGCCGAACTAAAACCCTAATAGAGTTAATACGACTTTTCGTTCTTGAGCCTGGTTGCGATGTTCAAATAAATAAACACCTTGCCAGGTTCCCAAGCCCAATCTTCCGTAGGTAATTGGGATAGAAATTGCTGTTTCTGTAAGGCTTGATTTCAAATGAGAAGTTGTATCATCAGGGCCCTCTGCCGTGTGCCGGTGCCATGACTCCCCCTCTGGGGCGAGCCTGTCATAGAACTCTTCGAGATCTCTTCGGGCCGAAGGGTCTGCATTTTCTTGAATCATGAGTGAGGCTGATGTGTGTTGAATAAATACATTGAGTAAACCGTGTTCGGGCAATTCTCCTTTAAACTCCTCTTCAATAAAGTGAGTTATAGGGTTTAAACCTCTGCCTCGCGTTTGAATTGTAATTACTTTTTGCTTCATAGTATGACTAACTCTATTGAGTTTTAACTTCAACTAGGAGTTCATTGAGTTCCCAAAGAGAGGTCATCATCTCAGCGAGCTCTTCGTTCAGCGTAATGTTTGAAGGATTAATAAAAATATGTCCATCAGAATCTGCTCGAGTCGCCGCCCATAGAAACTTCTTCAGTTGCTCAGCACTCAGCTCACTACAATTTATAAAGCTAAAATTGAGAACAAAACTACTCTTCTCTTGGAAGTAATTTGAAAAAAGCTGATCGACGGCAGACTCAACACTTCCCGCTTCAATTAACCCTGCTGCCGAAAAAGAATCTCCTTCAGAAAAGCCCTTTGGATTTTCAACGAGATCATTGGTTGAGTCACTAAACTCATAGCCATAAATTGGAATCATCTGAAAATGAGGGCTATTATCGCAAAGCTTTTTGGCCATCTCATTATTAATATCGGTTTCGGGATCATTCCCAGGGCCATTCTTAGTCTTGATATGCTTTTCAATATCCTGAAGTAGTTGCAAATGAACTCACCTTTTCTTTAAATTTCAGCTAATTACAATGTTTTCCACTGTCTGCCGGAGATAGTCAAACTGAGTTTTTGAAAGGCTGAGTCAGAGGGATTTTCCACTCTATGAGTGCTTTAAAGAGCCCCTATTCGACAGCACAAGTCGAAGGCAGAGATTGAGTTCCCTGGTCATCAGGGTCATTGACCACAGGAGGATCTGGGTCAGGCTCGGGGGCCGGCAAATCTGCCGCACTATTGACGATGGAAACATCAGCACAAGAATAGTAGTTTCTAGGGTTTTGTGGATCTTCAGTCATGACCTGAATCATCTGAATCGTACACTGGGTACATGTTTGATCTGGCAATGTAAACGTGGCCTCATACTGATGCGGAAGAGTTCCGGGATCATCTTGTGTATCTACTATTGTGCCTAAGTTTTGCCACGTCACTTCACCGTCAAAAGATATATTAAATTCGTAACGCCCAGGATGCTGAATTGTCTCTTCCCACTGAACAGTAATCTGACTTCCTCGGACAAAATAACTTAAATCGGACGTTGCTAACACTCCACCACAAGGGGCCGTTTTCAAACCCGGATTATTATCCCGCGGCGGCAGATTTCCGTCGGATTTCAAACGGGCATGGGCAAAGGCAAATTGCGCCAACAGCAGAGGAAGTAAACTGAAAAGCAAGGCTCTCATAATAAGCTCCCTCCTTCTCGACACTTTTCGATCGATCGAGAAAGTGCTTCATCAATTGACTCTGCTTCTGCAGAAAATAAGACCTTATTATTGTGCAGAACAAGTCGGTTCGCACAGGATACTTCGACAGAGTTATAAGCAGACCCCTCTAAGAAGAGAGTCGATTCTTCATTCGACTCGTCGATATGACCTGTAGAAAAACTCAGTTGCCTCACTGGCACACAGACTTCTCCGTGCCCATCTAGATTAAGACATTCATTTAAACTCTCTGTAGAGTTACTGATATTAGGTTTAAAAACTCTCTTTTCGCAGGAGTAGTTTTTTAGATCTTCACAATGTACTGGGACACTGAAATTAATGGCTTTTAGGGTATGAGCTGGAGAGGGACTACACAAGAAATTCGGGTCTACCGTTAGTTCCGATGAACAATTTTGATAGCCTATGATTGATAGAAAACAAAGCCCTAAAACAAAGATCCGTCCCATAAGATTAGTTTACACGAGGCCTGCCCAAGAATCGTCCAAAGCTTTGAATTTGTCATTTGGAAAGCGTAAAACTCCTTTACAGTCCTTTAAGGACTTGAAAAGAATCACTTATTTAAAGGCGTACGCAAAGTCTTCACAGAGGGATTTCTCATATTGATACAGAGGCTGATCAAAACCCTGACAGGCGCAAGCGCCCTGCCTTTTTTGCTGTTCTCTTAGTGGTCTTCACTTGAGAGATTTTTGCACACGAAAGAAATTCACCCTTATGAACAAGGAACTCTCCCAGAGCCTCTCCATGGTAACTCAAACCCGATTCTTCAAAGAGCGTTGGGGTCCAGCCAATATTAAATTCTTTAGAGGGTCGGAGTCGTCCCAACTCTACACTCTGGATACTACCCCAGTTGTTTAATATAAGTGTCTGATCGACGACTCCCATTTTTGTAATAATAGAAATCACTCCTGAACTTCTTCTAGAAATCGAAAAGTTTTCAACAGCACTATTTTTTTCCAGGCTGGTTCGAATTATTCCGTTAAATGCTTTATCGGAATTGCTAGATACAGTTAGGCCAGAGACAGCGACGTACAATTGATTTGCCGACTTAGTAATACTGACGGCCAAAGATTTATGACCATTAGGTTGAGATAAACCCAAGTCTCTTTCAAACTGCAAATACTCGGTTTCTTGATCGATGTAGGCAAGCCCTCGCAAACCGTTGGCCACTATAATATAGCCACCCATCGAAACCATGTCGAAAGCTCGATCGTATTTATGGTCGTAAGAGGATGATGGAAGCTCTATTGAATTCAAAAGATGTCCGTCTAATGAAATCACGTCCACACGATTTTCTAACAGAACCCATAACCGATCATCAGTCAGTTCTATATCATAAACTTTATCTTGAACCCTATAGATAACTTTCGAAGTATAAGGTGCTACTAGAGAGGTTTTTTCAATCCTATAATTCCTCTGGGAAAAATCCCGAATAGAAGAGAAAAGCTCCAGATTGTTCCAACTAAAATTTGGTCTCGCTATTAGATAAGCGCTCGGCACTCCAGAAGAACTTTGTGAGTAAACACTGTCCTGACAAAATCGGCTAAAACTCTCACTATTCATATAATCGTAGATCGAGCTATTTTGCCCATGAGCTGTAGACACTACTAACGCTGAAACTAAAATTACGATAATTCGATAAATCATAGAATGAAATCTCCCTTAGAAAAAGCATCGCAAACTAACGACTATAATCAAGATCTTAGTCAGCTTTTAAAAGAATAAGATAGACGCAAGCGAGCAATTTAATTTAAAATCTAAAGGTATGATTAAAGAGTTTAATTTAGAAGAAGGTCGAATTCTTGCGGGTCGTTTTACGGTGACCCAATTCTTAGGAGGAGGCACCGAAGGCGAGGTCTATAAAGTCGTCGAGGCCCACACTAATAAAGAACGAGCCATAAAGCTATTTTACCCCCATAAAAATCCAGGATTTAAAGTCAGTGCTCGATATGCAAAAAAACTCGATAAACTGAGAAACAGCCCCTTGGTTCTCGACTACCTGTCCCATGAGGTCCTCATCATACGCAGAGAAAAAGTAGCCTGTCTTGTCTCTGAATTCATCCAAGGGGAAATACTCGGCGATTTTGTTTATAAGCAACGAGGAAAGAAGCTGGGAATCTTTCCAGCCATTCACCTTCTTTACACAATCGTAAAGGGAGTTGAGTCGATCCACTGGCACGGCGAATACCATGGAGATCTTCACCTCGACAATATCATCATCAGAAGATTTGGGCTCGAGTTTGATCTTAGCATTATCGACTTCCACCATTGGGGTGATTCAAAAAAAGAAAATCGTGAAGAGGATTTGGTCAAAGCGATTCGAATTTTTTACGATATCTTAGGTGGCGCACAAAAGTACAACAGCCTGCCCAAGTCTATTAAGTATATTATTTGCGGCCTTAAACGCAGCCTAATTCTTAGTCGCTTTCGAACAGCAACCGATTTAAGAACTCATCTAGAAACCATGGATTGGTCCGATGCAATTTGATCCGGTCCTGCTCACTGAAGTTGATGGGTATGAAAAGGGAATTCTCGATTGGGGAATGTATCGAATTGCTTTTTTAAACTGCAAGAATAAAGAAAAGTCCCCGCATAATGAAGATAGTCTTTTTATTAACTTCAAGGGTTCCCACTTAATCGCTGGTGTTTCGGATGGGGCCGGCGGGCACCCCAAGGGAAAAGAAGCTGCAAAGATAGCGGCATCTTTGATGTTTAAATCCTGCCAAAATAGTAAATCTAATTTTTTAAAAGTGATTCAAGAAATCAATTCCCAAATCATAGATTTAAAAGTTGGTGCTGGGGCCACGCTCGCGAGTGTTTCTATTAAAGATGATTCGGTTCGTTTTTTTTCAGTGGGCGACTCAGAAATTATATTATGGAACTCCCAGGGCCGAGAGATTTATAGTAATATTCCAAGCACAACTATTGGTCATAAAATTGAAGCCGGACTCTTAGAGCAAAACGAATCTCTAGAAGATCCGGATCGCCATCAAGTCAATAATATGCTCGGCGAAACCCTTATTCGAATTGAAGCAACTAATCGTATCGAACTCAAAAAGTATCACACTCTCCTGGTGGGAAGTGATGGTGTCTTTGATAATTTTACCCATGAAGAGTTGAAAGAAATGGTCGGCACAGGCCCTTTTGACCAATCTTTTAATTCCTTTGCCGATCAGTGCATCAACTCTGACAACCTCCCACGTAATAAAGACGATGATATTTCATTCATATTGATTCGAAAAATCAGCTCCTAGAACCAGTGGTCTCCTAATTGCAATTACCTCTCTAGATAAGGAATGAGCCTCAGGAGAAACCTGTAAATACATGAAATCACGAACAAAAGTCTTATCATTACGAGCTTTTTTGGCCCTTTTTGTGCTGTTATTTATACAATCTTGGGCAATGAATTCACACTGTGAACCCGGTGAGACTGAATGCCGCTTTCCCTGTGTCGTCGAAGTCCTCACTAAGAGCGAGTCAGCCCGATCCACCCTCGGCTTTACCCAAGGTGAGACTATTTTAATCGATCGCTATGTGGACCGCTGGTTTAATGAGTCCATAGGCCCACAAAGTGAGGCTGATCTTTGCCTGTTTTTTCAACCACCCGAGCAGATCCTCGAAATTAAATGTGACGAAATTGAAATAAAAAAAGTAGGCGAACCCAATCATGAATTCGCAAAATTTTTGAGCTCGAAAGGTGTACTCCTTAAAACTCATCCTCTAAAAAACAATTACTTTGTCAGTACTTCTGACGATGGCCACCATAAATTCGAACGATGGTTTGGCAACTTTGCATGGGATATTCAAACGACGAGAGGTGGTCAGATTTATCAAGGTACGGGAACGTCTCTGCAAGACCATTTTAGTTTTGGAGAAAAGGTTTTCTCTCCGGTCAGTGGTAAAATCGCAAACATCGTTCGAGATCGATTTGATCGACCTGTTGTATTAGATCTCGAAAATGCCCCTCCAATACCTGATAACGAAAAAACACCGAATTACATATTAATTCAAGTCCATGGCAATCTATTCTTTGAAATCGTACATTTTAAAAAAAATTCCATCCCAAAAAATCTAAAGATAGGAGATACCGTTAATACCGGTGATTATCTTGGAGAAATTGGAAACTCCGGAGTTAGCTATATTCCCCATCTCCATTTTACAAGTTATTATAAAAATACAAAGGGCCGGTTTATGAGTATACCGACCCTTATTCAATCGCAAGAAAATCCAGACCATGCTATTCAACCGCCAACAGGCACTCGCTTTCGATTTTGCGAATCACTTTTTAAGAATTGAATTACATTTTCTTCTTTTTGGTCACACTTGAAGAGATTTTCTCAAGAGCACCTGTCATTTTGCCCATCAACTTATCTTTTTTATTGAGTTTATAGGTCTTTTTAAAGACCATAGGTTTTTTATAAGAAACTTTAACTTTACCCTTTGAGTCCTGCTGAACCAAGAACTTCATTGGTAACTCGATACCCATCATTTGGTCATCATTCATTAACTGGGTACCAACTTTTGGATTACCAAAAATGATTAAGGTCGTTGGGTTTAACTTCATACCCACTTTTTGAGCACCTTGGTGGTGAGCAATCGTTTTAAAATGAGTAAGTCCCTTGGCTTTAATTGTCTTTTCAAGAGTTTCTACAGTCTTATCAAAATTCATTTGGCTTTCTACCGTAAGAAAGTCACTCGCACTTGCCAAACTTGTCATCAAAAATGTGATAGCTATTAATATGCCTTTCATTGATACCCCCTATGCCTTCTGGTTTAAATCGGCACTTGTAAAATCGAGTCAAGCTAGCACTATGTTTTTAGCGCTGTCTATAAGAAGAATAAAAATAGGACAAACTCTTGGTGGTTTGCCCTTTATATGAAACCTATTCGAACCGGTTACGCTTCGAGTTCAAAAATAGCCACGCATCATCGCTTTCCAATACAAGAGCGGCAGCATAACTTTTTTAAGAAAATACATCGATTTACGCTCTTTTGCCTGATCAAAAGGAAAGGTCTCAGTCGGCTTTCCTTCGTAATCAAACTCAGCCAATATGCACGTCGAACGACTCGTAACCAGTGGGCAAGAAGCATATCCATTATATTTCGCATCTCCCTTGTGGCCATCAATTTCGGCCAAAAGATTTCGAATTAAAACGGGCGCTTGCTTGCGAATAGCTGCTCCGGTTTTCGAGTTGGGTAAACTACTAGCGTCGCCAATAGAGAATACATTCTTATACTTGTTGTGCTGGGTTGTGTACTTATCGACATCAATCCAACCGGCTTCATTGGCCAAAGGACCATTCTTAATGAAGTCTGGAGCGGACATTGGAGGGGTGACATGAATCATGTCAAACTTCTCCTCAAAAACGTCTCCACTATCCATATCCTTGAAATAGGCTGTTTTATTCGGACCATCGATTCGAACAAGGTCGGACTTATAACGGGTATTGATCTTTCGATTGGCAATTACTTTTTCTAAGGCCGCTTTGTACTTAGCGACTCCAAAAATCCCACCACCCGCGGATACAAATTTAACTTCAACGTCCGAACGAACGCCATTGTCTCTGAAGGTTTCTTCAGCCAAGTACATGATCTTTTGTGGTGCCCCCGCACATTTTATGGGAGTACTCGGGAAGGTAAAAAGAGCTCTTCCCGACTTGAGAGAGTTCATAGTCTCCCAGGTGTAATCAACAAAATCCTTTGAATAATTGCAACAAACTCCATTTTTACCCAAAGTATCGGTCAGACCTTCAACTTTGTTGTAATCAACCTGAATTCCGGGAGTCGCAACTAAATAGTCATATTCGACGACCTCTCCACTTTTCAGTTTAATTTTATTTTCGTCGGCCAAAATTTCAGAGACATACTCTTTAATCCATCGAACATCAGACGGAATAAAGTCAGCCATCGGTTTAGCGGTATCTTTAAGAGGGACAACACCCGCACCAACTAACGTCCACAGAGGTTGATAATAATGGGTTTCATTGGGTTCGATTAATATAATTTCGATATCTTTACGATTGCGGTGAATATTTCTTATAACAGGAAGACCGGCTGTCCCCCCTCCAATCACAGCTAGTTTTTTCTTCATGGTCCCCTCCACAGTTAA
Organism: Bdellovibrionia bacterium; assembly: GCA_030427805.1. GTDB lineage: Bacteria > Bdellovibrionota > Bdellovibrionia > Bdellovibrionales > JAGQZY01 > JAUHWN01. The sequence continues at coordinate 218,700 of JAUICP010000002.1, forward strand.
GATCCCCCAATTAACCTCGTTTCAACAAGATTAGTCAAGGGATCTCCCGTTTGAATAGATTGAATGGGGCCGCCAATTACTCGCGAATTGGAATTTTCAGATAGGACATTCCATTATTCTCTGGCTTGGGCAGCTCTCCGTTCTGCGCATTCACCTGGATACTTTGCAGTAGCAGGTGTGGAGCCATTAACCCAGCATCTCGGTTGTTTCTAAACTCAACGAATTCTTCTTTCGTTGTTTCTGCCTTAAGCTGGATATTCGAAGTCTTCTCTTCGCCGATTGTAGACATAAACTTAAGGTCCCTGCCTCCAGGCTGATAATCATGACCCGTGTATACTTTTGTATCATCTGGTAGCTCATAAAGCTTATTATGAATTGAGTTATACAAGTCCTCAGCACTTCCCGCTGGGAAGTCACATCGACCCGTTCCAAAATCTGGCATAAATAGGGCATCACCAGTAAACACAGCTTCTTTGTTAACCAGGTAGGATACACAAGCTGGCGTATGTCCCGGAGTATGAATAGTATCTACTTCAATCGATCCAGCCTGTAGTTTTTCACCGTCGTTTAGTAGCTTATCAAATGCCTTTCCAGTGGTATCAAAATCATCTCCGAAATTAAATAAGCCTTTAAATGCCTCCTGAACAAGAGTGATGTTTTTATGTATTGCGGTCGTGGCCGATGGAATCTTTTCTTTAATATATTGAGCCCCTGTCAAATGATCTGCATGAGCATGGGTTTCCAATATATAGTGAAGTTTCAAATTATTATCTTTTATAAAACTAATTACCTCTTCAGCCGACTTCGTTGCCACCTTTGATCCAAATGGCTCGTAATCTAAAACCGGGTCAATAACGACAGCATCTTTGGTGCCCTCGTCATAAACAAGGTAAGTGAGAGTAAAAGTTGGTTCGTCGTAAAATTCTTTGACCTTCATTTTTGGCCTCCTTGATAACTTCATTATAGGGAGATTGTTGTTTCAGTAATATAACGAGGATTATAATTCACAGTGTTTTTTTATACAAAATTGAGATTATTAGGGTTAGTCATTTCAAATACCTAGCCGTAGATCTGTTGAGCGAGAATAAATGACCCCATGACCAGGACAAAATAGCCAAACCCCTTCTTCAGCTTTCCCCCTGGAATCATTTTGGATAGATAGGAGCCGACAAATATCCCACCTACTGCAATGGCAGATACGATCAGCAAAAACATCCACTCGATATCAGGGTTCACCATGACATCACCAATAAAACCAAACAGAGATTTAAAAGATATGATCATTAAAGACGTACCCACGGCGACTTTCATTGGAAGCCTCGCCAAAACTACCAGAGCTGGGATAATAAGAAATCCTCCACCAGCACCTACAAAGCCCGTTAAAGCACCGACGACCAGCCCTTCGACGGCGATCAATGGATAGTTCATCTTTATTTCTTGAGTTTTTTCCGATTCAGTTTCTTTTCGCCCCCGAATCATCGATACCGATGCAAGAATCATCATCATCGCAAAAACAAGCATAATGAAGATGTCTTTGGTAACTACGAGACTTCCAAGACTAAAAATTTCATCTGGAAGTTTTGGAATGATAAATGCCCGTGCGGCGAAAACACCCATAAAGCCAGGGACCGCGAAAGTCGCCCCGACCTTAAAGTTTACGAGCTGTTCTCGCATTTTACCAAAGGCCCCAAATCCAGAGGCGAGACCGACAATAAAAAGTGAATAAGCCGTTGAATTAACAGCGTCCACACCAAAGAGGTAAAGAAGAATGGGAACCGTAAGTATCGAACCTCCCCCACCGAGTAGGCCGAGAGAAATTCCCATGACGAACATCAATAGATAACCGACGATTTCCATAACTTAATTCCATCCTTCTCGAGTGAAAATTTAGATAATTCCAGTACCTGGAATGTCTCTATTATAGCGTCGGGGCAATTATTATTTTATAAGCAGGATTACATTAGTTTGACTTTTTTTGAGCCAAAAACTGGACAACCGCACTCTGGCCACTATGCCCAACTCCCTCTTGAATTTCGCGCTCCAATTCCTCAGATTTTACTATATTAAAATCTGAGAAACTCTCTTCGAGCTGGCTCTTCGTATACATGAGGTCCGCAGATGGTGGCCCTCCGGTTTTATAGTTGAGTTGTTCGGGTCGATAAGCCTCAACCAAAAAGTACCCGCCCGGCTTAAGGGCTTTTTTCACATTTTTAAAAACATAGTCTTTAAATTGATCAGGGCCATGAAACCAAATAGCAGTGATAAGGTCGTACTCATTTTCCATAAAATGGTAATCCATTACATCGGTTGGAGTAACCGTCAGTAAAGAGAGACCCAAATCATTGGCCGTTTTATGGAGTTTAGCCAAACCAACCGGAGAAAGGTCAATGGCATCCACATCCAAACCCTTCTGCAAGAGATACAGGGCATTTCGACCTTCTCCCGCTCCCAAACAAAGAACTCTTTGCCCTTCTTTGAAATAACCTTCACATGACTTCAAAAAATCATTGGGCTCTTTACCATAGTGCCATTCGTCTTTATCGTATTTTTCATCCCACATAGAAATCCCCAAAGCTTCAATTCCAGTTATTTAGGGAAATATTCTATCCACAAGTGGCTTAGAGAGTCTAAATAAATACATTCCGCCAAGCATCGAAGCCACAAAAACCAGACTTCTCCAGTCTCCTGAGGCCATACTAGTTATGCCCGGTCCCGGACAAAATCCACCGATTCCCCAGCCTATTCCAAATAGGGCCGCTCCCGCTAATAAACTTGGTGAGAGATCATTGCGTGTCGGTACATGGAACTGATCCTCTAAAATAGGTGATTTTCGTTTTCTAACCAGGCGATAAAGTACCGCATGGGAGCCAATTGCTCCAATCATTACGAAAGCGAGAGCCGGGTTCCAGCCACCGTTTAATCCAAAAATATCGAGGAATGCCACTACTTTCTGAGGTTGAGTCATTCCAGAAACTCCTAGACCGAGAGCAAATAAAATTCCTACAACAAGTGCAACTAGATTATTCATATTACTGCCCTCCTAAGAAGAAGTAGGAAACGAGGGCAACGGCAATCATCCCGAAGGCCATAAATGTACCTGTTGCAACTATGGAACGAAGTGAAAACCGACTAATTCCGCAAACACCGTGACCACTGGTACAACCGTTTCCAAGTACCGTTCCATAACCGACAAAGAGTCCCGCTACTATGAGTTGCAGATAACCAAAATCAAGTGAGTTCTCTAATGTACTCGGATAATTCAAAGATAAAATAAATCCTCCTGCTACGAGCCCGAATATAAAAAAGCCGCGCCAGATCCAATCGTTTTTTGATAAATTAATAAACCCATAGGCGATTCCACTAATCCCAGTCACTCTGCCTTTGAATAAAAGCATAAGCGTGACCGACAAACCAATGAGAACTCCTCCCAGGAGAGCCATTAAAATTTCTTCTGAATTGATTGTCATTTAACTTCTCCTCAAATTAAGTTCATTCCACATCAGCATTCCACCATCCATATTGTAGACTGACTTAAAGCCTCGCTCTAAGGCCTGCAGTGTTGCGACTTCAGAGCGGCGTCCACTTCGACAAATAAAAACGATTTTCTTGTTCTTGTCAGCTTCTTCAAGGAAGACATCAAGCTCGTCACCCAAGGTTTTCAAGTGAGATCCAGGTACATGCCCTAATTCTCCCGAGAACTCTTCTTGAGAACGAACATCGACAAGTTCAAAATCCTTGTCATCCAGTAAGTCGTTGACCTCTTGGGGCGATTTCAAAGGAACTGGGCTAGACATAATGGGACTCCTTAATCATTTTCATTTCTTACTGGGTAATTTCGATCTACCCACTCCTGAAAGTTCTCCTGCAGAAGAGCGATATTATCGAAGTAACCCGAGTTTTTTAATATTTTCAAAACCCGATTCTCAGGGGCAATGAGCACAAAAAGTCGACCTTCTTCAGTCTCGATTTTATCGAGGGGGAAAAGTTTTTCGGTCATCCATTGTGAACCAGGTATGTGAGCTTGGTCAAAACACTCCCGCGGCCTGAAATCAAAAATCTCGATACACTCAGGCTCATTTTTCCACAAATCGTAAAGGTTTTTCAGGTTCATCAAGAACATAGAAATAAGGTAATCGATTTGCGAGGGAGCTAATATAAGCTAGCTTATAAATTGAATTGAAGTTGGCTACTTTTTGAGGGGGCCGTTTAAGTTACTGAAATAACTAGAGATAATCTGTGCCTGTCTCGCTCAGAAAGCCAAGTAGCGCATTTTCATCGACAATTTCCAAATAGCGACGGTCCTGCTTTATTGCTCCTTCTTTCTCGAGCTCAGCCAAAGCTTTAATGACAGTGGGAGTTCGACTCGCAACATAGTTTGCAATTTCGGTTCTAGTCCACATATGTTCTGGGTAAAGTTTTTTAAATAGCAATAGCGCCGAAGCGACCCTTTCAAGAATATGAGCTTCAGAAACGAGTACACTTCTGTTTTCGGCTCGTCGAAGCTCCTTTGCTAAGGCTCTGGCCAAGAAAAAATAACTCTTAGGATTTTCATCGAACAATTGAATCACTTTTTGCTTTTCAACCAAAATCATATTTGTAGGTTCTAAACATTTAGCTGATGCGTGATAGGTTTCACCAGAAAACAACGTTCTATGACCAAAAAACTGGTCGGCCTTAAAAATTCTCAAGAGACTTTCGTTGCCCGTCGGAGAAAGCTTAATTAATCCGACGAGACCTTTTTCGATATAATACAAATGGGTCGGAGACTCTCCTTCGCTGTATATGAGATCCCCTCGCTGAAAAGACTTTTGAGAGCCTATAGCGAGCAGACTCTTGACGACTTGCTGTTCTTCTTCTCGGCTAAAATCCATGATCTAAGACTAGTATCTAAATGGCTTTTTGGCTGCAAAAACCCTAGATATTGCAAGGCGTTGGCTTCTTTACATGACAGGATCGGGACCTTAAGTTTGACTATATGCTCTTATGAAAAGGGAGAACCTATGCTCATTCGCTGCCTTCTTGGAATACTAATACTCGCGGCTTTACCCGTCGGCGCTCAACCCGATAAAAATCGTATTTTTACAAACGCGATTATTATGGACCAGCCCCCGAGTTGGCTCAAGGCTGTCCGTGTGCGCAAAGTAACGAGACGAATGCAGCGAAAGCTTGAGTGGACAATTCATCGAATTCCTGTCCACTACTACTCCTCGAGCGAAGCCTTTGGAGCAGCCCATGGTTTGGGGCCTAAGGCCATCGCAGTCACAATTAATCGCTCCGGAAGCCAGGTCGTCCATTTAGGCCCAAGAGTTACCGATGAAAACTTTGACGAAGTCTTTGGTCACGAACTCGTTCACGTCATTTTGGCGCAAAAGTATAAACAAGCCATACCAAAGTGGTTCGAAGAGGGGCTCGCCAATCATTACGCAAACAAAGGTAAGGTCGACTATAAGTGGCTTCTCAAAAACGGCTTCCCAGAAGATGTAAGAAAAGTTGGCCACCCTTTCAAGCTGAGTCCTGAAAAAATTAGATACCACTACAAAGTGTCTCAAGCTCTCGCAGAGATGCTCGATCGTAAGTGTAAACTCGTCAATCTCATTAGCCTGAGTGTCGGTCGCAGTATGGAGCCCTTTATTAAAACCTACTGCGAAATTAAAGATCTCAATGAAGAGTTTAAAAAGTGGGTTAAGAAAAAGGCCAAGTAATAGGGAACATTAGGCGAAATAAGCGCTTTTTCGCCCTTGAGTGATAATAAGAAAAGATATACAAAGTCCAGGTATCTATTTGCCAAATAATATATGGAGTATTTGAGTGAGCTCACAAAAAGCTAAACCATCGGAAACCTTTAATCCCGAAGCCTGGGAATTGGTACCCGAATTTAATTTCGAAGACATTACTTACCACCGTGGCAAAAACCAAAAAACCGTGCGAATTGCCTTCAATCGCCCCGAAGTCAGAAATGCCTTTAGACCACAAACAGTGGACGAACTTTACAAGGCCATGCATCACGCCGCAGAGTCTTCAGATATAGGTACTGTTATTTTAACAGGAAATGGTCCTTCTCCTAAAGATGGTGGCTGGGCTTTTTGCTCAGGTGGAGACCAGAGAGTCCGAGGAAAAGATGGCTATCAGTATGGTGACAAATCTAAGCTCGGTCGACTTCACATTTTAGAAGTTCAAAGATTGATTCGTTTTATGCCTAAGCCGGTCATTTGTGTTGTCCCTGGGTGGGCCGTCGGTGGCGGACATTCTCTTCACGTCGTTTGTGACCTTACTTTAGCAAGTAAACAACATGCTGTTTTCAAACAAACGGATGCGGATGTGGCAAGTTTCGATGGGGGCTATGGTTCGGCCTACCTCGCAAAAATGGTGGGACAAAAGCGCGCCAGAGAAATCTTCTTTTTAGGGGCCGATTATACAGCTGATGAGGCCATGCAAATGGGAATGGTTAACAAATCGATCGACCACGATCAGCTCGAAGTCGTTGCTCTCGAATGGTGTGAAACAATAAATAAAAAGAGTCCAACGGCAATCAAAATGCTTAAATACGCTTTCAATCTCACAGATGACGGCATGGTTGGTCAGCAATTGTTTGCAGGTGAAGCCACCCGGCTTGCCTATGGAACCGCTGAAGCCCAAGAGGGAAGGGATGCGTTTTTAGAAAAGCGACCCCAAGATTACAGTCGCTTTCCATGGATATTTTAATTTAATTTTCCTGACTTTTTAATTTGCTGGATCGATTTAATTTTCAGGTAACTTCCATTTAAGTTATAGGCATCCAAGGTTTTGACCTTTTCGTTGTTGCGACTCTTAGTCAGTAAAAATTCGAAGGCTTGCTGAGCACTCCACTTATAGGTAGTCACTTGGGTTTTATTGTGAATATCAACATAGGAGTCGATTGCATAAAAACCGGCATCTACTTCCTCTTCGAAAAACTCAAAAGTTCTTTGATCGTATTTTCTCAGTTTTGAGTAGACCTTCCCTTCGGGACTCTGAAGATAGTGGCTCACAAAATTGGACATCCCTATTGTCAATAACTCCAGATCCGCAAGAATTTGTTTGAGACCTGATAATTCTTCTCCCCCAAGAGAGTCTCTTATCAGCTGAGAATTTGAATTTTCAATAAGGGCTGCCTCGTTTAACAAATTGGCGAGGGCAGAAACCAATATGGTATTTGTTTTGGTTTCTGCGAACTGATCACCAAATTCATTTTGATCAATGATTGCACCCATAGCTGACTGTTTTTCTGGTCTCGGATCTTCATCATTGAATGCGACAAAATCAAAGTTCTGATTAGCCACATAGAGGCCCATCCCTTTGTAGCTCAAGTTTTTAACCAATAGCACACAATTCGCAAACACCATGGCGTAAATGGCGTCTTTCGGAAAGAGCTTTTGATTGAGAGTTTCAGACGAAAAGTCCTTTAAGATGTCTTGTACGTAGACGCCACCTAGCCCCTCATCAAAAAGACTTCGATTCCAGTCCTGAAAGAACGGCATAAATGACGTTAAAACTCTTATGAGCCGACCATGGGAACGCCAAAAAACAGAAGAACTCTCACTCGACTCCAAGTAGGTTGGCTCTTTGATCAATGGTAAGTCGAGAGCGTATTCGATCCTCTTAGAACTCTTGACAAAACTGTAAGAAGATTCAATGTAGGATCCATCGTAGGTTTTTACTCCAGATAAATCGAGAGTAAACTCTATAAAACTCAATAGGAGCTTGTCTGCCTTATCAACACTTAACTTGTCATCAGTTACCAAAAAGAGGTGTATCAGTTCGAACAACAATGCCTTTACCTCTAAATTCGAAGGCATTAATTCAGACGATTCACTCTCTGAAAGGAATGAATCTTTTATTTTCATCTTACCTGGAAACTGTTCTTTAAAGCGGAAGAAGCTCTTTTCATTCAGCTCGCTACCTACTATCAGATTTTTAACAAAACTAACAGGATCACGGGTTACTTGATCAACTTGGTTATAGCTCTTGCGAATTCCAGCAAGAATTTTCTCAGAAAGTAGAGAATCAATATCCTTTAAGAAGTCTAAAGTTTCTCCTTTAACCACATCGATTAACACTTCGGATGCTGCACGGTCGACTTGATCCCGAATTTTCAATACACCATAACCCTCAATTTCCGGAATTATGGCAAGTTCCCGAACAAAATACCTAACCGGTCCGGCACAACTTTTAGAGGGAATGTAACAGTATAGTTCTCCCTCATTTCGATTTCTTAAAAACTCATAGAGATCCCTCGATTGACTCGAAAATACCTGTTCCCGGTCTTCAGGTGATGTTATTAACCAAGACCAAACTATCAATTCAAAGGCTGTCGAGGCATCGTGGACCTGAGAGATTGAGTAGGCAATATAGCGAGCTTCTTCGAGGTCCTGTAGAGTCTCACTGGAAAGATCTATTTCATACTCCCCTATAACTCGATCTAAAATGTTCAGAGAATTCGCTAAACTTTTAGAGTTCTCAAGTTGAGTTAAAAGGCGACTGAGATTTTCTATCTCAGCCCTCGTATCTCCGCTTTTCAATTCTTTTTCTACTTCAACAACAATGGGCTCATAAACATTGAAAGCCCTCAACTGCTTAGGCACTAAATCAAAATAATCAAAAACATAGGCTTTTGTTTGACTCAGTTTAAACCGTGACAAACTAGGCCATCGGTAATTTCCAGAAAGACGATTGAGTTTACTTGGCACTATTTGTGAGGCACTATTTAAAGTTTCTTTCACACCACCAATTTCAGTCTTAACATCATCGTAGGCAAAGCCTAAAAGAGCATCGACGTATTTACCATTAGCAAGTTTCTCTTCTTCAAAGAAGTAGCCCAACGATAAAACCTGCTCGATCATGGCAAGAGTTTTTTCTTTCTCCACAGCATTGTTAGTAGAGTGGCTAATGTATAGGCGCAGCTTTAAGAACTTAAGAAGATCCGTGGTACTTAACTCTATATCTAATTGATCTAAGCTCTGTAAAGGGAAGGGTAACTCGGCATTGTAGGCTAGCTTCTGCGAAAACTCACGATTGATAATAAGTTGCGGAATCGGCTCCGGTTGAATATCCTCAAGCTCTGGAGCACAATTGACGAATAACAAAGATGTCAGTAGCAGTAGTATTAATCTCATGAATCCCCTAAAAATAAATCTGTAAAATCAATTCCTGTGTCAGTTGCCTATTAATGTTTGTTCCCCTAAAAATATCTGAAACCCTAAGCTCCAAAAACATGGGCAACAAACTCTTTGTTTCTAAATAGTAGTCAATTGTATTGAAGCTGATTCCGAACTTCATCATGTGTCGGCTCGACTCAGTATCGGCAGCCAAAAGGTCATATCGACTACCACGTTCACCACTGTAACTGTCTTGGGATCTGCCAATGTATTCGTAGCCAAATCCCCATTCAAAAAATTTAAGAAACTTATGATGTATCGATGAAAACACACGTATAGTATCACCCAAATCTCGACTTAGATTTTCTTTTTGATGAACGTCAGGAAGCTCGTCCTCTTCATTGAGCGGCACTCTTGCGATTGTTTCATCGGGCAGAGTCAGTCGATAGGAGGCCCCAGTTCGAATAAAATAGCTAGGAATAACCTGAACCGAAGCCAATAGTTCCTGTTCAACATAGGTTTCTCCAAATATTCCTAAATCCAAAATGTCATCGGGATCGTCCGCGGGGCCTGTGGGCAAGTTAATCGTCGTTGTCGAAAGATTGATGGTATCCTTCCCCCAGGGGAAGGCATAAAGTGCGGCAACTTGAATATCCCCCATGTAGGATTTATTTTGCGAACGAACTTCTTTGTAACCCCGTTCTCGCAAATAGGACTTAAACTCTCCAACAATATCTACATCGAGCTCTTTAAGGGCGCCATCGAGTTCAGCATTTACACCACCATAGATTTCTTTAAGTTGGTTCACATTGCCTTCGACTCGATCCAAACGAACTCTATTTTTATAGCTTATGATTGGAATCCCGAGACCAATCGTTAGTGCGTCGGTGACACCGAAGGCTACTGTCGGCACCGAGTAACTCACCTCTGGCTTTAAATTAATGTCGATTCTTCCCAGATGAATATCATTGCCAATTCCAAAGTTCCCAAAGGAATTCAAGACATCGCGAAGCTCGGTAATTTCAGGGCGAATTCCACTGAGCCTTTCGTAATCAAAATTAATTCGTGAAAGTTGAGAGAGTGACTGAAGCTGGCCTTCGCTACTAAACTTTTGCTCTATTTGAGAGACCCAGCCCTGGCGCATCGAAACCATGCGACGCCCATCGGGAAGTACGTCAGGTGCATTAAATCCGCTGGCGGCGCAAACGAATCCACTGAACAAAATAAAAGTTAGTTGCGGAATGAATGATCCTAAACCCTTCAAGACAGTCCCCTCTAGTCTTGTGACACCCTATAACAGCCCTATTCAGAGCAATCCTCATTCCGAATCTCAGCTCACAACCATCGATCAGAGGCCCTCTCCTCCTAAAAAAAATCTAATTTTTTTTCATTTTTTCTGACCAATATTTGGCAACATTCAGATCCGTACCAAGCGAGATTCACCCTATTAGGTATTGCATTGTAACTTTTATAGGAATTCGACCTTAAAGCAAAAAAAAGACTCCCTGTGGGAGCCTTTTTAATCAATCAAATTCCGAGTCTCAATTTACTGAGCCAGTCTGTAAAAATTGGCTTCACAAGATCCTGCAGATGAACCAACCATCTCAAGACCGGGAACTTCTGTTCGAACTACTTCGAGAGCACTTTCTGCACTACGCTCTCGGAGACCCGCATAGAAAGCTCTTTCCCGACGCTCAACTTCTTGTCGGCGACGCTCAAAGTATTGGGCCACAGACTCTTCAGGAGAACGAAAACCCATCTCTTCATGTTCGGCTAAAACGCGTTCCCAACCTCTCTCTTCGCTTCTTGAGAACTCACCTTCAAACTTAGCAGCCCAATTGGGAGCTACGGCAGCAAAGGCTTTACCTTGATATTTACCACGACCAGAAATAACACGGTCTCCAGAAGTACCTTCCCAGACACGAGCAACAAAGGTCAGATGGGAACGTGGAATATCAGCTCGATCTCCAGAAATATTTCTGCGACGATATCTTGAACCCAACTTAGATTTGAGCGCAGATCCACCTGACTTAATTCCCGAAGAAGCACTATTTCCTCTCTCGATCGTAACGATCTTAGGGCTTTTCACTTCTAATTCGTCTAAAATTCGCTCAAGTTCTTTTGCTGCATACTCACCATCGGCTACAAAAACCTTTGGTCGCGTTGTCTCGAGAACCTTTTCAATTACCTTTTCACGGTAAGTTCGAGTCGCATAAAGAGCATCGTTCCACTCAGCTTCAGAAGCCCCATCCATTCCCACTGGAAGAGTTTTAAGAACGAAGTACTTGTCATCAATACCTAAATCCCTAAATATTCCGTGTAAGTACTGACCTCTTTCGCCTGTTAAAGCTCGTGAAGTCATGATGTCATCCCAACCATGGGGATCGGCTAAAACAAATACTTCTGGGTCATCGAGAGTTCCACGGTAGTGACCGAAGTAACCAGTATCCCGATGGGTTTGCGAAAAAATCTCTCTTGTTTCTGTCGAGTCTTCACTGGCATCTGGAAGGTATCTTCTGAATACACGCTCAACATCAGCTGGAAGACCTTGATCAAATTCATACTTCCACTCATCGTAAAGAGGACGCCCTGTTCGCACCATCCAATTATTTGGAAGAGCGTCATGGCGGTCATCTTTTTTCATTCTATCGAGAATGCGCTTTAGTTCACTTTTACCATTTGATCCAAAAATATTTTTATCACGCTCTCCACCTATGATCACAGATTGATCAAATCTTACTGCCGAAGAAACTGGAGTTAGGCGGATGTCTGGCGTACCAAGGTCACCGTGTGAGAGTGGAACAGAGGCTCTTCCGTATTGATAGGGCTTTCCTCTTTCGAAGTTACTTTTTCCACCTTTTTCAGCACGTGGAGCTTTCCAACCTTTTCGAACCCAACTTTTTGCGTCCGCGACAAGTCCCTCATTTACGATTTTAGAAGGATCGCCACCATCGGTTTTCACGATCGACAGATATGTAGGATGTGGAGAATCGAGAAATAAAACATCAGGGGCGGCAAAGCTTCCACCCTTCCCGTCGGGAATTCGCATACCTTTAAGGCGTCGAGATTCTGCAGACTCCCAATTGAATCCACCCAGCTGCTCTGCGCGCATAATTCCATTATTCATCGGTCCGCTGTAGTTGATCGCGACAAGATCTAAAGCATCTTTCCAGTGATCCTTAAGAAGTTGCTGAGCCAACTTAACATCTGAACTATTTTTCATGCTGAACTCTTTCCAGCGACCACGATGCATTTTATGGAGGACCGAATAGAGCGATTTTCCATCTTTAGTAAGAGGGATCGCAGCTTCGTTATTGCCACCAGCTCCGACCATTTCAAATTCTGGAACTAAGTAGCGACGAGCGTCTTCGTCAGAGATATAACCATCAATTTTACCGCCGATGTACTCGTAAAAACTACCACCGGCATCTTTTCCCGCTTGTCCGAGCATAAGAACCATTTTGAGTGAATCTTGGTTTCTCTTCATAACCCAAGCGAGAAGCTTATTTCTAAACTCTGAGTAGGGGCTATCATGGGCGAGACTCCAAAGTCTGTTTTCTGTAACACTCAGGTTGGTAAAGAATTTTCTACCATCTTCTTTAACCTCAATAACAGGAGTACTGCGGCTGCCGTACTGACCAGAAATAGTATTCGTAAAAAGGTTCGTAAAAAAGATCTGCTCAAAAACCCCGAAGTGTGAAGCCATGTCGTGAACACGACCACCGAATCCAGCAATACCGGGGCGGTTAGCGAACTCAGCAATGTGCGTGGCATCCTGACCAATAGCTAATATCTGGATACAGTTCTTGCACAAAAGGCCACGTATCGCCATGTTTCCCCAATCCGGTCGAAACTTTTGGCCGTCCTTATAACTGGGAGCAAGTACATCAAGTAGTGTCGACCCGAGGGGAGTATTTGGATGACTGTTTAAAATTTCGATCAATTCTTTGATTTCGGGATCATTAACGTCAGGGATAGAGTCGATCGTCGTATAGATCTCTTGCGCAAAAGCAGAGACACTAAACAGGATCGCAATAACGATTAATTTTATGCGAAAAAGTAGGCTAGCCATCTTATAGGTCCTTTTCTAAATTTCTTAATGCAGCGCATTAGTAGCATGAAATCACTGGATTTGCCTATGAAAAACCGATCAGTTTAAAGGGGGAATGAAAAATAGACAAAGCCCTAGCCCTTTTAGGTTTTCGACTGAAATATTCAACGGATGAGGGGTCTAGATCCGAAGAATAAGTAAAATACGGCCGGACCCCATAAAATCTTAGCCGTGACAGTAAGGCAATTTCCCCTAGAATTAGAGGAGAACTCAGCTCTATATAATAGGAGGAATCATCCATGCGAATCTTAGCCCTACTCTCGTTCACTTTGCTTTTTAGCGTGACCACTCAAGCTCAATTTGGATTTAAAAAAGGAGGCTTGGGAGATAAAGTTAAGTCCGCTGCGAAAGAAAAGGCAGACACGGCAAAAGACACAAATCTTCAAGAAGCTGCAGCATTTAAACTTGCTGAAAAAAAGCTTTCGGCAATCACCAAGAAAACCAACAAGCAATGTAAACTCAAAATGAAAGGCGCTTTTGACAAGGCCAGTTTCACTGGGAAGCTTAAAGACAAAGATTTAAAAGCCCTTGGTGGAGTTGCTTGCGAGGAGGCCCTTGTAGCTGTTCAGGGGATTTGTCGAAAAAAGAGTTTCCGAAAGAAACTCAAAAAGGTTAAGAAATACACCTGTAAAATGGCGGGTGGTAAAAGTAAATTAAAAATGGATGGAGCCGAGCACCTGGTTGCCGAGATCCAACCGAGTAAATTAAACATCGATAAATTTAAAGTAGACGTTGTTAGCTTCTTTGCCTCTAAAAAGAAAAAGTAATTATGCATGAAAGCTTACTTGATGAGGGGTTTGTTCATTTCGACCCCTCTTTTTTTTCGATTTACCTCCCCTATGCGACCCCTGAAAACGTAACTGGAGAGCAGCTTTACATAAACCACGCCTGCTATGTGAAAAAAGAGGTTTATGAAGCGCTCGTCGGTGTTAACAAAGAACTTCAAAAGAAAGACTACCGCCTACACATCTGGGACGCCTACCGACCATTTCATATTCAAGAAAAGCTCTGGGCCTTCTGCCCCGATGATCGCTATATCGCAAGGCCTGTGCGGAAAGATGGCAAAATGGTCAGTGGCTCTAACCACAGCCGAGGCAAAGCCGTCGACCTCACCATTGTCGATGGTAACTTAAACTATCTCTCCATGCCTTCAGGATTTGATGATCTTTCGGAAAAAGCCTGGAGAACTCCCGAAAAGTGGTCTAACGAAATCCGAGAGAATATGGAACTTTTCGAGACTTTGATGATCAAAAATGGATTTAAGGCGAACCCCAATGAGTGGTGGCATTACGACTTTTTAGGAGAGGTACAAAAAGATCAGCTTTACGATGTTGAGCTACCAGATATCGATAACTCTACCCTTCCTCCCCATAAAGCTTGAAGATGCCCCGTCAATTTAATCCAGACAAGATTCCAGTGCCTAAGGATGTACGTCCCTTCGAGCCTCCAGAGGGAAACATTGCACTTGAAATAGGTTGTGGTGTTGGTTATCACCCCGTTCAATTTGCTCTTGATAACCCCGGAACCTTTTTAATCGCCATCGAACGTACAAAAGAAAAATTTGAAAAATTCCAGAGAAGATATGAAAACCATGATTCACCAAAAAATCTCTATCCTGTATTCGGAGATGCCATTCCATGGATTCACCATAAACTTCCCGATCATTGCCTCGATCAGATATTTATCCTCTACCCAAACCCCTACCCCAAATCAAAACATCAAAATCGAAATTTTTTAAACATGCCTTTCACTCAAGAACTCATTAAAAAACTTAAAACGGGGGCTTCGATCGAACTCGCTACCAATTCAAAAGACTACGTAGAAGCCATCGAAGGAAATTTAAAAAGTTTAAATTCAATGGGATTAGAACTTAACGAAAAGACAGTCATTCCAAAAGATTTTAAATGGCGCACACATTTCGAAAAAAAGTATCTAGAGAGAAATGAGGAATGTATTAATCTTGTTTTTAAATATCACAATCGTAGTCAAGACTAACACGAGTATTGGGCGGAAGTGGACGATCAAATCGAATCACTAAGTCTTGAAAATCATAAGTGATTTGAACTGCTGGATTGGGTTCAGGAATGAACCGAATATCAACCTTGTCATTGCGAGGACGACAGTCGAGCCGAACGGCAGTAACTCGATCTTTAATATTAGAGCCGATATCACCCATTTGCTGACCGTAATCAGAGGCACAAATATTTCCAATTTCACCCGCCGTAAGCTGGGCAAACTGCTTATAAAGATACCCGTAATGGCCCTTAACTCCGCCATTCTGGTTGTCTTGAGTGTACTTACAAGAACTGTCTCCGGGCTTTGTGATAATCGCATGGACCGCTAAACTCTTGCTTGGGTAATAGGTATTGAGTCGATCAATAAAGGTTTGCGGCTGATCATAATTTTCCAGTGGATATCCTGGGATATCTCCCATAATAGCTCCTCTAGAATATCGAGTTCGACTTCTCTCATCTTCATCAGCAAGAATGACTATTGCTAAATGAGCATCATCTCTAAAGAAATTCTCTTCATTTCTATCAAGAGCCATATTGGCGGCGTAAATCCCTCTTTCATCTGGAGACGGACAACTCGCAGTCTTAAATCCCGAGTTTTCACAGGCTACAGTTTCATCTCGCTTTACCGTATTTCGAAACTTAGAAATAACATTCGATGAAGAGGGCGATAAAACCTTCTCGCCACTACCAAACTCTAAAAAACGACCGTCTTGATAGGCTCCATAATTATTGGCTGCCTTGGGACCATTATTAGGAGACACCGATACATCTGTAGTGATTACAGCGATTCGATAATCGAGATCTTTAATTTTGTCGAAGAAGTTTGGAAAGCGATTCGCCATCGCCGCCTGCTCAGTAGACATTGAACCTGAGTTGTCGGTCACAAATAGAATATCAACGGTCGCGGGCCCAATAATAATATCGTCAGAAAATGCCTTGAAACAGTCATCTCCAACACACTGATTACAATCAATTCCTTCTTGTTCACAGCGAGGAGCTTCCGAAAATTTAACATCGGAACAGGCAATTAGAAACATCACCGTCGTAAAGCTTAAAATAAACCTATATGTTTGTTTCAACGTCATTAGTACTCCTCACGTTTACTTTTCCAAGATATGTGCCAAAATGATACGATAGGTAAATCGCTGTAATAACTAGTGTTTTCATAAATTACTCAAAATACCGGCGTACAGGAAGTCGACAATTTCGCCCTTCTTGTTGTCTGGAATTGTCCTGCCTAAAGTCTGATCAAGTCGCCACGAATGGTCCCTTGATATAAAGGCTAAAATGTCTTCAAATAAAGAGATGAGAGTTTTTATAGGTACAATCTTAGTTTTGTTATCACTATTTATTGCCGGAGCCGCTTACATTGATCTCGGGTTTTGGATGAAGCCCTCTGAGGAGCGCTTATCGATCATCTGGGAACGGGATTTAAATAATCTCAAAACATTAAAGAGGCTACCTGCAGTTTTTCAAGATATCGGGAAAATCGAAGTATCCAGCCCAGATGCACGCATTGCCGAGTGGCTGGACAAGGTGAAAATTCCAATTGCGAAAAAGAAAGACGGCAACCATCTTCTGCAAATCATGGTCATCCAGTGGATTGAAGGCAATAAATACGGAGTCGTCATTCAATACGATGTGCTCGATATGACCCAAGAAAACAACAAAGTCTTTGAGTTAGGCCGAACCTTCCACGTCGGCTATATGTGGTAGAATCAAACGATCAAAATCATATCAGATGAATTATGTTTCGTCGCCTTCTGGCAACCCTTGGGTTTCAGGCCCCACTGAATCAGGAACACAAACAATCGGAAAACGGGATTGATTAAACCCCATCGGGTTTTCGTCGGAACTAAACATAAAAGCCCTTGAGCCAAACATAAACTTCGGTGAGGTACCGGGAGTACAATCGCCGGCGACCCGAGAGACTGTACAATTCTGCGAAGAGATCACAAACTCTCTGATTTCACCAGGCTGGGCGTTGTGATTCGGCATAACCTATGATCTCCGTTCGACCACAGCCAAAACCATCGAGAGCATTTTCGATATCTTGTTGAGAAACTTCTTTTGGGAAAGCCCGTAAGATCATTTGGCCACACCCTAGTTGAGAGCAGCGACAACGAAGAGGGTTATCAGGCTGCTGATCTCTTTTTACAACGACCGTCATATGGCAACCTGGCTTTAAATCCCCATGGCCTATCCCTCGATGGGGCCAACAGTTAACAGACACCGAAGTTGTTCTCTCTCCACACTTAAAAATTAAACCATCTTTTGTACAGTATTCTCTATGGGGCAAGAAGGGATACTGTGAATGGGCATTCACGGAAAACTGTCGTGTCTCTCCGAAACCAAACTGAGCATAACAAAGTCTTCGGCGAACTCTATTTTCTAGGCTACCGGCTGAGACCGGAACAGAACCAGCGTCTTGATAAATTTGATTGAGTTCTCTTATTTGTGAATTCATATCTGAAGCCTGAGACGGCTGGCAGTCATCTTTGACATCAAAGCTGGACAATTCAAAGTTGATACAAGATTCATTTTGCGCAAAACCTGCTTGAGCAATTCCTGTCAGTAGGAACAACAATATAAAAATAGATAAATTCATTCTTAGTCCCGACTTCCCCATGTCCTATTATATCATAGTTTTAGTTTTCGGCCCTTGAAGTATTTGTTAACAGACGAGTATACCTTTCTCAGTGGCCGATCTCTTCGATTTCTATCAATTCTAAGAACTATCAATAACTCTGAAGCCATCGATCAAGGCCGATTCGCACTCTAAACTATTGATTTAACGACATTTTTCTCTTTGATTTGCATGACAAGGATTGACACCCTCACCCCTTATTCTAGTTTCAAGGGAGATAGTAAAATGCAAGTTAAGTACGAAAAAATGGTAAAGAAGAATTTGATAATCGCATTCATGATTGTATCAGTTCCTATGGCAGCCCTGATCGCTGTTAATTTTAAGGAACTCAAACGGGGTTGGAACCAAAAATTCGTCCAAGGCACAGTTGTTCAATCGTCTCTTGTTAAATAGAAGCTTCTACTTCGGTCCTCAGAGGGGAGGGAAAGACCTTTGAGGACCACTTTTCTTTTTCAATGCAAATAATTTTCAAAAAACAATTTCGCTTATTTAGATTCTTTTAATTCTGCCCATTTAGAACCTGCATAAAAAAATCGGGCTACATTTCTGTAACCCGACAACTCTACCTTTTGTTGGCAATTCAACTACTTCTCCATCCTATGACGAAGGCAAGTTTTCAAAAAGCCAAACACTTGATCTACCATCTGACTATCACCAAGACTGGAATAAAATTGATATTTTATTCCCAGCTTTTTAAGATTCGTTCGTCCATAATCTTTTGCAATATTTGCCGGCTCACCAGTCGATAAATAACGTCCGAACTCTGCACCATGGATGTTTCCAGAACCATAACCGCCTATTCCCGAGCTATGAACCATGATGACTTCAAAGTCATCGCTCGCATCGAGATGACTAATCGGAGAGGCTTCCAGGTAACTGGCAGCTAAGACTCTGTTCCAGTACCTAGGAGCTCTGGCCCACTGGCCAAGCTTCAAACCGTAGAGGTAACTTAAACCTTCATCAGGCTCTTGCATGTCAGGGTGATCCAGTAAGTCGATCACTTCAGGAATGTTTAACGTCGTTTGAGTATTCACCAACCCGAGGCAACGAACCTTAGAAGACTCTCTTTGTACGGGATCGCTACTATTCGTTTTTTTCAGGTCATCATGCATGACGGTCCAAGCTGAAATACCACCTCCAGCAGAAGATCCTCCGACAGCGAGTTTATTCTTATCGATACTATGACTACTCGCAATTTGTCTTAACTTCTGAATCGCTCGCGCGCCATCTGCCATCTGCACAGGATAAGGCATCGAATTGCTCTTCCTAAAAGGAAACTCTCCAGATAGCCTATAATCGATGGTTGCCCAGGCCATTCCATCATCAAGGTACTTTCTAGCGGGCATAGTCCCTCTGATGCCTGAGTTTCTATTCACTTGTTCCATATAGTAGCCGCCACCGTGAATATAGATGACCAAAGGTATCTTTACCCCCGCTTGAACGTTATTGGGGAGATAAAGATCAATTTTCTGTAAAGCGTGACTCCCGTAGGAGATATTTTTCACGCATCTAAAGTTCTTCCCCTGAACCTTACATTGTTTATAACTCTGTGCTTTTGCTACTAAAGTGATCGCAAGCATCATCATTATAATAGTTAAATTACACAACACCACATTTGAGAATTTCCAATAATTCTTCATTCTTCCTCCGAAGGTTGTGACAAGCCCTAATCCCAATTTAAAATTCCTCAAGATAGAAGGTTTTTAAAAAGGGGTCGCAAATCGCGACCCCCAACACTTCCTTCTACCGACTATTTCTTATTTATTTACACAAGCCTTAACAAAGTTGAATATCTTATTTGTGATCTGCTTGTTGCTGAGTGCTGGATGAAGTTCATTTTTTATACCCAGTTTGTCGAGCGTTTGCGTTCTATTGTAATCCTTCGCGACATTTGCTGGTTCACCGGATTTTAGATATTTTCCAAACTCGGCACCGTGGATATTTCCTGAACCATATCCAAACCTTTTGTCATAAGTCATAATGACTTCAAAATCATCGCTGTCATCCAAATGTGTCATTGGTGAGGCTTCCAGGTAACTAGCTGCTAATACTTTGTTCCAATATTTAGGAGCTCTGGCCCATTGACCAAGCTCAAGACCGTAGAAGTAACTCAATCCTTCATCGGGCTCTTGCATATCTGGGTGATCGAGTAAGTCAATCACTTCAGGAATGTTCAAGGTCATTTGCGCGCGAACCAGTGCAAGACATCGAAGTTTCGAAGATTGTTTTTCAATTGGATCACTACTGTTGGATTTTTTTAGATCATCGTGCATGACAGTCCAAGCAGCGATACCGCCTCCGGCAGAAGATCCACCCACGGCGATTCTATTTTTATCTATACCGTGATAGTTGGCAGTATGCCTTAACTTTTGAATCGCTCGTGCCCCGTCAGCCATTGCTACTGGATAGGGCATTGAATTACTTTTTCGGTATGGATATTCTCCAGAAAGCCTGTAATCAATGGTCGCCCAAGCCATACCAGCATCCAGGTACTTTCGCGCAGGAAGATTTCCAGTCAATCCCGATTCTCTAGTTTGATCAGGCGAATAGTAACCGCCGCCATGAATATAGATAACTAGTGGAACCTTAACTCCGGCGGGAACATTGTTAGGTAAGTAGAGGTCGTACTTTTGTAAGTTATGCGCCTGCCCTTCAATTCCGTAGGAAATATTTTTTGCACACCTAAAATTGACTCCGTCTACATTACACTGTTTGTAATTTTGCGCCTGTGAGTCCAATGCAAACAATACGGATATCAATGCGATTATTAAATTACACAACAATACACTTATGACCTTACTAATACTTTTACTTTCCATTTCATCTCCCATGTCTGAGACAAGCCCTAATCCCACTATTAAAACAACTCAGCTCGAAGGAAGTTTCGATGACGACTGCAGTAATTTTGAATTTAAATTTTTGCTAGATAATTAATTGGCAGATTTAAAAAGTTAGACAGTTCGCTCCTCGATAGCTTTTATATAAAGATGCGAAGACTGTTTTTTAGAAAAGAAAAAAATAGAAAGAAAATTTCATCACTCTTCAGTACAAAGAGTGATATTCAGAAATAATGTATCGATATGAAACAGGTGTGACTACCAACTGATAACTATTAATCCAGATGTACCATCGAGTGATTGAGATATGTCTCTACCATCGGGAAGAGTACCGATAACTGAGAGTCCTCCACGGCCACTCAACTCTTCGTAATCTTCATCATCTTCGCCACCAGCAAAACGATCTTGCCCCGTTTCTGATGTTATGACTTCTCCTGAGAGCAATGAAGAGCCTCCTCCGCCACCAGCACCACCTGTAAGGGCTCGGCCGCCACCGCCGCCGCCAAAGTATCCGGCGCCACCACCGCCGCCTCCGGCGATGTTACCGCTACCACCAGGGCCACCAATGCTAATGCCTTCACCAGGATCTCCACCCAGAGGTGTTTGCGCGAGGTTCGTTCCTCCGGAGCCACCATTCCCGTCAACTCCGTCAGAACCGGATCCGCCTCCGCCTGAGCCTCCGGAACCACCTTGGTCCTGTAAACCTCCCCCTCCTTGGGTCGCATCACTCGCCACTTGGCCATCTAAACCATTACTTATTCCTGCCGGCCCGCCAGCGCTTCCCGCAGACGTTCCACCGCCGCCTCCACCAGCTCCGCCGGCAGCAATAAGCAATGGTATAGCTCCTCGAGCAATCGCAGAAGCTCCACCGCCACCTCCACCAGAAGCCTGAGTGGGATCACCCACTCCTGCCTTTCCTCCGGAAGCGACAATGATTTCAAGTTTTTCATTGGGTCTGACTGACAGACTTGAATGAATATAAGCCCCACCACCACCTGTGCCACCAAGTTCGGTAGATATTCCTCCAGCTCCTCCTCCGGCTCCCCAAACTTTGACTACTATTGTTTGGCAGTTGGGCGGAACCTGGAAGTCATAAGAACCAGCTTCGTTAAAAATGATTTTGCCAGGTATACACTGACACGATTGACTATCTGAATCGCAAAATTGATCGGCTCGACTGCTAGAAGATAAGTCGCTTGCAACTTCCATCTTCGAGCATGCACCAAGCCCAAGGCACACTACTAGGTAGAAGACCCCTGTGAAAATCCCTTTCACAAACACTCCCTCGCTCTATTTAATTTTTACTACACTCTTTTTAGAATAATTTTAGATAGACATGCTTTTATAGAAAACGTACGGGTAGCGTCTAACTCTCGCGCTCTATGATGTATCGTTATATTACGACTGAGTGCCTCGTATAGGGAAGTGTAATTTATGAAAAGTCTCAGATTGATCCAGACTTGCGCTCTTAAATCGCCATTCTCTTCGCAAAAAGCAAAAGAGACTGTTTATTAAGAGGCCAGCAAATGTCCATTTATCCACTACGAAGAGAAGTTGATAAAGTGAATTTTTAATTCTTGAGTATTTGGGGCTAACTACTTGTCCTTCGAAGACACTGAGTCTTTAACTCGCTCTGCATTTCGCTTCACACTCTCGATTTCTCGCTGTGTTCTTTGTACCTTGTAGATCATATTGGCGATGTCATAAAAGGCTGAAATACCGGTGAGACGTCCTAATGATCGAAATAAATCTGATACAGCTCGCATGAAGCCCCCTTTTATTTAATCCTCTAGGATATGAGCTGTGATTTCAATTGGGCCTTCAACTAGGTTTTTCAATACAAGTCTTTAAAAGAACTAGTTATTTTAATCACAATCACGTAAACTAAAGACGTATTTAAATTAGCTTTGTTTATCAACAAGTGAGGAAACAGTGGCACAACCGAACGTTACAAAAGCCGGAAGCATTTTTGAAGTGACCTGTGATGAACTTTCTAAGTCATTTAAAAACTGCATTTTGGTCGACGTTCGCCCTGAAAGTGAGTTCTACGGTGAACTCAGTCATATTCCAGGTTCCATTCGTCACACCTTGGGAGAAGAGCTCAATGACTTCCTCGACTCCTATCCAAAAAAAGATGACCAGTTGATTTTCATTTGCCGACGAGGAGGCCGCTCCGAAATGGCGGCACTTCAAGCTGCCGATAAAGGCTTTTCTAATCCTGTTAATCTACTCGGTGGAATGATCGAGTGGAATGAAAAGTCCTATCCAACCGGTTAATCTACAAGTGGTAGGCATTTTTATCCCTCCAACTTTCAGAGAGAAATAGTAAGTCCATTTCACAAGAAAAATTCCTACTCTTAAACTAAGAAAGGTTGTTTCTACTTTCATAAGAAGGAGAGGGTTGTGCTTAAGTGTCCATTCAATTTTTCTGTTTTATTATTACTAATTACTACGACCCTTGTCTCTTGTGGCAATAATGAATTAAATACTAATATTGAAAAGCACTTTGAACTTTCTGATAACGAATTTATCTCCGATGATATGATTTTACTTAGGGGCGAGAAAAAGTCGGATCTCTCCAGTTCAAGCTATAGTGGTTTTCGTTATTACGAAACACGACCCTGGCCAAATGGGTTATTGCCCATTGAATTCGATCGGAAAATTTCATCAGCTCGTAGGAACCGATTTTTAAATCTTTGCAACGATGTATGGGGAGCTAATGCAGATATTCAATGTGTGCCATGGAGTGAGGCTCGGCATGGAGACCTTAAGATCTATCTCACTCAAGACAACAGTGGCTGCTGGTCCCACGTGGGAGCCGCCCCAAGTCACCTTTCCCAAACGAGGAGGATGAATCTGTCCTCCTTTGGTTGCTGGTCGAATCGAGTTATCCTCCACGAACTAGGTCACGCCCTGGGCTTGCTTCACGAACACCAACGCCCCGATCGTGACCAATTTGTTAAAATCTTTAGTGAAAACGCCCATGAAAAATACAAGTATGCATTTCAGCTCTTGGTCCCCAAAAGCTCGAATACAATTCAGGTCGCTTCTGCCTACGATTTTAAGTCGATCATGCACTACAATAGCCAAGCTTTTTCTAAGAACGGAAGAAAAACCATCACAGCATTACCTGAATATAGGCAATACGAAAACTCATTTGGCAGACTTAACAACTTGAGCCCTACGGACCACAATACTCTTAAGCATATTTATGGTTCTAAATAAAAGTATGGCGAGGACCATACCAGTAATATTAGGTATAAAATCGATAAGCCGCCCGTGCCGTGTTGGCGTCCACATCTGTAGACTTTCAGTCAAAAGACTCAAAACTAGAACAAAACCAAGAGTGTAAGTATATTTTCTCCGCCCAAAGGCTAAGAGCGACAGCAATGTCATCACGAAAAATCCTTTAATATGAGCTAAGTTACCAAACCCAGCAGAGATTTTTTGCTGACTCACACTCCAATCAAAGTGAATTTCATTTTCAAAAGAAAACTCTTCTCCACCCTTTTTAGAGGTTGTCGCGTGATTAATCGACAAAAAGAAAAATACAATTAACAAAGAAACCAAAAGGATACGAAATAGATTCATTGGGAATAATGCTCCCAACCCTGGTCTCAAAACTCAAACAAAAGTGATCTCTGTAAAGCCAGGTTTTACCTTAGACTCTATTGTACTCCGAGGAGGAACTAACGAAATTAAAGAGGATTTTCGAAGGAATTTGGGCAAAAAAAAGGCCGAGGTTTTATCCTCGGCCATAAAATAGGCATCGTGCTACTCTCACACATCGTCTACAATGCATTACCATCGCCGCAGGCGCACTTAACTTCTGAGTTCGGAATGGGTTCAGGTGTATCCACGCCGCTATAGACACCTTAAAATCTATAACAATTATTCAATTGTATTTTCAAAGGCCACCGAAGCGGACTTTAAAAATCAAACTGAAAGGATCAGTTGCATTTTCACTTTTAATTAGAACCTTTAAGCTAATTAAAACTTTGTACATTAATCATTTTGAAATCGATTTAACTTAATCAACTAAATTTATCTTAGAGATTTTTAGTTAAAGTGTATCTTACTCGAAAAAAAGCCGAACGTTTATTAGTATAGCTCAGCTCAACGGCTTACACCGCTTCCACCTGCTACCTATCACCTCCTAGTCTCGAAGGAAACTTCAGGGAGAACTAATCTTAGAGTTGGCTTCCCGCTTAGATGCTTTCAGCGGTTATCCATTCCGAACATAGCTACCCAGCAATGCCGCTGGCGCGACAACTGGAACACCAGAGGTTCGTCCATCCCGGTCCTCTCGTACTAAGGACAGATCTCTTCAATTCTCCTACGCCCACGGAAGATAAGGACCAAACTGTCTCACGACGTTCTGAACCCAGCTCGCGTACCACTTTAATTGGCGAACAGCCAAACCCTTGGGACCTGCTCCAGCCCCAGGATGTGATGAGCCGACATCGAGGTGCCAAACCTCCCCGTCGCTATGGACGCTTGGGGGAGATAAGCCTGTTATCCCCGGAGTACCTTTTATCCGTTGAGCGATGGCCCTTCCACTCGGGACCACCGGATCACTTTGGCCTGCTTTCGCACCTGCTCGAGTTGTAGCTCTCGCAGTCAAGCTCCCTTATGCCAATGCACTCGACGCCTGGTTTCCAATCAGGCTGAGGGAACCATCGCGCGCCTCCGTTACTTTTTGGGAGGCGACCGCCCCAGTCAAACTCCCCACCAGACAGTGTCCCTCTCCCAGATAATGGGAGCAGGTTAGAAATCTAAGTCAACAAGGGTGGTATTTCAAGGGTGGCTCCACCGAGACTGGCGTCCCGGCTTCAAAGCCTCCCACCTATCCTACACATGCTGGCTCAAATTTCACTGTCAAGCTAGAGTAAAGGTTCACGGGGTCTTTCCGTCTTTCCGCGGGTACTCAGCATTTTCACTGAGAGTTCGATTTCACTGAGCATCTGGTTGAGACAGCGGAGAAGTCGTTACGCCATTCGTGCAGGTCGGAACTTACCCGACAAGGAATTTCGCTACCTTAGGACCGTTATAGTTACGGCCGCCGTTTACTGGGGCTTCAATTCGATGCTTCGCCGAAGCTAACACCTCCTCTTAACCTTCCAGCACCGGGCAGGCGTCAGGCTGTATACGTCGTCTTGTGACTTAGCACAGCCCTGTGTTTTTGATAAACAGTCGCTACTCCCATTTCTCTGCGGCCACCCCTTTCGAGGTTAGGCACACCTTATCCCTAAGTTACGGTGTCAATTTGCCGAGTTCCTTAACCAGATTTAACTCAATCGCCTTAGAATACTCATCCTACTCACCTGAGTCGGTTTACAGTACGGGCTCAATAAGAAAACACAGCGAAGTTTTTCTTGGAAGCATGGCTCAGACTCCTTCAGCGGCTAGGCCGCACCCATCAGCTTCAGTGTTAAGTGTTGCGGATTTGCCTACAACACCACCTACTGCTTAGACCATCATCCAACAGATGGCTCGTCTTACCTACTTCGTCACTCCTCTGCTACGCCTATTGAGGTCACGGAATATTAACCGTGTTTCCATCGACTACGCCATTTGGCCTCGTCTTAGGTCCCGACTAACCCATGAGCCGATTACCGTGGCCCTGGAACCCTGGAGTTTTCGGCGGGCAGGTTTCTCACCTGCCTTTGTACGTTACTTACGTCAGCATGATCACTTGTAGTTCGTCCAGCCGTGCTCACGCTCGACCTTCTTCCTACGCTACAACGCTCGCCTACCGATCTTTCGATCTCGCAACTTCGGTAACATGCTTTAGCCCCGTTATATTTTCCGCGCAGAGCCACTAGACCAGTGAGCTATTACGCTTTCTTTAAAGGCTTGCTGCTTCTAAGCCAACCTCCTGGTTGTCAAAGTAGCTCCACAACGTTTACCACTTAGCATGTATTTAGGGACCTTAGTTGGCGATCTGGGCTCTTTCCCTCTCGTCGTACGACCTTATCACCATACGACTGCCTCCCAGGGTAGATATCAACGGCATTCGGAGTTTGGTTGGGTTTGGTAATCTGGTAAAGACCCCTAGCCCATTCAGTGCTCTACCTCCGTGATACATTTTACCTGAGGCTATACCTAAATATATTTCGGCGAGAACCAGCTATCACCCAGTTTGATTGGCCTTTCACCCCTAATCACAGCTCATCCAAAGAGTTTTCAACCTCAACTGGTTCGGGCCTCCACGAGGTGTTACCCTCGCTTCACCCTGGCCATGATTAGATCACCGGGTTTCGGGTCTATCCCTGCAAACTGAATCGCCCTATTCAGACTCGCTTTCGCTACGGCTTCACCTCCACGGCTTAACCTAGCTTGCAAAGATAACTCGCTGACTCATTATGCAAAAGGTACGCAGTCACACTTGCTATGCATAGTGCTCCCACTGCTTGTAAGCTTACGGTTTCAGGTTCTATTTCACTCCCCTGTTCGGGGTTCTTTTAACCTTTCCCTCACGGTACTATTCACTATCGGTCACTAGGGAATATTTAGGCTTGGAGGGTGGTCCCCCCAGATTCCCAACGGGTTTCACGTGCCCGGTGGTACTCGGGATACCTCTAGAGCTTTCAAGGATTTCGTTTACAGGGCTATCACCTTCTTTGGCCGACTTTCCCAAGCCGTTCTACTATCCTATCCGGTCCCACATTGAGGTCCCACGACCCCGCATACAACGAATTATATGCGGTTTAGCCTATACCCCGTTCGCTCGCCACTACTGAGGGTATCTCGTTTGATTTCTTTTCCTCAGGGTACTTAGATGTTTCAGTTCCCCTGGTTAGCTTACCTTAGCTATGTATTCACTAAGGCATACCTGGTATACAGGCGGGTTTCCCCATTCGGAAATCCCCGGGTCATAGCTCGTTTGCAGCTAACCGAGGCTTATCGCAGCTTATCACGTCCTTCATCGCTTCCTAGTGCCTAGGCATCCACCGTAAGCCCTTAGTAGCTTAAATTCGAATAAATCCCTTAACTAAAAATCTCTGAGAGAAACTTCAGTCTCAAGAAAATCGATCTACTAAATTCTTAACGTACAAATGTTTTTAGCATTCTAAGTTCTAATTAATTGTTGCTAATGCAACTAAATCCTATTCAGTTTTCAAAGAACAAAAAAGTTCATCTGACTTGTGCTAGAGAAGTTGTAATCTTGGGCCACCAAAAAATTGGTGGGCCTTGGAAGACTTGAACTTCCGACCCCACGCTTATCAAGCGTGTGCTCTAACCAACTGAGCTAAAGGCCCACGAGTCAGTTCACTCTTTCAAAATTGAATAGCTAGAAATAAATGTGATGTTCGACCTGGAGTTTTCGAAGATTACACGTCTTCGAACTCTTAAACTCCTTAGAAAGGAGGTGATCCAGCCGCAGGTTCCCCTACGGCTACCTTGTTACGACTTCACCCCAATCATCGACCATACCTTGGACGCCTGCCTCCGAAGTTAGCTCAGCGGCTTCTGGTACAGCCAACTTTCATGGTGTGACGGGCGGTGTGTACAAGGCCCGGGAACGTATTCACCGTGGCAAGCTGATCCACGATTACTAGCGATTCCACCTTCACGCAGTCGAGTTGCAGACTGCGATCCGAACTGAGAGCGACTTTTTGGGATTGGCTTCACCTCGCGGCTAAGCTGCCCATTGTATCGCCCATTGTAGCACGTGTGTAGCCCTGGACATAAGGGCCATGAGGACTTGACGTCATCCCCACCTTCCTCCTGCTTAACGCAGGCGGTCCCTTTAGAGTGCCCAACTTAATGCTGGCAACTAAAGGTAAGGGTTGCGCTCGTTGCGGGACTTAACCCAACATCTCACGACACGAGCTGACGACAGCCATGCAGCACCTGTGTAGCAGCTCCGAAGAGAAGGACTATCTCTAGTACCCGTCCACTACATGTCAAGCCCAGGTAAGGTTCTGCGCGTTGCATCGAATTAAACCACATGCTCCACCGCTTGTGCGGGCCCCCGTCAATTTCTTTGAGTTTTAACCTTGCGGCCGTACTCCCCAGGCGGATCACTTAACGCGTTAGCTTCGGCACTGAAGGGGTCAATACCTCCAACACCAAGTGATCAGCGTTTACGGCGTGGACTACCAGGGTATCTAATCCTGTTTGCTCCCCACGCTTTCGGGTCTGAGTGTCAGTACTGGTCCAGATAGCCGCCTTCGCCACCGATGTTCCTCCAGATCTCTACGTATTTCACCACTACACCTGGAATTCCACTATCCTCTACCGTACTCAAGCACCGCAGTATCAGATGCACTTCCCGAGTTGAGCCCGGGGCTTTCACATCTGACTTACGGTGCCACCTGCACCCGCTTTACGCCCAATGATTCCGAACAACGCTAGGACCCCTCGTATTACCGCGGCTGCTGGCACGAAGTTAGCCGGTCCTTTCTTGTGGGGTACCGTCATTATCTTCCCCCACGACAGAGCTTTACGACCCTAGAGCCTTCATCACTCACGCGGCATTGCTGCGTCAGGGTTTCCCCCATTGCGCAATATTCCCTACTGCTGCCTCCCGTAGGAGTCTGGACCGTGTCTCAGTTCCAGTGTGGCTGATCATCCTCTCAGACCAGCTAATGATCGTAGCTTTGGTAGGCCTTTACCCCACCAACAAGCTAATCATACGCAGACCGATCCTCTGGCGATAAATCTTTAACCCCTGAATCCGTGGATTCTGTGGTCTTATGCGGTATTAGCCTTCCTTTCGGAAGGTTGTTCCCCACCAGAGGGCACGTTATCTACGCGTTACTCACCCGTGCGCCACTCTACTCGCCCCCGAAGGGACTTTCTCGTTCGACTTGCATGTATTAGGCATGCCGCAAGCGTTCGTTCTGAGCCAGAATCAAACTCTCCAGTTAAAAAAATATTTACATATTTCAGTACTCTGGAAAGAAAGTACAAAATGTTTCTCAAAAAAACTTGTAATAACGCTAAGTTATTACGAGTCCCATCACATTTATTGGCTTCTAGCTATTCATTTTTCAAAGAGCAATTAAGAACGTGAAGGGAGTTATAAGGAAAATAGGGGGTCAGAGTCAATAGCCAAGGCGAAAAAAAATGCGATTCGGTGATTTTTTTTTGACCATCCTCGTCAGAAAGGAGTTTATATCAATATTATATGTGTATTCGCTTTTTAACCTAATTTAGGTAGTGAATTGATTACTTTTTAAGCCTGTACTGCATTAAATTTTAATCTAATTTTTAGGGTCCATACTTTTTTACCCCTGAAAATGAGTCGGATCCTTCATGAGAATGAATAAATGGACCTGAAGAGATATATTAAGTATTTAATATTACTAGAAAAAATAAAAACATTTTTATAAAAACTGTACGCATACACCGAAAAAGAAACAGCTAAGTTATGGATCTTACAGAAGGTTTTCGGAACGATTGATAAAAAAGCGAGTAAAAACTCATTGGGACAAAAAAAAAGCAGCCCCGTGGACTGCGTTTTTTTAATTTGGTGGAGGTAACAGGGATCGAACCTGCGACCTTCTGAATGCAAATCAGATGCTCTCCCAGCTGAGCTATACCCCCACATGGAAATATGAAGACGTAGTTTTTAATCAAAAGAGGAAAAAAATCAAAGCTTTTGTGAGTTCATAAGAAATTTTTTTGAGAAAAGGACTCCAAAAGGGCCAACACCGAATTTTCGATAAAAAATGCTAATGGAAAGTAGGTTAAAAAAAGAGCGAGTCGGTTCTAAATAATATCTAATCTTTTATATTTTGGGGTCACTCGATTTGTTAAGCGCTCGCTTTTATAGACATGGCTGGTATTCGACTCATCCACTCTCTTTCGCGAGTTAAATCAAAACCAACTTCTTCGCCACCAGCTAGTACCGATTCAAAAACACGTCTTAAAACTTCGATCTCTTCAAAGCCTTCAAGACTGTCAGCGTGTAAGGCTTCTTGAATCGCTTCAAAAACACTAACGATGTCTGGAGTTGTTACCACTTTAGGAAGTTTATCCATGTTAATTGTGGAAAGTTCAGAAGGTCTAAAGCCAATTAGAGTATCCGTAAGTAGAATCTTTTTTTCATGACCAAAATTAATCTGTAAAAAAGGTTCTCCCTTAGAGTCAACTCGCTGAATGACATTCTTAATGTCGACGTAAGCAATACCTAAACACTTACCATCAAGAATTTGAGAAACCTCAAAGTGATCCTCAAAACAGACTAGGGCAAGGCCCGAAGACTTTTTAATATAAGAGATTATCTGCTCTGCTTTGTTATTATGTTGTGTTTGTCCAGAAAAGCTCAAAATTTCTCCTTCAGAACTCACATTATTAATCGTCGATGCCTAACAAAGACTTTACGTTTCTGAATTGATAAATTGCGAAAAACGCAATTTTCTGGTCTCTCTGTTTCAAGAAAAAACAGGACCTGATTAGTTGTTTTACAATCTGCTAGAAGATTGACCTAGACCTCATAATAATCTTGCCCATTGGGCTAGACAGTACTAATTAAAAGGAATAGGAGGCCCAATGCTCATTTCAAGATGGCAAGCCAAGGTTTTGCCGAGTTATGAACAAATTCGCACCATATTTTTAGCCGAAGAATTACGCCCATTTGAAGAAGAGTATGAGCCCGGTGATATTGTTGAAGACCACCGTCACCCTTTTGATGAAATTCGCATGATCGTCTCAGGCGAATTGAAGATGAATATCGCTGGAAACAACTTACTTCTCCGAGCAGGGGATCGAATCATCATTCCTTCCAACACCAAACACTCAATGGAAAACGATGGAAATGAACTCTGTGTTTGTCTCGTTGCAAATAGGCCCTTTTAAATGACGACTTCTGAAATTTTCCAAGAATACATCGAAAAAGAAATTCCTCTTGCCCAATCACTTAATCTAAAAGTAACCCAGGTTGCACCTAAAGTTGTTATCGAGCTACCCATAGACGGAAATAACAATAACAAAGCCACCGCATTTGCCGGCAGTATTTCGTCGGCCCTATCTCTTGGTGGATGGATCGCGAGCCAATTTCTTGCGGATAATACTTTATCCTCAAAAACTATTGATGTTTTCATCGCTGAATCCAATATTAAATACACCAAACCAGTACTTAAGGATTTTAAAATAGAGATTGACCCTTTTACCGAGAAATCCGTTGAATTGTTTAAAAAAATGCTCACACAAAAGTCTCGAGCAAAGATTAAACTAACAGGAAGAGTGCTCTCAGATGGCCAACAATGTGCTGATTTCAAAGCGACCTATGCGGCCCTCGTTCAAGACTACACCTAGACAATTCTTTTAGTTATCTTTCTTTCCGCGCATCCAATTTCGGTATTCATCAAGATTCTTTTCGAACCCGCGCCCCGAAGACTGGTAAAATTTTTGATCCCGAGCTTTTTCAGGTAGGTAGTCCTGCTCGATCCATCCGGTGGGACCATCTTGAGTATACTGATAGTCCTTTCCATAGCCCAACTTTTTCATTAACGGTGTCTTTGAAGATCTTAAATGAAGTGGTACGGGCAGAGCACCGGTTTTTTCTACAAAGGAATAGGCACTGTTGATTGCCTGATAAGAAGCATTCGACTTAGGGGCGCAACTTAAATAAATCACTAACTGTGACAAATTAATACGAGCTTCAGGAAGCCCCACTGCCTCTACTGCATCTTTAGCCGCAATCGCCAAACTCAAGGCTCTCGGGTCGGCATTACCGATGTCTTCACTACTTAAAACGATCAGTCGACGAGCAATTAATATTGGATTCTCTCCAGCGATTAACATCCGTGCCAAATAGTATACTGAAGCATCTGGGTCACTCCCCCGAATACTCTTTATTAATGCTGAGAGGCAGTCGTAATGTTGATCACCATTTTTGTCATACTGAAGACTCTGATCAGAAAAAAATTGGGCTAAGTCTTCTTTAGTTAAGGAGGGAGAGTTCTCTTTGTAATCATAAAAAAGATGTTCAACGGAGTTTATAAGTTTTCTTGCGTCACCTTGAGCCCACTCGACAAGGGCCTGTCTTGCACCTTCTGTTAAACTCTCTTCAGGGATCGACAACTCAGTTAAAGCCCTATCAATGAGTTTAAGTAAATCTTTTTCTTCAATATGATTTAAAACTAACAAACGAGATCGACTCAGAAGGGCCGAGTTAACTTCATAGGAAGGATTCTCGGTGGTAGCGCCTATAAAAACGAGATCTCCACTTTCTACAAAAGGAAGTAGAACATCTTGTTGTGATTTATTAAGTTGGTGGATTTCATCGATGAAAAGTATAGTTTGTCGACCAAATTCTATGCGGTTTCGATGTCCTTGATTTCCGACTTCGCGCATTCTCTTAACTCCGAGAACCGCAGCATTTTCCGCCACAAACTCACTATCAAGTTCTTTAGATATGAGACGCGCTAAGGTGGTTTTGCCCGTTCCTGGAGGCCCCCAAAGTACGAGACTTGGAATTCTTTTTTGCTTAAGGAAGCGACTGAGAATTCCCTTTTCCCCCACCATATGATCTTGGCCAATAACGTCTTGTAAAACTTTGGGTCGCAGTTTTTCTGCAAGTGGAATGAGACTGGAGTTTTCTTCGGTTTGTGAGAATAAGTCCATGGGTCAAATAATCAGTTTTGCCGAGCCTTTTCAATGATAAAGAAATAACTCGAAATATCAAAATTTCGAGCTCTAAATCATTAGTACAATCAGGGCTCTAAGCCCCAAACCTATTCTTTTTGCAGCTTAATATTGACCGTGTCTCTTTGAGGACGCTGAGTGTTATCTTCCAGATTGACCGAAAACCCAATGATAGTCACAGTCGCAGAAGTAATAAACCGGTCATCGATATCGGGAATATCGATACCTCCAAATCTCAAGCCACATTCGATGAGAGGAACTGGCTTTGTCGCGTTGTCGTCAGATAAGATTTCACGACACCCTTCAATGCTTCCGCCATCGCAATTAACTGTTGTTAAGGCGGCGGGTACTCTTCCCCCTGATAATCCAAGCATCACATCTAATTCGTCACCAGTAATACTGTACTCGTAATTATCAATATTGGGATCACCTTCTGGAGTTCTAACTCTAATTTCTGATACGTAGAGATCTTCAGTGGTACTCGTCCAACGAAGTCTAAAACTTGCAAAGTTAATTGAGTAGGGAGGAATTGAATCACTTCGATCGACTATGCTTTCAGCGAGATCCTGACAGTTAGGCCCCGCTCCTGGCACGAGGAGGGCTGTTTCCGGTACGATCTGTATGGAAACATCGAATTCCTGATCGTCTCCACAATAGGATAGAAGAAAGGGAACAAAAATTAGTGTGGCTATCTTTAAGATTTTCATAACTCTGCAGTACTTCCTTGTAAGTCAGCGTCATCACCCAATGTTCTGTTTTTGGTGTTGAGAATCCTTGGAGTCAAAAATATGAGTAACTCATTTTTCTCTCTTGTCATATTTCTAGATTTAAACAAATTACCTATAATTGGAACATTTCTCAGCCAAGGGACTCCAAATTCCCCTTCAGTTGCATCACTTTGATATATTCCGCCAATAACGGCGGTTTGACCGTTTCTCACGAGAACCTTGGTTTTCGCATTTCTCGTGTTAACTTCTCTCGCACCAGAGGCATCAATAGCAGCACTTGCGAAATCTCTTTGTACGTTGACATCAAGAATAACATTTCCCTCGAAGGTAATCTGTGGAGTGACATTCAAAGAAAGGGTCACATCTTTAAAGGTGACAGAAGCCTCTTCCTCTTCTCCGCCGCTTCCACTTCCTCCCGAAGATCCAGTGCTCGATGTGGCTATGATTGGAAAAGATGTTGTCTGGGCGATACTCGCCGCTTGATTGTTCAAGGTAACGATTCTCGGTGAAGATACAACTTTCACCATTGATTCACCCTCGAAAATACCTAAAAACGCGGATAAGTCGCCAATGGTATCAAACGTACCAACGTTCAATCCCGTTCGCAAACCACTCGCAGCGGACCCGGCACTAAAAGGCGTCACGTTAAACGAAGGCCTAATACTCGCGCCTCCGCCAATATCAATATCTGTTCCGTTAAGACCAAAGTTAATTCCAAAAACTCTCGTAAAACTCTCACGAGCCTCAACGACTTTACCTTCAATCAAAACCTGCAACGGAGGAACATCAAGGGCTCGAATCAGACGACTCGCTCGATCGATAATTTCTTGAATGTCCGTGATGATCAATGAACTCGTTCGTTCATCAGCAGTTACTTTTCCTCGAGAAGAAAGAAAGTTCTGAACCTTACCTTGAAGGTCCGAAACCTGCGCATAACTTACTGGAATCACTTTTACTTTGAGGTTCTCAGAAATCCTGCGATTCTCTTCATCTTGTCTTTCTTTTTCTTCTTCTCCTCTCAACTTTTCTTCGGGAGCAATCCTTAAGACGATTCCTTCTCTTCGAAATGCGAGAGCTTTCGACTTCATAACAAGAACCAAGGCTTGGTCCCAAGGTACTTCTCTCAATTTCAATGTGACGTTTCCACCAACTTCGTCATCGAGAACCATGTTGATTCCGGCTTCTTCAGCGATCAGGTTGAGAACTGTTCTGACATCAGTATTTTGCACTTCAATACTTATTGGATTTCCAAAAAATTTATCCGAGTCTCTTTTAAGAAGAGAAATAGGGCGATTCGCAATATCGTCGGCACTGAGGGCTTGCCCCGGTATTGATTGATCGGTGGCAAGCGGTTTTTCATCAGCCGCTAAGGTCGTACCTGTTTCTTCAGGAAGTTCTTCGGCAATTTCATCTCTCAAAAATTCTTCTGAATCACTCTGAATGTCCCCAAGGTCGCTTCCGATGATCTCATCGCTAAAACCACCACCATCATCACCAACGACACCGCCATTGAGGTCGTCACCTAGGTCATTAGCAGCAACTTGAGACCCAACTACCATGATAGAATTTCCTTGCTGCTCAACAATTGCATCCGCCCCAGTTTGAAGCTGCAATACAAAGCGTGCCGTCGTTGCTCCAGAGTTTTGATAGGCATTAACGTTGGCAATCTTTTGTTGAAAGTCTTTTGTTACATAGGGTCTTTTGAATCGCGAGGGTAACTCTGTATTGGGCAGCTCTATAACTACTTGATTTCTTTCAATTTCCCGTTGGACTCTATACTTTACCGGAGTCGAAGTTTTTATAACTAGGGTTCCACCCTTTTTAAAGGAAACGTATTGCAAGTCAGTGACCTGGGAGTTGTAACCACCCACAGAAGAGGCTCCGACAGATGAGTTTACAACATCAGATTCTGTAATGAGGTCCGAGTCATCAGCTTGGTTTTCACCCACGAAAATATCCTGATCATCTGCTAAATCAGCAGTTAATCCATCATCTAAATCGTCATCCGCCGGAACATCTGAACCTATAATATCGGAGTCGCCAAGTTCTTCTCGAGCAAGGTCCGTCTCGATACTATCAATATCTTCTTCATCGTCGATATCTTCATCGTCATCTTCGAAATTATCATCGGTAGCACCCGACACTTCGGCCAAAGCTTCTCCGAGATCATCTTGTCCGCTTTCTTGAGCAGCAGCGGCAGCTCCTTCTTCATCTTTACTTTTAGAACTACAGGAAACACCCAGTGCGAGGCATACCGCTAAAGCGAGTATTAATTGTAACATCCTTGTCATAATTCGTTCCTATCATTGGTTTAGAGTCAAAATTCTCGTGTTGGAAAAAACCTTTCCTTGTTCTTCCACTGTCTCCACAAGTATGACTTCGCCCTCTCTAATGGCAGCTACATAGCCATTTCGATTTCCAAGGCGATCTTTTAATTTTACCGTTATAATATTCCCGTCGGGCAATTGAATAATTGCTTTTGGCTTGGCCACATTCCAAAGAATGGCCTTAACTTGTATTTGGTCTAGATTCACGGTTTGAAGAGGCAAAACGGGCCCATGAATCGGCAAGGGTTCGAGCGGCTTTTCAACCACCGGTTGCGCGAATGGATCTTTCCTACCTTCGGCCCCATATTCATAGACGGGTAGAAACTCTCTAACCAACTCTTTTCTAAGTTCATTGGTATCAACAAGATTGAGATCTTCTTTAAAAGGGTTGAGGATGTCTTTTGCACTGACCGGTGCTCCTTTTGGCTGAGCGACCTCAGCTGCGGGAGCCTCTTCATTTGAGCCAGCCTGTTGTGCTGCCTCTTGCCCTTTAGGGGATTTACCCTGAGTACTAGTACCATCTTGATTTTGTTCCTGACCTTCTGGACTCTGCGCAGCTCCAGTGGGCGGTTCGGGAGGAACCTCAAGAGGAGGTGGTTCTTGCGCCAAAGCAACTACTGAACCAAAAAATAGGACTAAAAAGCAAGTTAACTTAATCAATTCCCATCTCCTCCGTCTGAAGAAGCCTGAGACTCAATATTATAGCGATAACCATAAACAACAGTTTGAAAGCGAAGAACAGGAGAAATAGGATCAGCCTCAATGGTACTCAGCCTGATTCCTCCCATATTAATGATACGATTAATCTTTGTTAAACGAGATAAAAAAGTCAGAATCTGCGAGTAAGTTCCCTCGATTGTCAGTTCAACGAGTAACTCTTCATAAAGAGCCGGCTCTTGATCGGTCAAGCGAGGTTGAATCTGCACTACTTTGTTACCAGACGATTCAGCCTCGGTACTGAGCAATTGCATAAAGTCCGCAATACTAAAATCAACCGGAATAAATTCGAGCATTTCCTTAAAGCGGGCATTGGTTCTACGTACTTCCTCCTGGAATTTCGCCGCATTTTGCATGGCCATTTCTGTATTAATAAGAGTCTGCTCTTTCGTCTTAAAATCTTTTTTAGACTTCTTAATCTGATCATCAATTCGACCGCCCCCATCAAATACGAGAAAGAAGTAAGCGGCTGCAATTACAAAGGTAGCTATGATCGTCTGCTGGGTCGTTAGATTCTTGATGCGATCTTCAAGTTTCAAATCTGACCCCCCAATTTACAGGTGATTTCAAACTTGTTGAAAGTTCCGTCAGCGGTCTTCTCTTGGGCCGCCGTTTTAACATCGATTTCTTTAAAAAAGACACTCTCGTCGAGAGCTCTAATTAGCAATGGAATACCATCAGAATTAAGAGAATAGCCGATGAGCGTAAGGTCAGTACCTTCCAATACAATACCTTTCAACCAGGTTTTATCCGGCATTAGGGATTGGAGTGCGTCGAGAACTTTTAGCTGTGTGAGTCGCGCTTGGGATAACAAACGAATTTGTTCAATCTGACCTTCGATTTCCTTTTTCTTGGAG
Source organism: Bdellovibrionia bacterium (assembly GCA_030427805.1). Classification (GTDB taxonomy): domain Bacteria; phylum Bdellovibrionota; class Bdellovibrionia; order Bdellovibrionales; family JAGQZY01; genus JAUHWN01. Next base: position 256,652 of record JAUICP010000002.1, read on the forward strand.
GTTACTTTTTGTACAACCTCCGAAACTTTACCAAATTTAGATATCTTTTGATTCAAGGTCGCGAGTTCTTTATTGATTTGCTTTAACTCATCCTTTTTCGAACTTACCGACATGTTTTCATAGATAAAGAGAATGATGACTAAAGAAAACATAGTCCCAACTTTAATAATAATTTCTTTATTATTATTTTCACTCGCCTCCATGACCATATTGGTTTCATTAGGTACGGCAAGGGACATGTCTTTAGCTAAATTAACTTTAATCACTATCGCCCTCCTTACGGAGAGCAAGCCCAATTACAATTGATGCAAATGGCTTAATTGACTCAATGTAGTCGTCTGAAAATGCTTTTTTATTGTAAGTCACTTTGCGCAGGGGATCTATGATCTCATAGGGTACGCCAACGCTGTTTGAAATAGAATCAAGGAGCCCTGGAACGTAAATAGACCCACCAGAAGCATAAAATTTAGAAATCGATAAACCACTCGATGTAGCAGCATAAAACTCAAAGCTATTATTTATCTCTTCACAAACGATTTCGTTAGTTGACGCTATTGTTGTATTTACTTCGGGCGGAACCTCGGACTTATGGGATGCATTGAGTTTTAATACTTCAGCCTCATCAAAGCTAATCCCCATTTCTTTTGAAATATCACTTGTGTATGTTAAGCCGCCAACAGGTATGTCGCGAGCGAAAATGACTTCTCCCTTTTCGACGACGACAAAATTTGTGACGCCCGCTCCAACATTAAGAAGAGCAATAACATCGTCCTTAAAGGATCCATAGTTAAACTCGAAACAGTTTGCCAGTGCAAAACCAGCGACATCAATCATTGATGGATTCAGTCCTGCACCCTGAACGGTTTCTAAATAACGATAGATAAACTCTTGCTTTGCGGCGATGAGAAGCACATCCATGTTCTCAGAGCTCGATTGATTCGATTGAATAATATGAAAATCTAAGTTGATTTCATTGAGGTCGAAAGGAATATACTGCTCAGCCTCCCAACGAATCTGCTCGCCAACCATGTTGGCTTCCATTCGTGGCATATTAATTTTTTTGGTAATGACTGAGGTTCCAAACATTCCTGTATTGCAGGATTTTCGGCGGAAACCTCCTTCAGAAAAAAGAGTTCTAATGGCTTCCGCAACACTGGGGACATCGTTAATTTCTCCGCCGGCGACTGCTCCTTGAACAATTGGAGAATATCCAAAGCGCACAAGTGTCGCTCCCTTTTTAGAGATATCAAGTTCTGCCATCTTGATAGAACTCGTACCAATATCCAGGCCGAGGATTTTCTTTGATGATAAAATTGCTAAGAGTTGCCTCATCCGTGTGGCTCCCTAGACCGAGTTACTTTAGTCCCGATTTAATTAAATATGACACGTCTATTAATGTCAAATCTGTCTCAGACTGAATCAATAAAAGTTAAAAAATTTTAATGGGTTAGATCTAAAAGGGGCTAAAATCCATGAAGAGACAAATACCACTCCGACAGAACTTGACCTTCGCCCAGCAAATAAATGAGTGCACCGAGTGCGATATAGGGACCAAAGGGAATTGTGGACTGCATTCCGCCTTTGCGACTTAGTATAAGACCTATTCCTATCAAACTCCCCAAGACACTTGAGCTCAATATGACAAATGGAATGGATTTCCAGCCGGCAACGGCACCGATCCAGGCAAGCAACTTTATATCGCCTCCGCCAAGGCCATTTTTCTTTCTAATGAGTGAGTAAATCGCTGCGACTCCCCAGAAAAAACCACCACCCATTAATAAACCGACAAAACCATCCCACCAAATTCGCTCCGGATTAAGAATGGACCCTATTAACCCAATAATGATTCCTGGGTATGAGAGCTTATTAGGAATGATCATATGATCGAGATCGATGAAACTAATCACGACCAAGCCAAAAACAAGAATTAGAACTTCTAAAAGGGTCCAACTCAGTCCAAATTGGTAATAGGCGAGAGCAAATAGGACACCTGTTAAAAGCTCTACAAAAGAGTAACGAAATGAAAATTTAGCCTTACAATTACGACATCTGCCACCAAGAATAAACCAACCCAAAATAGGAATATTATCGTGCCACTTAATCTTTCTATGACAACTCATGCAGGCGCTTCCGGGATGAATCACGCTCTTTTTAAGAGGAAGACGGTAGATTACGACGTTGCCAAAGCTTCCCCAAATAGCTCCGAGCCAGAAAAATAAGAAGTAATATATCGATTCAGACAAAGTCTCTCCTGCGAAAACTCAAAGAAGTTATCGATAAAACTAACATCAACCAACCCATCGTATAAGTTAAGGCAAAGGCTACTTCACTTAGTGAAAGAACATCACCAAATACTGGAGCGGCCCTCCAATTGAAAATTTCAAAATTGGGCATGATCGTATTTATAAATTTGCTAAACAGCATAAACTCGTCGCTTTTACTACGTTCTGCGAAAAAGTTGAGACTATCGAGCCAATGCCCGATCAAAAAGATTCCTATTACAAAAACAACAGACATCGTAGGTCGCGCGAAAGTCCCGAAAAGCAGAGAAAATGAGAGGAGAATCAAGGCTTCAAAATACATGCCGAGAAGAGCGATAAAAAATGACGACGACATCTCAAAACCTATTGCTAATACAACAAAAAGGAGGACCAGAGCTAGAAGAACCATTGCCGTAAAAATAACTAAGGATAGACCTATAAATTTACCAACAATAAATTGAGTTCTCGATATTGGGCGTGCTAGCAAAGTTAAAATGGTTTGCTTCTCTATCTCTCGATAAACGAGTGTACTACCGACAAAAATAGCAAGCATGACTAAACTAAGGTGGATTCCAGAGAACCCAAAATTTATGGCAATTCGAGTTTGCTCCTTAAAACTGAGTTGACCCAAGGCCAGACTGACAGCGATCAACAAAACGGCAAATACGAGAAGTCCATAGAGAATTCTGTCTCGAACAATCTCTCTAAAAGTGTTTGAAGCAATTACTCCCACCGCTTTAATCATTTTTGTCTCCAAATGCAATATTAACAAAGGCCTCTTCGAGGCTGAGACGCTTATTCTTTACTTCTATGATTTTGAACCCCTGATTTCTGAGTTGGTCGATTTCCCCTTGAACCTCTTCAATCGATGAGGCCACTTTCGTGTGTATCTCAGATTGGTTGTTTTCAAAAACAAGCTCATGGCTATAATCGACTTTATTGAGTAATTCGACCGTAGACCCCTGATAGACAACTTCTCCCAGCTTCATGATGACTAGATTGTCGCAAAGTTTTTCAGCATCGTGAAGAAGGTGACTACTAAAAAATACAGTCGTTCCCATACTGGCGGTTTCTTGGATTAGTTCAGTCACTTCCATTCGCCCATCTGGATCAAGACCTGTCATGGGCTCATCAAGAATAATGAAATCAGGTTCGTGAATTAAGGCTTGTGCAATACCAATTCTTTGCAACATTCCTTTTGAAAAATTACGCAACGAACGGTCCTTTGCGTGACCAAGTCCGACCCGATCTAAAAGCTTATCCACTCGCTCGACTAACACTTTATCTTTTAGTTTTTCCGACAGTTGGCCGTAAAACCGCAAAAATTCTCTTCCTGTTAAGTATTCGTAAAAGTAGGGCCTTTCTGGCAAAAAACCAATTCTTCTTCGAACGGCCGAAGACCAATCATTTTCACCAAAAAACCGAATTTGCCCCTCTGATGGATGGGCTAACCGAAGTAGACATTTAATTGTTGTGGTTTTACCAGCGCCATTGGCTCCTAAAAAACCTGTGACCTTTCCTTTTTCAACGGAAAAATCAAAGCCTTTTAAAACCTCTAGCTTTTGCATAGAAAAGGGATGTTTGCGAAATGACTTCCTCAAACCTTGGACTTCTAAAATACTATTAGTCATTAAACCCAACTCCCAATACTTTAACTAACTCCCGGACCGGATTGTACTGTTGGCTCGTAGCCAGTTCCATTCTCTTTACCCCGAGAAGACTTTGTAGGTGATTCTGTCCATCTTTTTTTCCCAACTCGAAAAGTGCAAACATCATGTCATGGGATATTTTAGGGAACTTATCGTAGAACTCCTGTCTCACGCAAAATGGATCATTCGGTATCGGTTCACTCACCCACAAAGAACGGACATCTCCAGTTCTAGAGCTCCCTAAATGTTTAGTCCAAGCATTAACGCTAGCCTGTCTATCATTTGCAAATACTGCGACCGCATCGACTTTACCGTCTCGCAAAAGCTCTACTGACCGGTCGTGATTCCCAGAAAACACGGTTTTTTTAAAGAATTTTTCTATCTTAATATTTTGCTTTTTCAGAAAGAGACGAGGATAGAGATAACCCGAAGCACTTTTCTTATCTACAAATGCAATTCTTTTATTTTTTAAGTCTTTAATAGATCGAAATTGGCTCTTCTTTAGTGTCAAAATTGAAGAATAGTAAAAAGGTTCTTCATAAACCTTTTTCAAGAGCACCTTCACACCGAGTTTCTTTTCTGCATTTACAAAGGTAATTGGAGAGAAAAATGCAAAGTCGACCTTCTTTTTCTTCATGGCTTGAGCCAGCCCTGAATAGTCTTTCGAAATATAGACAGACATGGGTACTCCGACCTCTTTTTGCAAAAGGTCTACCAGTTCAACAGCATTCTTTTTGAGGGACCCCGGATCAAGACCGGGTATGAATCCAATTCTTATGACCTCTGGTTTTGCAAAAACCGAGTTACAAAACAGAAATAAAAGCCAGGCCAAAAGTCCAGCGCGAAACTTTTTAGCTCTTCCCACGAACAATCCTTTGTTCAAAAAAGTCTTAAACTTATAACAGCTTTAGATTAGATCATTTTTTCAAGAGGCGAAACACTAATTGTTCCATCCCTTTGGCTTCTCAAAGCTAGAATTGTAGCAAGTGCTGCCTGACGCTCGGTGATGCAGGGCACCGAGTAATCTATGCAACTTCTGCGAATTCCAAAACTCGCTTCGATGGAACGTCTTCCGGAAGTGGTGTTAATAACCAAAGCTATGTCCCCAGATCGGATTCGATCCACACAATGGGGCCGCCCTTCGTGAACCTTTTTAATGACTTCGACATTTAAGCCATGGTCTTTAAGATACTTTGCGGTTCCTGAAGTCGCCGTTAAGGAGTATCCCATTTCACTCAATTGCTTGATCGAAGAGAGTAAAATATCTTTATCCTTATCACGTAAAGACAAAAAGACTTCGCCTTCTTTCGGGAGGAAGTTCTGTGATGAGATCAATGCCTTTAAAAGGGCGTCAGAGTATTCTTTTCCTCGCCCCATGCATTCCCCAGTAGACTTCATCTCGGGACCTAAAATCGAATCGGAATCCCTGAATTTTTTAAAGGGAAACACCACCCCTTTTACCGACACATACTCCGTGGCCGCCCAATCGTACTTTTCAGGCTGAACTCGGGCTTTGTCATATCCCAACATCGCCATAACAGCTAGATCGACTATGGGGACCCTCGAGGCCTTCGCAACAAAAGGAACGGACCTAGAACTTCTAGGGTTAGCTTCGATCATATATACCTGGTCATTTTTAACGGCGAGTTGAAGATTGAGATGACCAATAATGTTCATTTTATTGGCTAAATCAATGCTCATTTTTTCGATGTTCGCAGTTGTATCAACTTTCAGCTTTTGCGGAGGCAACACTCCCATACTGTCTCCAGAGTGAACTCCAGCGGCCTCAATATGCTCGACGATTCCACCGATCACAACCCAATCCACGCCACGTACAAGATCGACATCAACCTCTAGTGCATTTTCCAAAAACTCATCCATCAGACATGGAGTTGGAGCGGAAATGTATTTGTCGTACTTAGTAAAGTAATCGCGGAGTTCCTCTTCGTTTTCTACGACCTCCATACGACGGCCACCAAGAACATAACTCGGTCTCACCATAATGGGGTAGCTAATTGTTTGGGCAATCTTTAGGGCCTCGTTAATCCCTCCAGCAATTCCCGCCTTTGGAATTTTAAAGTTTAACTCCTGACAAAGGTTTGAAAACAACGCCCGGTCTTCAGCCAAATCGATAGTTTGCAAATCAGAGCCCAAAATCTGGTACCCCTCTGCAACCAAATCATCTGCAATTGTAATGGGCGTCTGACCACCCAGCTGTGCAACGAATCCTTTGGGCTGAGTATAATCCAAAACTTCGGCGACGTACTCGGCATTGAGAGGCTCGAAAAACAACTCGTCAGAGGTGTCATAGTCTGTTGATACAGTTTCGGGATTGGTATTGATCATCACTACTCTATTGTTTTCACTTCGAAATTTCTTAACTCCGCGAACACATGAGTAATCAAATTCGATCCCTTGGCCAATTCGGTTAGGTCCACTGCCAAGAATCGCAACTGTATCTTGAATGGCATCCCTTTTTTCACGGCGCGACCAATAGGTCGAATAGAAATAAGGTGTTTCAGATTTAAATTCCCCAGCACAGGTATCGACCCTTAGATATCCGGGACGAACTCCATGTTTAATGCGAAGGTTTCGAACCTCTTTTTCGGATAACCCACAAACGTCGGCCAAACGCATATCACTTATGCCGTACCGTTTGGCTAACAAAATGTTGTCTGGATTAAGACCCCGTTTTTTTATTTCTAACTCGCAATCGATAATATCTTTAAGCTGTTCAAGAAACCAATGATTCACCTGGCAGAGTTGATGAATATCATCGACACTTTTTCCATCTCTAAAGGCCTGTGCAATATGAAAAATTCTTTGAGAATTGGGATACGAAATAAGCTCTTCATCGAACTGAACGTCTTCAAATCCGCGATAGTTTTCAAGTGATGATATCGCCTTACCTAAGGATTCCTTAAAAGTTCGGCCGATACTCATTACCTCACCAACACTCTTCATCTGCGTCGTTAGCAAATCCTTAGTCCCCTCAAACTTTTCAAAGGCAAATCGAGGGATCTTAGTCACAACATAATCGAGAGCCGGTTCATAACATGAAGGCGTTGTCTTGGTAATATCGTTGGTAATTTCGTCGAGTGTATGCCCCATTGCCACGAGAGCAGCAATCTTCGCAATAGGAAATCCCGTGGCTTTACTGGCCAAGGCTGAAGAGCGACTGACTCGAGGGTTCATCTCGATAACAATTCTATCGCCATTTTCGGGATTAACTGCGAACTGAATATTAGCACCACCCGTTTCTAGACCGACGGCATCCACAATCTTACGAGCTTCATCCCTCATATCTTGATACTGACGATCCGTCAGTGTCTGCTGAGGAGCTATTGTAATACTATCCCCCGTGTGAACACCGCAGGGATCAAAGTTCTCAATACTACAAATAACGACAAAAGTTCCATTCTTGTCGCGCATAACTTCTAGCTCGTACTCTTTCCAACCAAGAATACTTTCCTCAACTAGAACCTCAGAGGTTGGACTCTCTTGGAGAGCATTGGCTAGCATTCTTTCATACTCTTCTTGTGAGTATGCGATACCTCCACCGCCTCCACCGAGGGTGTAGTTGGGGCGAAGAATAATCGGAAATCCAAGGTCTTTACCGGCAGCGATCCCGTCGGCGAAGTTACGAACAAGTTCAGACCGACAATACTTACCACCGACACGGTCTAATAGAGCTCTAAATTTTTCACGATCTTCGGCCGCTTCGATGGTCTCTCGAGTTGATCCTAACATTCTAATGTCGAGCTCTTTTAGGGTGCCGTCGGCATCAAGCTCTAAAGCCAAGTTCAAAGCGGTTTGACCACCAAGAGTCGGAATAATCGCATCAGGCTTTTCAGCCTCAAGTATCTTTCTAACGAATGGAGCTTTCAATGGCTCAACATAAACTTTAGTTGCTAAATCTGGATCCGTCATGATCGTAGCCGGATTAGAATTGATAAGTACCACTTCTAGTCCGAGCCCCATTAAAGCTTTACACGCCTGTGTACCCGAGTAATCAAACTCACAAGCCTGACCAATTACAATGGGACCACTACCAAAAATAACAACCTTTTTGATTTTATCCATGTCAGTCATTAAAACTTCACCTTCATTTCTTTCGAATAGACATCATCAATTTTTAGATGCTTGTACTGCTCAACCTTAAATCTCATCTTCATCAATTTAAGCATAAGACTCTCTTGCTCTTCCCTCTCCGCCTTGCGCACAGCTTTGATCTCTTTCAAGATAAAGCGTCGAGCTTGGGGTGGGTGAAAACAAAATCCTTTGCAGAAAAAATTCTTATCTTGATATTTAAAAATTCGACCATCGAAAATTTCATCTTTATTGAAGCCAATGGAGTACCTTGAATCCGACATTAAAATCTTTTTCCCTGTGAACAAGTCTTTAACCGTAACGGATTCTCCCCGAATTTTAACGATTTCAAAAATACTGTGATAGGTTTTTGCAAGAGACTCGTAGAGTTCCCTCTCTTCGGATGACATCTCGAAATCTGCCAATTCGAGAACGTACTCAGCAGGACACAAACCCACACTTGAAAGTTCTCGAGAAAACAAATACCAATCAAAGAATAAATTCAATCGCTGCTCGTAACCTTCTGAGTCTTCTTCGTAGTGACCGAGCTCGCCGTAAAACAGATCCTTACCGGCCAGAATATCTTCGTGGTAATTATCTCCCGAAAAGTAAATGAGGAGCTTTTCAAAATATTTTTCGAACTCAGATTCACTTACAGGCATTTATAAACTCGTCAAAAAGGGTTACGGCATCCCGTGGACCAGGATGACTCTCTGGATGAAACTGGACACTAAAGGCCGACCGACTTGGACACTCAAGGCCCGAGACAGTTTGATCATTTAAATTAATGTGACTCACCTTAACATCAGAAGGCAGTCCTTTTTCTTCTACGGCATAACCATGATTTTGGCTGGTTACGTATATTTGTCCATTGCGGATATCTTTTACCGGATGGTTTGCACCTCGGTGACCAAATTTTAATTTAAAAGTTTTAGCTCCAAGAGCTCTTCCCAAGAGCTGGTGTCCCATGCATATTCCAAAAATAGGAGTTTCACCGAGGAGGTCTTTAATGGTATCAACGGCGACTTCGACATCCGCAGGGTCTCCCGGTCCGTTCGAAAGTAAGACCCCTTGTACTTTGAGCTCTTTTATTTCTTTTGCCGTTGTTCTCGACGGAACGATATGAATAAGAGAACAGCGTTTCTTTAGTTCTCTTAGGATGTTCTTCTTATAACCAAAATTCATCAAGCAAACGCGGGGACCGTCGGCTTTATCGCCCTTAACCTCTTCTATGGTTCGAGTCGTTACTCGAAATGGCCAGTCCTTTTCTTGGGAGCGAGTTTCGGAGATTAATTCTTGGGCCTTTTGTTTGGCTTCGTTTTCGTCCGATGCATGAACAATTGCCCCCCAAGAAGCGCCTCGGTCGCGAATATAAGTGACAATTCCCCGGGTATCTATTTCCGAGAGAACGGGCACCTTGAATTCATTTAAGCGGTGAAGCCATGTCTGATCTCTACCGGTCTCTTGAATATCGAGCGCGATAAATCCACTAATAAAATAGTGTTCTGACTCCCAAACATCATTGTCGATTCCATAGTTACCCATCATAGGGGCTGTCATCACCATAATTTGATTAAAGTAACTGGGGTCTGTGGCAATTTCCTCGTAACCCGAGTGCGAGGTATTGAAAACGATTTCTCCGGCTCTCTCATGATCATTCCTCTTAACTCCCGCAAAGCACGGGCCATTTTCGATGACTAGATAAGATTTATCCAAGATTGCCTCCATTATTCGAACTAAGAATGATATCTTCCATTAGAGCAGCTCGGGTATAAACACCGTTTTCTACTTGATTGAGAACCACACATCGAGGGTCTTTCAAAGTTTCCGTCGACATTTCCACCCCGTGATTGATGGGGCCCGGATGCATGATAATTCCATCGGAGTCAAAAGCCTTCAAGCGCTCTGGAGTGACTCCAAAAATTTCGTGATAACTCGAAAGTGATGGCAGTTTTAAAGAGCCCGCATCGTGTCTTTCTAGTTGAATTCGTAAGATCATACATACATTGGCCCAATCGAGCCCCTCATCGAGTTTTTTGAAAACCTTAACATGGGGGAACTTCTCTTGATCAGGCATTAGGCTTTCTGGCCCACAAACACCAACTTCCGCCCCCATTTGCTGAAGAAGATTGAAGTTCGAAGATGCCACACGACTAAATCGAACATCGCCGACGATCAGTACCCGAAACTGGCTCATTGGCCTTCTGGTTTCATAGAGAGTAAAGCAGTCCAGAAGTGCTTGAGTTGGGTGAGCTGTCGCTCCACTTCCCGCATTAATGGTGGGGACACTCAATTGGGGAGCAATTTCTTTGAGATTAAAACTATCCCCACAACGAATCACAAATAGATCGGGTTTCATGGCGTCGATATTTAAAATGGTATCGAGTTGCGACTCCCCTTTTGTGATGCTCGAGTTCGTGATTGAATCCATAGAGATCACTTTGAGACCCAAACGAAACGCTGCCATTTGAAAACTCATACGGGTGCGCGTGCTATTCTCAAAAAAAACAAAGGCTAGAGTCTTATTTAAACTCTCGAAGTTCTTTTGCAAAAATTGATTATTTTTTTTGAACTCGCTCTTAAAAAGGCTGGCTCTCGAAAAAAGACGGTGGATCTTTTCTTTACTCAGGTCTTTTGTTGTCAGTAAAGAATATGGGGAAGACATTAGGGGAAAAGTTATCCAAAAAGCTTTCGCTAGTCAAAATTTATACTAGTCGACAGACTGAAAAATTCTCTCCCAGCGGACTTGCGGAAGTTTGTCTCCAGCCCAACGGTGCACCCAATCAAAAGACAGCCAAATCAAAATTACACGGCCCTCAAGATTGCGACTGGGCACCATCCCCCAATAGCGCGAGTCCTCACTGGAATCTCTATTGTCGCCTAGCACAAAAACATGCTCAGGAGGCACAATTACGGGGCCAAAAAACTCAGTTTCACCGTCCTCAGAGACCAGTATTTCGCGGTTCGAATCCATAATCGTTTCTTTACGAACCTTAAAATTGCCCTTCATTTCTTCGGCGGGAAAGTAATCCTTTAGATCTAAATCTGTGTACTGAGCTCCCTTATCGTTAATAAAAAGCTGCTTATCTCGGATCTCGACGCGATCCCCTGGTAGGGCTACGACACGCTTCACGTAGTGAATCGATTCATCTGCAGGAAAGCGAAACACAATAACATCCCCTCGCGAGGGAAGACTGTCACCGATTCGCGCACCCCCAGAAAAAGGCACGTGAAATCCATAACTCAACTTAGAAGCCAAAATAAAGTCGCCAACTTTAAGAGTCGGCACCATAGAGCCGGTTGGAATTTTATAGGCAGAAATGACAAAAAAACGAAAAATTAAAGCCAAGATAATAGCAACACTGAGACTTTCAATGTACTCGCGAAAAATAAGGCGCGATGGTAATTTTCGTTTTTCTTGAGATTCCTTAGTCGACATCTTAATTGACTCTTTTGAATATTCGATTCCACCTCAAATGAGCTGGATGACACACGTTTTGCGCCCCTTCTAATGTTTCCGAACAACTCATCCATATAAACATAGCTCGCCCCAAAACATTTTCAAGTGGTACAAAACCGTAGCTACGACTATCGACCGAATTATCGCGATTGTCCCCAACGACCATCATGTGCCCGTCAGGCACTTCGTAAGGACCTTGATAACTGCGCTCTATGTCTTTTTCCCTGATCGTTAAATAGGGCTCTTCTTTGGTCTCTTCACCGAAGATCGCATAGGTTTCCGCAAATTCTTCTTTCTCGTACTCATCAATAAACTGCATAATCCAGGCTTGTGCCTCATCATTAGCAGCAAAGGAAATGACTTCACCATTGAGTCGCATATCTCCCTTTTTACTAAACTCCAACGTATCGCCCGGAAGACCGACAACCCTTTTCACAAGAAAATAACTGTCCTTGTCCTTCGAGCGAAAGACTACGACCTCTCCCCTTTGCGGCTGATCGTACTTTAAAAGCCAATTTTTTGTGAATGGAATACGAATGCCGTAGGCCATTTTATTAACGAGAATAAAATCATGTATTAATAAATTGGGGATCATTGAGCCTGAGGGAATGACATAGGGCTCGAAACTAGCCCAGCGAATTGTCATTATAAAAAGTATGGAACCAAACAGAGATAAAAGCGCTCGGCCCCACGTGCCTTTTTTTGAGGTCTTAGCCACGATTCCCCCAAGAAACTCTAATGAATTGAATCAAAGAGTCTCCCCCACCGCAAGGTTAAAGGGTTACAGAGAAAGCTTGCAACGGGCATCATATCGTCACAAGAAAGCCACACAAACATCGCTTTGCCCAGGATATTTTCCATAGGCACAAACCCCCACTTTCGAGAATCTGCACTATTATCCCGATTATCTCCCATTACGAATAATTGGTTATCGGGCACATAGGTTGGTCCATAGGTTGGACCACCATTGATATATTTATTGAGGAGGATCGAGTGCTTGTACTCCCCTAATGATTCAGTGAAATGATTAAAATTCGTAGGACTATCACCCAAGTCTTTATCCCTGAGACGGTTGAAAAGCTTGGTCGACTCGGGATCTGTTGTTTGCACCAACTCATCGTTTATATAGAGCTGACCTTTATCCCAAAAAACCTTATCGCCGGGCAATCCGACAACTCTCTTGATAAAAAAGTTATCTTTTTCGTGGGGATACTTGAATACAATAACTTCGCCTCTTTCGGGAGTTCTAAACTGAAAAAGCCAGGTCTCAGAAAATGGAACTCGAACACCGTATGTCAGTTTATTGACGAAAATATGATCGTGAATGAGAAGTGATGGCAGCATCGATCCTGAAGGAATTACGTATGCCTCCATAAATGCCCAGCGAATCGTCAATGCAATCAATATAGCAACTAAAGTCGATCCCCAGCCTTCTGTCCAAAATGATTTCTTAAACATTCTCTATTCCTCTACTTTTAATATCGCAAGAAAAGCTTCCTGCGGAACTTCAACATTTCCAACCTGTTTCATCCGCTTTTTACCTTCTTTTTGCTTCTCTAAAAGTTTTCGCTTTCTTGAAATGTCACCACCATAACACTTTGCTGTCACATCTTTTCTCAAAGCGCTCAGGGTCTCTCTAGCAATAACTTTAGCGCCAATGGCCGCCTGGATGGCAATTTGGAATTGTTGCCTTGGGATGAGCTCTTTCATTTTCTTGGTCAATGCTCGACCTCGAGGGGTCGCTCGAGAGCGATGGACGATTAATGAAAGTGCATCTACCGGGTCACCATTAAGAAGAATGTCCAGTTTGACGAGATCAGCTTCTTCATACTCCATGAAGTCGTATTCCAGTGAGGCGTAACCCCGAGAAATACTTTTCAATCGATCATAAAAATCCATGACCATTTCGTTCATGGGCAATTTATATTCTATGATGACTTTTGCTTCAGCAATGTAATCCATCGAAAGCTGAGTACCGCGCTTATCTTCGCAAAGCTTTAAAATGGAGCCAATATAATCAGAAGGCGTATGTATCGTGACTTTTACATAGGGCTCTTTCAAAGTCTTAATCAAGGTCGGGTCAGGTAAGTCGCTCGGGTTCTCGAGATCAAACTGTTCTCCACTATTCATCACAACTTTATATACAACAGTTGGTGCTGTCGTAATTAAATTAAGGTCGAATTCACGTTCGAGACGCTCTTGAACGATTTCCATATGAAGAAGCCCCAGAAACCCACAGCGACAACCAAATCCAAGGGCCGCAGACTTTTCAACTTCATAGGTCAGACTCGAATCATTGAGCATTAGTTTATCGAGAGCTCCCTTGAGCTCTTCGTAATCGGGCGACTCCACCGGATAGATTCCGGCAAAAACCATTGGCTTAATTTTTTTAAACCCCGGGAGGGGCGTTTCAGCACCTTTTTTATTAAGAGTTACTGTATCACCCACTTTTACATCACGAATGTCTTTAATCCCGCAAATCAGAAATCCAACTTCACCAGCGTGGAGATCTTTGAGTTCCACCGGGTGAGGATGAAAAGATCCCAACTTGAGAACTTCATAATCTCTATCGGTCGCCATAAAGCGAATTCGATCCCCTTTAGAGACCTTTCCTTCGACAATACGTAAAAGAGTTACAACCCCTTGGTAGGAGTCGAACCAGGAATCAAAAACCAAGGCTCTTAGGGGCTTTGTCACGTCTCCACTGGGTGGAGGTACCTTTTCAATCACGGCCTCGAGAATATCTTCGATCCCAATTTTTTCTTTAGCTGAGGCGTGAATAATTTCGCTACAATCAAGACCGATACCATCTTCGATTTGCTGGGTGACCCCTTCCGGGTCTGCCGCGGGCAGATCAATCTTATTAAGCACCGGTATGATTTCTAAATTATTGTCTAATGCTAAGTAAACATTTGCCAAAGTTTGCGCCTCAACACCTTGAGCCGCATCGACCACGAGCAAAGCTCCTTCACAAGCTTGCAGCGACCTTGAAACTTCATAACTAAAATCGACGTGCCCGGGAGTATCAATCAAATTCAATTGATAGGTTTGACCGTCTTTTTTTGATTTATAATTGAGTCGAACGGTTTGTGCCTTAATCGTAATACCGCGTTCTCTTTCGATATCCATCGAATCAAGATATTGATCTTTCATTTCACGATCGCTTAAGGCTCCCGTAAAAGTTAACATGCCATCGGCGAGTGAAGATTTACCGTGATCAATATGGGCGATGATCGAAAAGTTTCGAATAAATTTAGAATCCATTTAATTATAACTCTGCTGGTTTATCAGTTGGGCTCTGCCCTTCAGGCAGCGGACGTAATTCCATTTGACCCGGAAGTCTATGGCTATTTTTGTGTAAAACCAAATCAATTCCTTCTCGAATGAATTCAGCGATGGGAACTTTGGTCCGCCGATTGAGCTCTTTGAGAGCGAGTTGTTGTTCTTCGGTAATATAAATAGTGGTTGCTAGCTTCTTTGCCATAAGAAGGTTGTAGATCAGCTTGCCATACATTGCAATATGTCTGTGGAGTTGGCCAGATGTTTAATAACTCTGGCCCACTCGGCTCAGAAACAAAAAAAGGGGCCCTAAGCCCCTTAAATTTCTTAATTTTATAAATACTTTAGAAGAAACCCTTGAGAGCGTCGACCATGTCTGTTTTCTCCCAAGTGAAGCTATCTTCAGAACGACCAAAGTGCCCATAGGCAGCAGTCGCGCTATAGCGAGGCTTAAGAAGGTCAAAGCGCTTCACAATTTCAGCTGGCTTCAAATTCCAAAGTTCGCGAACAGCATCCTTCAACTTATCAGGACCATGCTTGCTCGTACCGTAATCGTTTACCATGATACTTACTGGGTCAGCGACACCAATAGCGTAAGCCACTTGAACAAGGCACTTCTCAGCGAGACCGGCAGCTACGATGTTCTTCGCCACGTGACGAGAGGCATAGGCCGCTGAACGATCCACCTTAGAGGGGTCCTTTCCGGAGAACGCGCCTCCACCATGGGCACCATGTCCACCATAGGTATCTACAATAATTTTTCGCCCCGTTAGACCGCAATCTCCCTGGGGACCACCGACGACAAATCGACCCGTCGGATTGATGTGAAATTTCGTTTTGTCATCGATCAACTGAGTCGGAATTGTTTTGTTAATGAGTTCTTCCCGAACCGCCTCTTGAATGTCTTTAAGCGAAATATCAGCGTCATGTTGAGTAGAAATTACGATAGCATCGATTCTTTTTAACTTTCCGTTATCGTATTCAACAGTGACCTGACTCTTGCTGTCTGGACGCAACCAAGGAAGTTTTTTCGAGTGTCTCAGTGTCGCTAAATCGCGAACCAACTTATGTGATAAATCGATACTCAAAGGCATGAACTCTTCAGTTTCATTACAGGCGTAACCAAACATTAAACCTTGATCACCAGCTCCTTGCTCCTTTTCTGTGGAAGAATCAACACCCATAGCGATATCTGGGCTCTGTTGATCAAGGGCTGTCAGCACAGCACAAGAATTATAATCGAGACCTTTTTCGGGGTGATCATAACCAATTTTTTTAAGTGTATTTCGAATGATTGAGTTTGTTTCGATCTGGCTTTTTGTAGTGACTTCACCGGCGACAACACACATTCCTGTGGTGACCATGGTTTCGGCTGCAACACGTCCATGGGGATCTTTCTCTAAGATCGCGTCAAGAATCGCGTCGCTGACTTGATCGGCGACTTTATCGGGATGTCCCTCGGACACTGATTCACTAGTGAATAAATAATTATTCATCGAGCACCTGCCTTCTATTTATGTTCAAACACAAATCGGTAGCAAATGCCCATAACTAGGTCAAATAATTAGTGAAAATATAATATGAGAAGCTCTCTAGTGATTCTAGCTAAGCTGCCTTTGAGCTACGCCGCCCTGGCTGCCACTGGTGGTCATACTCCATATTCGCTTTCATTCGCGCCAGACGCCCGGTTTTCGACTGCTGAGGACGCTTGTGGTTGGCCATTTTAGACTGACTTCGAGCGAGTTGTCGGTTGATTTTATTTACCGCTTTTTCGATCGATGCCTGGAAGTTATCAGCTGAAGCAACAGATTGAACGACTCCTGAAGGTCCACTCAGTATGATCTCCGTGAAGTGCAGATGCCTTTGCATGCTAAACACTACATGTGCCTTTGTCGCATTAAAGAAAAACTTAGTCAGCTTTTCTATCTTGGCACTGGCAAACTCAATGGCTGCCTCGGATTTTTCAATCTGCTTAAAAGTATAGTTCAGCTTCATCTAGACCCCTTTCATCTCTTTAATTCATTACTTTAGATATCGGTCGAACCTAGATTAAAGCCGAGCATTCTGTTTGATTTTTGTTAAAAAACAGGGAGTCCCAAGGGATTCGTCTCAATTTGATACGAATGTATATTACTGATTTTTTCCATCGTTTGCGATGTCGCGCTTTATCTCATGAAGGCGCTCTTTCATGGTCTTAACGCGCAAACTTTGGTACTCACGAATTTCGTAAGCATCAGGATTGTAGATCGACATATTTTTCATTTCACTCGCCGGCTGGGGAGTGTATGGATTGATCAACATAAAAAAGAGAGCCGCAGCCACGAGAAGCCCCAGCAACCCGCCCATTAGGTATTCCCGAGAACTCGTCTTTACCTTCTTAGAACTGTAAGTTACTTGTTTTTCTTGCTCTTCTTGAGCGATTTCAAACTGCCTGCGCAGTCCACGCTCTAGGCTAGATGAAAAAACTTCTGGCATTTCATCAAAGTGAATTCCCGCAAGAATGTCTTTCTCTTCGTGAACGAGTCGAGCGACTTTACCCTTCCAAACGACAGTTTCTGGGATTCCCGGGACTTTAAATTCAAAGAGGAGTGTTTCGTTCTTCAAGGGAACATTTTCAGAATCAACCTTGAGGAGTGCCCCTGATTTAGAGAGATCAACTAAGTGGGCTACTCGCATTGAATGAGTCGAGGAGGCGCGAACATACTGAAACTTGGTATCGTCATTATCGGACAACTTATACCTTCGAGCCCTTTGATTTAATCCCCTAACAATATTCATTCGATCCTCCCAAACAAATCTATCCCTAGAAAGTTAAAGATGCAAAATGGGGCCCAAGCTATTGCGCCAGCGACTCATTATGATTCTTTGAGGATCAATTAGAATTGAAAGGAGATCTCATTTTGAAAGAGATCCCCAAAATATTACTTTAAAACGTCGAAAACATGGGCAGCGCCAAAGATTTCTGCAAAATTTTAGAAATACTTTTTCCGCTTACTCGAAGGTAAGATCTTTAGGACATCTCTATATTTTGCAACGGTTCTCCGAGCAATCTGAATCCCTTCTTTCTTGAGCAAATCAACAATCTTTTGATCAGAAAGCGGGGATTTTGGATTTTCCTCGGCGATCAACTGTTTGATCTTCAGCTTAACCGATTCACTCGCCAAAGAGTCACCATTTGACTTAGAAATACCAGAATTAAAAAAGTATTTTAACTCAAATATTCCCCTTGGAGAGTGCATATACTTCGCGGTAGTTACGCGACTCACGGTCGATTCGTGCATTCCAATGTCATTGGCAATATCTCTTAAAATCATTGGCTTGATAAAGGCGGGGCCTTTTTCAAAAAAGTCTTTTTGATGTTTAACGATACTTTCCGTCACCTTATAAATGGTTCTTTGTCTTTGGTGAATTGACTTAATCAACCAAACTGCCGAACGAAGTTTCTCCTGAATATACTCCTGAGTTGAGTTATTTTGCTGTCCAGCCTTAAGAACATTTTTATAAAAATTCGAAATTCTCAAGCGTGGAAGCCCATCTTCGTTCAACGAAACCATGTACTCGTCACCAACTTTATAGACATAAACATCGGGAGTAACATAGTGAGTATCATTACTCATAAAAGCACGACCCGGCTTCGGATCCATACTATAAATAATTTTACACATTTCGATGACGTCTTCGAGATCGACGCTCATCGCTTTTGCAATACCTTCGTAATTTTTCTTTTCGAGATCTTTCAGATGATTTGAAATCAGAGTTACGAGATCATTCGTATCTTCTTGAAGGTGTTTCGCTTGCACGAGAAGACATTCCTTCAAGTTTCTCGCACAAACTCCTGGTGGATCGAACTCTTGCAGAAAAGGAACAATCTCTTCGAGTTCTTTGGCTTCAATACCCTCGTCATCGGCTACTTTTTCGATATCAACTTTTAAATACCCATCGTCATCCACATAGGAAATGAGTATGTTCGCTAAAGCGAGTTCCTCTTCGTTAAAACCATACATTTGCGCTTGCCAAGTGAGGTGATCGTGAAGAGTTTCGGTCGTAGAAATCACATTTTCATAATTCATGATCTCTTCATTACCGGAGCCACCGCTTTGGGCTGGCTTATAATTATTATCGACGTAGTTCTCCCAGTCGAATTCATCTTGTTTTTGTGGATCCTGATCGTTTGACGATTGCTCTTGGCTTTGGGCTCCATCTGCCTCTTGGCTCGCCTCTGAATTAGGTAACTCAAGTCCCTCTTCAAGAATTGGGTTTTCTTCGAGTTCTTTTCTAACTGCGGTTTCGAGTTCTAAGCGAGAAAGCTGCAGGAGCTTAATAGCTTGCTGTAGCTGAGGGGTCATCCTCAACGACTGCCTTAACTCCATACTCTGTTTCATCTGGATCGCCATTCGACCTCCTAATTCAGCTGAAAGTTTTCACCGAGGTAAAACTTCCGAGCCGTTTCTGAATTGGCAATTTCTTCAGGCGTACCTTTTACCTGAACTTGCCCTTCCTTTAATATATATCCAAAATCACAAATCCCTAAGGTTTCTCTTACGTTGTGATCTGTAATTAGAATACCTATACCTTTGTCTTTAAGACCGAGTATCATTTGCTGGATGTCTCCGACCGCGATCGGGTCAATCCCGGCAAAAGGTTCATCTAAGAGGAGGAATTTGGGGTCTCCAGCCAAAGATCTGGCAATTTCTACCCTCCGTCTTTCTCCTCCAGAGAGAGCATAGCCGTAGCTATCTCTTATGTGTCCGAGGTTAAATTCATTGAGTAGTGTTTCAAGACGCTCCATCTTAGAGGCTCCCACAACACCATGGGCCTCCAAAGCAACCAGAATATTTTCTCGAACAGTTAGCTTGCGAAAAATTGATGCTTCTTGCGGCAAATAACTCAATCCGGTTCGAGCTCTCTGAAACATCGGAAAGTCAGTAATCGACTGACCATTAAGAATTATATCTCCCTCATCGGGATTAATCAGTCCAACCACCATATAGAAACTCGTAGTTTTACCGGCTCCATTAGGACCCAATAAACCTATGACTTGCCCCGAATGGACTTCAATAGAGACTTTCTTGACGACTTGCCTCTTTTTAAAAGACTTTGAAATGTCACTTACAATCAATTCACTCAATTCTAAAACCTTATCTATTCTTCTTCGGGTTCAAATTTGGCTCGAGCATTTTCAACTCGCACCTTCTTTCCACCTTCGAGAAATACTATTTTATCGCCTCGAAGTTCATCATTGTCTTGGACGACTCTCGGCTGACCTTGCAATACATATCGTTCATCAGCAAAAAAAACGCTCAGCTTATCAGACGTTGCCCACTTGTCTAAATCAGTCACGCGAGCTCCACCTTCAACGACCATCGATTCAATTATATCCGATCCCTTGCGATATTTAAATTCAGCCCTGGGACCCGTTATTCTCATCGAATCATAATCAATGACAACATTACCTATGAATCGAGCCGTTTTCTTTTCATTATTAAATCGGGCCTTTTTACTCTTGATCCTAACAACGTGATCCTTCTTAACAACTTTTTGAGCACTGACATCCTCACCAATCAAAATAGTGTTCGTCTTTAGGTCCGCCACAAGGTTTCTACCTGTTAAAATGAGTCGGTCACCATTAACATCTTTGGGACCTTTCATCTTAATATTATCCGGGCTCTCTAACTGCTTCGCTTCTGAGTTGTAGACCACCTCTTCCGATTCAAAGCTAAAACCACTGGTTGACTGGGTTAGGACCTTACCTTGGACCTTCATCTTTTTCTGGTCCTCAGAAACTTGCCCTGAATTTCCAGTCACCGTGTATTCAACTTTTTGGACACCGTAGAATTTGCTTTTAACATCTTCTAGCTGCCAAAGACTTTGAGAGCTCGTTTGATCAGCACGATCCGCCCAGAGCTCCCAATCGATACTCTCGCCTTTAGCCTCGACAACATGAATTCCTTGGACGATCTTTTTGGTTTGATCACCAATTTCTTCAATGGAATTATTGTTTAAATTTGAATCAGAGCGTCCGTCGAGTCCAATTTCTTTAGGTGCAAACACAATGATCTCAAATACAAGAAGTCCAAAAAGCAAAAGTAATAATATTAAGCTCTTACGACCCATTTCAGCCTACGTAACTACATCGTGACAAATAGTATACCACAATTTTGGCATGAGATTAGCACATTCTGCAAATTAGGCATCACTGTTGCAGATACATTTTTCTCATTTTGATACACCTGACTTAGCATTCTTATAGGCCTTTTGCAGCCAATTAAAAAAATCTTAGTAATATGATAGCTTTAGACTTGTAAAGTTCATTTTTACAAAGACCGATATAATTAACGTGGAAAAGGTCTGGTTTCTTTATATTCAAAACACTGTTTTCGGTCCGTTTACAACGGACGAGGTGAAAGCCCGCTTGAGCCAAGGGGTTCCTGAGAATAGCTTTGCGTGGTGGAAGGGCCAAACCGAGTGGATCCCCGCAGCTGATTTTGAAGAGGTATTACCCAGGTTCCTTAACTCCCAAAATGAACAAAAAAATAATCGAGAAATGTGGACGTTTAAAAAAGATGGAGAGACTTTTGGTCCTTTTGAACTTTTAGAAGTCGTCGATATCCTGCGAAACCAAATGGCTTTTCTCGATAATATTCTGATTCGATCAAGTTTCGACACTGAATGGAAAAAAGTCTTTCTGTGGCAAGAAATCACCGACTTGCTGGGGATCTCTCGAAGAATTAACGAGCGTGTTCCGCTTATGGGGACCGTGAAGGTTTCTCTTGGTGACAATGTCTTTTCTGTTGGGAGAACAACCACTGTTAGTGTTGGCGGAATAGGTATTAAAGATGTCAAACTCGATACTCGAGTCGGTCAAATTATCTTATTAGAGATTAAGAGTCCGGACCTAACCGACATTGTTCGGGTTCAGGCTGAGATCAGATATAAGGCCCAAGATGGTATGCTTGGAGTGGTCTTTGAGAACCCCTCAGCCGAGGCACAATCTGTAATAATCGATTATATTAAGAAGTTCAAAAATGGAATCGAAAGAGCCGCCTAGTTTTTATCCTCGGGGCGCTCAACAACCGCAAAATTTATCTCCGAAGCACCTGCCTCAGTCACCGTAAAAAGAACTTTTTTAACTGTCAAAAAATCTAAACTTTTACTTGCTTGAACGGTCACCCGACTGACTTCTATCTCTTTTTCTTTTAAAGCTTCGTTAAAGACATCTTCGTTCGTCACCGTTTGCTGAATTTTTAAACGGAGGTTTTCTTGAACCTTACGCTTCTCAAGCTCGATAACCGTTTGCAGCTGATTATAAAGATTTTCAATAAGCCACTCTTCTTGATCCTGAACTCGCTGTAAATAATCAACTGGTTCATCATTAATCAAAACTTGATCATCTGTAATGACAACAACATTTGATGGTCGTAGTTTTTTGGTCGCCTGAGCTTCTGGAAGAGCTACTTTTTGTGTAATCTGAATTTCGTCGGTATTATAGTTCTGTAGAAGAAAAACCACGAGAACTGTAAACATGTCGACCATCGCAGTCAAAGAAAGGTGAGCAACAATAGTCCTTGCCGTATTATTCTTAGGCCGATTATGTCGATCTCTAATTCCTGGTACGAATATCGCCATTACTGGGCCCCGCCTGTTGCAACTGAAATACTCGGAAATCCAGCCTGAATCAAAAGGTCCATGCCGTTGATTAACTTTTCATAAAAAATGTCATCTTCCATTGTAATCACTGCATCGAGTTTCTCGGGATATTTCTCTTTGATTTGTTGAAGCCGAGCTAACAAAGTCTCATCGTCAAATAAACCAGCTTGCTTCGGTACTTCGAGAGTTTCTTTTCCGATTATTATTCGATAGCCAGCATTTTTGACATCAAGACGAAATGGAAGGTCAGCCAAAGGAGGAGGTTCAACTGGCTCTTCACTCGTTTGCTTACCGTAGAGGGAACTTCCAATTTGAATCATCGAAACCTGGGTCCACACAGCTGTAATGAGTAGAAAAGTAATCAAGACACTCATCAAGTCGATAAATGGAACAAGGTTCAATTCAAAGTTTGGATTTCTAGATCCACCACCACCGGTGTCAATACTTGCCAAGGTTTATCCTAACTTCAGTTTATCTCTATTTGCAGTTACTAAGTTCATCATGCTCATGCTGCTCTCTTGCATATCATTGATCAATCGAGAAACACGAATCTGAAAATATCCAAAGAACAAAATGGCGATGAGGGCAACGATCAATCCAAAGGCCGTACAGTTGAGTGCTTCCGAAATACCCTGCGATAACTTTTGGGCCTTCTCGGCATCATCAGCGGCTGACACCCCTTTAAAGGAGGTGATCATACCAATAATTGTTCCCGTCAATCCTGTTAATGTTGCTAGGTTACCAAAGACGGCAAGAAATCCCGTCCAACCTTCGACTCTGGGAGACTCCCTAAGCACCGATGCATCCATCGCAACCTGAACCTCTTCATCGGGGCGGTTGTTCATCACTTGAACAAGGCCAGCCTTCAACGTGTTCGTTAATGGTGCTGGTTTTGAATCACAAAATGCGATTGATTGCTGAACATCGCCCCTTAAAATCATTCCAAAAAGATGTTCATTAAAATCATGCTTATCGATCGACATAGACTTTAAAGTAAGAAATCGTTCGAGTACCAACAGTATCGTTAAAATACCGATGGCGGCGATGAAGAACATGACCACTCCACCTTCTGCAAAGGCGGTCATTACAAAGTTCATCTCTTCTGCTGCTGCGGCCGCTTGGGCTACATCTGGTTCCACAACTCCTCCTTGTGTCTATCGCGATGTAAATAGGAATGGATAAACAATTGTTACTACCTCATTCCTTGGTGGTTCTGGAAATCTCCACGTCTTCAAATTACTGATCACACACTTAGCAAGATCCTTCGAATCAGCAATTGTCGATTTATCGGGTCTCGGCTTTGCCCTTAGGACTCTACCTTGTTCTCCAATATCCCACTCGAGAACTAATTTACCAAACAAACTTGGGTTCCTATTTAATTCTCTCTCATAACAAAGTTTAATGGAACGACTATTGTTCAACACCACTCTTCGTATTGCTTCTCTATCTATTGTCCCACGAAATTCTTCTTCTTCACCACCTGGAACAATTTTTACCGACTTTCGTCCGCCAGTGCCTAATCCACTATCACCAAAATTTGCTCGGCCTCCAGCTCGTCCTTTTGTCTGAACCCCTGAAATACCAATATTTGACTGTCCTCTTCCACCAGACCCAGTATCTTTGAATCGTGTGCCTAATTCTTCACCAGCTCTATCTTCATTCTGACCGGCACTTCCTGTTGCCTTATCTGCAAAACCAGCGAGTTCACCAGCACCTGTGTAAGCCTTATCAATATTCTTCTTACGACCACCGCCGCCGAAGACACTAAAAATACCTGATTTTGTAACATCTTTTGTCTGACTTTTTGCTTGAGCACCCTTTTTAGGCCCCGTCTTCTTTGCTCCACCTTTTTTAATAGAGGTGACTCCAGGGTTTTTCTTGCGATTAAAGCTACGTGCAGATCGACCCGACCTTCGCTTTGCCGCTGGTTTTGGCGACTCCGCTTTTTTGATAGCCCTTCTATTTGGCTTTGGTACCGGCGTCGCTTTTGTTTGCGCCAACTTCGGAACTGGCGTTGGCGTCGCTTTAGGCGGTGTATTTTGAAAATCGATCTTTGGTGCTGGTGTTGGCTTCGGCTTCTTGACCTGATCTGTGATGATCAAGGCCGTACGAATGACTGGAGGCTCATCCTCCTTATTAAGACCTTCACCAGGAGTATACAAGAAATTATAAAGAGCAATGACTACAGACAAAATTACCGAAAGAACGACAGCCAAAAACTCTGATCCAGTAAGGTCAAAGAATGGGGCCGCCATTGGTCTAGGCGTGTGCGATACGTAACGCACAATTATAGAAATATCATCGGTAAGATTAATTTTAACCATCTCACCTTGTTCGAGATTGATGATATAGTTTTTGCCCTTCTTATTAAGGCGGTTTTGACGAATCAGTTCATCAAAAAAGGTCGATGTATTCCCTTTTATGAGCTCGCCATTGATATTTTCAGGCACATTGATAATAGCCATTGAGTCTATTTTTAGGAGAGCAAACTTTCTATTAATCAATGGAAAGTGAATATCAGCGTTAGTTTGTGGGCCAACAGTTACAGTTTTCTTTTCTGAAAAATGACTCGTGCTAATTACACGTTCTTTCCATGCAACTAGAACCTCAACTACCGTTCCCTTTGAAGGCTTAACAAACTCTTTGACATTATTATAGCTACTCGGAGGAGCATACGTGGGTTCACTTTTTTGATGGCTTTTATAGGCCCTAGCCCGCTGAATACTCTGTTGTGCACTCAATTTTGACCGTGGATCCACCAAATCTTTTAGGGCATCTTGCGCAGTGATGACCTCGTCAGAAGGGGCCTCAATGGAACTCAAATTAACAGTACGGGTTGGTTCATTGTCGAGTGGTACATCTTTTTCAACTTGGATCCCAGCATTGATACTTGGGTTTGTGTCATCATTTCCAGGGTAGGGTTCTTCTTTTGACGAGGGCATCGAAGAAGGCAATTGAATGGCTGGATTTGTCCCGCCCGTTTTCGGTGGAGCCATTTTTGGCTTCGGAACTCCCTCGTAAAATTCCAAGGTATAAGAACCTATCTTTACGACATCACCATGCTCTAACTTTTCATCGAGAATTGGAGCTCCGTTACGAAAAGTTCCCGACTCGGAGCCGAGATCAAAAATAAAATAGCTTTGGTCCCGCTTTTCGATCGCGGCATGAATTGGCGAAACACCTTCTTCAAGTGACAACTGAACATCAGCTTCTGGGCGACCAATAACAATTTGTTCTTCAGTAAACTGCTTTACTGAAACAAGTTGTCCCGATTTATATATGCGCAGAACAATTGGTCGGCTCAATCTCCACTTCCCTTTCGCTGAATCTCTTGTGCTGTCTTTCTCAATTCAGGGAGAAAATTGTTTCTTAATCGAATTAATCGTTCATAGTTAAATTGTTTCTGCTGGAGCAAAATAACTAACTCAGGCTTTTTAGTCTTACCTTCAACTAATTGATCTTCAAAATTTATTATGTTTCTTTTGGATTCGTCAGATTCACCATCTTCTTGTGCCCATGCAGAAACACCTATTAATGATACACAAAGAAAAAATACTTGGGCTATTAAAAAATTGAGTTTTAAAGGCTTCATTTGACCTACCTACTTCTTTTCTTTCTTCTGAGCTACTCTTTTTAATTCAATAACCTTCTTCTTTTGATCATTAGAAGCTACACCCAGAAGTTCAAGACGATTGATAACAGTTAGGCCTTCTTGATATTCTCCTAGTTCTTCAATGAGGAGGATGGCGTAGTTGAGTAAAAGATTGGCCGACTTATTATTTTTTGACAAAGCTGAAACAATGATATCTTTTGCTTCTTTCAGTTTACCTGCCCCACGAAGGGCTACAGCATAATTTGCAGCTGCCTTTACACTTGTTTTACGTTTCTTATAGGCATTTTCCAATAATGGCAGGGCCTTAAGGAAGTCACTGTAAAATACATAAACACTTCCCAAATTGAGACAAACATAGAAATTGTCACTATCGATTCTATAGGCCTGTTTGAGGAGTGTTAATCCCGCAGAAAGGTTCCCCTGCTGCAGCTCAATCAGTGCTTTATTATTAAGCACACCAACAAATTTAGGATTCATCTTAAGAGCAAGGTCGTAGAAGTATTGAGCGGCTACCCAAGCTCCTTTTTGCATATGGTAGGTGCCCAGTGCATTCATAGCGAGTCCGTCTTTTGGATTGGAGCCGAGAATATTTTGAGCTTCGCGCTTCACCGACTCCAAGGAATTCGATTTAATCGCACGAACTAACTGACTGTATTTAGGGTCGACTTCATCAACATCCTTAGAGACCTGATCTTTTGGGTCGACTTTATACTTCTCTTCTTCTGGCTCAGGCTTTGACTTTTCTTCGCCTGTTGCCGCAGCTTCAGTTTTTTGCTCGTTTTCTGAGGAGGATGAAGATTTATCTGAACTAGAAGCACAAGCTTGAATAAAAAGGGCCGTCAGAATGAGAAGAAAAATCCTCATCATTTTAAACCTCCCCAGCTCATCGTATCAGCTTCGTAGACAGATTCTTCTAATTTAAATTTTTGTTGAGAGTTATAGCGCGCGGCTCCCCTTTGAGCGACTCCAGTCCATGGCCCGTAGGCTTCAAGTTCCAGTGATCGCTCATAAGCTTTCTTAAAAAGATCACTTGCTACATTCTGCATTTCCTTAGCTTTACTCGTGTACAATTGTTTAAACTGCGCTTTTTGCTCAGGAGCATTGTAACCTTTCGGCACTGGAGCCTTAGCCCAGCGAAGAGCTATAATCTCTCGAGCTTGAGCCGATGAAGTGAGCGCCGCAACGATAAAGGGGCCATAATTATAGGCAATAACACCCTTCATTCTCTCGTCCAACTGATTAGCCAACTGGTCCAGCTTTAAAAAGGCAGCCTGGATGGACTTGTCGGTGTTCCCGATTTTCACTTTTCGCATTTCAGAGAGTTTAGAGAGTGCCAGGATAAATCGTGCCTCGGCAGCAAACTTGACTCCCACTGGGTTCCCGCGATTTTTGAAGTATTCAAAGGTTCCGCGAGTCTTCTCATACCATTTTGCAGCCTTAGAAACCTTTCCCATTCTTTGAGAAATATCGGCAACTCGGTATACGGACTTCATCAACTTAAATGCATCCGGTGGACTATTAGCTACATAGCGTTCGTAATAGCGCATTGCTGAATTCAAGTTATTGCGACGATACTCCATTTCAGCAAACTGATATTCAATATCCTTAGCTTCATTCTTCGAGATATAATTCTTATATTCACCATAGACTCGTTTAGCATTACCAAAGTCATTTAATGAATTATAGATCAGTGCCGCATTATTCAATGCCAGTTTCTTCTTAACTTTGTTGCTTTCATTCTTTGCAACAACTTCGTATTGTCGCGCCGCTTTTGCTAATAGACCTGAGTTTCTGAACAAGTCCGCTAAGTTACTTCTGGCTTCCTTTTGCAGAGCTAGAGTCTTTTTATTACTTGTTCGAACTTGTGCGAATCTGGAATACATTCGAATAGCGTTAGGTGTATCGCCCGCCTTTTGATAATTCAAAGCCGAGTTATAAATGGCATCAATCGAACTCGGATTCTTAGGATTCTCTTTGACAAATTTTTCAAAATTCTCCGCACTCGCCTTATACTTCCTGCCTTTTGAAAGGTTATCCGCGATCATCAAAGCCGCTTGACTCAAGTTCGCCTGAATATCGGCACCTACTTTTGAGTTTGCGATAGAAGGTACTGCGAGTAAGTCCTGGGCTGTCTTCTGAAACCCAGGTATATCATCTTTTAGTTTATAAATATCGAGAGTTAATTCCGCAGCAATCATCGTATCTTTGCTCTTTGGGTATCTTTTTACCAATTCTCCGAAAATAACTAGAGCTTCATCAAAGTGGTTGTAGGCATAATAAAGAACCCCCACGCGTCTAAGCACCTCAGGAACTTTGTCACCATCCGGAAATTCTCTAGAGTATTTCTTTGCAGCCTCTATAAAGGCTTTAGAATTGGCATCCATTTCAAATTTTTCAGTCTTCTTGCCAAGCTGCTTTCGCTTTTCGTCGATCTGGGCTGCTGTCGGAAGTTGTTTTTCTAAAGCCAGAACATTGTTAATGACTGAAGCCTGGTAGAACTCGGACTTCTTGTCGTTATTGCTAAAATACCATTGATACTGGTCGGAGGCTTTGGCGTACTGTCCTTGATCAAAAAGAAGTTCAGCGTAGAAAAACCTCATTTGCGGATAATACTTAGATTTCTCGAAGAAGTTTAAGTATATCTCATAACTTCTCGAAGCTAACTTTTGAGAAAACTTAGCTCGCGAATTTTGCGCCGTTTGGTGTAATTGAAGAGTCTTATTACGCAAAGTTGACTCTTGAAGATTATAGGTATCTTGAACCAACTGCTCGTTTCCAGAATTCTTTTTAGCCCATTCACTCTTGGGACCAAATTCGTTAATCCAATCGTAGAGTTGGTTTTTATACTGATCTTCATTATTTGAATTCGAATATATTTGAACAATTTGATACTTGTAGTCAGCCGACTTCTCACCCATCGGGTTTTTATCGATCAAACGCTGGAACAAATAACGGGCGCCAGGGCGGTTTCCACTATCGGCGTAAATATAAGCTAAACCTTCAAGCATCTTGGTAACAAGGCTCGGCTTTCTCGCAACCTTAGTAAAATCTCTCTCAGCTCTTTTATACAATTCAGAAGAGGCTTTAGCTTCAGCATAAAAAGGAACATAGTCCTTGAGAGCCTCACTCACAAGTCGAATTTTATTGACCGCACGAGTTCCTGCAACTGCCTGTTCTGTCGCACTTTTTCGGCCGACCCGAATCACTTTTTCAAGCGTTTTAATAGCCGTTTCGACTCGACCCATTCTGTAAAGACACCATGCCGCTTTATAGAGTGCGAAACTATATAGTCTTGCTCGCTTTCTCTTTATGACTTTATTAAATTGGACCAGAGCCGGTCGCCACTTATCATTTTCGAAATAATATTCGCCAAGTGCAAAATGGGATTCACTGACGTATGCACTTCGCGGATATTTGGTTGTTAGCAACTGATAATACTTTTCACCTTTACGGGACTGCCCTACTTCAAAGTAATTGTATCCGAGAAAGAAAAGGGCCTGGTCAATTTTTGGGTCCCTTGGAAAGTCTCGAACAAACCATTCATAGAGGCGAATCGCCCTTAAGTGATAGTTTTTAGCCTCTTTGAGATTCAAACGAGGTCGACGCTTTACCTTACCTTTCTCGTAGGCTAACTGAGCTTTTTCAAATTTCTCCTGCTCTCGAAACTCAAGAATCCTTGCTTTTTCGACATAGCGTTCAGCGAGTCTTAGCCAAATTTCTCCTCGACTTTTACTGCGACGATAGGACTGAGAGAGTTTATAGTAATTGGCAATTTCCTGATCGAGAAGTCGCTCGTACTGAGCCTGAAGAGTATTGTCGTTTCGATCGTAAAAAACACTAGAGCGTGGCGGCTTAACCAACTTCATGTTCTTAGCTTTCACCTTTTTTTGCTTCAAAATTGCTTTTGGTAAAGCTGTACGAGAGCGAGAAAACTTTAATGAGGTCTCTTTAGATCGACGCGACTGAGCATCAACTTGATCTAAGCTGATGAGAAGCCCGAGGGCTATTAAAAATAGTATTCTCGCAAATCGAGAGATACTACTGCCTACAAGATCCAAGGCCAACATAATGATAGTTCCCCAATTCATCGAGCCAGTATTCACCTTCAAACGGCCAATACTCATATCCATTATCTACATAAAAATCTCTATCAGAATCTTCATCTACCTTCTTGTCAGGCAGACCTCTTCCAGCGATTTGCTTCTTTACTAATTCTTTTTGTCCACTCACCTGTTCAAGGCGCAAAAAGTCGTTCTGCTCGCTCAGGTCACGGAGTTCAGAACGAATTTCACTAAGTCTTCTCTTTACGAGTCTTCCCGTAATACTTTGAGTGGACACCTGACGACGTTGCAAAGCTTTAATTGCAAATTGGCCAATTCCAGATCGACGCCACGATTGAGGAAGACCTGCAACAAGCTCTAGTTCGTCTCCGATTTTATTCAAGTAATTAATACTCTGAATAATATCTCCATCTCGTAAAACTTCCCTTCCAATAATGTATGGAAGTCGAGACTTCTGACTTTTTATGCCTTTTTTACGATTATCAAAGTCGATTTTAATGCGAGCGAGCTCTCGGAGGTATGCTTCGGATGAGTCATTGTCTCGCACATAATCTATCACTCGACGGCGAACAGGATTGTAAATTCTGTTAAAAATGTTGAGGACCTTCGCCATTTCATCCCATTTACAGATGTAAAGGTATACAATTCCTCGTAAAACCAGTGATTCAGGTAAATAGTAATCTTCGTAGTAAGAGGAATGAAGAGTGTGAAAGTTACTCAAAGCGGACCTAAATTGTCCGCTTTGAAGCATTGCCCAGCTTCTTTCAAATAAACTATCATGCCATTGAACGGTATCTCGTGGTATTTCTCGGTAAAGCTCAATGGCTCGAGCGAAGTCCTTTTTCTGATAGAAAACTCGCGCTTGACCCAGAACTGCATTGACGCGATTGGGGTCGGTAACACCATCTCCGGCACTATGCTGTTCAAGATCTTCAAACGCAGAAATTGCACGCTCCGCCCGATTCATTTCGGCATAGGCTAGCCCCTGTCGATACTTCGCGATTGGAAAGAATGAACTCGTTGATCGCACGCGACCAAAAATCTTGGCTGCATCTGCAAACTTACCAGCCTTTAATTGCACCTCACCCAATCGAAAGTAAAATAAATCTTTCTGAACACGAGGGAAATCTCGGACCTCGATTTTCGATATGGCGAACTTCAAAAGAACATCGTTGTCTAATATATTAGTAATTAGAGACAATTTTTCGAGAGCCTTGCGAATATATTTTCTGCTAGTTCCAGATCGTCGAGCTTCTCTTTTAATCACGTCGTAAAAGAAAAATGCAGAAACCTGGTAGAGCTTCATTTGCAGAGTTAGCTGTCCGAGGATGTACTTAATCTCAGTATATTTTGAGCGAAAGGCTCGACTCTTCGACATTCTATAGTAGAGCTTAGAGGCCTCATCATATTGACCAGCATCCGCCAAACTTGCAGCCCTCTTTAAGAGAGCCGCATTAGTACGATTCATTGAAGAGCCTCGTCGTCGTCGTCTCGCCACGTACACCGATGAATCTTCTGCAGACTTCACAATGTCATTCAGCTTAAGATCTTGAACTGAATATCCTTCATTCGGTATGACCAAAAAAGATAGAATAAGAAATGCGATTAATAGTCTCATCGGTACTTCGCCTCCGGAAAGAAGAAGCTCGCGCCAATCGTTATAAACAAGTTGTCGGTTAACTCGTCTTTTCCTGAAACTGATGATTTTGTTGTATAAAAATTCCAACTGAAATCCCAGCGTAAGGCAAAAGACTTAGATATCGCGAAAATCTGTCCAGTACCAAGATGTATCGTCATAGGTGACTGACCTTCTTGGTTCGTCTCGGTTATACCTAGCCCTGCTGAAAAATAGAGATCAAAAGGAATAATTTTTTCATCGAGAAAGCTATATTTTCCGTAAATGGGAGACCACTTGACATCAACTCCATAGAACATTTCCGGAGTAATGAGACTGTCTGTTAGAACACCTTTTTGGACCTTTAAATCCTCTGTGACCGAACGTTTTTCTGTTCCCAGGTACATGAGAATTCCTTCGAGACTCCACTTTTCAGTAATGTAATAACCAGCACGTCCGACCAATCCAATATTGAAAAAGAAAGCATCATTAAGGTTTGTAGATCCACCACCAAAAAATTCAAATCTTCCAGTCTTTGGTAAAAACCTTTTTTGAATAATCGCCACATCATTAAATGGAGCAAGCCGTACAAGTCCACCAAGATCCTTTATCTTTTCTTGACTAGCTTTATCTTGTGTACGACTACTTTCTTTTTTTCTTCGATCTGATTCGTTACGTTTCGCTTCTTGATTGAACAAGGCTTCGATATCATCTGATACTTCATCTTCTGCTTGAGCATGAACTGATTTAGAATGAGAAAAAACTACTAAAAAAATTGTTAGCAGTAACAAAATGAATCGAGTTTTTATAATTGTTACCAAATAAATATAGCTCAAGACAGAACTCCTACTTTACTCTAAGATACAGAAAAGATTAGGAAACTTGTAGGTTTACTAATCAATCTAGACTTTCAGATCCTAAGAAAAGATTTGGGAGTATGGCCAAAAGTTAGAGCTGAAAAACGAGTCCGACGCTTAATAAAGTTTCGAAGAATATTTTTTCATTAAAGGCGTCTGCTGGAAGTCTCTCGGTAGCATTCTCTAAAGAAGATGGGACTTTTTCATCCAAAACGTTTGGACCTTGGTATAAGAGGCCCCGTAAATCAAAGCGAATAGCGAACTTAGAAGTGAGGTAGAACTTTTGTCCCAAGCCGGCATTGACCACCGGTAATGTGCTGCCTGTGTAACTAAAAAGACCTCCCCCTGCAAAAAAGTAGAGACTCAATTGCATTACCAAGTCTTTCGTCACACTCATTTTTCCGTAGTGAGTCGTAAACTGGTAATTGGCAGTTAGAATATATTCTGGCACCGGGGCTTGCGCCAAATTAATTGCGAAGAACTGATCGAGATCCTCGGCATAGGTGGACTGACCCTCCATAAAAAAACTACCCCAAAGATTGAGCGCACTCGATTCAGTAAATGAATACGAAATCGTCCCACCAAAGCTAAGAGGTGAGTAGAAGGGTTCATTGAGGTTAAATCCTGAAAAAATTCCGAACTCAAACGAATCTTTGAGATTAACGATGCGGTCTTTTACAACCGGCGCTCCGTCAAAAACCGGAAGAACACTCTCTTTTGAAAGTTCCTCTTTAGGCAAGTAGACTTTGGCCGAGGCCCAATGTGTCACTGTTAACAGCACTATAGTTAATAGTTTATTGAAATTACTTAGACTTAAAGTCACGAAAGCCCCCTGCCTGCCCCTTGAGCATAGGCACCATACTGAATGATGAGCTCACAAAATTCACGAACTGCACCGAGTCCACCCGGGCATTGAGTTGTATAGCTCGCAACTTGTTTAACTGGAGCTACCGCATCGGGAACAGTTGCTCCGAATCCAACTTCAGCAATAATAGGAGCGTCGGGGAGGTCATCACCTATGTAGGCGATTTCTCGATTCTCTAAGCCTGTTTTCTCTTTCAAGTCTTTAAAGGCAGGGCCTTTGTCTCCCTTGCCTTCAAAAAAGTAATCAATCTTGAGATGCTTTGCCCGGGATCGAACATCCTCCGAATGGGCACCAGTTATAATTGCGGTTAAGTATCCCTGCTCCCTCAGTCGAACAATACCGATACCATCACGCACCGAAAACATACGTTTCCACTCACCCGCTGAATCCATGAATATTTGTGCATTGGTCATGACGCCATCGACATCGAATACAACTAATTTTACAGGTGCAATTTTAGGCGCTAAAGACTCCATCACTTAATATTTACAAGTGATTCAAGGGTGATCAACTCACACCTAAAAAATTGGACAAAACAGGGGAGTTCTCTTTAATTTACTGCCGAAAAGTCTAGTCTTTTTATCGAATTTGCGCTGCGAGAAGATCTTGAAGGTGAAGAAGTCCAGTCGGACGAGACGTTTCTTCTTTTGAACTTCCATCGACAACAAATAGAGTTTGAATCTTAAATTGCTCCATAACAAACAAGGCCTTTTCTGCAAGTTCCTCACTACTAATGGTCTTAGGATGTTTTGACATGATATCGTGGGCTTTCTGTGTCGTTAAATCGATCTTTTTCTCTATACTTCGACGAATATCGCCATCAGTAATAACGCCTATCAAGCCGCCCGCATTATCAACAACTCCAGCAACCCCCCTAACCTCTTTACCGGTCATCACACTGACGACATCAAGAATCTGGGTATCTAAAGATACCAATGGCAAGGCCTCACCTTGGTGCATGACATCTTTGACTCTCGTGAGAAGCCTTCTCCCAAGACTTCCACCAGGATGGAACTCAGCAAAATCCTCTTCTTGAAAACCCTTGAACTTCAATGTTGCCATGGCTAATGCATCGGCCATGGCAAGACTGGCCGTAGAACTTGTGGTGGGCGCTAAGCCAAGTGGACAGGCTTCTTCTGAAACCTTAACACTGATAAGGGTATTACATTCCTTTGCCAAGCGGCTCTCTAGGTTGCCCGTCATACCGATGAGAGGAATACCCTTTCGGGCACAATGGCTGAGTATCGGAACTAATTCATCTGAGCCACCACCATAACTAATAACAATCACCAAATCATTAGAACTTAAAACTCCTAAATCACCATGGGAGCTCTCGGCTGGATGTAAAAAAACTGAAGGTGTGCCCGTTGAACTCAATGTCGCAGACATTTTTCGCCCGATGTGGCCCGATTTGCCCATTCCGGCTACGACAACTTTTCCCTTACATTCTGCAATTTGATGAACGGCTTTTTCAAAGGATTCTCCGATACTATCGATCAGCTCGATAATACCTTCGGATTCCATTTTTAAAACTCGCTTTGCTTCTTGAACTAAATCCATTTTACACCAATGTTTGTCTGCCTCGTTTTGACTTATGCTCTTTCGTCTTTAAGACGTCTCGTTTGCGACTTCGCATCGCACTCAAGTCCTGGGTTTCACGCCTTTCAATGGCAGCTTTTACGAAGTGAAAAAAGAGAGGATGGGGCTCAAGTGGGCGCGATTGAAACTCTGGATGAAACTGAACCGCAATATACCAAGGATGATCAGGGATTTCTAAAATTTCGACTAAATCTCGTTCTCGATTAAACCCCGAAGGTACTAAACCATTACTTTCAAATAGGTCCCGATACTTATTATTGAATTCATATCGATGACGATGGCGTTCGAAAATTTCTTCTTGTTGGTAGACTTCAAAAGCCCTTGATCCAGGTTCGATATCACACTTGTAAGAACCAAGTCTCATGGTTCCACCAAGGTTCTCCATATCTCTTTGTTCTTCCATGTAGTCGATGACAAAGTTATGAACGCCACGGCCTGGCTCCTTCAATTCTCTACTGGTTGCATCTTTAATTCCGCACACATTTCTCGCAAACTCAACTGCCGCCAACTGCATACCGTAACAAATTCCAAAGAATGGAACTTGGTTTTCACGGGCGTAACGAATGGCGTGGATTTTACCTTCCACTCCACGCTCACCAAAGCCTCCAGGAACTAATATCGCATCGACATCGGACAAAGCTTCAGCCACATTATTTTTGTTGAGCGTTTCGGAATCGATATATGTAATCTGAACTTTAGCATCATTGGCAATGGCACCGTGGACCAACGCCTCATGGAGCGACTTATAGCTTTCTTTTAGGTCGACGTATTTACCTACAATACCAATAGAAACATTGTTTTCTGGATTCTTGATAATGTTAACGATATTTCGCCAACCACTCAGATCTTGTTCAGATAGGTCTTTTAGGCCAAAGCGAGAAATAACACGCTCATCAAATTTTTCTTTATTGAGCATCAATGGCACTTCATAAATTGAACTGGCATCGTAAGCCGCAATTACATTTTCAGGGCGAACACTACAGAACAAACCGATTTTCGATTTCATCTCTGGAGGAATTGGCTTCTCACTGCGACAAACCAGAAAATCGGGCTGAATACCAATTTCTCGCAGTTCTTTTACTGAGTGCTGAGTTGGCTTCGATTTTAACTCTCCCGCCGCCGCGATATAGGGAATGTAAGTAACGTGAACGAATATTGAATTTTCGATTCCTACATCGACACGCATTTGTCGAATACTTTCTAAGAAAGGAAGACTCTCGATATCTCCAACAGTACCGCCAATTTCTACAATACAAACTTCTGAACCTTGGGCGGCATCATAAATGCGACTTTTGATTTCATTAGTAATATGGGGAATCACCTGAACTGTCCCCCCCAAGTAATCTCCTCGGCGCTCTTTACGAATCACTTCGTCATATATTTGCCCCGTGGTCACACTATTTGAACGACCCACCGTAATTGAAGTAAATCTTTCGTAATGGCCAAGATCAAGATCGGTCTCGGCCCCATCGTCGGTGACATAAACTTCACCGTGTTGAAATGGAGACATCGTACCCGGATCAACGTTAATATAAGGGTCACACTTCATAATCGTGACCTTTAAACCTCGAGACTCCAAAAGAGTTCCAAGACTCGCGGCCGACAATCCTTTTCCGATGGACGATACAACTCCACCCGTTACAAAAATGAACTTCTGTACCAAGGGCTCTAAAGTCGATTTTGTTGGAGAGATTTTGCGTTTTTCGCTCTTTTTCTTCATGGCTTTTTGAGCAGTTGCCCTCACTCTTGAAGGCTTAGATTTGCGACTCGCACCTTGGGTCGCTTTTTTAGTCTTTTTCTTCGACTTATTCTTACCGGTCCCAGCTTTCTTCTTACTCGCCTTTCGAGCCATTTCTTCCCTCTTTCATTAAACGCTCAATTTTCTGCACATCTTCTGGAGTGTCAACTCCCCAGCTTTCTTGATCGACTTTTACCACTTTTATACGGGCTCCTAAGGAAAGTGCTCGCAATTGCTCCAAGCCCTCCATTAGCTCCAACTCACTGGGCGAGGAGCTACAAAAGTCTCCTAAAAAACTCGTCCGATAGGCATAAATACCAAGATGTTTTAGAACAGCCCTGTATTCGCGCTCCGGATCGAAGTCGCATCGCGTAAATGGTATCGGATGGCGGCTAAAATAGAGCGCTTCAGATTTTTGATTTAAGACGATCTTAGCAGTATTCGGACTTTTCAGGTCTTCTAGAGTTTTGATTTCTCGCCCGAGAGTCGCCATGTCCAACTGTGGGTCTTCCGAAAATGGAGCAATCAATTGATCGATTAACTCTCCGGTCATCAGGGGCTCATCTCCCTGAATATTTACGGCGACGTCACAATCTCTCCCCTTGAGAGCTGCAAAGACTCGATCGGTTCCTGAGGCTAAAGAGGAGTCTGTCATCACAACTTCCAGGCCTTGGGCACTGGCCTCTTTTGCAATGCGTTCATCGTCAGTTGCTACGAGGAGCTCGTTCAGCAATTTCGAAGTTTTTGCTCCCTCAATCACCCAAGCCAGTAGGCTTTTACCGTTAATTAGAGTGAGGGGCTTTCCAGGAAATCGAGTCGAAGCCCAGCGAGACGGAATAACACCAACATACTTCATAGTTCCTCCTCCTCCTCGGGAGCAGTAGCAATCCAGTTCTTGTAGATATGATCTTCCACTTCGTAGAAACCTTGTTTTTTAAGTGATGAAGAGAGAAAACAGGGTCTCTCAATCTCTTTTTTCAATTTTCGCCTTCGATCCAAGCTCGGCCCACGCTTCAGTTTATCCGCTTTAGATAAGATCACGGCTGACGGAAGCCCTCGTTGATCCATGAGATCAACGAGCATCTGCTCATCTTCAGTCCACTTTCGACGAACATCCATGATGAGAAGAAGTCCCACCAGGTTCTCTCTTTCGAGAAGGTATGCTTCAATCATTGCCTGCCATTGCTTCATTTCTTTAGCACTGACACTGGCCCAACCATAACCTGGCATATCTACGAGGCGGTATTTATCTTCGACTGAGAAGAAATTGAGGAGACGGGTCTTTCCGGGCTTTCCGGACACTTTCGCTATTGAACTCCCCTGTAAACCATTGAGGAAACTCGACTTACCAGCATTAGAACGGCCAGCCAAAGCAACTTCAGGGAGGCTGTCCATTGGCCAACCACTGAGGTCGGCAGCACTTTTGATGAACTTGAGGCGCCCCGGCTTTTGCTTCACATTTTCTGGCATCACTGCTTTTAACCCTAAATCGTCCAGAGAAAAAGAATTTTTCTCATATAATGGAATCTCTTCGCAGTATCGAAACTAATGTGGCCTACAGCCCCTCTATAACGTCCTCATCTCGGCATGGCATTTGAAATTGCATGAAATTACTCAAAAATTACTGATTCGAGAGGGGGAAAAATGCACACTGAATCAATAGAAAAAGATAAAAGTCCAAGCCGAGCCTGGCTCATAAAAAAGAACTCAGACGGCCCCATATCTGCTGTCGAACTCGGGGAATTTAACACCCTAGGGAGGGATCCCGGCAACTCAATCCCAATTGAGTCACCCTATGTCTCAAGTCGCCATGCTCGCATTGAAAAAAAACAAAACCGATGGATTTTACGAGACTTTCAGAGTCGCAATGGTTGCTTCGTTAATGACGTAGAGGTTAAAGAGGCCATACTCATGCCCCAAGATCGAATTCGTCTCGCGCAAAGTGAATACCTCTTTGCGCAAAAGGATGATTCCGGCTTTAAATTAAAAAGTAAAAATAAAGAGTGGCAAGAACAGCTCGATCTCATGCCCGCCTTCGCACAAACCGACTTTCCTGTTCTCATGACCGGTCCTAGTGGAAGCGGAAAAGATGTTCTCGCTAATTGGATTCACCAAAACTCAAGAAGAAGTCATCACCCGATCCTATCCATAAATTGCAGTGCACTCAGTGAAAGCCTTATCGAAAGCGAACTCTTCGGTCACATTAAAGGAAGTTTTACCGGGGCGGCCCAAGATCGCAAAGGTGCTTTCGAGTCTGCTTCAGGAGGAACACTCTTTTTGGACGAAATTGGTGATCTACCACTA
This sequence comes from Bdellovibrionia bacterium, assembly GCA_030427805.1. GTDB lineage: Bacteria > Bdellovibrionota > Bdellovibrionia > Bdellovibrionales > JAGQZY01 > JAUHWN01. The sequence continues at coordinate 295,689 of JAUICP010000002.1, forward strand.
TCCCTACAACCTAAACTTCTTCGCGCTCTTGAGAACCAAGAAATTAAACCTGTCGGTTCCGATCAAACTAAGAAAATTAACGTAAGACTTATTGCGGGAACACACCAAAACCTAGAGTCCTTCGTTAGTCAGGGTAAGTTTCGAAACGACCTTTTCTTCCGTCTCAATGTCTGCAGAGTTCGTCTTCCGAAACTCATCGATCGCATGGAGGACTTCGATACACTCGCCTACCAATTCGCCAAAGACCTTAGAGTTCGACTGAGTTTCGAGGCCCTTTCCCTATTAAAAAATCAGCCTTGGCCCGGAAACATAAGAGAATTAAAAAACTGTATTTCAAGAGCATCAGCCTATTTTCCGGGGGAGGAGATTAGAAAGCGGCATCTCGATCGCATTTTAGATGACCTCGGCAGTCTACATTTTGATAAAAGAGTCAATCTTCCGTCGAATGAAAGTGGTAATCTTATCAGTCGCATCGAAAAAGACCTTATTGTCGAAAAGCTGATTCACCACGAAGGTAATCAAAGAAGAGTTTCTGAGGAAATCGGTATTCCAAGGTCTACTCTCAACGATAAAATAAAAAGATACCGGATAAACATTCGAGATCTCGTCGGCAACAAACCTAGAATCCGCCGCGCCTCTTTTTCTTGAGGAGGAAATTTTTAAAATAGATTTCGCGAATTCGACCGTAGTTCATGATTGAATTGATCCGAATTCGCAGAAGTCTCTTTATTTTCATTTTGCCAGACCTCGTAGAAAGGTCCTCAAAGGTTTGCGTTTCAAGGGTCCTTTGAATGATATCTAGAATTTCACTCTTCCGGTCAGTCACCTCAATAAGGGCCCTTCGATTATTTGTCTCAACGTAGAACTCAAATCGCCCAAAGGCTCGTGGAGTTCTTCGCGTTGACCGCAATTGTACAATGACCTGATCCATACTCACAAAAAACTCGGGCTGACGAAGTGGAGAATAAAAGGACTCAAAATTTTCATCCACCGGAATAGAAATAATTCGGTCTGCAACCTCTTCTAATGAATTGATGTAGGGTCTTTCTGGCTGTAAATCAAATACGGGTTCACCAACGAGAGTTAAAAGGTAAATCACCGCTGACATACAAAGCGCAATCCCTATGAGGGGAATACTGTGCTGCTTGAAGTAATCCTTTGCGCGAATAGAATACAGCCGAGTCTTAGCAATATAAAGGGCATACTTATCTGAGAAAAGACCGACAAAATTCTTGGCCTTTGCAAAAAGATCCAGACTCTCCCAAGCATCCACTGCTTTCTGCAGAATCGTTATTTTACTGAGTACATCATCTAGTTTTTCTTGAAACTTTAAAAGAAAAGCAAAACGTGAGGGTCTATCGGGCTCAGACTGACTCTCATCTTTGACTGACTCTTCCAGCTTTTCGACGTCATCGCTAAAGTCCCGAAATGTGTCGTCGATCTTCTGACCCTCTTTAACTCGAATGTCTGCTTGCTCGCCCAGGTCCTGGGAGCTTTCAATATCTGCCGTCGCTTCTTCAAGCAGGCTCTCTAAATTGAGAAAATCATCGAGATCCTCGTCCTCTTTTTGTTCGGCTTGAGGCTCGGTGTTTTCGTTTAATTCTTCTTCAGACATGAAAGGACTCCAAGCTTAAGAATACCACAGGGAAGGGTCTCAAAGAGAGCAGATTTAAACCATGGTCCTGTTGAGAAATGAGACAAATATCCCGATTAAAAATCTAGGAGGAAATAATGAAACGGAATTTATTACTCTTCTTACTAGTTCTGTTCACTGCTAGTGGATGTGCAATTATTGAGGACATTCGTCGAGGTGGCAGCGCCGGAACACCAGCTTATAGCTCGATGGATCCGAGTGTAGAAAATGAGTTAAACAGAGCCAGTCGAGGACCGAGCAAACCACGTCTTGCACCGGCCCCAAGAAAGATAATTAATAGTCGACGAGCTTATCTTTCACCCCGGATGAGTTATGAAAACAGCGCTATTGCCAATCAAGATATTTTCTTGGGAATGAGTACTCGAGCCGTAAAGGCCAGTTGGGGAGAGCCAAAACTCATCGAACAAGCCGGTAATCCATCCTTAGGTTATCAGCGCTGGCAATACGAAAGTTACATTCCTTCGGTCGAAGGTTACGTGAAGGAACTTCGGATTGTCTATTTCGAAAATAACCGTGTCGTCGGCTGGGAAACCCATTAAGCGTGGGCATCCTGCCAATTTGTTCCAGTTGCGATATTCACCTTTAGCGGCACCTTAAGACTTGTACATTGCTCCATTCGTTCGCGAACGATGGGCAGAGTCTCCTCAATCTTTTCATCGGGAACCTCTAAAATCAGTTCATCATGAACCTGGAGCAGAATTGGACTATCTATATTTTGATCCACTTCTAGCATCGCCATTTTTACTAAATCGCTAGCAGTCCCCTGAATGGGAGCATTAATAGCAGCTCTTTCACCGAATGCTCGCAATTGATGACTCTTCGAATTGAGCTCAGGTAAGTAACGTCGACGACCAAATATGGTTTCTACATAGCCATTTGTTTTAGCCTTTTCAACGATGTCACTCATATAGTTTTGAACACCACTAAAACGCTTAAAGTATCGCTCTATAATTTCTTTAGCTTCTTTTCTTGGAATCGAAAGAGCCTCAGCCAAACCATAAGCACCTTGACCGTAGGCTATTCCAAAGTTAACCGCTTTGGCTTTTCTTCGCTCTTCTGAACTCACTTTCTCTGGGGCTACTTCGAAAATTTCAGAAGCCGTGGCGGCATGAATATCGAGGTCGTTTTCAAAGGCTTTTATAAGACCAGGGTCTTCAGAAATATGTGCTAGGATACGCAATTCAATTTGACTGTAATCAACAGAAACAAGTTGTGTACCTGGACTAGCAACAAATGCTTTTCTGATTTCACGTCCCTGCTCTGTGCGTATTGGAATATTCTGTAAATTGGGGTGAACACTCGAAAGGCGACCTGTCGTCGTCGAAGCCTGATTAAATTGCGTGTGAATTCGACCCGTCTTTTTATTTACAAGTTCAGGAAGTGCATCGGCGTAGGTCGATTTTAATTTACTCAGCTCTCGGTATTTAAGAATCTTTAAAACGATTGGAAATTCACCGGCCAATTTTTCAAGAACATCCTGACTCGTAGAATAGCCAGTCTTTGTCTTTTTTCCTTTCGGCATTTTCAACTTCTCAAATAATACCGTTCCTAATTGCTTGGGACTCCCAATGTTAAACTCTTCGCCTGTCTCAGAGTAAACTTCGTTCTCTACAGACTTAATTTCTTTTTCTAATCTCTGGCTAATATCTTTGAGAACCGTAGTGTCGAGAGCGATACCTTTGCGCTCCATTTTAAAAAGAATCGGAAGAATGGGCAGGTCAATTTCGTTATAAACCCTATCAAGTTTCTTCTCGGCCATTAACTTCTTAAGAACCTCTTCGACTTCCATATGAATCTTATACATTTGTGAAGACCTCGCGAGGTCTGGAACCTGCTTACCGCAGTATAGTGAATAGATGGAATCTAAGTTTTCAATGGGTCCCGCACGTAAAATATAGGCAGCAAGCATACTGTCGAAGGCCGCCTCTCCAGACTCTAAATTTAATTCCTTCCATACGGATTTTAAGTCATAGCCCTTCCAACGAAAGGACTTATTGATTTTAGCCAACTCCACACCCATCTCGGCGGGATCTTCTAACTCAACAACCACGTCATTTTGCGCTAGAAAAATTCCTCGGTCGGTCTTCCAAGCCCAAAGCTCCTCTTCAAATACGAACTTATCGAGGGCCCCTTCACAGCTCATCAACTTTTCAATAATCTCAGAATCATCTGTCGGGACTTCTTCGGTCTGCTTTTTAGATTTGAGGTCACCAATTTGTTTTCTCGACTCAAACTGACCCGTAATCGAGGAATCCTCTTCACCAAGAAGTTTGTTGGCAAAACTCTGAAAAGAAAGTTCATTCAAAAGACCTTGCAACTCATCTCTTTTTACTGCGGACATTTTTAAATCGTCGAGCTGCGATACAAGATCCAAGTCGGTCACAATAGTAACTAATTTTTTAGATAGAAAAGCTTCATCTTTAGCTTCTACCAATTTCTTGTGAGTTCCTTTTGGTCCTATATCGTCAATATTTTCGTAAATCTCTTCGATGTTCTTATATTGCGATAAAAGTTTCTGGGCACCTTTTGGCCCAATGCCTTTAACTCCAGGAATATTATCTGAAGCATCACCAGTAATTGCCAAGTAGTCGATGAACTGATCGGGATGAATTCCCCATTTCTCTATAACCCCTTCGACATCATACTTTTTATTTTTCATGGTGTCGTACATCGTGACATAGGGCTTTATCAATTGTCCGAAATCTTTATCACCACTGACAATTACAACTTCGAGCCCCTGATCTCTACCATAGTGAGCTAAACTCCCTATGAGATCATCTGCCTCATACCCCTCTTTATCGAGAGCCTTGATTCCGAGTAAATCTGTGAGCTCTCTAATGTATGGAATTTGTGGCTTTAAATCATCTGGCATTTCCGTTCGATTGGCCTTATAGCGCGGATCAATGTCTTTTCTAAATGAAGGCTCTTTTCGATCAAAACAATAAACCAAGTAGTCCGGCTGAATTTCTTTGAGGAGTTTTACGGTCATGGACAGATAACCGTAAATCGCATTAGTCGGTACTCCCTTATCACTCGACAGGGGGCGAATGGCGTAATAGGCCCTAAAGAACATTGCACTAACATCTACGAGATAAAGCTTTTTCATAGACTTTTGTGTATCTAAAAGCTGCTAGTTTGTCGATGCGAAAGGGCTCAGTGTCATTATTAAGTTGGGAATATTTACTTTTTAAAGGATTGAGTCAAAGTGGCTATTGATCGGCTTCTTGCATAGACTCTTTATGCTCTTCGATGGCCTTCTCTTCGACAACAAGGAGATCCTGATCCTTCATGATGATTTCTGCAATCAATGCGTTCGTCATGTGATCAGCATGTTTTTCGGCCATTAAAGCGACACCTTCAAGACCTTGAATCTCGGATGCACTTGGCTCCACTTCAGAGTTCTCTATCTGAGCGATGCGCTCACAGGGAATACTAAGGCGTCGTGATAAATCAGAGCGACTCCAACCCATTCGGTTGCGCAAACGTCGCACTTTTAATCCAGCCCATGCCATTTTGCTACTCCTTAAAAGCAGAAACCATGAAATCTAATAGAAATCGACATGTTATTTCAATAAAAAAATGAAATTCCTCTAAATTGAAGTCCGCAATTAAATCCCTTGAAAGGAGAAAATGATCAATAATTTCAGTTATTTGTGACGACTAATCAAGGGGCTCGGACCTAATATTCTGCCTGAATTTTCAATTTTTGATTAGTCAGAAAACACAAAAAGTAGGTCCCCTTCTTCTACCAAATCCAATTGATTTCGAGCTTTTCTTTCAATGAATTTTGGATGCTTAGCCTCTCGAATCTGCATTTTCAACTTCTTTGTTTGGGATTGAAGTTCCGCAATGTTCTTTTCTAAGTTTTCCTTCTGCTGGTATAAGGACAATATTTGAAAAATTTTACCCTCAATGACTAGCCCCATAAAGAGAATCGCAAAGCAGATCCAAAGTACTTTTTTGGGCTTCGACAGTAGATCCAATATCTTATTGATTGCGGCTTCCATAAACCAATTTTAGTACTTCAATTGACCAAAGTTAAACGAGAACTCAGGAGGTCCAGGGAGTAAATCATAGGTAAAAATAAGTATAATATCTAAGATAAGCTGCCGATACTTACCTATGTCGAGGATAAATTTAGTGAATCCAAAATTGATACACGTAGTTTTTGTTCTAGGGTTTCTAGGGGTTTGGCTATTCCTTGTTTCTAATCTCAATGTCACTGATCTTTATCAAAAGAACTGGCCAATCGCTCTCACTATGCTTTTGGGATCATTTATCGCTGGCTCAACTTGCGCTGGAGGAGGAGCTGTTGCCTTTCCGGTAATGACACTAATCCTCGGCTTCTCTACTGTAGTCGCTAGGGATTTTTCTCTATTCATTCAATCTGTGGGTATGATTTCTGCCAGCATTTATATTTTTACCCGCCGGATCCCTGTTGATACTAAAATATTAAGCCCTTCAATATTAATTGCGAGTACCTCGGCCGTACTTGGTGTCATGATTTCTCAGGTGCTTAATCCGAGCTTTGTAAAGATTTTCTATTTGAGTTTAGGTTTTAGCTTTAGCTTTATATTTCTTTTTGTTGAATTTAAGCTAAAAAATTCTAATGGTTCTAACAGCGAATCGGATCGTCTAGGAAGCAAAAAGACTCATTTTGTCGTATGCATCTTGGGAGGATTTGTTTCGGGAATCGTCGGCTCTGGAATTGATTTCTTTCTTTTTGCCTATCTCATTCTTATGAAAAAACAAAATATTAAAATTTCAACTCCCACTTCAGTTATAGTGATGGCGGCAGTATCTTTAGTAATAAGCATATTGCGAATCAGCGTTCTCACGGAAGGACTCTCTCAACAAACTTATTACCTTTGGTTGACTGCAAGCCCAATCGTTCTTTTTGGCGCTCCATTCGGAGTCCTCTTCGCAAAGGTGATTGGCTCGAAAGTTCTGACGACATTAATCGTTGGCGCTTTAACGATGCAATACATCTTTGGATTGTTCACCCTCCCATTAAACTTTACAACCGGACTACTCTCTTTAGTGACTATTCTTCTTTCAATATATTGCTTTAAAAAACTACACAAACCGCCCCAACCTAAAACTAATAATGTCACTGACCTCGTTCAAGATTCAAAAGAGGAACAGAAACGGCTTCTCGCAGGCTAATAAACCCCGATACAAGTCTTAATTAATATATTTTATTTTCCGATATTTAAATAAGTTAAATCCCAGGAGTTAAGAAGATGGAAGTGAAAGAACGCCTTCAAAAAGTCTTTTCTGATACATTTCGACTCGAAAACGTATCAGACATAGATCGCCTAGAGCCAGATGAAATCCCAGAATGGGACTCGCTGGGACACGAGTACCTTATGACTAAGGTAGCCGAAGAATTCAAAATTAAAATAAGCACTGAAGCTTCATCCAACCTCACTGATTTCAAAGAAATCCTAGACTACATACGGAAACAGCAGGGCCAATGAAAAACATTGTCTCATCTTGGATAGACAGCAATTTAACCAATAGAGACATCTTTTTAATCGAGGGTGGCGAGCGGTATAGCTATATTGAAACCATAGATTCTATTAAAAAATTTGCCGGACTATTAACATCTCGGGGCATTCAATCGGAGGATAGAATTGTACTTCTTCTCCGGAACTCTTTTTCTTTCGTTTATTGTTATTTTGGATCAATTTATACGGGGGCAACTATCGTCCCACTATCAATTCAATCAGATCCAGATAGAGTCAATCAAGTTCTCAAAGAAACAAAAGCAGATCTTCTCATAGTTGAAGATCGATTCATCGACAAATTTGAATTCGATAAAGAAAGAACCGTTGGACTCTCCGAGATTCAGTCTGGCCTCTGTTCGCAAAAAACACTCGGTACACCAAATTTTCCTAGAAATGGTTATGCCTCCATAATGTTCACCTCAGGGTCAACGGGGCAAGCAAAGGGTGTCCTTGTTAGTCACACTAACATTCAAACAAACACTGACGACATAGTAAAAAGTTTAAAAATAAGGTCTAAGGATCGTGCTCACCTCGTACTTCCATTGTCTTATTGTTTTGGCACGTCTATACTGCATAGTATATTTAGCGTCGGAGCATCAATCGTTATCGACAATCGCTTTATGTTTCCTCAAAAAACACTCGACCTCATGAATCAGCATAACTCTACTATTTTCGCAGGTGTTCCAAGTCACTATTTAAGTATTTTGAATAATACTTCGGCGGCAAAAATGACGTTTCCAAGTCTGCGCCTTCTTCAACAGGCGGGGGGAGCACTTTCTCCAGAGAAAGTCGAAGATTTAAAGAGAATTTTTTGTGATTCAGATTTCGCTGTCATGTACGGACAGACTGAAGCGACAGCTCGAATAACAATTCTCCCTCCAAACATGCTAAAGCACAAAATCGGATCTGTTGGCAAAGCTCTAGACTCAGTACAATTATTTGTCATTGATGAGGATGGTCATTCAATTGGACCCAATAATGTAGGTGAGATCTGCGCCAAAGGTCGAAGCATTTGCGACCATTACCTGATTGACGGAAAAATTAAGGAAAGAGAGTCTTCGTTCTTAAAGACTGGAGATCTGGGTTACATAGACAAAGATGGTTTCTTATTTATAACCGGAAGGAAATCGCAGTTTATAAAACTGGCCGGAGTAAGAACTTCTCTTTTTGATTTAGAAAATCTTTATCAAGGTTTTGATCAAGCCGACGGTTACTATTTAGAGATTATCCCCGATCAATTAAAAGGGGAGGCAATCAAATTGTACCTTCTCTCGAATAAAGATGCGTCATACAACGAACCACTCGCCAAAGATGCGTGGGATTACTATCAAAGAAATTTGAAAATTGACCTAAGACCAAAGATAATTGAGGTCATCAACAAAAAACCCCTCAATGATCGTGGAAAAGTAGATTTCAAACTTTTAAAGAAAAGTGGCTAAAATGAAAAAAACTGATGAATCATTCGGAATTATTAGCATCGGTACAGATTTCCCTGCTTATACAATGAGTATCGCTGAAATCGCAAAAAAGCATAATTATGATGAGGAATTTCTCAAACATAGCCTTCAGCTCAAGACAAAGAGGGTCGCCACAAGGGACGATGAACATCCCTCCGATATGGCGACCCGGGCTTGTAGAAATGCTCTAGATTGCGCAAACATCTCTGCAGACAAGGTAGGTTTGGTGATTTACACCGGTCTTAGTAGAGACTACCTTCCGGCATGGAGCGCAGCCATGGCTGTGATGAACAATCTCAAAATTGAAGGTGCTCTGGGCTACGACTTAACACTAGGTTGCGTGGGTTCAGTCATTGGACTACAAAATGCTAAAAGACATTCCTACTGTAGCAATAAACCCTATGCCCTAATTGTTTGTGCTGAACGCTGGACCCATACAATTTCTCCTAACAAAGAAAGTCCTACAGCTTCACTAGGCCATGGGGATGGAGCAGGAGCTATTCTCTTAGGTCCTAATTCACAAAACCCAATCTCAAGCGAGGCCTATTATAAGTCTTTTCCAGATTTTAACGACAAGCTGCTGATTCCAGCAGGCGGCACTGTTAACCCTCCGTCTCATGAAACAATTGAAATGAATATGCACTATAAGAAAGCAAAGAAATGGGATTTCAAGGGAGTTATCGAACACTACGTTTCAAGCTACTCTGAAATCATATCAGGATCGTTGAAAAACGATCATCTAAGTACAGAAGACATGAGCTTTCTCTTGATGAATCAAGTTCCCGTGCAAATTAGAATGGCGCTATTTAAAGAGCTCGGTCTCGACGATTCGAATACCTCGACCACATTTGAAGAGTTTGGACACGTTGGTGGTGCCGACACAATTATCGCTCTGGAAAAAGCGCTTGTAGAAAATAAGATTCAAAAAGGACATTTCGTGATTGCCTCAAGTACCTTTTCTACATTTGGAGCAATCACCGTGAATTGCAAAAAAGCCAACTCTATACTTACTCTTAAGAACAAACTGGGAGCAATTAGTGCAGCATGAACAGGATCTTCGAGAAGAATTCTGCTTCGTGCTAAAGATGATAGCATACTGGAAGCTAGACGACTTAATTTTTTCCCATGTCGGTCTTCGACTTGAAAACGATGTAATGCTTGTGAATCCACTCAATAGACTGTTTGCTTCTGTTCAACCAGATGAACTTGTGAAAGTTAACAGCCAAGGCGAAGTCTTAGAGTCTAAGGCCGGTCTTAAACCGACTGGAGTAAAATTAATAGGGTCAATACTTTCGGCCAGACTCGATATTGGCTGTGTCATTCATACACATTCAAAAAACGCCATAACAATAGGAGCTAAGAGTAACCGTCTAATGACTTTATGCCAACAGGCACTGATAATTGGCCCGACAAATTTTCATCCCTATGGAGACCCGGCTATCGGTCCAACCGAGGCTCAAAAAGTGACAAACAGTTTAGGCAGAGCCAACAATCTCATTCTTGAACACCATGGTTTAATCACTACTGGAAAGTCTCTAAAAGACACTTTATTAAGGTTGTATTTCTTTGAATATGCAGCGGATTTACAAATCAGGACTCTCAGCACTGAAGGACCAACTAAGGAACTTAGCCAGGATAGTGCATTTACACCCGTCTTAGACACCCCAGCCTATATCGACCCTGCATGGGACGCTCTAAAGAGTCGATTTGACTCTTTACTTTAATTTAGAACTCAACCTTTAAAGCCGATATAAAAGGTATGAACGAGAATCGAATTAGTGATAAATTTGGTATTGTCTTGAATGCACCCTACTCCATATCCTCCAAGGAAATTCACAAATATTTGGAACAGTCTGGCTTCATAGTATTCAAGAAATGGGCAAATAATCGGGAAGATTTCAAAAATCTTTCTGAGCTTCTTTCAGACAAATTTATTACCCATGGAGCAAAAGTTCGAAGAAGCGTCGATCACGAGTCTACGCAAACTGTTACAAAGGGACCCGACAAAATTATTTTACATTTTGAAATGCATTACTCCCCAATCGCTCCTGATTATATGTGGTTTTACTGTGAATCGGCTCCCAAGAAGGGCGGAGAAACGACTCTGGGAAGTGGCACAGAAATTTACAATGCACTATCGAGCTCAACACTAAACGTTCTGCACGAAAAAGGAATCTTATACAAAAATATTTGGGCCAAAGAAACCATAGAAAAATATTTTCCCAAAACTAAAAGGTATTCAATAATTGAGGCACTTGGAAGACTGGGAGCTCAAGCTCAGTTTCTAGACAACGGTGAACTGCAGTTTTTTTTCAAAACGAGTCCATTCAACAGGGACAGCCGAGGTAATTGGGTCTTCGGAAACACGATTGCGATACATCACCAATATAAAAAGAACATAAAACTATTTCAGGAGCAGGATCAAACATTAAGGCATGAAGTCAGTTTTGGGGATGGTACCCCGATTCCGGATTCGATCTTTACCGAGATAGAAGAGCTTTCTGAAAAGTTTGTTCTACCCTATAAATGGGAACAGGGAGACATAGTCCTTGTCGACAATCATAGTGTTTTACATGGGCGCAATAGCTATGACCCTAAAGAAGAACGAGAAATATTAGTTAGAATGGGAATCAAACAATCCAATCCAGCTAATTTTATTTTTGAACCGAAAAAACTGGAGAATGCTTCATGAAAATACTAATTGCCGGCGCGGGAGGTCTCGGCTGCTACTTTGGTGGACTTCTCAAGCACCACTCATTCGATGTTGATTTCTTAGCACGCGGAAGCCATCTAGAAGCAATTAAACGTGATGGCCTGAAAATAAAAAGTGTCCACGGTGATTTTACAGTTCCTTCGGTCGAAGCTTTTTCGGATATTGATCCCGATAGGCCCCCATATGATATTATTTTATTGTCGAGTAAAACTACAGATTTAGATTCACTTTCTCGCAAATTGAAGGATTCGCTAAAAACAGATGGAAATATATTACACATTCAAAACGGCCTTGATGCCTATAATAAGATAACTAAATATTTCAAGCCAAACCAAATAATAACTGGAATCGCTTACATCGTTAGTACAATAGAGTCTCCCGGCACAATACTACAAAAAAGTAATGTACGAAAACTTCAATTTGGAAACATGGACGGATCTACTCCTTCAAACGCATTTAAACAATTCGAACAGGCTTGTTTAGAAAGTGGAATTGACATTCAATGGACCAACGCAATTCAGGAACCTCTCATAGAAAAATTCATATTTATTTCAGCCTTCAGTGGCTTAACCTCCTACTACAAATGCACTCTGGGTGAACTTCTTAGTGATCCAGTAAAATATAGTCAATTTGAAGACTGCTTAAAGGAGACCACTGAAGTCACTCAACAGATGAGAGTTAATCCCGTAATCGTCGATGACATTGTTCATTCGAAAATCGAGTTTTCGAAAAGTCTCGAAAACAACCTTACATCCTCACTCCAGGCTGACTTTGCGAATCAAAAACAATCTGAACTCAACTCTTTAACTGGAAAAGTTGTAGAACTAGGCGATGAGCAATCGATTCCGACACCAATAAACGACATGATCTATTACAAGCTGAGAGAGGATGAGAATGGCTTCAAAAAAACAGGTTAATCGCAGAAAATTTATTCTTGGAATGGCAGGAATACCTCTTTTTTTAGCGACACCCGGTTTTACATTTTCAAGCGATAAACCGGTCGTACGGTCAGATTTCCAATTCAAATCTGTCATTGATACATTGACAATAGACAACCACGAATTCGACACAAAGATTCTTATTGAATCCGGCTTTTCAAGCCTTGTAATCGATATACTTTTCAAGGTAAGAGACTATCCATCTGCAATAAATGCGCTAAAATTGTGGGATCAATCCTTCAAAGAAGATCCACTAAGACGCAAAATCTTAAAGTTTTCCGACTTTGAAAAATCTAGAAAAGAAAGACAACTGGGAGTAATAATCGCCTCGCAATACGCTTCAATTTTGGGTCCCCCTTCTTATTCTAAAAACAATGATAATCTCGTTCGTTTAGAAGAACTCCACAAGATGGGATTGCGTCTCCTGAATTTAACACACAACGACAGGACTCTCTTAGGTGAAGGATATTGGGAAGATACTGATACTGGCTTAAGCCGACTTGGCGTCGAAGTTGTTAGACGAATGAATGAACTCGGAATGATTGTAGACATCTCTCACTGCAGTGACAAAACAACTAATCAAACCATAGAGGTGTCGAAAAAACCCTGCATCATAAGTCACTCTGCTTGTCGAAGTCTTCGCGATTTCGAACGAAACAAAACCGATGATCAGATTAAGGCCCTTACAAAAAAAGGCGGAATGTTTTGTATCTACAATATTTCACATTGGCTTACAGACAAGAATCCGCCAAAGATTGAACATCTGATTGATCACATTGATCATGTCATAAAACTGAGTGGCGAAGACCACGTCGGATTTGGAAGTGATGGGAGAGCCGTAGAGGAACCTAATAAACCGAAAAAGTTAAGTTGGTTCAAAAATATTGTAATCGAAAGAAGGTTCCCAAATCACGATAGCACGCCAAAACATTTTCGCATCGAAGATCTAGACTCTCCCCTTAGAATGCAGAGACTTGCGGAAGCTTTACAAAAGAGAGGCTACAAAGGGCGAGTTATTGACAAAATTCTTGGCAGGAATTTTGAATTGCTATTTAAAGAAGTCATTGGATGAATATTTTTAAGGAACTTGGAAGAATATTCCAACTTGACCTACGATCCCTTGCGGCTATGCGTATTCTACTCGGCCTGTGCACGATCTATGACTTTTCGTATAGATTAACAGATTTGATAGGGCACTATACAGACAAGGGTGCTCTTCCAACAAAACTCTCTTCTATGATCGTTCCAAATGACTTTATGGCCCTTGGAATATCCGAAAACGCAGGGACATTCTCGCTTTACTTTTTGTCAGGAGAGCTATGGTGGTCTTTGTCCCTTATCCTCATTTCAATCTTTGTTGCTACAATGTACACAGTCGGCTGGAAGTTTCGATGGATGAGCATTTTCTTGTTCATACTGGTTCTTTCCGTTCAAAACAGAAATATTTTGCAGTTCTACCCTGGGGATTACCTATTAAGAAATTTACTCTTACTTAGTATTTTCCTGCCAATGAGTTGTTTTTTTTCAATTGATTTAAAGAAAAACGAATTAAAATCAGATAGAACCTACGTTACTCAAAAATATCCAGGTTTCGTCTTTCTCTTCTTCATATTTGCATTCTTTGTCATGGCAGGACTGTCTAAAACCGGCTCCTCATGGAGCGATGGCTCTGCGGTTCACTATATCATGATCCGGAAAAGATTTAGTACTGGCTTAGGCGATTGGATGATCGCCTACCCTTTGCTAATGGAAATCTTAACTTATACTTCCCTTTGGTTCGAACGACTCGGCCCACTTCTTTTGTTAGTTCCCATTCAAAATTGGCTATTTCGAACTATGGGAATCTTGGGTTTGGGCGGACTATTACTCGGGTTCGGAATTTTTCTTAACATTCATATACTTCCGTTTATCGGCATTGCCGGACTCGCGGCACTTATTCCTTCCGAAGTTTGGGAGATGCTTCGAAACAAAAAAGCCTCATGGAATGTCAATATAAACGTTGAAACTTTAGGTAAAACTGCAAAATGGCAGAAGAATCTCAGTTACTTTTTACTCACAATTTTTATTCTGTTGTTTACACTAACTGAATACAATAGATCGACTCGATTCTACCCAAATAAAGATGCAATAGAAATTCCTGATCCAATTATTAAAGTGTCTCGGTTTTTCCGAATCGCAAATCCATGGAGAATGTTTCCGGACACTAAAAAACTAAGTGATGGTTGGCTCATTGTTGAGGGACTAACACAGTCAGGTCGAGTCGTAGATGTTTTGACCTCAAGGGACGTGTCGGAATCCATGCCTACTAACTTCACAAGCGCCTATGGTGGCTTTAGATGGAGAAGGTACCTAAGAATGATTTTGCTTACTAAATGGGGAAGAAGCCAAGACATTCTTTTGAAAAATTTAGGGAGGTATCACTGCCAGAAGTGGAATGAAGAAAATACCAAGGATAAAATATCTGAAATCAAATACATTTTGATGAAAATTGAGTCCTACCCACCTGGTGGTAGCCCCCCTCCCCCAGTCCGGGAAGAGGTCAGTCAGTTAGCCTGCAAGGACTAATTCGATTTAACTAAGCTGATTCTTTTTTTAGCTTCCATGGAAAATCAGATAGGTATCTCTTAAGAATTGGCAAAAACTCTTCAAGTGGCTTTTCTTTATAATTTGGATCAAAAGATGATTGGTCCCAGAACCCAAACTTCTTTGCCGTATCAAACCAAGACTCATTTTCGTGCCTTAAATACTCCTTATCGTCCTTACCGACCATTGAGTAGTAATATTGTCCCTGAAAATCCTGGTGGTATTTGAGAATATTGTAATTATCGAAGGAGATGAACGGTTTTAAAACCTCCGCGATTATAGCCCCATGATTCGCTGTTGTCATAACTTTACCCACATCATGCAGCAATGCACACATCACCAGTTCTTCGTCTGAAGCGTCCTCTAATGCCCTCGTGGCCATCTGTAATGAATGTCTGTACTGGTTTATAGCGAAACCATGATCGTAATTCTCTAATTTTTGCAGAAATTGTATCATTCTTAGAGGCATATCAGATTGATACTCTGATACCTCCTTATATATCTTTTCCCAATCAGATGGCTTTGCTTCCGTCATTTTTTTAAACATACTAATCTATCGACATTCATCTAAAGAGACTAAAGGGATAAGGAATCTCTGGTCATCATTGAGAGAAGATATAATCTATAATTTGCTTTCTGACCTTCTCATCTGGTTCTCCCGAATAGGGCATTCTTCCTCCAGGAATTACACTTTGAGGCGCTTCTATATACTTATCCATATTAGACCTTGTCCATCGAATACTACTTCTTTTCATTGCACTAGAATAACGAAATCCGACTTGTTTCCCAGCTTGCTTACCTTTAATTTTGTATAGACTAGGTCCTAAGCCATGAACGCCTTTTTCGAGACTGTGACATGAGGCACATTGGATAAATTGATTCTCTTTAGCTAAACCAACTATTGAAAAAAGCAAAAAAAACGAAGCTATTAAATACTTCAAATCAAAGCTCCGGGTTTTTTTAAATATTTCTCCTTTACACCTTTGGCAACATAGTAACTTAAAGCTCCTAAAGGAAGAGTCGGATTGTAGCCAGTATTTTGCGGAAAAGCGCTGGCCCCAAGAATAAATAAATTCGGGTGATCCCAGCTTTGACAGTATTTATTAACTACGCTATCTGCAGGCGAAGTTCCCATAATAGCCCCCCCCGTATTGTGGGTTGATTGATATGGGACTATGTTGTAGTTATTCGAAAGTTTCTTTGGTCCAGCTGTATGCGTCGGGTTCATTTCTTTAATTATCTTTTTAAGACGAATCTGCAAAAACTCCATCATATTCCGATCATTATCAGTAAAATTAAAGGTCATGCGCAATAACTTTTGACCAAAGACGTTCTTATAGGTTGGATCCAAACTTAAGTAATTTAATCGCGATGGATAATTTGATCCATGAATTATTAAAAGCGTATTTCTATTATACCACTTTTGGACCGCTTTCTTCCATTCAGTCCCATATTTTGGTGTTCCCGGCGGAACTGGATGGGAAGATATGGGCCGGGCCCCCATAGATAGATTTGCTATAAAACCACCACCCAGAAAACTTAATTGGCTATGATCGAAGTTTTCGCTATTAAAGTTATCGACAACAGAACCGAGTGCACCAGCTCCCATGAAAGTGTTTAACTCTTTCTTTTCAAAAAAGAGCCTCGCTCCCGCCATAACTTGATAGCAGTAATTTTTTCCAACGAGTCCATCGCCAGTCTTGGGATCATATGCAGCTCCAATTCCAGAATTGAGTAAGAGGTGAACATTGTTGAGTGTCCATGCGCACAAGAACACAGTTTCAGCTGGCTGAAAATATTCCTCACCTGACTGCATATTGGTATAGTAAACCCCTTCAATTCTATTACTTCCCTTGCCCTTTTTCAATCGAGTCACCCAGGAGTGAGTTTTCAATTCGAAATCCTTATCGCTTAGTGGCCTTTTTAGCACAGTGATATTTGGACTCGCCTTTGCATTAGATTCACATGCAAACAACTCGCAATGACCACAATATTGACACTGACCAAACACATCGCCATATTGATTTTTATATGGTTTCGAACAATTTGCTGCTGGCAGTGGGTAAGGATTATATCCCAGTGAACGACTTGCTTTATTAAATAGATCATTCGATAGGCTTGATTCCAATGGGGGAAGTGGGTAGTCTTTCGATCGAGGCGCTTCGAATGGATTACCTCCAGGCTGTATATTACCCTTTATATTCCCCGCTTTTCCGGACACACCACAGAGCTGCTCAAATTCTGAATAATGTGTTTCTAATTCACTATAAGTCTGAGGCCAATCTCGAAGGTCCATATCGCTGGGAATTCGTTTTTTTCCATAGCGATTTGAAATTACGCTTCTCAGCTCATGGTCCGCATGAGTATTTCTAAAACTCATCCCGTTCCAATGTAGGCCAGCTCCACCAAGGCCTTCTCCAGGCAGGAAGGAGCCTAAGTTCCTCATAGGCAGCGCTCTTTCATTTGACTTATTTCTAAAGGTAATAGTCTCACGAGCCAGGTTCTGCTGCAGCTCCCTTCTTTGTTGGAATTTGAGTTCATCTCTAACAAACGGAATAACAAAATCTTTTTCAGGAACGCGCATTGCTCCCCGCTCCAAACCTACAACTTTCAGGCCTTTTCCCGATAGTTCTTGAGCTATTAGACCGCCAGTCCATCCCATTCCCACAATGACAACGTCAACCTTCTTAAGTTTTTTCATGCTGTTCTCAATCTATATCTTCGATACTGTAAACAGGAGCCGAGTACTTTTTACCTTTAAACTTTTTAATTGCCTGCGAGTAAAGAGCAAGGACACCAGGATAACCAATCATTTTCCAAGAGACCTTATTTTTGTTTCCAAAATACACTGGGTCCGCAAAGAACCCCTCTTTGGTGTTTTGCAAAATTAACTTCGAAAAATCCATCAGCAGTTCACTATTTTTTAAAAGACGATTTGAGTGGACTCGGTCAACAACTCTTTGCTGGTTTTTGACACCGATCATGTCAAAAGGCAGTTTATATTTTCTTTGACAGTACTCGTTGATCTGGTGAATTGACTTTCTATATATTTCACTCGGTGTAAAGGGTTTTTGGTAACCCTGTGAAGGACTTCCATTATAAAACGGACCTTGTAAATAGGTTCGCGATGCAACCCCAAAACTTCCCGATAGCTGCCTATCAATGAAATTGGCCACACCACAGCTGGATGCTGATGGGCTAAACTCATCTGCTGGTATAAGAATATCTACATAAGATTTTATAAATGCAACCTCTTCGGCCGTAAAGAAGACAAAGCCCATTTCAACGGATTCAGCCGCTGGCTTTTCTTCAGAAAATGAACTTCTTGGACTCAACAAAATTGAGGTTAACCCCGTTAGCCCAATTAATTTAAAAAGCTCTCTCCGATTAAAAAAAGATTTTAGGTCCACAAAACTCCCCTTCAAATACAATAGTAATTGAAGGGAGTATTGAAGTATAGTACTGGCAAATTGCCCTACTTAAGACTTGATCTATTTTTCCTGAGGAATACTAGAGGCGAAATAGGTAGCTATTGTAACCGAGATATCCTGTGGCCTGTTTTTCAGAAAGCTCGCAACCTGCTTCAGTAAACATTGAAATCCATTCTTCATCACCTAAAATGCGTCCGTTACCAATCAAATGATGTATAAGGATATTAGAATGCGCGTAGAGCCAGAGTGTTTCTGTGAATCGACTCTTATCTTCAAGTGTTGGGAGCGGTTGCTCAAGCACGAGAACGTAGCTTCCTTTAAACGAACTTCTAAGAGCTTGTAACCACTGGACCATCTTCTCAGCTCCGGCAGCCATAAACTCGTGAAAATGAAGAGAAAAGAATAGAGACGCTCCAGACTCTTTAGGAATTTGAACACTCCATTTGTCCAGGTCGAAAAGGTCAGAATGAAGCCAGGAAACGTTCCCTGAAGATCCTTGCTCCAACCTAGTCCTCTCCATATTGATAGTTTCCAGGTTTCTATCTAGTCCAAATATAGAGAGGTGTGAATAGTCTCTTACCAATGGTTCAATCAAACCTGAGTTTGTTCCTACCTCTATCAAATTTTGAGGTCTTACCTTTTCAATGGCAGATCGAATACTCGGATAAAAATTTCCCGACAGCTTAAAAAGGGCATCTTCAGCAAATTTTCCTTCTCTATGTAGATTTTCACCATAGATAGTCTCACCAGTCATCATTCCGGATAAATTACCCCAAACAGGACCATAGCATCCTACTCTTACATCAAAAAAATTTACGGTCGGCCGCTCAGAATCGTTATCTCTACGATATCGATCAAAAACTTCCTTCCCAAATTTTGATATTTTGAATCTTCCATTTTCTTCATCTGTGATCTCTTCTACCGCCGAAATATAGCTCAATAAAACACCCAAAACTTTTTCGTTTAAGTTTAATCTTTGAGCAAGGTCGCCTGCTGATAGTGGACCGTTGACGTAAAGCTCACCAAAAACCTCAACCTGATTAAGATGAAACAATACTTGTGCAGCGACATAATCAGTTGCTCTCCGGTGAAACCATTCTTGAGGCGTCATAAACACATCCTTTTCAACACTCTTTCGACTTAAGCAACATTTTTAGAAATATAGGCTGAACCATTTTTATGTCGACTTTTCTGTTCTTCGAACATCGCTTTTAACGTCTGTCGTTCGTTCCAACAAGGTATGAAGCTTCTAGAAAATACATCAATATCAAAATCAATGCCTTCAATTATACACATCCTATTGATCGCATTTACGCAAAACGCCCTGTATGTCTCTCGATCAACCTCTTTTTCTACATCTAAGTCCCTTTCCTTATAAGTCTTAGACGCAATTGATTCTCGCTCTTCCCAAAAATGAGGATCGTGGTATTGCCCTTTATTATTCGCATAATACAGGCCTCTCTCATCCAGAAATTTCACAAGTTCATTTGAAAGACTAACTAATTGAGTAGACAATCCCGCTTTGAGGTTTTCCTCTATTGACATCTCTAATGAACAAGAACACCCGTCTTTATGGTCGTCAGCAATATCCTTAAGAATTTTTAAGTCCGTAATACAGTTCGGGAGCTGCTTGTTAAAGTATCCCGATAAACCTGCTCCAAAGAAATTAGGCCATACATCAAATGAACCATACAGGTCATAATTACTAAGATTTCTAAAATGAACTTCATAGAGAGTTTTCATGTAGAGATTAAAATGTTTTTCCTGACTATCCAAGAGTTTGGAATCTTTTTTAATATCAGAACGTATCATTTCTTCAATGAGACGATTGTTCTCTGAATAAATTCGACTCGTGCCTGACCCCATGACATCCACAAAAATTCCCGACATACCAGTTAAATACCATTTATCTTTGGCCGAAAAAAACTGCTTCGAGCACCGAGGTAACTTATGCATACTCTGAAAATCAAGAATTTCAGAATTCTCACCCAATAGCTCATCAATGCACTTGTGGGATCTCAAAAATTCTTCAAACTGCTCCTGATTCCTGATCTTAAAATTAGTAGAATCAACGCTACCCTCTATACCAATACTAACAGTGTCATCCGTTACAGGTATAAGCCACATCCAGTATCCCCGGTACATGAAATGATTCGTTGAATTATAGCGGCTCGTATAATTAACCCGCCTTCTCCAATCGTCATCCCCCATATTATCTATCCAATTGCAGCCCTTGATTCTGGACCAATATGAGAAGGAGTTGTTACGCTCTTCTCGTTCCACCAAATTTAAAGTTTTTGCTAATGGCGACATTCTTCCTGCAGCATCGACAAGATATTTGCATTGAATTGTCCCGATACTAGTTTCAACTAAGTGCCCATTCTCACCGTCAATTGTGATTTTATCACCACCCGATAACACCTTTACGCCTAATCGAACGTCTACACCCAGTTCCCTATTCGACTGAATCATATATTCATCAAAAACTTTTCTATCTAGGTTTCTCGCTGGTATTGAATGGTAAGCGGAACGACCGAACTCAGACATTTCCGAAATACTGAGATTTTTTTCTTCTGAATCAAAGAACATCCTAAGCCCGTGCTTAGTGATAAAATTCTTCTCAATAAAGGGTCCTAGCCCAAGGACTCTAGTCATATAGTCTTCCCAGGCCTCGACTGTTGATTCCCCAACCCATCTATCAAACTCAGTTTTCCGTTCAATGTTCAGAATACTAAGATCCGGAAAAGTTAGCTTTAACTGCCTTGCCAAGCAACTTCCACTTTGACTAGCACCTATGATTAAAATATCTGTCTTGAGGTTTTGATCCTCTCCCATTAGATAGCTCCTTAAAAAAACGTTCCGCAACTAGCTTAAAGTATTATCGGATTCATGATTCTAGGAGCTGAGTAAAAAGGGGTAAATTCTCATTTTGATAACTCTAGAGTCTCAATAGAATTTTATTGTTTCTTAATTCGTATCAAATAGACCGATGAAAGAACTAGTAAAGAGGAGAAAATATGGCCCAAAGCTATCTTCTCATCCGCAACCAAATATCCCAATATCATGGCAATAGGAGTGCTAGCGTATAGGTACAATAGCCCCTCTGAACTACCTGACAACTTCATTATCCAAAGGTGAGCAATCTGCCCAAAGAATCCATGGAATACCACCAAAAAAACCAGTGCCAGCCAAGCATTTAAAGAAATACGAGATAAAACATTCATGTCTTCACCAAGGAAAAGAGAAATTGAAAACAAAAATATGCCACTAAAGACAAGTTCAAATCCTAAGACGTAAAACGGAGACTCTGACCCTTCTTTCGTAATCAAAGAACCAGTCGTTGAACTAATCGCTCCGATTACTGCAATGATCAAGGCCCATATCGGTAAAGAAAATTCAGCCGTAGGGATCGAAATATAGGAAATGCCCACAATTCCAACAAAGAGCCCCCCAACTTGAGCTCGACTGGGGTATTTTTTACCCACGATAAACTTAATTAAAAATGACCACAAAGGAATCGATGCGACCACGACTGCAAGTAAACTTGACGAGAGTGGGATCACCGCAAAGGAGAAGCAAACGAAGGGAATTGATCTTCTTAGAAGTGATACTATGACAATTCTAAATTTGTCTTTGAAGGAAAACCGCGCCTCTTCTACAAAGAATAAAAAAAAGAGGACTAGTATTCCGGCCGAAATTCCACGAATGCCATTTAAAAAAAAGGGGGGAATCTCGGTTACAGCAATTTTAAGTGCGAGAAAAGTACTTCCGGCCAAAACCGAAATCAAACAAAAGACATAGGCTTCAGTAAGAGTAAAGCCCTTCTTCAAAGCTGAGTTTCCGCTCCCCACTGGAAATCAAATTCACTGGCAATACGTGGAAGGTAGATTTGATTTAATGCATTCCTGATACTTACTTTATCATGTTTTGATATCTCCAAACAGGCCTGTGTCGATTTAAAAATACCCTCTCTAATATCTTTCCAAAGTTTTTCTCCATCTAATTGGTTACCAGAGCCCATTTGACTACAAACCATCGCTGCACTTGAACTACTCGCAATTATGTCAGGAACTACGACTACTGACCTCTCAAAGAGTTGATCCCTAGCATCCAACTTCAATCCAAAATTTGATCCTTCAACAATATAGTTCGCCTTAATATTTTTTGCGACCTGTCCATCGACAGTATTAGAGCCCGCCGCCAAAACTAAGACATCACAATCCGTGGAGAGAAGGTATTGACTTGACTCAATGTCACTACCCTCAAAACATTCAACATCGATTTTTCCGTTTTGAACCCCTTTTTCGACGCCTTCCCTCTTCAAACCACTTCCATTTATAACGCAATTCTCAATATCACTCATGCCTACAACGGTGGCTCCACTTTCCAGAAACCTGAAAAAAGCCCCTCTGCCTACAGCCCCAGCACCTTGAATAGCTACTCTTACTCCTTTAAGGTCTTCTCTGCCTAACGCAGCTAGAGTCGCATACATTACACCTAAAGCAGTCATATTTGGTAGGTACCCATTTAATCCGTTTAGGAACTCTGGCAAGTCACTATTCGGAAACTTCTTCTGCACAGGAGTCAGCTGCCTAGATCCCAATCCCTTGTAAATCAATGCAATTCTATCGTTTGTCGCACCTAGATCTTTTCCTATCACTATTGAATTATCTAGAATCCCACGAGCACTTTGTCCAAACCGATACAGAATATCTTCAATATCCAGACCTCCTGCATTAGCAATGACTCCTCCCTTTGAACCACCAATTGGCAGGCCATGAATAAACAGCTTCTTAGTCATTGTCTGAGCTAGCTCTTGCACCTCTTCTTGCCTGAGATCGTTCAATATACGACAACCGCCAAACGAAAGCCCGTTGCGAAAGGAGTCAACAACGATATATCCTAACAGCACTCCATCACTTTTGATTTCTAATACTTTTTGCTTCTCGTACACCTACTACCCCTTTTGAAGGCTAACCAACAAATCCATAGGGCCTTCTACTCAAAAGGACCCGCTATTGATAAAAAAATGTCTACTCTTTGCTTCACTCATTAGAACTACTTTTTGTTTTTAGCCTGAGATTCGATATAAGATCTTATTCGTTGTTCAAGCGGTAACAAAAATGCAAAGTAACTTGAGCTCTCAAAATCAGGGCTGTAAACGACTTTCTCGTGCTCGATGTCGGAAAACGACTGAACCGTAAAGCTACTGCCTAAATCAAAATCTGTCGCTATAGATATGAGGTGAAAGTGTTCATCCCCCGAACTCTCACTATAGTAGGGACAGTAGAAACTAGTCGCGAAATGCTTTTCACCAAAAAAGCCATTAATCATGTTAAATTGATCCACGAGCCAAACAGGACTATTTACAAAATTTAGGGTTCTTTCACAGTCTCGGAGAACTTTAATTAGCTTTCTAACTCCCACTGAATTAATATGCCCCACTCTTTCAAATGAGGTCGTAATGATATGGTCTTCACCCTTATCAAGACTCTCAATTGACTTTTTGAATTCCGCATTGAAAGTCTCAGCAGGAGGAATTTCAGTCAAATCACCAACGAAATAGAGAATATCATTTTCAATAGTAAACATATCAACTCACATTCAGCACATTCAATTTACACCAAAGTAATTCTATCAACCTCGCCTCAATTGACTTATTATCACTTCAAAATAGCTTTCGGGGTTTACATCAATTTCCCAATCCGAAGCCCGTTCGTCGGTCGCATAATCAAATAGTAGGTTAAGATTTCCTGAGCCATCATCTTCAACGTCATTAATATTAATCAGTAATTCCTTTTCCTCCTGTAATTCCTCGGAGTACAATGGAACTTTAAAAGATTCTATTTCGCAATTATCTGTGACTAGAGATGAAATCATTGCAACCTGACTTAAAAACTGTACCGACACGTTGATTAGGGAAATTTTTTTTGCACCACACTCATTAACCCATTTTATCCAAGCTGCAATGCCATTGGAATTCATATAGAGATGCTTAGAAAAATCTATAACGACCGATTTTTGCTCGTCATCCAAAATCGGAAAGGTAATAGACTCATTTATGGTTTGAGGAATTTGATATGGCATACCTCTATCTTAGATCTCAAAGCTAATTTGGTACAGCGATAAGGCCCATCTTAGACTAAGATTTAGTTAAATATTAACAAAACAGGAACCCCATTTTAACACCCCAAAACCTCTAGGACCCCTACCAAACGATAGTGACAACGAATGTGCTTATCCTAACAAAAGTCTAATATCAATACACTAGCCAATCTAACTATTCTTAAAATGATCATTCAACTATGAGAAAGGGCAAAATTTTTATGACTTTAACATGACTTTTATACTGATTATACCGTTATGTATTTTAAGAAGTGAGGTTGATCTATGGCATATAAACATGTGCAAAAATTTGGCGGGTCAAGTCTAGGAAGCGCAGATAGAATTTCCAACCTAGTTGATCGACTTGACCTAAAACCTAAGGAACGATCGATAATCGTAGTTTCAGCATTTGCGAAAGTGACTGACCTCTTGGAATCTTCTATTAGAGAGTCTTTAGATGGAAGAGATTTTGAAACCACATTGAGACAAGTATTAGAAATTCACAAAGATGTCGTAGAGAAACTTTGCCCTAGCAATATAAGCTTAATTAAATCAATCGAGGACGATACCAATAGAATTAACCAGTTCCTAGGTGTAGCGAGGACCATAAACTTCACGAGTGATCCTCTCTATTCGTTTGTAATTGGTCACGGCGAAGAATGGTCTGGTCGAGTATTCAACGCCATTCTCAAAGAACGAGGAATCCAATCTAAATACTTGAACGCTAGAGAATTCCTAATCCTTGAGGAATCCATGGACACTTCTCGAGTTAACTGGGAAGAAAGTAGAAAGAAGTTTGATAACCTAGTAGAATTTACCGATTCCGATTACCTCGTGACGACTGGCTTTATCGCAATGAATTCAAGCTTAAGACCGACGACACTAGGAAGAAATGGAAGTGACTTTTCGGCTGCAATAATCGCGAACTTAGTAGATGCAAATAGTCTGTGTATTTGGACCGATGTCGATGGTATTTATAGTTCAGATCCCAGACTTGTTAAAGATGCCTTTAGGATTGAAAAATTGAGTTACGAAGAAGCACTTTGCATGGCTCACCTCGGAGCGAAGGTTATACACCCCAAAACGATGCTCCCCCTCAAAGACAAAGGCGTTCCCATTGAAATTAGGAGTGCACTGTCCAAAAATTCTAGTGGAACAAAAATTCATCTTGAAAGTCTTGGGCAATCTAGGGCTGCCTCAGTTTCGATTTTAAAAGAGCTCGTCGAGGTAACTTTTTCTTTGCGACCAGGTTTTAAAATTGAACTCCTTTTAGCAAATGTATTCGGGGCATGTCGTCGATTGCAGATTAGTACAAAAGCAATAAGCCTCGACCCTGAGAAAAGTAGTTTAATTGCTGTTTTCGATAAAGATGAGTGGAAAAAATTTGATGATGAGCTGGGGGACAATTTCAACTTCCATCAGTCGGCAAAATCTATTTCAACCCGACATGGAGTTTGTCTTCTCAGTTTAGTTGGAAAAGACCTTCCAACTAGATACGAAACAGTCAGCAAGTTTATGCGCGAGTGTGAGTCGAGAGATTTACTTGTCCAGCCTTTCGACACGGACGGCTTACATAATTCTTTTCTTATCAACGAATCGGATTCTAACCAGTTAATAGCCTTACTTCATAGTCACCTCCCGAGTAATTCAAAAACTGTAGCTGTTGGGATTCTCGGGCCCGGCAATGTCGGATCAAATTTAATAAGAGATATTAATCGGATCAAATCAGAGTTTCAGAATAGATTTGGGCAATCCATTTCAATTTTTTTGGTTTCGGATTCCAAAGAAATGCTTTTCAAAGATAATATCGATCTCTTAGAGTGGAGAGAAAAAAGAAAATCTGAAACTAAGCCAGCTGATATAAATGAGTTCCTGAGACTTATGAGCGACCTTCCATACGAACATAAGATTGTCTTTGACTGTACTGCATCAAGTACAATTGGTGACTTCTATCAAGACTTTATCAACAATGGGATTGCAATAATAACCGCAAATAAAAATCCCCTTGTCTCAAGTCACGCAAATCTAATTCAGGATAACTACAATACAGATATGCTCATGTACGAAGCTACTGTGGGAGCGGCTCTTCCAATTATTTCGACGATATCAAATTTAAGAGACTCACTTGATGAAATTACCGCGATAGAAGGTGTTTTCTCTGGAAGCCTCTCTTTTATATTTAATAGTATCTTTGGACCTGATCGACTATCTGTTAGTGAAGCAGTCAAAAAAGCTATGGATAAGGGAATGACAGAGCCAGATCCTCGGGATGATCTTTCTGGTCATGATGTAGCTAGAAAGGTATTAATACTTGCAAGAACCTTGGGCTATAACCTCCAAATGAGTGACGTTAATATTGAAGCTTTACTTACGAATCGACTTGCAGGTTTAAGCAAAGATGAATTTATCAATGCAATTCATGAACTTGATCTGGAATTTGAAGGAATTATAAACAATGCGAGAAGTAATAAGCAAATTTTGAGTTTCGTAGGAAGTTTTTCAAATGAATCTGGTCTTAAATGTGGTGTTAAAAGTGTTGATTCAAATCATATTTACAAACAACTTGATGGTCCGGATAACGTCTTTATCATCGAATCTAAACGCTTCAACTCTAACTCCTTACTAATAAAAGGGCCCGGCGCAGGACCACATGTCACTTCTCAGGCCCTTATTTCAGATCTCTCTAGATGGGCTGAGAAGAAAATTGGATCCAAACTTCAAATTGGAAAACAAATCAAAAAAATCTACCACAACTATCAGACTATAGAGAAGAAGGCAGCATAACAAAACTAACCCAATTAGGAATGCAAAAGCTCCAGATCAGATTGAGGCTAGTGCTCGGTCCAAATCCATAATAATGTCTTCAACATCCTCTATACCAACCGATAGACGACAGAGTGTGTCTGTCAGGCCTCGACGTATACGGACTTCTTTAGGGACATCTAGATGAGTCATGGATGCGGGGTGAGTAATCATTGTTTCTGTACCACCTAAAGACTCAGCCAACATACAAAACTCGAGCTTATTGATGAACTCCTTTGTTTTCTCGAAACTAGTCTCTAGTTCGAAACTCAACATGCCACCATAGTTTTTCATTTGTTCTTTGGCAATACTGTGCTGCTCATGATTGGGCAGCCCCGGATAAATTACTCTCTTCACCATTTTACTTTCAGCCAAGAACTGTGCCACTTTCATTGCATTTTCGCAGTGTCTATCCATTCGAAGCTCAAGAGTCTTTACTCCTAAAAGAGTTAAGTAGCAATCAAAGGGGCTCTGTACTGCTCCAATTGATTTTTGGAAGAATTTCAGCCTTTTAAATAACTCCTCTGAATTAGTCAGGACAGCGCCTCCAATGAGTTGATTATGCCCACTTATATATTTTGAAGTACTTTGAACCACCATATCTATTTGATATTCAATTGGCTTTAATAAGTAAGGAGTCGCAAATGTCGAGTCAACCACACTTATCAAGTCATTTGAGTTTGCAAAACTACTAATAAGATTTAGATCAATTACTTCGAGAAGCGGGTTTGAAGGCGTTTCAACCCATATCATTTTGGTATTCGACTTCAACGCTCGATCTAAACTAGATGCCGAAGAAACATCAACATAGTCAACCTCCACTCCAAATGAAGTGTAGCTTTGATCTAGGAGTCTAGTTACTCCACCATACAAGTCCTTAGAACAAATGATATGATCTCCTGCCTTTAACATCCTAAAGACCGAGTCGCAGGCCGCCATTCCACTCGAATATGACACTCCATAATTCGAACCTTCAATTAAACTTAGATGTTCTTCAAGTCTGTGACGTGTTGGATTCGATGACCTGGTATAATCAAATCCCTTGTCATTACCAATCGAATCTAACACATAGGTCGCTGTTTGATAAATAGCCGGGACTATCGATCCGGTCTGGGGGTCTGAATGAAAATTTCCACGTACAATTTGACTCGCATACTTCATTTCATATTTTTTATCCATTACTATTTCCTCTATTCAAATAGATACATGCACTTCTTAGGAACCGAAACTCACAAGAGCAATCGTGGTATCGTCGTCCGGAGGACACCCTTCTGTGACTCTTTTATATTCTTCGATTGTTTTTTCAAAGTACTTAGTAGTGTCCGTTTCTTCCTTGCACATTTTGTTAATAAAGCGACGAGCAGTTCTTATGCCATATTGATTCCCCTTTATAGTCGGTGCCTCATAGTAACCATCTGAAAAGAACAAAAGCTGGTCCCCTGGCTCGATTTTGTGCTCCACTCTTGAAAACTTAAATTCCCTCTGCCCCAAGGGAGAACCTGAAAGGAGCAACTCTATGACACCTGACCCTTGCCTTAGTATCCATACGGGAGGCGAACCGGCGAACCAAATGGTAGCCACTTCGCTATTCGGCCGATACTCAATGATTTGAATAGTCATCAAATACTGTCCTTTACATAGTTCCAGAAAAATTTTGTTAAATTCTTCTAATAAATTATCAACACTGGAACTCGACTTTTTTGCACTATTTATAAATGTTTTAAAAGCACCCGATGCCATTGCTGTCACCATGGCTGGACCTGGCCCATGCCCAGTCACATCACCATTGAGAAAGAGAATCCTACCATCATCTAACTTTTCCAACCACCACCAGTCCCCTCCAGAATAAGAAGCCGGCTCATAGTGGACCTCTACCAAAACTGAGTCGAGCTTAAATGTTCTCTCCTCAGGTAAGATCAAGTTTTGAACTGCCCCAGTTAACTCAAGGTCCTTTTCCAATTCTCGAGTCTTTATTTCCATTTCCGCAGTATCACGTAACTTGAAGAAAATCCCAATCTGTTGAGCCAGAACCCATAGGAGATTAGAATCCGAAGGACCATAAGCTTTTTTTTCTACAGAATTATCGAGGTAAATAGCTCCTACTAACCTGTTTTCGATAAGAATAGGAGTACCTATAATAGATACCAAATTATTAGCTACCGCACTAAATGCGCCAAGAAGCGCTCCCTCCTCTGTACCAGTTACAATTAGGGCCTCCTTCGAAGATCGTAGGTTCTTCAGAAAAGTTGAACTATAATTTTTAGCCTCATTGATATCTTCTTTTTTGTTTGTTCTTCCAATAAAGAATTCAAATTCATCTTTCTCTTCGTCAAAAAAGAAAATTAATCCTCTTTCGGACTGAAAAATTTCAATGGAACGATCTAACAGGGATCTTGATAACGGCTTCAGCTCAAAGGACTGGGTAATCGCTTCTCCTACTTGAAGCAATGCTTTTATCGCCTTCTCACTGTACTCATTAGATGTGTTCGAAGAAGTTAAAACCGATTTTTGACCTTCTGATACGAGCTCTGAATCAATCTGCTTTGCTAGCCATTTACACTCAATTCTTTCTAGAGAAATTACGGCATTACTTCTCAGAGAGTAGGATTCAACTTTATCTTCTTCAATTCGACCCAACTGATCTTGTAAGAGGGCAACTTCGATTACTCTTGATTGCCTATTATACTCGTCAATGGCTTGTTCAAAGTAGACTTTCGCCTGAGGAATATCTCCGTCCTTTAAAGACAAAAGACCTCTAATTTTATAAACATATCCCAGATCAGAATAATGTTGTTCACGACCTTCACATTGATCCAAAAAGTCGAAGTATTGTTTTTCGGAGCCCTCGTCAAGACCTGCCCACGCATTACCATTCACTAAATATGATTCCATAAGGCCTAAATAGGGGTAACTCAGGTACGCCTTAAAAAACGAAGCCCCTGACTCAACAATTTTTACCGCGTCAGAAAAGCAGAGTGTAGAATCGAGATATTGTTTCTGAAGTAAGTGGCCTAGGCCTTTAGTTTTTAATACCTGGAAGAGATCGAACTTTAGGTTGTGCTTTTGAGTAAACTCTAGTGAAAACTCAATAGACTCCTCATATGCCTTGATATCACCAAGGAGCAAAAGAGCTTCAGCGATTTTACAACTTCCGCTCGCGATCATACCATTGGAGCCAGTTCTTTCACCTAACTGCCTTAATGTATAGGCATCTGAAAGTGCCTCGCGAAGTCGTCCTAATGCCCTATTGCTAAAATAGCTAAAGATCACTGCATTTCCTAGGTCCCACAAGTTTCCGATAGCAGTTAATGCCTCACGGGCGCTATCACTGTACTTTTTTGAATCCTTAAAGTTTCCTGTCCAGCTGTTGTATGCTGCAAGTCGGACTAAAGAACCCGCAACTATTTCATCCGCCCCTGCTTGACGTCCGACATCGATAGACTGATGGGCGTAGCCGAATGCCTTTTTCGCATCAGGAACTTCCAAATTCATTAAACTAAATGAAAGGTATTGATATGCAACAGCAAGGTGCTCGCTCACTCCCAACCACTGAGAAACTCTTAGAGTCCTATACGATATATGGAGTAGAGGTTTTATGTCGATAATGACATTGACCATCCATAGTTTTTTCAGTGAATCGGCAACAACTCTCAATCTTTCGAGTTTACGTTCAGAAGGTTTAAAAAATATCTTCATTAACGAATGTACCCTAATAAAGAAGCGATCTAATAACTCTTTCCGTTTCGGTTTTTCAAAGTCTATAGACCAACCAAGCTGACGAAGACCGGTCGCAAGGAGCTCTTGAGCCTCTTTATATTTTCCCTCTCGTTGTAAACATTCGGCAATTTTAGAATTAATCTCAACAGACTTTACTAAATCATCTCTATAGAGCTTTAAAACTTCATCCAAGGACTGTCGTGCCTCTTCATAATTTCCTAAAGAAACAAGTGCATCAGCTCTTCCAATGAACATTCGTCGTTGATTTTCAACACTACTTTCTACTATTCTATTCGAGCTAATCGCGTGACCAAAATACTCTAAGGATTCGAAATTTGCGTGCCTCTCAAATGCACTTAGCCCTGCTTGAATACAATAATAGACAGTTCTCTTATGGTCGCCTGCACGAATTGCATGCTCAGCAGCTTCAAAGATTTTGTTTTTAGTGACTTCTGATCTCTCTAGGAAGTCTAAATAATCGAGATGAAATTTAACTCTCTCATCTTCTTGCAACAGTTCTTGACAAGCTTCGTGGATTCTATCATGGAAAAATGCGAAGTTTGTTGAATTTCTCTTTTTTAATATTTGCTGGTCAACTGCCTTATCTATAATAGATACCAAGGATACTCCATCGATTTCACAGAGATCCTTTAGGTCCGAAAACTTAAAATCCAATCCAATTAAAGCCGCCCGCGCAATAATGTCTACTTCTACGTCCTCTAATGTCTCCACTCGTTTGATAACGAGATCTACAATAGATCCTCCTAGCGAACTAAGGCCTGGGTGCTTTTTGTCGAAATTCAGATTATCTTCATTTTTGGTGATTATCGATTCTGACAAAAGAGCTTTTAGAAACTCCGACACAAACAGAGGATTTCCTTTCGTGCGGTCGTAAGTAATATCTATAAGGTCTGTAGCTACTTTGTCTATTTCAACCCCTAAGCTCTGAGCGATAACTTCATGAACCTCTTCATATTCGAGCGGCTCGACCTCTATGCACTTATCCTTACAATTTTCCCGATAGCGAGAAATAATTTGACCAAGACGATCGGTTGAAGAAACCTCCTCAGATCTGTAGCTCCCAACTAGTAACACATGAGTTTTGGATGGTGGGTTAAATACTAAACTTTCAATGAGATCTATTACAAGACCATCCGCCCACTGAAGATCATCTAGTAGAATAACGAGAGGAGCACTTTGATGAGAAATAGTTTCTATTACCTTCATTACAAGTGATATAAATCGCTGCCTGTCCTTCTCGTAGCCTAGATATTGAACTTCAGGTATCTCTTCACTAGAAAAAACCTCATAAAAACTTGGAGCCAATCGAATGAGTTCTCCGGCTAGTCCCCCAACTTCTTTTCTTAGCTTGTTAAAAATTGGCTCCTTCAACTGTTGTGGCAACCTATTTAGTCTACCGTAAACATCTTCGAACGCTTCGCCAAGACTGTAAGCTGGAAGAGCTTTAGAAAATTCATAACTTTTACCGTAAGCAAATCGCGCACCAGCTACTGCAATCCTTGTTTCTAGTTCTCGAATCAAACTACTCTTTCCAATACCGGCTCGACCACCGACAAAAACCGCTTGAAATCCAGAAGTCTTGCAAGCATTAAAGCTATCTACCAGGGATTTCAACTCGCGCTTACGTCCAACAAAAGTCTTACCAATTTTCACAATTGTCTTTGAACCGCGGTCTAATTCTAAGTCAGAATTAAGGTCCCCTTGCCGAACAAGTTGCTGTACTTGCAAAAGGTCACTAAGAAGCGAGCTCGCTAACTGGTACCTTTCCTCTGGAACCTTGTTAAGGAGTTTTAAAATAATTCGGTCTAAAATTGCGGGACAATCCTCTCTCTGCTCCTGAATTCCTCGAGGAGTTTCTTCAATCAGCGATTGCATGCCCCTACTCGCACTCAAGGGGAGCTTCGATGTCAGCATTTTGTAAAAAATGACTCCTATCGAATATAAGTCCGATCTTTCATCAATAGGATTCTTAATCAAGCCCAACTGCTCTGGTGCTGAATACTCTATGGTTCCAGCAAACCTTGAATCTTTACTTCCACCTTCATCAACCTCTAGTGCAAATCCCAGATCGATTATCTTAACGCGATAATCTCCTTCCCCCCCAAGTATCATGATATTTTGATCTTTTAGGTCCCTATGCAGGTATCCGGCTTGATGAATATGGTCAAGTCCCTTGACTATTTGTATTGCAATTTCAAAGAAATCACTCATTTCAATCTTCGATTCATTACAAATGTCTTCGAGATTCTTGCCTTCAACAAATTCTAATAGCATATAGTTGAGATCTTGATTTAACCCATACTCTAAGACTTTAACTATATGCTCGCTATTGAATGCCGAAAGGGCTTTAGCTTCCCTTACAAACTCAATATTACTCATTGAGTTTCTGTCTTTAGATTTAGACACCTTTAAGCAAAGTGGCTCTAATACTTCAGGTGATTTTACTCTGAAAACATCTGAAAGCTCGGTTTCGTGAATTTGCTTTTCTATCGTAAGTTGAGCATATCCATTTGATTGAAAGTCTTGCATTAAAAACCATTTTGTTAAATTCTGAGCTAAAACTAATTATATAGAATATTTGAAAAGTACTTAACAAAGAATTACTTCGTCTGAGAGTATTAAACAAAAGTAGAGAAAAAGCCTTTTAAAGAAGGGAAAAAGCCTTTTAAGGAATGCACTCAACTGAAATCAGCTGAGTGCAGAGAACATCAAAGTGCCTGAAGAAGGATTGCTACCTGGCAGCCAAACCCCACCAAAAAGGCCAAAGTCCGTAGACCCGGCACGCCTAAGATATAGACAATTAAGTGAACGAGACGTGCATAAAAGTAAATCATTGCCGCCATGGCCGTTATTTCGTTGGTCGTTTGCGAGATGACGACTATAAGGATTGCTGCCGCAAATACGGGCAAATTTGCACTCGCGTTCGCGTGAGCCTTCATAGCCCTTTCTGCCCACGAATGTAATGGTTTTGGACTTTTAGGATATCCAATCGTATCCATAATTCCACGTACGATGAATGAATCTAAGATATTGGGAATCCAAGCAAAGGCCGTCAAAAGTGATACCAATGCCAAGTATGTTAACTCCGTAGTCATTTTAACCTCACTAATATGTTTCAATACTTATAGAATATTAGCGCTAAATCGAATGAATTATGCAAGAATCTATTTTAAACGGATTTTGCTTAGCACCCAAGTTTGGCCTTGAAAGCGCATTTGAAAGACTTCCTACTCTAAAGAACTAGATGGAAGTCGGTATATATACTTCTCTCATCCCTTGAATGAATTCTTCATTCTTCGAATTTTTTCGAATACCTCGACTTCAGAGCCATTTGCCAGACCGATGTTATTTTTGATTTCAATAGAGTCGCAGCGAAGGAATGGATTTGTCTTTAACTCCTCAGCAATGGTAGACGGAACGGTAGGTAAATTGTCAGCTCTCAGTCGCTCTGCCACCTCTAGTCGTTCGACTAAGTCTTGGTTACCTGGCTCTATTGATAGAGCGAAAGCTCCATTTTCTAAAGTATACTCGTGAGCACAATATAATTTAGTCTCAGGAGGTAAACCGGCAAGCTTTTGCAAACTATTATACATAGTTTCGAAAGACCCTTCGAAAATCCGGCCGCATCCTATCGTAAAAAGTGCATCGCCACTAAAAACCGCGGGAATAGACTCAATATAGTATGCACAATGTGAGGATGTATGTCCTGGCACAGAAAGTAATTGTATCGGAGTTTCTCCCAACTCAAATACGTCGCCATCATCTAATTCAATCGCCTGATAAGGAAAACGCTTATGCTCATCCTTTGGTCCAACAACCTTAAGTTCTGGAATCAATCTCGATAAAGGTGGGGTTCCATCAACGTGATCATAGTGATGATGCGTCTGTAGAATAAAATTGAGTTGCAGGTCTCTTTGATTCAAGACTTTCATAGTGGGTAACATCATTGAAGGGTCAACAACCGCAGTCATTCCTGTCGCCTCGTCACGAAGCAGATAATTGTAATTATCATTTAAAACAAGGTACTGAATTATCTCTAAACCCATTTACTTCTTCTTTCAGAATACGACCGCACGATATCGAAGACTCTAAACTACCGGCATTTAGTGTTATTTACATTAAGATGCCACAGTTACAAATGAAGTACAAAACCAATAATCTGATTATCAAAGAAGCTCGTCTATGGCATTGCAAAAAAAAATCTAATTACTTTCGACTTCCTCTGTGAAATTATACTACAATTGAACTCAGAAAAAGGTATCACTATGACTATTGGATTTATTGGAGAAAGAAATCACATATCGGAATTATTGGAAACGATGTTTGATTTACATTTTTATGACGAATCTGCCTCAGACCTTGGTACTCATAGACTCTATATCCGAAACCCAAAAAAAATGGATGCTGTACAAAAGTGGGAGATCCCAAAGAATTCGACTTTAATCAATATCTTTAAGGTGGGAAACTCTAAGGTAGATGACTATTCTTTTGTTCTCGAGAACAATCAACAAAACAATTTTCTTGTTGAATACCCCGGAATGTCCGCGTCATTTCTGTTAAAAAAAATTGAATCAATACTTATCGATTCTGAATTCGACATTGAAACAAATTCACAAGTTATTTTAGAAGAATTTCATGTCTCAAAGATAAGTGATAAAAACAAATGGTTAGTAGAGTTTAGAGAAAAGATTAACAAGAACTCGCCATCGAAAGACCGCGAATTTTCGAGAATGGTTACGACTCTTGTTGATGAATTAATTCTAAATGCTTTTATTCACGGGTACGGAATGGACCCCAAGGAGCCGTCTTTAGACGAAATTGGGCCTGTAAAAATTAAATGGATATTCGATAACATCAATTTTTCCCTTCTCGTCGAAGACCGAAGCGGTAAATTTGACACGGAGAAATTTTTATTTAAGCAAAGTATGTATAAGTCGGCCGAAGAGATTTCGAACAGCCAAACCGGAGGTCTCGGAATTCTTATGTGTATTAAATTTTGTGACCACATAGAAATAGTCAACAAAAAAGGTATAAGCACATCAACACAACTTTTCATCGATCTTAACAGGAACCTTTTTAGCAAAATGAGAAAATCGAGAAGCTCTTCTCTTTTGATACTTAATCAGTAGAATTAAAACTGACTCAATTTAGGTCAATTCTAAGATAGATGAGATCTTTATCAATTGCCAGACAACCAATGTTTCAAATTATGACATTTTTTCACACTGTTAAGCAATTTCCACATAATTATTAGTAAGATACCTTTTTTTTAGCCCACAAATTCCGTTAAGAAGTAATGCCTTCTAATTGTACTTTATTTAAAATAGATGAACTCGAGTCTAAGATAATACCTGTTTCGGATGAAACTCTCGATCGGCTTAGAATTGACGCTGTTGTTTGCCTAGATCAAGTATACGAACGAGATTTCAAAAACCTTCTCTTTGAATTAAAAGAAATGAAGGTAGGACATACTTGGAAAAAATACCCAATTCTGGATATTGGAAACTATTATAACATTCAAACCCAGGAGAATAAAAAGCGCGACACTAAGTTCTTTTTTTACTATGCTATAAAAAATGGAGAGCCAGACTTTCTCGGTACAGCAACTGTCGCGTCAAAAATCAATCACGACTTCAAACATGATGGTTTTCCAGTAATCAGTCGCTGTTTCATTTTAAAGAAATACAGAGAAAACCGTTTCTACGCGCCTATCTTGAAACACCGAATTAAATTCTGCGAAGACACTTTTGGTAAAGAACTCAAAGCTATTCATATGGGCACTTCGAACATTAGAGTCTTAAAAGCAACATTGAATGACAGCCTTCTTGATTTTAAGTTTATTGGTTGTGAAAATCTCGACTGTGGTTCCTATAAAGAACTCGTCTACGATTTTTTGAAATTTTCTCCTGATTATTTAGAACAACTACTTTCAACTACTATGAAGATCGATAGTCGGTTACATGATTTCATTTCGCAGATTGTGAATTTAGAGTTCTCATCAAACAAGTTTTTAAACTTTAAGGCATTAGTTGACGAAGCCAAAGGGGACAGTCCTATCATAGGTGAGTTTGCAGATTTGATTGAAGCCATTGGAGTCATTCAAAGTGATGAAGTTTCAAGTGACAAACTTTTAGCCAAAGTAAAGTTCGACAGCCGAGCGAGCTAGTTTCGATTGAGCACATTTCTCGCCTTTGGGTCAGTATCGGTAAAGTTATTATCAATTCCGAGTTATAAAGAATAAAATAGCTCTGAGGAGATTCACAAATAATGAAAATTGCAATAGTTGGCGAGCCCACCTTAAATCTCGATACTCTCAAATCGTCGTATAAAGTCGAAAATATAGATGCCAATGAGCTACAAAAAAATATCGAGAAATTCAATCTGATTATTTTGAGCACAAAAATTTGGGATACGGTTCCTGTATTAGACATTCCAAAGAACTGTACTCTCCTCAATCATTTTATAGTCGGTCAGGACTCGATAGAAAAATTCAATTCAGTTAATGATAAACCTGATCAATTGAATTTTCTAGTAGAGTTTCCCGGTATGAGAACGAGATACCTAGAAGAAGCGCTTGAGGCTGCTTTACTTCAACAGCCTTTTAAACCAAATAGTCTTGATTCTACAAATCAGTTTTTTGATATTACTTTAATCAACAAAATCACTGCTAAAGCACGATGGCTAAATAACTTCCAAGAAGAAATTACAAAGCGAATACTTACCGACAATGTCACGTTTTTTAAGGGTATCACTACTATATTAGACGAGTTAGTAATGAACTCATTTGTTCATGGTTACAAGACCGATCTTGAAGATCCAAAAGGAAGCCCCAGTGGTAAAGTCATTGTACGATGGGGACTCGATCAACACAATATTGTGATAAAGGTTTCTGATTTTGCAGGAACATTCAACTTCTTAAGTTTTCTGAAGACTCTTAAATCAAGTCGGTCAGCCGATGAAGTGGTTGGAGAAAATCCTGGAGGGCTTGGCTTATTAATGATGATAAACTTTGTTGACCACATAGAAATATCGTCTATCAAGGGTACTCAGACTATTGTTAAGTTATTTATCGATCTCGATCGTGTATTGTTAGCGAGAAGGCGGCGACCTCAAAAAGGATCGATTTTGTTAAAAAGTACTCCGTTGGTCGACGATTTCGACTAAGAATACCCCTCTAACTTGGTTTTAGGAAAATGCAAATCGCCTCAGCTTTGTCATTTATGACTTCACACGACACAACCTCATAGTTCAATCGCTTAAATTCCGATATAATATAACTCATTCTGTGGGTGTTAGCCAATTGGACACTTCTTCCGTTTGAGGGAATTCCGATTGGATAGGTAACGGGAACTAAACTTTCCCCTTCACAACTATAGAATGTATAGTGCCCTACGTGAGCCACACAGTGGATATCGGCTAGAGCAAACGCCGGCATTGTTAAAACTAAAATCAATAAAAGTGTTTTCATCATCCCTCCAATACTAGGCGAATGCAGCGTGGGACCAGTATCTACCTATAGGTCCTAGATCTTCTTCAATTCTGAGCAACTGATTGTATTTAGCCATTCGATCACTTCTGCAAAGCGAACCAGTTTTGATTTGTTGGCAATTTAAGGCTACAGCAAGGTCTGCAATCGTTGAATCTTCAGTTTCTCCACTTCGATGAGACATAACTGTTTTAAAAGAATGTCTCTGTGCCAATTTAACAGCATCAACCGCTTCTGTGAGGGTTCCAATCTGATTGACCTTTACGAGTAGTGCGTTTGCTGCTTTTTCGTCGATCCCTTGATGAACCCGTTTTTCATTAGTGACAAACAGATCGTCACCAACGAGCTGGACTTTGTCGCCACTATCTTTAGTAAAGGCTTTCCAAGCATCCCAGTCATCTTCCGCAAATCCATCTTCGATCGACTTAATTGGGAACTCGCTCATCCACGACTTATAAATATCACCCATTTCAGTGTGACTAAGGGCTTTACCTTCCCACTGATACTTACCTTCTTTGAAGAATTCGGTGGCTGCGACATCAAGGGCCAAGAACACATTTTCACCAGGCTTATACCCGGCGACCTCAATGGCTTCCATGATCAACTGAAGAGCTTCTTTGTTTGTTTTCAGATTCGGCGCAAATCCACCTTCATCACCTACTGCTGTAGACATTCCCTTTTTATTGAGTATCTTTTTGAGATTGTGAAAAATTTCAGCTCCAGCACGAAGGGATTCTTTAAAGCTGGAAAGACAGGGCGCTAACATGAATTCTTGCACATCAAGACCGTTATTAGCATGGGCTCCACCATTTAAAATATTCATTAGTGGTACAGGCAAATTATTTGTGCTCACACCGCCCACATAGCGATAAAGTGGAAGGCCCGACTCTTCGGCTGCGGCCCTCGCACAAGCCAATGAGACTCCAAGAATCGCATTAGCACCCAAGTTGGACTTGTTTTCCGTTTGATCCAGTTCAATTAAAAATCGATCGATAAGTGTTTGCTCAAATACATCCATGTTTTCGAGTTCTGGAGCAATTTTTTCGTTCACATTCTCAACAGCTTTTTCAACACCTTTACCCATGTACCGTTCGCCACCATCTCGGAGTTCGTGAGCCTCGTGAACACCTGTCGATGCACCCGAAGGAACTGCTGCACGACCAAGAACGCCATTTCTAGTTATAACATCAACTTCAACTGTTGGATTTCCCCGACTATCGAGGATTTCTCGAGCATGAATACCAATAATCTCTGACATTGTGACCTCACTTAAATAGAATTTATACTGGAATTTCTAGGGTAAAGGTTGAACCGCGACCGACTTCACTCTTGATTGAGAGGTCCCCTTGGTGAGTTTGTAAAATGGTTCTCGCCTTTCTCAAAGGGGAGTTTGATTGCGAATCCGTAAGAATTTTTTTGAGCTGTTCAGGGCTATAGCCCTTGCCCGTATCACTAATTTCAATTTCAGCCCTCGTACCCTTCGGGCGAGTAACAATTCGAAGTGCACCATGGGAATTATCAATACCCTTTAAAGCTGAGGAAATTATGTAGATCAGAGCTTGTCGCATACGATCCCTATCGACTCTCACAGTGTGATCAAAAATAAAGTGACGATCCACTTTAATGCTTTCAGGCTTCTCTAAGTCCACCGAATCAAGGGCCTGGTCGAGCAACTCAGTCAGCGAACTTTCTTGCCGTTCCGACTGCGGAGCATCTTCTGCTTCTTCTTCAATTTGCCGATGCATCTCTTTAAGCTTTTTTGAAGCCCCTTCGATTACCTCAGGGTATTCCCTGCGAATTCTTTCCCAGTCGACTCGTCTCATAGCCTCTTGAACCTGACGATCACCCCGCCCTTGCCCAACAAGAATTGTTACGAGTTGAACAGCTCGAGCTAAATAGTCATTCATTCTAAAAACGTCCGAAAGTGTTTCTTGAAGCGGTAAAATAAAATCGGGTCTATTGACTCCGGATAAACCTGAAGATTCAGATTGTGCTGTTAAGGTTGAACCCTGCTGTAATTTTAATCCTGCAATGATTTTATCTTTTTCTAGGATCTCTTTTTGGAAGGCCTCTAGTTTTTTTTGGTTTTCTTCCAAATCTTTCAAGACATTTTGATAGAGTTCGGGACGAATATTTCGTGCTGTTTGCTCTTCATCATCTAAAAGAGTCTCTTGGCTTTGATCCCAAGAAATTCTAATTTGTGAGTCTTCCCATTGAACTGTAAAAAACTCTTTGTTTTGAAAACTCGGCAAGGCCTCAATGGCACTTGTTAAGAAACGAAAACAAAGTGGGTACTGACTAGGATCGATTGGAATTTCAAATCGAATATCTGAATCAGTCTTCGAAAGACCCGCAACAGGTGGAGCGGGAGAAATAAAATATGATAAAAAGCGATCCGGTTGAGCAAGAACATCTTGAGGCTCTTTAACCATACGAAGAACACTATCGAGCGCTCCCCAGGTTCTTAATTCGCTAATGGTATGACCGCTACTTACAATAAAA
This sequence comes from Bdellovibrionia bacterium, assembly GCA_030427805.1. Lineage (GTDB taxonomy): Bacteria > Bdellovibrionota > Bdellovibrionia > Bdellovibrionales > JAGQZY01 > JAUHWN01. The sequence continues at coordinate 336,608 of JAUICP010000002.1, forward strand.
TCATCACTGGATTGTTTGCCGTACTCTCGACTCAAAAGTTCGAGGTGCTTTTCCATATCAGAGGCTGTTAACCAATAGGAAGAATCGAAAAGAAATTCCCTAGGAGTTTCCGATTGTTCGTAAACCGGACCTAGATCTATCCCCTTCCGCTCTAGATAAGACAGAATGCTACAGGTGATCTTACAACTTAACAGCACGGGATTTGTTTAGCCATAAATAGCCAATTTTACAAGTATTTGCTCTTAACTGGCTTTTTTAGAAAAGAACTTAGAACGGGGGAAGGGAATTTTATTATCTTCAATTTCATCTATGAACGATGGCAATTCCCCAAGGGGCTCAATGTCACCCCGCATTGTTCCATCCGGTGCTCGCACGAGACTCTTTAATTCGTAGATGGGAGTGACCATATAATTATATTCTGCATCGAGTCCTCGAATTTCCGAAATATGGGTGATTCGACGCGATCCATCAGAAAGACGGGAAATTTGAATCACAATATCGATGGCCGAGGCAATGCTGTACTGCAACGCCTTTTCGGAGATCTTGTTATCTCCCCCCATGGCCAAGGCCTCCAGTCGAACCAGAGCATCGGCAGGAGAATTGGAGTGAATGGTTCCCAAGCACCCTTTATGACCCGTGTTCATTGCTTGAATAAGCTCGAAGCCTTCAGCACCACGAACCTCCCCTACAATAATTCGATCGGGACGTAGTCTCAGTGAACTTTTTAAAAGGTCTTGCATACTAACTTCACCATGACCTTGCTCATCGGCCATGCGAGTTTCAAAACGGACAACATGTTCGTATTCGATAGTCAGTTCCGAAGCATCTTCAATCACGATCACTCTTTGCCCTTTTGGAATTCGACTACAAAGAAGACCTAACAAAGTGGTCTTACCAGAACCGGTTCCTCCGCTCACCAAAACATTTTTTCCTAGAAACATGCATATCTCTAAAAAGTTAGCGGCATCCTGAGTAATCGCTTTCCATTGAATATACTGTTTAAAGGTAATTCTCTTTTTAAAAAATTTACGAATAGCAACAGTCGCACCATTTCGCGCACAAGGTGGAATCACAACGTGAACACGAGAACCATCGGGAAGGCGAGCATCCAATCGAGGTTCATCATCGTTAATTCGACGACCCACCGATTGTGCAATGGCATTGACAGCCGCCATCAAGTCATCATCAGTTTCAAATTTTGCAGTTGAACGCTGAAGTTTACCACCAATCTCTACAAAGATATCATTTGGGCCATTTATGAGAACTTCAGTAATTTTGTCATCGAGTAATAGGGGGTAGATCGGACCAAGAAAATTTTTGATCGCTTCAAAAAATACTCCTGATTGTCCTCCCACCAGTGACATGATTAATCCCCTAAACTTGCTGGTTGACGATAATCAGGGCCGGTGGCCGTATTCTTAAAAACGACTAATTGCCCTTCGCTGGCAGTTTCAGGACAGTGAAAAGAAAAGACTCCCGTCTTTTTAGGCTCAATTTCAAAACTTACGGTGTCACCATAGTAGGTTCCATGGTGTTCAGAGAACGCATCCAGTACAAAGCTAATGTTTTTGTTTTCTTTATCGACGTTAACAATGTGAATTTTATAACGTCCACCTTCTCGTAGTCTCAATTTTTCTGGAACGAAACCTCTTTGTGACTTAATGATGACGACCTCCTGAAGAGGTTCACCTTGGTGAAGTATTAGGTCGAAAAAGCTTCCTTTTTGTTCTTCAACACTCGGCTGCTCCATTTCTGCCGATCTCATTTCACCCTGTCTTCTCGATAAATCAATAGACCAATCTCCAAAGACTGGAGTCGGTAATAAACAAAGAGTTAAAATGAGTAAAAAATATGATCTAGTGAACATATTTTCTGGCGTGAAAATCCGCATATTCACGCGCTACCTCCATTGCTAAAAAGCTCAAAGTTTGCTCGTCGAGCTTTCCTAACTCTTCAAGCAACATTTCAAAATTCCCCTGGAATTGATTTGCCACTTGCAAAGCAGCTTGAACGCGTCCCTGATAATCATCAGACCCACCCACTTCACTTTGCCAATCCATCTCAAGTACAGGATCAATAACACCCATATGGTAAAGAGCATCGAACACTAGTTGTAGATTCCCTTGGAGCCGCATACTACCTCCTTACAAGACTCTTATCGGCAAGGAGGAGACATAAAATAATCTCAAAGAGAGATTTTGGACCTAAGTTGTAATTGCTTATAAGATTGAGAATTTATTAATCAAAAGGGATTAAAAATCGAAAGCGCGTACCATGACCTTTTTGGGAATCCACGTGAATCTTACCACCTTCTGCTTCGATGGTTTCTTTGACTGCCGCCATACCTAGACCTCGACCACTGGTTTCAGATATTTCTTCTCGAGTTGTCATACCACATACGAAAATACTCTCTGCAATCTTCTGTCGAGACCATTCGTTTGCAGGATAACCCTCTTCCATTAATTTTTCTTTAAGGCTTTCAATATCGATACCTTGCCCGTCATCACTAATATTTAACCCTAACCAACCTTTACCGTTTCTGTTTACGAATTCGAAATGGACTTCTATTTTTCCTGTCTCCAATTTTCCTAGAGAAACCCGCTCTTCAGGAAGCTCTATCCCATGGTCAACACAGTTTAGAAAAACGTTTGTTAAAACATCTAGTATTGGTCGAAAACGATTAACTGGAACCCTCGTAGCGCCTCCTTGAAGAACAACTGTGACCTTCTTTTCCAGTTTATTAGCCAGTGACAAGATACTCATTTTAACTGGTAAAAAGAGTGCATTTAAAGTTTCCGTCTTGATCGAACTATAATAGAGATCTGTTAATTCTTCGTCTTGAACCTTCTCTACGATCGATTCAAGCCTTGCCATTGTGTTGACATCAATGAGCGCTGCAGCTTTTACAATCCTTCTCAAGGAACCTAAAAGAACGTCATTCTCTTCCTGAAACTGATGAAGCTTCGACTCTAAACTAAGGCCAATCTCATTTACCAGCTCTACTAGCTCAGGCTTTGACATTTTGATGTGACTACATAAAACATCTTCTATATTATGAATGTAGCTAACTAATTCGGATGCAGAAAACAATGAAGCATTTCCCTTTAAGGTATGAAGAGTTCTTTGAAAGTTTTCAATGGATCCGCCAGAGGAGTACTCGTGATTCCATGTCTTCATTTGTAAATAGAGACGGCGAATTGAATTAATAAATGACTGAAAACTAACGGGGTCCGCAACAATACGTTGTATCATTTCAGCATGGGACTTGGCCTTATTCGCCTCTTCTTCGATAACTCTAGTTTCGGTGAGGTCTCGAAGAAGAACAGCGAAACCTGAAAACCCAGGAACTTCTGGAGACAGCTCAAAATAAGAAATACGCATTTCACAATTCAACTTTGGACTTCTCATTTCTTCCGGCAATAAATCAATTAAAGTCTGAAATTGAACAGTTTGATCTCGCAATAGGTCCAACAAAAGACTTATCGAGTCCTTGTCAGCTTCATTTATATTGAAGAACTTAAAAAAGTCCTGACCCTCTTTAGAGTTATCGAAATATTTCCAAAGGAGGGGCGAATAGGATTGAGTGAAATTGCCATGACTGTCGAAGCAAATATAACACTCACGTAAATGAGAACAAACTAATGATAGCGCATCATCCAGGGAATCCTTCCCATTTTCAAAAATATGATTGCTAATCTTAGTCGCCGACATACCTATTCCTACATTAAGCCGCTAAAAGGGTATCAATTCCTATTTTATGCAAATTCATTTCACACCAGAAAGATCCAAGTGGGCTATCTACTTTGAATAGTGATCTTTCACCACGAACACTGCTAAAGACCTCATGACAGTTACCAACCGTTACAACTGGCAAACACATCTGATATTCATATTCGTGATTATTAAGATACTCTTTAATAATTCCATAAATCATATTTGTTAATTCAGCTACGGACTCGGAAGTCATTTTATCAGTCGTCGTTACTTCTTTTTTAAAAAACTGACAAAGGAGAGGAGTTAGAGTTTCGTATTCAAAATTAATCGAAAAAGTACCTTCAATACTGTCATCTCGCACAAGTCCAACAACGCCAGAAATATCTCTTTTGAGACCGTCCCGCATGGTCAATTCTAGCTCTTCACAAGAAACTTGAGTTCGCATAAATTTACTGAAGGTCTCTTTGATTGCTACTTCAATGACACTATTTAGTTCTTCAATACTAATAATGGATTTGTTAGAATTCACTTTTCCAAGTCCTCCTCCACCTTTTATCAAGAAGCACTTGTTTCATTTTTAGCAAGATCCGATGAGAAAATTTCATTTATTTTTTCTTTCAAAATCTCTGCAGTGACAGGCTTAGACAGGAATCCATTAGCACCAGACTTCAGTGCATTCACAATTTGACCTTTATCTCTTTCAGCAGAGATCATTAAGACTCTAATGTTATTGAAAATATCGTTTTCTCTGATAGCTCTTAAAACCTCTAAGCCATCTTTTTGCGGCATATTCCAATCTAGTAAAATGAGGTCCGGGAGATCTTGGTCTTCTTTGAGTCTTTCCAAGAGCTCTAGCGCAGCATCGCCACTTCCGGCTTCAGTAACCTTCGTAATTGACATTTCTTCTAAAAACTCGGTTAGTTTATTCCGAGCCATAATGGAATCTTCAACCATAAAGACATGTAAGCTCTCGAGATGCATAACCCCTCCCCATAGTTATAAATCGGAAATGACTTGTTTTTTCTGAACATCAAATAGTCGGAAGTGGGACCTTTTTACGGCCTCCGTTTCAAATAGAAACAGGGAGGCAAGTGCCTCCCTGACTTATATCTGGAATATTAAGCTTTGATTAAAATCACATGATATTGGCGGCTAATTCTGCTAGCTGAGAACGCTCACCTTTGCTCAAGGTAACATGGGCTGAAATGTCGTAGCCCTTAAATTTTTCAACCGAGTAAGTTAGTCCACTGTTTGCAGAATCAACATAAGGATTATCAATTTGGTAACAATCCCCGGTGAGAACAACTTTTGTTCCCTGGCCAGCACGAGTAACAATAGTTTTAATCTCGTGAGGAGTTAAGTTTTGTGCTTCATCGACAATCAAATACTGATTAGGAATACTTCTACCGCGTATATAGGTCAGAGGCTCGATGTTCAGCATTCCTTGATTCAGAAGTTCTTGAGCCCGACCAGCAGCCTTTTTATCGGCACCCATTAAAAACTCGACGTTATCGAAAATGGGTTGCATCCAAGGGTTGAGCTTTTGCTCCACATCTCCCGGAAGGTAACCAATGTCTCTACCCATAGGAAAAATCGGACGACTCACTAAAAGTCTCTGAAATCGACCTTCATCAAGAGTCTTGTAAAGGCCAGCAGCCAGGGCCAAAAGAGTTTTTCCGGTACCGGCTTTGCCGACGAGAGAAACAAATAAAATATCGTCATTTAGGAGGCAGTCCATTGCAAAAGACTGTTCAACATTTCGCGGATGAATTCCCCAAATTCCTTCTTTAGCGGCCAATAAGGGGAGAATTCCACCCTGCTTGTCATCAAAACGCCCAACGGCCGAGTGATTCGGATTTGAAGAGTCTTTCATAATGACGTATTGATTGGCCTTGAGGCGCATCTCTTCTGTCGCGGCTAAAAACTTATCGCTGTAAAAACTATTGATCGTTTCGGGGTCAACTTCGAGTTCAACCTTACCTGCATACATTTCTTCAAAAGAAACTTTTTCTGGCTCGAAATCTCTCGCGTTAATTCCGAAGACATCCGCTTTAATTCGAAGATTAATATCTTTTGAAACAAGCTCTACGATCGCATCGGGCTGATCCTTTTTTAGAGCCATTGCTGTCATTAAAATACGATTGTCGGCCTTTGATTCGTGAAGTTCTGGCGGCAATCCTTCGACCTGTCGATCTCCATCAATGATGAGCTCACTCCCACCATCTTCAAGCTTCACTCCCTTTGCCAAACTCCCCTTGCCACGCAAAACATCGATAAATCGACTAAAGTGTCGTGCATTTCTCCCGTTTTCTCCAAGGTCCCTCTTGAAACGGTCGATTTCTTCAATAACCGAAATAGGAATATGAACCTCTGCGTCCTTAAACTTTTTTATGGCCAGAGCGTCGAAAAGAATCACATTCGTATCTACTACAACGATTCGCTTTTTTTCTGCCAATCCCGTCCTCCTGTTAGGTGATCGTGCATCATGCTGTATTCATTGCATTACATAAGTCGAGTTCTGTATAGGCATTTTTCAGAGTCTGTAAGAAAACGAACAAGGACCGTATGCGTCGAATTCAGGCTATTTAGAGAAGATTTTAAGTAATTCAGAAGCAAGTTGGGCCGCCCCTAGGAGACCTAAAAGGAAAAACACAAACTTTTTCAAGGGAGACATTGGCCTCTCCCCCTCCTTTAAAGTTCTCAAGGGAATCTGATGTTTGGGGCAAAGTCTGGGGATATCGCTTTGAAAGTCGCCCTTGGGGCAAACATAAATTGAATGGTGCGGAGTCGACAATTCACTCTGCTCCTGAAGAGCTTTCTTATGCTCATCTTTTATTTTTACTTCTAAGCCAGTTCTGCTGGGGAAATCTTGTTCGTAGTAGTACTCATGATCCGTGTCGGACTCAAAATTTTCGGGAATCGGACTCAATCCCATGGGCACAATGATCCCATTGAGCTCTTTAATGCGATTGGTAAAAATCACGAGGGCCAGATTCGTGTTGGCTTGATAGGTTTCAATTTCACCAGGTTTGGCATTTTGATAAAAGTTTTCATCCGGGTCAGCACTGACCACCTCAAAGTTGAGGATTCCTTGGTCCTCGAGCATTTGGCTGAGGAGCTTTATATCCCGGAGACTGAGAGGCCCCAGGCGAATACCCATCTCTCTCGACATCAATCACCTCGTCCATGGCACCTCATTTTTGGCGCCTAACGTCAATTCAAGGTCTTTTGAACTGACAGAGCTTCCCCACCACCATAAAAGAATTAAGGGAGTTTGAATATGAAAATATTAAGTCGCAGTTTCCTTCAAAAATTGAGTTTTGCCTTATTCGCTCTTGTGACGGCCCTTTCCATCATAGGCTTTGGAACTTTTGGACAATACCCCCAACTCTTGAGTCAATTCCCGTGGGCTGTTGAAATTTACGGACGGGCCTACCAAATGTTTGCCCAGGGGCATACACTTCTCGCTTTTTTAGCGGCCCTCTTTTTACTTGTTAGATACACCGGCTTTCGCTGGATCGCTCCCTTCTTTGCCATTTACCTAATTAGTTTTCTTGCAGAGTTGGGAGGAACTTCAATTGGAATTCCGTTTGGTAAATATGAGTACCAACCCTTGCTCGGTTATAAAATTGTCGACCACGTTCCTCTACTCGTTCCAACAAGTTGGTTTGTTATGTCGATGATGGCCTATGGAACATGCTCCTACTTTTTTAAAAACAAAGCATGGGCTCGAGTTTTAGGGGGTGCGCTTATGGTGACGGCCTGGGATTTCGCATTAGACCCAGCCATGAGCTATACCGCCGGTTATTGGGTATGGGAATCTCCTGGACACTACTATGGAATGCCCTTTTTTAATCCTATTGGCTGGATGATTACGAGTTCAATTATTATGATCGCTTTAGAGCTTCTCAAAGTTCACAAATGGATTACGCAAATCCCTGTTGAGAAAACGACCCACCTTTACTTACTCAATGCTCTTTTGCCGTTTGCCATGCTTGTGGTCAGTGGAGTTTGGGGAGCTGCGCTGGTCGCCGCAGTTCTTATTCTTGGAGTTATCTATCTTTTGAGAGGACTTTCAGGAAGACAGCTCTCAGTTTTTCCGAGAGCTGCCAACTTTAGAAATTAACTACTTTGAATTTTCTCGCAACATTTGGTCGAGATAAACGTATTCAAGGGCAGTCATCTTCGCTCTTTGCTTATTATTAGCACTAGCGGAATGGCCTCCTTCAGTATTTTCATAGTAGTAGTGACCGAATCCAAATTCGTCCATTTTGGCGGCCATCTTTCGAGCATGACCCGGGTGAACTCGATCATCTTTGGTTGAAGTAATAAAGAAAATTTCGGGATATTTCTTGCCTGCTTCAAGGTTGTGATAAGGCGAATAAGAAAGAAGTGACTTCCTCATTTCAGGCTTATCAGGATCTCCGTACTCACCCATCCAACTCGCACCAGCAAGGAGTTTCGAATAACGAATCATATCCAAAAGGGGTACCTGACAAATGACCGCCTTAAAGAGAGACGGTTTTTTCACAGCACTTGCACCAACAAGAAGTCCACCATTAGAACCACCCTTGATCCCTAGATGATTCGTGCTCGTAATTTTCTTACGGATTAAATCCTCACCAACAGAAATAAAGTCATTGAAGGCGACATGGCGATTTTGCTTAAGAGCAGCCTGGTGCCATCGAGGTCCGTACTCGCCACCACCTCGAATATTAGCAACGGCAAGAACTCCGCCACGCTCGAGCCAAATTTTTCCTGCTGTCGACCAATAAAATGGAGAAAGCGAAACTTCAAAACCACCGTAACCATAGAGAAGGGTTGGGTTCTTTGAGTCGAGCTTTATATTTTTAGGGTGAATCAGAAAGTAAGGGACCTTAGTTCCATCGAAACTCTTGGCAAACTCTTGCTTTACAACGAGATCCTTTGAGCTAAAGCGTTCAGCCTGACTTTTTACTGTTTTAATTCCATTTTTTTCTGACGAATAAAGCACCTTAATGGGATCCAAAAAGCCTGTCATGTATACATAAAAGTCATTATGTTTCGCACTTGAAGTAAGGATTCTCGCATTAACGTTTTTATCGATATCGAGAAGTGATTTAACAAATTGATTCGACTTAAGCTCAAATTTAAAAATTCGGCTCTTTACGTCGACCATTTCTTCTACCAATAAATAATCTTTCGTAGAGCTAACCCCTTTAAGCGCTGACTTTTCAGAAGGTACGTAAATTTCCTGAACCTTATAGGAGCCTTCTTTAAGAAGCGGGTCCATCTCAACAGCTAACAAAGAGCCCTGTGCATAGTCTTTCGAATTGATCTTCCAAGGTTTTCTTAAACTAATGATAAAGTGACCTTTGAATTCACTTTTAAACTCAATACTTTCAGGGAGTTCAATCTTTTTTCGAAAGCCTTTTAAGTCCGTCACCGTCAGCTCACTGGTGTAAAACGTCTTGCTCACACCGAGATAAAGGTACTTTTTAGGCGAATCAAAGTTTCTAAAAGCCCACACCATCATGTGCTTTTTATCTCCTTCAAAAAGAACCGGAGCTTTAGATAGATCATTACCGCGCTTATAGACTCGAAGAGTTCTAGGGTAACCTGAGTCAGTGAGAGTTCCCTCTCCGAAGTTAGTTCCAACAATCACGGTGTCTTTATCGAACCAGGCCACATTCGACTTGGCCTCTTTGAGATAAAAACCATTTTTAACAAAAGACTGGGTCTTGATATCGAACTCTCTGACAACTACCGCGTCTTTACCACCACGAGAAAGACTGAGAAGACATCTGTTGTATTCCGGCGGAAGACATTCAGCGCCCTTCCAGATCCAGTTTTCTTTTTCCTTCTTGGCCAACTGATCGAGATCTAAGATAACCGTCCACTTAGGGCTTTTCTTATTATAGTCCTCAATAGAAGTTCGGCGCCAAAGCCCCCTGATATTTTTTTCGTCTTTCCAGAAATTAAATACTTGGCGATTGCGAAGACTTGCAAAAGGAATTCGATCCTTAGCTTCTAGGATTTTTAAAGCTTCATTGTAATAGGTATTGTAATTAGTTTTTGCTTGAAGCTGCGTTAAGGTCTTATCATTTTTTTGCTTGACCCAATCGAGTGACTTTGGACTTTCAACTTCTTCGAGCCAAATATACTTGTCTTCAGGCACCTGAACCGGCTTGCTGTCCTTTGATTGGCAAGACACTAAAACAAAACTTAATACTAGGAATGAAATTAGAAACTTAGGCACTTTACCCCCTTGGTCAATGTCCCAAGAGGCTAAACTAGTGGCCTTTGATCACAAGTCAATGCTCTTTCAGGTTCAGCCAGATAGATTTACTGTAAAATCCCAACCGAACATTCAAAGAATTTTTCAGATTCGCAGGGAAAGAATCTTCAAGGGGATTTTTGATGTAATTTTTATAGAAAGGTTCGTGAAATTCCCTAGGAAATTGTTCTAATGACCATTTGAGACGCTCGTCATCGTGAAGCTGTATCGAGTCAACAAGTCCAACGAAAGAATTCATAGACTTTGCTACTCGCAACTTCTCTTTCAAGATTTGCTGACGAGTTTCTAATGGCACTTCATGAAAGAGAAAGGTTGATAGGACTGCGTCAAACGAGTTCTCTTTGAATGGAAGATCCTCGGCCATTCCTTGAATAAAATTAATCTTGTCATCGCCACGAAATATCTCCCGGGCTTGCTCAAGATAGGGCCCACTCAAGTCGAGACAGGTAATCTGCGCCTTGGGATAGGCAGCTCGCAACCACCATGCACTGGATCCAGCACCACAAGCGACATCTAAAAAATGCAGTCCGTAGCCATCCCCAGAAAATGTCTCCTTCAAGGGGCGTATAATAATTCTTCGCATGGGATCGGCCATGCCTTTAAACAACAATTCAACTTGATGGCTATATATTTTCGCTGACTGCTTACTCAGGTAACCATCCTTTTGGTAATGGAAATTTCGCTGATAATATTCTGGAAGACTCGCCAAGTGCTCACTAGCTTCCGTCGAAAAACTTTTGTGATTCTTACTCCGCTTGCGCAATGACAGTTCTATCGCGTCGACCATAATACTTCCCCAGCGACGAAAGTGCCTTCCGGGCGTTTCAGGCATTAGACTTTTGGGCGCCCAATAGCCACGGCTAAAGTCCCTGCTATCTTCATCAATTAACTCCTCTGCCTTTTTGAGAAAGTAGGATCTCAATTCTTCTGGAGGACTTTTTACAGATAGACTCCCCTTAACGATGGCAGCATCAATGAGCGGCAAAGGGAGGGACTCAATAAAATAGAGCAAGCTCCGTCCGCTCGTGTAGATACGACTCATCTGGTATTTTAATTTTTCACTATTCAAAGGCGAAATCATAGAACCTAGTTTATAATATATTGAACGATCTTGCAATCTATATCCTAAATAATTGTTTTTACTATAATTTAATCAAAAGTATTAGTTTAATTATATTTAAACTTACTCCGTCAAGAGGGCTACTGACTCGGAGGAAGAGCCTCCTCCTCGGAAGCGTAAAAATTAAACAACAACCCCATTCCATAGGTTTGATTCCAATCCTTCTTAAAGAGAGGACTCGCTTTATTAGTCGAGCCTCCATAGCTTGAAAGTGAATACATCAAATAGAGGGTCAGATCTCCAAGGGGAAAGGACTGCCCGATTGTGAAGGTACTTCCAATATATCCTTCTTTGGCGCGGAATTCAGGGCGATTGAGATTGGCAAATTCGGGCTTCACTTCGTAGAAATAGTCATTAATTCGCTCTGTACCCATGTAAGAAGACAAGATAAACAGCAAATTGGCTTCGTCATAGGGCGTATCCCTTAACTGAAACCGAAGCTCCGGATTAAAGACAAAGCCTCGATCCACGGTCTTCGTAAAGTTCGAAGAATAGACGGCTCGCACAGGCATGTGAAACTCAAATCGATATCGATCTCCCGGCTGCCAAAATAGAAGCTTAAACTGAGGTCCTATTTCAAAAAGCCAATCCAAATCCGGCATCCCTTGTCTGACGCCACCTTCCTCTGAGTCTGAAGGAAAAGAGCCAGAAAAACTAAAGTTAACCTCGTAGCTAGAACCTTTAAGAAGTCGAGTTCGTACTCCACCCTCTCGATCGGACTTTATAATTTGCCCTCGATAAATGGCAAAAGGCACCAATAGACCCCGAAGGCGAGCATTGTCCGATGCGGGATAATCGGGGATCACTCCAAAACCACCACCCACTCCCAATTCAAACAAGGGAAGTTTTTCACCAGGTCGTGCCCATAGCTCCTGGCCAATGAACAAAATAAATAAGACTATTACACATCGAAAAGAAATCATGAGTTGAAATCCTAGGCTCCAGTCGATTTTAAATCAAAACAAGATTAATACAAAGTTGACATAAAAAGGGGACTGAAGTCCTACCATGCGCCATGTAATCAGCCAATCAGTTTACTTTTTGTCTGAGGCATACGAAAATAAAGTTTCTGTATTGAGGAGTCTATGGATACATTACCGAAAGTAGCGACAAACACTTACGTTGAATGCACAAAATGCGAGACAGAGACGTACCACCGAGTACTGACTCATATCGATGATTCAACTGCTCAACTTGAGTGCGAGATCTGTAAAAAGAAGAGAAAACTTAAACTTTCGTCAGGAAAGACTGTGGCTAAAAAGAAAAAGAAAACAACTCGAAAAAGAAATACTCATAAGAATCAATACGAGGAAGCTATTGAGACTTACGGCGAATCTCCTCAGCCCTATAATATGAAAACGGCCTACAAAGAAAATATCGCCATTGACCATCCCAAATTTGGTTTAGGCGTTGTCACTGAGTCATCGACTCGTAAAATCTCAGTGATCTTTGAAGATCAGGTGCGAGATCTTATTCACAATCGCGAGTAATTCTAATTTTTGATTTTACTAGTGAGATGAGAAGAGGTTTTTTGAATTTCTTCTCTAAAACTACTCTCATCTAGACCTTGAACATTTCCCCCATACAAAACAAAGTTCTTATCGCATAAGACATGTTTAACATGACGGCTGCCCAGACTATTGATGTACCAAGGCGCAAGGTCATTGATAGGCTCTACTTCAAGCCCCCAATGATAAAAAACTAAATCATTATCTGCAAAATAACCCTTGCTGCCAGAGGATAGAAAGTTTTTAGGAGCGAAAACTGATTTAAGAACTTCCTGGGGCTCAAGAGACAACTTATCTTTTTCGAATAATAATGAGGTTACGAAGAGTTCGCGAATAAGGTCCATACTGTCGTGTGAAGCCGCACAGTCGGTACCAATGTAGAAATTAAGATCCTTTAGCAATATCTGCTTCAGATCAATCAACTTCTCATAAAAGACTTCGGAGCTTGCACAAACGCCGACAGAAACACCTCGATCCTCAAGGATTTTAAAATCCTTAGAGGTGTTGGCAATACAATGAACTGCCAGGGTCTTCTCACCCAAAAGTCCCAAGTGATCCATAAACTCAACCGGTGTTTTCCCGTGGGCCTTTTTAACTACATCAAATTCTCTTTGGGTTTGAGCAAGGTGCATGTGGACCCCAAGATCATGACTTTTCTGGAAATCAGCAATTTCCGCGAGCAGCTCAGGACTTATAGTATCACCTGCATGGGGACCAAGAACAGGTGTTACTTTTTCAGAAAACGGCCAATGCTCAATGAGTTTTTTAGTTCGCTCAAAACCTTCCCTCCCCGGGAAAGCACCGCCGAGATCAGCAATGGTCTCTGCCAAACATCCTCGGACCCCCAGCTTTTCGATTGCACGACCAATGGACTCAACGAAATAATAGTGCTCGTAAAAACACGTCACTCCCGATTTAATACCGGCAATTAATCCAGAGAGGGCCAAAAGCTCGATCATGTCTGCAGTGAGCTGACTTTCAGTCGGAAAAAATATATCGCCAATCATGTTTTCATGACCGTGAGTGAGGTCGCGAAGAAACCCCATGGCCACGTGAGTATGGGCATTCGTAAGCCCTGGAGTCACCAACCAAGAAGATGCATCAATATCGACTCCCCCTAAATCGGCCGGACGATTATCACTTTCACCAAAATACTTTATCTCACCCTTTTCGAGGATGAGACTGCCATTGAGGATTGAGTGCTCGGGACTCAAAATGTGAATATTTTTTAAGTGATAGGAGCCAGGGGCTCGCAAGTCAGTTTCAATGAGTTTTTTCATGCATACTCCTGCCCCAATGATAAAGCTAAAGGATCGAAATAACACGAAGTTTTCCCAAAAAACCCAGAGGGTGCGGAGCCTGAGTAATTCCAGGAAAACCCCCTCATAAAGGCTACTTGGGGCAAAAGGAACCTGCCATGAGTTTTTTTGCCACTAGAGATATATTTAAAGTCATGTTAGATAAATTCACCGATTTTAAGGGAGAAATTTAATGGCAGTTGATGTCGCCACGGCTTACGTTTTCAATTTTGTGGATGAATCTCAGTTGGGAGAAATTGAGAAAACCTTAGAAGACCTCGCTCAATCACTCGATGTTCGCGGGATCATGATTCTTGCTCACGAGGGCTATAATACGACTCTTTCGGGAAAGAAAGAGAATGTGCTCAACCTGCTCACGCATATTACTCAAATTTTTGGCCAAGAGGAGCTGCCATTTATTAAATGGAGCCAAAATGACAAACATCCATTTAGAAGATTTACCACTAAAGTTCGACAAGAAATTGTGACGACCACGCGTCCCGACCTCAATCCCCAAAATTTGCAGATGGATTACCGAAGCCACCTCTCTCCTAAGGAATGGCATGAGACCCTGGTTAATGAAAAAGACGATATCTTTCTCGTCGATACTCGTAACTGGTACGAAACACAGATCGGAACTTTCAAAGGAGCCGTCGATCCGAAAATCGATGAGTTTACAGAGTTTCCAGAATTTATCGAGAAACAAAATCTCCCAAAAGACAAAAAAATTCTAATGTTTTGTACGGGTGGCATACGATGCGAAAAAGGGATTCTCGACTTTAAGGCTAAGGGTTACGAAAACGTTTATCAGCTTGAAGGAGGAATCCTTAATTATCTCAAAGAATTCCCAAACCAGGAGTTTGATGGTGAATGTTTTGTATTCGACCATAGAGTAAGCGTTGATCAAAATCTTGAGCCATCTAGTCAATATGGACTTTGTCCCCATTGCGGCCAACCCGGAGATGTACAAATTGAATGCTCCCGTTGCGATGGTGAGGCCATTATTTGTAAAGACTGTCGAGCAAAAGAGAGCGAGAGTTTACATGAAACATGCTCTAAAAACTGCGCCTACCACTGGGAACAAAGACCCGGAATTAAAGGACCTCGGCAAAAACTCAATTACTAGTATTTGAACTAGAAAATGCAAGATTTTGCACCCAAGTCGCTAACAATTATGTCCTTTTCGACAACTCAACCGGCGGCATAGGCCTTGCTCAATCAAAGGCCTATGAAAACGAAAATTCCATTTACCATTGTCATTTTTTACTCTTTGCTTTTGACCGCGCAATCGGCTTTGAGTCAGCAGCTTTTTTCTTGTGAAGAGTCTTTTGTCAACAGTCGCCACGTTTCTGATGAAATTAGAAATTTGTATCCCGAGTTAGCGGCGACACAAGCCTATAAATTTAACCTCAAGGGCTCAACGATTTTAGTGCAGAACAGACAGGTCCTTGACGGTCTTGTCGAATCGACCCAGACAGAAGAAAATGGCCTCCCCGATGTCGGTGTGCTTGCTGACCTTATCAATCTCCTGATTGGTAAAGATACTTTTGAATTACCAGTGAGACCCGATGGATTTTTGCCTGCGGCCAACAATGAAGGCCATGACGGTGGTTACAATGACAATGAATGGTGGAGAGATAAGGCACGGGCCCTTGTTGGCGCAATGTCTTTACCTAAACTCAAAGACCTCCTGAAACTCCAAGGTGTTGACCTTGCAAAACCTAATTATGGAGAAGACCGAGTTGAAATTCAAAACATGCGTCGAGCGATGGTTCGTCTACTCACAGAAAAAGAGCAATTTGAGCGCATTCTAAAAAATATTGTTGAGCCCGACTGGCATCGACATGGACATGCCAATGTTCCCTTTATTCGACAAAATATAAAACCCAGATCTGAGAATAGAGAACTGACAGCCGAAGAGCTACACAAGGAGTCTGAATGGGCTCACAAACAAAATGACGCCTTGGCTTTATTCGGCCATAGTTTACTCGACGGACTTAAATCCAATGACCTTCAACCCGATCAGTTTGATCTCGAAGCCAAAGCCCAGTTATTATTTTTGACCTCATACTTTCAAAGGGTGGATTACCACACCATGGAAGATGCGGGAGCCTGGGAAGAACTCGCTGGAGTGAGAATGTCATCGATCGGATTGGTTACGAGCTTTCTCGAACGAATGAAGAAAGGTTTAGATGATCCTACTTCGATGACCGAAAATGAATCACAGTTTTTTAGAGAGCTGGCTCTCGATTTAAAAAGTGATGAGTTGAAAGCTTTATTGGCAGAAAAAATCGCCGCTAATCGCGACTTCTACGGAACTTCAGGTGATGAAGCGTGGAGCATTTTCCAATCGTCGTTCGAGCACCTGGCCGCCACCCTCGAGAGGGCCTACGATATTCTGCTACCTTCCCTTGGAATTCATAGATTTACCGAAGATGGCAAGACGACCTATGGACGAATCCAGGAAGTTATCAATAGTCGACGCCGAAACGAAGATGCCGCCGTCCTTCATGTACTTCTGTATCCGCCCGCTCGACTGACCATCGACGATCAACTTCACATTCTCAATGAAATCGAACGCACTCTCATGCGAGAAGCTGGGATCTCTCGTTATGCCGACGACTGGTTCCTTTTAGGAAACGCTTACGCCGTTAAATTCGCTAACGACATGCCTTTCCCTCCAGATATGATCGCCGCCCAATTGGGAGACTCCTTTAGAGCTTCAAATCAAGAAATACGTGATGGAATTCAAACCGAGTTCTGGAATCAAGAGCGCGAGAAGGTCATGGATAAAATCCTTGAATATATCGGTACCGGCCTCGAGGCCCAGTGGGTTTTTCAAGATCCAATGATGGCACAAATTAGAGTTCGACTTTACCGTGAAACAGGGGATAGAGCCCACCTTGAAAAGGCTTGGTTTCACATCGTGAGAGGCCTCGGCGCCATAACTGGAGAAGGTCAAATCACAGTAGAAGGTCACGAAACCGCACCATTTAGGGCTCCAGAAGCTTGGATTCCGGTACGCCTGATTCACGATGGCCAGGTTTTTATGACCTACTTTGCCAGTCCAAACTCTCCACTGAATTGGACGATTGCCGAAAACATTACAGCTTTAAACCTTTTCATGCAGGCACTTGTTGATCAAGATTAAAACTAAAGTGGATTTCTGTTCTAAAAAATTCAATTAAAAGGCTAGCCGCGATAGTCAGTAGCAGCCTGGTTCCACCAGGCTTTCTCTGAAGCATTGAGAGAAGACAAGGTTTCACTAATTATGGGATCATTCGAATTGAGAATAATAGCATTGGTCGGTGTTTCTTGGATCTCTATTTTTTGAACTGAAAACTGTGCATCATTATCGTTATTAAACTTTTCTATAATCTTTGCGGCTTTAGCAAAACACAGAATAGCGATCATCTCGGTCGTCGGGTCTCCCGGAAAACTCAGTCCCCTAAAACCAGGGATATGTTCAGCACAGGCCATTGCCACTGGATCATCTTTGTGATGAAAAAAACTGTGGTCGAGGCAAGAGTCGACAAAGGCTTTCCACGGTGTTTTTAGAGCCGCGAATTCCGCCATCATCTGATTGGAGTTCAGTTGATTACCGTGGCTTGTCACTTGTAGGTGGATCCACCAAGTATGTCCATGGGGAGTCATACACTTGGCAGAACTAGACCCCATAAAACGGTGGGCGGCTTCAAATCGGTAGGTAAAACGCATGTCCATATTTAGGGCCTATCACACATCATATTGAGCGAGAAGCTTTTTTAGAAACTGCCCAGTATAACTGGATTTTTCTTTAAGGATTTCTTCAGGAGAACCGGTAAAGACGATCTCACCACCGCCCTTTCCCCCTTCGGGTCCGAGATCAATAATGTGGTCTGCGGTTTTGATCACGTCCAAATTGTGTTCGATGACCAGTACAGTGTTACCCTGCCCGACCAATTCATGAAGAAGCTCAACAAGCTTACGAATATCCTCAAAATGAAGTCCCGTTGTCGGCTCATCAAGAATATAAAGAGTTTTACCCGAGCCCCTTTTTGATAGTTCCTTCGAAAGCTTAACTCTCTGGGCCTCACCCCCCGATAGGGTCGTCGAACTTTGACCGAGAGTCATGTAATCGAGACCCACCCGATGAAGGGTATCTAGCTTTCGATGAATCGTTCTATGATTTTCAAAAAACTCTCTCGCCTCTTCGACACTCATTTCGAGAATATCGGCAATGGATTTGTCTTTAAAATGGACTTGCAATGTCTCGCGGTTATAGCGCTTACCCTGACAGGTATCACATTTTACATAAACGTCAGATAAAAAGTGCATCACGACTTTAATCTGCCCTTGGCCTTGGCAGGCTTCACAGCGTCCACCCTTGACGTTAAAACTAAATCGCCCGGGCTCATATCCTCGAATTCGAGATTCGGGAAGCTGCGAGAAAAGGTCCCTAATCAGGGGAAACAATCCAACGTAGGTCGCTGGTGTTGATCGCGGAGTTCTTCCGATGGGTCTTTGGTTGATTTGTATCACCTTATCGAGATGTTCGAGCCCTTCGATGCTATCAAATTCTTCGGCCTGAAATTTAGAGCGATAAAAGTGATTAGAAAGTTTTCGGTAAAGAGTGTCGATGATCAAAGTCGATTTACCACTCCCAGAGACTCCGGTGACAGCTACAAAATTATTGAGTGGTAAAGTTAGGTCTACATTCTTTAGATTATTCCCTCGAGCCCCTCTGAGAACGATTGCTTTTTCAGAGGACCTTGGATTTAAATTTTGCTCGATGCGCTTTTTCCCGGAGAGATACTGGCCTGTAATACTCTTTTCAGAACTCAGTACTTCCTCGGGTGTTCCTTCAGCGAGAACTTCTCCACCTAACCTTCCGGCTCTGGGCCCAAAATCAATGACGTAATCGGCAGCGCGAATGGTATCTTCATCGTGCTCAACAACAAGAACAGTGTTTCCACGGTCCTTCAGACGATTGATAATATTGAGAAGGCGATGGTGATCCCTCGGGTGAAGACCGATGCTTGGCTCATCCATGACGTAGAGAATTCCAACTAAACTCGACCCCAACTGACTGGCTAAGCGAATTCTTTGAGCTTCTCCACCGGATAGAGTTCTTGCCGGTCGATCCAAACTCAAATAGCCGGCTCCCACTTCAACGAGGTAACCAACTCGGTCTTTGATTTGCTTTGAAATTTTTTCGGCAATAATCATTTCCCGGTCGGTCCAGTTAAGGCCTTCTATCCATTCAAAAATTTCAGTGGCAGGTAAAGCACTCACTTCGGTGATATACTTTTCGGCGAGTAAAACATTTCTCGGGATTGTAGATAGTCGCGTTCCCTCACACTCAGGACAAACTTTTAAGCCGATGGCATCTAAATCTTCATCCTCTTCTTCATTCGTCTTCTTGCCTTTGTAACGAATGCGAACTTCTTTGATACTACGACCCTCTGAACTATAACTATCATATTCCTCTTCAACTAGATCGATCGTGCCAAGACCATTGCAGGTCTCGCAGGCTCCTCTCGGATTGTTAAAACTAAATATTCGTGGCTCTAACTGTGGAAAACTAAAACCACAGGTGGGACAAGCTGAATGAATTGAGTAATTCTTTCTCTCACCCTTAGCCGTTTCAACGATGATTTGCCCGCCTGACATTTGCAGAGCCGTATTAATACTCTCGCCCAATCGGGTTTGATATTTTTCTTTAATGGGCAATTGATCAACAACGAGGTCAATATTGTGAGCCTTCGTTTTAGCAAGTTTTTTGGCTCCCTCTAATTCGATGAATTCACCATCGACCTTGGCTTTAAGAAAACCCTTTTTAAACCACCTTTGAAACTCACGGTGAAACTCACCTTTTTTATGACTGGCCATGGGAGCCAGTATGTATATTTTTGTGCCCTCTTTGAGCTCTAAGATATCAGAAAGAATTTGCTGGGGAGTTTGACTCGCCACTGGAATGTGATGTTCCGGACAATGGGGGGTTCCTAGGCGCGCGTAAAGTAACCTAAGAAAGTCATAAATTTCTGTAACCGTACCCACCGTTGAACGGGGGTTGGTTCCCACCGACTTTTGGTCTATGGCAATGGCCGGACTCAAACCTGAAATGACATCGACCTCTGGCTTTTTCATTTGATCGAGAAAGGATCGAGCGTAAGCCGAAAGGCTTTCAACGTATCGCCTCTGACCTTCAGCGTAAACCGTATCGAAAGCGAAACTCGACTTACCACTCCCAGACAAACCAGTAATCACGGTCATTTTATTGCGCGGTATAAGCAGGTCCACACCCTTTAAATTGTGTTCCCTGGCATTTTTCACCCAAATTCCCTGGGAGGGATCCACTTTTCTCGTATCTTCCAAATAAACCTCACATTACAAGGCCCCATAAAAGGGAAGCCAGAATCCTTTAAAACTAGAAAATTCGCAGGGATTTGTCTATGAAAGACTCTGAGAAACAGGGCGCGACAAGATCCTGAGAATAAGCTATATTAGAGCTTAGTTCGACTTTGGAGGAGTCATGAGTCTACATATTTACAATACCCTTTCTAGAAAAAAGGAAGAATTCAAGCCCCTTACAGAAGGAGCTGTAAATATGTATTGCTGTGGTCCCACGGTTTATGACTATCTCCACGTCGGCAACTTTCGCGGAGCCGTCTTTTATAATCTTGTTAGAAACTGGTTAGAGAAGTCGGGTTATAAGGTCCAATACGCCTACAACTTCACGGATGTTGACGACAAGATTCTCAATCGAGCTAAAGATGAAAATGTAAGTCCTCGAGAGGTCGCTGAACGCTATATTGAAGAGTTTAAAAAGGACTATTCCGCCCTCGAACTCAAAGCCCACGACCTCAATCCAAAAGTGACTGAGAGCATGGCCGCCATTATTAAAACCATTGAGACTTTGATCGAAAAGGGACACGCCTACGAAGTCGATGGCGAGGTCTTGTACTCCATTGAAAGTTTTAAGGAGTACGGCAAACTCAGTGGCCGCAAAGTTGATGATCTATTATCGGGTGTAAGAATCGAAGTTAATGAACACAAAAAAAATCCCTTGGATTTTGCCCTGTGGAAACCGGCTAAAGAAGGTGAAGAGTCTTGGGATTCCCCTTGGGGGCCGGGGCGTCCCGGCTGGCATATCGAATGTACTTCTATGATTCAAAAACACTTTGGTGATCAAATTGATATCCACGGGGGTGGTCTTGATTTAGCCTTCCCCCACCACGAAAATGAACTCGCCCAAGCTGAGGGCTGCTCCGGATTACAATATGTAAAGTATTGGATGCATAATAATATGTTCACTTTCGGTGGCACTAAAATGTCGAAGTCTTTGGGGAACGTGCGAACAATGCGTTCGTTTCTCGAAAAATTTCATGGCGAAATTTTCAAGTACCTCACTCTCAGTGTCCACTATCGTTCCGAAGCTGATTTTACCGATCAAACGATCCATCAGGCGATTAAGGGGCTGGCCAAGTTCTATAGTGCCATAGCGCTTGCGGATTCTTACCTGGAGCAAACGAGCGTTGAGGATTTGGATCTCAATGGTAAATTCAAACACACGATTGATGAGGCTCAAGACCGTATTGATGAGGCACTCAATGATGACTTCAATACTCCTGAGGTCTTTGCTCGTTTTTTTGAAATTATTCGCCAGTTTAATACCCAGATTCGTCCGGGCATGAAGTTGAAGTCAGAACAACTCGCTGTTTGCTATCTTTTTAAGACTTTCATTACTTCAAATGGTGAGCTTCTTTCTCTCTTTCAAAAACCGGCTAAAGAGTTCCTACTCAGCCTTGATAACCTCTTGCTAAAGCAAATGGAACTCGATCGCAAAGAGGTTGATGAATTGGTCGAAAAGAGATGGGTTGCAAAACAATCCAAAGATTACGAAGCAGCTGATATGCTCAGGGCAAAACTAACCGAAATGGGTATTGCTGTTCAAGACACTCCCCAGGGAAGTCAGTGGGAAGTTGCCAAGTAGTTAAAGAAAATGAAATTCACAGTAACCCGGGGCGGGAACAACTCGAGGCCATGTAGTGCTGAAGTGGTCATGAGTTAAATTTCTCAATGCGCCCCAGCCAGGGTCCTCAGACGAATAAATTTCGTTAAGAATCGCAAGCATGCGCCCGTAATTCTCTAGAATTCCGTACTCGAGTGGACTCAGCGCAATCACCTCCTCCTCGAAGGCGACAGAGACATTGAGTCTTCGCAGTAGGGAAAGCGGCAAAAGGCTCCGAGCAAGACTGATATCGGCTAACAATGGAGACGACTGACTACTTTGCAAAACATTGTTTTCGATAAGGTCAATATAACGTCTTCTGATCGAATCAACCCTCGGACTTTGAATCTCTAATTCTCGCAAAGCTTCAACATAACTACGATAGGTTTGCCGATCGATCACACCCACCCCCGGACCGTAGTGATCAAAAATAATATTTCGAATCTCGGCAATGTCCTGCATGGCCACCGGGGCCTAACAGTGAAAAGCTGATCCCAGACACTGCTCCGGATTTAGAAGGCCATCTACCGCCCGTAAACCAACACTTTGAGCCGCCAGGCCACCAGCAAAGAGCTGTAAAAATCCTCGACGACTGACGCTCTGGGTTTGGGCCGACGAGGATATCAGAAACAAGAAAAGGATTAAAAATTGAAAGGAACTTCGGATTTTCCACAATTGAAATTGTAAAGGCCTCCCCACAGCCATTTGACCTGAGGGTGGGAAGTTCTTTTTAAAATGCCGAATCCAGTGGGATGATTCCATACCCACTGTAATGCAATTTAGATGTCAAATTGTTCGAGAAGATTAGGGGCCGAACTCTCGGTTCCACCACTCTTGAATTTGCGCACAAGGATTACCGTTTTTATTTCCACAGATGGTACCACCGCCATGGGAATCCATGCCCGCTGCTTTATTGATCAACTTATTATCCAAGGCTGTTCCCCCTTTTGCTGGGGTTAACGGCGAAAGTAAAGTTTCGAAATGTGCAAGATAGGTTGGCGAGTGACAATTTCCACAACTGTTTACCAATGCTGGTCGCAGAGTGTTTTCATAATAATCAAAACCCGCATCACCAGCTTGCCCCGGCGCATAGACATTCAAATCCACTTCTAAGCCGACTTGATCAGCCGCAGCTGTTCCATCAGCATAAACGTATAGGGTTATGTCAGATCCATCACGAAATTGATCGGGTAATGTGTAGTCAAAGTAGTGACCCTGAAACTTGTCACCAAGTGGCCCAGTCAGGTTGGCTGTCACTGTACCAGCATCGACTCCGACCCCTGGAGGACCATCGATATAAAAAGTCATGTCAATTTCTCTGGCCCCATCGTCAATGTCTGAAGCGTATCCGCGAATTCGGCCAGTGGCTGTGATACTCGTCACCGCCGTTGGAAGTCCCGAGGAAGGACCACCCGAGCCGCTTCCATCACCAAACTCAAAGACCCACCAGTCGACAATTTCTTTACACGGAGTTTGAGCAATACCTGAAACATTACAACGGTTCCCACCGTCGTGGGCGATGATGTCTCTCATTTTATTTATCAGAAAATTATTTTGTGGTGACAAACCAGAAGCTAGTTTCGGTTGCATGGAATCGTAGCTGTAAATCGTAAGTGGAGCGATACCGCCGTTTCTGGGTGGAGTATGGCACTCGACACAATTACTTTCTAGGACGGGAACAATATTGTTGTTGAAGTAGATTCGCAAAGGATCGTCATTGCGAGGAAAGGGCGTAGGATTAACCCGGCTTCCGGTCTCGTTACTGAGGCTAGAGTTTGGAGCGAATCCATCCTCCATAAAGGCACAGTTCTGATAAGCCGTGAGCGAAAACACGCAAATCGATACCAAAATGATATTTCTTAAAAATTTCAAGCTGTTCCCCCGAACCAAATTTTCATCCACCACCTACTAAAGAGATGCAAATTGGGTTCCTAAAGAAATAAAACCAACGGCAAATAAACCGGCTAGTCTATTTACATCGTCATATTTACTAGACAAATGGAGTGAATTTTTTTGTATCAATTTGAAACGCTAGAATGCCTTCGGCTCAAGCCCCTTCTCTTTAAGCCACTCTGGATTAAAGAGTCGATGGGCATATCGACTGCCGTGATCGCACAACATGGTGACAATGACCTCCCCACTACCAGGAAGGGTTTTAGCTAACTCGTAGGAGGCTCGTACATTGAGCGCCGCTGATGAACCCACAACCAGCCCCATTGTCCGAGAGAGGAAATAAAGCATTTCAACCATCTCCTGATCACTGACTTTCAAGGCATCATCAATATTTCCGTAAGCAAAATTCTGGGTCTCGCGCATGATTCCAATGCCCTCGGTAATGCTGGATCCATCACTTTTAAATTCACCTTCTTTTAAAAAACTAAAAATCCCGGAACCAAATGGATCGGCGGCAATAATTTTAATATTGGGATTCTTTTCTTTTAAAAACTTGGAAGTTCCGCCAATTGTTCCACCCGAACCAACTGCCGAAACAAAGTAACCAATCGTCTCATCAGTTTGCCGCCAAATCTCAGGACCCGTAGTTTCGTAATGGGCTCTGGCATTGTCCGTATTTTCGAATTGATTGGCCCAAACTGCACCCTCTCTCTCACCGGCGATAGACTTTGCACGGTGATAAAAATGTTTAGGGTCGGCAAAAGGACAAGGGTCAACTTTTATTATTTCCGCCCCCAATGACTCTAGCATCGAGTACTTTTCAGGAGACTGATTATTGGGCAAACTAAAACAGGTCTTATAACCTCTTTCATTAGCCAAGGTCGCCAGGGCTATTCCCGTGTTTCCTGCGGTTCCCTCAACGATGGTTCCACCGGGCTTTAATTCACCTCGAGCCTCAAACCCCTGAATGATTCCCTTGGCAGCTCGATCCTTCACACTCCCTGCTGGGTTTAGGAATTCAGCTTTCGCAAAAATTTTGTGTTGGGTCTTCTCTGAAACGGACTTTAGGTAAACTAAAGGAGTATTGCCAACCAAATCCCAAACTTTTGTCTCTCTCATGTTCTCTCCTCTTTCTTAGGACGAACGACCAAGGCTCTAACAGGTCAAGTCAGTATAGCTTAAATCAATTAGCCCTTCTAAACAAAGGGTGATCCATTAGTTTAGGATTGGATGAATTCACAATGATGCTTTGCAAATCTTTGAAATCAGTTTAAAAATGAAGATATGAAAAATGACAATTCTAGCGTTCGCGAAAAAGCCATTCAGATTAACTCTTCTGACTTTATCTACGGGACGGTCGCCGAAATCGGTGCTGGCCAAGAAACGGCTCGATGGTTTTTTCGCACCCGAGGTGCATCGAATACTTTAGCCAAAGCGATGTCAGCCTACGACATGCAATTTAGTGATGCGATTTACGGGCGAGAAGATACCGGCCGCTATGTCTGTGAGTCTCGACTTAAGAAAATGCTTTCCCATGAGTACAATCTACTCGTCCAGCGCTTAGACTCTCACAAGGGTGAAAATAGTTGTTTCTTTGCCTTTTCGAATACCGTCGCAGCTCGGAGTCGCAGAACCGGAAATCGCGGACATGGCTGGCTGGGCGTGCGCTGGCAAAGTGCCCCTCGAGGAAAAGCCAATGAAATTAGAATCCACGTGCAAATGCTCGACGATCGTAATATTTCACAACAAGAAGCCCTGGGCATTATCGGAATCAATTTAATTTATGCGGCCTTCTTTTTTTCAGATCACCCTTACCAAATTCCAAAAGTTTTGGGTGAGGACCTTGAAGATAATCGTATCAAGGTCGACTATATTCATCTTGAAGGCCCAGATGTTGGCGACCATAATCCAAACTTGTTAAACTTAACATTGATAAAAGAAGATCTCACCGAGGCTATTGCCTTTAACGAAAATGGTGACCCGGTTCAACCGACGGAATTCCTTTATGGCAAACGAGTTCTCCACTATCGTGGCCAATTTAGACCTTTAACAAATCATCATATCGAACTTTACGAGTGTGCTGATAAACAGGTTAAGAAAGATTTTCCTGAAGAAAAGGGTCTTATCAATTTTGCCGATATTGATTACAACGAATTCGCCATTGAAAACTCGAATAAACTCAATGAGAACGAATTTTTAATGAGACACGATATTCTCAGAACTCATAAACTTCCATTCTTCGTTACCAATATTCCTGAGTACTATCAGCTCCAGGAGTTTCTTGAAGAAAACAAAGTTAAGAAGAGTTATCTCATCATAGAAATTGAGCGATTAGAGAAAATTTTCTCTCAACAGAAATACAAAAATCTTCGCGGCGGTTTACTTGAGGGCCTTGGCAGTCTCCTACGCGAAAACACAAGCCTTCTGGTATGTCCTTCTGTCGTCGACAACAAAGTCATAGACGCACTTAATTTTGCCGCTAACAGACCCTACGAGAGTTTGATCAATTATCTCCTCCAACAAAAACGGATCATTCCAACCCAATGCCTTAATGAGAGTAATCTGCAGATAAAATGTATAAAAACGGTACAAAAGATTATGGAAAACGATCTTTCTTGGAAGGAAGATGTACCACCTGAAATAGCTGAAATAATTGAAAAAAATGGCTATTTCAAAACAAAGATCTAGGGTCCTAATTTCAAGAAAAATTACGAAATTATATCAAAATAGTAATATCCTAAAGTGGTATGGGTATCTGGAAGAAATTCGAATCATTTCAATACGAGGTTCGACCTTACTTTGCTTTGGCTGTCGGAGTCTACGCTCTCGTTCAGTCCGAGTTCTCTTCTATTGGCGCTATTCTTGGCCTGATACTCGTATTACTCTCGGGTCTTATTGTTTACACTCGTCGCCAATACCGAAAACAGACCGGCGCTGAAATTGAGAGAAAATCGAGAGAAGTGGTTCAAATCGAAAAAGAAAAAACCCATGGCATTGAAGTTGTCAGAGATGCTCAGCTCTCAAATGAATGGGAACTTGGCACCGGTAACATCAAACGATCCGCCAAGTAGAGTATTCATTAATTTGTAAAATTTAATCAGAAGAAGATAACCATTGGGAAATTTGTGGCCAGGTTTCACTTTGTGCACGGCCACCTACTATTGCTCCGATATGGCCTCCTAGGGACGGCAAATCCGTATACTCTGTACCTCGATAGATTTTTTTCAAGGCTTGTGTCGCCGCCAAAGGTACAATGTGATCCGTTTGCGAGTATACGTTCATGACTGGATTGTCGATAGAGCCAGTGACCAAACTATGTTGAGCCAACTCAAACTTTTCTTTCATAAGAGAATTTTCTCGATAAAGAACTTTTATCAAATCCAAAAATGCAGCACCCGGAAAAGAAACATTGTCGTTACCCCAAGTTTCAAGAGCATAAAACCGATCCAAAAATTCTTGATCCCCACTTTTTTCCGCTAACTTCTGCCACTTTCGAATGGGGCTCAAAGGCGCTAGGGCATGAAAAGAAGACTGCATAAGGTACCAAGGAACGTTCCCCGTCGACTCGACCATCTTTTCCACATCAAAGCTTTCAAAGCGACTCCATTCACTGAGTAAACTTTCGTTATGAAAATCAAAAGGAGTCGTTAAAAAACAAATTCGGTCTATTTCATTAGCCTTTTCAAGGGCGAGAAGCCAAGCCAGTGTGCCACCGATACAATAACCAATGAGGTTGGGTTTTTGCTGGGTAGTTTCGCTGATAAACTGAAGACAACGTTGAAGGTATCTAAAAACAATTGTCTCGAGATCGATAAAGCGATCTTCATCAGTCGGCTCTCCCCAATCGAGAATAAAAACGTCATGCCCTTGTTTTAATAAATACTCCGCAAAACTGTAGCCCGGCAATAGATCGAGGATGTAGTTTTTATTTATCAAGGATGGAATGAGAAGAATAGGTCCGCTATTAGAATGAGTTGTGGTGCTCAAGGGTCGATAACGAAAAAGTTTGAGTTTGTTTTCTGAATGAACAAGATCTTTTGCAGTAGAACCAATAGGCAGGTTCGCCGGACGAAAATGTTTTAGGCCTGGAACAAAGTGAGTCCACTTCAAGGGACGGTTCGCATTTTCATCGGCAAGAACATCAAATGACATCGTAGACTTTCGGTGACCTAGGGATACGCAGAAGAGCGAGTTGCTTTACTTCGAGTTTTCTTTTTAGTAACCGGCTTCTCTTTGGCTTGATTCAGTTCTTCAATTCGTTCTTCCAAGTCAAAAATTCGCGAGTGCAATTCATTGAGTAGGTGGAGAGTTTTTTCTTGGTCTTTTTTATTGGGTAGCAAAAGGTTTCGCCAGGTCTTGAGCAGGGCTTGGTCGACTACAATTTTCGACTTAAATTGCTGATTCATGAAATCAGAGGAGGCCTTGAGAATTTGACTATTTCGCATTGCGCTATCAAGAAGCTTCGAGGTTCGCTTCTCCCAAACCGTATAGGCTTGCTCAAAAAGGTTTTTATTGGTCATTATTCCTCCTCATTTCGGGAGCATTTTTCACACAATCCCCTTCCTATGCAAGATTTTTTTGCAAATGCGACATCAGTTCTTGCAAAGCTCTGTATCATCTTCTATATCCCCAGATGGAGGTTATATGCCGCGCAAAAAAGTTCACCAGGACCCAAATGATCCAACCATTAGAATCAAGAAGTATGGCAATCGCCGACTCTACTCTATGAAAGAATCTCGATACATTACTCTTTCAGAAGTTGAAAATTTGGTAAAAGATGGACAGCCGGTAAAGGTCATCGATGCCTCCAATGATCGCGACATCACTTCAGAAATTCTCACTCAGATTTTACTAGAAGGTGGTAAAGTTAAAAACTTTCCGGCTCATATTCTTATGGAAATGGTTCGAATGCAGGACGATGCCCTAAAGACCTTCTACGATCGATACCTTTCGCTGGGTCTCGATTACTTTTATCAGGCTCAGAAAGAATGGGGCCGAATGGTCAATGCATTCACACCTTTTTCCCAGTTTAACTTGGCAGATATGAATCCATTTATGAAGTCTCGAACTAAAGAGAGTGGGGATGGAGATCTTCAGGCCGAGATTGCGCAACTCAAAGAACGCTTGGCAGCCTTCGAGTCTAAAAACTCGGCCAGCCAACCCGATTCACAAATCTAAGAACTAAAAGTTCTTAATTCCTGGCAACGGCTATTGTATAGGCCACTCTATTTAATGCGATAGCGAAATTATATTTGCTTGTGAATTTGAATACTTAGCAGTTCATTGCCGCGTTAATGTTGTGACTGCACAAAATTATTATTGACCCAAAGACTCTTCGCTCGCACACTAGGTCCATCCAAAACACGGAGGATCTACATGGCAACGACCACGGATAAAACCACTAAAAACACATCGACTCAATTTGAAAACCCTTTTACCGAAATGTTTTTCAAGCCATTTCAAGAAGGTCCTTTCAGCCAAGTTCAACAAACCTATCAAGACCTTTACGAAGTGCAGATGAAAGGTATGAAAACCTTGGCCGATCACACTCTCGACTATGGAAAAAAGATTAATGATCAGATGACACACAATCTGACTGAGACTTCTAAAATGGCCCAAGAAACTATGAAGTACAGCTTTGGCCTTATGGATGACTTCAGACAAATCTTTGTCGAAGGCATCGAAAAAACAATGCCTAAGCACTAATTTAAAATTTTTAAGACTACGGGCCCCCCCCTAAGCGAGAGAGAGTCATCCAGCAAGCCTTTTTCCTAAGGGTCTCGTAGTCTTTTCTTTTTCACTTTATTACCTTCACACCAGTTAGAGGACTTTGTTCATGCTCGAAGTATTTCAGCCGGCTTCTCCCAACGAAGAACTTGCAACTCACTTCGAAACGATCTTCAAACACAATAAGTACCGATTGGTTTATTACGCGCCCAAAAAAGATGAAGGCAAAGAACCGCTGATGATGGTTCCAAGCATTATCAACAAAGCCTACATTCTTGATCTTTTGAAGTCGTACAGCATGGTTGAATTTCTCATTGAAAATAACTACCCCGTTTACTTGGTGGATTGGGGCACACCTACTGACGAAGATCGCTTCATCGAATTTGATGATTACGTTGATATTCATCTCCATCGCCTCGTCAGACGAGCCATTAAAGACAGTCAAAAACGAGGACTCAGCGTTGATGGCAAGGTCGGAATTCTTGGTTATTGCATGGGCGGAACTCTCTCAACAATTTATACAGCTCTTTACCCAGAAAACATTGCATTTTTAATTAACCTGCTTGCACCTTTTGATTTCTCTAAGGCGGGGATGCTAGCTGATTGGACGAATCCAGCAATTTTTGACCCCAATCTTCCGACGACGGCTTTTGGCAATATGCAACCGAATCTCATGCAGTCGGCCTTCGAGTCCATGCGTCCGCTCACGCAAGCTACCAAACACGTCAAAACTTTTTTTCACCCAACTCCAGAGAGTGAGAAGGCCTTTTTTGAACGACTCGAGCATTGGGCTGCCGACAATATTCCTTTTCCAGGTAAGGCCTATCAAAAATACATTCGAGATCTTTACCAAGAGAATAAACTGATCCACGGAGAGCTTCGAATTGGTGGAAAACCCGTCGATTTAAAAAACATTACCCAGAGCTGTTTGACTTTTACCGCCGATCGCGACCATATCGTGCCGCCAGAATGTGCCGAAATACTTGGTGACTACCTTGGAAGTCAGCACTTCGAACACAGTCAAATCAAGGGCGGACACGTCGCCGCCGTCGTTGGCCCTCGAGGACGTAAAGAATTGTGGCCAATTTTATTGAACTGGCTCGATCGAATGCAGTAGATTCTTTCTTCTTAAACTCTCTAAAAGGCAAAAAAAAGTGCCCACTAAAGGCACTTTAACAATCCATACTCACCCTAGGCGAAACTTTATTTGTTCAGATTCGAAACCATAATATCGCCCTTGTCAGTTTGAAGACTGGCAGATACGGTTTCGATAAACTTTACGAAATGATGTAAAGCTTGGTCGTTGATTGTTCCCTTAACAAAAGAGCAACCATGACGATATACGTTTTCATCAGAAATTGATCTGTAGTTTTGAATTTTTATAGTAAACGGAAAGTAAGTTTGCTGATTGAGATAAACTCGAACGGCTACTTCTTCATTTTCGTGAAAGTGACCGAGGTCCGAATCGAGGTCAATCGCAATACCACTATCTGAAATATCATAGATAGCACACTTATGCAGGCCTACTCCGGGAATCACCACGAGTGCTCCTACAAACTCGGAGAGAATCGTTCTTTTTACTCTACGACGTTCTTCAGAAATAATCTCTGAACGCCTCTCAGTCATATCTAAGATCGGCGCTTCGCCAGTAAACTGATCCTGAGACTTCGTCTCTTCCGCATTCTTTCTTGCAACAAAATCAATTACTTTGTTACCAGTATCCATTAAGGACCCCCTGTAGGTTACCTATAATTATTCGGTCTGGAGTGTCTCAAACTTGAGCATATTTGTGACAATTTAGGGCTATTTTCTGTAAATGCTCGAAACTACCCATAAATCTCAGGTAGTTTTCTGTAGACTCCACCGGCCCCAGAAAGACGAATTTCGTAAAAGCTTCTCTGGGTCCCTTGAAAATAGAGCTTCTCTTTATAATATGATATAAGTCTGGCTGAGGAGATGAAGGCTTTAGAATGGTACTAAGAACACTCATTTTCAGTATGATCTTACATTTAAGTCTCTATTTAGCGGGCTACTTCTGGGACCCGCCCAAGGCTCCAGTGAAGAACTCTGGTTTTGGAAATCCCATTGAGTGGATCTCGGCCCGTGATGGTCAGATCATTTCAGATTTAAATATCAAGAATAAAGAAAAGCCGACGATTGATGAGCTTTTAAAGAAGACCAAGTATCTTTCTAAACGTTTGGTACGAGTGAAAGAAGAAATGCGCGCCGAGAGTTTAGGCTATCAACGAAACCAACCCCTTCGACAGGGCATCAAGTATGACCTCAAACCTAAAAACGATAGCGGTCGCGTAGGGCTCTCTGGACTTGTTCCAGGCCAAGGAAATATGCGCATTGGTTCCGGCAATAAATTCCACGCCCCCTATGTGCCTAAAGTACAAAATATTCCGCCATCGATCGTTGATCGACTCCCTGAAGGTTTGAAAATCGGTGGAATGACGGCACTTAACACTGATCAATATGTCTATTATAGTTTTTTTGAACGAGCGCGGGACAGAGTTTACATTCGTTGGGTTAAAGAAATTTCAAACTCGGTGAGACTCTATGCCGAAAAGAAGAACAAGCAATTGCCGCCAAAGCGCTACACTACAACATTACAAATTATTTTAGACAAAGACGGTAACTACGAAA
This sequence comes from Bdellovibrionia bacterium, assembly GCA_030427805.1. GTDB lineage: Bacteria > Bdellovibrionota > Bdellovibrionia > Bdellovibrionales > JAGQZY01 > JAUHWN01. The sequence goes on from JAUICP010000002.1 coordinate 368,787, forward strand.
ATTCTGTCGTTCAAGTTTCTTCAGGCGAAGAGATAATAGACGAAGCCCTCCCTTATGCCTTTAAGATGGCTCGTCAAATTCCTCACCCACCAGATGGTCTTGTTGACGACGAAGGAAGAGTTAAGCTCGACTATCAGGTCACACTAGACTACCGACCCAGTACAAGCCTTTAGATCGGTCTTTACCCCTCATCTTTTTTAAAAACTTCTTCGTAACTTTCTAGACTCCTTTGCCTGGTCCATTTTGATACAATAGACCCATGCGCTTTTTATTTTTCTTCGTCGTAGTATCCATCTATATGGCAGTCACGGGCCCCACGGCGCGTGCTGTTGGACTCTTTGAACTCGGTATCAGTGCTAGCTACAAAAAGTCATTTCTCGATCAAGAGGCTTTTGACGAAACCGAGTCCTACACTGGATCTCTGACCTATTATTTTGGGAGTCAGTCGGCCCTTGAGTTTAGCTTTACCTCTGGAAAGTCACTTCGTTTTGTTCCCTCTGACAGTGAAAACCTAAAAACGACCTACAAATATACTGTTATGGGGATGGATCTGGTTCTCACATTCGCTGATCGAAAAGACCCGTTTATCCCTTATATCAAATTGGGGGGTGCCTTCTTTTATCAAAAAAGTCTGACCTATGATTTTGAAGATAAAAATGGGACGACTTTTGACCGTGAGCAGATTTCTTTGGATGAAACCGTGGTTCCCAGTGCGGGCCTTGGTGTCAAATTTAGAGTTACGGACTCTTTTCTAATTAAGCTCGGGCTAGAGGGTTGGGTCAGTCGCCCTCTTGATGAGGACCCACTTAGAATCGATTACTACTTACGAGCTGGTCTGTCGTGGTTTATCTAAGATACAAACTCCCTTGTTGGTGACCTGAAGGTAAAGCACTTGGCAAAAAAATACGGCATCGCAGTTGTTTTTATTATACTCATCGCCACTCAGTTTCTATCTGGCTGCTCGATCGGTTACATCGCCGAAAGTGCTTACTACCAAATTAAACTTTTGAACAACCGTGAACCCATTGACGAAGTTATCGAAAATCCAGACACGAGCAAAGAAACCAAAGAAAAACTGCTATTAGCAAAAGAAGTGCAAAAGTATTCTATAGAAACTCTCGGACTTAAGAAGTCTGATAATTACTCAAGCTTTGTCGAACTCGGTCGGCCCTATGTGACTTACGTTGTTTCGGCATCTCCAAAAAATAAGCTAGAGCATCATACATGGTGGTTTCCCATTGTCGGTTCTGTGCCGTACAAAGGATACTTTTACCCCGAGGGAGCCAAAGAAGAAAAAGAACGCCTTTTAGAAGACGATCTCGATGTTTATGTTCGAGGAGTCACTGCCTACAGCACCCTCGGTTGGTTTAACGACCCCTTACTTTCAAGCATGATCCAATACAGTAATTACAGTCTTGCCAATGTAATTATTCATGAGAATGTTCATGCGACCATTTATATCTCGAGTTCCGCGGGCTTTAACGAACGCTTAGCCACCTATATCGGAGATGTTGGAGCTGAACTCTATTTCAAGAGTAAAGAAGGAGATGACTCCCCGACTTTGGCTGAAGTCAAAAACAAGAACCATGACTCAAAAGTTTTTTCAAAGTTCATTAGCGGAGAAATTAAGTCCTTAAAAAAATGGTATAAAGAACGTGAAGGAAAAGAAATCGCCGAAGAAGATCGCCAAGCTCGGTTTCAAGAAATTAAAGACAATTTCTACAGGGATTGGTTTCCGAAAATGAAATCAAAACGCTATGAAAAGTTCAAAGACATGAAAATTAATAACGCTCGTTTGATGCAATACAAACTCTATGTTTCTGATCTTACGGACTTTGAAAAAATCTACGAAAAGCTAGGGCGCGATATCAAAAAACTTATTGCCTACGCCAAGGAGCTTGAAAAGGCCGACGACCCAGAAAAAAAATTAAAAGACGACATCAATAACCTGAATAACCCCTCCTCGAAGTAAGTTAAACCAATTAATCAATGACCCTAATATTCTCAATTTGCTCGATAAATCGTCGACCACGTTTACCGGTATCAGTGCATTTTTCGTTGAAAGCATTAGGACGACTAATAAATTCCACTCTGTAGACAAAAGCCTTACGCTCAACATCTGGAAACATCTGAGTAAATTCTTTTACAAGGGGTAAACTCACGATCTCGGCCTCGTAGAGATAACTTCCCATATTTTTTGAGCCGATAAGGATTGTACTTGGTCGACCAAACAAATCACTTCGCTCAAAGCTATCGATCGTTGTCTCTTTGTTTTCTGGGTGACTCATTGAGATACCTAGATTATTTAAAAACATCAATGCATCATAGGCGAGGTACTTTTTGAAAATCGGCTCACTCGTTACCGAACAATTCCCAGCTGCATAGGTTTGCTGGGCACAAAAAAGAATCGCTGCAATCATTACAGACTTAAGTATAGAATCCATTCTATTCCCTCTTTGTAATGTCCTCAATTTTATTTGCTCGCTCGAAAAAGTCAAAGCAGCTTAGAAGCGCTTTATGTAAACATTTGTTAACTAGAATGAATTAGATATTCAGAAGAATCATAGCCAATTATTTTTTTGATGTCGGATTCAATAAACGACTGTGAGAGCGGCGGCTGTGAAAATTGAAAGAATGACTCCTGCACCCAGTGTCAGGACCGTTGGGACTAGAATAGAGTTTCTTCTCATGCTCGCACGAACACTTCCCATGGTTCGGCCATCAAGAGTATAGATGTCGATTTTCAAATCAGGATTGCCGAGAGCGAGTTCAACGAGCATATCGGTGAACTTAAGGGGCCAAAAAGTCGATTCGGACAGTATTCCCTCTCCTCCTTCATCATCCATCAAATATTGACATGTTAATGTGACACAGTTGACACGACTTTTTGCCTTAAAGTTCTCAATTTCGGCTCGTAAACTATTCAGCAGTTCCTTTGGAGGATTATTAATGACAAATAATAGGTCCCTGCGAATCCACCTATCCTCTTTAAGGTGAGAACGAACTTCGATACCGGCACTTCCATAGCCATCAATCCTGTAACCGTCCAAAAATAGTGTCGTATGGCCGAAGTCATAAATGCCGACGGCAATAGCCCCCGTAGGAACGAGTTCAGCCTGTAAGACAGCGCGATCTGGAACCTGAGTATAACGAACCCCCTCGTATTCAGAGCTTTCTTTCAGCTGGTAGAAGTGGGCATTGCAAGTTCTCAGGGCAAGGGCTTGGGGGCCACTGCAAAATAAGAAAACTAATGCCAAAAAATAAACGAGAGCCTTTGTCATGCCCTTGAGGAGGTGCAATTTCAAATCCAAAAGGACTTACTGATCTTCGATGACCTTTGGCTTTGCAAATGTCTTTTTTGAAGAGTCCTTTGTCGGATCACTTAACAGAGCTTTAAGCTTTTGATTGAGTTTATTTTGCAAAACAATGTACTGGGTCGTCTTTTTGGTTCCCAGTACTCCGTGTACGGCTTCGAGTTCACTGATTTGATTGGCCCTTAGTTGTCCCAAAGCCTTTTTGTACTTTCCGTAAAGACTCTCTCTCTCCTTTTTAGACTGGGCCGACTCCATCGCTTTTAAAAAGGCTTGGATTTGGACTTTCAAATTATCGCGCTCTTTAAAATTACTCAGAACTATTTGATTCAATTTCTTTTCTTCTTCGACGTTGAGCTTCAACTCTTCAGAAACTTTCCATAAAAAGAGTTTGTGAAAGCGCTCTTCTCCTGAATTAGGAGCTGCATAAAGGTCGTTAATTATAAGAAGGAATCCAATGATTAAGAGACTTATTGGAAAGATGACAAGGCGAATCCCTCGAGTATGCAATTTAACCCCACACTGTTGTTTATAACAGTTTAAGGGGCCTCTAACACTTACTCAAGAAGTTGATTCATAAGAGCTTTTGCTTGCGCATCGGACAATTGACCAAACTTTTGGGCAGCCAACTCACGAAGCATGTCCGTCTCGCTCTCAAAGCCAATACTTCGATGGCTTTCTTGGGCTGCTAATAAGATTTTTTGCTCGGCTTCATTTTGCACGAGCTCTTTGAATTCGATTAGACCTTGGTCCTCTGACTTTTGCAGTTCTATTGATTTCAAGGCGAATACCCCAACGATCACGAAGGCAAGGGCTGTAAATCCCGTCCCAAAAAGAGGGCGAAACTTTTTAAACTTACTAATAAAAGGGCGCTCGTGAATGGGAGCACGGGGCTCGTCCATTTCGATATTTTCAATGGCCGCCATAATGGAATCGTGTTGATTTTGGTAATAATAACCATTCTCAGGCAGGTAGGAATCATCGCTCGCTTCTATTTCTGAGCGAAGCTCTTTATATTCATTCAATCTCTGTCTATCTTCTTGGGAATGACAAAGAAGAAACTTTAAATCTCTTTCTAATGATGGGGAGACCTCTCCCTCCATAAATTCGATCCACCACTCATCTCTCGTTTCTTGATCAAATCGGTTCATTGCTCAACCTCCACTAACCTTCCTCTGACTTCAAAAAAATGACTCATCTCTTTCTCTGACCAAGTTTTCAATTGTTTATTCCTTTCGACTCTTTCTTTCAGCTTCATCAATGCATGCCGATAATTTGCTTTTGCCGTGTCGTAAGGACAATCCATGATCTTGGCAATTTCTTTAAAAGAAAGGTCTTCAAAAATTCGAAGTTTGAGCGCGGTTCGTTGTTTATCAGGAAGGCGATCCACTTCACTGCGAATCATCTCACTGAGATCCTGGTGCATCAGATTGGAATCTAAATTACCAGCCACGCCTAAATGAACATCCTCAATATTCATAAAGTCGGAACTTTTATCGCGAAGTTTATTTTTGGCAGTATTCACCCCAATTTGAAAGAGCCAACTCTTAAAGGAAGAACGCCCTTCGAACGTATGGAGTTTTTTATAAGCTTTTATAAAGCTATCTTGCACAATGTCCTCCGCAACACTCTGGTCCTTCGAAAATCGCATGACCAATCTCAACAGAGGCCGCTGATATCTGATTACTAATTCAGAAAACGCAGCTCTGTGCCCGGATTTGACGGCTTCGATAATTTCAATATCTGCCTTCATTCTCCCAGACCCTTCCTTAGACTCCGGCTAGTGGACTTTTGGTTAATCAAATCTAAAAAAAATGTGAAAAACCTTGTGGATCTTGCCACTAGCTTCCGCCTTTTGCCAAAAAAATTAATAATTTCAGAGGGTTGCAATCCAATCGTCTCATCCTAAGACCCTCGACCCGGAAACACTTATATCACTGCGCTGCGTTATAGTCCAGGAAATAATGGATTTTTGGTGCCATTTTGGACCCCCTCAGATCCAACATTAGTGGGAGTTACAAATTAGATGCCGTGATGATTATATTTTAAGCTTTAGGATATTTACTTATTTAAGAATTCAAGTTGCGATACAAGAGCTGTTCTTCCCTAAACATCTTCGGTTTCGCTTCCCCTGCTCAACCTCGAAGACAGTTTTACCCCGATTCCGTCAAAATCCAAATAGGCTTTTTCGAAACTTAGAAATTGCTGTAGGAAATACCTCGCGAAAGGAATCAATTTTATTGAAGTAATAAGTTATTTTTAGGATTCGTTAGAATGCATTAGGACCTTGGGCCTAATCACATTTTACACCTGGCTCGTTTTTAGTCAGCAATGTGTTTTAAGATTTCAGTGGTTACCAAGTTCGGTTGTGTCTCCATCAAGAAGTGACCGCTTGGACCCGCATCGCCAATTTCAACGACCTTCAAGGGCGTACCCGGCTTCATTCTTTGAGCTTGATCCTGTAAGACTTCCGGTTGAACCCACCCTTCATTTTTTCCATAGATAAATAGTGTGGGTACTTCAATCAAAGTGGAGTAATGGTTTTGTAAAACCGACTGAGACTGATAGATACTTCTATAAAAGTTAAGGGCTGCGGTTAAGGATCCTGGCTCCGAGAATATGGCTCGGTAATCGGCATCCTCTTGTGAGGAGCGATTGTAAGGAAAGAGCTTTAAAAACTGCGCGGAACCATTAAAGCGAAGAGCTGCCTCTGGAAGTAAGGGAATTGAAAAGAGTCGAATATAGGTTCGGAGCTGTAAAACATCTGGATTGGGAATCGATAGACAACTCATACTGTGCAAACGATTGGGTCGAATCATTGCTGTTCCCCACGAAACAACACAACCGATATCGTGACCGACGAGGTGAAATTTTTGAAATCCCAGTCTATTACTTATAAGTAATAGATCTTTAATAAAGTAATCGACTCTGTAGAACTTTGCCGACTCAGGACGCGCCCCAGGACTGTATCCCCGCATATCGAAAGCGAGAACTTTATAACCCTGACGGGCGGCTTCTCTGGCAAGTGGTTTCCACATAATTGAGCTGCCAGGAAATCCGTGCAGTAAAACAAGGGCCTGACCAGAGTTTCTCATTCCCCATAAACGGGCTTTAAAAGTGTATTGTCCAACTTGGATACGAGTTAAGCCATTTTTGATTTCTGGATAAAGAGGCAAAGCCTCAACTTCTGAAGAGTATGATTTCGAATAGTCGAGACTCAAAGCTGGAGTTTCGGCTCCGGCGACCTGAGTAAATATGAAAAAAAGAAAAATCAAAGCACTCTTCATATCGAAATCCTAAGAGAAAAAAAAAGGCAGCACAAAGGCTGCCTTTTCATAGGTTCTAATTGCGAAATTAGAAGTTACCAGCTTCAACAGCTTCACATAACCAAGTGTCACGTGAATCAGTGTTTTGGTCAGAGTAGCTACCATTAAGCATAACTTTACAGTTACCTCTATTAGAGAACTCATAAGTAACCATGTCTCTTCCAGAAACGTAAGAACAGAAAGCATCGTCTACGTTAGTGTTAGAGTAGTTACCGTTAACCATAAGTTTACAGTTACCTTTTCCAGAAAGTTGGAACTCAAGAGTTCCAGAATAATTAGAACCGCTAGAAGCAGGAGTACACCAAGGAATATAAACATAGAAAGAGTCAGAAGTTCTTCCAGAGTTACTGTGAACTTCCATGTTTACACGACAGTCAGCAGAAAGAGCAGAAAGCATTTTCTTGCTAAGAGTGTAAGACTGACCTTTAAGTTTATACTGCTTGATCACTTCGCCAGAAGTAGCAGTAATAGTGAAGTTGGAACATCTTTCAGGGATGTTAGTGAACTGTACAGACAAGTCACCGTTTCCAGCTTCGTTTAAAGTGATTTGGCTACCGCAATCATAAAGATTTACAGCGCGACCAAGTTGCTCAGAACCAGCAGAAGCCGTGTAAGTAACAACAAGAGCGAGAATTCCAACCAATACATTCATCAATTTCATTAAGTTCCTCCTTAAGGGGGTTATAGGGCTGGGAGGAGAACTATTATGCATTGCGTTGCAACTCAATAGAGCAGTGGTCTTGGAAAATATTTATAGAGGTCTTTGAAACTTTTATAGCAAGGGGACGACATTAATGAATGAAAAAAGGAAGATTCAACAGAATCTGTTTTCTAGGAGGCTCTCGAGCAGGCTCATTTCTTTCAATATTTATGGCTACTTAGCAGTTACCTTATCGCGACCACCCTCTTTAGAGACAAAAAGGTGTTTATCGGCCCTTTGAAGTATTTTTTCGAAATCATCTTCGCCCGCCTGGTATTCGGCGATCCCCGCGGAGATGGTTATGGGAATGTCGACACCACCAAAATGAAAGGGATGCTCCTTAATGGTCGCTCTCATTCTTTCGCCAATTTCCTTAGCTTTAGAAAGAGTCGCCCCATAGAGAGTGATTACAAATTCCTCGCCACCAAACCGTGCAAAGATATCATCAACCCGGATCAAATTGTTTTGAATGAGCGAGGCAATTTCTTTAAGAACATAATCACCTGCAAAATGTCTCTCTGGATGCTCATCGTTCACCTTTTTAAAGTGATCGATATCAAACATTAGAACACAAAATGGAACATTGTTGTTCACAGCCTTGTCGAGCATCTCTGGCCCACGCTCGTTCATGGCCCTTTTGTTGAGAATTTCTGTAAGAGGGTCAATATAGGCCTGCTTAAATACCGAAGGCAGGTTTGAAGCCTCGACACTTCCCTTTTTATAGAACATAAAAACCGTAGAACCCATTTTAATGGTGCAGTTGTTTTCTAGGGGAATGTGCACATCGGGTGCGATCGCCTCACGATCGATGTAAGTCTTGTTAGTTGAACGCATATCTCGTAGAGAAGCCCCTTTGGCCCCTACAACGAGTTCTGCGTGCCGTTTACTCATACTCGTATCATCAATCGAAATATCGCAATCGAGGCTTCGACCTATGATAAGGTTCTTCTCGAGTAAGAATTGTTCACCACGACGAGATTTCGGCAGCCAAATCACCAGACTAGCTGGAGCATCAAAACGGGAGATCGACTTAGTCGTTTCCGTTTTAATTACTGTCTTTTCATCATCATCGAAGCCTGAACTCACTAAAACGTCTCTCTAGTTACAATACTGTTACTTGGTTTCTACCATTGTTCTTAGACTGATATAAAGCGGCGTCCGCTCGAGCAAATAACTCATCCCAGGATTTCATATTGTCATTTTGTTGAGATACGCCGACAGATATGGTGATTGGAAGGTTTTGATTCTCATAAACAAAATCATGGTTTTCAATTCGCGCACGAATTCTCTCGCCGATTTCATCAGCCTGTTCAATAGTGCTTCCGAATAAAATAACGACAAACTCTTCGCCCCCGAAGCGTGCGAAGAAGTCGTCACCACGAATCAATTCACTTGAGATAACTGCAGCGATCTCGGTCAGAACAAAATCTCCTGCAGCATGACTATAGTTATCATTAACCTTTTTAAAGAAATCGATATCAAATACGAGAAGGCTTAAAGGCACTTCAAGAAGTCGAGCGCGCTTAAATGCCTCGGGCCCCTTTTGCAAAAGGGCTCCCTTATTCCAAATATGGGTTAAAGGATCTTTCTCACTTTTTTGCTGAAGGCGCGCATTTGCCACCGCCTCAAGACTCCCCTCTTCGAGAAACTTGAAAAGAACATTTCCAATTTTTATTTGGTCATTATTCTTTAATTTAACGGGAGCAAAAGGAGCAATCGGGTCGCCGTTAACAATGGTTTTGTTAGTCGACTCTAAGTCAATTAGGTGAACTTCACCATTGGTCACCGTGAGTTTAGAGTGAGACTTAGAAACACTCTTATCATCGACGAAAATGGCGGAAGTCATAGAACGACCTATGATCGTATCTTCACCATCAAGTGCCCACTGTCTACCGACAAAACCGGCCGGGCCCACAAGCATCACCAAGCTCGGAGGAATCTCAGATGCCTGAGACAGGCGCTCAGAAAATGTCCCACCTTGAACAAGTGTTGTCTTGTCGTCTGTTCCTATGTCTTCGGTGACCTCACCGGTATTTTGTTTCTTAGACAAAGCCTACCTTCCACTTACCTAAATTATATTCGGAATTGGTGCCAAGAGACAACTAAGCCTTTAAAATTTGACGAGTTTTTGCCTTACTCAACTCGACGCCCGGCTGGTTAAAAGCATTAATACCTAAGCACTGGCCCAAACAGGCAACAGCGAGCATCTTGATTAAATAAAGTGCAGAAAGAGAGCCTGGATCCAATTGACTAGTAATAAGACCAATCGAAGGGATCTCTTCGTCCCAAAGAGATTCAATCGTTCCGCGAGCCTGAGCCTGAAAAAGTGTACCTAGACCACCATTAACCGGCAAAAAGTCATGGGAAAGGGAGGGATTCATCAATCCTCTTCCTCCCGTTTCGCTCTGAGACACACGCACAAAAATTAGATGTTTGTCGCGAGATCCTTCAACCAGTTGTTGCAATACAGAATGCTGTGATGAAGCTCCTCGACAAAACATCGGAGTCGTCACATCCACAGCTCTTTTTCCAAATTTATTGGTTTTCTTGGCCAAAGACTCGGCCCAAAGCTGGCACCACCACTCGCCAAACCGCTCCATACGATCGCGATAAAACCACAATTGAGAAATATGCTTCTTCTCTTCAAAGGACTGTAAACTAGAAGTTGCTATAAGCTCGCTACATTCATTATGTTTCAATGCCCACTCGTATCCCGCTTTTACCTGATCCCATTCAAATCCGTAGAAAGCGCAAGGGAAGTAACCAACGTTAGAAAAAAAGGAATAGCGTCCACCGAGGTCTTCAGGAATGCCAAATACTGGAATTTGTTTTTGCTCAGCCCATTGATTGAGATAATTGGGCTTAAGCTCCGTTATCACCGTTGCATTTTTTGAAAGCTCAAGATCAGACGATTTTAAATAATCTGAAATGGTATCTGTAATAGTTAAAACTTCGGCCGTCGTTCCGCTTTTCGAAATTATCAACCAGTGGATTTTCGCTGGATCTTTTATCTTCTGCCATTGGTACTCGAAGCCCAAAGGGTCCGAGTTGTCAAAAAACAAAACCTTCGACTCTGAACCGCCCGTAAATAAAGCTTCTAAGAAAGCTCGAGAGCCTAGGGAACTGCCACCAACTCCCACAACCGCTAACTGGTCGTAGTTATCTCGAAGAAAACCGACTCGATCCACAGCATCCTTGGAAACATCTCGCTCCAAAAAATTGAGAAAACCAATTTCTTTTGAAGCTTTAAGTTCCTCAATCGATTCAGCGACAAGTTCAACATGCCGACGTTCTTCGTTGTAATAATTGTGCGATACTTTCCACATAACCTATTAACCTAGCTCACTACCACATCTTCTTCAATTCGGTGGTATCCATGCCACTCCTTCAATCGCGCCCGTGGGCGAATTGATTCTACATTTTCTTCCGCAACCCCTTCATCAACATCTTCTTCGATCTCAACTTGAGGGTATTCAATAAGAACATAAGTGAGCTTAGTAATCATCCCCATATTTGGAATATCCAATGAAGTAAGCTCTGTCCAAGTTCCTGTATTAAAATATTCTTTATCAAAACTCCATTGACGGTACTTGTAAACATGGGAGTGGCCAAAAATGACCGTATGAATGCGATCATCATTCAATACTTTGCGTGCCGACTCACTCAGATCGGGAAAAATAGCACTTTCGAACAAAACCTTAAGTATCTGACTAAATGGAAACTGGCGCCTTGGATCCTTAACAAAGATAGACTTGAAAAAGTATCCCAGAAGCTTAAAGAAGGACGTAAATGTAAACCAGGGTTCATTGATCATAGCCCAGCGAATCAAGCGATTGAAAGGCCTCACCTTATCGATGTGTGGATACTTCTGCTTGATCTTTAACACGAAATCTAGAAAAAAGTGGGAACCAAAGGGGAGATTGAGTATGGGTTCCGGAAGATTTTTTCTCAGAAAAAACTTCTTCGGATTAATGCGATTGGCCGCTTCATGCATATGTCCATGCTCAATATGAATTCCATCAAAGTAGTAGACTAAATTTTTGTATTTTATAGCGTGATCAACGGCTTGATCGAGATAAGCTCGGGTCGCTGGCCAATACATTCCTTGATCGTGATTTCCAACGACATAGGTGATCGAATGATCTTCATTGGCTGCAAACTCCTTGAGAGCTTCAAACACTTTTTTGTGGCCCTTAATAATACCTTTTAGCTTCATCAATGAAACTTCTTCGGTAATCACAGAAAGAAAATGCCCTTTGTAGTCGACCTGAAGAAAATTGAGAAAATCTCCATTTATTATGAGCTCGACTTCGGCATTATCGAATTCGCCAGAGCTATAATAGTTTAAAAACTCTACAAATTTATCTGAATAATAGAATTCTTCGAGAGAGTTGAGTGATCCACTTTCTAGGTCTCGTCCCTTGCCGAGGTGCATGTCGCTCACAACAAGTTTAATTTGTCGTTTTTGCTCCATACTCTTTTAACTCGCTAGGTAAACAATGTTCCGACTTTTTCTTTTAGCATCATACATGGCTTCATCGGCCATTTCCAGAAGTCTCTTGGCCGTTTGCGCGTGCACCGGGTAAGTAGCAACTCCGATGCTGACGGTCAAGTTCGTGATCCTACCTTCGGCGTGGAAGGCGGTTTTCGAAATGAGATCGCGAATTCTCTCGGCAACAATCCATGCCCGATCCGTATCAGCTCCAGAAAGAACGAGAACGAATTCGTCTCCGCCATAGCGAAAGGCAAAGTCAGTCTTTCTAATGGCTTTCGAAAGCAAATCACCAAGGGCGACTAAGATACTTGAACCAAGAACGTGGCCACCTGAGTCGTTCACCTTCTTAAAGAAATCAATATCAATAAATAAAACGGAGAATTTTGTCTCAGCCCTCTCAGCTCGGGAAACTTCTTGGTCTAAAATTAAATTCAAATAACGTTGATTATAAAGACCGGTGACATCGTCAGTATAGGTCAAACGACGGGCATCTTGAAATTTACTCGACAACAGCATTCTTTGATTGAGAATACGCATGAGATACTCACCATTAGTTGAGAGCATATCAGCTCCCGGGCGACTCAATCGGAACATCACAAAGTGGCCAAACAGTTCCCCCGTATTGGGATTAACTACCGGAAAGAGAGCGTCTTTTCGATGGGTCTCTGGATTCGTAAAGTAGGTCATATCCTTCGGATTGTCTTTTGGATAAGGCCAGCTGGAGAAATATCGAATCAGGGTTTCATCATCAAATGGACGGCTCGGCTTCCAACCATGGGGAATCTGGGATTTGTCCTTTACGGCCTTCCAAGTTTTATGAAGTTCGCCTTCAGGGAACCATATGGCGTACTCAGCACCCAGCTGAGACGATAAATACTCAATACAGTGTCCCGTGAGGGCCTCTTTTTCTAGGCCTTCTAAGGAAGCCTGAAACGACAATAGGTTTTCTAAAGTATTAGTCGATTGAGCCCAGCGATTGACCAAGTCACATAAGAAAGAGAGCCTTTCAATTTTAAGCTCTAAATCCTTTTTCGACGTCAGTGGCCGGTGAATCTCATGAAAAGGGTTTGTTGGAATATAAATCTCACGCTTCGATCCCTCAGTTGTGACATGAATCATCGGAAAGAACGGGTGAGCTTCCATGACATCTTCAACAATTCCCCAATAGGTCTTGGTTTTATTAACACCATGAAGGAGTAGCCCAACTCTCCCCGATTGAATAAGAGCGTCGGCTTCTAAGAACGACTCACATCGAACGATACCATAGCCCTTGGACTCGAGATACTCAATGAGATCTCTCATCACTCCAGGCTGGTCATCAAATACGAGTAAGTCCGTAAACATCTAAACTACTCAACTTTCTTAAATGGCACGACGGAATCCTCATCTCCCTCTAACTGGGTGAGGGCAATTCTCAAGGCTCTAATAACCCGTCTCGTGACTTCGTGTTTTTCTTGCAACTGTTTATAAATCTGCTGACTCTTTTTATTATAGTTTTCTGACTCAACTTTAAGCCGGTCGATTCTTCGTTTTAACTCGAGAATCATTTCATCCTTCGATCGAACGAGCGCAATCTCTTCCATCTTCGCAATTTCGAGTCGATGCTCGAGATCTTTTTCGCGCTTTCGAATTTTTCGAATATTCGTTTCAAGGCGCATTTCCAATTCTTCAATTTTTCGCTGGAGATCAAAACTCTCGCGCTCCTTAGCACTCAATCGCTCTTTAGCGAGGCGAAGTTCATCGGCGTGAAGCTTTCTCTCTTCTTCGCGGTCGAGCTCTAGAGCTTCAACCTTCGAGTAATACTCATCTTTGAGTCTCTGGAAGGTTTCACCGGCGGCAGCGAGTTGCTCGTTTTCACGCCTGAGTCGCTCGATTTCTGTTTCGAGTTCGTTGACTCGGGCCTGGGCCACTCGCAAATGCTCACTCTGCTTGAGTGTCGCTTCTGCCGAAGTGAAGATCGCTCCACCACTCGCACCACCCGTTGGTGCAACAGTCTTTTCAGGAGGCATTGAGGACGAAACGCCATAGGAAACCTTGGTCTCGGTTGAGGATGAGACATCTTCGATTTCTAGGTCTCTGCGACCATGTTTGGCTGACGAACCCTGGTCTTCACTGATGACCTGGGTCTTATTGTCATTATTGAAATTGTCTGGGGGTTCTGCCTGTAAAACTGCGGTCTTATCATCTTCACCGGATGAGCCTTGATCAAAACGCACGTCTTCGATATCCCTGTCGGGATCAAAAGAATCCTCTTCCACCTTCACCGAAGAAGAAAGATTCTCAAAATCATCGTCTATCATCAAATCAATCAAATCTTCATCAACTGATTTTTTATTACTTTTCTTGCTCATCCTCATATAACTCTTCGGAAAATTTGATAAATTCTTTTACGAGACGAGGATTTACAGACCCTCAAAAGGGCCTATTTGAGCTATTCTGGACCACTTAATCGAAAAAAGCCCGACCTAGGCCGAGCTTGATATTGATGAAATATTAAATTGCTTAAACTGACTGGACTTTAGTCCCTAGCGATTATCTTGAGATACTCTTTCTTTCGAGCCTCGAATTCTTCAGACTTTAGAGCGTCTAATCGAGTGAGGCCAAATCCTTGGACTTGAAAGCTCGCCATGAGGCAACCGTGAAGACAGGCCTCTTTAATGGTTTTTAAGTCAAAGCCCTTGTTTTCTTTAGCCATATAGCCAAAGAAAGCTCCAGCGAAAGAATCACCAGCTCCCGTTGGATCGACCACTTGAGCAATCGGAAAAGCGGGAAGGATGAAATAACCTTCTTGTGAGCGCAATACGAAACCGTATTCGCCGCGCTTAACAACAACCGCCTTGGGACCCATTTTCATGATCTCTTCACTCGAGGCAATCGCATTGGTTTGACCCGTGAGCATATTGGCTTCGCCTTCGTTGATCATGAGCACATCAACCCGTTTAAGGACTTTTAAAAGGTCGTCCTTTTTGGTTTCAATCCAGAAGTTCATAGTGTCACAACCAACAAACTTCGGTGTAACGACTTGATCGAGAACCTGAATTTGCAGAACTGGATCAATATTCGCTAAAAACACATAGGGTGTATTTTTATAGCTTTCTGGAAGCTTGGGATTGAAGTCTTGGAAAACATTGAGTTCCGTAGCCAAAGTTTCAGCTTCGTTCATTGCTCCTTCGTACTTACCTTCCCAGTGAAAGGTTTTTCCTTCGCGAACTTGAAGTCCTTCTGTATCGACTCCACGGGAACGAAGTTTTTCAAGATCGGCATCTTGGTAGTCATTTCCGACAACACCCACGATTCTTAAATCAGCGTACTGAGCGGCTGCGAGCGAAAAGTGGTTAGCAGAACCACCGAGTGCCCGGTCAACCCTTCCTTCTGGTGTAGAGATGGTATCGTAGGCAAGGCTTCCGACGACGAGAATATCAGACATTTTTCCCCCTTTTGACCAGGATCTTTAACCGAGAATCCCGGTTTGTACTTCTTGCTTCTTAGGATGCTCATTATAGTGAGAAGTGAGCTGTCCGCAAGCAGCAAATATATCGCGACCCATGGTTCTACGGATTGTGACATGGGTTCCGGTATTTAAGATCTCTTTTTGAAAGCGAAAGACGTCTTTTGAGTCCGATCGGTGGAAATCCGCTCCAGGATGCTCGTTGAAAGGTATGAGATTGAGCTTGCATGGCACACCGCGAATAATTTTTCGCAGCTGCCTGGCGTGTTCAATCGAATCGTTAACCCCCTTGAGAAGGACATATTCAAAAGTGACTCGGTCGCGAGCCTTGCTTGTGTGCTCACGACAGGCATCCATCAACTTCTTGATATTGTACTTTTTGTTAATGGGCATAATGAAGTTTCTAATTTCATCATTGGGCGCATTCAAACTCACAGCAAGACGAGCACCGGATTCTGTAATCAGAGGAATTTGGGGAACTAAGCCGGATGTTGAAACCGTCACCTTCCTGCGCGAGAAGTTCATCCCCCAGGTCGAATGCAAAACTTTGATGGTTTTAAAAACAGCTTCTGGATTATCAAGGGGCTCACCCATTCCCATAAAAACGATATTAGAAATGCGCTGCCCTTCTTTAAGTCGATCGTGAACCTGCATGAACTGACCAACTATTTCATCGGCAGTAAGACGTCTTTTGAGTTTCTGCTTACCCGTAAAACAAAACTTACAGGCCATATTACATCCCACTTCTGAAGAAAGACAGAGTGTGAGTCGATCGTCAGAGGGAATGAGAACCGCTTCGACCGTCTTTGAAAAACCAACGTCGAAAAGAAATTTTTGCGTTCCATCCTTACTCACCAAATGCTCGACCACTTTGGGGAGCTCGAAGCTGATGAGATCAGGGAGCTCGGCGCGAAACTTTTTCGAAATATTACTCATCTCTTCGAAGTCGGTGACTCGAGATTGGTAAACCCATTTAAAAAGTTGTTGGGCTCGGTAGGACTCTTTACCCAATTTTTTGAGAAGGTCCTTGAGGTCGTCCAATTCAAGGCCATAGAAGTTCACCTTCTGGGGGTCTTCTTTGCGCGGCTCTTCTTCGCGCCCTTTTAGCACGACCTCATCGGCGAACTCAGTAAAATTTTGCGGGTTTAAATCTTCTGATCTCATAAGCGACGGAAACTAACACGTCTTCGCCTAAAAATCGAGCCTCTTTAGTCCTATCGAGGCCTCTCTTTACTACAATAATTTTGGGCAGAATTTAGAAAATTTTTTCACTATTTTTAGGCCTTTAGACCCTCATTGATCGCATCCAGGTACTCGGGTAAATCAGCCGCGTAACAAGGAACACAACCCACCTTACCAACGACCACTCCCGCAGCAAGGTTAGCTAGGACACAGGCCTCGCGCAAAGAAAGACCCGCAGCCCATGCGAGGGCAAGACTGGCAATCACAGTATCTCCAGCTCCGGTCACATCAAAAACCTGGCGCGCAAAGGTCGGCAAGTTAAAGGCCTTTTGGTTTTCAAAAAGCTGCATACCATCGGAGCCCAAAGTGATAATCATCTGTTCACCGTTGATCTCTTCTAAAAGCTTTTTGCCGACCCGATCGATGTAATCGGGGTCGGAGCGCAAATCATCGAGTTGATAACCGGCCAAGGACAATGACTCATCGTGATTGGGAGTCATTAGGTCAGCGCCCTTGTACATTGCCAAAGGGCTCGATCGATGGGGATCGACTAAGACTTTTTTACCCTGAGCGTGAGCTTCAGAAATTATTTTTTGCGAAAGGGATTCCGTCACCACCCCTTTGGCATAATCTTGCAAAATGACGACGTCCACAGAAGGGAGAACTTTTCGAAAGTTTTTAAGAAGCTCTTCTTCGATCTTCGCGTCGATAAATTGCCGTCGTTCATGGTCCACGCGCACAATGTGATTGTGCCCCGCCATAACTCGAGTTTTTAACGTGGTTGGGCGAGATTCGTCGACAACGAGCAGATCAACATCCACAGCGTTTTCTTTGAGAAGGCCCCTGAGTTTATCGGCTGCTGCATCTGCACCAACAACGGCAAGCAAAATGGGCTTTCCCCCGAGGGAGGAGATATTCTGGGCCACATTTCCAGAGAGCCCCAGTCGAGTCTCTTGCTTATCCACTTCAAGAACAGGTACGGGTGCTTCTGGACTAATTCTTCGCACACGACCCAATAGGTATTCATCAAGACCAACATCGCCAATGATGAGGACCTTCGTTGAGTTCATTTGCTCGATCCAGCTCTTTAACTGATCTTTTTGTACGAGCAATTGTTTAAGTTCTGAAAGTGGCGCCATATATAATCTTCTTTCACTCCCTTAGGCCAAAGTCAACGAAGACTCTGCGCGTGTCATAGGCTCTCGATTCGATCATATTTTAATTAAAATTGCCTTTAGAAAGGACCAAAAAATGGCACACAGTAAAAGGGCCAAAAAATCTCTTCTCCACCTATTCATCGCATGGTAGAAGCGCCATAATATAAAGAACTTGATCTGACCCATCTCAGCGGAGGTAGCTGTGGAAAATATTGTGAAAGGTGATCTCTTTCAAAACTTTCTGTCGTCTCTTGGTACTGCTGCCAACATGATTAGTTGTGATCCCAATGTATTGACTCGGCTCCGTCAGCCGCGACGAGTGATTATGGTCAGTGTTCCCGTTCGAATGGAAGACTACAGCGTTAAGGTTTTCACTGGTTACCGAGTCCAATACAACGCAACGCTTGGCCCCTACAAAGGTGGAATGAGATATCACCAAGATGTGGATGCTAGTGAAGTAGCTGGTCTTGCCGCTCTTATGACTTTCAAAAACTCCCTTCTCAATCTCCCCCTTGGTGGAGCTAAAGGTGGAGTCAAAGTCGATCCGAATTTGCTTTCGCGAACTGAAAAACAAAATCTCACGCGACGATTAACAACTGAGCTTGGTCCCTTTATCGGGCCAACCAAAGATATTCCCGCTCCCGATATGGGAACCGATGCCCAAACCATGGCTTGGATGATGGATACCTATTCGCAAGAATCTGGTTTTGCACAACCTGGTGTTGTTACGGGTAAGCCGATTGAAATCGGTGGGTCTCTCGGCAGAAACAGTTCGACAGGTCACGGTGTGATTTACATAACAGAGCAAGTTTGTTCGCGCATGGACTGGAAAATGTCTGACACCAGTATTGCCATTCAGGGTTATGGTAATGTGGGCTCCCACGCTGCCCATAAAGCGACTGAGTTTGGCTGTAAGGTCGAAGCCGTTTCGGATGTCAGTGGTGGAATTTATCGCAAAGGTGGCTTGAATATCGCCGATGTCGATAAGTGGATCGAAGAAAATAAAACATTAGCAGGCTATCCCGAAGCTGATTCAATTAGTAACGAAGAGCTATTAGAACTCGACGTCGATATTCTCGCTCCATGTGCTCTTGATGGCGTCATTAACAAGAGTAACATGAAGAAAATCAAGGCTAAGGCGGTTGTCGAAGGTGCGAACGGTCCGACAACGAACGAAGCCACAGAGTACCTCCACGAAAATGGAATCATCTGTGTACCCGATATTCTGGCCAACGGTGGTGGTGTTGTTGTTTCTTACTTCGAGTGGGTTCAAGATATCGGCAACTACTTCTGGGATGAAGAGGCTGTAAACGTCAATATGAAAAAGGTTATGACAAAAGCTTTTTCTCAAGTGTGGGATTTTGCTCAAGAGCGAAAAGTCGATATGCGAACGGCGGCGATGGCCGTTGCCACAAGACGACTTGAAAGAGCCATGCTCCTTCGCGGTCTCTACCCTCGTTAATTTCTACAAGGGGAGCTTTTCTAAATCGCTCCCCAATTAATCTGCAAAAACTTTTGCATTCCTAGTAGGCCAATACTATTAAAAGAGTATGTCTTTTAAGCCCTGGTCCCTTATTCCCGCAAAACTCGCCCACGATTTAGCTCCTATAGGTGTTAATACCCTGAGTCTTCTCATGCCCGACGAACCACCCCACTGGAAACCCTTGGAGTGGCGCGGACTGAAATTTCCCAACCGCCTTGGACTGGCTGGTGGAGTTGATAAAACCGGAAAATGCATCAAGGCCTGGCCCAAATTGGGGGCCGGTTTTATGGAGCTCGGAACAGTGACACCCTTACCCCAAGGACCGAATCCTGGAACCATTATTATGCGCAATATGCAGGGCAAAGCTCTGTGGAACAAGATGGGTTTTCCCAATGAAGGGGTTCAAGCCCTAAAAAAGAATATTAAAAACGCCGGCTCTTTAAGTATACCTCTCTTTGTGAATATCGGAAAAAATCGCAACACCAGTAACGAAGAAGCCGAAAAGGACTACATTCAGTGTCTGCAAGAAATTTACGACGACTGCGATGGGATCGTTGTCAATATCAGTAGCCCCAACACCAAGGGGCTCCGCGAGTTACAGACCAGAGATTATCTCACATCGTTTATAAGTCGCATTTTAGAAAGTCGACCCGGGGTCTCGCAAAGTAAATTGAAACCTGTCCTGATAAAACTCAGTCCCGATAGTAGTGACGAAGAGTTTTCTGAAATGCTCGACATCACGCTTGAGTCCGGTGTCGACGGCTGGGTTTTAACCAATACAACAACCCATAGGGTGAACGGCTTGAGCTTTCCCTCTGAAGGCGGAATGTCTGGCGCTCCACTCAAAGAGCTTTCTTTTGAAAAATTGAAATTTGCTGCCAATTACATTGGCGAGAAAAAGGGCGATCGTCTGATAATTTCGGTTGGCGGGATCATGGATGAAAATGACATTCGCATGCGCCTTGCCAATGGTGCTGACCTGGTCGAAATTTACTCGGCTCTCGTCATTGAAGGCCCCCAGTTTTTCAGAAACATGGGTAAAAAACTCAAGAACTGGCACTAACTAAGCCACCGGGGTCATCCTATTTTCAACGACACTTTCATTGTGCTTCCCTTGCCCGGGGCATACTTATTGAACTTACCACTCCGAAAAACGAGGTTTTGGTTTGATAAGGAACGTATTTAATTTCAGATCCCTAATTTGTATGGCATTGCTTTTTTGCGCAAGCTCAGCACAAGCCTACAATACAGCGCCAGAGACTGATGCTTCTGGGGTGACAAGTGAATTTTATCGCTTCGAAAACTATTTTAATGCCCTTCAAGCGGCACAGCCCCAAAACATCCCGGACGCTATTCGTATACTTCCTGAGGCCCACAAAAAGAACTTCACGCTTGCTTACAACTCTTACAGTCTTCACGAAGCCTCCCTTCTCGGGCCGAGAGCATTTCTCTTTGGTGACACCGCTCACCTAATTGTGACCTTCAATAATGGTCACGAAATGTATTCCGGTAAAGATGCCATTGAAACTGCAGAAATGAGTGCCGAAGGAATTATAAGATATCGCGAAATTCTATTTAAGAAAGACTATGATCCCGCAAAAAGAAATGACTATCTCGAAGATAATCTCCTAGAAGAAGGTGATATCGCATTTGAAAATGATGTTTACCTGGTAACAAAACCGAATCCGGCAAAGTGCCTTCAATGTCATACCCCTTCGAGCACCCAATACTCTATCGAAATTGAAAAACCCCATGATTTGCGTCGAGCAAAATATAACTGGGACTCCTACCCACAATGGCCTGGATTTTATGGTGGCGAAGATGACCGACTTATTAGCGTTAAGGATCTAAATAGCGCAATTCAATCAGAAGCGGCTACTTACCACAGGGCTTTTCCTCCAGAGGTCTTAAGAAAAATAAAAAAATTCTATGCCCCTTTATTGAAAGCTCATCCCTATATCGTATTTAAATATCTCGTCGCCCCCCATAATGAGCGCTATAACCAACTCGACTTATACAAGACTTTTACCTTTCCCTATTACCACTCTGCCGACTTAGATGAAGATGCTGTTTTTATAGGAGATATAATTCCTCCATCATATCACCAAACTCAACTTCTCATCGAGACATTAAATGGAAGTGGCCAACTTCCCGAAGAAAACCTTTCACAATTGCAATCGGAGCTCCTCAATTTTTCCGTAGAAAACAAATACTGGCATCCCAATCGAAACCTTGGAAACATGCCCAATGCCCGTTTAACCGCATTGATCTCCATCCATCAATCGAGCCAGGATGCGCAAAACCTCTATCAATTCCTATCAGAAGAAAAAAAGACATACCTTCTCAATAAGCTCTGTTTTTTAGAAAGTGATGAAACCTATGTCTACCCATCTGATTGGTTTGATCAGTTCTACGAAAATAAAGTTTATGATTTGAGTAGAGAGTTTATGAACGAGATGAGCTTGAACCCTCGGTTCCACGTCCACGAAAATCGTTTGAGTAATTACTTTTCTGGACTGCCTATGAATTTTGCCAGTGACGGCATCTGGAGAACTCATGACTATCAATACCGAACCCAGGTTATGCTTCGATTTTTATTACTGATGAAACCAAACTACGTTTGGAAGTATGACTACGAATACAATAGTACGCATTTGCATGAGGGAGTCTATTCGGGTGCGACTGATGCCTTTACTCGTTTTTTAATCGAGGCTGGAATGAGTTTTGGGGAGTCTGATATTTGGACCAACTCACTGGAAGAAATTTGCAGATCAGAAAATTCTGCAGAAACAGAGGTCGACTAGGACCAATCCGGTGTCCATGATTCGATATCTTTGAGCCATACTAATCTCGGTTCTTGATGGCGCTCACCGATCCGCTCCATTTGTACAGCTCCATTTTCGAAATCGGCGGCCGTAATAAAAGCACCCCGGTAATCTTCGCCATCTTTAAATCGAATATTGGCCTTCCACCCCTGTTCCGCACAAAGTTTGGCCTTTTCTAGGACTTCTGGTTTTATGGCATCATGGGTCAAGAGCCCACCTCCATGACAGGGGTAAAATTCTGAACTATTCTTTACGAATGGCTTCGAAACGTCCAGTTTGGATACCTGTTGTTACGGGATTAATTAAAAAAGGCAAGCAGGTTCTGGTGGGACAACGACCAGAGGGCCACTCTTTAGCCGGCCAATGGGAGTTTCCCGGTGGAAAGATCGAACTCAATGAAACGCCAAAAGAAGCGCTGCATCGAGAACTCCACGAAGAATTGGGGATCGATGCCGACATTGGTGAGCTCAAATTGGCTTCATCCCACTCTTATGGTGAAGTGGCCATTCTCTTAGTCTTCTACGAGGTCAATTTCTGGAAAGGTGAACCAAAATCCATTCACCACACCGAACTCAAGTGGATCGATCCGGAAGAGTTAAAAACTCTCGATATCCCCGATGCGAATAGAAATATTTTGCAGGACCTGCTAAATGTTTTGTGATGAACATTACGATTATCACGGATCACTTTCCGCCTGATGTAAATATTAACGGTCTACTCAGTTACTCAACGGCCATTGAACTCGATCAATTGGGTCACAAAGTTCAAATCATTACCGAGTGGCAAGATCCGCGAAATGTTCCACCTCTTCCCGATAAGATTCAGCTTCTCCAAGCATTTAAAACCTGGAATTTTATAGAAGTGAGCCGAGTGATTCCCCTGGTTTTTTCTTTTAAACCAGAGATCATCCACTTTTTTCCTTCACGCCATTCCCGCTCGGGACGGTTCTTAGGCGGTTTCAACTTATTGTCGAGTTTGCGAATGATGTTAAAGGATACTTCTTTTGTCACATCAGTTTCAGATTCCAAAGACCTCAGTAGTCAATTATTTGCCAGTCTCATGAATTCAAGCCAGGTGGTCACCTGCCCCAGTGCCATCGAAGAAGACCTACGGAAAAAACTAAAGCGATATTCTTTTAGGGCCCATCTTGAAACTTTAGATCCATCTTTGAGTTTTCTTTCTCTAAAAGAAGCTGAGCAAAACCAGCTAATGATACGAACCTCAGGTCACTATCTTTGGGCTCCCTTTCAGCTCGAGCACTTTGCGCAAAACCCAGAATCCCTTAAAACCTTTACAGGCTACTTGTCTTGCGAAGGCAAAAGTTTATTGCTCGGTGGAAATTTAAAGAAGCTTAAAGGACAAAAACTAAAAGACTTACAATCATTCTTGAATCAATGGCCACTGGGAGATCGCGTGCAACTCATTCACCTCGATCATCTCTTGCCACAAACGTCCATGATTTCATCAATCGATGCCATTTATATCGATCAAATTAAGAAACACTCCCCGATCTACCACCTTTATCTTCGACTCGCTCAACAAATGGATATTGATGTTCTCGACGAAAAGGGCCTCCCCCGAGACGATAGCTTTTTAACTGAAGTAAATAGCTATCAATCTCAGGAGAGCGATCTCAGCCGCATTTACAATCTACTATAAACGGGCCGGGAAAAGGGGGGCGTGTGTTAATAAAACTATTTAAAGCCTCTCAAGAAATGGTCTCCATTAGTCGTTTAAGATTTTGCAAAGCTTGTAATCACCAACGAACTCTATGATTGTATATACCATTTCTGAAGAGTAACCATCATAGATGACATCCTTCACTTCATCACTGCAGCCACCATTGTCATCAGACATCACACAGTCATAGTAGACTTCGAGACTTCCACCTTCAGCACGAATAATGTCCTCAAAACGTTCACGAGAAGTCTCGCAAGCGGATTTTGCATGGGCAAAATTAGTGGTAAATCCAATTGAAATAAGACTGATTAAAACGAGTACTAAATTTTTCATAATTACTTTCTCCTTTTACTAAAAAACCTGAAAAAGGAAATATGCTGTATTGCATTATTGCGCAATGAAATATATAATAAATAAGTAATTATTAATTAATTTATAGTTATTTAAATAAATAATACTAAGTGATATTAATAATTTATGATTTACAAATATTCTGACTATTTGAAATTTTTATCTAGTAAGATCGGTAGTTCGGGCTCTCGAACCGGATTGAAATCAAAATTGGCCCATGCCATCGGATGCCAGCAAACCTATCTTTCAAAGGTTCTAAAAGGAGGGGCTGACCTGAGCCCGGAGCAAGCCATTGCCGCGGCTCACTTCTTTGAGTTATCCACCGAAGAAACTGAGTTCTTTATATTACTGGTTTCATATTCAAGAGCCAGTACTCCGAAACTAAAGAAGTTTTATGGTGGTCAAATAAAAGACTACCAAGAGAAAATGCTGAGTGTGGAAGAGACCACCGAGATCAAAGAGTTTCTCAATCGAGAAGATCAGCAAATTTATTATTCGAATTGGTATTATATGGCCTTTCACATTGCCGTTTCGCTGTCCTCAGTTCGCTCGATCGAAGATCTTGCAAAGCATTTTGATTTAGATCGATCAAAAGCGGCAGAGATTACAGAGTTCTTATTGAGCACTGGTCTTGTAAAACTCGAAAGAAAAAGACTTGTACCAGGGCCGACCCATATTCACTTAAAAAAAGGCTCACCCGACTTACTAAAACACCATACGAACTGGCGTCTCAAAGCCCTCAATTCAGTGAGCGAAGGGGCTCCTGAGAATTTTCACTACACCGTTGTCGCCAGTCTATCAGAGTCCGATGCTAAAGAACTCCGAGCAAAACTTGTAGAGTGGGTCGAGAACTTTCTCGAGACTATCGAAAGTTCATCAGTCGAAACAATTTATTGCCATAATCTGGATTTCTTTAAAGTCCTCTAGAATGCAAGCAATAGGGACCTTAGTAAAAAATTATTTGTGACAAGATTAATATCTTGAAATATCGAGTTACCAAACTGGAACTGGCTCGATAGGAACCAACATCGGTTGACAGTTTAACTGGGACTGTTGTTCGGCCTGCTCAACCCGATTTGCTTCAACATCCTCGCGAGAGGTTGCATCCACTGTGACTGTTTTTCGTAGAGTATTTTTGAATCGATATATCGATTCTCCAGGTCCTGCATAAGGAATTTGAATTCGATGAGTACTCGCCTCGAAATCAGCTCTTATTTCTGATCCAAATAAGGTTCTGTTCATTGCATCCAAACGATTAATCAAACCACCACTTAAGGGGGGCTGACTCTCGGCAAAACCCTGTTCATACTTATGAATTTGAAATGTATCAACAGTGTCTCCTTCGGGAGAATTGGCATAAACCATGGTTTGCCAAATTTCCTCATCATCTTTCAGGTGATTAAAGAAATTCTCAAACTTCGGCGCCGGGGGAAACTGCAAGCCGTTACTTACCGCTGTCAAAATGCCCGACTCTTCCCTGAAAAAACTGAGGTCGTCAATTTCTATCCCCTGACCATAGTTTTCATGAAGTCGCTCGATGATAGGCAGCAAAGAACTGGATTTAAAAACGAGACCGCGCTCACCATATTTAGAAAAAGCCCAAAGCACAAACTCTTCCTCCGGCTCTTCACTCTCTTCTTCCTCTGGTGGCTTCATCCCAAACATGTCTCGAAGGAAATCACCGGTACAAATATATCCTTGAGTTACCAGAGAAATAAAAAAATCTTCGGCAAACTGACTGGCTTCTTCTTCTATTTTCTCTACTTCAGAGGCAGAAACATCTCCTTTTGGGTGCTTCATCACCAGGTGAGAAAATTCATGAAGTAGCTCAATAACAATTTGAGTTTGCACTCGGTAGTAATAGTCACCTTTTGGTCCTCGAACGGGAACCGTCGAATAATAGTCAAAAAAGGGCTTCAAAACCTCGATAAAGGGCTCTTCTCCTTCATAACCATAGTTATAGAGAAGTTCATCATTTTCATTTCTTTGCAGATTCTTATCTGGCTCAATTCGAATGTTTTGAAATACCTCAATGACTTTCTCTTTGGACCAGGAATTTCCCAATGGATGAAAAATCTCCTCTGAGGCCTGACTGAGGAGACGTACAACAGCTTCCTGGGTGTCATTAAACAATGGTTTCGAGTTTTTGTGGAGAAATCCTCCTCCACCACCTGAAGAGGTTCCGCCGTCTTCTAAATTAAGCCCACTGGGGCCCGCTGGCCCTAAATCGCCTTGAAGTCCATTAGGTCCCATTGGCCCTCTCTTACCTTCACAGGCAAGAAGGCTTCCCATTAATAAAATAAGAAAGAGAAATCGAAACCTAAACTGCATCCCCTAAATTTGAGCAATATTTATACCGCTCTATAAACACAGAAAGACTGCAAGGTCTTGCGAAATTTACCATTTTTGAAAAGGGGCTATGGCACCCCTCTTATGAGTTATTTCCGGTCTCAAAGACCTAGAGGGCTTTTTCGATACCGTCGACAATGAGTGCCTTGTACTCGCCATCGGGGGCACTGAAATCAAAGTCAATTTTTAAAGTATTGCCTGCCTTCGAGAACTTAATGGCATCACCCCTTTCAAGATCAACACCGTCAAGAGAAGCGAGAGCTTCTTTACCCATTGGGTCCGACTTCACGGTTTCTAGAGCACTATTTAAATCATTAAGAAACAAAGAAAAATAGTAGAGTTTAACGGGACCAAGATTTGGACCAATAGCATCCATAAGTTCTGCGCTGATTCGAACCTCTTTCATGCTCGTATCGGTGAGTTCCTTGATCTGTCTTTTTAATTTAAGAGCCGTTGGAACGTCCTCCTTAGGGATAGGAATCCCGATCTTTCCTTCTGTCAAAATTTCAGTCACAAGATGTGCATAAGCAATGTTCACCGATGAAACCTCTGAAACATTAAAAAAAGCCATCGAGTGGAAAATATCAGTCTTAGTCGGTTCATTGACCATCAAGACTCGAGCTCCCGATCGAAGCCCCTCATAGACAACTGGAAAACCGGCAACCACTTGACCCGATCTCAGATAAACTTCCAATTTGACCCAGTCACCACCGGCTTCCTTTCGCGTCTTATTAAACCGAACCATTTGTGAAAAGAAGTCCGTAATCTCACCCACTTTATAATCAAAAATTGTGCTCATTCATCAGTCCTTTTTTAAAGATAAACAAAGTCTACAGGAATGATTATCTACCGATAGCGGAACTTTCTATGACACGCACGATCCAGTCCAAGGACCGAGAATTATTATGTATCGATTTGAAACAGAATGGAGTGCTTTTAAAATAGAGCTCTTTATACAAACTCAACATTCTTCACCCCGATGTAAAAACAGTCTTCAAACTTCAGATGCTGTTAGACTTCTCTACACTGTACTCAACTGAATTCGGCCCTAGTTAGCATGGACTTTGCATTTTCAAAGAGAGGGTAGCAAAAGGGCTTTTGGGGGCCTAAATGCAAAAGTTTTTAATTCTTATTTTTTCAATACCAATGATCCTCGCTTTTCAAAACTGTTCAGGAGTTGTCTTCTCCGATGCAAAGGATTCATTGAGTAAAGTTGAAACAGAAAATCCAAATGGCGATCTCGATCCCGACAAGGATCCGGGCCAACCAGGAAATCAACCGGGCAACCAGCCTGGAAATAAAGATCCACAGGCTCATCAAAAACTCATCGATGATTGCTTTAAAATTAGAAATGAAAAATTTGGCTCCATCGAACTCGACGAAGGCGATAGCATCGTCAATGTTTCTGAACGACAGGACTATACATTTGAGGAACAATTAGAAGAGGTCGGTGGCAACTCTGGAACAATTTACGTCTTAGGCCTGGATACTGACGATGATGGCCCAGCACGGATCCTCCACGTTCACAACAACACTGGAAATTTTGTATTCTGCTTTGTGCACATCGATCTAATCGAAAACAATCGAGGTCGAATTACCCTTGTTGAGTCGACCTATGACCAAGAAACTAACAATAATAATATTGTTGAAGTTCAACTCCCTTAATTCAGACTCTGATAATAAAAAAGAAGTCCCGAGGGACTTCTTTTTATGCACAAAATAAGATTTCGGCTAGTACTTATCTAAGGTAGGCTCCAAGATCTTGCTCCGTCGCCATATTAATGTCATTACAGTCACGACCAAGAAACACTCGAGTTCTTTGACCATTACTCTGAGCATCGGCAAGAATTCGCGGCGCAAGAGCTGCAATAAAGTCTCTAGAAAGTTGAGCGGCTCCTATTGTTTGCTCCGACTCAAAAGGTGAGGCTCTGAAGGTCACACAACGGGTGGTTTCCCCTTCCCATCCCCAAAATTCAGTACTCATCTTTTTGACTAAACCTTTTTCAAGTACTGAATCAATTAATGAGTTCATGTACTTTGCAGTTTCATAATCAGTTCCTGCACCAAAACTAGTGTACATAACGTAAACCGAAGAAGTGATTCTCATGCCTCCGCCCGTTTCGCGATTTGCAAAAGCCGAAACACTACCAAATACAACCAAGGCTACTAACAACATTTTCATTTTCATATCAATCTCCTTTTCTTGACCTTGTTACTGGATATAAACTCACACTAAGGTGATAAACTTCATCTAAATGATTACTGTCAGATAAGAACCGCGCTAACTTTCGACGAAACTCTTTGATCATCCCTTTGGCTTCAGGCAACCTCTTTGAGTCAATCGCAACCGTCATTGCCGATTGCGATCTTTGCTCAATTGGAGTCTCATCGAGGGCTTCTATCGCCAAACTTAAAATCTGTTTTTGGTTCGAACGATGGGCACAACTGGTATCGATACTCAAAATACTGGAAGAGTTCACTTCGTCATCGACATAGCGACCCTCACTATCAATCTTAAGGTGTCCTAGCTTGAGCAGTCTTTTGACTGCCAATTCGACTTCTTCTTCAGTCAGCCCTAGGCGCTCAGCAAGTCTCTTGTGATCCTGATCCATTCGAAACTCGTCTAATTTTAAAGCCTCTAAAATCCCGTAGTGATACCAGTCAGAAATTACTTTAAAGTGATCAAGTTGATGTTCAATGTAGTCACTATCCTTTACAACTTGCCCTTCGAGATAACCAAAGTGGCGTAAATCTTCATCAGACATTCCTAACTTCTTTGCGAGCTTCATTCGAAGTTTCGTGCCGACAGTAGTTTGCCCCGAAAGAAGTTTTGAGAGATTGCTCGCATCCATCTCTAGGGACTTGGCAAAGGCTCGCAAAGAATAGGAAGGATTCACCTTCTTTCTGCGCTCCAATTCTGATCGCAAATTATTAAGCAAAGGTTCTTCAGTTCCCTTATGAATCTTGTTTTCTTTTTGTTGATTGATCATCGATCTCCCACCTAACCGGAGACCGTGATAGATCAGAGCTTCCCGCAGCGCAATGAATCTCACCACAAACTGTGGTTATTCATTACTACATGGATTTTTTACCGAGAATAAAACGGACTAAAAGGAAGGCATTTCAAAAGTATATGTAATTAACGCTTAGCGAAACTCGGAATCGTCTCAATCTGTCAAAGGACCTAGGCTTGCTTGGCTTGTCGCCCGGCAAACCAAAAGCGTTCCGAAAGTTCAAAGAGGACTTCAATAGAGATTGCTAAAAGAGAAGCCGGAATCACCCCTTGAAGCATGAGGGTATTATCGTTGAGGGAAAGGCCCTGCACTATGGACTCACCCAAGCCACCAGCACCTATGAAAGCGGCAAATGTAGCGGTACCAACACTAATCACCGCAGCTGTGCGAACTCCTGCCAGAATAACTGGTGCCGCAAGGGGCAGTTCAATGAGTTTTAAAACTTCAGAGGATTTGAGGCCCAAGCCCTCACCCACTTCAATCAGTCGACGATCCACGTTTTCGAGGGCCGTCAGTGTATTTCGGAGAATCGGCAAGATACTGTACAAAAACAAGCCAACGATGGCCGGCAAGGGCCCTGTTTGTTGAAAAATGGGAACCATAAAAAACAAAAGAGCAAGAGAGGGAATGGTCTGTAAAATGCCCGAAGTAAAAATTATGGGCTGGGTCAGGCTTGGAATTTTTAAACGGTACAAAAGAATGCCTAGGGGAATCGATAGAAGAATTGCTGCGATCAAGGCAACCCCTGTTAAATAGAGGGTTTCAGCCGTCTGCTTTCCGATCATAACGAGGTCAAATTTAGAACCACAACGTCGATCGGGATCACCCATCCCATTTTGCGTAAGAAAACGTTTTGCAGCACCACAAAAACTAAGACCTTCAAACTCAACCCACCCATTGATTTCGGTCATCAACTCATCGTCAATCTTTCCTGAGAGTTCTTCTAGCAAGGTCTTTACCTTGGGATCTAGATCAAGCGGGGCCAAAATTGCAGCCTCATAGGACGGAAAAACTCCTTTAGTATCTTCGAGCAAAACGAGATCATACTTTTTGATTTTCGCGTCGGTCGAATAGACATCGGTCATGTCCGTGGCTTTGGCTGTCAGAGCCTTGTAGGTCAACCCATGCTCGATCGTTTCAAACTCTAAATTGAGTCCATAGGTTTTTCGAATTGCGGGATAGGCATCGTCTCTTCGCGAAAAGCCATTAGAAAAGCTAATTCGGATTTTCTTTTCACGCAGATCTTCAATGGTCTTCAGGTTGTTCTCTTCTGCAAACTCCCTGCGAACGGCCAAGGCATAGGTATTAGAAAAACCGAGGGGAGCGAAAAGTAAAATATCTTTTTCGGCCATGGCGCTTGCGACTTCTTCAAAACTCATATTTTTTTGCGCCTTAAGCTCCACTTTAGCAAGAGTACCCGAGTATTCAATGTAGAAGTCAATTGAGCCATTCTCTAGAGATGCAAAAGCAAGGCGATCTTGTAAACCGAACTTGCGATCAACATTGTAGCCATTGTCCTCTAGATGCTGAGCGACTACTTCAGAAAGAATGAATCCTTCGGTGAAAGTCTTACTGCCGACCACATAAGTTTTAGCGTGACTAGATAGAGGGAGTAAAATCCAAAGGGTCAAAAGCCCGAGAAATGAGCAAAGGTGAAATGCCAATTGATTTTTTCTTGTTTTTTTAAAGTGTGGTAATGGCATGCTCACTAAATACTCCCTTAAAAACACCCTCTTCATTGACCACAGGTATCTGTGCCGACGGGCTCTCCATGAGGACTCTCAAGCCTTCTAGAAAATTCTGAGTTGAAGCCAGACGAGGTAACTTCAATGCTTTCTGAGCGCCGTCAAAGTCCTCTTTTTGAAAGACACTTTCGAGACTTCCATTTTGATGGCAAAGATAAATCAGAGACTGACCGTATTCATTGTGTAATTGAATAACTTCTTTGTAGTTTGAATTCTCTTTAAGGACTCTAGCTTCTTCTATATGGTACACTCGAAACCGGTCTCCCTGTTTTTCGACCCGAATCAAATCAGTATTAATCACCGAATAAAGGTCGATATCCTCGAGCATCTGACCTGGAGAATGACTCGTAACGAAATCCTTTACGTACTGACTCTTTGGCTTCAGTAACAAACTATTTGCTGAGCCCACTTGTTCGACTCTCCCTTTGTTCATAAGGCAAATTCGACTTCCCAATTTGAAAGCTTCAGACAAGTCATGGGTTACGATCACCGAAGTAAATCCAATTTTTTTATGAAGCCGTAGAAATTCTTTCTGGATTTCTTTTCTGGTAATTGGATCCAACGCACCAAAGGCTTCGTCCATCAATAAAACCCGAGGCGATAGAAAAAGGGCCCTAATAATCCCCACTCTTTGCTGTTGTCCGCCACTGAGTTGATGTGGAAATTTTCTTAAGGTGTCCTTTGGGTCGAGATCGACAAGCTCCAACAGCTCTGTCGCCCGACTTAAAATTTCTTGCCTCGACCAACCGATTCTTTTAGCAATGACTCCGACATTATCGACAATCCGCATATGCGGGAACAGACCTGACCCTTGAATGGCATACCCCATTTTTCTTCGATGAGATACTATATCTAAATCCTTTAAGGCCTTTCCCTCATAGAGAATTTCTCCAGAATCTGGTCTCAACAATCCATTCAATAATTTTAAGGTCGTTGTCTTGCCACTTCCGGATCCCCCTACTAGAACAAAAATTTCGCCATCAGAAATATTGAGATCGACTTGATCGACAGCCTTTAGTCCGGAGAACTCCTTAGTTACCGATCGTAATTCGATAATGCTATCTGTGTGCACCAGAGATGAACCTTTTGTGGAATTGAAACGGAAAAACAGATAGTATTATGACCGAAATATTGTTTTTGTTCCAGTTGTGACTTTCTTTCGTCTAGGAGCGCATAAAGTTGTTTTTTAATAAAAGAGATGAGGCACCTAATCGTCTTAATATTTGCATAGTCTCTCGAAGGTTCTTTTCAAGCGGTCCCTTCGCCAGACAAAGCTATTTTTGGCCAATTGCTCAGGAACTTTCTAAAAAGGGTCACATAGTAACTATCATTACAGAGTCTAAACCCGGTAACATGGCCCGATTTGAAGGCCTTGGTATCAAATTGGTTTTCATAGAGGATCCACGGCCCAATCGCGGAAGCAATTACTTCACTCGCAACCTTCTGCGAAAATTTACAGAGCTACACCAAGAAGAGCCTTTTCATATCGTTCACGGCCTTGATGCAACAGCGTTTACGATTGGCGCCCATAAAAAGCAATTTAAAACGGCCATAGTTTATGACGTTGAATGCACGCAAATGTCGCAGATCTTCTCTCTTTTGGGAATGGCCCAGGATAGCCTGCCCAACATGATTTCAACGGGAATATCTGTAGGATATAAATTTCTAAGTACTTTCCTCGCTCACGATAGAAAACTCCTTAAAACCGCCGATGGAGTCATCGTAACGACACCGAGACAGCAAATTGTTTTGGAGCGCTACTATCTGTACCCCGAATTAAAAACCTATCAAATTCCCTACGGACTTGAGCCTCTCGATCTCGACACGACCGAACGCTCAGAGGAACTTCGAAAAGAATTGGGACTCAATGAGTCTGCAAAAATCGTTGTAACAATTTCTGATATGACAGAGAAGTTCGAGATCATTAATATCATGCGAGCCTTCCAAAAGGTTTGTATTAAAAAATCATCGGCAAGACTTATTATCATCGGCCAAGGACCCTATTTTAAAAACATAGAGTACGAAATGCTCTCTCTCGCCCTCGGCTCGAAGGTTATTCTGACAGGCGCGGTTCCCGAGTCAGATTTGCCGGCCTATATTGGAATGTCCAATGTCTTCGTAAACCTTTCTTCGCGAACGACTGGACTAGACCCTAGTCTGATGGCCGCTATGGCCCTCAAGAAAACCATCATTGGTTCAGAGGTCAACGCAATCTCAATGGTTGTTGAAGACTCGGTTGATGGGTTTCTCATTCGCCCCGCAGACTATCAGGAGCTTTCTGACCTTTTAATTAACATTTTTTCTAACCAAATCCCGGTTCGAGAGGTGGGAGAGAAAGCGCGAGAGAAAGTGAACAATCTCTACAACCTCGAAAAAATGGTGAACGAAACTATTAACTCTTACTACGATATTTTAGTGCGTTCGAAAAAGTACTTACCGATTTCTCAACACTCTCTTCTTGAAAGCACAGCCAATCACTGATTTAATTTTGGCATGCAAAACTGGATTTCACCAAGCGTAAGACATCGACAAAAAATGGGCTGGCTCTTCTCTTCGGAGCACTTTGAAAATCAAGCTTCGCGGCTTCCACGAGTTCTAAAATCTCTTTTCGGATCCCCAATTCCCTCGATACTCGTTGCCATGGGATTAGCTAGTTTCTTTAACTCATGGGCTCTTTTAATTTCGTTGATTCTACTCAGTTTCTTTTTTGCAGTTTATATGACCTGCGACCTCGCCTCCCAGCAAAGAGAATTTAAGGCTTTTCGATTAGGCGGAGACATCCTTCTCGGAATCTGGCAAATATATAGCCTTATTCTAATCATGGACCTCGACAATTTGCAGAGCCTCAGCTCGCAACATTGGACTCTGCTTTTCACTCCGCTTTTTTTGTATAGTCTCAGCTACAGTTTAGATCTTTTTCCTTCAATGGGACGAATTACACGCGGTTGGATTATTGCTGCCTCTGTTTTGTGGGTGAGTTTCAGTTTTGGACTGTTTAAGACCGCCGATGTGAACGAGTGGTTTCTCATTAACAACGACTTACAGATATCCCTCCTGGGAATTCCCCTTTTGGTTTTTCTCGCCCAGTGCTTCAACACTGGTGATGATTTGAGTTGGCAGAAAAAAACGATCTACCTGTCACTCATGGTACTTTTTAGTTACTCCGTTTTTCTATGGCCCGAAATTAGACTTTGGCTCATCCTCTGCATTACTTGGATTGTTCTTATGTTGGCCTCGCGACATCGCATGTTCGTCATTTCGGCGATGGCGGTACTCGCAGTCAGCTTATTCTTCTTTCTATCACCAAGTCATGTGGCATCGGCTGTTCAAATCGAAAACGCCTTAAGCGAATCAACACGCATTGTTCTCCTTGAACAGGCAAAGGTCATTGAAAATAACCTTTGGTTTGGACAATTCAATTTAGTTCAAATGAGTGGAATTGAGGGAAATAGTTACCTTACGCTACTTTCTAATTTTGGCCTTTTTGGCTTTGTACTCTATTTTCTATTTAACTTCAGCGTGCTTTACCAAGCCACGGCTTCTCTAAAGCTCGTTCCGCGAATCTTTTCTTGGCAAAGTATTATGCTCAATTCCGCATTTCACTTTTTAATTGTCTTTCATATATCAGGGCTTTTTCTAAATACCTTTTCGAGCTCGGCATTTACATTTCTGTGGATTTTTAGTTGTACTCTAATCATTGTGACGACCGAGATTTACGCCCGAGGCTTTGTACCAGATGATCGCTGCCTGTAACCGGCTTTTGTCTTAACGCACGCCTTAATTCCCAGCTTTTCAGCAGGAATTTCAGGAACTTAAAGCTTTTTTATGGACCTTTTTGAGTCTTTCCCTATAATTGAAGTAGTTTCAATAATTTAGAAACGAATTGGGCTAGCTGAGAGTTTTACACCCATAGTGTTTTTACCCAACGAGAGGCTAAAAATGACCAAAGCAGATCTAATTAATGTCATTGCAGAAAAAGCAAATATCACACGGGTCAAAGCTGAAACCGTCGTGAATACGATCTTTGACTCCATGGTTGAGGCACTGATGAGAGATGACAGAATTGAAATTCGAGGTTTTGGGTCATTTACCAACAAAGCCTACGATGCTTACCAAGGACGAAATCCTAGAACGGGTGAAGTTATTAATGTTCCCGAAAAGAAATTACCATTCTTTAAGGTTGGTAAGGAACTCAAAGAAGACATTAATACAGATCCAAAAGCGGATTAATTCTGAGGAAAGAGCCTGAATTCTTTCAGGTCAGACTTTTTGTACAATAGCATGAACAATCGATCGAGGCCCAAGGCGATTCCCGCTCCCGGGCACATTCCCTGCGACAAAGAATTTAATAACTCATGATCAAAAGCTACGAGAGTCTTATTGTCTCTTTGTTTTTCTTGTAAATCGCGCGCCATTCTCTGCATTTGTTCTTGAGGATCATTGATCTCATTAAAAGCGTTTGCCAGTTCTACGCCACGCCAATAAAGTTCAAAGCGATCAGCCCAACCCTCTTCTGTCATTCGACAAAATGTATTCTGACTGGGAGGAAAGTTTTTAACAATCAATGGTTGTTTAAGACTTTTGAAGAGAGGTTCTATTTTCTCAATTTGAATCCTGTGAAAAACATCGTTCCATGAATCCGATGCACTCCAGTGAATCTCTAACTGAGTCGCAAGATTTTTTAGCTCTGCAATAGAAGTTTCTGGTTTGAGATCAAAATCGAGAAGATCTGCATAAACTTGCTTCCAAGTCTTAACCACAAACTGACTGTTTAACTCGAGATTTAATTGAACTTTTAAATAGTCGAACAAAGCTTGCAGTCGATCAATTAAGTGATCCGATGGGGCGAGGGCCTCGTACCATTCTAACATTTTAAATTCTAATTGATGAAGAGCGGTAATACTCTCGTCCCTAAAACAGGTTTTGATTTCAAATATTTTTGGATAGTCCATAGCCCAAGCTTTTTTGAGTGAAAACTCTGGACTCGTCGGAAGGTAAAAGGAAGACTGCTCTTTATTAACTCCCAGGGCTCTTACCTCGAAACCATCAATTTGGGCATCGGTCCCCGGCGAGGGAACTAAAAAGGGAGTTTCAATGGCTAAAAAACCATTTTCTTCAAAAAACTGACGAACAAAGCCCAAAAAGCGATTCCAGTCTTTAAGGGTTTTTACCTTGGGCTTATCCGAAGCTTGAGCCCCATTCCGGTAAGGCGCGAGCAAGTAAAAAGGAGAACGTCTTTGGCTCAATCCAGAGACTCTTTCAACGAGGGTACAAACCAGATCACCTTCGACTAAGCAAGCTGTTGGGATGACCTGCATACTTTTTATGAAATTCTCGGGGGCATCTTCAACCACCTCGGCAAAACTCATCTCTGCTTCAGAGTACTGCAAGGTGTTGTTATTATTGGCAATCCTCCCAACAACAATATGCTTTCCCGACTCTAACTGAAGGGCCTCAGAAACGAGAACAGCCCCACCAGGGGCCTGGGGATAGGGACGCCAATGGTCCTCGAGATAGCTTGTCCGATTTAAATTCTCTTTTGACATAAATACAGGAAGATTAACTAACAAAAGACTTGAGACTTTGTCACTCGAATTGATAGCTTGTCCCTGACATGAGGAGGATGATATGGCCCGAAACTTTAGTTTTGATAAAATAAAAGGCGAATTGGCGAAACTTGCTAACTTTGATTCAATTACAAAAGAGGTTCAGCGCCTGACTAAGGAGTTTAAAGAACTAGAATCGAAGGTCCAAAAATCAGCTCGTGATCAAATCAAGAATGTTGAAAGTTCGGCGAAGGAACAGCTTCACTATGTTGAAAAACAAATCGATGGCCTACTGAAGCAACTTCAACAGACTCAAAGTAAGATTGATAAAGAAGTCACTTCAGTTCTCAAATCGGTCAAGAAAACCCAAAGCCAGGCCCTGAAGTCGATCAATAAACTGACGAAAACCGCCAAGAGCAACAAAAAGAAGGTCACCAAGGCGATTCGAAAAAAGTCTAAAACAGCTAAAAAGACCACCAAAAAAGCCATCGGAAAAGCAAAGAAAAAGGTGACTAAGCTGCAGAAGAAGAAAACCACAAAGAAAGCTGCTAAGAAGAGAACGACTGCCAAGGCAGCTGCTGGTTCTCGCAAAACTAAAAAGCTATCGACTCAAAAGAAAACAACAAGAAAAAAGTCAAAATAGCGCAAAAAGTGTTAGAATTAAGGAGCTTTGACTGAACCTAATCAACGTGGAGTTTTTCGATGGCAGATGACCGCCTCAAGATGGTGGAATTTCAAAAAGGTGACATCCTCTTTAAAGAG
Organism: Bdellovibrionia bacterium; assembly: GCA_030427805.1. Taxonomy (GTDB): domain Bacteria; phylum Bdellovibrionota; class Bdellovibrionia; order Bdellovibrionales; family JAGQZY01; genus JAUHWN01. The sequence continues at coordinate 406,161 of JAUICP010000002.1, forward strand.
GGGGAGGAGAGTTTCCATTTCTACATCATCCAAGACGGTACGGTGAGTATCTACAAAACTCTACCCAACGGAACCGAAGTCATACTGGCTCGGGCTGGTGCTGGTAATTCAGTCGGAGAATTTGCACACATCGATCGTCAGCCCCGATCGGCCTCGGTAAAAGCAACGAGTCCGGTTCGCGCCATCATGGTCTCAAAAGATTCTTATCAAGAACTTTTAGACGAACTCCCCTCTTGGGCCGTTTCGATGATCGAAGGTCTCGTCGACCGCCTGAGACAGACTAACGATATTGTCCGTCGCCTCCACGCTCACGATCCACAGACTCAGGCTAAGTTTGATACCATGATCGAATACGACACGGGGGTCTCTATTATCGACGCAACCAACCCCTCATTTAACATCGACCCTGAGCAAGATTAGGGCGCAATTCTGCATATTTATCCCCCTTCAGAGCTTATTTTGTAGAGTGATTTTCTGCTTTATGGTACATAGATCTTAACTGGAGGAAATCTATGTCTGAAAAGCCATCAAAGTCGCTACCAGAGCGCCATCTAGGAGAATTCGTCTATCGTCATATTGGCCCCAATCCGAATGAACAAGAGGCCATGCTAAAAACTCTGAAGCTTTCGAATCTCGAGGGTCTTATCGGTGAAACTGTACCCGCTGGAATTCGAAGTCACGAGGGCATGGAACTTCAAGCCGGCCTTGGCGAAGTAGAAGCTCTCCAAAAACTCAGATCCTACGCCAATGAAAATGTTGTTGCACGCTCTATGATAGGCCAGGGCTATTACGATACCCTGACTCCATCGGTGATCCTTCGCAATGTCCTGGAAAACCCAGGTTGGTATACTGCTTACACTCCTTACCAAGCTGAAATCTCTCAAGGACGCCTTGAGGCCATGCTTAACTTTCAAACGATGGTCATGGAATTAACGGGGATGGAGATCAGTAACTCTTCGCTACTCGACGAGGGAACTGCAGCGGCAGAAGCCATGGCTCTCGCCTACCACTTACAGAGAAGAAACCCGAAGAACAAGATTTTAGTCGACAAAAATATTTTTCCTCAAACACTCGAAGTCTTAAAAACTCGCGCCCTTCCTTTAGCTATTGAAGTAGCGCTCATCGATATTAACGACCTTGACCAACAAAGCGATTACTTCGCATGCCTGGTTCAGAACCCCGGAAGAAACGGTCATGTCCGCGATCTCACGGTAAATATTGAAGCCATTCACAAAGCCGAAGCCTTGGCGATTGTCGCAGCCGATATCGCCTCTCTTTGCTTAGTAAAACCTCCAGGCGAAATGGGTGCTGATATCGTTATTGGCAGCACACAACGATTTGGTGTTCCCATGGGATACGGCGGCCCCCACGCAGCCTTTCTCGCGACTCGTGATAAGCACAAAAGATCAGTTCCAGGAAGAATCGTTGGGGTTTCAAAAGACACACAAGGCCGACCCGCATTGCGCCTCGCTTTGCAAACAAGAGAACAACATATTCGCCGCGAAAAGGCCACGAGTAACATCTGTACAGCCCAGGTTCTCCTCGCTGTTATGTCCAGCATGTACGCTGTCTACCACGGCCCACAAAAACTCCAAGAAATCTCTATGCGAATCGCTCGCATGACTGACCTTCTGGCTTTGACACTTAAAAAAGCCGGATTCGAATTTGAAACAGAAGAAGTTTTCGACACCTTAAAAGTGGTTAACTTAAAAGATAGTAGTAAAATCAAGGCTAGAGCTGAGAAGCATAAGTACAACTACTTTTTTGAGGGTACTTCTGCATTTATCTCATGTGATGAGACCACAACTCTTGATGACGTTATTAAAACTCTGCGCATTTTCACCGGTCAGGACGATCTCACTCCCGAATTCGCCGATATCAGCGATCTTGAAATTGCGACAATTCCTAAAAGTCTCATGAGAAAAACGGAATTCCTCAGCCAAGAGGTCTTTAATTCCTATCACTCAGAAACTGAATTGTTGCGATACCTCCATCGCCTTCAGCAAAAAGACCTCTCATTGACTCATTCAATGATTCCTCTTGGTTCTTGCACAATGAAGCTCAATGCTACGACAGAGATGCTTCCTGTGACTTGGCCAGAGTTCGGGCGCATCCACCCTTTTGCACCCAACAGCCAAACTAAGGGTTATTTAAAAATGATTCGAGAACTCGAGCATATGTTGGCCGAAGTTTCTGGTTTCTCTAATGTTTCTCTACAACCCAACGCTGGCTCCCAAGGTGAGTACGCCGGACTCTTAGCTATAAGAAAGTTTCACGAAGCTAATAACCAAGCTCATCGAAATATCTGCCTCATCCCAAGCTCCGCCCACGGAACCAATCCCGCTTCTGCTGTCATGGCAGGAATGAAAGTGGTCGTCGTTGCTTGTGATGACCAAGGGAATATTGATTTCGCAGACTTACAAACCAAGGCAGAACAACACAAAGAGAATCTTTCATCTTTGATGATTACCTACCCCTCAACTCACGGAGTTTTTGAGGAAAATGTTCGAGAGATTTGCCAACTGGTTAAGGACAACGGCGGCCGTGTTTATATGGACGGAGCTAATACAAATGCCATGATCGGTTTGTGTAAGCCCGGAACTTTTGGTCCGGACGTTATGCACTTTAATCTGCATAAAACCTTCTGCATTCCCCACGGTGGTGGCGGACCTGGAATCGGCCCGATTGGTGTCACAAAGGAGTTAGCTCCTTACCTTCCAAGTCACGAGCAGAATGAGTTAGCCGGCCCCAAAACAGGTGTTGGCGCCATTTCGGCAGCACCCTTCGGTTCGGCTTCAATTCTTCCTATCTCTTGGACCTACATGACCATGATGGGCGCCGAGGGCTTGAAACTAGCTTCTGAAATTGCAATCCTCAACGCCAACTACCTAGCGGGTCGCCTCGAAAGCAGTTTTCCAGTTCTCTACAAGGGAAGTAAGGGCCGTGTTGCCCATGAATGTATTCTCGATGTTCGATCTTTTAAATCGTCTGCGGGAATTTCGGTTGATGATATTGCCAAGCGATTGATGGATTATGGCTTTCACGCACCGACTATGTCGTGGCCGGTTGTAGGAACTCTTATGATTGAACCGACTGAGTCAGAATCCCAAGCCGAACTGGATCGCTTTTCTGAAGCTATGATTTCTATTCGTTCTGAAATTGATAAAGTTGAAAAAGGCCTATGGCCGAAAGACGATAATCCTCTTGTGAATGCTCCCCACACCCTTGAAGATCTTGTGGCTAAATGGGATCACGCTTACACGAAAGAAGAAGCCGTCTTTCCTCTTGGCTGGGTAAGAACCCATAAGTTCTGGCCCGCAGTCAATCGCGTGGACAATGCCTATGGCGACAAAAATCTTCACTGCTCTTGCCTGCCCCTTGATGCCTACGAGTAGCAATCACTAATACGCAAAACACTCCAAGGACTGTGTCACCCACACAGTCCTTTTTTTATCCCTTCTCCTTCGAAGTTCACCGGTACTTAGAACCCTTCGCTCTGTCTTTTTGAATAATGCCGTGCAATTTTTCAAACAGTCCTCAACCAATCTGCCTCAGGGGATTTTTCGGTATATGGCTCTCGGTCTTATTTTACTCCGAGAGATATGGAATTTCGAGTTCCGCAGGCCCTGATAAAAAATCTTAGGACGAGCATATTCTAATTTAATTTAAAGCCAATCTAACCGCCGAGGACTGTTTGAGAGAATTCTATATCTCTCGGAGTAAAATAAGAGTGAGAGACCTATATATCTATACCGAAAATCCCCTGAGGCAGATTGGTTTGCGGAACTCAAAATTGCAGGATTATTCAAAAAGACAGAGCAAAGCTAAGTACCGGTGAACTTCGAAGGAAAAGGGGGGATAAAGGAAGGTGCGAAGTGACACTCCTTGTGGGGCTGCGGCATTGAAATTATTTCAAGTGCCCTGGGCTCAAGTCGCAGACAGTGGGCAAAGACCGGGGCATAGAATTTGTACATATATAGGACTGGTTTAGGGATATCTGCATTAGGGAGGTTTGGATGCGTACTTATCTTTTTATTCTACTACTTATTGGAGTCTTAGCTTTCGTTAACGCCTGCGGGAATGGCGAAAAGACCGAGACTGCCGACACTGATCCCAACCCGGATCCCGTTGTTACAGTGACTAACGTGAGTGAAGCCCTCGTTGAAACTACGTGGTGTACTTTACCTTGCGATGCGAACGATGACGATAAAACCGGATGCGACGCCGTTGACTCAATAGTCGCCGTTTATTTTGATGCCGATGGAAACATGCAAATGCAAAAGCATATGGCCAATGCCGACGGCACTATCGATATTAATCCAACTCGAGTTGACTTCGGAACCTGGAACTTAGATGAGGATAACACCCTATCTCTGATCCGGAACCTCAAGTACTTTGAAGGTCCGATCGAAGTCACTACTGATAAAATTGGTGAGAAACGTCTTTTCTTCTACGATCCGAACGATACTGCTAATCGCACAGGTGAATGGAAGGAGTGTTTCGCTCCTCGCGTAGAGGCCGTTATTCAGGGGAAAGCCGAACAAGCTCCAACTGAAGAACTCGGTCCCGATGGCACTCCCTATGCCGACGAGGATTACGAGCCTAAACTCTCTCTTTAAGTAAAACTGTTCTTTGAGGCAATTAAAGCTCTAAATCATTAGATATGTGGGTGAAGTTTCTGGCTTCATCCACAATCCAAACATCCCAAGCTTCATCCACAATCCAAACATCCCAAGCTTCATCCTCATCTAAATTGGCGAAAGCTATGGCTACATAGGAGTCATTGTCGATGTGACAACGTGGACAGAAGTAAAGCGCCATATCGGCCACACTCACCTCGGGGTAGTTTGCTGACTCCTGGTACTGACCCTTAAAAAGAATATCAGAGTCTTTTCTCTTTGGATCGTAATCTTCATTCGAAAAGCGTTTTCGCAAACCCGGTGGATCATAGGCTCCGGCAAAACCAAATTTATAAACTAATGGCAGTTTAGGTTTATAACCAAGAAGTTTTAGGTCAGAAACGTAGCTGCCGTGTCGAGCACGAAATAGAGTTTGCCTTTGCACGATACCAGAGAGGATAGCCTTAGCTTCTCTCATCTGAATCTTAGCCTGGGTTCGAAACTTCATTTCTTCGATACCAGAAGAGTTATAAAAGCTGTAGAAAAGCGCACAAACTATAATAAACCCAGAGAATGAAATGAAACCAACTAAAATCTTGGCCCACAACTTCATTATTCGCCTCGAAGCGTACTCAACCAGGTTTTCTTTTCTGCGGAAATCGCATCCATGGGAGTCATTAGACTGGTTTTTAAACCACCCATAACATCGGCTGGATCAGCTTCCCAATTCTCAGGGATAACAGCCTCAGCCAATTGAAAGGCTTTAGCATTATTCTGCCTCATCACTTGAAGAACCTCTTCGACAGTCACATGGGGTATACTATCGTCCCAACAGTCGTAGTCTGTCACAAATGAACAAGGAAGATAAGTTAAGCCAGCTTCTCTCGCCAGAGCAAATTCGGGAAAGTTAGTCATACCAATGATATTAGCACCCATTTGCTTATAACTCATGGATTCAGCTTTGGTCGAAAAATAAGGACCTTCAATGCAAACATAGGTCTTATTAAAGTGACAATCAAAATCAAATTTCTTAGCAAGGCCCTGTAACTTCTCTACAAAAAGTGGAGAGACTGGTTTTGCAAGTGAAACGTGACCAACGACTCCATCACCACAGAAGGTGGTTTTACGAAGTGATTTAGTTCGATCAATGTATTGACTGGGAACGACCATATCTCCGGGCTTTAATTCTTTTTCCAGACTTCCAATGGCCGAGACCGAAAGAATTTTTGTTGCTCCATATTTTTTTAGGGCGAAAATATTAGCCCGATAGTTAACTTCACTCGGAAGATCCTCGTGAGATTCACCATGGCGTGGAAGAAAAAGACATTCTGTACCCTTGACCTCAACCTTCTTTATTCCACTTGAAGACCGGCCAAAGGGAGTTTCTCGAGAAAGCTCTTCTTTTTTAACGAATCCATCAAATTTTTCAAACCCAGATCCACCAATAATGGCCCACATAACTAATTTCCCTTCTTTAGTTTCACTACAAAATCAGATTGCTCTATATCCTTACCCGAATAGACGCCAGAATCAAAAACAAATGAACTGATATTACCGACTGGAGTCACATCAAAGGCAGGATTGTACACAGGAGACTCACTCGGTGACCACTCAACGTCTCCGAAAGCTCCACGAACTCCCCTGACCTCAAAGGCCTTGCGCTCTTCGATAGGAATGTCCTTTCCTGTCTTACAAGCAAAATCGACCGTCGTCACAGGTGCCACTGGATGAAAATGCACACCGTGAAACTTGCAAACAATACTCAAAGCATAGGTTCCAATTTTATTGGCAAAGTCACCATTACAGGCAACACGATCGGCTCCCACAAAAACCCTCTGCACGCGACCGGACTGCATGAGGTGAGCTGCCATATTATCGCAAATTAAAGTGTAAGGTATCCCAAGCTTTTGCAACTCCCAGGTGGTCAATCGCCCACCTTGCAAAAGGGGTCGCGTTTCGTCGACAAAGACATGGATTTTCTTACCCTGCTCGTGGGCTCTTTGAATAACTCCAAGAGCGGTTCCAACACCTACGGTGGCCAAGCCCCCGGTATTGCAATGAGTGAGAATGGCCTCTCCATCTTGAACCAACTCCGCACCAAAATCGGCCATTCGATCACAAAGGCTAACGTCCTCTTCAAATATTTGTTCTGCCAACGCAATGACTTCATCGGACTTAAATTGAGTGCTTTCAGCCTTAGACAATAGACGGTCGATGGCATTCATAAGGTTCACCGCCGTGGGGCGGGCCTTGCGAAGGGCTTCTGCGGCCCCTTTAAATTCATCAAAGCTGCAACCAGAACGAACAAACTGAGCCAATGACAAAGCAGCGGCCACTCCAATCAGGGGAGCACCTCGAGTCTTTAGCTCGTAAATAATTTGAATCATATCTTCGGGCGTCTTTGCCTCAATCCAATCCTCTTTTTTAGGGAGTTGCGTTTGATCGAGTACTAATAATTTCCCATCGGCTGTCTGCTTGAGCGCCGTACTTAGAAGCTCCTTCATAAAGTCTTATCCCCTAATTGTTTTCTTAATTTCTTTAACTCGGAGAGTTCCAATTCATCTAATTCAGAAATGGCTCCCAGTTGATGGGCCGCTGACAATATCTCAACGGAGTGCTCAAGGCGTTCCATCCCGCAAAAAGACTCAATAAGACTTTCACCCCAACTCAAGGCCCCATGACGGGCGAGAATCATCACTCGATTTCCGGGAAGAAATTGATGGAGGTTGGTACCCATTTCTACGGTTCCAGGTCTAGCATAACTAACTATAGGAACACTCCCCACAGCCAAAATGAGTTCAGACATTGCGCCAATCGGCAGCTCCTTGGCATCTGGAAACGCAATAGACCAAGCAATACTTCTTGGCGGATGGGCGTGAACAACTGATTTAGCAAGTGGAGCTTTCTTGTAGACCTCTAAATGCATCATTCTTTCACTAGAGGGCTTACCTTCAAGAATATTATTGTTGATATCGATAACCGCGATATCTTCTTCTTTGATGAACGACTTTGGCAAACCTGACGGAGTTATCAGGATTCGCTCATCACTGATTCTATAACTAATATTTCCATCGGCTGAGGCCAGCATATTTTTTTTACGCAATTCCTGAGAAACCCAGATAATTTGTTGTCTGATTTCTGATTCAGATTTGGGTTCAAAGATAGGGCCCATTCCGTCTCCTACTTTACTAAAGAATTTATTTCTGAATATAATTAAGAGGACCAGTAGGAGATATTCTCACCTTCGATCAACTTGCGTTGGTATTCGAGGTCCTGCCCCTCATAACTCTTCCCCTGAAAGATATCGCGATCGTTTAAATAATCAATGATGTATTGAAAATTTCGCATGCGATGGCGAGCCCAATCCGGCGCAACAAGCTCATCCCATCGTGAAGCAAGGGCTGCCAGACGATGAACAGCAATATCTTGGCGCAAATGTCCAAGAAAAGCTCCGACATAAGCTGAGTAATTGTCCAAACTACAGGCCTCGAAGTCGCCGCGAGCGTGTAGTTCTGCCAAAGGTGTATCTTTCAAAACGTGTAAATTATGGAGCTTCACATTGTGAATTGGCAGATGATTACAAATCTTAGCGGCCTCGATAACATCTTCGATTTGCTCTCCCGGCCAACCGAACATGAGATGAACTCCCAAATTAATACTCGGACAATTCTCACTAATTCGATGTAAACCAGTAATGGACTGCTGACGATCATGCCCTCTTTTCATCCAATCCAGTTGATTATTATCAAAACTCTGGACTCCCACTTCAACTGCGACAAAGGTTTTCTGGGCATACTCTTCCCAGGTGCGCATAACCGCCGGTGATAAACAATCGGGTCTCGTGCCCACAACCAGGCCCACTACATTGTCATAGGATAATGCAATATCAAAAGCTTCTTTTAGGCGTTTCAATTGCAAAAAAGTTGTCGTGTAAGCTTGAAAGTAAATGAGAAACTTATCGGTGTTACAGCGCTCACCAACTTTTTTCATGTGGCGATCAATTTGCTCTTTCAATTCTTTATTTGCATTTTCAGGATAGGCAAAAGATCCGTGAACATCACAGAAATTACAGGTTTCCATCCCTTTAAGGCCACGACGATTGGGGCAATCATCGGCAAGAGCCACAGGCACCTTGAACACTTTACTGCCAAAAAGACCCCGATAAAAAAGAGAGATCGGATTGTAGGGCTTCCCCTCCCAATCCCTGATCAGTCCCTCAGGCTCGGTATTCTGTCTGTTTGGCTCAAATTCCATCCGAACCTTATAACACAATTCACAGCCCAGAGGGGGACTTTTTTAAGGCCCCAAGGAGCTTAGTAAATGTCTGAAATTTCTATGTATTTACTATTTTCTCTGGACAGATCAGAGCCCCCCGATTAGCACTAGGGGCGTGAACCAAATTGACTATAAAATCCAAGAGACCGGAGACGGCTCCCCGAGCCTCTGCTTTAAAAATCCAAGTGGCGACTATGGTGAACTCATGCACAGTCGCGACGGTGCCTTTACAGAAACTCTATTTATTTACCAACCCGTTTTAGACTCTCTTATAGATTTTAGGGGCATGGCCAATGTTCTCAGCATTGGTTTAGGTCTTGGTTATAATGAAATTCTCTGCGCCTGTTTTGAACTACAAAACCCTCACTGCCAACTTAGAGTTTTCTCCTACGAATCAGTAGAGTTTTTGCGAGATTCTTTTCAAACTCGATTTCAAAAAAACCAAGAAACTGAATTAAATTCCGTTTACCAAAACATACTGGATCGCGCCGGCGAGCACTTCTCATTGCCGGCATCTAAAATTGACGACCAAATAAAAAACATTTTTGATCGTGGGGATATGGTTATTCGGGGGGCACTCAATCAAAGTGCTCGGCCCCAAGAAAAATTCAATGGTATATTTTACGATGCCTTTAGCTCGAATACGACTCCTGAGCTTTGGACCGAAGACTTTCTCAATGATCTTATTGAGCTGAACACTCAAGATCCCTGCTGTCTTTCGACCTATGCAGCAACGGGAAAACTAAAACGCGCTCTACTTAAAAATGGATTTCATCTAGAGAAACGCGAAGGCTTTGCCAATAAAAGAGAGTCCACCCTCGCCCATAGATTTCTTGATCAGAAGTAAAAGTGACCTTGGAACTGAATCGAATTGTCGCTTATATCCGTTCCACCAACTTCTTCATCTCTTGTGATGTAAAGAAGTTCCGACTCGATTCCACTGAGCCAAAAAGATCGCACTCCAAGCATGATCTCTGTGGCACTCCCCTGTTTTAGAGTTCGAGCCACATTAGAAATAGCAAAATTAAATACAGCATAGTTTTCACGCCAGAATCGATACTTGTTTTCTAAGGTATAGACATTACCAGCATCTCTGGCTCCCGGAGCAAACTCTTGGCTGACTCGCAAAAATTCAATATTTGATGTCAACTTCTTCCACTGAATACCGCCAGTCAGAGAATACATTTCTTTTTTCAAGTTACTATCTACGTTCTCGGTACTCCAGTAAGACAGGGTTGCCGAAGCTCCGAGTGTGACAAATCGCAATCCTAAGTTCGCGACGATCCCTTCACTTCGGGCTGCACTAATAACTCCGGCATTTTCATTGGGCATTATTAAGGTCAAATTTCCAAAAGGCACGTTAGGTGCCGATCCGATACTTAAGCCCTTAAAAGAAGAGTTGTTATAACTGAGCCCCGAAATAGTTTGCGCCAAACTTTTGTGGTCGGGCTGATAGTTACCGAACATAGGCCTAAAAAGACCGTACATAACATAGGTGTTATAGGGTAACTCATCGACAAGAGCATAGGCAGATCGCCCGTAGTTTCCAGTGGTATAGAGGTAATCTATACTTTCTCCTAAACTATTGATCCACCGGTGTTCAAATACGAGTTGTAAGTTTTTTCGAATGGGTCGAACCCGAACTCCGATATCAAAGGCCATCGGCCAAAATAACGTCGCTCTTGGATCATCTTCATTGGCAATCGAGTCACCATCATTTTGAATGTAGAAAAATCTAAAGTCACCACCGGCAATAACAGGCATGATCCTTTCTTCACGAAGTGGATCACCCTTAGGAATTCGGTAAAGATCTTGGAATTTTGTTCGAGCTGTTTTTGCATAGTGCTTTTCACTTCGGTCCCAGTACTTTTCGTCGACACCAATCGTATTTGTTTCAACATGGGGTAGACCCTTTTCGTAATCGAGGACAATTCTTTTAACAGCTTTTCGCTTTGCCTTTGGAATTTTACTCGGCTTTACTTTATATTTCTGTTTTTTAAACGGCGCCGTTCCGCGGTCACTCCACATGGTCTTAGAATAAAATGAACGAAGCCATCTTTGTTGTGTCCAATAGCCGTAACGACTTCTTAACCCCCCGCCATTGGGGTTAACATGGCAACCCTGGCAAGAGAGCGTACAACGACGGTCTTTAGGTTTTCTATTGAGTCTTCCAGGCGCGTGGCAACCGGCACAGTTTTGTGCAAAACGATTTGCAATCCACGGTTCGGCTGAGGCAGTTTCGGCTGTCGAAATAATTATCAAAACGCTCGTTACGAAGATCAAAGTGAGACTTATTAACGTAAGGTAAGTTCTACTGCTGACTATAGTTTTCACAAATCACACCCTCTGTCTAATCAGCTAACAGTTTATAATTTTTTCCGTCTCAAAATGAGTCGTAGGTAGCTACTTATGGTTCTTCGTCGAGAAATTTTTCTGTGGGTCTGATATTCTATTTAACGGGTAGCATTAGGACCATCGTCCTAAGCAAGGTGACAAACAAGCTATTAAATCTTGTTAGCGGTTTGATTGAGTTTCTAGGAGTAGGGAATTGAGAGAATTAACCCTCGCCCTTATGGGATTATTTTTAATTACGTTTTATCAAAACTGTTCTCCCGTCCACGATGGTGAAGAGGGTCTTGCAGCGAGCGCTTTTGTGCCTCCCAATGCGACCAGTTCTCTAGATCCTTTTATAGCGGCTCAATTGACTAACGATTGTCTAGCCTGCCACAAAGGCCAAGGTGACTTTCCTGCTTCTCTTAAAGCACTCACCGGTGCTGACATTTGGAAAGCCGGATGGGTCAGCGAAAACCTTCCCGACACATCTCCAATGATTCTTTATATGGAAGCCACAGACTCTAAAATTATGCCCCCTGCCTCAGAAGGTGGTGCCTGGGCACAAACTGATATTAACGCCGTTCGAACTTGGATCGAAGGTCTCGATATGGGTAACGATGATGGCGGCGGCGGTGGTGGCGGAGGCGGTGGCCCCAATCCAACTCCGACTCCCACTAATGTTACTTATACGGCTGATATCGCACCCATTATCGCTCAACACTGTACGGCCTGCCACGTTGATCAAGCCTTGGGTGGTGTCGACCTCAGTAACTACACGGGTGTAAGAGCTCAAGTCAATGGAACGGACCCATTTACGAGTCCGATCTATGCGACAACTTACCTAGGAATTTTTGATCCTGCAGATCCAGTGGCGATGCCTCGAGGAAATGGTGGGCCGATTAGTCAAACACAGCTCGGCCTCATTGAAGTTTGGATTAGAAACGGAGCACCCGAAAACTAATCTCGAATTAGAGATCAATCCCTAAAGACGTAGTCACCGACTGGTTGTAGTAAACACCAGCGAAATCTCCATTGAGATCCATTAAGCCGCGCTCGTACGCGAGTTCAAGAAAGATACTTCGACCAGCCTTCTGCTGAATGCGATAACCCAAACCTAAAACTCCAAGGGCATCTACGCTTTCAATTTGATCACGATTGAGACGGTTTGTAGCCGTTGTCGTCGCTCCTTCAAGTCCAATCAGAATTGAGGGTTGTAATTCTATACGCGTATAGAGTCCGCGATTCTGGCTGCCTGTTAGGGCCAAACGAACACCGACTGGAATAGACAAGTAAGTCAATTGAAGAGGTTCTAGTTCGTTATTATTTGCCTGGGCTCCCCTTTGGTTTATGAGTAAACCCGTTTCAAAAGATTTCATTCTCAATCCCGGCATGCGAACACCTAAGGTAAAACCCGTTCGATTATTATCGTCACTGGTCACTGCGAGGTTTGAAGAGTTCAAACCAAAAATCGGTTCAATTTGATTGAGAAGGCTTGGCCCCTTCGTAGATATTACGGGAGAGTCTGCTTTCAGAATTCCTGAGTCCGAAGGAAGTGATTCTTGGGCATTTGCCTGACAAAATATTGCTGTACAAAATAAAATACTTAACAATTTTAATAGTTTCATAGAAACCTCCACTGGCTTTAATAGCCAAAGATATGCCACGTTCAAATCAAATCTATAAAGAGACGAATCAACTCCAATGTCTCATTTTTAGACACTGAGTCCTTTAAAAGCCTCCTCCTAAAATGTGAATTAAGTTTCAATACTTTCTCCTAAAGAGAGGACTCAAGCTTACTTCTTCTTTTTGAATTTCTTTTTATAAAAGGCGATGGAGTCTTCGATGATCTTCACGGCGTGGGTGGGGCCTTGAAATTCTTGGACTTCAACGGTCTTATTCTCGAGCGTTTTGTAGTCTTCAAAAAAGCGTTTTACTTCGTGCATGCGATGGGGCGGTAACTGTGAAATAGACTCAAAATGAGTGTACTCCGGATCGTGGAGATGTACGGCAATGATTTTATCGTCAGCCTCCCCCTGGTCGACCATTTTCATAACGCCAATGGGTTTTGCATCCATTATTGACATGGGGTAGACCGGTTCTTGGCCTAAAACGAGAATATCCAGTGGATCGTTGTCTTCACAATAGGTTTGTGGAATGAAGCCGTAGTTTGCAGGATAATGAACGGAACTAAAGAGCACTCGGTCCACTTTTATCATTCCACTGGGTTTATCGAGCTCGTACTTGTTCTTAGAGCCTTTGGGAACCTCAATAATAGCGGGAACAACATGAGGACTATTATCTCCGATCGATACGTCATGCCATGGATTCATAGGACCTCCTGAAAGTTCGTTTTAATCATTGAATCGAGTCATTCCATCAATTACAACCGAGACATGCAAGACTTAATCAAAAAGATAAAGATAGGCAATAAAGATCTCTATTGGACTGAGCTACAACTCAATCGAACTAAAGCCCTCAATGCTCTCAGTCAAGAAATGTGCGAAACCCTATTCTCTGAACTTCGCAGCATCGAAGAAGATCCGAAGTGCCTTGGACTTTTTTTAACAAGTGCATCAGACAAAGCCTTCTGTGCTGGTGGTGACGTCAAACAGGTGGCCCTCGATCTTAAGGAGGGTAAAGACGATGCTGCCAGAAACTATTTTTTATCAGAATACAAAATGGACTTACAGGTTCACAAGTTAACTAAACCGAGCATTGTATGGATGAATGGGTATGTTTTTGGTGGAGGATTGGGACTCGCGTTTGGGAACGACATTCGCATCATCGAACCAAAGGCCTCAATTTCTATGCCCGAAGGAAAGATTGGCTTTTTCCCCGATGTAGGCGCTAGTTTATTTTTAGGCCGGATGCCATGGCCTATTGGGCTCTTTGCCTCATGGTCGAGTTATCGATTTAGTCCCGCTGATGCCATCCAATATGGTTTAGCTGATTACATGATTTCTCCCTCAAACAAAGAGGCTCTTAGGGATTTCCTGCAAAGCGAAGAGCACCTTGCTCAGACTCAAAAAGTCGACTCAATAAAATCATGGTGCATAGAAAACCAAATAAAAGAGAAGAGTCACCTTTACGAAGACTTTTCCCCTTTACTAATGGCTTTACACAAATCCTCGACTCCACAAGAGGCCTATGATTTTTTTCTGAAAAAGGGGAATTCAGATAATGATGCTTTTAAAGAGTTTTTTACTCCATGGCTCAATGAAATAACGAAGAGTTCGCCAAGCTCAAGGGCCATGTCCTATGCTCAAATGAAATGGACACAAGATCTAAAATCGAAAAAACAGGGTTTAAAAATCGAAGAAGCTTTGAATGCTGAACTTTGGTTGGCAGAATTTGCAGCTAAACAAGAGGACTTTTTAGAGGGCGTCGACAAGATGTTGATTTCTAAAAGTCATCAACCTCAGTGGCAGAATAAAAAAATGAGTGATTACGGAGTCGAATCACTCATTTCTGGGCTTGAAACAAACAAATTGAATCAATCAATTAAAATTTAAACGAAAGCTTTCCGGTAAAACGATCAGCATCGAAAGCACTTTGATACTCAAAGCCTAATCTCAAAAGAAGTAGGCTCACGTTAATACCCACCTGAAAGTATGTACCATCAATTTCTGAAGTCGCACTAGAACCTACCGTTAGCGACGGGTCGAATACATTTGATAAAGTACTTTTCAACTTACCCTCGCTCGACTGCCACCCAATCCCCAAGTAAGGCTCGATTATAAGAAGACTGACGCTCCCTTGAGCGAGTAAACCGTACATCGAATTTTCGTAGTCAATATCACCAGTTACACCTGAATCCGTTTGACTAAAAGACAGATTTGTTTGGCTGAAATACCCTTTAACAGACAAATTTAATGGGAAGGCTGGGATTGGAATCATATCGGTTACGGTCCACTTCGCACCGAGACCTAAGTGACTGAAAGAAACTTCTCCGCCATCTAATTCGGGAATAAAGTTAGCTTCAATAGTGAATCCACCTGGTACCGTCACCGCACCTAAAAGCCACGCATGGGGTAAAAAGGAGAGTTCATTACTCGGATCAACTTCTTTTGCCAGGGCTTCAATTCCTTCTGTCATAGCTGCACCGGCAACAACTCCAGCCTCGATTCCGAAAATACTTCCTAAACTCGAAGCTCCCGAAACAGATGTGTATGAGAAGGTTGAAGAAAAATCTTTGTTAATAACATCGAGATCTTGAGAACTGATATTTTGAAATTCAAGACTACCTCGAGCCGTGCTCAAAAAACTAAATTGGATTAAAGAAAGTACTGACAATAAGAGTACATATTTCATCAAAGCCCCCTGGATTTTTTATTTTTTCAATTTTTTCAGATACATCGGCTATTGACAAGGCGATTTTCAAATAGCCAAGAGAGAGCGCTCACAAGTCTGGTTTCTTTGATACTTAAAAATGGGAGCTACATCGGTATTCACCAAGGTTTTGATTTCATCCATCAAGGCCTTAGCCCTGACTTTATGAAAGTTGATCTGGCCTTGGACTTTTTGAATGTCCAGACCTTCATTGGGATCCATCATTTGACCGATGGCTTGGTATTGAATGTTTCTCAGGTCCGCCATGACCTTAGCTAGGACGCGAGTCACTTTATTAACTCTAAAAAAGAGAAGTCTATATTTGTGACTGGCTATCATTTTAAAACCCATTGTCGGGGTATAGGCCATCGAAAAGCTCGTTAATTGCGAAAGCATCCGTTCGATTTTTAAAACTTCGGCACGACCCGGCTTTTCCGCTTCGGGAACATAGGGGTCAAACTGGTCGAGCAAAACATCTCTCTTTTTCGGATAGGACAAGATTGCCTCAATCAGAACCCGCTGATAAACGCGACGATCTGGAGAAACCTCACGAATACTGTGTGCCAATCCCGGGTTGTCTAGAATTTCTTCAAGACGATCCGTCGTCAATACGGATCGATCTAAATTGAGTTCCCTCACCTTTCGTGCGGCCCCCAATTGAAAAGGTCGCAAAACCGGAAAAACCATTTGATCTCCGAGAACCTCAATCGAATGCACTTCTATGGATTTCTTAAGCTCCGTAAAGTGTAAACTATTTTTATAACTATCTAACTCCCTTTGGGAGACTCGATGGCGTTTTTTAACTCTTCGCGAATTAGCGAACTCTTTGATAAGAACGAGGGCTCCATTGGATAATTCAATGTAGGGGGTCGAAGCAAATATTGGATAGATGTAGGGAACACCCATGGCAGTTAATGTTGGTAGAATGACTCCATACTCGAAAACGTACATTGAAAAGTAAACGATACCAAGTTCAGGGTGACGATTAAGAAGAATTCTTGAAAGCTCTCCCATGAAGTAAGTTTTTGATGTCATCCACTGCCAGAACTTTCTAACTTTGGTTTTAAAGCCTTTTTTCTCGCTCAATTGTATCAAAGTGATATTTCGATTTTCGGCCTCTTCGAGTAGGAGAATACTCAATGAGGTAAAGAACTCTACGTCTCCGAGACGGCGGTCAGAAAGGAAAGTTCCTGGGTTATAAACGGGATTAAAGCGACTAATTTCCTTCTCGGGGTCGTGATTCTGAGCCCGAGCTGTCGTCGCAAATATGCAAAATAATAAGAAAAAGAGCGGTAACAACTTCAACGTGCGAAATTCCATAGTCAACATTCAATCAATCTCCTGCCCCTGGACTCTACAAGAGCTATGCCAGGCAAAGACCCTTCATTTCAAAAAAAGCGCTCGTAATTTCAGATACTTAGCCGACATTCTCAGTTGGTTCTGGACAAACATACGGAAATTGCTGTCAGGGGCTGTGAAAGTTTCAAAATAATACCGATAAGAGGTGTATGGAAAAGAGAAATTTGACGTCTAAACTGCTGATAACTCTAACAACAATTGGCTTCGCTTTATGTTTTTTTCAAAACCAAGCTCAGGCCTTTGCCCGTGGAGCCTGCATCAATTTGACCAAGGACTCCTCGGCGAGAAACCCTGCCTCGAAACAAGAAGATGTTTTCTCCCCCGGGGCATTAACTAAGGTTTTAAAAGTGGGGCCCAAAAAGTTAAAAGTCGCTCACGATCCTGAATGGAAGCCCGGCGATTATCAAGATTGTGCTCAAGCTCCTAAGGGTACGAAGTACAAACATATTAATTGGATTCCGAAAGAAAGTTTTGAAACCGTGTACCTTTGGGATGAGCTGAACTTAGCTAATGCTAAGGATCAGGGAGATTATTCTGTTCTTAAGAAAAGTTCTTTTTTAGAGGTCCAATTCGACAATGACACCCTAGAAGCCACTCTTTTCGCCTATGGTCGACGCAAGGTTTTTTCTGGTCGCCCCGAAAGCTTTCAAGTTTTCGTTACAGGCCTGCCCGATTACCCTTTAATGATTCGCACTTCAGAGCTTGATGGTTTTGGTACTGAACTCATTTATGCCGGAAAGAATGACCTTGCGAGCTTCAATAGCCAGTCCCAGTGGAATAGCAATAACACCCAGTCCGGTGGTATTAAAATTAGCTCCATTCGCGAAAACAAAATAGAATTTGAAAGTCGTTGGTACTGCCTCAGTAAAAAATTCCAGCTGAAACTTGAAGAGGGACAACTCGTGCCCCACGCTTATAGTATTGAACTCAAAGATAAGAATGGGCAGAACCCAAAATTTAAGTCACCCTTTCAAGTTTCTGAAAAGTATCAGGCTGCACCCGGCGACTCATTCAAAATCACCGGCTTCAACCCCGCCGCGGACAAAGTAATGGTTCAAGTCTCTCCCATAGAAAAGAAAAAAGAACTTGAAGAGTCCGCTCTGAAAACTCAAATGAGCTATATTCAGCTCTTCACTCACTCGGCTGCCGACTTCAGCTGCGGTTAAAAATACAATTCCCTCAGATAAAAAAAAGCCAGCCTTCCAGAGGAAGACTGGCATCGTCGATTGGGGTATTTATCAATCAACGAGAAGGTGTGGGTCACACCAAATCTGTTTTTTATTTTATAAAGCGTTTAGGTAGGGTCATAACGCTCCAATAGCCCTCTATAATGAAAAAGCTGTGCCAAAGGTTTTGGTGAAAAAATGCTACCAGGTACTAGGTAAATAGTGCTGCAAAGGCCTTAGGCTCGACCTAGGCCGAGCGCTCAATTCTACTGAGTGATCAGGGTCATTTTGAAACCAAAAACTAGGATCTGGGGCGATTTCCCATAAACATTTGAAATCAATACGGACTTCGTTAAACTTTTAACTATCCAATGATGATTATTATACTTTGCGTCCTACTATTAATAACTCTCCTCATTTGGACGATTAAATTCGCGCCGCGCCCCCCTCTATCGGGAAAAGAATTTACACCGGTGATCGATACATCGCCTGGAAAAACTTCAGTACTTCTCCTCGGTGACAGTAACATTCGTGGTGAATTGGCGGCTAATCTCATCGGTCGAATCACTGAAAAAAAGAGCCTCTCCGATTACGAATTTTATAACGGTGGATACAACTTCGCTTGTGTTGAAGATCTTTACCAAAAGGTTCAGTGGATTAAGACAAAAGACTTCAAATATATTTTCATACTTGTTGGAACTTTCGATATCGTAAATTCAAGACATGGCCACATGGGAATGTGGGGACGGATTGTCGCGAGAAATCACCCCAGCGATGGTCCCGACGACTTTGGTGACCGCTACAACAATCTCGTTCGAGCTATTCAAGGTGTCTCCGACGCTCAAATCGTACTGCTAACCTTGCCAACTATAGCAGAAACCGTCGATGGTTGGGGGCAGGAACAAAGCCTTATTTACTCCGAGGTAATTCGCAGGGTTGGTGGCACAAATAATTGTATCGTTATTGATTTTAACAAAGCCCTTCAAGACCTCATATTCGGTCAAGGTCAAGTGGGTCGAATCGCCAGAGACTATGATGGTGGGTCATTAATGCGTGAAAGTCTCTTTCGATATTATTTTCTCTGGGAGCAAGTCGGTGAAACTCGCAGACGAAGCGGCATGAGGTGGACGACTGATCTCGTGCACATAAACACAAAAGGAGCAGAGCTTCTTGCGAAACTCATCGGTCAATTTCTGGTTACCAAACTCAAGCCAATGTCCAAAAGAAAACCTCCCGTGGAGCAAGCTGCAGCTCCCACCGAGGAAGAGGAGTTTGAAAAAACTGAGGACATCGAAGACGCTCTCCCACTAGCGAACAGTGATGCTTACGATAGTGAGCCTGGTACCGGTGAAATCTACCCAGAAATCGACCCCGAGATCCGGGGCAACGAATATGTCAAAACCAGTGAGATCGACCCCAACCAGGAAACCGAGGAAATCAAAAAACAAGAAAGTGAATAAAAAAAGGAGAGAAACAAAAGCTTCTCTCCTACCCCCCTCTTTACTTTAAAACCCCTTAAGGTTTCTCAGAAAAGAATTTTAATTACATAGAATAAATTTGATCTAGCGTTAACCAAGTGCGACCTTCAAAACGCTTTGGCATATTGAGGACTTGATGTAAACGAGGCGTTGCCATTTCAAGCACTTCCTGACTACTCAAACGCGGACCAATTTGCATTTGGCGCGGTAACACGGCATTAAAGCTCATTGTTAAGTTACCACTTCGAGCCATTTCTAGGGCCGATCTAACGGCATTGTAAGCATTCAACTTTCCGTATCCATATTTTGGATTCCAGTTACCTACTCCGTCGAGTGCACCAATTTGGTTATGCGGAGTGACCGTGCGAATAAGAAGACTCTTAACATCGGCAGGAGTCAAGTTTGGAGCCACCTGGAAAACGAGAGCTGCAACCGCTGATACATGGGGCGCTGCCATTGATGTTCCAGTGAGCTCACCATATTGGTTACCCGGCATTGTCGATTTAATATCCGTTCCCGGAGCAGAAATCTCAGGCTTCTGGATATCATTGCCTTCAAAAACTGCCGGTCCAATACTTGAGCTTTCGTTGATGGTTCCGTCCTGTTGCAGGTTCCCCACAGCTAAAGTCGCAGGATGCTCCTTAGGCGGAGTGATCGATCGAGGACCACTACGGCCCGAGTTTCCAGCAGAAAAGACTGGTAAAATTCCAGCGGCTTCCCAAGCAGAAATAGCTCTGTAATGAAACTCTTGGTCTGGTGCTGCTCGCGAATTCCAAGAGTTATTAACCACTCTCGGCATATCGTTCATAGTTTGGTCGTTCCCATCAGGGTTGAGCATCCACTCCATCGCACGGACTTGACCTTCCCATTGAAGACCACCGGCTGCAATTAATTGAGCATTGGGTGCAATACCAATTCCAGTTTCACGAGTACCAATCATTGTTCCGATTGTGTGTGTTCCGTGAAATTGCATATCGAATGGTTCTGTTACCTGACCATTTTGTGAATCGAAGAATAGAGGAACCTTACCTTGAAGATCTGGGTGTGTGGCATCGACACCTGTATCGATGGATCCCATCAGTACACCCTGACCGTTGACTTCAGGAAGTTCCGCCATCAAGCGATCTAAACCAATGGCTTTAAAGTTATAAGGTAAATCGTTTTCTAGCCCCGGAAAATTGGGTTGAGCCCAGCGACCGGCGATTGGGTCTTGATACTCAATAGAGTGATCGGCGTAGATTTTTTTAATCCCAGGAGTTCGCGCTAGAATTTGAATCCCCTCTGGCGTCGAATTGGCCGAGAAGGATTGATTCAACCAAAAGAGATAAAGAGGCTGAAGATGGTTATTTACAGTCGGTTCATTATCACCGAGGTGATTGTTAATGTAGGACCAAGCGCCTCGAGATTGGTATTTTAAATAATCGACAACCTCTTGGCGGTTGTAGATCGTTGGAGTCGCTTCCATTGGAATGTACTCCATAAGAACGAGGACTTTGACATAGGCATGACCCGTTTCTCCTCGAACAAATCCAGCAAGTGATGGATCAATTTTGACTTGGGACCATGCTGTCCATGAAAAGCAGTAAACTAAAACTGCTAGTACTAATCCCTTCATTTTATTTCCCCCTAAAATTTGATTCACTATCTATCCCCTCGAAACCTTCTCTTTATTGCTCTTGAACTAACTTCTTTTCTTGTGGACCCGAAACAATAGAGCCAATAACGACACCATTGAGAACCACCTTGAGCTCAGAATATCCGCGCAAAGCCATTGGAAGCCTCCAGGTCATTTGACCATGACCGATTCCCTCGGCCTCCAAACCACATTGCTCTCTAGAAACATCAATAAGGAGCGCTTTCAAAGACTCGACATATTTAAAAGAGTCGAAGGTATAATCACAAAGAGTTGGTTGTTTGGTTAAATCTTGCACTTTCATGACAAGCTCACCTTTTAGGTTTCCTTCACTGACCGAGAAACCAATTCCGTCGGAGCTTAATTCGTGGGCAAATCCAGTCCCCACGAAAAGTGACAGAATAATTGTAAGAAAAATATTTTTCATATGAACCCCCTCCAGGTCGAACCTTTAAACTAAATTTTTCTTAGACCGTCAAAGGGAAACTGGTTCCAAAGTGGAATCAGTTGATTTTAGAGCGCCTTCCCATAAGCAAGTCTTATGGTTGGAAGAAAATCAACTTGGCTTTATTGTTAAAATTACAAGCTTGTCTCAGGATTTTTATTTATGGGAAAAAACTGTCCCTTGTAATCCCGGTTATATGAGCCATCTTGTCTCGATGATAATCTCTAGGGCGAATACATTTAAGAACGGCTGGTTCACTCCCTGCTCTGTGGAGGTTGTGAGGAATTAATGGAAAATCAATTGAGAACTTATCAACTCGAGAACATATCTTGCCCTAAGTGTGCGTTTAAATTGGAGAAAGAGGCACAGAGCTTTTCTGGGATTCAGTCATTCGATCTGAATATTGCCACTGGCCAACTTAAACTTAAGGCCGAGAATGAGAAAATATGTCACGACCTCACTGAGCACTTCGAAAGACTGGGGCATCCCAGTCGCGAAATCCAGCTCACAGATAAGGATAATCAGGAGCGAAAAGAGCATAAGAGAGAGTTAAAAAAACTCGCTGTTGCCGGCTTCAGCGCCGGGAACATTATGCTTTTCTCAAGCGCCGTCTACACGGGAGCTGAAGGCTCATTTGCCCAGCTCTTTAACTGGGGAAGCTTTCTATTTTTGCTGCCGAGCCTTCTCTATTCCGGAGAAACTTTTTTTAATGGTTTTTGGGCGAGTCTCAAAAGACGCGAAGCCAGTATTGATACGCCAATTGTGGTTGCTCTCGGCCTGGGAACACTATTGAGCCTTTATAATTTACTGGCCGGATCCGAGGGAATTTACTTCGACTCTATTGCCAACCTTATTTTCTTACTTTTAATAGGGCGCTTCTTTCTTAAAAAATTTCAAGCTAAAGCACTCCTAGAGTCAAAAGTACAAATCATTCCCGATCACCACTATTACAAAGTAAAAACTGAAGACGGTTGGATTCAGAAAAAAGCTTCAGAACTCAGCCCTGAGGATGAGATTCAAGTGTTGCAGGATCAAATCATTCCAGGGGATGGGCGCATGGGAACCGCTTCAGTCTACGTTAACCAAAGTTTGTTAACTGGTGAATCCACCCCCCATTTGGTTGGACCGGGCTCTCCTATATATGCAGGCACGCAGTTGCTCAGCCCACAACTCACTTACAAAGTCTCTTCACTTAAAGATCAAACGCGGATTGGTCAAATTCTGAACGATTCGATTCAGTTAAAACTAGATCGCTCCAATTTTGTGAGCTTTATTGATCGCTTGGGACAAAACTTTACAATCGGTGTCCTCTTTCTCTCATTGGTTGGATTCAGCTATTTTATGTTCATAGGAGATCAACTGGCCGCTTTCGATCGCACCCTCGCTCTTCTCGTTGTTGCCTGCCCCTGCGCCCTCGCATTTGGTTTTCCACTCGTTCTCAGCTTAGGCCTGCAGAGAGCTCGCAACCTAGAACTACTGGTTAGAAGCGCCGACATTTTCGAGAAAATCTCAGAAATAAAAAACATATTTTTCGACAAGACAGGCACGTTGACCCAAGGCCAACTCAAGGTGATGGAGCAGTCAAATCCCCTCGAAGATGCGCAGAAGCAGATACTCCTTCACCTAGAAAGTCACAGCCAACACCCTGTGGCCCAAGCCCTTATTCGCCACCTCAATACCGATAGCCAAAATATTCGGATTTTTTCACCCCAAGAGTTTCCGGTCCACGAAGAGTTGGGACGAGGTGTTTTTGGTGAATTTGCAGGGATCCAGTATTCCGTTCGCAGGGCCGATTCAAATGGGATCGAGAGCAATAATAATGTCGTCGACTTTTATGCAAACGAAGACCTTATTTGTCGTTTTAGTCTCGAAGATGAATTGCGTGATCAATCAAAAAAGAGTGTTGAGTATTTAAAGAAAAACAAACTTGAATCTTATATTTTAAGTGGTGATCATGAAAAGAGTGTGGCATTCACCAGCGAGAACCTCGGAATTGATAAATATTATTCCGAACTTTCTCCCGAAGAAAAACTTCAGATGATCAAAAGACATGCGGGCAAAGAAATGATGATTGGCGATGGAATAAACGATAGCGTTGCGCTGGCAGCTTCTCACGTTTCTGTTGCCATGGCCGGTCCCATCGAAAAGCTCTTACAAACAGCCGACATCGTCCTACTCAATAACCAAATTAAGCACATTCCACAAATTTTCGCACTCAGCAATCACATTATAAAAACGCTCACCTGGTTGAGTCTCTTTTCAATTAGCTACAATGTGGTTTGCGCGGTACTCGCCTTGATGGGTTATATTACTCCTCTTGTCGCGGCACTACTCATGCCTATGAGCTCAATCTTAGTAATTATGTTTAGTTTTTATAGAATGAAGGAGGGGCAGTGGAAATTATCTATGTAATGCTCGCCCTCTCAGTGATTTTGGCAGGTTCGTTTATCTATGCCTTTTTTTGGGCTGCCGATCACAATCAATTTTCTGACCTGTATTCGCCAAAGTGGCGAATTTTAAATGATGAAGAAGACGAAATCCTTATAGATGATGGAGAGGAAAATGGAAGGTAAGCTCGAGAGCTTTAAATACGACGACAAGATTGTAAGGATGTTTCTGATTGCAACAATGGTTTGGGCAGGAACTGCCTTTCTCGTTGGCCTTTTGGCAGCACTTCAGATGGCATTCTGGCAACTGAACTTCAACTTAGAATGGCTAACCTTTAGCCGCATTCGCCCCCTGCATACCAACGCGGCAATCTTTGCCTTTGCTGGAAATGCTATTTTTGCAGGAATTTACCATTCCTCGCAAAGACTATTGAAGACGAGAATGTGGTCCGATAAAATCAGTCGAATCCATTTTTGGGGATGGCAGTCGATCATCTTAGCGGCGGCAGTGACTCTCCCTCTGGGCTTTTCACAGAGTAAGGAATATGCGGAGTTAGAATGGCCGATCGACTTGATGATCACAGTTGTTTGGGTCATTTTCGGAATCAACTTTTTTGCAACTCTCGCGAAGAGACGTGAGAAGCACATCTATGTATCTATTTGGTTTTACATAGCGACGATCCTCACAGTGGGTCTTCTCCACGTGGTAAACTCAATTGAAATTCCAGTGAGTTTTCTACAGAGCTACCCCGTCTATGCAGGAATCCAAGATGCTCTCGTTCAGTGGTGGTACGGGCACAATGCTGTTGCCTTCTTTTTGACCACACCATTTCTTGGGCTCATGTACTACTATATTCCGAAGGCTGCGGGACGTCCCATCTACTCCTATCGCCTTTCGATCGTTCACTTTTGGTCACTTGTGTTTATTTATATTTGGGCGGGCCCCCACCACCTTCTCAACACCTCTCTTCCTGAGTGGGCACAAACATTGGGGATGGTTTTCAGTTTAATGCTTTGGGCACCGAGCTGGGGTGGTATGATCAACGGACTTCTCACCTTGCGCGGTGCTTGGCACTTACTAAGAGAAGAGCCCATTATTAAGTTTCTTATCGCCGCTGTTACCTTCTACGGCATGAGTACTTTCGAAGGCCCTCTCCTTTCTATCAAGTCAGTCAGCCTTCTTGCCCACTACACCGATTGGATTATTGGCCACGTTCATTCCGGAGCTCTCGGTTGGAATGGCCTTCTGACTTTTGGAATGGTCTACTATATTTTACCAAAACTTCTGCAAACAGAAATGTACAGTAAGAAGTTGATGAACTACCACTTTTGGGTCGCACTGATTGGTGTTCTTACTTACTACATCTCAATGGTTTCTGCTGGAATTACCCAAGGTCTTATGTGGAAGGAAATCGGTGAAAATGGCTATCCTGTGTATGAGTTTGTCGAAACAGTAATGAACATTATGCCTCTGTACTACGTAAGAGCCTTCGGTGGACTTCTCTACATCGCCGGCTACCTCATCATGGTTTACAATGTCATTAAAACCTTCCAGAAAGCTCCTAAGAATGTTGAAGAAAAGACATACCAAGCCTACGCTCTCGTTCCTACATCTTCTGAAGGCGAAGCACCCCATAGAAGACTCGAGGGTATGGCAGGATTATTTTCTGTTCTCGCCTTTCTCGCTGTTCTCGTCGGGTCTGTGATTGAAATTGTTCCGACTCTTTCTATCCACAAGTACGTACCACAAGATGTGAAAACGCTTCCGTTTACCGCCCTTGAACAAGAAGGAAGAGACATATACGTCAAAGAGGGATGTTACGTTTGTCACTCTCAACAAATCCTTAAGCACGAATCCGACTACGCTCGCTATGGGGCTGCTTCGACCATTGCTGAATCCATGTACGACCACCCTTTTCAGTGGGGCTCTAAGCGCACTGGTCCGGATCTGGCTCGAGTGGGTAAGAAGTACGATCACATGTGGCACTACAGTCACATGATTGACCCGCGCTCCATGGTTGATAAATCTATAATGCCCCCTTACCCTTGGCTCGCAGAGAAAAAAGTCGATTTCATGCACATCCGCAAAAAACTCTCAGTCCTAAAACAATTGGGTGTGCCCTATTCAGATGATGAAGTCGGAAATGCCGATAAACACGCAGAGGAACAGGCAAAAGAAATTGCCGCGTTTCTCGAAGAAAAAGGGGCGCCTAAGGGTTTAGAAAATAAGCAGATCGTTGCCCTTATTGCCTATTTACAAGCTCTCGGTCAAAAGACGAGTGTGGGTTCATCAGATGTTTCCGGAGCCCCAGCAGAATCTTCAGAAGTCGTTCAGTCTGGTAGTTCAAATACAAAGAGCGGAGGTGAGGAATGAAACAAGAAGCATTTTCGTATTTCACCATGGGATATTTAAACGTCATTGCGATGCTCATTTTCATGGCCGTATTTTTTGGCACCATTGTTTGGATTTTTAAAAAATCGAATCGTAAGCACTTTAAAGATTTGAGTGAGTTACCTTTAAAAAGCGAGGACAACTAATATGAGTAATGATCAATTTGAAGATAAAGACGTAAAAGTTCTCGACGACGAAAAGAGTCTTTTACTCGACCACGATTACGACGGGATTAAAGAACTCGACAACCCTCTACCCATGTGGTGGCTTTGGACATTCTTTGGGGCCATTATTTTCAGCTTCATTTATTTTATTCACTATCACCTTGATGGCGGAGGAATGTCGCTGAACGAACAAATCGCCCAAGGCGCTCAAAAAATCGATAAGATGCGGGCCGATGCCAGAGCGAACCGAAAAACTCTTCCTGAAGATGAGTTTATTAAACTCGCCTCTGACTCCTCACTTGTC
This sequence comes from Bdellovibrionia bacterium, assembly GCA_030427805.1. GTDB lineage: Bacteria > Bdellovibrionota > Bdellovibrionia > Bdellovibrionales > JAGQZY01 > JAUHWN01. Next base: position 433,046 of record JAUICP010000002.1, read on the forward strand.
GAAAAAGGAAAGGTTGTCTACGGCACCTACTGCGCTTCTTGCCATGGACCCGACGGTGGTGGATTAATTGGTCCCAACCTCACTGATAACTTTTGGAAAATGAATGATGTGAGCATGGGAAGTATTGCGAGTGTCGTACGTTCCGGAATCGCAGGAACCGGCATGCCCCCTTGGGAGGCCGTCCTTGATAACGAGCAGGTACAGAATGTAACAATCTACATTCGCTCGATTCAAGGCTCGAGCCCTACCAATCCTAAAGCACCCGAGGGCAAGGAAGTCAGCCTTTAATAAATGAACTCGTGGGCCTCTTTCCTGGGGCCCACCTCGAGAAAGTTAAAGAAGATGAGTCAATTAGACTTTAGAAACCTACCCGAAGAAAGACTCTCCACAACAGATGAGCATGGAGATCACGTCAATATTATTCCGGCTGAAGTTTCAGGTTACTGGAAGAATAAAAGACGAATTATGCATATCTTTCTCATCTTTGTCCTTTTTGCTCTTCCTTGGATAGAAATTAATGGTGAGCAAGCGCTTCTGTTCAATATCCCTGATCGCGTCTTTAACTTTTTTGGTCTTATCTTTTTTGCCCATGATGCTCCAAAGGTATTTTTTATCTTGGGTGGAGGAGCTTTGGTACTGGCTTTGGTCACAGCTTTGTGGGGACGCGTTTGGTGTGGATGGGCCTGTCCACAAACGGTGTTCATTGAAACTATTTTTCGAGGTATCGAAACACTACTTCTTGGAAACCGCCAAAAACAGGTAAAATTCTACAAGCAAGAGATGAACTTTAAGAAGCTCCTTTTGCTTTCGACAAAATGGGGACTCTTTCTCTTTCTTTCTCTTATAATCAGTCACACCCTTGTCGCTTACTTCGTGGGTCGAGAAAACCTATTTCATATGATGAGTGCTCCACCTGCTGAAAGCTGGACGGTTTTTGTAATAATGGCCTTTATTACCGGAGTCATACTCTTCGACTTTGGTTGGTTCAGAGAACAATTCTGTATCATCATGTGCCCCTATGGTCGCTTTCAGTCCGTTCTCATGGATGAAAGCAGTAAAACGGTAACCTATGACTACAATCGTGGTGAACCGCGAGGAAAAAAATCCGATCCAAATGCTGGAGATTGTGTCGACTGTTTTAAATGCGTCTCAGTTTGCCCTACGGGAATTGACATCAGGCGAGGACAACAACTTGAGTGTATTGCCTGTACTCGATGTATCGATGCATGTGATGAAATTATGACAAAACTCAATCGACCCAAAGGACTTATTCGCTATGCCTCGATCAATGACTTAAAAAAGATACCGAGCAAGTTACTTTCTCCACGTATCATAGGTTATGGGGTTTTACTTTTGGCCATCATAGTAGGAGCGACCATTGCGATCGGTGGCAGAACTGACCTAGCAATCCATGTCACTCGAACTAAAAATAGCCCTTTTCAAATCGTCGAGGAAAAGGGGCAAAAGTTTGTTCTCAATCAATTTAGCGTCAATATAAAAAACCAGAGTCACAAACCCCATAAATTGATCGCACGAATTCAAAATAGCCCAGCTCATGCTGAACTCATTTTTCCGCTGCAAAACTTAACTGTGGATACGAAGAAAAGCCAAAGAGCACCGTTCTTTATTCGAACTAAGGCTGAAGCCTTTAACGAAATGAAAGACATCCGAGTCAAAGTTGAAATCATCGATTACGACTCAAAGGTCATTTATAAAACGAGAGAGTTAAAAATTGCCGGACCTTATCCTCAATCTTAGCTCCCATATTCCTTTTTTTCTGCTCCCACTTTCGATGGTGTTTTTGGGGATTTTTTCGAGTCTCCACTGTGGAATCATGTGCGGCCCACTTTTCTCATTGGCGAAAACCTCAACCACAAAAAATGGTTTTTTCATCTACCACTTAGGGCGACTCCTCGCCTATTTGGTCGCCGCAAGTTTGTTTTCTTTAATAGGGACACAATTATTCCAATGGAGCCAATCTTACCCTTGGCTGGGCCTTTTAGCGATTTTATTAACTCTTCTTTTGTTTTGGCAATCGAGTCGAAAAATTGCAAAATCAGAGTTATTCTTTAACCTCAGAAAGGCAGCACAGAACCATATTACCAAGAATCAAAAACTAAGACCCTTTCTCTTCGGCTTATTTAGCCTTTTGGTTCCTTGTTCTTATTTCTACCTTGTGCTCCTTTTAACCTTCTCATTCGACTTTAATTATTCACTGCTATTAATTGCCGCCTTCTGGTTCGGCACAATTCCGATCTTCAGTTACCAATCCTACCTATTCTCATGGATTAAAAACAAAGTAAGTCACAAAAGTCTGAACTTTATGAAAGCGGTAGTTCTAGGACTTGCTCTATTAATGATCTTGGCAAGGACACAGATCTCTGTTCCTGAAAATGGAGAAGACGTTCTTTGTGGGGCTAAAGTTTCGACGCTGCCTCTGAATGATTAGACATGCTCGCAGCTTCTTTAGGTGTTAGGCCCGTTGCATTTTTGATGGACTTGTCAGCACCTCTAGAAATCAGCAATTCAATGGCTTCGACTTTTCCAGCCTGGGCTGAAAGAAAAAGGCAAGTTGAACCCTTTTTATTGACCGAATTGATGGCGACACCTTTATCGAGAAATTCAGCAATGACATCCTTGTGCCCAACCCGACAAGCAGCGTGAAAGGCCGTGTTTCCCTTATCATCTTCTTTTGACAGATCGGCACCTTTTGAAACGAGGTACTGGACAACCTTTAAATTTCCACTCAAGGCAGCCAGCATTAAGGGGGTAATTCCCTTTTTATTAGCATAATTAACGTCAATGCCGGCAGAAATAAGGGATTCAATTTTACCCATATCATTTTTTAATACAGACAATATCAATTCTTTACCCGTAGCCTGCGCATAATTGGCGACAAGAAGACTAATACAAAAGATCAGAACTCGCATTGATTCCCCTAGTTGAATCTAGACTATATTAGACTACTTAGTCCCATAAAAGTACAGCACTAGAAGAAAAATTTTGAGCGAATGAAAAATATTGAGAATTACAGCATCGAAGCTATATCAGAATGATTAGATAGGGATGCCGCTTCTTTTGCCGAAAGCCCAGCATTGTTTTTCTTGGATTTATCGGCACCTTTCGACACAAGGAATTGTACCATGTCCTTTTTTCCAGCTTGGGCCGCTAAAAAGAGGCAAGTCGCCCCTTTTGCATTGGCATCGTTTATGTCCGAACCAGCTTTCAATAAAACATCGACAACATTAGTATGCCCCTGCTGGCACGCTGCCATCATAGCCGTGTGGCCCGATGAATCTTTGAGATTAATATCTGCAGAGCTTCCGACCAGCTTTTGAACCACCTGGGTATGCCCCTTGAGGGCGGCTAACATAAGGGGAGTTAACCCCTTACCGTTGGCAAAATTCACATTGGTTCCATTTGAGATTAATGAGTCTACCTTGGACATCTCACCCTTGAGACTCGCCAATAGAAGTTCTTTTTCGGAAGCACCCACCGAAAAAGAAATGCTGAGAATAGAAATTATCAATAATAGAGCTTTCACTTCAAATTCTCCTGTTCAACACTCCCTAAACAATAACATAGGATAGTGGAATGAGTCTTCTGGAAACTCATTTGTGACCGATTCTTTGCAAATATCCCCTACTTTCGGCTCAAACTGGCCCGAATCCTGAGAGTTCTCATAGTGGGAGAATGTCTCAAAACCAGACAAAGCTCTAGATTCTTCTTAGTTTTTCAAGAAATCGTGAACAGTTGCAAAAAAATATATCGAACTCGCGAAACTTTCTCCTGGCTGCTGTGTTTTGGTTATGAAAGCAGGTAAGGAGGACTTATGAAAACTCTAATCACACTGATGAGCTTGGCTCTCATATTTAGTTTTAGCTTTGATGCCGACGCCAGACGCGGACAGGTATTGAGAACTGCCCATGGAGTTAAGAATGGCAGTATAGATAGCCAAGAGGCTAAGAAAATCGGTCGTAAAAGACGTCGAGCGCGAAGAGTTGAGCGTCGCGCCCTTAAAGATGGAGAAGTCACGCAAAAAGAAGCAAGACGGATCCGCAGGGCTGAAAGACGCGAATCTAGGGCCATCTTTAAAGCCAAGCACGATAAAGAATAGCGAGAGAATTAAATTAAACCTCAATGACTTCAATGTCTGAGATTTTAACATTTAACCCCCCCACTCTTAAGGGCTCCACTGGAGCCCTTTTTTTCGTTTGATTCCAGTCAAATCCCAGTGTCATCCCTTGACCCAAGGGACTGAGACGGTAGTCTGCCCTCGGGCCCCGGCCCGTGACCAGCCGTTCCAAAAAAAAGGCCAAGTAAGGGTAAGTTATGGACTACAAGGTACTCGATTCGATTCGAAATCAGAAAAAAGATGCTCTCAAGGAGCAATTCGCTCTCGATGTTCTCACGGGATTTTCAGCCCAGAAAAAATACATTCCTTCTAAGTATTTCTACGACGAGCGTGGATCTATTCTCTTCGAGAAAATCACAGATCAGGTCGATTACTATCCCACTCGGTGTGAATTCGAGGTTTTTGAGAAAAACAAAGGCAACATTGCCGGAGCCATAGGCAAGGAACACTTTAATCTCATCGAGCTCGGCGCCGGCGATGGCCGAAAAACCAAAGTTCTTATCGACGAATTTATGCGAAAGGATATGGATTTCACCTATATCCCGGTCGATATCTCCGAATCCGCCGTAGCTAATATGACCACAAAGTTTAAAGAAGAGTTTGATGGTTTAAAAATAAAGGGTGTCGTTGGAGAGTACATTGATGCCCTCGACGACATTCGTGAAAACTCTGCAGGCCGCAATGTTTTACTATTTCTTGGCTCTAATATCGGAAACTTTAACCCTGAAGCGGCCTTCGTTTTCTTGCGAATTATCTGGAAGCACCTCAACCCCGACGATTATATGCTTATCGGCTTTGATTTAAAAAAGGATCTTAAACGCCTCACCCAAGCCTATAATGACACCGAGGGCGTGACTGCTGATTTCAATATCAATGTACTACGTCGAATCAATAACGAACTGGGTGGGACTTTTAACTTAGAGAACTTTACCCACTATGGCTTCTATAACCCAGTCATCGGGGCCATGGAAAGCTACTTAGTCTCGTTGAAGGACCAATCCGTCTTTATCAAAGAAATCGAAAAGACCTTTCACTTCAAAGCCTATGAACCGATTCACCTCGAATATTCAAACAAATATCTTCTCGAGGATATTCAAAGCATGGCCAACGAAACGGGATTTATACAAGTCGAAAACTTCTTTGATAACGAACGAAACTTTGTCGACTCCCTTTGGCGCGTCAAAAAAACCACTGTTAACCCCCTTTAGGTAGAAGCTTCCTTTTGGTAGCGATCTTGCGTTAGCCATTGATTGTTTCCGAATCTCAATTTGATACGGGACCTGTCTATATTGAAATCAACAGGCGAATCGTACTTTTGTCCCTTTCCATGTTTCATTTTGAAGCGATTAAATCTGATTTGAAGCCCCCTCCTGTCCTTTGTCTCAATTAAAGATATAATAAGAGTGAGTAGATAGAGAGGGATCGGTGGTTTTATGAGTAAAGCATTTCTTGCTTTAATTTTCGCTATTGCAGTTTTGGGTTTCGGCCATGATGAAGTATCTGCAAAATCAAGTCAATCAAAACAGAGCTCTAAAACGAAAAGGCTTCAGGCTGCTAAAAAAGCTCAGGCTTCAAGAAAACCTTCGAGTATTAAAAGTCCTCAACTGCCCTCGGCCCAAGAACTCAGAAACCTTCCACCAAAACAAAGACAAAAATACCTTCGAGGCTTAGTTAAAATTGCCAATAAAAAAAGGTACGCCTTTTTAGATTCCTTTTTAATGTTTACGAGCGCTAAGCTGGTGAAAAAGTGCTTAACTCCGATATATGGCCCTAATGCATGGATCACAAATACCGACAAAAATTCTCGAATATTTTGCAAACAGGATCTGAAAAAAGCATCGGCCCAGTTTGCTCATCCTAATCAAATACGAGAATGGACGAATTTCGCTATTAAAATAAAAATTCTCTGCTTTAAGTCAAAGAGCTGCAAAAGTTTTGTTAAAGAACAAGATCGATTAAAGAAGAAAGTTTTTGCCTCGCCAGCAGCTAAATGGGTGGTGAAGCGATGAATTACTTTAGGTTCATTATTGTTTGTAGCATAGTCATCTTCACTCAGAGTTTATTCGCAAACGAATGTAGTTTTTCTACCAACGGCCAAGGAGTTCCAACGATGAATTCCGGTGGCGCTAGTATCTCGACTCACTTCTCTTCTCATCTTACAAATCAAAACCAAGAAATTATGGCTTTACTAGAAGGGGCCGAGTCCCTTGATGGCTTTAGAGCTTCGATTGACGAGTACATTGCTCAACCAGATAATGCAGCTCGAATCAGAGAAGAACGAGCCGATGTCGCGCTTCTTCTTCAAAGTGTCGAAAGCGGAAGACTTCAATGGCTTGGTTTAGAAATATCTCCTGGAGAACTATCTAATGGCACGTCCCATGAGGCCATGGTAGCCGATTATACGGGCTTGCGTGGCACGTTTTCAGAAATCCTGACCCCTGAGCAAACAGATGCGGTCATGCACCTAATGTATAGCCCTGATATCATTGCACGCGCTACAAACCCAGAAGCTTTTCGATCTATCCGCAATGTTGCGCTCGACGACACGGAACAAAAGGAACTCGCGGGGGACTACATAGATATGATGGACAGAGGCTATGATAGCCTTATCGATCTCGGAATGGCGGGTCACATGACTCCCGATCAGTTTGTTGCTTTTAGGGACTATGTCAATAGTGGTTTTGAAAACAACAGACGGTTCACTGATGAAGAAATCGATGCCTATGTCGCTCGATTTGAGCACCCAGGAGTTCGATCGGCTATTTATTCAAATTTTTATTTATTTAATTCATTCTTAGATACCTCAGATGCGAGAAGTAGGACGGCTGCACAAAGGGCTATTCAACAGCCCGGTGATGGACTCATAACTTTTGGTAGCGCCCACGGCCCCCTGATTCAGCAGGAACTTCAGAGGCTTTGCAACGAAAGAGCGAATACAGAGTTTATCAAGCCACAACCTGGAGAAACACTGATTCCAAATGCGGCGGGCGGAAATGAGAATTAAACCCGATGACTAGCAATCAAAAATTTTTCTGCAACCATTAAAGATAATTTATGTTTTTTAAATTAATGATTTTTACAGCAGTTATTATCTCAACAGCCCCAAGAGTATTGGCCACCTGTGATTTTACTACACAAAAAGATACGCTCAATCGTCTCGATGTGGGTGGCTCGACGATATATACATACTACTCAAGCCATATTACAGGAGAGGGAGATCGAATTAACGAAATCATGGGTGAAGATATCAGCCAAGAAGAAATGATCGCCAAGATTCAAGCCTTCTTAGATGAGCCACAGGCTGCGCAAAGGATTAGTGAAGACAGGGCACAGGTTCAAAGAATTGTGAATGCTGCACGGGGCGGAGGTATCCAGTGGATTGGAATCGAAGCTTCACCGGAAGAAATGGGAAATGACCCCAATCTCAGTCAAAAAATTGCCGAATACAACAGTGTCAGAAACGCATTTTCGTACATTATTGATGATCCCAATCAGCTTGAAGAAATGCTACATATGTATTTCGACCCGCAAACAATCGCACGTGCTAGCCATCCTGAGGTTTTTGCGAATATTCCAGTTGTACCCCTTGACAATAAAGAGCAAAAAGATCGAGCCTTTGGTTATTTAGAACAACTCGATAACGGACTCTCACAACTCTACGCCCTTGAGAACTCAGGCCAACTCAGCCGTGAAGAAGCTCAAGGATTTTTTGATTACCAGTGGTCGAGCCTTGAAGGAGGCGAAAGACTTTCTGATGAAGCTATAAGTTCTTATGCGGGACGATTTGAAAATCCAGATGTTCAAAGAATCATTAGACGAAATCTCGAAACCGTAAATTCAATTTTTGACAGCTCAGCTGCACGAAGTTTATTGGCCGCCGGTCGTGCGATCGACCAAACTGGTAATGGACTCATTCTTTTTGGAAGCGGGCACGGAGAACAAATCGATGGCGAACTAAGAAGGCATTGTTTGAGTCTTTCAGGAGGATCCGCTCCAGTTGGTGGAGGCGGAGTACAGGATTGATAAATGGGGAAACAACTCTGATACGAATTAGTCTTTTAATATTAAATATACTACTTCTTGGCTTTTCGACCCGTGCCCAACTCAATTGGGGAAGGGACTGTGCTGGCGGTGAAGTGGATCGTCACCTCAATCGAGTTCATCAAGTCATTGGCGAACGCAATATGTTTCAAGATATCTCGAGTATTGCCTACGCCAGTCCCGATGGTGAAGGGCGCCTCAATGGAGAGGCAGCCCTACAAGCCACTCGGCAAAATAACGGTCGATTTCAATCATTACTAACTGTTTCAATGTGTGCTCGCTATGGAAGTGAAGAAAGGCAGCCTCCCCAAAGCCGGTGTCAACAAGCCGCCTCTGAGGCCCTTATTAGGTGGGCCCGCGAAGTTGCCCCATCGGGGAATCCCATTAACGACCACGATTTACTTCCTTTAATAATGTCAGCCGATCTCCTCAAACCGAATATGACTCCGGCTGATCGAGAAACAATTAACAATTGGCTCAATTCAATCGTTCAATCTGGCGACTCGTACATGGCAGGCCTGCAAGCGACTAATGACGTTCGAGTTCGCATGAATTGGAATACCTGGCGCCTTGCAACCCGCGCTATGGCCGGACAAGCTATGGCTTCTGATGATCCTCGCGGAGCTGATATAGTGGCAACGACAAGAGGCTTGGTCGACGCCCACACCCATAGAAATCTAAATACCCCAAGGAACTTTAGCCCGACGAGATCCGTTTATGAAGCCAGGCAGAGGGTTTGTCAGGGTGAAGATACTTCTGGGAGCGTTAGCGAGTATGGAAGTTTTGATTTTCGACAGCGCGATGCCCTTCGCTACCACAATTACAATATGCTGGCCTACACACAAATGCAGTGGTTTGTTCCCGGAGCAGTATCGGGTTTGAGTAGTTTTGCCATTGGTGACGGCGTTAACTTTTTAGGGCCTTACGTTACTGGCGAAAGAGTTCATCAAGAGTTTTCGTGTACGACAGCTCCATTTGATATTCGTCGTCGCGAAAATGGTGAAGCGAGTTCTGCGATTCGGCCTTGGCGGATAGAAGATGATCGCGGAGCTCGAGTGATGATGAGGTACTCGCGATTAAATCACCCCCGTTCTCATAGCTTTACCAATCAATTTGTCACCAATGAATTTACTCCCTGGGAGAAATTAATGTTTTCAATGCGCGAATGTGAAACTCCCTCAGCTCCAAGTATACCTTCTCCTCAACCACGGCCTCAAGATACGTAGGTCTAGGCCCATGGGTGAAGTCGTTATGAAATTATTCCGATATTTATATATGAAAAAATTGAAACATTCCCTAGTCATATTCTTTTTACTCGCACTCCCCTTCACCGCTTCTGGAAAACTCACCCAGATACAAAGCTGTGATCAACAAATGAAAGAATTAAATAAGAAGACATGGATTCCTCTTAAGAAAGGAAAGCTGAGAACCCGCCTCACTGGACAATTTCGATCCCAGGCGCAAAACATTCTCAAGGCTGATAAACCGCACCCGAAAGAAAAGTCCTACTCGACAAACAAATACTATAAACTCCTTTACCAGACCAAAGACAAAGAAAAGTTAGAACTCTATGTAACTAAAGATGGAGCGCTCATCGCCTACCGATATTCCACTCGTGTTAAGAAAAAAAGAAAGTGGAACAATAAATGCTATTTGAAAAATTTGGAGGCTCTGTAAGTGCTACCCCGATTTTTCGTTGCAATAGCAGTTTTAATTGGGGGTTTGACGGCTACAGCTCTTCCAGCTGATGGCTCCCATACAACTCGCTTGCGAGCGAGTGGAACACTTGGAATTGAAGAGGCGACCTGCCGAGACGTGGAATCAAAACTGGGACAACTATTTTTTATTAATGTCGACGGTTTCCAGTACGAGGGTGGACCAATTCACCCAACTTATATTGAATTAGTTCGTGAGTTAAATATCGGCGGAGTTTACCCAAAGATTCAACCTTGGTTTAGTCAACAACAGATTCAACAAGATATAGGACGCTTGCAGACTGCAACCGAATTACCCCTACTCATTGGAGTTGACCGAGGTGTTGTTACTAGTGGCGGCGAATCACCGGAGACGGCTATGACGGGCCTGGGGGCCGCTTCGGGCAGCTTTAGCAATGCGAATATGTACTCACCAGAATGCTTAAGACGAAGAGCTTTTATTGAAGCCTTTCTCCACCGAGCAGCGGGACTCAACTTGGCTCTCGGTCCAACCATTGAACGAAACGCCAGTGAAGTAGCAGCCTATGATGATCCCATTGGTTCAGAGTTCTTAGGTCAAGAGGCCAGCCAAGTCGAACCATATACGAGAATGATTTTTGAGGCCTTTAATGGCATGGGCGTCGGCACTACCATGAAGCATTTTCCATACACTCCTGAAACATTTGATTTGCACGACGAGTCTCGACAACTCAGTACTCCTAGAGAAGAAATAATGGAACGTCTTGAAATTTTTCGAAGAAGCGCACCTTACTCTCCATTAGCTATGACAACCCATATTCGTGAATCAGAAATCGACGATTCTATTGTGACCTTCTCTGAAGAGTGGGTAAATATCTTAAGAAGAGATTTAAACTTTAACGGACTCGTCATGACCGACGGCCTTTTTATGATAAGAGATCCCCAGTCCCGGGCAGATGTTCTTGCCGGGCAATGGTCAGCAGAAGATGCTCAAGTTATTCCGAACGATCACGAACATTCTATTTTTGCTGCTCGTTCAATCCTAGCTGGTCACGACTTAATAATATTAGAAAGTCACTCCGGCCACACTCGGGAAGTCTTTACCGATCTTCATCGCATGGCATGCCAGGACTCACCGACCGGCAACCAGTTGCGAGCGAATATATTGAGATCTTATGAGCGCATTAGACAGTTCAAAGAAACGAATCGAGCTGCCCTGAGACCTCAGGTCAATATCCCCGATGATCTTATTGAAACAGCAATTGCAGAAAGAGGTCATATCCGACCACAAGGTTCTGGGTGTCAACTTGTTGAAATCCCAGAAGGTGCCAGTGAAGAGGGCAAGCAAATGCTCGAAGAACTCAATAAAACCATGCAAATGAATTGCAATCACAATTTCTGTACAGACGATAGTGCATGGAACCAATTTCACTCTCGAGTCCAAGCCCTTGGCTTTCCGAGTATTCAGACTATTCCACAGCCAGCAACACCGGTTCCCACCGCCCCTGCAGAACCGGTTGTTAACGAAAACTAATTCCCATCTTGAAAAATGATTCCCATTCAACTCACCGAGACTTTCCCCAGAGGAATACCCGAGCCTTTCGATATTCTAAATGGTTAATTTAAGTCCATTTTTTACCCCTTTAGTTACATTTTTCATTCAAGTGCGAATTAAATGATGAATACAAACAGGGGGAACCTATGAACAAATTAATTTTAACGACTTTAATCCTGATCTTTTCACAATTCGCAGTGGCCCAAGCAACGCTTGAGCAAAAGGATCGAGCTGATGTGCTTACTCACTACAACCTAGAGCAGACTCAACTCGGACTGAAAGGCTATGACCCGGTCGCCTATTTTACCGTGGATCGAGCCATTCCAGGAAATCAAAGTATCTCTACCAACTACGGTGGTGTCGTTTACTATTTTTCTTCTCAAGAAAATCTTAATGAATTTGTTGCGAATCCACTTAAGTACGAGCCGACCTACGGTGGCTGGTGTGCGTGGGCCATGGCAAACAATGCCTACGCCGATATTGACCCTAAGCTTTACACTCGAAATGGCGATCGCATGCACTTTTTCATCAGCCGTGGAGCTAAGGCACGATTTGATGCTCAACTACAAAGGCGTGAAGAAGCAGCCGACAATTTCTGGTTTTCAGAAACTGGCGAAGCACCACGAGGAATCCAGTAAATATTCCTTAGAGAAAAATAGGACTAAACTATGACTAGACCTCTCCATAAAATATTAAAATCGATGATCTTGATTTGTTTTGCAATGGGCCTCTCGGCATGTGGAAGGTATTTTAGTGAAGGCTCTAGTCATGACCCTATCCCTGAAATTTTTGAAAAACCCCAAACTGAAGCACTGGGATTTGCAGGTATCAAGTCCCAGGTTCTCGATAAATACTGCATTAGCTGTCACACTGGTCGTCATCAGGTCTTTGAAAATTACCAAGTGGTTAAAGCTTCGGCAGGCAAAATACTCGCTCGAATTAACTCTCCTGGTCCCGGACGGATGCCGCCCCTCCAAGAGGGACTATTGCCGGATCTCGAAAAACAACTTCTCACAAATTGGATCGAGTCTGGAGCCCCTGAAACCTCAGATGATTCCAGCACTCTTCCAAAGCCAAAAGTTTATATTTCATTTCAAGAGGTTAAAGATAAGGTTCTTAAACGCAACCGCTGCCTCACCTGCCACTCTCAATACAAGGATTACACAACAACTCGAAATGATATTTCAGAAATTTTGGGGTCTATTTTATCTAAAAGTATGCCCTTTCCAGCAAAGCCTGGCGGAGAAGCCTTAGTCGTAAGTGATGGGCAAAAAGAGTTTCTTATGAAATGGATCAACCAAGGAATGGCTGAGTACAGCGATGGCTCTTCGTATTTGAAAACGACAACTGAACTAAAACCCAACTGGCTTTCATTGCGAAACCAAGTCTTGGGCCCGAAGTGTATTCTCTGCCACAACTCTTTCGGACTAAGAAGTCGCGGTATAGATATGAGCACCTACCAAGCCCTTCTCGGGTGGGCTCAGGCGAATCCGATACTTTTCAACAAAGAAGATCCCCACGAAAGTCACTTTATTGGTGCTTTGATCGGAAGAGTCGACGAAGATGAATTCTTCTTTGATCCTATGCCTCTTAATATATCAGCTGACGATGTAAAAAAAGAAATTCCACCGGCAACCGAAGAGGAAATTAAAGTGATAAAAGAGTGGATTCGACTTGGCCTTCCCTACTCAGAAGACGACATCTAATCCACTCCCATATCGAAGTACTCCTGACAGTGGTAATACTTAAAGCTCATCTAAAATCACGTGCTCAACTTCACCACCACCGGCTCGCAGCTCCGCAACCTCCGCGGCAAACTCTTCTTCAAGATCAGCCCGAAGAACCTCTTCGCCGTTTTCGTCGAACATATAGGTTTCATAGTGTTCTAGAAGTGCCGCTGTTTTAGGATGACTCACAAGAATATCAAACTTCTCTTGCTCACTGAGCTCGGGTAAGTCTCTATCGTAAGCTCGAGACTTCATAGCTCGTTCGATGGCTTTCATACATGAGCTGTGGTCATGATCTTCAGCTCGCTCTTCATCGATAGAAGCAATTTCGCGAGATGGATCCAATTCGGAGTTTTCAACAGCTTTTTCAAGATTCTGATTGCCTTCTACGTGCTCCACGAGCGGTTTTATTTCATCGACGTGAGGTTTAAGAGCTACCAAATGAGGAACTGAAGGCTTGGCCTGAGATGGCCCAACCTCCATAGCTTTTCTAGCGGATACACCGACAAAAAGAACCACCAAAACAGTAAATGACAGGTTTCTAACTTGATTAGAATTCATATCGCACCGACGTTGAATTGGTTCGAGAAGTCACTGAATTATAGAACCAAGAATGACCATCTGAACGGTTTAAGAAGTTCTCAGTACAAAGACTCGATTGCTTTTCTGGGTCTGTCGTACAGTGCCTGAGTCCAAAGACATGTCCAAGCTCATGCATGAAAATACCTCGGGCCGTACACTTGGTATCCTTATCGAAGCTATAGTCTTTTTTGTGCATGTCCGAACAGGACTTCATTACAAAGACTGTATTTGGTTGATTAATCCATGCAACTCCACCGGAGTCATTGGCATTTGGACTAGAAATAGCCGCTGTTAAAACACTGCTATCTCTTCTCGAAGCATAATAATCAAGGAGCGACTTTTGTGATTTATTGTAGAGAGTATCATTTTTTACAATTTGATCCCCCGGACGCTCAAAGTTTAAAACACTATTGATCGATAGTCGTGCTTGCTTGAGCACATTGGAACGAAATGATGCTCCGTCGGTCCAAAGTTGATTCCCCTTACCATTACTTTTTGTATGGAGTAAAAACTTCACTTTCGCATAGGTTTTAGGAGCCGGCTGAATTTTATTGCGATCGGCAGTGGAAATTGGAGTTTTACTTCCTATTTTTTCTAGCTGATCAAAAAAGAAAGAACGAAGTTCTTGGTAGGAATTCGTTGTCTTTGCCTGACCTCCGTTAACTTGAATATACAACGATGAGCTCTTATAGGATGAGCCCGTAATCTTAAAGTAAACGTAAAGACTATTACCCAAACACAATCCCGCATGCCCCTTCAAGTCACAATACATATTGTATATTTTGAAGAGATGAGTACCAAAGTTGAGATCTGTTCTATTTATTGGCTTATTTGTCCAATAGGTGACGTAGTTCTGATGACCATAGAAATACATTGGATTTCCCGTGGCAGCGCCAGAGTCGTGAATCTTCTTCATAAAATTATCGATTTCTTTAACATGCTGACTGGCAGACTTCTTTGGACTTCCAGCATTACTGAGTGCAAATGCGGGTGAACAAAGACATACAAGTAGACAAGTGCCGATGATTCGGCGAACAAAAGAAACAACCATAAATTTCCCATTTTTCAGAAAGCCATTTCAATACCCCTATTGAAATAACTTTTTTCCCCCGACATAGAACGCTGCAGTTTGCAGACCGGCCCATTGTTGATTGAATTAGGATTCGACTGATTAAGGTTTTACAACTGTAAAATCACTGAACAAATTCAATGATTTAGGTTATTTAAGAAATTTCGAAACTTTTAAACTTGTGAGGTGTTCCAGTGTTATGGGGTTTTTATTTCGAATAAAAAATCTAAAAACAAGAGCCCCCAAGGTTTAATTGGGGGCATAGATTTTACTGGTACCACTGCGGGGTTGAATTGACCTCATCAAAAATTTCTTCGGCCCAAGCCCTTCGGTTGGCATTGATAAGAACTGCCGTTTGATCATTACCTTGGGCTCCGTGAAGGAGGTCCGATTCAAACTGGATATTCGCAGAAAACTGACTTGCTCGATTGTACTGAGTTAACCAGTAGTCCAAACCCGCTGGCTCTGCATTTCTACCGAAATAAAGCAAATACATGGCATTGATATACTCTTCCCGCAAAAAGTTGGGGAAGGTTCTATCAGCGTCTCTAATTAAATCGATGGCTTCATTGATTTTATTGTCGTTATTGATGGACTTGGCCCTATCCCCATTTGCAACATTTGAGTTAATGACTATATCGGCCAATACACTGATCCGAGATTCACTGTCGTTACCACGATTGACAATTTGTTGAACCCAGTAATCGAGACCAGCTTGCTCAGCATCTCTTTCGAAAAAGAATTGATAGGCGTCATTGACCACTTTTTGATTACCTGTGAGGGCAACGGGAGTCGGTGTCGGCGTCGGGCTTGGAGTGGGCGTAGGAGTCGGTGTCGGACTTGGAGAGTTGTTGCCGTTGTCAGACTCTGGCTCGCTCGGAATAGTTCCTCCTCGGTTACCAGACTCTCTATCTGTATTAACATTCTTCTTTGTTGGTAATCGATTACTGGATTGAGAACAATTCACAGAAAAAATAAGTGCGATGGTCATCGCAAAAACGAAACTAAGCTTCATTCGGCCCCCCAATTTAATTAACTTTTTCAAACCACCCAGTGACAATAAAGAGCAAGGCCTATTCCATAGTTTTACAGCTGAGAACTCAAATATTTCGATCTGAGACTCATTCACTGTATAAACGGTTTCTATTTGAGTTGATGATTTGCGACTGTATTAAAGATCTACGTATTATCTTGAGACGGTATAAGTCGAAAGCGATCGACTGTTTTTCCATCCAACTCCAGGGTTTCAAGGAACATTTCTTTGGGTCGCACCCAGAGGGGACCCAATTCACTTTTGTAGAGAGTTTTGTAAAGCACCATTTCTTCAAGAGTTTCACTATGTCTCACCACATCGATAACCTCATAGCGCTTACCTTTATAGTGCTCGTAAATCCCACCCAATTTTAAGTCTTTATTTGCCATGGAATTAGGAGTACTCCAAAGCTCAATTCATAGCAAGGCCCCCCCTCTCACAAAGAGAAACGAGTGAATTTGATTTTTATGAGGTGAGAGGTGAAGGGAGTGTGGACCAAGCCACATGACCGAACCCGAACCGAAATATAGAATTAAATTCACGAAGTTTATCTGAAGTGAGATGGTGCCCGCGGAGGGAGTCGAACCCCCACGCCTTGCGGCACTAGATCCTAAGTCTAGCGTGTCTGCCAATTCCACCACGCGGGCAATGCAAATGAGCCACTAGTTGTAAGGGAAAATTGCCTGCAGATCAATGATTCTTTGAGTGGAATAAAAAAAAGCAGCGACTTTTTATCGCTGCTTATTTAAAACCCTGATTTTATTTAAGAACTCTAGTTACCAATGAGCTTCTTATAATCGACTGATTTCATGAGATTGGCGAGTTCTTTCTCAGTTTCCATCTCTATACGAATCATCCAGCCTTGGTTCATTTGATCGTCATTCAAAATATTGAGGTCGTTTTCAAGCTCCGAATTGACCTCAATAACAGTACCAGAAACGGGAGCAATTAAATCGCTCATGGCCTTTGTACTTTCAACCACGCCAAAAGCTTCGTTTTGCGTGACCTTTTGGCCCTCTTCAGGAAGCTCAATATAAACGATTTCACCGAGTTGATCGTGGGCGAACTCAGTAATCCCAACAGTTACGATATTCTCGTCAACTTGGGCCCATTCATGATCTTTTGTATAATAATTTTCTTCTGGTATATGAAATCCCATTTTTCCCTCAACTATACGAAAGGAGTTTTAACGACCTTAGCCTTAACTTTCCGAGAGCGAATTTCAACATAAAATTCGCTACCCACCTCACTGTGACCCGCGTCAATGTAGGCGATGCCGATGGGGCGATCCAGAGAAGGCGACATTGTCCCACTAGTTACCTTGCCGATTTCCTGATTGTCAAAGGAAATCAAGGAGTAACCGGTTCTGGGTACCCCCTTTTCGATCAGTTCAAAGCCAATCATTTTCTGCTTAATTCCAGCTTCTTTTTCCGCCAGGACTTTATCCCTCCCGAGGAAGTCTTTGGCTTTTGGTTTTGTAACCCAACCGAGCCCGGCCGAATAGGGATTGGTCGAATCCGTAAGTTCCTGCCCGTAGAGAGGAAACTTCTTTTCGAGGCGCAAGGTATCTCGAGCCCCCAATCCACAGGCAATCAGGTCTTCAGATTTACCGGCCTCAAGAAGGTCTTCCCAAAGATTCAAAGTCTGATCCCATTTTACAAAAATCTCCACTCCATCTTCGCCTGTATAGCCCGTTCGAGCGATCATACTCGGAGTTCCTTTATAGGGAGTCGGCATGACGTAAAATCCAGCCAGATCTTTGACTTCATCACCGTAAACCCGCGCTAAGATTTCCATGGCCTTGGGACCTTGAAGAGCGATTTGCCCCCACTCTGAACTCACATTGCGAAGCTCTGCCCCTTTATTATGTTGCTGAATAAACTCCCAGTCCTTAGCTTCGTTGGCCGCATTCACACACAGAAGAAACTTGGTATGATTTTTATCTAAGCAATAAACGATCATATCATCGACGATTCCGCCATCGGGATTCATGAGCAAAGTGTATTGCGCTTGGTATTCCTTGAGTTTTGAAACATCGTTGCTCGTCAGCCACTGAAGGGTTTCTAAAGCCTTGGGACCTTCAACAAGAATTTCTCCCATGTGAGAGACATCAAAAAGCCCAGCGCGCTCGCGAACCGCCTGGTGTTCGTTTTTAATTCCTACGTACTGCACGGGCATCTGCCAACCAGCAAAATCAACGATTCGCCCCTGGTGATCTTTATGCCATTGATATAGTGGGGTCCTTTTAGAGTCTGACACGGCCACTCCTTTTCCTTATTACGAAAGCCTCTTGCAGGCTAGATCCAGCAAAATAAGGCAAACTTAGGCCCGAAAAAGGGTTTCGACAAGGGCAATTCCCCGGTTGTGGCTGCGTTGCGCTAAAATCCAACAGAGAGCCCAACAGATCATTGCCACTAAACAAGTTGAAGACTCCCTATCGAGAAAATAGAGACTCGCAACGGGAAGGTCCTTTTGAAAAAAAGGCGCGAATATCTCGGTATTTAATAAAGCGGCGTGATTCCGACACTTGGCCATTGGAGTAGCTGAAGTACCAACCGCGATTCATTAGAAAACGAGAGCTAAAAAAGACCTTGAGGGGACGAGTGACCCCGGCAATCAATGTATTTAAAGCCACCGCGGTCGGGGCCGAAAGGGCAATGCTTCTACCGACTAGGGGCAAAAGGTTTGGCGCTAATCCCGCATCACCCGGAAAAATATTAAACAGAGCTTGCAAAACATCGGGAGACTGAAGTGCTGCAGCTGTGATTGCTGTCGACATTATAGCCGTAATCACCAGTGAAGATTTTATGAGTGTTCTCAGATTGGGAAGAAAGTACTTAAATTTTAAATATTCGGGCTGATCAAAAAGCATGGAGACTTCTTTTGTATTGGCCCCGTATATTCCACCTTCAGTCGCCGAAAAGAAATTAAGAAGAGATTTTCCCCGCAGAGAAGCGCTTTCTTTAGTTCCGCAAAAAACAGAGCAACTATTGAGAAGAATTTGTAAATTGCGACTGGTTTTATTTTTTATTGGCTCTAAAGCAAAAGCCAGTTCATCGCTAATTTTATCTTCGTAAATCTTACCTAAACCAACCAACTCAGTTGTGGGTTTGCTGTTACGATTGCGAGTATAGCCATGGGTTCCCACAACTAAAAATTGAATCTCATCGTTCTCGTTAATAGTGCTCTGAAGGCGCTGGCGCAAAGCCTTACGAAAACCACGGTTGGTGAAATATCTCCCCGGTCGCATTTTAATAACTTTGTACTCAAGATCGGGGCGCAAGTCGGATACTAAAGCTTCTGTTAGTTCGGATTCATGGGTGGTAAATGCGGTATCATCTACCAGTAGAATTTCAAGGGCCACTGGGTTTTGCCCAAAGCTCACATTTGAAATTAACAACAGAGTTAAAAAAACAAGGAATCGCATGGGCCAATCAGGTTGCAATAGGTGTACTCACTCAAAGGAAACCTCCGGCTTTTTTCAAAGACTTATGGGGTGATTGCAGGCAAATTGCCGCCTCTTCGAGTAATAATTTCCTAGTTCCCGGTTTCACTCTACGACTCGTTCTTCTTCTCGTGGCACTTCCATTGCTCCTTAGTTCGGCGTATGGGTTGGTCGCGTGGTTTAGTATCCATTTTTGTAATTCTAATTTCGGCCCTTCTCGGTGGTTGTACTGCTGGTATGGAGGCCTCTGATAGTCTGATGCTCAGGCAGCTTCGCGACTATACCGGAGGAATTCGCCCTAGTGACCACGTCGCCTATACTGCTGCCTCTAATGATCACCTCTTGCAAAATGTAAAAACCAAAATTGATGCCGATAACTTTGGAAATCAAAAATTGGGGAACTCACTCATCCAAGTAAAGAATTCCTACAAGAATGAAGTCTATGAACTAGAAATCGAGTTGATCGATCCTTTCAGTGAGCAAAAAACGCTTCTCAAGTTTTCTGGAAAAATGGAAGAAGACGGAAATCACCTCAAATCGGAAGAACTCAAAGACCCTTCGAATCACAAGTACACTACCATGCTGACCTGTTTTGATCGAAAGTGCCATCTCAGTATGATTATGCTCTTTTTAGGAGGAGCAAAAAATCCAAACGCTGTCGCTGGTTTTGTTTTGCGAAATAATAAAGCCCATTTTAAAACTTACGGAGCCAGTCCTTCGAGTCACTCGGCGCAGCTCAAGGCACACACCCGATCTATAACAGAAGTAAACGTTACGAGTGTCGAAGTCGCCCATGGCCCGGCTTGGATCCAGGCCAATGTTTCGGATCAATTTTGCTTTCGCGCAGAACTCATTGAAACCAACGAAACCGATGAAAGCCTTAACCTAGCCTGCGCAAAATCAGACTTTGAAGAGGAGTTTCAAATCAAATCAGCCTTTCTCGTTGGAAACACCAACAGCGGTGATTGGATTTTTCAGATTTTCTTTAAAGATGACTCAAGCCTTTTTATGAGTTTGTTTACGACTGATCGCGAACTCGATCTGGTTGCTGATTTTCCACTCGAGGACGAACCGCCCCACATCGACGACGGTAAAAACGAAGGTTATTTAAGAATCAATTGGAACTCTTATGTTACAAAAAAATTCAGAGAGTCCTTTACTCGCGACAAGGTCATCGAAAAACGAAACTCCTTTAAGACGACCGATCGTGTGCAGAACTATATCAATGGTTTGATTCCACGATTGGGTGAGATCACACCTTACTTTGATGAACATGGAGTTCCCCAGGAATTAATAATGGTTACTTGGACGGAGTCCGATTACTTTTCGAGCCCTGGCTACCCGGTTCGCATTGGAGCCGACGGTGAAGTCGGTCCCTACCAAATTATGAAAGCCACGGGCCGAGGAAACCCAATGAATCTTCGCGTTTTTGATTTGATTAACTCAAACGGTAGGAAAGTTCATAACCGCTGTGACGAACGAGCCAATTTAAAGAAGGCTTCTGAAGCTGCCGCCAAATACTTTGCCTGGCTTTTAAAAAGTTTTCCGAAAGATCCACACCTGGCTGTACTCTCATACAACTGGGGAATCGGTCATGTTCGCGGAAAAGTTTCGAGTCTTGAACGAGCTCACGACGAGGGCTTTCAGTTTTGGACTATGGTGCAATTTAATATGATTCCAAAGTTTCGCGTTAGTTATGTGACTAAGTTTTTGGGAATTTTTTCACTCATAGGTGACCCAGAAGCCAATGGATACAGTATTCCCAGGGCACGCCCCTACACTCCAAGTGAACCTGAGTGTTAATCGAAATAATATTTGTTCCACAATTTACGAAGTAAAAACAAATTACTAATGCACAGTTGCACAGAATTTGACTTGCGTAGCCATAACAATTTTTAAAAACCCTACTTTCCAAAATAGAATTAATTTAGTCTCCAGCCAAATTTTTCTAAGGAGAAACAAATGAAATTTCTGGTTATCTTGATGATGGTTTTGGGAGCTCAGTTCGCTCAAGCTGATATTACAACCGTGTACAATTCAATGGACGGTACAAAAGAAGCAAAAGGTTATCTTAAAGCTTTCCCTATGCCTGAAGCTGATGAAGTTAGAAACGTCATCTACCTCAAACCTCTAAAAAAAGAACACATGTCTAAAGTTGAAATCATGGTTGGAAGCATGATGAAAACTGATGCTTGTAACCACTATCACACCTACGGCGAAATCGAAGAAGTGAATGTTGATGGTTGGGGTTTTACGGCTTATCTCTCTAAGCTCGGTATGACGACAACAACTCTCATGGGTTGCAATGATCCTACAATGACAACTCGATTTGTTGGTGGACCTGTACTTACGGTTCGATACAACTCTCGTCTTCCACTCGTTGTTTACACGAAAAAAGGCGAAGTTCTTAAGTACAGAATTTGGAAGACTAAAAAGAGCTTCTAATTTATTGATTTCTCAATTCAGCCAGATGCAAAGTGTTTTCTAAAAGCATCTGGATTGTCATCGGGCCAACCCCACCAGGAACGGGGGTGGCCGCAGATGCCAGCCCTTCAAGCTCCTCATAGCGAACATCACCGCAAAGTTTATTTTTACCATCCACTTCAATTCGGTGAATACCCACATCAACAACGACGACACCTTCTTTAAAAGCTTCTTTACCAACAAACCGCGGTTTACCTGCAGCAACAACGACGATATCAGCCTCTTTAGTATAGGCGTGAAGATCTTTGGTTCGCGAATGACAAATACTAACGGTTGCATTGGCTTCGTTAAGTAGTTGTGCCATGGGTTTACCCACAATATTACTTCGACCGATAACAACGGCCCGCTTTCCTTCGATCGGAATCTGATAGTGTTCTAGAATTTTCATCACCCCGAGTGGTGTGCACGAAGCCACTCGTGTTTGTCCCGCCCAAAGTAGACCAAGGTTTTCGTAGGTAAGACCGTCTGGATCTTTCATGGGTTGGATTCGCGCTAGTACTTTTTCTTTAGAAAGGTGCCCTGGCAGTGGGAACTGCACAAGAATTCCATCAACCGTGTTACTTTCGTTAAATTCATCGATGAGTTTAAAAAGTTCAACTTCAGAAATCTCGGCTGGTACCTTTTTTTCGATGGAGTGGATACCCACTTTTTCGCAGGCTTTGCCCTTGTTGCGAACATAGACTTGAGAGGCAGGGTCTTCTCCGACCAGGATCACCGCCAGTTCGGGGGCTCGGCCTTTGGCTTCTTTAAACTGGGCCACCCGGGCCTTGAGGTCATCGGATCGAACTTTTGCGACTTCTTTTCCACTCAAAACTTTCATGGGTACCTCCCAATTGGCCACTTTCACAGGAATTTGTAACACAAATCCCACCAAAACCAAGGTCCTAACTTGACCAGAACCGGTTTTGACCGATAGAACTAGGTCCAGGGGAGAAATTCTATGACTAAAAGCAGAAAAAAGGTTCGCGTAGCTAGCGACGGTACAATTGACTTCACCACCAGCGAAAACATGCCTTCTTCTATGAAGAAGTTCCGTCAGAGCCCCGAAATTGAGGGATTTTATCGTTTTGTCTACGAAAACGACCTTCGCGCCGAAGCTTTTGCCATTCTCGACCAGATCTC
Organism: Bdellovibrionia bacterium; assembly: GCA_030427805.1. Taxonomy (GTDB): domain Bacteria; phylum Bdellovibrionota; class Bdellovibrionia; order Bdellovibrionales; family JAGQZY01; genus JAUHWN01. Next base: position 455,912 of record JAUICP010000002.1, read on the forward strand.
CCAGCGACGTAAAGCCAGCAAAAAGAAGAAGTAACTTAATGCACTTTTTAGGACCCGTCGAAGGTCCGAATTAGACTCCAGAAACGCCAATAAAAAGCTAGCTATTCCGATAAGTTAGATGTGGATCGCTGGCTAATATCAATCGCAACTAGCATATTAATTATTCTGAGCACTTGGTTACTCAATGACCTACAAGTGATCCACATCCCATGGCTTTCTAAAAACAAGATTGAGAATAGCGAGGCCATCATTGGCCAAATTCAATTTGTTCACAACAACGTTCGCAGGCGATCACTCAACAATCTGATTTGGGAAGACGGAAGAGCCGCTTCAAAAATTTACAACAAAGACACTTTACTGACCCTCGACAACTCTTCGGCAAAAATAATTCTCGATAATGAAGTCGAACTTTCTCTATCAGAAAACACTCTTGTGTTTTTAGAACAGGAGCAAACCGAACAGGCCGATAAAAAGATTCGTTTAAAGTTTGAGCAGGGGGCCCTTCGCACTGGGAGACTTTCAAAGAACACGACTCTAGAAACCAAATCCTATAGTATTTCGGCCGAAGAAGGTTCGCAGATTGAAATCAGGTCCTTCAAAGATAATTTCGAACTTGAAGTCATCGATGGAGCTGTCGAACTCTCATCTCCTGAAACAGAAAAGGTCACACGAATTGACTCGGGAACACTCACCCAGTTCAATAGCGATCAAAGTTTTGAGGTGAATGAGGTCTCCCTTGAAATGCGAGTTAAGGGTAATGAATTTGAAAGAGTCTACTCCCATACGTTCCCGATCCGCTATCCCATTCAATGGGAAGGGCCTGCAGAGAGTATTAGCCTCGAAAAACTAGGAAACGAGGAAACTATAATCCCCATCCGCTCTGATTTTTCGGAGCAAGATGTATTTCTTTTTCCGGGGACCTACTACGTCAGAGTCGCTGGTCAAAATGAACTCTCCTTAGCAAAAACCATTGAGGTCAGACCAGCGCCCATCGTTCATCTGATTTCTCCATTACCGCGGGACCGAGTGCCTGCGGGAACTGATGTTTCTTTTAAATGGTTGAGTCGGGCACAAATTGATCAATTCAAATTAAAACTTAAAAACGAATCCGATGAAAAAAGTTTTGAAGCTAAAGGAACGAGCAAAAATATTCGCCCGAGCGAAGTCGGCCAAAAACAATGGGAAGTGATCGCCCTTGATGAAGATGGCTTTGAAATTCCTCCCCTTTATTCAAATCCAATTTTTATCACTCCAAAACCTCTAAGTGCTCCAAAGTTAAAATCCACATCGGCAGTTAAAAGATCGAAAATTGAAGAGTCAAAAAGAAGTCCATCAAACACTCAAGAAAAATCTGAACCTGGAACAAGTGACCCTCATGACTCTTCAAAGAGTGATCAAGAGCAGGACAAAAAAGAAGAGCAAGGAAGTTATAAAAATTCTTCGAATCGATTTGGCTTAGTAGCGGCCCTATCCACAATGATCTTTGAAAAATCAGCGGCCCAATCTAAGAAGAAAAGTAGTAAAGATTTTCAGCGCATAGAGATTGGATTTGCTTGGGAGAAAGTTGACGGAGCTGATCACTATGTCATCGAAATTTCAAAGCGCTCGGATTTTAGGGATCTTCTGCACACCCAAAAGGTCAAAACGACGCGCTATTTTTGGGAGACGACTGCTGAAGGAAATATCTATTGGCGGGTTGCCGGTGGCGCCAATGATGGTCGTATGGGTTTATTTAGTGAAATCGAAGAACTCAATATGCGAGATCTTCGAGCCAAGGCTAAATCCATAACTCCCGTGCGCATCAGTAAGAGCATTAATGTGAGAAAAGCGCCGCCAAAGCCAAAGCCGACTCCAACACCAAAACCTGTGGCCAAACCTAAGCCAACGCCGACCCCCGAGCCCGTCGTGGATACACCACCGACTCCAGAGGAACCGCCACAAAATCGTTTTTGGATGAGCTATGGAGCAGCCTATGTCGTCAACGAACTGGAAGGATCCGAAAGTTCTAGTGGCGAATTTGCGGGCCTTCAACTTGTAAACGGAAAGCTCGGTATGGCGCTTGATTATTTTGGCAGTCACTTATTGTATCTCGATGCTGAATACCACGAAAGTACATGGAAAGAGGTGGTCTTTGGGCAAACCGAGGGAACACCTCGCCTCAAAGAAACTGTTTGGTCCGTCGATTTGGGAGCTGAACAGAAGGACTACTTTTTTAATTATGGTATTAGTTTTGGTGAGGTCAGTGAAATTTACAGAGCGAGTGCTGAGGCCATCGCCTTTAGGCAAAAATTTGTTTACGGAGCCTATGTCATGGTCGACTACCCATTGAGTCGCAACCACCGCTTCAAAACTGAGTTGAGTCTTCGAGCTGGTGATAAAGTTTTAGAGTGGGGAATCCAACCCTCTTGGCATGTGATCCTATTTGATTTTGAACACTTTCTATTAACTTTAGAACCGCGAGCCAACTACAGACAAATAAAATTCGGTGAAAGAGACTTCTCCTCAAGCCTTAAAGGCGAAGTCTTTCTAGGCATTCAATTCTAATTGGTTTGTGGTCTATAGTAGAACTCTTCAATGGGAGTTATTTCTTTTTGCTCTCCGGTATCTGCAGACAGAGTCGGTTGCGGCGAAACCTCTTGATAAGCTCCGGTATAAACCAGCAAATAGCCCATTTTTAATTCTTCCAGTCCACGCTTCCACTCATCGTAGTTACTGGGATTGAGTCCATAGGAAAGAGCCTGCCAACTATCAAATTTTTGATTGAGCTTTGCAACCTTGTCTCTGGCCCAAGCCACTGAGGTACTTGTTCCCATGTTGTCGAGAAGTTCTAAAAGACCACCTTCTCCTTTGATGACATCCTGAGTGTGGTCGAGCCAGTTATACATAGTGGCTTGGAATTCAGGATTTATCTCGACGGCTTGACCAGAGCGATTTTTATCTGAAAAGTTGAATTGAGAAACGATTGAAAAACCATTCCGATAACCAAGCTCCGTATCTGCGGGAATTCTAAAAAAGGGCACAAACTCATCTCTTAAATTGGGGCGGTTCGGATTCTCTGGATCTTCAACAAAAGTTCCATCTGTTGGAAGGTCGCTTGAGTATACAAAGAGTTTACCATCAGGGTAGGTGATTGAGGGAATACTCATAACGGGATCTTCACTAGTGACAGTCCCTTCATAGGTCTGTTCAAACATTTGCTGTAAGGCCGCAAATCCAAAAACCACATCCACAAATTTTTTCTTTAAGGGGTTGAGCCGATACTGATGGAATTCTTCTCTGGTGTAGACCACTTTGTCGAAATGTTCTGGAGTGCGATTTCTAGCATTACAATATTGTTGAGCCGACATGATGCTTGTGTCGATATGACCTTCAAAGGCAATCACATTTTCTTGGGCGCTCAGATCACAGTAACGACAAACCATGATATGACCAATTAAACATCGCTCGTGAATATTACCTTGATCAGAAAGGGTTCCACAAAAGCCAAGCTCGACACGACCACTACTACAGGCTTGATCTCTTTCAGAGTCATCGACTCGCTGGTCTCCATCGATATCAAAAATCATGGTCTGACCGCGGAAACACATTCTGTCCTTGGGCTGCAAGCGAGCATCATTTTCAGTATTCTCTCGGCAGTACAGCCTGGCTTGAGCGCTCGATGCAATAATTAATAGAAGTGACACAAATTGAATGGTCTGTCTGATCAGTGAATAGTTCACGGGCATTTCCTTTACGCATATTAATAACAAGGCTTATATGAGCAAGGACTACGCCAGGTTTAATACTACTTTATGACAGTGATTTCTGAATATATGTGACCGAATTCCTTCTAATCAGAACAAGACTCAATGGTGCGAGGAGTAGGGTCAAAAGTAGAAGAGACTGCCACCAGAGGGATTCTCTTAAACCATCGGCATTACCGGATCCCGGTCCTCCTGAACCTGAGCCCCCGAGCGGCAATATCGCTCCGCAACCGCCCCCATCACTTTTGAATTCAAAACTATTCACCTGGGACTTTGAGAAATTAACAACCAATCCAGTGATTTGAAGTGGATTCTGTCGACTGGTATTTGTGGCTCGTACCCTTACTTTATAAAAACGAGAGTCTTGAAAGACCTTGGTTGTTCCCGAAGCCAAAGTTTCGTAATCAGTCAGCTCTAGAGCTGCCTCGGTACGAGCACCCTTCATTTGCACGACCACTATTCCATTACCAGGATTATTACTAAGTACGGTAAAGTCTGTGACCTCAAAGGAACGAGCTTCTGTATCGAGAACTTGAGTTTCGATTTCGTAGTAATCAGCGGGACTCACCTCGGTTGGATCGGCAGCCGCCGCTGGTCCGGCAACTCGAGAAAGGGTCTTACCCCAGTCCGCAAAAAGTGCAGGTGGAAGAACATTGGCTGCAACACCCGTAAAGCCAAAGTCATTGTCGTCGGTCAAATCGTTAACGAAAGTTCGACCTTGGCCTCCATCACCATCATTACCAGCGCTACTACCGCCTTGGCCCCTTTCGGCATTGACGTTACCCGCGACACTGATAATACCTCGAGAAATTATAAAGACGGTACCACCACCGCCGCCGCCACCGGGGCCGCTAGTGTCCGCTTCAGCTCCACCATCACCGCCACTGGCATCTATAAAACCATCAATATCAATATCACCGCGAGCAAAAATGTAAACTGAGCCACCGCCAGCACCGCCACCGCCGCCAGTTCCACCGGAACCGCCGAAATCTGCGTAACCGCCGCCGCCGCCACCGGAACCACCACCTTGTGTGGCAATCACATTATCTTCAAATGAAGTTCCTCGGGGACCGCCGAGGGCAAAACCACCGTTGTCTTTTCCGTCAGAAGGGCCATCGAGCCCAGGGGTATCGGGAGCAAATGCACCGCCGCCGCCGCCACCGCCGGCTCCGTTGGCATCAGCGGTATTACGACCGCCCGCCTGACCGGGTCCGATGGGTAAAACACCGACTTCGGAACCATTGGTTGCATTTTCTGACTGGTAACCACCGTTACCGCCATTACCACCACCGCAAACACCTTGGCCACCCAATGAAACCACATCGCGATCGCCAATACCAGCGCGTCCGTCCTCGCCATCTTCTCCAGAACAATCGATGGTTCCAGCGATATTAACAGTTCCAGTACTCCGAATAATCAAAGGTGTGTTGCCGATGGGTTCAATGGTCCATCCGGCTTCAAGGTCAAACTCGGTCACATTGAGTTCCGGATAGGTAGTCAGATTCAGGCGAATGATATTTCCAGAGACATCGCCACCTTCACTAAACTGAGCGTAAGTCGTCGCATTAAACGCTCCATCACTACCGTCACCCACATCAATGTTTTTGTTAAACATTCCCGTGAGACCATCATTGGCCTGGTAGACATAAAATGGAGGCTCCAATAATTCATCTTGATCGTTTATGAAAAACGTCGAAGTTGATCGGTCGATCAAATCAAAAGTGATATCCACTGCAAAGCTATCACCCACCTGAGCACTTGCCGGTGACGATACTAAGAAGATTAAAATTAAAGTGCCTAAAAGGATTCTCATCCAGTTCCTCTTTCTCACTTTAATTATCCCACACCTTAAAAATTTCACACAGTCCTACAAACCTTTATCGAGGACACTTACTGACTAAAATCGAGTTCCCAAATCTCACTTAAAAGGGAACTGAGTTCACATAATTAGCTGACCTGTTTCGCTCTTTCCCGCATGGCACTTTGGGCGAGTTCGTCTACTTTTTCGCGCAAGACTTTACCTCGAAACGGCTTAATCAAATAAGCATCGACCCGCCATTTAGCAGCCTGAGAAATTTTAAATCGCTCCTGGGAGCGCTGGCTTGTGACCATCATAAAGTGAAGGTCCTTGCGAACGGTATTACAGCGTACTGCTTTTAATAAACTCAAACCTGTACCATTGGGCATTTCCCAATCGGAAAGCACAAGATCCACAGGGTTATTCACATCCTGTATATATTTGATTGCCTGATCTCCAGAACCAAATTGCTTAATCTTCGAGTATCCAAAGGATTGTAGGAACTCGACGATAATTGATCTGGCCAATGCGTCGTCATCGACGACAACGATGCTCAAATCACTTTCACTACTCACTTTTCCCCTCCCATGCCTGCGTTTTTGGCACTCTGATCACAAATTCTGCGCCTTGCTGACAATGGTTTTTAACAACGAACTCACCACCGTGCTCGATTTCAACAATCTCGCGGCAGATGGCTAATCCTAAACCTGTCCCGTTGTTTCCCTTAGTTGTGAAAAATGCTTCTGTGACGTGATCAATTATGTGTTCTGGAATTCCTGGGCCAAAATCCCTCACTCGATACTCAACCCAATCTCCATCATCTTTTAATGAAATATCTATGCGGCCACTTTCGCCCATGGCGTCCATGGCATTCATAATTAAATTTACAAAAACTTGTACCAATGAATGACTGGAAGCCTCACAAGTTAGCACTTCATCTTCATTAGCTTTGATATTGACTTCAAAACTCATCAATTGATGAGACATCAAATCTAAAGCTTCATTCAGTGGCTGCATGGCCAATATACTCTGGTGTTTTTTCTTTTCTTCACTCGGCTTTGCAAGTCCGTTAAATTTTTCTAGAATTCCCGTGGCCGTTTCACAGGCTTTAAGAATGACATCGAGACCGTGTTTCATGTCTTCCTCTTCGCCCATTCGTGAAAGCTCTGCTCGCCCCATGATATGTAAGAGTATATTTCCAAATTCATGACCAACACCTCGGGCGACAGCTGCCACCGAGACCATTCTTTCAGAACTCAGTAATCGAGATCGCGCCTCAGATAGTTCCTGTTGTTTGAGATCCCTTTGTTGCCTCATGTTCCAAAGACTAATCGAACTTCGAGCCTTTTGCAGAATCTCCCCATCAGAGAAGGGCTTATTAAGGTAATCCCAACGGTTGCTATTCTCTTGTCCGAGGAGATCGTGGATCGAATCAACTGAACGATCTTGGTAAGCTGTAACAAATACGCAATTGATGTCACTATCCATGCTAAATATTTCGCGAACAAGCTCAATTCCATCTTTTCCCTCACCGAGTAAGACATCCACAAAGGCCATGGCATAGGGTCGATTCTCATCAATAGAATCTTCGATGCGCACAAGGGCATCTTCAGCCGTGTGGACAATATCGATAATAAACTTTTCTCTTTCTAAACTCTCACTCCCGGCAGACGCCATCTTTTGCAATCCGCCTCGCGAAGATCTTCTTAGTTTTCTTTGCTGAATGGGTTGCCCAAGAAGTCTGCGATAGGAGTCGGCAATCTCCGGCTCATCCTCGACGACTAGAATTCGACGATTGTAGGAGACGTCTCTTAACTTATTTTTCTTCTGCTCTTCAATCTCTTGAAGGCTCTTTGCTCTCTCGCTACTCATGCTGCGGCCTCCATCGGTCTTTCAACTTCTTTTGCCGGAAGCGTAATACGAAAGACCGCGTTCCAATTATCATTGTCACCCATGAATTTGATATCACCACCGTAGGCGCGAATAAATCGTCTTGAGATACTTAAGCCCAAGCCGGTACCCTCTTCGCGATCTTTTGTAGAAAACTGGGTTTCAAAAAGTTTGGTTCTATGTTCTGGCTCGATCCCTGTGCCGTTATCAACAACTTCAATAATCAATTCGCCTTCTTCGATTCGTGTTAACAAACCAATTTTCGGCTTGTAACCTTCTCTGTCGATTTCTTGAACTGCTTGCAGAGAATTACGCAGAAGGTTCGTCAAACTCTGGATGAATTCATCGCGATCAACAACAATTTCATCCTGTTTGGCTTCGTACCACTCAACGACTTCAACGTCATTTTGTGCAAAGAGGTCACCCATTATGTTCACAGACTCGTGCAGAAGTTTATGGGCCGAATACTTGGCTTTATTACCCTTAACTATAGACAGGGATCTCATACTCTGAACAATCTTACTAATTCTCTGAGACTCACTCAGCAAGAACTTCATATCGCTCGTCAGTGAGGTCAGCTGATCGACAACATTTTTATTCACCTCTTTTAGGTGACTCATGTCTTCGTTCCACAGATTACTGTCTCGATCCACTTCTGAGGGCTTCTGCCACTCTTCAATCAACTTCTCAAATCCACCCGACTTAAAGTCGTTTTCCCAACTCGATTGAATTTCGGCCAGAAACTGAATATCTGTGACCGCATTGCCTTCTATCTTATCGCTCACCTTCTTAATTCTCGTCATAATCGAGGTTAAGGGGTTGAGAATTTCATGGGCCGCACGACCCGCAATTTCTCCAACCGAGGCGAGTCGAGTCGTCTTCAGCAATGCCTCTTGGGCTTGTTTGACGGCTCGATTCTGTTCTTCGAGCATTTTAGTACGGTCTTTAACCTTTTGCTCGAGATCGCGATTAATCTCTTCAAGTTGATCTCGGGATTCTTTTAAATCATCAATCATTCGGTTAAATGAAGAGGCTAAAACGGCTGTTTCATCGACCGTTCGTAATTCGATATGTTTTGATAATGTTCCTCCCGAAACTTCTTTCATACCATCAACAAGGGTGTCTAGAGGTCGGGTAATAGAACGTGAAAATAATATCGCCGCTATAAAGGTCAACGTCACAATAATAAGGCCGAATACAATTGAGCGATAGACGAGATTCTCAACCACAGCGAATACTTTGTCGGATGCGACCCGTGAAAGAACATAAAAACGATTCTTCGTACTCTTTGAAAATCCGCCAAGCATTTTTTTGCCCTGTTGATCTTGATACTCAAGAACACCTAAATTCAAAGGATTCTTCTGAGCGAGACTGAAGAGCTCCCATCGCTTTGCATCCTTGGCTCCGTAGCCAACAATAACTTGCCCTTGATCACTGACAATACTCACCTCGTTGGTTCGAAGTTCATTTATCATTTTTGCGACGCGATCCATGCGCACATAACTAATGACAGCGAACTGTGAAACGGCCACGCCACGGGCATCTTCTTGTACAACACTTCGACCCACACCAACAAGAAATGGACCGCCATCCACCGTCGCATTCCAATAGGCAAGACCATTGGATTTGATCTCATCCATGGGAACGGGTCTTATACCCGGCAGAGTTTCTTTAAAATACTTTTCCTCAAGACCATAGGTCTGAAGAAACTTCTTTTGACTGTATTCACTGGTCTTTTGAAATTTATTGGAATTCGTAGAATGGACATAAACTATTGTGTCGTCATTATCGAGAATGCGATGAAATTCTTTTTTAACTTTGAGCTTAGACTGAGAAATCAAAGCAAAGAGCTCTAACTTATCACTCACAGAAGAAAAGACCGCTTCCATCTCTGAGCGAATATTATGAACAGTGGACTTGTTTAAATCAAAAACAAGCTCTGTCTTATCGCGACTAAAAATAGTTGAAGCGAGAAGCAAATATAAAGTTACACAACTCAGCAAGAGCAAAGTGGTAACAGCCAAAAACTTATATCGAATCGAAAATTTTACTTTCATCTATGGACGCGTCCTAAAGTTGAGTGGGGCGCTTCTCGTCTCTCTTCCTGAAACACTACTCGCGACTATTTCTGCCTTATAAAGTGTAAATGGCTCCAGACCTGTAACTGAACCCATATGATTTCTAACGTAGTTATCACTCACCGGAGATTGAATGACCTCACTGGTGGCTAAGTTTGTGACCTCGATGTAAAACTTAGACGGTATGTTCGTAGAGAACATGAGCTCCACAAAGGTCGACCCTAAATCGTTAAACTGAATGCTAGAAATTGTTGGAGCTGGAAAATTACACATATTAATGATGTCACCAGGCACCTTGAAATTAGCTGCTCCCAGGGGGGCCCACCCACGATTGAGTAAATCTTGATACTTGGGTTGCGGTGTTGGAGGATCCTGGGTTGAATCAAAATATCGCGAATTCCCCTGCTTCCCACACTCAGGATCATCGACATCGGCAATGTTCTCCGGCCAAGGACGCCACATAACAATCATGGCGATGTGGTAACGAGGCCCCTGGTAGTACTTGATATTCGCCTCAAGGCGACTGGCCTGATCGATACTGATCGGCGTATCGGCGCAACCAAACCGAGTTGGGTGATCTCCATCATTATCGACGATGACTTGTCCATCAATCGTAAGTACCGCGCCATCATCGGATAGTATGGCGAACTGATAATCTCCCTCGGGCTCTTCGCTGGTTAAAACAATATCCGTATCCATGTTCATGGCAAACCACTCATACAAAGTATCTCCACTCTCTGTTTGAATGACTTCTCCATCGCGTGTTACAAAACCGCGATCCCACGGTCGGGTCGGAATGTTAATTTGGTTAAAAAAGAGAGAGACATCGGTCACTTCAGTACCGAGATTGATATAGTCGTGGACGTTTCCATAGGGAGTCACCCCGTCTTCAAGATAAAACAGGGACCCTACGATACCCTGACTGACATCAGTGATATCGTCCGCGCCACTAAAGGCGTCACATACGAATGCTCCGGGGAAGAAAGGGTCATCCGGATCGGACGGAATGACGTCGACCGTGGAACCCCCATCCTCCACCGTGTTTTCCTCGCAACCGAGCGAAAACACAACGAAAGAGGCTAGCAAGATCCTCCATAGGAGAATCCTTGCGGCCCGTTCAGTCAACGTTCTCATTTTTTAGGCCCTCAACAAATTGATCTCTAATTGTATAATAAATCGGTATTTTGGTCGGGATTTTTCACCCTTTCGTCGCAAAATTTCTGCGTTTTTTCCACTAATGTTTTTCTTTGAAACGTTCAATTTTCGAACGGGTCAACCGAATGAAACAGTTCTTCTTATATCCTGACTCATTCTGAGAGGGCCCCCTATTTTGAAGTCTTTCCGGCCATCGAGGAGGATTTATGCGAAAACACCTATTCCACAAAAATGAAAACGGCCAGGGCTTGATTGAATATTTATTATTGGTTGCCTTGATGGGCGTTGCAACCATCGCCATTGTTAGAACGCTTAATCAAACGGTCAGTGCCAAATTCGCCCAAGTCACCTATGCCATTCAAGGGGGAAGCAAAAAACGTATCAAAGTCGCTCCTGTGCAAGAAAGCCACACCAAGAAAAAAGACATGTCTGACTTTTTCAATGGCGTAGCAACACAGTAAAAAACGAGAGAGTCGATGAAGATCTGTTTAAAAAACGAAAAGGGACAATCCACGGTCGAAGCGCTCCTTTGCCTTCCCATTTTGCTGCTGTTTTCTTTTAGTTTTATACTTCTAAGTCTTTTGAGCATGGCCCGACAGCTTCACCTTTTTGCCGGCCATGAATTACTTCTTTGCCACAGCATTGTCGAGAGAGAAAGCCCCTGTCTTGATGAGTACCGCAAAAGAAGTCGCCTCTTCTTTCCACTCATAGAGTCTCACGTCAAAATTGACAAGGGCTTCGACCGTCAACTGCATTTAACACAAGTGCTGAAGGGACACCCTATTCCTTTTATTAGCCATCCCCTCAGGATTATTAACACCATGTCTATGAAACCTTTTGAAAGAACCGCAAATGACAAAAGATGAAAATGGAAGCCTACTGATCAGTTTCAGTTTCCTTCTTCCCGTAATAATTTTGTCGATCCTAGCGAGCTTGCTTTTTCGGTATTCACTGGGAAACCATTTTGCGCAAAAACAACTCTGCCGCGAAACTATTGTTAAACACCACTGGATTCTTGCTAAGGCTTCGCAAAAACTCATAGATACTAATGGGCAAATCTACCGATTGCGAGCGAAAATAGCTCTTGAGATTGCTAAGTTGGGAGCCCACCCCTCTCCAGCCCATAAAGCTAAAATTATGATTCGACTCAATCGGCTGCGAAAGAACTTGCAAAACATCGCAAAAAAACAAGACCTCATTGAACTGAAGGCTCAAGGAACGAGCCGACTTCACATCAGTCGATTTAAAGTCAAACTTAAGAGGTCTTTTTGCCGAGGCAACTCGGTTCTGAAAAGAAAGTGTCGTGTTCACATCAAACCGGGTTTTCACCAACTCCTGGTGAACAAAACCGAGTCCCTTAAGGGGCTCGGAAGGACTTACTCCTGGGACACTCGTCGCAGATACTCAAAACCACTGAGCTGGATAAACAAAATCACTTACATAGATCCATTTATAAAAAAATTAGGAGGTTTGACCAATGATCCTATTCGTTGCCAAGCACAAATCGGTTTTAAAGGAGAGGCTCCATGGCGCATTTATCTGAAAAGGGCCAGGGCCTCCTAGAGTTTTTAATCATCATCATGATTCTTTCGGCCCTTCTTTTTCTTTTTTTTGATTTTGAAACAACTTCTACCGAGGTCATAGAAAATGGATTTCACACTAAAAGCTCCTGAAATAATTGCTCCTAGCACGCTACTAATTAAAACCACTAAAGCAAAGATCCTTAAATTCAGGTGGCCCATTTATGGCGCTCTCCTAATTGTTACTTCTAGTTTCATTGCCCATAGCTTCAAAGAGGTCGATGGCCACACTCCGCCCATTGAGCAGTTGGTCGATACTTACATTCCCCAAGGCTACGTCCTCGTTCCCCTTGAAATTCAAAATTCTAAGAATCTAGACTCGATAATTGGAAATAAAGCGGTTGTGGATCTTTACGGAAAAAATCCAGACGAAAAGGCCACACGAAGAATTGGTTCAGCCCTGCGCCTTCTCAGGTCCCCACAGAAGGCATCTGAAGTCAGTATTTTAATCCCAGAGACTGAAGTTCCACGAGTTCTCAGTGAAGATCGCCTCTACTGGGTTGCCGTTCACAACCCAAATAAACTTGGTACTAAAATTGATAAAGATCCAAACAAAGATCGCATCATTTATCTAAAAAGGAACTCGGGGGAACTATGAATCTTTTGAAAACACTTATTGTTTTTATCACACTGAATGGAGGAACCCTTCACTGGGCCAATGCCTCTCAAGAAATAGAGGCATTTCTCATCAAGGATTTCGAAAAAGCACAGAAAACCTATCACGAGGGAACTCTCAAAGAGGCCCGAGATCAATTTATGTCTCTGGTAGAGAAATACGAAACTCAGTCGCTCACAGGTTCGACAAAAGAATTACTTCATTATGCCCTCCTTCGATGTGCCCAGTTAACATCGAGTGAGCAATTGCGATCAGCCCTTCTGGCAAAAGCCTGGAAATTTGCAGACTCCAGTGGGATTGACTTGGAGCTCTTCCCACCCCCCTTAGTTCTCGAGTACATCAACCAAAAACCATCCGATGAATCAATGAAAGCAAACGAAAAAGAACTCGCGGTAAACTCCGTAAGAGTATTAGATTCCCCAAAACCTTCCGAGACCGAACAAAGAGCTGCAGGGTCCTCGAAGAAAAAATGGCTTTACTGGGGACTGGGTGCCCTTGGTGTAGTCGCAGGGGTTAAGATTTATCAGCATAATTTCAACAGGGGATCTGATACAGGGAGAGTGTCGCGCGTGCCCCAGACCAGTATCAGCTTCTAAAAAAAAAATGGGGCTCGTAAAAGCCCCATTGTTAAATTCAATTTTTTAAATTTTTATCGACTTCGCGAAGGAGTCGTTCCCGATCCAGGGAACGAATTAATTGGGGTCGTAGGACTTGTCGGAAGAAGAGTTCCGCCACCGAGGGCCCCACCGATTCCACCGAGTCCTCCAACTCCGCCGAGACCACCAACTCCGCCGAGTCCGTTAAACTGCATCAGTCTCAATTGAAGTGATTGGTATTCTTGCATCAGAGATGTGTACTCTCGTAATTGGGCAGCTTGCTGCTGTTGCTGTTGCATTTGTAACTGCAGAAGTTGTTGTGTGTATTGACCACCAAGTGCTCCTCCAAGGCCACCACCGAGGGCACCCAGACCACCACCTAAAGCACCAAGGGCTCCGAGTCCGCCGCCAAGGGCGCCAAGACCACCGCCTAAGGCTCCAAGTCCGCCACCAAGGGCGCCAAGACCACCGCCTAAGGCTCCGAGTCCACCACCGAGAGCGCCAAGACCACCAATGGTTCCGAGGGCTCCGAGTCCACCGCCGAGGGCTCCGTATCCACCGAGCACTCCAACCTGAACCCCACCAATCATACCGAGACCGCCAATGGGTCCGCCTAAAGCACCAATTCCACCGAGTTGTCCACCGAGAGCACCGTAGGCTCCAAGGGCACCCATGTAACCGAGTCCGCCAAGAGTTCCGTAGGCACCGAGTCCGCCGAGAGCCATAGCTCCACCGATGGCACCAAAGCCACCGAGTGCGCCCATTCCCATTCCAGGAATGCCGCCGCCAAGGCCAGCCATTCCCCATGGTCCCATTCCAGGCATAAACATTCCACCGCCAAGACCGCCACCGTACATACCGAGGGCAGCAAGAGGTGATGCCATTCCCAATGGACCGAGTCCACCAGCACCGCAACCAAAGCCACCAGCGCCGAGTCCGCCATTAAGTGCTCCGTATAAACCGGCAGCAACATATGGAAAACCAAAGCCACTGGCGAGGTATGGGTTGGTCGGCCAACCCAAGTCGGCATTCGTATTGATCGCTTCTTTGGCTCGACGATTTCCTAAGTAAAGTCCTAAAGCACCAAGGCCAATTGATCCAATTGTACCAATGATACTTGAAGTAGAACTATTTCTATCGCGATCTCTTCTGTGGCGACGAGTGTAACATTCACCATCAGCACAGTCCGCTTCGAGGTCATCGTCAAAGTCTCTACGAAATTCTGCATCGGCAAGATCATCTTCGATCGTACCGAGTTGATCATTATATTCTGCTAATCTTCGCTCGAGAGAAGCTCTACGATCTTGAGCCTGGCGCAATCGATTGAGGGCATTTCGACAATCGGAACGATCTCGTGAACTTACACCGTTTCTTGTATAGGCAGCTCCATCACAGACAGCCGAGCGAATACCACCATTCGAGATACAAATTCGTCTCCAGTTGTCAGTGACAACAATGGGAGCTGTTTCTGGTGATACACAAAAAGGTGATCCGCCATCATCATAACCTGCATTTACCGAACTCGGAGCACAGTTACGTGCAATATAGGATTCGTCAGTAACACCGACTCCTCTTAAGCGCTCAGCACAATTTGGTTCAGAAGCTGGAACTCGACCCGTCGGAGCAGGGTCTACTGCAACTTCTCTTGGAGTACAACCGGGACTTCCCGCTTCACAATATCCATCCGTAGAAACTTCGATGGTTTCTTCAGATCGGCCCACTTGTACCGGCTCAGCTGCCGTCGCACAGGCTTGGTTGCTTTGATTTTCTGGACGACTACAATCAATCTCTGTAGCCGCTTGTTGTGGAGGTCCGCAATCTAAATCTGTATTTTCATAACGAAGATCACATGCGCCATCACAATCGGGATCAATAATATCTTGAGCCGTATTACAGACGCCATCTGGTGCTTGCTCTTCGGCATTCACACCAGCCGGTCCACGGTTTACAGACGCCGGAGCTCTTGTTGATCTCGGGGTCATAGTAGTAACCATAACTTTGCTGCCTCTTGTGGGAGCGACAATAGAAGGAGCAAATGATGGATCAAGAAGTTGTACACTATAATCGCAAGAACAGTTTTTCTGATCGCGAATATGTTCTTCAACAGCCGGCCAGTAGTCGCTATTCACAACCCTTTGCACTTTGTCCTGAAGTTCTAGAATGCGATCATCAGCGCGACCAATCAGTCGTTCTAAGTCTCTAATTTGATCTTGCAATTCACGACGATCCCCTCGAAGTTCATCGATAGCATCTTCGTCGTCACTCGCTCCATTGGCTCCTGAAACGCCAAAAGGGCAAGCTTGCATGGCTCCATACATTCCGTATCCATAACCAGTAAATGCTTCTGACTTTTGTGTCGTCAGCAGAAAGGTCATGCTTACTAAAATTGCCAAAATACTTGTATATTTCATACAGTGCACTCCCGTGGAGAAAATCTCCTATCAACTTCTTTTCGACACTTTAGGAGTGAACCTTGACTCAATTCAGCGCAATTCAGACCTAAGGCTTGATTTTACAATTAAGATACAAAGCGACTGGGGCCATAGTCCCCTTATTGATCTTCCTGTTGAACTGTAAGTAGCTCAAATTTATTATAAAACTTCATGAAGCATGCAATTCTCTGTGTTGACGATGAAGTGGATAATGTAGACGCACTCGAGCGTCTATTTAGGAAGAAGTTTAAGGTTTTTAAAGCCACTTCCGGTCCAGAAGCGATTTCTATACTGGACGAAAATCCAGTTACAGTTATCATTAGCGACCAAAGAATGCCAGAAATGACAGGAGTTGAATTTCTTAGCCGATCGCTAAAAATTCAACCCAATACAATTCGGATTCTACTCACTGGTTATACCGATATCGATTCGGTCATCGATGCCATCAACTCGGGTCAAGTCTATCGATATGTGACTAAACCTTGGGATCCTGTGGATTTAACCACGGCAGTGGACCGGGCTGTCGAACGCTACGAACTGCAAGAAGAAATTAAACAGAAAAATATCGAACTTGAAAAAGCACTCGAAGAGCTTAAAAGTCTCGACGCTGCAAAAATGAATTTTATGTACCTGGTGAACCATGAGTTGAAGACTCCCCTAACTGCTATTTTAAGTTTCGTTGAACTTCTCGGGGAAAGTAATATGGATCCCGAACAAGAACTCTATGTGGATCGAATTTCTAAAAGTTCATATCGTCTCAAACGTCTCGTCGAAGATGTTCTGCAAATTGTCTCCGCCGAAACCGGACAAATTAAAATTAAAAAAGAAACCTGCCTCCTCAAGGACCTCATTGAGCCCATTCCTAAAGACGTACAAAGTCTGATCGAGAAAAAAGGCTTAAAAATTAAAAAGTCCCTCAAGAAGGTTCACCTCAAGGCAGACCCAAAGGCGATTCGCAATGTCACCCATCGACTTTGGCAAAACGCCGCCAAATTTACCCCCGAAGGTGAAACCATTCAAATCACCTGTAAAGTTAGTAAGGGAAATTGTACTCTCACTTTTTCTAATTCTTCAGACCCCATTCCAGAAGATAGAATTAAACAACTCCTAGAACCCTTTACAATTGACGAAGACTTTATGAATCACAGCCAGGGAACGGGCCTGGGTTTAGCCGTGTCACAGAGTCTTCTAAAACTTCACGGTAGCTCCCTGGATATCAAGTTTGATAATGGGGCTATTTACGTCGAATTCACTCTACCGATTGCAGATAAGTAATAGAAATCTTTACAGGACTCTGGTCTCTTGCGGCCTGTGGTTTGCCATATTTGTCATTGTAAATAGGGCCAATAATTATATCTCGCCCCCCATTCGACCGAGTGCTAGAACGCCTCTGTGAAATATCTAAAGCCCTTAGCACCCTTTTTAATTTCAATTTCTTTGCTATTTTCGAGTAGCCACTCTGTGGCCGAAGATGCTTTTACGGGCACCTTTGACCCCAATGGGGCTTTTAATCCTTTTTCGGGTTCAGGTTTCGCAGCGCCAGAGGCCGAGGCTGAAGAGGACCCAGCGTTGGCTGATAGTCCTTTTCCCACAGTCGAAGAAACCGAGCCAGAACCGGTTAATCCAGGGCTTCCGGGCGACGAAGATCCCGAAGCTGAAGCTCCTCCCGTACAGGTCGAGCTGCCATTCACTCAGGACATCGAAAAGCTATCTGAAGATGTGAGAAATCTTCACACTCTGATGGCTCCCTATGAACTCCTTTGGAGCCAAGTGATTAAAACTAAAAAGAGTCTCCTGCGCAGTCCTTCTCTCGGACAGATCGATGCACAAAAAACACTGAATCAATACCAAACTCTAATGAGTCTCGATCTCGATCTTTATAGCTATGATCGAATTCATGATCGAATTTTTGTCGAAATCGATCAATTAAAGGAAACATATAAAGATATTGATCCTGAGCAATTATTAGTCCTTCAGGAGCAAAGTCAGCAACTTAAAGATTCAATTGCAGGAATTCAGGGACGAGCACGATTGATCTTAAATATTGCCTACCGAGAACTCGAAAATGGCTTTGCCAACTTTTCTCCTTCAGCTCCAATGGTTTATGAACAAATCGATCAAAAAGACTGGCGCAGAGAATTTTTCGAAGCCGGTTTGCTTGTGGTTTTAAAAATTGGTGACTTAATCGATCAGGCACTGAACCTACTTTCAAACGACGAAAGCCGACTTTCTGAGCCGGCTATCGCTGTTATTGAAACAGCTCGAAGTAAAATTGAAGAGAGTCAGGCCAATCAAACGGCGAATGTTCTTCGAGAGTGGATGGAATGCTCTCTAGGTTCTAACGATCAAGAACTTTCCTACTGCTCTATTTCTATCCATTGATTCAATCCCTGGATTCCGCTTTTAACAATTGATTCCATCCATAAAAGACCGAAGATTCTATTAAAAGAAAACTCTACGCAGAGTAATCAATAAAAGATCCCTTGGGATAGAGTCCTGTTTGCAAGTCTTCTTCCGTAAAGCCCACATCTTCAATGATGGCTTCTCTTTGCTCAAGGCTCGGCTCAATCTTTGTAGAACCTATGACTTTAGGAGCAGGATCTAGAGGATCATCCATCGGAATTTCACTGACCGAAAGTTGATCCGGTTTAATTTGGTTTCTAACAAAAAAGTCAGTGGCGATTCCATCGGCCATTCGGGCGTGGGCTAAATCTTTTTGCCGCCAATCTCTGCGCTCGCGATGGGCTCTAACACTTGCTTCAATTGAACTGGGCATTGGCTTCGAGGGAACGGCCCCAGCTTCGGTTCTTCTTTGGGGACCATCGATGTTGTTTTTTATTCCCAGGCGTCCTGCCTTCGGAATAATACCGCTAATCTTTTCCATATCCGACCTCCTGTCGAACTAAAGGGTTACTATTTATTCGGTTGTTTCAAAATGAAATGAACAGGACCGAGGTCTAAATCTGAATTGACTTCACCCCATTCCCAGCTAGGCTAAAGACCTTATTAAAATTACTCTGTGAATTCCACCGGTTAGCTGCAGAATTAAAGGATCACACCAGTATGACAAACTTCAATCGATCAAACCTTTACCTCTTGCTCTTGTTTATTGTCTTCATACTTGGTTTTAACGAACTGGCTAGAGCTCAGTCCCAAGGCTCTTCCTGGACCTGCCAAGCAAACACTCCTCTCTTTAATACCAAGACAACTTTCGGAGAACGACCGACCTCACCAGTGGTCACTCAAATTCGAAACACACTCTGGACCCACGAAGATAACCAGTACCTTTTTGCCCCTCAACAAACTTTGTTTTGTGGCGTCATTCAAATTTCTTCTCAAGATTACTATTTTCTGATTAAAATAGATTCACCAAGCTTTCCCGCCCGTCCCATTAGCTCCAGTGGAAAGCTCAATATCATTTCATCTGATGTCGAAAACCCGAGTTGTGTCCTACTCGATTTTTTAAAAGAAAGACAATTGGCAGAAGTACTCTTCGAAGAAGATCACCTCTGCCACCTATCTGTAGAAGCTTCCTTTTGGTAGTGCAGTAGCGTTAACAATTCAGTCAAACAAAAAAGCCACTCAGTGAGTGGCTTTTTTTAACGCGATTGCACTACCAAAAGGAAGCTTCTACCGGTGGCTAAAGTTCGTTATCGACAGGGGTGGATTCGCCTTCGGCGAGTTTTTTCTCAACCGATGGTGCGAGGCGAATTCCTAACTCCAAAAGTTGTTGCTGCTCAACACGCGAAGGTGCTTTTGCCATAAGATCTGTTGCCTTAGTTGTTTTTGGAAAGGCAATCACATCTCGAATGGCGTCAGTTCCACAAAGAATCATTGAAAGTCGATCCATTCCCCAGGCGATTCCACCGTGGGGAGGAGTTCCGTATTTCAAGGCCTCCAAGAAAAATCCAAATTTAGCTTCGGCTTCTTCTTTGCTCATACCAAGAAGGTTAAACATCTCCTGCTGAACTTCGTTCTTATGAATACGAACACTTCCTCCAGCCAACTCATAACCGTTGCAAACAAGGTCATAGGCTTTGGCCAAATAAGTGTCCGGAGATTGATTTTGCTTATCACCGAGAAGGTTGTCGACAAATTCATCTTTAACCATGGTGAATGGGTGATGTCTTGCCACCCAACGCTTTTCTTCGGGGGCATACTCGAGAAGCGGAAAGTCAGTCACCCAACAAAAGGCATCTTTCGATGTATCAATGAGTTCAAACTCTCTACCCAGATGAAGGCGCAAACCACTGAGCACGTTACTTGCGGTATCATAGGTATCAGCGACCAGGAGTGCGAGACCCTTCTTGGCATCTGTAAGGGCAGAGAATAATTTCTGACATTTTTCTTCGCCAAGAGCTTTTAGAATTGGCGATGTCAATGCACCAGACTCGTCGACCTTGATCCAAACAAGTCCCTTAGCGCCGGCTTTCTTAGCCATGCTGGTCAGCTTATCGAGTTTGCCGCGCGAAAAGCCATGGGCTTCTTCGAGAGCAATACCTCGAACAATTCCACCAGAAGAAAGACAATCGTCAAAAACGCGAAAGCCCATACTTCCGGCAACATCTTTTAAATCTGTTATCTCTAAACCAAAGCGAATATCTGGTTTGTCAGAACCATAACGATCCATGGCTTGGTGATAGGTCATGCGAGGAATCTCGGTCACCTCCACACCCTTCAACTCTTTCCAAATTTTCTGCAACATTTCTTCAGTCATGCTCATAATGTCTTCGGCTTCGACAAAGCTCATCTCAATATCGATTTGAGTGAATTCTGGCTGACGATCGGCGCGCAAATCTTCGTCACGAAAACAGCGAGCAATTTGAAAGTAACGATCCATTCCACCAATCATTAAAAGCTGCTTCAATGTTTGCGGCGATTGAGGAAGGGCAAAGAAATGTCCCTGATGAACCCGAGAAGGAACCAAGTAATCACGTGCTCCCTCTGGAGTGCTCTTATAGAGAATCGGAGTTTCCACTTCAAAAAAATCGTTCTCGGTCAGATACTGTCGCACCTTCTGCATGAGAAGATGGCGCGTTTTAATATAGTTGGTGAGTTTCGGCGTGCGAAAATCGAGATAGCGGTATTGAAGCCTGAGTACCTCTGACACATTTGTCGAATGGATCTGAAAGGGTGGTGTTTCTGCCTGGGAGAGAATCTCACAGGTTTCTGCCAAAACCTCAACGGCTCCTGTTGGGATCTTTTTATTGATCATACCCTCGGGGCGAGCTTTGACCTCTCCGCGAATGGCAACGACGGTTTCGTGCTTGAAATCCTTGGCAATTTTCATGGCACCTTGGTTCGGGTCCAGTACAACTTGCACGGTACCCTCCCGATCTCTGAGATCCACGAACACCAGGCCTCCATGGTCCCTCCGATTATCGACCCAGCCCATAAGATTAATGGTTTCACCAACTTGCTCCGTTGAAACTCTTCCACAGTAGCTGGATCTCTTCCATTCCTTCATAAAACTCATTAATTTCTCCTTATTGGGTCCTGGGCGGGACGCTAAAAACCAAAGTCTTAAATACCTGATACAACACAGCTTGGCAAAGCCTCTCAGCGAGAAATTCGACACAGACCGATATATATTCTGATGACAGAAGGGCAATTTCTCGATAATTTCGTATCTATGCCAAAAGTAACAGTTAATTCCAAATCTGCTAAGACCCAAGCCGAAGCCTTTGAGGTGGTTAAGGACTTTATTTCTAACGACCCGGACCTTAAAAAATTGGATCCATCCTACAAGGTTGATTTTAACGAATCCAATCATTCTGGTCAGGCCAAGGGAAAACAGTTTTCCGCCCAGTTGAGAGTCAGTGGTGATGGCGATGGTTCCAGTGTTGAAATCGTGGTTGATTTGCCCTTCATGCTCTCTCCCTTTAAAGGGAAAATTCAATCGAGCCTCAAAGAAAAACTCGATAATGCTCTAGCTTAGGAAATCCTATGGCCGCAGCAAAAAAGAAAAAGGCCTCGGAGAAAAAATCTTCGAGCAAAAAGAAAAAAACGGCCATAAAAAAGAAATCGTCCGCTAAAAAGGCGGCCGCTAAAAAATCTTCGACAAAGAAGAAGAAATCTACGGCGAAGAAATCCACAAAGAAACTAGCAAAGAAAAAATCGACAACTAAAAAGTCGACATCAAAAAAAACCACGAAAAAGAAATTCGCAAAAAAGTCGATGACGAAGAAGAAGGCTTCTACAAAGAAGGCTTCTACAAAGAAAGTTAGTAAAAAGAAATCGACTCTTTCTGAGAAAAAAGCCACTGCGAAGAAAAAAACTGCCACTAAAAGCTCAAGAAAAGCCTCAGCGAAGAAGGCATCAAGAAAAAAAATCCACTCAAATAGTCCTTCGGAAGTGCCAACGGCGAGCGAAGCTAAAAAAGTCGAAGTCGAAATTCTTGACGATGACTCTTGGGAAAGCGAAGGCACCTCGCAAAAGGAAAGAGTTAGCCAACAAAAAGACAAATCAAAGGACCATGACTCCATTGAAGTTCATTCGCGAGGAGTCGACAACGAATCTTCAGACCTAAAAAAACACTCTGGAGAAAAGGCCCTCAAGGCCGAAGTCGTCGACAAAATCCCGGAACCCACGAAAGAAGAAACCGAAGAAGAATACTCTCACCTCCCAACGAGCGTTACCGATGGGCTTGGGATGTATCTTGCAGAAATTCGCAAGTACCCGCTTCTGACCAAAGAACAAGAGCAAATAATAGCCAAACGCTATAAAGAAAAGGGTGACCCCAAAGATGCAGAGATTTTGGTGACGTCCAATTTGCGCTTTGTGGTCAAGGTGGCGTCCGAATACGCAAAGTTTGGAGCAAAGCTCATTGATCTCATTCAAGAAGGCAACGTAGGCCTCATGCATGCGGTTAAAGAGTTTAACCCCTATAAAGGTGTGCGCCTTATTACCTATGCCGTTTGGTGGATTCGCGGATACATTCAAGAGTATCTTATGAAGCAGTACTCAATGGTAAAAATTGGAACGACGGCCAACCAAAGAAAGCTTTTCTATCGCCTTGAAAAAGAAAAAAAGAAAATCGAGCAAGAAGGCCTTGAGCCAACCGTCAAATTGCTCAGTGCGCGCCTTGGTGTCGGTGACGATGATGTCAAACTAATGGAAAAGCGCATGCAGGGCCGAGATATTAGTCTTGATGCCCCTGTCGATGCCAGTGGAAGTACGCGCCTTCTCGATTTTGAAAGCTCCGATGATGTGAGCCCCGATGAACTTCTTGGCCACTTTGAGGAAATCGCCACTCTCAACAATATGGTTGAAGAGCTGAAGCCGACCCTTAACGAAAAAGAAAATTATATTCTCGAAGAACGCATTCTTTCTGAAGACCCTAAAAAGTTGCAAGAAATCGGCGAAGAGTGGGGAGTGACCCGCGAGGCGGTCCGGCAAATGGAAGCCCGAGTGATTAAGAAAATCAAAGATAAGGTTCTTTCCAACCAAGGCGGAACCCGAGTATAAAAAAAGGTCTAGTGAAGCACTAGACCTTGGTAATTTCTGAATTAAAAAACTATCTTTTAAGAAGCTTCCATTTCTTGCTCGCCAAAAACGATCTGCAACTTAGCTCTAAGTCTTGCGACGGCCTGAGCGTGGAGCTGAGAAACTCGACTTTCTGTCACGCGAAGCACTTTACCGATTTCTTTCAAGTTTAAGTCCTCATAGTAGTAAAGAGAAAGAACGAGTCTTTGTCTCTCAGGAAGCTCCTCGATAGCTCGAGTGACGACTTCTTTTACTGACTTAGAGTTTAACTGATTAAATGGATTATTTAATTTAGCACCCTCTAGGATGCTTAGAATAGACTTCTTATCGACATTACTAAATGTAGCTCGCTCATCAATTGAGAGAACACTTACCGGTCGAACCTGATTAACCAGATCGTAGAACTCGTCCATGGTCATACCAAGCTTCGCTGCCACTTCTTCGTCCTCAGGCGAACGTCCAAGTTCAGTCTCCAGCTCACCAATAGTTCGATCTAAGAGCTTAGCTTTATCTCGAACCGAACGGGGCACCCAATCCTGAGCTCTGAGTTCATCGAGAATCGAACCACGAATACGAAATTCTGCATAAGTCTTAAACTTATTATCACGTGTCGGATCGTATTTCTCGATGGCATCCATTAGGCCTATTACTCCACTTGAAATAAGGTCATCGAGCTCGATATTAGAAGGTAGTCTCACGGCTATCTTCTGAGCGATAAACTTAATGAGCGGCGCATACTCCATGATCAACTTATCTTTTTGTTGAGGAGTTAACTTACTAGGCTCTTCTTTATATTTTTTAAGTAAGCTTGAGGACATTCTACCTTCCTTATAACTTAAAGGTATCAAACAGAACGAGTTCTCAAAAGTCCAAATCTTTTCATGCCACACCTAAGAGCTGGCGCCAGAAAAATTGTAGACTTCCTTTACAACTGTCTATTTGATTGTAACCACTTAATTCATTTGCAATTTCTCGTATTGAGACAGTCGAGATAGCGTCTGGATGGGATCTAACTACAAGCTTTTGTGTTTGTGTTGTTTGCCTCAGAACTTTATCTTGAGGGATTGAACCCAAATAATCAAGACTCAAGTACAGAAACTTTGAACAGATATCGTTAATTTTGGAAAACAAACGCTTTCCTTGTGCAACATCTGATACTTGATTGCAAATAATAGAAAATCTTTGTTCACGATAGTGCTGATTCAACACCTTCATCAGTGCATAGGAGTCAGCAATCGATGCAGGGTCCGGGGTAATAACAACACAAATCTGTTGAGCAGCACTATTTAAGAAGAGGACTTGGTCACTAATACCAGGAGCCGTATCGACTAACATATAGTCATAGTGAGTTCCGATCTCACTTATTTGCTCTATAAGTTGTGCTTTTTCTACTGTAGATATTTTTGACATCTCGTAGAGCCCACTACCACCAGACAATAGGTCTATATTTTTATCGATTCTATGAATCGCATCCTCGACACTCACTCTCCCTTGAAGAATATCTCCAATGTGATGCTGAGACCTTACTCCAAACATAATATCTACATTCGCCATGCCAAGGTCACCGTCTAGTATAAGAACCTTGTGACCCTGAGATGCTAGGCTGAGTGCTAGATTTGAAGTAATTGTCGTCTTCCCTACCCCACCTTTACCTGAGGCAATACTCAAAACTTTTGTGTGGGAACCGTGTTGGCCATATAAATTTGGACTCTGATAACTCATAAAACTTAACCTCTTTGACCCTTTAAACTTGATAACTTAAATATGAGATCGAGAACTCTCTCTTTCGTTGCAAACTCAAAATCTTCAGGAACTCTTGATCCAGTCCCAAAAGAATGAAGTGGACAGCCTGTCTTTTGCTGAACGCTATAGATCAGGCCATGCTGCCTTGATAGATCAAGGCCCGTAAAAATAATGTCGTTAAACTTAGCGACTTTAAATCTTTGAGCCAACTCAATACAATCCTGTTCCTTGAAAGAACAAGACAATACGAGGTGAACCTTGTGATCAGTGATGCCTGGAAGCAGGCTTCCCTTTGTAAAGTCGATTTCTTCAATGCTCGACATAGACATTCCAGGGTGATCAATCAATACATGGTCGCATCCATGGAGTTGGTTAATGAGATCACTATTATCCTCTCCTGGTCGCATCACAAAACAAGGGATGTTCAAAATCTTACAGTAAATTTTTAACTGATCGACGGCTCCGACTTTGAAAATGTCAGAACTAAGGATGGCAATTTTCTTTTTCTTCTTAATCACTAAGTAACTGGCCATCTTGACGAGACTCGAGGTTTTACCCCCACCCGATGGACCAATAAAGGAGTGGAACTTGCTTTCAAGGGGCTTATCAGTCGTTGCCACATGATCGAGAATGTAACGAGCGGCGAAAGCATCTACCATTGGTGTTTTTACTAACTGATCTCCTGGCATTGTGGCTTGAGCTGCCTTAATAATTTCAACAACACATTCAGTGCTGACTCCGGCTTGACTCAGCTTTTCGAAAACGGGATTCAATTCGTAAGGAATGCCGAATTGAGCTCCTGGGTGAGCGGTCACAAAAGTCTGTGGCATTTTCTGAAAGCCCTGAATCACAGATTGAAGGCGGGCTATTTCTTGTTTCAACTGATGAACCTCAACATCGGACGAACTAGAAGTGACTTGAGAGCTCGAAGCCTGAGCACCCTTTGGGGCTGTGCCTTTAGGTGCAGCAGTCTTTTGTTCGTCCGCAAAAAGATCCCTACCGGCATCAAGTGCCGTCTTAGCGGCATTTTGAACTCTTTTACGGGCATCCTCATCTCTATTCACCTGGGTCTCTGCTTGCTTGACCTGCTTTAGACTCTTATTGATGACCTCATCGATAAGTTGCTCCCGAGAATGGGTCGCTTCCCCAGCTTCGTCATCAGAAATTGATATATAAGGTTTCGCAGTAATATTCGCATTTTTATTGTTGTTATTTGAATAGCGACCAACAACCTTCTCGATCATTTCTTTTTGTCGCCTAGCCGGAATCGCTGAAAAACGTTCTTTATCAACCGCTCTCATTCGCGATTCAACGAGCTGCTTTTTCTTCAAGACGCCTTCAGAAACCGCCGCAGTGACTTCTACACTTCCCTGGTTCATAAGACCAAAACCCTTTGAAAGGTTTTTAGCCTGGAGAATAATGGCCTCTGGGCCGAGCTCCATTTTAATCATTTTAAGTGCATCTTGCATCGATTTGGCTTCGTACTTCTTAACCTGCATGGGCCATCTCCACCTGTCCGATCGAGCTGACATTTACGTCAGCAGTAAGTTCATTGTGAGATAAAACAATAAGCTGCGGCAAAAATCGGTTTACGAGTTTATAAATATGTCTTCTAGCGGTCGGGCTGGTTAACAAAATAGGCTGCCCGGCTATTTCAGGATTCGTTTCTATAGTGTCAGCAATATTTCCGATCAAGGCCTGGGCCTGATGGGGATCCATCACCAACTGCACACCCTGCTCCGTTTGAATCAGAGAGTTATTAATTAATTCTTCTAGGTGGGGAGCTAAGGTCATTACCGCAACCGCATTGTCTTCGGACTTAACCTTAGATGTGATATTTCTCGCCAAATTCTTGCGAACACTCTCTGTCAACATCTCTGAGTCTTTGGTACGAGTCGATTCATCGGCTAAGGTTTCGAAGATCGTTAATAGATCGCGAATAGAAACTTGTTCTTGTAACAGGTTCTGCATGACCTTCACGACCGTACCCAATGGCAATTGATCCGGAATTAGCTCCTCGACAACCTTGGGATAAGACTTCTTAAAGTTATCAATGAGATTCGAAGCCTCTTGTCGACCCAAAAGTTCGTGAGCGTGAGTTCTAATAATTTCCGTAATATGAGTCGCCATTACCGTTGGCAAATCGACCACGGTGTAGCCAATTATTTCAGCCTCTTCCCTTTGTGTTGGATTAATCCAAAGGGCATCTAAGCCAAAGGCCGGCTCTCTTGTTGGAATACCATCAATTGGATCCATAACATTGCCCGGGTCCATCGCTAGCATATAATCAGGCTTAAGAGTTCCACCAGCTACTCGGTTCCCTTTAATAAGCACTTGATAGTCACCAGGAGCTAGTTGCAAATTATCTCTGATATGAATACTCGGAACAATAATCCCTAAGTCCATCGCAAATTGCTTTCGAATAGAAAGAATTCTCTCAAGGAGGTCACCGGACTCTTCGCTCTCAACGATATTAATCAATCCGTAACCAACTTCTAATTCGACGAGATCGAGTGGGAGAAGACTTTCAATTTTTTCTTTTGGAGTTTCTTCAGAGTCGGTCAACTCAGCAGCCTCTTGTTGAGCCACTTCCTCTTTCTTATACTCAAAGAGCATGTAGGAGATTATCCCAAGCACCATGGCAATTCCTAAAAACGGAGCCGTCGGAAGCCCTGGCACCAAACCGAGTACTGTGAGAATTCCCGCAACAATGGCTACAGCTTTTGGCGAAACAAGTAACTGACTGGCCATCTCCGAACCAACATTCTTAGGCGAAGAGGATCGAGTTACAACGATACCAGCGGCCGTTGATATAATAAGCGCTGGAATCTGCGAAACGAGCCCATCACCTATTGTCAACTTCGTGTAATAGTCAGCAGCCGTACTGGCATCCAGACCCATTTGAATCACACCAATTGCTAACCCCCCAATTAGGTTAACGACCGTGATAATAATTCCAGCAATGGCGTCACCGCGAACGAATTTACTGGCACCATCCATTGATCCATAAAAATCTGCTTCGGCCTCGATTTCTTTTCGACGATTTCGAGCATCCTCTTCGCTGATCAATCCAGCATTTAAATCGGCATCGATCGACATCTGCTTACCAGGCATAGCATCGAGAGTAAATCGAGCCGCCACTTCAGCAACGCGACCAGAACCTTTGGTAATCACGACAAAGTTAATTACGACCAAGATTACGAAGACAATAAAACCTATGGTGTAGTTGTTCCCCACCACGAAGTTTCCGAATGATGAAATAACAGCACCGGCGGCGGCCTCTCCTCTATGCCCCTCTGATAGAATCAATCGCGTAGAGGCCACGTTCAAAGAAAGTCTAAATAGTGTCGTCACCAATAAAAGAGACGGAAAGACACTGAAGTCTAAGGTCTTATTTATGTAAATACTCACCAACAAAACGAGTAGAGAAAGTGTGAGTGAACCGGTTAAAGCGATATCTAAAAGATAGGATGGGAGAGGAACCAACATCACGCCGAGAACACAAACAAGACCAATTGCGATTAAAAGATCGGTGTTCTTCGTATATTTTTCAAATCGTTTGAAAAATAAAAATACCTGTTCCATCTAAGCTCTTACCCTTTTCTTTAACTTAAATACATATGAGAGAACCTGAGCTACCGCTGTAAAAAGCTCTCTCGGAATAACTTCACCAATTTTCATTGTTTTAAATATTGTGCGTGCTAGAGGCTTATTTTCTACAACAGGCACATTGTTCTCTCTAGCCACCTCTTTTATCTTTTGAGCGATGGCACCTGCGCCGGCAGCTATTAACCGAGGAGCCGCAAACTTAGAAGGATCGTACTGAAGAGCCACGGCAATATGAGTGGGATTTGTAATAATCACATCGGCTTTGGGCACATCTTCCATCATCCTTCGTTGTGCCATTTCTCTTTGCACACGACGAATTCGAGCTTTTACAAGCGGGTCACCCTCTCGAGACTTAGTTTCTTCTTTGACTTCTTGTTTAGACATACGCATTTGCTTTTCGAGCTCAAAGCGCTGGAAGAAGTAATCGAAAGCGGCAAGAAAACCCATTAGAATTCCCACGGCTCCTAGGATCTTAACACTGAGCTCACCCACGTAAGTAAACGTCTGCCCTACAGTAAAGTGCATAAGCTGGGGAACTCTAAAAATCTCTTTTTCTAATACGAGATAGACAACCGCTACGACCAATATCACTTTAAAGACAGCCTTAATCCCCTCGACAAGCGAGCGAAGACTAAAAATTCTTTTCAATCCCTTGGTAGGATCCAACTTCTCAAGCTTTGGCTTCATCGCCTCTTCATTTTGCAGAATCCCCACTTGAACCAAAGAGGACATAATAGACATGATCATGAACATGAGACCCAGTGGAGCTATAATATTAAGTGCCTTTGCACTCACATAATGAACTGCGGGCCATAAAGAGGCATCCTTTGAAGCCGCTACGAAGAAGTCGTCAAATGAAGATGTAAAAATCTCCATAACTTGAGACATGAAAAATCGGCCCAAGAAAAACAAGGCAAATGCCATAGAAAAGAGCACAAGAACTGTTGCCAGCTCTTTTGTCTGAGCGACTTGCCCTCTCTTACGAAAGTCTTCGCGACGCTGTTGTGTCGCTTCTTCCGTCTTTTCCTGTTGATCCGATTCAGCCATTACCTAGTACTCTTTAATAAATGCAAATAAGTGTTCCGCCATCAACTCAACGAGTTCACCCATCTGCGCGATTAATAGTGGTATAGAAATAATCAAAACTAACAAACCCACCAAAATATTGGCTGGGAGTGCAGTGATCAAAACATTAATTTGTGGTACCGCTCGACCAATAATACCCATAGCGATATTGGCGAATAAAATTGTTACCAACACGGGACCCGCCATGCGAACACCAAACTCGAAGAGCTGATTCACTACCATTCCAAAGTTCGCGAAAATCTCAACTTTCCCGAAAGCCGTCGCAACAGGAATGAACTCAAAACTCTTTTGAAGTCCCACTAACATGTAGTGGTGACCATTGATCGCGAGAAAAAATAGGGTTCCGAGGATTACATAAAACTGTTCGACCGAATTTCCGGTGGCATTCAAAGCCGGATTGTACAATTGCCCTTGGGATAATCCCATGGTCAAAGAAATGATGTTTCCCGCCATACTGACTACAAAAAAGAAGAGTCGACAGAGATAACCCATTACCAATCCGGTAAAGACTTCTTTTAATGCGAAGCTTATCATCTCTAAGGACTCAAGCTCAGGCAAAGTGGCTTGAAAAGTTATAACCGGGAATATCAAAATAGTGACGATGAGGGCGAGAAGAATTTTAACTGGCCCAGGCACATTCACACTACCAAACACCGGCCAACTGACAATGAATGCCGAAATTCTTAGAAGCACTAAGAAGAACGCAATAATTTCGTATTCATTGAAGTTAAACAAATTCACTACTGCCTCACCCAGTCTGCAATATTTTCGAACAAACCTGTTGAGAAAACCGTCAATACATCAAGCATCCAGCTTCCTGCGACTAAAAGAACGGCTGCAACAACAAACATCTTGGGAATAAAAGTTAAGGTTGCCTCATTGATTTGAGTGATGGCCTGAAGAACACTAATAATCAAACCAATTGCGAGGGCCGCGATGAGCATCGGTGAGGCGACCAGCGCCGTAGTCTTTAATGTCTCCGCTCCTAATGTCATAACTAAATCAGTATTCATAGACTATCCAAAACTCTTTACAACTGAGCCTACAAGGAGACTCCATCCATCTATCAAAACAAAAAGCATAATCTTAAAGGGCAGTGATATTACAACTGGAGGTAACATCATCATCCCCATGGCCATCAAGACACTTGCTATGACCATATCAATCACCAAAAAAGGTAAATAAATAATGAATCCAATCTGAAAAGCGGTCTTCAGTTCAGAAATTACAAATGCCGGAATTAAAACCATTGTGGGTACATCGGCTCGAGTCCGCGGGCTATCGACTTTAGACATCTTTAAGAAGAGCATGAGATCTTCTTCTCTCGTCTGGTTAAACATAAACTGACGAAGTGGCTTGGCTGCCTCATCAAGGGCGGCCGACTGACTCAATTCTGAACTTAAATAGGGTTTCAAGGCCTTTTCATTTATTTCAGAAAAAGCGGGACCCATAATAAAGAACGTCAAAAAGAGAGATAATCCAATCAATAGCTGATTGGGCGGCATCTGCTGAGTTCCGAGTGCTTGTCGTAGAAAAGAAAAGACGACTATGATTCGCGTAAAGGAAGTCATCAATATAAGGATTGCCGGCGCTAGAGTCAGTACCGTTAGCATTAAAATGATTTTAATTGTACTAACGACTTCCTCGGGGTTTTCAGTCGACTTAAAACCCAAAGTAACGTCGGGCAAAGTCATTTGCGCATCGGCAAGTTCCGGAGCAATTAAAATGAGTAATGTAATCTTGATGAAAACGAGCCATCCTGGCATTGTTTTATCCTTCTGTATTCGAATTAAATCTGCTTCATTCCTTGAAGGCGAGTATTAATTCGATCTCTAATTTCACTTAAGCCCGTTAGAGCATAATTATCTTCGTTATTACTTACTTTGGCCGAAATCGCTGGCTGGGCAGGTTGAGGCCTTCCACTACTTATGAATGCGTCATTCTCTTGGTCAAACTGTGATAATGCCCCTGTAAAACTCTTTTGTGGAATATCTTCATCTAAAAGGTTCAAAGTTTTGAGCATGCTAATATTCTGCTCGGTAATTCCCACAAGAAGGCTCTCTCCTGCAACCTGAATAATCGCAATACTTCGCTTTGGCCCAAGGTGGTGCTGAGCGATGATTTTTATACTTCGATTGCTATTTGTGATGCCCTTTTTATTGCCCCACTTTTTAATGGCATAGGCTGCCACTACGAAACTCATTAGAATAACAGCGAGAGAAATTAGAATCTTCTGTAGTGACGGCTGAACAGAGCTCGTCTCCTCTGTTTTAGATGTTTTGAAAAGAGGAATCTCAGCCTCGGTCTTTTTGTCGTCTTTTGTCTTTGAAATTAGGATTTCAGATTCTTCTTCAGATCCTTTAACCTCTTTCTTAACTTCTTCTTTTGTCTTTGCAATCAACTCTTCGCTGGACTTCTCAATTGTGGCTGAACCCACCGTCTCTCGAGATGGTAACACCGTTGGCATTACAATTGACTTAGTATTTTTAATGGCTGACGGGATTGTTGGGTTTAATTTAACCTGACTGATTAATTTTTCTGGCTTTATCTCTTCAACCGGAAGAATCACAGAAACTTCCTCGCCCGTTCTTGAGGCAAGGGCAGCATCACCCTTTCCATCGACCACAACTCTGATTTTATTGGCGTATCTTTCAAAAGAAACAGAATGTAAGAAGCGCGCCGCCTCAATGCCCTTCTTAAGAATAACCCGGGTTCGCAAGATTCGACCACTTGGTTCGTAGGTATAGATACTTCTCACTGTCTTATCCGATACTCGCGTCAGACTCTTACCTTTAGGTATTTTAACTCCAGGGATATTTACCTGGATTGTTTCGCGAATGAAATCAACCTCAAGAGAACTTTTCTTTGGGGGATTGTTCATGAAAAGGTCGACTACAAATCGATCTCCCTCGCGAAATACCTTCACATCATCCACCGCCACCTTCGAAGCGGCTGAAAGTGGTAAAAGTAACATTATTAGACTGAGTAATAAGTGAGTTTTCTTCATAACAATTCCTACTTGAGTTGTTCTACTCTTTCTCTTGGAGAAATGATGTCAGTTAGACGAACACCAAATTTCTCGTTCACAACAACGGCTTCGCCGCGTGCAACTAATTTGTCATTGACGAGAACTTCCATCGGTTCACCGGCCAGTTTATTCAATTCGATCACTGATCCCTGCCCGAGATTGAGAAGTTCACTCACAACCATTTTTGTTCGACCTAGCTCAACAGTAACTTTCAGAGGAATGTCTAGAATCAATTCTAGATTTCGATCTTGCTTCTCCGATTTCGCTTCTTCCGTTTCCGGTTCAGCAGGAGCTGCTTGCTTTGAATCCTCTTCTGATTCCTCAAGACTATTTAAAAGGTCATCAATTTTATCTTCTGCCATAACTCCCCCTAATCACGATCTTTCTTATTGGTTACTTGCACGGCAACCGTACCGTGATTAATTCCATAAAAACCCTTAAATTTCTTTACACCCTCGACCTGAACATCGAATTCACCCGTCGCATCCTGATCGAGGGGAATGACATCCCCAACCTTTAAATCCATCAAATCGCGGAGAGTAATTTCTGTTTGCCCAAGATCGACTTGAATATCGAGCTCAGTGTCTAACATTTGCTGTTCAATAATTGAGGTCCATAATTTTTTATCAGTCTGATCTGATTCCACCTGGAAACCAGTTGATAACTTTTGTTTGATAGGCTCGATCGTCGCATAGGGAATGACCAGCGTTATTGTTCCGTTGGCATTTTCAAGTTCCACGTCAAAAGTTGATGCGATGACTACGTCCGTAGGCGGAACGATTCCAACAAACTGTGGATTCACTTCGGTCCTAACAAAACTAGCATCGATTCTCTCAACCGAGGCCCATGCACTTTCAAGGTCTTCTATTGCAAGTTCAACAACTTTTCTAACAATCGAAAGTTCGATGGGCGTAAAGTCTTTGCCCTCGATTTTCGTATAAGGCCTATCATCTCCTCCGAAAAAGGAATCTACTAGGGCGTAGGCAAGCTTACTCTCAATAACGAAAAGAGCCGAACCCCTGAGGGCATTGAATCGCAAAACACTCATGCACGTGGGCATAGGAAGAGTATTAATAAACTCACCAAACTTTAGAAAGTCTGTACTCGCATGGTTGAGAGCTGCGATTTTTCTCAGTGCCGACGACAATGAAACCCTGAAAGATCTCATAAATTTTTCATATATGACATCAAGCTGAGGAAGTCGCCCTCGAATAATCCGATCTTGGCTCGTTAAATCATAGACGACGACGACCCTATCATCATCCGGATTATTCGCATCAGGGTTTTCACTCGACTCCCCGAGCTCACCTTCAGAGACCGCCGATAATAGCGCATCAACTTCTGATTGTGATAGAACCTGATTCATTGATCGTCCCCTCTAGCTAAAGATGAATTCCGTGAAAAGTACTCGTCTGACTTTTCCGCGTGTTAAAAATGAATTCAAAGTGTCTTTAATTTCTTCTCTTAAATATTCTTTTCCGTCTTTCGAACTAATTTGCGAATAGGTCTTACTAGACAGAAGTACGATAATAATGTCTCGGATTTGTGGCTTTCGCTTTTCGATTTCTTCTTGGACCATCTCACCGTCGATTTCTAGTTCCATACTGACTTTAAGAAGACGGTTTCCTCGGTCGCCCGATAAGTTAACAAGGAACATTTCCAGTGGCACGAGCTGTCCAATGAAGTCTTGTGCGACTTCAGCATCCTTCTCTTGATTCGCCACTTCCCCTTCGACGATTTTATCAAGAGTTGACCCCTTTTGCTCTTCCGTGCGCGTTTGATAAACCATGTACCCTACCGCAGCTACCACAAGCATATTAATGATAAGGAGTGCAAATAGAAGTGCACTCTGCTTTCCCCCGCCCGCTTTTTTTGCTGGTTTCTCTTCTGCTGGCTTGGCTGCGTTTTCTTCTGCTTTTTCCTCGGCCACTGGAATCCTCCTTGACTCGACAGTTGTCTGCATCACTCAAGCAGACACTCCCTTACCCACAGATAAAGCAACTGGAGTGCCATAGAGACATTAGTCTGCGAGTCTAGTTGGAATGACCGGGCAATAAGATAAAAGCCTTCTGTATTGAAGATAAGAACCACAAGTCCTGCTGGACGTGGCGTCACCCTTTAGGGTCGAGGTCAGTAGATTGACAGGACTCACTTAGAGCTTCGGCAATTTTAGAATTTCTCTCAGCAAGGGAAGTGAGTTGGGAGAACCAGCAATGATAGACTTCATTCTAGGATCATAGTCTGGGTTATCAAAGCTCTGAACGATTCCGCCCGCTTCGCGCACGAGAAGTGCACCTGCTGCCGTATCCCAGGGACTCAAATTTGATTCCCAAAATCCATCAAAAACACCTTGGGCAACAAAACATAAATCGAGAGCCGCTGCACCACCACGTCGAATCCCCCGTGTCTTTTGCAAAATCTCACCAAGGTGTTCGAGTTGTTTATCAATTTCAACCTTCTTTTGTGATGCAAAACCGGTGGCAAAAAGGGTTTTCCCCAAGCCTTCTCTCTGACTGACCTGAATCTTCTTGCCATTGAGCTGCGTCCCCTCACCCTTGATCGCTGTCCAGCGCATGCGCAAAAGCGGAGCATCGATCAGAGCAACGACAAGTTCTCCCTCATACTCGACACCAATAGATATACAAAAAAGTGGAAAACTATGAACAAAGTTGGTGGTTCCGTCTAAAGGGTCGACAATCCACAAAAAAGGACCGTCTTGTTTTCGTCCGGTATGGTGTCCAGTTTCTTCACCCAAAAAGCTATGATCTGGGTAATTTTCAGCAATGATATTTCTTATCGTTTCTTCGCTTTTTTGATCCGCCTCGGTAACAAGACCAGCCTGCTCTTTCTCTCCGACCCAAGCTAAGTTATCAAAATAACTCAGTAAGATTTGGGAGGCTTGATCGGCAGCCCGATGGGCCGTGGATAAAATTTCACTTAAATTTTGACTCTCAAGAGATTCAGACATACTCCCATCAACTCCCCCAATGACCAGCTTGTCAAGACTTTGACACATTGACCTAGCAACCACTGGGTCATAGAATTAGAAGGTACACCTTTGTTTCCTGAGGAGCTTGTAATGAGTGAACAAAAAAATTACTCGAAACTGGATTCAATTCTCAAAATGTTGCTAATTGCATTTGTCTGCATCCTTTCTTTCAGTTTCGGAGTTATTGCCGGTAAGGGCTTGAGTGATAAAGAGCACAGTCTTCAATCTTTGAACGAATCAGAATACTCTTCTGAGAAGTTTACTGAAAATGCCCAAGTCAAAAGAATGCCTGTCGAAAAAAACAAGCAAGTTAAAACTTCTGATGCTAACAAAGTCGTCAATCAAGTTCTGAATAAAACGCGCAAAGAAATGAGCGATGCCTCTAAAAAGAAGCAAGCTATGAAAAAGCCTCTTCTTCCACGAAAGGTCGCATCTAACTCTTCAACAAAAGTCAAAGAAGCCAAACCCGACATTAAGGGTGTGCAAAAGGCGGCTGCACGAATCGCTATGGGCAATTCACCTTCAACGAAAAAAGCGAGCACTAAACCAAGAGTTCCCTCGAGCCTTCCCAAGTCTGTGGGCAAAAGAAGAATCGAATATACAGTTCAAATCGCTTCTTACCCAACTCCAGAAGATGCCAACCGTCACTCTGCAGAACTCATTGAGAAAGGCTTTCCCGCATTTCCGGTAACAGCAACTGTTAAAGGTCGCACTTGGTATCGCGTCAGCGTTGGAACTTTTAAATCGAGAAAAGAGGCGACTCAGTACAAGTCGCAAATACTTAAGCACAACAGTGTTAAGACGGCCATCGTTCAAAAAATCGGTCGTTAATTGTCTAAAAGAAATACCTGAAGCGAATGAGGGCCATGAATATGTTCTGTCTCATTCGCATTTCTTCTTGTAGCTTCATCATCACTTCAAGGTATTGAGTTGCTCGCAGGTTCTCTGGCGTTACTGGCTGACTTTGAAATTCCAAATACAGATCATTCAAAGAGTTGTTAATCTGCTCACTTCTCCACACAATGATATCAAAAGCTTCTTCGAAATCTTTTTCTTGCGCAACTCGGTCTTGAAGTTCAAGCTCACCTCTTTCTAAAGCCGAATTTAACTCACGAGATGCCTGCCGAATCATGTGCATTCCGTCCCGGTTCGTCGTCATTAGAAAGCGAATTTCATCGATAACGTTGGGACTCGTTAACTGAGTGAAGAAAGCATCAAAGTCATAATCGGGTACGTCTCTCTCTGGCACCGGATAGTCATGGAGAATCGTGTGCATCATTAAAAAAATTGGAATTGACGCCCCCAAGGTTTCAAAAGCCTCGATAACTCGGTGGGGCGGCACCGGTAGAGCAAAGACTGAATAGAAACGACTTAACTGATCAAGTTCAGATGGGATGGGCTCTCGCCCCAAAGCACTTCTCAAATCAACTAGGTCTGCATTCGTCAAAGGAACCGCAATGACTCGATCGATTTTGGCTTCAACGATTCGCGACAACTCTCGAAAAACCTCTCCTCTGAGTTCTATGCGTTCACTGAAATTGAGAGTGTCACTCCGCTGTTGAATTTCATGGTCCACACGATCATCGAGTAAGTGGTGTAGAAATCCCTCGAGATCTCCCTCACCAGGCGAGGATCTTCTCTGTAAATAGGTTTTAAAAGCGGTATCAAGGTATCTAAGTCGCTCACTCTGCAGACCATTTTCGAAAATACCCTCACATCGAACTGAGTTTCCATGGGCCAAGCCTGAAACCAATAGAAGGACGGCCACCAAGAGGGTTAAGTAGGTTCTCATAATGGTGGGCCTAGAGGGATACATCATCCCATTCTATTAAGCACAATTGATTCCAAGAATGGTGATTGGAGTAAAAAAATGGGGCACTCCTTGCCCCTTCTGTTTTATTTGAGCGACCTTGAAAACATCTCATCCATGGTTTTCTAAAAAAATATGAAAAGCATTTCTTATCTTATTCAAGACACCCCAATTTGAAGATCTGGGTCTCTTGAATGGGCCCTTTTAAGTCCTAGAGGTGAATCGAAAATGAAACTTGTAATTCATTGGGATTTCCAAGAAATCGATCTCCCTTACCCAGAACGTATTCGTAGTTGTACTCAAGCCCTACGGCAACCTCAGGAATGATAAAATACTTAACACCGATTCGAGACTCACCGGTAAAGTTCGAATTATAATAAGAGGGATAGCCATCGTCATAATCGAAATTGGCCTCACCCCAATTCAATGACTGACCGACGTAGCTGGTCCACTTTTCGTTCTTCCAAAAGTAATATGTTAGTGAGGGCCCAAAGCTAAAACTTTGACCGTATTCATTGAAATAAAGATTTATGTTTCCGCCCAGCGAAAACTGATCCGAAATAAAGTACTCGTACCGGTTGTTAAGTCCAATTGTATTTCTCGAGTCGTAATTCATATAGCTAAGCGTTCCGCTAATTTCAAAGTTCCCTTGATAAATATTAGCTTCTGTCGGCTCCGATCCCATGGCATTCTGACTTATTTCAATTTCTTGCTCTAAGGGTGCAGCTTTGGCCTCCATGGCTAAAAAAATAAAGATTAAACTTCCGAGACTTAAAATTCTAAATAACGATTTTCTTTTTCCACTTACGTTCACAGTACTTCCTTTGTTCTCATTGAATGATTCCTTAAGGCGACAGAACACCCCTGACTGCTCGCCTCTTACAGAGAAAGCAGCTTAGGCCTACAACTTCTGAAATACCCCTGGTCGAGCCCGGCATTTTACAAAGTGCTTACCCAGGGGGTGACAATTTTACATTGAAGAACTATAAACGAGCCTGTTATCGGGAAGGGGATCATGTCGGAAATTCAAAGTGATTTAGACCATTTAAATCCTAAACAAAGAGAAGCCGCCGAATGCCTCGAAGGCCCACTTTTGATTCTTGCCGGTGCTGGCTCCGGAAAAACCCGAGTTTTGACATTTCGCACAGCACAATTGATCCAACAGGGACTCGCCGCACCTAACGAAATTCTGGCCGTCACCTTTACCAATAAAGCGGCCCGGGAGATGGAAAGCCGGATCACAAGCCTGCTCGCCGAAAAGGGAATTCCCATTCACGAACCCATGTGGATATCAACCTTCCACTCCATTTGCGCAAGACTTCTTAGGCAACACATCCACCTACTGGAATACGAGCCCTACTTTTCGATTTACGATCAAGCCGATCAACTCTCGATGATTAAAAAGGTGCTCTCCGCTCTAAAGATCGATGAAAAGATGAACCCCGCCAAATCCTTTCAAGGTCGTATTAACTCCGCCAAAACTCGTGGTCTCGACCCTATTGGCGTCCGTAAACAAAAAAACTTTATGATGGATCCCAGAACTTTGGAAGTTTACGAGCGCTATGAACAAGAAATGAAATCGGCCAATGCCTTAGACTTTGCCGACCTTTTGCTTAAGACCTACGAGATCTTCGTGAGTTACCCGGTCGTTCTTGAGTCATTGCAAAATCAATTTCGCTTTATCATGATCGACGAGTATCAAGATACCAATCGCATCCAATACCTCATCATCAAAGCCCTTTCAAAGGGGCATAGAAACCTCTGTGTCGTTGGTGACGAGGACCAAAGTATTTACAGCTGGCGTGGCGCCGATATCGCAAACATTCTGGAGTTCGAAAAGGACTTCCCGGAAGCCAAGGTTGTAAAGCTCGAGCAAAATTACCGTTCCAGCCAAGTCATTGTCTCTGCTTCTACGGAATTAATTAAGAATAACGAAATTAGAAAAGATAAGACTCTTTTTACACAAAATGATCCCGGCTCGTTGATTCAGGTCTGCGAAGAAAACACCGAGTACGATGAAGCTCGAATGATTGTTAAAAATATCGAATCACTTTCTCAGTCTGGAGAGTACGCCTACAAAGATTTCGCTATTTTCTATCGAACCAATGCTCAATCGAGGGTTCTTGAGGAACAACTTCGCTTGCGAAGTATCCCCTACCGAATTGTCGGTGGCCTCAAGTTCTACGAACGGATGGAAATCAAAGACGTCATCGCCTACCTTAAATTAATTATCAATCCCGGTGACGACGTCGCACTTAAAAGAGTTATTAATGTTCCTGCAAGGGGAATCGGTAAAACCACCATTGAGAAGATCGAAAACTATGCTAATGCCGCCGGAATCAGAATGGTTGAGGCCTGCGCCCGTTGTATAGAAGAGAAGGTTTTCCATAAAGGAGCACAAACGAAGGTCGGCGGCTTCCTCGATCTTTTAGTAAAACTCCGCACTCGGGCTGAAGACCTCACCCTAGTTGAACTTTACACCGAAATTCTCGCTGAGACCGGCTACGTCGCCAAGCTTAAAAATGAAGGCACCCAAGAGGCCGAAAGCCGAATCGATAACCTCGAAGAATTTAATAATGCGATCACCCAGTTTTGTGATGAGCGAGGTGAAGAGGGAACCTTACAGAATTTTCTCGAAGAGATGGCTCTCGTCCAAGATGTCGATCGCATGAGTGACGAGGAGGACTCTGTTACTTTGATGACCCTCCACATCTCTAAGGGTTTAGAGTTTCCCATTGTTTTTGTTGCCGGAATGGAGCAGGGCTTATTTCCAACAGCGCGGGCCATAGACAATTCGGACCCCAATGGACTCGAAGAAGAGCGACGCCTGTGCTACGTCGGCATGACTCGGGCCCAGGAACATTTGTTTTTGAGTTATGCCCGGCAAAGAAAGCAATGGGGATCGAGCCAGTTCAATCCCCCAAGTCAGTTCCTGCAAGAAATTCCTGAAGACTATGTAGAGTTTAAGACATCGGTTCGTAGACCGAAGTTCATGGACAATGCAGGAATCCAGTCCGGAGCAAATTGGAACTCTAATCAAGAACCCACCTTCGATGCCATGCCTTCATACGAGGACTACAGCGATCTTTTTGATGAGTCTTCGGCCAGTCAGTTTAAAAAAGGGCAGCGGGTTAGACACCCCTCCTATGGCGTCGGTGCTATCTACCGTGTCGATGGCAATGGAGAAGATGCGCGAGTGAGTGTTTTGTTTGACGATAAGACCTTGAAAAAATTTGTTGTAAAGTACGCTCGACTGGAGCGACTTTAATCTCTGCCAATCAAATTAGAGACTTCTTCGCGGTACTGCTGTCCCCTTTTCAGGAGTTCAGATGGGGATTCTCTCGTTTCTGTTTCTCCTAAACTATGCCTGACTTCGATTAAAGTTTCGTAGGTATGGGTAAAGGACTCATCAATCGAACGAACGCGACCAAGACTTTTTCGCAAGGCAGCCGATTCTCGAAGGACACCATATACTGCGTCCGATAAATCAACACGGTTGTCGACGCGTTCGAGGGCATTTATTTTTTCATCCAATCCCTCGATGAGGCTCTCAATTTTGAGCAGCATTCCAGTAATGGGATAAAACAATGGAAGACTCTCTGTCATCTGCCGCACTTGAGAGTTAAGGCTCCGCCGCATTTCATTCAGTTGTTTTCGAGTCATTGACTCGCTTCTCGCATTAGAAAAAGCCTCAAAGTAGTTGGAACCAAAATCATCTTGTAGAACTTCCGATTGAAAAGCCGTGACCTGATCAAATATTTTTCGATTGATTACCTGTAGAGTTCTCTCGACTTCTTCGAGAGTGCCTTGGTTCAAATCACCATCAGACAGTATAGATTCAAGGCGCTCCAAAGCTGCTCTAATCTCTTTTATGCCATTATTCATTCCATTGATCCGGCCCACAGATTCAATTGAACGACTCCCTAGTTGGCGAATACCTTGGACCCCATATTTTCGTAGAAGGTAGCGATTTCGTGAGTCTGAAAGCCTCGCTCTAATCCCGGGCAAGGTGGCGCTTAGGACGTACTTTCCAGCTCCCGACCACAAGACCAAGAATAGATCCGCCGACATGGCCGCCAGTGGGTCAATAAACGCCCCGATGATGCTAACAGGAGGTATAGCGACAAATGAAAGAATCATATTCGCTAAATTAATGCGGTCCATACTCGCTTTAGCCTGGGTCATAAAATGTCTATGAAGACTCGGAGTTGTAACAACCAAAAGGCCTTTTAAAAGTTCTGGGCCTCCCGGAGTTTCAAGGAGCTCACTCAAAATTTTCTTTTGAACACCAAATTCTCCTAAATTGAGATTAAAATGATGGGCGCGCCAGGCCTCTGAGTTTTCATGCCTTCGCTCATCTGAATCCCCTAAGAAATAGAAATCCAGAAGATAAGAGTACATTTGATCGACCATGGGGCTAATATCAAAATTACCACCACTTTCTTGCTGCACTTTTTCGCTGAGAATCTCATAGTAATCTTTGTAGTAATCACGACCAAATTTCTTGATCATGCGGCGACTATTCTCAGCGGCTCGTGTCGACCGACTCTCCCAATTTAATCCACGATACCGGCTTTTTGTTCTCGACCGAGGGAAACGTTCATCATAGAAGTCGAGAAAGGCTCCCAAATACGCTGTCTTATGCAGGTCAGAAAACATGATTCCATTATTTGTGAGTCTCTTAATCCAGTTTTTTACGGTTTGTTCGTCCGAAGTTCCTTCGGGACCTAACACCTGTCCTCCGTAAAATCGAGAAGTCAGGGCCGAGTTTTCCGAAATCGGAGTCGCTGGGAGCTGCTGCAGTGCCAAGAATTGAGCCCGACATTGATTGGCTTGCCCTCTTAAAGAAAAAAGAACAACGAAAGCCAACAGCACAAACGAATAATTTCCCTGAATTTTCGAATAAAATAAGACTTTTGAAGTCACTGGGGCTCCCAAAAAATTTTGAAAATCTTAGAATAAATTAATCGCCAACGTATTCGCTACTTTAGAGCAAGACCGGGGCCAATAGAAATAGAGCTGAGAACTCAAAAAGACGCTTCTCTCCTAATGGAGAATAGAAAAATGGGCCTAGTAACAGTAAATTGCCGCCCTAGTCCTCTGAGGCTGAGGAATTTTCGTCCTCCTCAGACCGTTCCAATTCTTTGATCAAAACGTATTGTTCATTCAGCCATTTGCGAACATATTGATTCGTCTCACCTCTTTGCGCAAAGAAAGCAAAGTGATTCAGAAACTCCTCTTTGTTGTCCGGATTCTTTTCTGAGCCCACCATTCGGGCTAGAGCCAAACGACTATCCTTGTTTTTAGCTGAAAAGATCAAAAACTTTCGATATTTTTGCGGTTCAATTTCACGATAATAACTGATGGTCGTACTCACTTCAGAAATTCGTACAACCTCAACAGGAACAGAAGTTAAAATAGTCTCTTCTTGTAAGAGCACTGGATTTTCTTGTTCTGTTTTTGTTTCGATCTCATCGAGAATTTGAGTCAACTTATTGATAAAGTAACCGGGTTTTAAAGGCTCTATAAAGTGATCTTCTACATAGGAAATTTGGTCAACCTGAAGATAAAACTGCATCGGATCGAATCCCATTGAAAACCAATGGCAATGTTTACCCTCTTGACGACTTAAAATTCCATCTTTGGCTTTAGACCAAAAGTTTTCAGAAAAGTAATTTAAAATTTTATGATTCACAAAGAGTGCATCAATTCTCTCTGGCAGCCTTCCATCTTCATTTTTTAAGGCATTAAGTTCTTCGAGACTCGCTTTGCGAATCGTAAGATTGCAAAACTCAACCTTCTCCACGTCTTCGTGGGTCTCTTCATCAGTTTGCTCAACGACCTCACTCTTTTCGATAGTTAGTGGAATGTTTTTAGATCGATATTTCAAAACGAGTGAAAAGCTCTCTTCAGTCGCTTCCTTCCAAAAGGCCAAGACCTCTTTTCTTTGCTCAGGATTCACCGACTGAAGCATGAAGGTCTTAATACTTGGCAAGTCCCTCGCTTCAATTTGATTCCAGGTTTCACCGTAATCTCCGACGATATCGTGAAAATGATCATCAGCAAAGTTGTATCTAAACTCTAAACTTCCGGGGTCTTCTGACTCCTCAAAAAGAAGAGAGGAATCCATTTCATTAAAAAACTCGGTATGGTGTTCGAAGTTGGTAAAGCTAATATTATCGAAGGCATCTTCTAAGTAATGCCGAACTTTGTGGGCAAGATCATGGGGAAGAATACTCACAAAATTGAACTCGTGATTTTCAGACTGAAAGTCGTTAATCTTTTCTCGCCTGTGAGCCTCATTAGACTTAATAAAATTTGAAATAAGAC
This sequence comes from Bdellovibrionia bacterium, assembly GCA_030427805.1. Classification (GTDB taxonomy): domain Bacteria; phylum Bdellovibrionota; class Bdellovibrionia; order Bdellovibrionales; family JAGQZY01; genus JAUHWN01. The sequence continues at coordinate 499,880 of JAUICP010000002.1, forward strand.
CTATGACTTCATTTGAAATACCGAAATAAGTAAAATGGGACTCAAAAGAACCCTCGATCCGAGGATGATCGCCAGAGTAAACACATCTCGCAAAAATTCCCAAGTTAGTCCCCCCGGACCAGGGTTTATAGTAATACTTGGCAAGCTTTCCTACGGGTATTTGCAGAGAACTTACCGTCTGAAAACCCAAAGACGTTAACTTCTCCAGTCGAACATCCTTGAGCATTTCAATGGGATGAAGAGGCTTTTCGCTATGAAGATTCTCTTCATTGAGCGCTTCGACACCTTTAAATGCCCAGTTGAGCTGACTGAGACAAACTTTTTTATCATAGGGGTGATACAAAACAGCATCAAAAATCGGTCGCATAAAGTCTTCTGTATGGAGCTCTTCGCTCTCTTTCGAAGTAAAAACAATGGGGAGACGCTCTTTTTCGCCCAAAAGCTCATTCTTTCCGTAGAAGAGATTGAGCTTATTAAAAAGGCTGACGTGATCGGGGCCACAGATACGACTATTAGAAACCAAGAAGTCGATCTCAAAATCATCGGGCAGAACTTCGAGTTCTTCCTCTTCTTTCTCGACCTCTTTTTTGACTCCCCCCGGCCCCTGGGCAGAAGCCTCCTCCCCTTCTTCGGCCGCTTTTGCTTTTGCTTCTTCTGCTGCGACCTTTCTCTCTTCCATTATGACTTTATTATCTTTTAGCTGGATGAGATTTTTGGTCCAGGCGGAGAACTCTTTAATGGATTTAAGCCGAACAATTTCAAGATTTGGTTCGAATTCCTTGAGGAGTGCCCGAGTGTCATCGAAGATTTCATCGATCGACTCAAGAATTATGCAAATTCCCACTTTATAAGTTCCCTCTAATAAATTAGTATGCAGCTATGTTTACTTACTTTCTATTAACTTTCACTTCCATTTTTACTCTGGTCAACCCTCTCGGGGTGATTCCGGTCTTTCTCGGCTATGTCGAAGGCGCTAAGAATCGCGACAAAGCTAAAATAGCTGGAATTGCCAGTATCACGACCCTTATTTGCCTCATTACTTTCGCATTCAGCGGACGCGCGATCTTCGAGTTTTTCAGTATCTCAGTTAATGGACTGAGAGTTGTGGGAGGAATTCTTTTCTTCAGAAATGGCTATGACATGCTTCAAGGTAAGCTCACTGGCTCTAAAAAGCACAGTCAAGAAGACGCCGTGGCCATGGGAAAGGCCGCAGCTGTCACTCCCCTCGGAATTCCAATGATTGCCGGGCCTGGATCAATTGCCGCGACGATTATTCATATGAACGAGTCACCCGACGCCGCCCATTCGGCGGTCATCGTTGGCGTTCTTCTTCTCGTTAGTCTCCTTACCTTTATCATCTTGGTTTCTTCTGACCGAATCATGAGATTTATGGGAGAAAGTGGAACTAAGGTGTTTACAAGGTTAATGGGATTAATCCTTATGATGATTGCCGTTGAGTTCTTTTTCTCGGGAATCGGCCCTTATATTAAGAACATCGCGGCGAGTATTAATTAGAAACTGGGTCAGTTCGAAGTTCGCGGGGACTTCTGCCAGTAATCACTCATGAGTTGAATCGATATTACCAACAAGAAAATCATAAAGCCTGGAGCAAATGCGAGGGTCGCCGATTCATAAATAATTTCTTGGGCATTAGAGAGCATATTCCCTAGACTGGGAGTCGGCGGCTGTATTCCGAGCCCTAGAAAACTAAGGCCTGCTTCAATTAAAATAGCTTCTGCTACAATCACCGATCCAGCAAGAAGACTGGGGGCGATACAATGGGGCAGAATATGCTGAGTCACGATACTAAACTCACTGGCGCCCAAACTTCGAGCGGCTTCGACAAATTCCAGATTCTTCACGTGAAGAATACTTCCACGAACAAGTCGAGCAATGGTCATCCAAGAAAATAGGCTCAAAATAACGATCACTTTAATAAACCCTTGAGATTGACCATCAACAATGCTCTCAAAGAAACTAATTTTTGTGAGATCGATAGCGGCCACCACAATCAATACTGGAATCAAGGGCAAAGAAAGAAGGCTATCCGTGACTCGCATCAAGAAAAGATCCAACCAACCACCGATATAGCCGGCAAGACTGCCAATGAGTATTCCTATGAGACTGGCAAAGAGAGCCACTAAAAAACTAATAATTATTGAGTTTTTCGTAGCCACAAGAAGTCGAAAGAAAATATCGCGACCGAGTTCGTCGGTACCAAGAAGATGAAACTTCTTTAGTTGTGGAAGAAGTGAGGTCAGTTCGGGATACTTATCTTCTAATCGCTCTCGATTTTCATCTATGGCTTCTAAGTTTTCGATTTTTACGATGGCCTCTAGGACTGTAGCACTATCAGATTCTTCTGCCTCATCGTCACTCGCAGAATTTTCATCTTCATCATTGGAACTAGCAACACCAAATACATCTGACGGGTCAGAGGTGTCCGCTTCTTCTTCGAATTCGATTCCTGCTAGTAAACTCAAGTCAGCCTTAAACCGATCGAGGTCTTCGACATCGAGGAGAAACTTAGAAAGTAAGAGATTTCGATCATCAGATCTGACAAAAACCCTACTAAAAGGTCCTTCATAACGAGAGTCCACATTTTGAATATTGGCCGCCGACTCAAAAAAGCTCGGTAAAATCACTAAGAGCATAAGGACCGAGAGAAAAATAATCGAATATCGAATCTGCTTTTGCTTTAACTTCATTCGAGTTCAACCCTTGGATTCAAAACACTATAGAGCAGATCAGCCATTAAATTAGAGGCAAGGACTAGGGCGACCACGAGCATTAAGGCAATCATGGCGACATTAAAATCATTAGAAATAATGGAGTCGTAAATAAGTCGACCCAAACCAGGGTAAGCAAATACAGTTTCAGTGATTAATGCCCCCGAAAACAAAGTCCCAAAACTAATAGAGACTACGGTAACAATGGGAATAATCCCGTTCCTTAAAACGTGTACAAAGAGGATGCGTTTTTGACTGAGCCCCTTCGAGCGAGCCGTTCTAACATAGTCTTGTTTGAGAACCTCGACTACAGAGTTCCGTGTATAGCGCAGATAAATTCCGATCAATCCAAACGAAAGACTGAGACTTGGTAAAATCAAATAGGAAATTCGATCGAGTATCAGTTGAATGAGTCCCTCACTCTCAACACCGATCGTCTGTACTCCGCCGGCAGGGAGAAGCTTGAAAACCACTGAAAACAACAAAATTAATATAATACCCATCCAAAAAGATGGAATTGATAACCAAGAAAAGGACAAAAAGCGCAATAGGTTGTCCTGCCATTTTCCTTCTTTAACGGCAGCAAAAACACCGAGGGGGATCGCTACGAAGAGGGATAGGGCCATTGCAAGACTTGCCAAAATAAATGTATTTAAAATCGGGCTCGAAATGATTTGCGTGACTGGTACGCCATAGGTTCGCGAATAACCAAGATTCCCTTGCAGAACTTCAGTGGCCCAATTGAGGTAGCGCTCCCAACCCGGTTTATTGAGCCCATAGATTTCTTTGAGCTTAGCGATATCCTCTGGGCTTATTCCAGGGGACGTCGAAACCAGGATATCAAGGGGATCTCCTGGCATCAGTACCATCAACTGAAAAATGAGATAGGACATAATCACAAAGGTCAGTAGATTGAGTGTGATACGCCTAATGAAAAATGACTTCATCGCTTAGTCCCGCTGGTGTGAGGCCTTGACCTTATAAATCCCAGTACTCAACAGCGGAAGTCCCCGAAAATCGGTGTCCCGACAAAGTGTACTTCTTCATACCCTTAGGAGTCACAGAAATTTCCGCTCGATAGTAGAGTGGGATCTCTGGAACTTCACGACTATAAATGCCAATAAACTCATGGGCGAGTTTGATTCTTCTTTTCATATCAAACTCTTTTTCGATTTTATTGATAACCGTATCGGCCTTTTTATCGCTCCACGAACTCCAGTTGTTTCCAGCAAATCCATTCTTTTTTGTGGGAATTCCGTTTGAGTGATAGAAGTCTGCAATACTCTGTTCAGGCATAAAGGTAAAAGCAAACATACCCATTCCTTCAACCTTGAGCTTTGGCAGGCTATCACCAAAGAAAACTCGAGCTTGTTGGTTTTGAATTTTCACTTCAACTCCAACTTTCTTCAATTGGTCTTGTAAGAAGACTTGAACCGTCTCTCTGGTTTTATTACCAGCAGTCGTTGCCAATTCAAAACTGAGTTTTTTACCGTCTTTATAGCGGTATCCATCTTTACCCATCTTCCAGCCAGCATCATCAAGAAGTTGATTTGCCTTTTTACGAGAGTGTTTCAACGTGTGGATCAACTTTTCGTTACCCGTATACCAGGGACTGATCGGTGAAAAAGGGTGATAAGCCACGGGCTGTTTGTTCGAAAACAAAGCTTTAACAAGTGAGTTTCTATTTATAGCGAAAGCAAGAGCTTGTCTGACTCGAACATCTTTAAATGCATCCACCTTTGCGATATTGAGATCGAGGTGCTCATAGGTCAGACTCGGTTTGAAATTAACATTGTAAGGAAGCTTTTCGGCTTTAACTTTTTTCTGGAAGGCTATGGCCTGATCAAAAGTGATACCGACAAATCCAATCATATCGATCGTTTTTGATCTAAGGTTGGCCTCGAGACTGGCCGTATTTGTGATAGTCTTAAAAATGATAGTATCGATTTTTGCTTTTGGTCCGTAAAAGTGAGGGTTTCTTTCAACCTTTACAAACTCACGTAACTTAACATCGGTAATTCTATAGGGTCCACTAAAGAGACCGGGGTTTGTTGGGTTTTTAATGAAGTTGGTGTTTTTTGCATAGCCTTCCATCGTCCCTTTGTGCTTTTCAAAAACAGGGCCTTCGATATGTTTTGGTAAGACATAGAAAAGTCCCATACGGTTATAGGACCAACTGGCATTCTTGTAGTGAATTGAAAATTTCTTAGGATTTTTCTTATCGACGACAACCTTTTCGATATTTCGATAATCGTCCATCTGCGAATGGGGAACATTGGGATGTGTGGCTACCTTAAAACTAAAGACCACATCGTGACCTGTTACGGGTTTGCCGTCTCCCCACTTAGCTTTTTCTTTAATTTCCCAGTCGGCGACGATTTTCTTATTTTTACCCTTACCGACAAAACGGGCTTTACCATTTTCGATGGACGGAGTGTACTTAGCCAACTGGGGCTCCCATTTGCCATCGACAGTCAAAACATTCAAAGTTCGCCCCACAGAACGATAGATATAATCACCCACTATCATTTTAGATAGAAATGGATGAAGAGTGTCTGGCTCCTGCGAAGAACCAATTCTCAGGGTTTTTCCGAAAGCAGACGCGCTCAAAAACAATAAAACTAGAACAATAGAAATTTTCACAATACACTCCCTAAAAATAGCCTCTGATTGATAACAACCCCAGGGCCCCTAAACAAGCCACAGACTCAATTTAATAGATATTACAGTATTTAAGACCGATTCCGAGGAATCGCAAAAAAAAACCCAGTACAAACTGGGCTTTTTCTGACAACAAATGTTCCTATTTTGTTATTTTTTCTTAGAAAGAGGGGCCGCGAGAGCCATCTTTATCTCAATCTTGTCGTCAATGACCTTGTCTTTGGCCGTTTTAACGAGATTCGGAAAGACCGTCTTTGAATTATACTTCACATCAAACTGGGAACGATCGAAGGTCAATGTACCCGTGGCAATCCACATTCCATCCTTTTTTGTAACGTCCATTACAATTTTAGCTGGCTTGGTCTTACCGCGAATCGTAAGGTCTCCCTCAAATTCATACTTATTGGGAGTCTTTTTTCCAGCCACCGTTTCAATGTTAATAATTTTAAATGTGGCTGTCGGATGTTTATCGACGGCAAAGAAATCGTCATCTTTTAAATGACCGACTAATTTTTTCTTCATGTCATCGGACATCTTATCAGTGGTTTCAATGGAAGCCATGTCGATCACAATTTCGCCACCAATAATCTTGTCTTTCTCAACGTCGATGAAACCCTTTTTAACCTTTACGGTTCCTACGTGATTATCAGAATTAAAAAGCTTAGTACCCTTCCAGTAAATTTGTGATTTCTCAGTATCGAGATTCAATTTAGCAAAGGCGCTAAGAGCAAATAAAAATACAAATAAACCCATTATTATTTTCATGTGAAAACTCCTTAAAAAATACAGTAGCAATGTTTCCCGTGATCGACCTAAAAGTCACTAGAAATAGGCTCTCGCCCAAATGAGTCAACGGACTCCCACTCTTTCAAGTAGTTTTTATAATCCATAGGAGGATGCATCAACTCCCTGGGAGGATTGATATATTCCGATTCGAGACCATCAAACCCCTTGAGGACAATTTTTTGATCAGATTCAGATTTTACAAAAGGCGGAGCAAAACCCGCCTTACCACCACCATCAGGAATATCCAGGGAGAGCCCTGGCATGGCTAAGCCCGAAGCTCTCCCCCAAAGGGCCTCTTGGAGCTCTCGGGACTGGCCAAAATGAGTTCGCAAATGATCGGTACCGATCGAGGGGTCACATTGATGCATGTAATAGGGTTTGACCCGCAAATAAAGAAGCCGCCTTGATAGGGCGTAAATCACCGCGGGGTGATTATTCACACCATTGAGTAAGACCATTTGATTAAAAACGGGATGGCCGTGATCAACGAAACGCTCAAGAGCTTCGGCCGCCTCAAGTGTAAGTTCTTTGGGATGATTAAAGTGGCTCATAATATAAACGGGCTTATAACGCCTCAACATCACGGCAAGGTCTTCAGTCACCCGCATGGGATTCACAACAGGAATGCGAGTACCTATTCGAATCAATTCCACATGTTCGATCTCTCTTAAATCAGAAAGAACCTTCTCGAGTTTTGCATCAGACAGTGTCAACGGATCTCCACCACTGAGTATGACTTCTCTGATTGAAGGTGTATTTTTGATGTAAGCCAAGGCATCTTCGTATTCTTTAGGACTCGCTAAAAAACTCTCCCGACCCGTAAAATGTTTTCTCGTGCAATAACGACAATAGACACTACAAAAATCCGTAATAAGTAAAAGACAGCGATCGGCATAGCGATGGATAATTCGATCGACAGGGCGATTCTTTTTTTTGCGCTCCCCCAGTGGGTCGAGCATTTCTTGGTAAGCCTCAGCACTTTCACTGGCATGGGGCATAAGTATTTTTCGAATCGGCCCACCGGGCGCTTCGTCTTGGGCGAGTTTTGCATAATAGGGAGTCACCCGAATCTGAAAATTTTTATTTTCAAACCCCTTTTCTTCTTCGGGGCTCAACCTGAAATACTCGCGAAAGTCTTCAAGAGTTCTCAGGCTGTTTTTATTCTGCCAAACTGGTGACGACCAGTCCGATTGAGAAATATGGGGTAATGGACCCAGCGCTTGAAAACGAATAAATCACTCTCCTGGTGGTTTTCCGGGTCCCATTGAAATGGACTCAGAAGAAAATAAAGCTCAATGAGAACTTCAAATTTATCGTCTACCCCATCCTTAGTTTTTAGTCACCCCTCTAAGAGTTCTACATCTGACGATATTTTTGACAGGCCAAAATCTGAGGGAAACTTTCGTATTTTCAGTACCTTAGTAGTTTGGCCTCTTTGGTTTAGTTTTTGGATTAGTAGAGGGCGTAGCCTTGAAATCGCTATAAAGGATGGAAGACATGAAGACAAATTCGAAAACACAATCTTACTTAACGCTGGCACTCTTCTTAGTGCTCGGCCTTCAGGTCTCATTCCCTTGGATGAAAGATAGCCTAAAGAATTTGGACCTGGCCTCTGAAGAGACTTCTTCAATCGGCGAGCGTACCATTCGCATCTGTGGGGTCGATCACCGTTTTGCTTTCTACAGAAACAGTGGTGAAAATGAAATTCGCATGAGCATCCGCGGAGCTGATGGTCTCGAATCAACCTGCTCTGAATGTCAGACGCGAGTCCTTGGCTTTCAAGGTCGACAGGTTGAAGGGATCGATACTGAACAACTCTTCTTTGGAATCAACGACGCCGCCAGTGCAAACCTGAGTGACCTTACTGACATCGTCATCGCCTCTCTCGATCAAGTCGTTAGAGATCAGGTTATGAGTGCCTATGGAGATGGCTGTGAAGATGCCGAAATCGAAGACGAGGAAGACCCCTCTCACAATAGAACTCGTCTCACCGAACGACAACGGGATGAGATTTTTAGTTGTAACTTGGTTGAAGACTCTAGAGAAGAAGATGGAGTCAGATCACCAACGGTCGATGAAAGAGCCAGTTGTCGCCTCAGACTTCTCAACGATATTGCCGAGGGACGTGTTGATAAGGACGATCTCGATCGTGATATTCGTTCAGCGAGAGACTTTAGAGATTTCATCAGAGATTTAGCAGCCCCTACAGAAGACCTAATTGAGGATTTACTCGAATCAGACGACTCATCTGATGTTCAAGATGGCGTTCGACTCGCAAGAGAATTGGAGCGAGCCGTATCAAGAGCCTTTCGCTCTTCGGTCGCCAATCGTCTTCTCGCCGATGGTGCTCGTCGTATCACGAGTGCATCCTTAGAAGAGTACCGAGAAGACTACAGTGAGCGCATGCAAGCCCGTATCAGCCAGGGTGAGTACCGTAGAAGCCTCGCCGATGTAACGGGCGAAATCGAAGACCTCAATGGCGAGTCCGATAGACTTTGGGATCGCTACGGTCGCTACAATGATTACGCTCGAGATCTTATCCAAAGAGGTCTTGAAATTCATACCAATGGTAGTTTAGCCGACCGAATTCGTTTTAATGCTGAAATGGCAGACCTGAGAAGAGTCCGCCCAGAATATGTTGACGCCGTTAACGCTTTCTTACGCGAGCACGATCGAATTTGGACCGGTCGCGAAGGTGTTCTCGATCGCCTCGAAGGATTGAGTAGCACCGAATTAGCTGCCCTCAGTGAATACTCTCGAATTTTCGGAAGAGACACCATTTCTGGATATCGCGATGATTTTTACTCACTTTACGACCAAGTCAATCGCATCGGTATGATGAATGATGACATTCGCGACGGTACCTATCGTCCCGACGGCATGAGTATCGCCAACCTTTATACTACAAGAACGACTACGGGTTTACTCGCACAAGGTGGGCAAAGCTTAATCACTGCTCTTCCACAGCCTAATATCGGTTGGACGACCCAAGACATAAGAAACATCATGTCTCGTGTCCCCTCAGATCCGATGCGCTCACGAACAGCGGCAGATCGTCGCGTAGAAACCGGTCGCAGCGGAATTCCACGGGCCGGAATGCCAGTGAGAACTCTATAGGTTTTTATTACATTGATTTTCCAAAGACTCGCCCGAACGGCGGGTCTTTTTTTTGCCAACGGCTCAATCTGCAGATTCCACCCGAATTTTCAATTCCAGGTTTTCCATAAGCTCATCCCAGCGATGGGCGATATTGAGCATGAGCATTTCATAGGGCGGTTTACACTCTTCAGACCGAATAGCATGACTAATTCCCAACAGAGTAAATGCATCACCTTCACGAATAAATATGGGTCCTCCGGAGTCACCAAAGCAAAGTCCAGACTCGCGGAGCGGATCGTATATCACTGAAATATCCATATAGTTAGTATCGTAAAGTCCAAGTCGCAAATTCACAGCCCGAGGAACGATAGGGTCATTTTCTTGATCCGTATTGCCAACACCGAGAGCAACGATATCCTCGCCCGAGCGCAGGCTCTGATCGGATTGACTGACTTCAATGGGACTAAAAGGTTCTGGAAGTTTTCTCTCTTCGAGTACAATGAGAGCTAAATCAAGATGATTATTCGTATAGCTGACAAAGCTATTTCCTTTGGGACTGAAATCAAATTGAAAGCCTTCGGTGGCATTATAGCGATAATCGAGATCCTTATGGAACCAAATCGACTTGGCCCGAGTGACCTTGGCAAATCTCTTTTCATTAATAAAAACAACATCGACTTTATGACCGAGCTTAAACTGCTTAAAGCAGTGGGCTGCGGTTAAAATCTGCCTCTGACCGACAATGGCTCCGGTACAACGAAAATAAAGATTCTCTTCGACAAAAACCCGCACCAAAACCGTATGACGTGCTAAGGCTTCAATTGAGTCGTCCTCGTACTCTTCAAGTTTTCCAACCAACTCTAGACCGTTAACAACAAGATTTTCTTGCACGCTCACAAAGTCACTTCGCATTTGAGTCGTTTCGATGGGGAGGCTTTCAGTCGCTTCTTTAGCAAAAGTGGAACTACTCAACAAAACTAAGAATAAAAAAAGGACTTTATCCATACCCATGAATTACCTGAACCAAGTCATCAGAGACCAGGCATTTTCGTTTTTGTGGCTATTTTACAAGGGCGTTTGAAGGTTTTTGGTCCCTTTTTGGGCACTGAAATTCTCTTTTTTACTAATGAATCCCTAGGGCCCAGGACTTTCAGGCACTTCCTTCTTCTTAGGAGAGTCTTGGCGAATCACTGATTCAACCTCTTTTTTGGTATCTTTAATAATCTGACCCGCCGACTTGGCCGTTTCACTCACAAGATCGATCCCCAGGTCCTTAAGCTTTTTAGCAAATACGCTGAGTAGTCGGTCGGTTTTTATATGAAAACCGAGAAAGCCCGTGTAGTAAGCTTGATCAGCATAGGAGTACCGAGCTTCGATTCGTAAATCGACACTGGGGTTAAGTACGAGATTAACACCTGCGCCCAAACCACCAAGCCCCAAAAAACGGGTTCGATTAAATCGGTTTTCGAGAAGCCCGCCAAAGAGTATGCGCACAAAAGGTGAGTAGGTCTTTGGCAGAGACACATATTGAAAACGCAAACTACTTTGAAAAACCCCCAAAGTGATTCCATCCCTACCCGCACTCGCTGCATGAACACCGACGTATTGCTGACATCCTTCAAACTTTAAAAAGAGACAAGTGCCAATATGTCGTTCAATAGAACCACCGAGCCAATACAGAGATTGCTGACTCCAAAAACTACCGAGCTCGAGAGAGTAATCTACTTTTTGCGGGACGTAGGGTGATTTTAAATTAAGACTTCCCAGGCGACGACGTTCGGCCACTTCTGCCCTTTTATCGACAAGGTTTGCAAAAGTTGTTTGTGCTGAAAAACCTATGAGAAGTATGAGTAAGAGCTGCTTCATAAAAAAACCCGGGAGGACGAATCCTCCCGGGGCCCTGCCACCTCAAAATGCCATCCTAATGCGTTCCAAGTTGTCGTACAAGCTGCCTTCCTGTTGCTATCAAAAGCTGATGGCGGCCTTGGTCGTAATTCCATATACGAATTCACTCTTATAGTCGTTAGCTCCGCCCTTGAAGGCATCACCCGGCTGGAGAAGTCCAACCTCTGACTTTAAGGTAATTCGCTCTGATGGCTTGTAAGTAATAGCTACGTCGAGCTCATAACCCACATCATCAGCAGTTCCCCCACCAAGAGGGTCCTGGTTAATAATCGCAGTTAATAAAGTTGCGTCGAGCTTCCAGCGCTCAGCAAATTGGTAACGTAATTGTGGAGCAATGTAGATAACATTGCTAATAGCCTCGGTGTCGTATGAGGCTTCTGCAGTGACTCCTGCCGGACGACCTAAACTCGTCTGGAAGGCGTCGTAACTACCGAGAGGGTGATTGAATAAAAGCATTCCCACATCATAGTTGCGATCAAAAATAAATCCTTCATAAGCGTCTGTAGTATTAGGATCGTCACCACTTGCGGCACCAAATTTAATTCCAGCTGTGAGTTCTTGACCTTCAGGCTTCCAGTCGACTTCTGCCGCGACACCGTAGCCATTAAAGCGAACTTCCCCACCAGTGGCATTGGTCACTCCGGCTTTACCTGAAGTAAAACCCGCTTCAACACCAATGTGTATATCGTCGACTTTCTGTCGGACATAGATACTGTTTTGTGAACCTTCAAAACCTTTGCTGTTGAATCCACTCACTGCCCCGGCACCAAATGGACCCGTTGGAAAATCATTTCCAGACTGGGTGGTCACTCTCGTTTGGTGAAAGACACCAAGTGCTAAACCGGTTTCTGGGTTATTGTACTCGAGGTGGACCATGTAATCGTTAACATCATCCTCGCCCCCAATATTTCCTTCGTCGGTTGTCCCGAGCATGGGCATAATAATGAAGTTACCCATTTGGATTTTGTAGGCGATCATATCTCTGTTATCGAGCCAGTGATCAAATTCACCCATTCCCGCGTTGTAGGTAATTCCCAAACCAAATTGCAAAGGAGCCCGACCGACGATCAATGCTCCAAACTCTTGCAGCCAAGTGAGGTAAAGTTCGTTCACGGCTATAAAGTCAGACGCGAGCGTATGAGTTAATGTATTTGAATTCGATGAATCAGTTGAAGCGTTAGCTGCACCCGTTCTTGGACCGACACCCAATTTTTGCCCCAGCCCTGAGTTAGAAAAGGAACCTTGATTGAGGACATCAAATCGTCCACGGATCAAAAAGCCATCGGCCGCTACAATTTTCGGTCTTAAAATAAGGTGATGAAGCCCATAGGTTTTGTCACTGATCGAACTATCAAGCCGAGGCTTATCAACAGTGAGTGCTTCGAAATTATATCGCCCTTCCCACTGAAAATTAGCGGCTTCGGCAATAGGTAATAATAAGACAAATGCGATTGTCACAATAAGGAACTGACGCAGGACATTCCAGACGTTCATGCAGGTCTCCCCCAATAATGCTAGTTGAGCACGTTTCCCCTCAGTGTCAAACAAAAGACCCATGTTGCCATACATTGCAATACAGCTATGGTATAGGTCTAGTTCTCTATGACCCCGAGAATATCGTTTTCATTAATTAATAAAAGTTCTTCTCCGAGAAGTTGAATCGTATTTCCGCTAAAACGTCGATACATCACTTCATCTCCGAGCTGAACGTCGAATTGTTTCTTATGGCCATGCTTATCTCTACGGCCTTTTCCAAGACTCACGATGGTCCCCTTTTCTGGTACCGTTCGTGAAGATTCGGGAATAATAATACCACCGCTGGTTTCATCGGCCGCCGCAGCGGGCACTAAAAGAATGCGATCTTCGAGAGGAGAAAAGAACTCCTGAAAAACCTTAGGATCTGTTGAAGCCTGTTTTTTCTTAGCTGAAGACCCTCCCATTAAATGGGACTGTCTGCCCTGACTTTTAGCTTTTGCGCTCGGTTTCTTCTTAGGAGTCGCCTTTTGAGCCGGCTTTTTCGTTGCCGGTTTTTTTGCTGCTTTTTTAGTCACTTTCTTTTTAGTGGCCTTTTTGCTTACTTTTTTCTTAGCAGCCTTCTTAGACGCTTTTTTAGTCGCCTTTTTCTTAGCAGACTTCTTAGGCGCTTTCTTCTTTGCGGCCTTTTTGCTCACTTTTTTCTTGGCAGCCTTTTTCTTTGTGGTCTTCTTTTTAGCAACCTTCTTTTTTGCTGCTTTTTTGGTCACCTTCTTCTTGGAGACCTTCTTTTTAGCCGCTTTCTTGGCAGTCTTCTTAGTCGTTTTCTTCTTTGCAGCCTTTTTTGATGATTTTCTCGGCGACTTTTTTACCGCTTTTTTCTTGGTCTTTCTCTTAGTAGCCACGTCTCACCATCTCCTCTTCATAATATTTGGAATACATAATATCCCATTCATTACTACCTTCAGGGACATCTCTTTTAAGAGACTGAATCTTACCCTGGACAATTTCATCAATGTCTTTATCTTCTTTTACCCAATCAGCCAAAGCCTTTTTTATGGACCGCAAAGCCATAGCTTCGTCGTCATCTGCATAATCAACTAAATCATCATCGTAGAGACCATCAACAATGACTCGTGCTAAGTAAGTCTGTCTGTCTTCTGAAATTCTCATAGAACTATGCCTCGTTCTTTCGCGAGCCGTTTCTTAAGCAGAGGGAACATCTTGTAACGCTCAAACTCTCCCTGACCTTGGCTCTCCAGATCATCCATCATCTTTAAGACAGCTTTATCGAGTTCTGCCTCCCGATTCATGTCTGAAATCAGGTATTCGACGATCCGAGCCTGGATCTTTTCGGGCTTCTCTTTGACGGTGCAGGACTCACAGTCCTCGACACTTTGTAAAACTTTGCTTGCAATGCGGTTTAATTGGGCTTTGTTGAGTTTCATAACTTTGACTAAACGAAGGAGTCCTAATAATGTCAAGTCAGTGAAAGTAAATAGAATTATACGAAGCTTACAATTACTCCTAGCCGCGACAACGCTATTCATCATAGCCTTTGCCGCTTGGCTCTTTTTCTTGGATCAGAAAATTTCAGATCGTTTTGCCAAGAAGAGGTTTGTTCCCCCCCTTGAGTTTTACTCCGCGCCGAAAATTATTAAAAAGGGCCAGTTCATTTCACCCTTTTCACTCGTTAAAAACTTTAAGAGTCAGAACTTTCGAGAACGATCCATGTTTCAAACTCTTCAGCCCGAAGATTTTACCCTTGGAACGATTGGTGATTGCGCGACGATTCGGTGGCCAGGAGTTGAAGACATAGAGCGCATGTCTCGATGCCTAATTTTTAGACCGAGCACCAAAGGTCAGGGCGGCTCTCCCCACGAATACTCTATTTTATTTTCTGAAGATAATGAGGTGCTCGGCGTCTTCAGAGGCTCGCCAGCTGTTCCCATTGAGTCACTAACACTCGACCCGCAATTATTTGCCCAGTACATCGGCGATGCCCCTATTATTCGAAGGTATGTTTCTCTTGGACAAACTCCTTTGGTCTGCCTCGATGCCCTTCTTGCCATAGAAGACTCTGGGTTTCTCGAACACCAAGGGGTTTCAATCACGGGCCTCACTCGAGCTTTAATTTCTAATATTCTCAATCGGGGTCCAAAGCAGGGCGGCAGTACGATCACCCAACAACTGGTAAAAAACTACTTTTTAACGCCCGAAAAAACCATCAAGCGTAAAGTTATCGAAATCGGTATGTCACTGGTCCTTGAAGCGCGCTTTTCGAAAGAGGATATTCTTGAGACTTACATTAATATTATTTACCTCGGGCAAAATGGATCTTTTCAGGTCAGGGGGTATGGAGCCGCTTCGCAGTTTTATTTTGGAAAACCTTTGGAGCGCTTGAATTTGAGTGAATGCAGTCTGCTGGCAGCCATCGTCAACAGCCCAGGCCTTTTTAATCCATTTACTAAACCCGAAAATGCTACGAAACGACGAAACAAAGTTCTCGCGCGCATGCGAAGCCTGAACATGATTTCAGACGATACCTATAAAGAAACTCTAAAATCTGAACTTCCTAAAAAGCCCGATCGCCTTCTCGATGATCCAGCTCCCTATTTTATTCAAGCGGCTCTGAAGCAGATAAAAAAATTGGATATCTCTACAGAAGACGGACTTAAGGTCTACACGAGTCTCGATCTCGACAAACAAGAGGCGGCTCAAGATGCCGTCGAAGCGGGACTTAAACATATTGAAAAACACCAATCGAAAGTTAAAAAACTCCTCAAAGAAAAGAAAAAACTCCAGTCAGTGCTGATTGCAGGAGACCCCAGCACCGGTCGAGTTCAAGCTCTCATTGGAGGAAGAAACTATCGATCCTCACAATTTAATCGCGCTATTGAGGCCCACCGCCAAGTGGGCTCAGTGATGAAACCTTTTGTGTACCTCACAGCCCTGGAATCACTCGACGAAACGGGCAACCCATACACTCCAATGACTTTGCTTCAGGATGAAAAACTCATCCACCGCTACGATGGCCAAAAGTGGACTCCGCAAAACTACGATGGTAAGTATCGCGGACAAGTACCGATGTTTTATGCTCTCAAGGAGTCCCTCAACATTCCTACCGCTCGATTGGGATTAAGAGTGGGTACGGAGTCAGTCGTAGACACCGCCAGAAGGATTGGAATTAGTTCTCCTATTAATGCCCTCCCTAGTTTATTTCTTGGAGCTTACGAACTCTACCCTTGGGAGGTCCTACAGGCCTACAGTGGGTTATCGAGAATGGGGTCGATTACTTCAATGACGCTCATTGATCGCCTCGAAAGTCTGGATGGTAAAGAGCTCTGGAGATACGAACTCCAGTCAGAGCAAAATTTTGCTCCAGAAAATGTAGCCGTTCTCGTCGGCATGATGAAACAAACCGTAGAAAACGGCACCGGGCAATTTACTCGCGCTTGGGGATTTAAAAAGGTCGCTGCAGGAAAGACCGGAACCACCAACGAAACCAAAGATGCCTGGTTCGCAGGGTTCACCCCCTTCCACACGGCCATTGCTTGGGTGGGATACGACGACAATAGCTCCTCTGGATTGACCGGCGCATCCGGCGCGATCCCCATTTGGTCTATTTATATGAGGAATGCGACCAAGTCCGATCCCGATGAGGACTTTGCCTGGCCGGAGAGCACCGAAGAGGTTGAAATCCCAGAGCGCGTGCTGACTGAACTTAACGCGGCAAACAAAGAGACACTTAAGGAGCGCAGCGTGAAACTTCGTTTTCGTCGTGGCAATTCTCCCGAATATTAGTGTATGAGTGATGGGTTAATGGAAAAGGGAGTAAATTTGAAAATACTGGGATCACTTTGCCTACTGCTCGCGCTCTTTAGCCTCTCGGCTTGCCAAACTGGTGTAAGTAAAAAATCTAGTAAATTCAATAATTTAAAGAAGTACGAAGCCTTCCGATGGACGCCGACGGAATTTGCCAATCCTCCACAAAAGGACCTTAAGAAGCAACAGCTGAGCTACAAGAGTCCAAAAGGGGCCGTTCTCACCCACGCACTTTTTGGTTATTTTGACGAGAAGGACGGGGGAAAACTCGAATTTGTTGCCACAAAAAAGATTCCCTACAAAGTCGGCCTCTCCTATGGATGGTTCTTTAAAGTCGAAGGTGAAACCAAGAAGCAGTCCGATCTCACAGAAGAGTTTCAACTCCCAGAGCCCCCAAGAATTCTAAGGTTCAATTTGGAAACCACAAAGGTTTCAAACGATGGAACCAGAATCGTTACCACTCTTCCATTCAAAGAGACGAACGGATGGATTCAAAACTCCTGGATGATTACACCTGAGGACCCTAAAGGCCCCTATTCAATCACCATCCTCGATGGCGATAAACCCATTCACACCTTTGAATTCGAATTAACCAACTAGGGATTTTTTTTGTTTGGTAAGGTAAAGTCTTTTAAAAATTTCTCTTTTCAAATTTTAAAAGCTCTCTTTGCTTTAGCCATTGCCATTTTAATTTCTCAATTCCAATTCGACTATCTCGATAGTATCGGCTACGACCTCTTCTTGCGCCTCAAACCGCAAAACCAGACAACGGGCCACGTAGAAACCATCCTCGTGACCAAAGAAAGCCTGGAGATACTCGGTGGACAACCAACGGCGGGAAACTACGCTGACCTGATAAAACTGATTTCAGAAGCCAACCCACGCGCTATCGTCACGCTCATTCATCCCAATGAAATGGGCGGAAGCTTCGATGAACTCAAACGACTTATCGAGGCGGTCAATTCCGCCAGCGAGTTTTATGTGGCCGTCGACGATATTTCTCTTTTGGGCTTTAACAAAGAGTACAAACTACCCCCACCCTTTCAAGAGATACCCGCGATTCCGGGTTTAGCTTTGGCCGATCGAAACATCTTTGCCAAAGATGGAGTTACTCGAAGGTTTACGGTTTCTTACCAAGGGAACTTGACCCTGCACCCTATATTAGCTCAAAACTTCCGCTCCCAAATTCAATCGGAGCAAGACGTTGCCGGCAGTTATCCCTTTAGAGACTCCTTTCAAGCATTTATCGATTTCAAGAGACCGGGAACTTACAAACAAATTCCCTTTCACGAACTCTTGTTTGGGGACTTTGACACTTCAAAACTCAGAGACAAAATCGTTCTCATAGGACGCGACACCAAGACTTCGAGCAAGGATTATATAAAAACTCCCTTCTCAGACGATCTTATCGACATGACCACTACAGAAATGCACGCCAACATTATTGATACGGTCATTATGAACTCAGCCCCCGTTCGCATCCCCAAGTGGTTTGAGTTTCTATTAACAGGGCTGATTTCACTGCTCACTGTTTACGTGGTTTTGTCGTTACCTCCGACCAAAGGAATTGTCTTTTTACTCCTCTTTGGAATGGGGTTTGTGGCTCTCAATTTTGCTTCCTTTCTGACATCAAACTCTTGGGTTGCAATGACCCATAGTTTTTTGGCGATATTTATTTGTTATTATTTCTTTATTCCCTATCGCCTCATCATCGAAAATCGCAAGAGCTGGGAATACTACCAAAAAAATAGACTTCTCACCCAAGTTGAAGAGCTGAAGAGTAGCTTTTTAAGTATGATGTCTCACGACTTAAAAACACCAATCGCTCGCATACAGGGCATGATCGAAATCATTAAAAAACGCAGTCAAGATCTCGATGACCAGCAAAAGGCAGCACTCGACACGATTAACGAGTCGGCCAGGGAACTTCTTGAGTTTGTAAGCTCAATTTTGAGTCTCAACCGGGTCGAATCAAAAGAAATCAAACTCCAACTTGAAAGCCGCGATATCAATGAACTTCTCAAAGAAGTGAAGCTCAAGTATGAACATTTTGCAGGTTCCAAAAAAATTGAAATAGTTACAGAGCTAGAACCCCTATTTAGCCACAAAATTGATGTGGATTTGTTAAAGCAAGTCTTTTCCAATCTCCTAGAAAATGCTATTAAATATAGCCCTGAGGGGTCACGAGTCCTTATCAGTAGTGAAGATACTGGTGACGAGATAGTGATCCAATTTGCCGACCAAGGGGTTGGCATTGCCTCTGCTGAACGGGCCGAAGTTTTCACCAAGTTTTTCCGCAGTTCCCAAGCTAAAGACTCAGAGGTAAAAGGTTCTGGATTAGGACTTTACTTGGCCAAGTATTTTGTTGAACTTCACGGTGGCAAAATTTCGGTCGATAGCGAATTGGGACAAGGCTCAACCTTTACAGTGTGCCTGCCGACGGGCTCCCAATCAAAATAAGGTTCTGAAGTAATCACTGTTCGCAGTGAAATTTATAGAAGGGGAAACCATGCTTAAGGTACTCGTAGTCGATGACGATGCAGCCCTAAGGCTTACAGTCAAAGAAGCTCTCAAAGTGACGGGCCGATTTGACATTGACGAAGCCGTTGATGGAGCGGAGGCTGTTGAAAAAGTTCGCAATGGGAACTACCAGATCATCGTTCTCGATGTCGATCTCCCCAAGATCAATGGCCTCGAAGCATTAAAAACTATTAAAGAACACGACCCCAGTATTATTGTTACCATTCTTACAGCCCACGCCAATGTCGACGACGCTGTTAAAGCCGTCAAAGAAGGCGCTTACAACTACGTTTCAAAACCCGTTATGTCTGAAGATCTCATCAAGATGATCGACAGTGCCATCGAGGCGACGAACCTCACAACCTATGTTGCCAATTCCGCCCCCGTCATGATGGAAAAGGGACGAAAAATCATTGGTAACAATGCTGAAATGCAAAAGGTCTTCAACATCGTTTACAAGTTGGCAAAAGTTGATACGCCAGTTTTGATTAGAGGAGCTTCCGGTACGGGTAAAGAGCTCGTTGCTCGAGCCATTCACTTTAATTCGGCTCGCAAATCGGGGAAATTCGTAGCCATAAACTGCTCGGCTATTCCTGAATCACTTTTTGAGTCCGAACTTTTTGGCCATGAAAAGGGAGCCTTCACCGGAGCGGACTCAAGAAAAATTGGTAAATTTCAATATGCCGAGGGTGGAACACTTTTTCTCGATGAACTCGGCGACATGCCCCTACTGATGCAGGCTAAACTATTGAGAGTCCTTCAAGAAAAACTTTTTACTCCCGTCGGCTCTAATCGCGAAATAGAGTCCAACGTGAGAATTATTGCCGCCACTAATAAGCCTTTAGAAGAAATGATTCAAAAGGGTGAATTTAGGGAAGATCTATTTTACCGCCTCAATGTAATTCCTATTTTCCTTCCCTCGTTGGCCGAGCGAAAAGACGATTTGCCAAAATTGATTTCAATGTTTGTTAACAAGTTTAACGACGCCCACGGAAAAAAGATATTGGGACTTTCTCCTGATACTCTTGCCTGTTTAAAGAAATACGACTGGCCAGGAAATATTCGAGAACTCGAAAACGTTATCGAACACTCCTTTATATTAGAAACGGGTAACTCTTTGAACATTGGTTCACTTCCATCTTATATTTTGGCGGCAACCAATACGAGTGCAACTCCCCTTCTTGAGAAGGACACTGATTTAACTCGTTCCTTTGAGCAGAATGCTGAAGATTCTGGAATTCTCAATGTGGGTAGCCACTCAGACACCGACGCCAGTGGCGACTCTGAGTCCATCGTTGATATCAAGGGTGAAGAGTTAGACTTTAATAAACACAAAGAAGCCTTTGAAAGAGAGTTTATTGTCAAAGCACTACAAACCTTTAAAGGCCGAATTAATCAAACGGCTCTTCACGCAAAAATTCCCAAGAAAACTCTTCTCAGAAAAATTGAGAAGTACGGAATCAATGCCCGCGACTACGTCGAGTAGTCGCCTCTAAATGGGCCTCCAAAGCCCCTTTTAAGGAATCATTCACATCTTAAAGGAATCCCCTTTTGCAGGGGGCTTCTTCAATAATACTAGTTATTTAAGACACTTAGACTAGAACCTTAAATAGAGCGCTGTGGATAAGTTTGTGGAAAAGATATTTATAAGTCAGTGGGTATCTCGGCCATTGATTAAAATAAAAGCTCCTATCAAAAAAGTTTTGAAACTTAAATTTTAGATCGGTACAACCATTGTCCCAATGACGAATCCAAAGAATTTGCCGCCACAGGCTTACACTCGAGAAACATTAGTAGAAGCCTTTAATTGGCTTCAAACTCAGAGTGCAGATTTAAGGAAACAGGCCCAGTCACCGGATGATCTTGTTAGCCTTTACATGCGAGCCAAACGCTTTGGAAACGACTTGGAAAAAGAAGCTCCCGTTAGCTCCAGAAATTTTAAAAGTGATCTCAAAAACCTAGCACGGGGATTACAAAATTTCGACAAAGGGAGCTTCGAAGAACAGAGTTCTACGCCCGTCCCAAATTCTCATAAGCCCGCGTCGCCCGTCCCCAATGATCGCGCCAGAGAGGTCCACAGAGAAAGAGGAAATGAGCCTATGGAAGAAGGCAAAAGTGAAGCCCAGGCAGGCTACAACATTACTAATCAACTCCCCCCTGAGCTTCTCCGAAAGCTTGAAGACATTCGCTCAGAGGTTCGTGCCCAGCAAAGGCCCCCAGCGGAGCCAGCACCAACATTCACACCTCCCCCCCAGACAGCTCCCATGCAACAGGGACGGAAGGTTGAAATCGACGAAAAAAGTTGGGCTGCCATCGTCCGTCTGCAAAATTCAATGAATTTAAGTAGTCCTGAGGAGGCAC
This sequence comes from Bdellovibrionia bacterium, assembly GCA_030427805.1. GTDB lineage: Bacteria > Bdellovibrionota > Bdellovibrionia > Bdellovibrionales > JAGQZY01 > JAUHWN01. The sequence continues at coordinate 521,239 of JAUICP010000002.1, forward strand.
TTCGCGTGGTTTTGGCTGCCGGTTGCAAAAAACTGGGCAAATTTCTTGAAATTGGAGATTAACGGAATCCATCGAATATGCTAGCTTAGTTAGCTCGAATAAGGCCCAAGAGTGAGGTTCTGATGGATTTTAAAGACACAATCAATCTTCCAAAAACTGAATTCCCGATGAAGGGAAATTTACCCCAGAATGAGCCCAAAACCATTGAGTTTTGGAACGACAACAATATTTATAAGAAGATGATTGAAGAGCGCCCTGAGGACCGCCCCTTTGTCATGCCCGATGGCCCTCCTTATGCCAATGGGAATCTCCACCTCGGCCACACTCTCAATAAATGCCTCAAAGACTTCGTGATTAAATACAAAAACATGGCCGGCTACCGCGCTCCTTTTATTCCTGGTTGGGATTGTCACGGTTTACCCATTGAGCACAAAGTGACGAAAGAACTTGGTAAAAAGAGAGCCGACAAAACAGCCGCTGACATTCGCGAACTCTGCCGTCAAGAGGCTAAGAAGTGGGTCGGTATCCAAGGGGAACAATTTCAAAGACTCGGAGTTGTTGCCGATTGGGAAAACCCTTACTTGACGCTCCAAGAAAGTTACGAGGCCGAAGAAGTTCGAGAACTGGCACGCATCCTCGATAACGGCATCATCTACCGCGGGGAAAAGCCAGTTCACTGGTGCTATACTCTACAGACAGCATTGGCAGAAGCCGAAATCGAGTACGCCTCCCATAAGAGTCCCGCGATTTACGCCCTCTTTCCGATGAAAGAAGGTCTAGAAAAGTTTAATTTCAAAAAACCAGTTTTCGCAGTTATTTGGACCACAACTCCTTGGACCCTTCCGTCCAACTTTGGAATTGCACTGCATAGAGATTTTGAATACGGCTTCTTTGAAAAAGGCGATCAAATTCTCTTTTTTGCGAAAGACTTAAAGGAATCCGTCGAAAAAGATTGCGAAATAGAGCTCAAAGATCTCGGCCTATCGATTAAGGGTTCTGAGCTTGAAGGCTTAAACGCAAAACACCCCTTTTATGACAGAGATTCGAAGATCGTCCTCGGTGAACACGTCACGATGGAAGCAACCGGGATTGTGCACACAGCTCCGGGCCACGGTCAGGACGATTACAATGTTGGACTCGAATATGGCCTCCCTATTTTCAGTCCCGTCGACGAAAGAGGACGCTATACATCTGAGGTTCCTGAGTACGAAGGACTCCACGTTTTTGAAGCGAACCCTAAGGTCGTTGAAAGACTCCAAGAGCAAAATCGCCTTCTCGGACACAAAGAAATCGAACATAGCTACCCCCATAATTGGCGCTCTAAAACTCCAGTTATTTTTAGATCGACTCCCCAGTGGTTTATTCGCATGGACGATGAAAAATTTAACGTTCGAAAATCGGCTCAAGGGTCTTTGAATGAAATTACCTTCGTCCCTTCTTGGGGAGTGAAGAGATTAACAGCAATGATCGACAATCGCCCCGACTGGTGTATTTCTCGCCAAAGAAACTGGGGAGTTCCTATTCCGGTCTTTTACTGCCAATCCTGTGATACGGAACATCTTAAATCTGAAACCATGATGAAAATCGCCGACATCATGGAAGAAAATGGCGGAATCGAAGCTTACTTCGAAAAACCAATTGAAGAACTCGTTGGCGAACTGACCTGCGAAAAGTGTGGCTCTAAGGAGTTTCGCAAAGGCAAAGACATTCTCGATGTGTGGTTTGACAGTGGCGTTTGCCATGCGGCCGTGCAAAGCCGAAGGGAAGGCCTATCAGTTCCAGCGGATCTTTATCTCGAGGGATCGGATCAACACCGAGGCTGGTTTCAGACAAGCCTTCTTTCTTCCATTGCCGGTCACGGTAGAGCTCCATTTAAAAAGCTCTTAACACATAACTTTGTTAACGATTCTAAAGGGCGTAAAATGAGTAAGTCCCTTGGAAACGTCGTTGATCCGGCTGACTTGATCAAAAAGAATGGTGCAGAAATTCTTAGACTGTGGGCCGCTGCCGAAGATTACGGACAGGATCTCAACTTTTCTATGGAAAGTATCAAACGGGTCATGGAGGTTTATCGTCGCTTTAGAAACACCATGCGCTTTCTTCTCGGTAATCTCTTTGATTTTGATCACAAAAAAGACCTCGTTAGCTACGACCAGCTCCTTCCACTTGATCAATGGGCCCTTCTTCGACTCAATGAACTCAATAAGAAGGTGGTCGAACACTATGACAACTATGAGTTTTTTAGAGTGTTTCAACTTCTCAATAACTTTTTTACGGTCGATCTTTCGGCTCACTATTTAGATATGCTCAAAGATCGCCTTTATACTTATAAGTCCGATGGAGTCGCTAGAAGGTCAGCACAGACTGTTTTATTTCATCTCCTCGACCGCCTTACGCGAATGCTTGCGCCTTTGGCCTCATTCCTTGCGGAGGAAACTTACAAATATGCTTCCCATAAAAGCAAAGAAAGTATTTTCTTAGAGGAATTCCCACAACCGGTGCAAGAATGGGATAACTCGGAACTCGAAGAGAAAATGACGAGGCTCTTTGCAATGCGTGAGGAGGCAACGAAGCTTCTCGAGGACCTGAGAAAAGACAAAAAGATCGGAAAAAGCCTTGAAGCTCGCCTTATTCTCCATGCTAAAGGTCCGCTTTTAACTGATTTAAAGGAAATGAAGGACCATCTCTGCGAGTTCTTGATTGTTTCTCAATGCGAAATAAAAGAGAATAGTGGAAATGAGGATTTGAAAGTGGAGGCGATTATCGCCCCTGGTGAAAAATGTCCTCGTTGTTGGTACGTTTCTGAAGAAATTAGTAAAACAGAACCTAAGGTATGTCCTAAATGTTTGGAAGCTTTGAAATAAGAAAAAAATATCTCATCCTCTTGGCTATGACTGGACTTTTGGTTTGCCTAGACCAGGCCTCGAAGATTTACATACACACGCACTTAGCCCTGGGCCAAGAAATCGAAGTTATAAAAAACTTCTTTAATATCACCTATGTACGCAACTATGGAGCTGCCTTTGGTATTTTGGCCCAAGCCCCAGAAAATTTCCGCGATATCTTTTTTCTAATGATGCCCCCCATAGCTTTGACCATCATTCTCTTTATAATGAAGGGGGTTCCCGAGAGAGATCGCCTTACGGTTTTCGCTCTTAGTAGTGTTTTTGGTGGAGCTATCGGCAATTACCTCGATCGAATTTTTCATGGCTATGTCATAGATTTTCTCGACTTCTATCTGACCAAAGGGACCATTCCCCTTTCTTCTATAGGCTTTGCCAACGACTACCCTGCCATTCGGGCATCCCACTGGCCGGCATTTAATGTGGCCGATATCGCCATCGTTTCTGGGGTGATGTTACTGATTCTGCTAGAAATCATTAAGATTATCGAAACTAAAAAACAGGGCGAAAAAGAAGCGCCAGCTAAAGAAGCTCAAGCAGCAGATAGTTAGTATCACTGAATTCTATTGATTCAGAGGATCCACAAAAATTTGATCCTCGATTCGCGTCCAAGTACTCGCTCCTGACGAATCAACTCCCGACTGAAATCTCTTATAAGACTTTCTTACAATATTTTCTTTAACGAGAATTTGTCGAGCTTGAGGTAATGCTATGATCGTCGAAGATTCCATCCTCCTCATGTAGGCCGCAACACCAGACATGGCGTGAAAACTACCAGGTGAGGCACTGACAGCCCCTTCCTCTCGGTAACTCATGGACTGGCCATCAGAAAACTGGAGCTCTAAAACTACAAATCGAGTTAATCTTCCGCGACTCTCAGGCGCATTAACCGCAAATGCCGCCTCGATCTGTCCGTCTTGATCAATATCATCAACAACGAGGAATTGAGATTTGGCTTCGAAGTTCAAAAAACTTGAAGCGAAACGGCCTTCTGAATCGTAGGCCATCAAAGGTACCGTATTTAAAGAGTAGTCCGCACTACTTTCGTAAACTACAAATTCGTAGGAGGGACTTTGTCTTTCTCGATTGAGACTTAAGGATGCGACAAATGTTTTTGCCAATCCATTTGAAAATTCGAGGTTGAGTATCTGGCAACCAATGGCCGATCCTGCAACGAGTGCATAGGTGGCCGAATCACAATCTACAATGTCAGAGCTTTGAATTCTGGTAGCAGAACCCGCATCAAAGTCGCGAGCCGATCCCTGTGAATGTAAACTCACAAACACCAGAGCAAGGCCAAAATTGTAGAATAGAGACGTTTTTATTTTAATAAACTCATACCTTTTTTAAATGTCTTTTGAAATGACCTTATCAATGGGAACTTCAATAAAGTCGCGACCGTTATAGATGAGTGTCTTTGGTAGTTGATCACCAAAACTCCCCATCGAAATAAAGTCTCTATCGGCGTACTGCGCAAATCGACCTTTATAGATAAACTTATCGTGGGGCAAGATCATCGCTGAATAAAGAAATCCGCCAAGACGATGACTGTAGGCCGCTTCAAATTCAGCCTTTCGCCAGGATTGAATATCAAGTGTTTTATAGGAATCGCTTTTCTTTTCAGAAATCAAAGCAACCAGCTTATACTCCCTGGAGTTATAAAGCATAACGACCATGTCTTTTATTTTATCACCATTAATATCGCCAAGAGATACCATGGGTGCGGCTTCAGAATCTGAAGTTTTTAGATTGGTCCAAATGAATTCCGCATATTTATCTTTACCAACGATTCTAAAGGCATTGGTCTTCTTTTCGAAATAGGGGGTCAATGCTCTAATGGCATCGGCTCCCATTTCTAATGAATAGTCAGTAGAGCCAACTTTTAATTTGGGTTCAGTTATGGCCTGAGCTTGAAAACTAAAAACGAGTAATAGAAGAACTAAGAAACTTTTCATTGGAATTACCTCTCCGTTTCCTGCATAGCATAACCCGAATGGTAGGTACTTCCTAGACTCGGCTGATAAAAGTAATGCCCACCAATTTTCAATGGTTCACCTGGAACTTGCACGCGATTGGCCGTGGTCGTCCAACCTCTACGCCCGTGCAGATAGTCTCTGGCATAGTTTGTAGGGTAATAGTTGCGGCCCATTGCCGTCTCTCTTAACGAATAAAGTGAGTTTTTATAACAGTTTCTAATGTAAGACTGATGGGTCTCATTGGTTCTCGTCGAATTACTGTATCCTAAAGTAGGAGTGTGAAGCTGGGGTCCATGGCCATTTCTATTGTAATTGGCCCATGAAAATTGTGAACGATCCACAATAACCGAACAAACTCTAGAATTGGGGTTATCCCTGGCAATACAGGCTCCATCAGAACCAGATCCTCCAGTGTGACCACTCGATCCACATGTTCCATGTAATGGAAATGCGGGACTGAGAACTCGCCTGAGAGTCACCATTAAAATAGAGTATCGATGGCTATCGTTTCGGTCGTGCTCTGGATTGACAGAAATTCCTGAACGACTGGCTTCACCAACACAGTTACAAAGCATACAATGGGAGGTTTGCAACCAACGACCACTCGTTCGACGGCCATTTGATCCTCTTCTGCAATCGAGTCTCTCTGGATATCCCGCAGATAACATTCGATTGAATTCCTCTGCAAAGTAGCGGTTTTGTGGGCTCATAGCTGCTAATTCTGAAGCGGAAAAGGCTCTAAAGTCAGAATCAATCTGTCTATTTTGATCTTCAACAATACTCAAAGTTGGCAGGCGATCAGTGGTTTGTGCGTAGACCGTTCCGTTTGAGGTTTCACTTAAGATATATCTTTGCTCACCATTAATCGATACAGGGACCCAACCATTTGGCAGAGCTGGACCGTTTTGAATAACGACCGACCCATCTTCAATACACTGGTCCGTTCTTTCATATCGATTTTGCTGCATATTGTAGGTATTCGCATAAAGACAGTGACCTTCTCCCACTGAAATTTCATAGAATTCGCGGTCCCGTCTTTCTTGTTCTGAGCGTTCAACTAATCTCGCAGTATCCAATAAATCTCTTCGTCGATTCACGGCCGTTTGATCTTTAACTCTTTGACAAGCACGATTAAATGCACCGGGATCAGAAGCTCTTTCTGCTGTCATTCCTCGACCCTGATATCCGCACATTTGCGTAAGAGTCGAAATCATTTGTTCATATTCTTGGTAGCGCTCAAGGTTGTTTACCACAGGAGCTAAAACAGTTCCTATAACAGAGCCACTTGTTTCGCGACCGACCCGAACACCATCGTAACATCGGCGAGTCGTGGCATTATCAAAGCAAACCGCTCTATAAAAACGCTCGCCATCACCTTCTTCACGAGATTCGTCATGGGGTTGGCGTGCTTGATCGGTAACATCCTGAACACCAAAGATAAATGGATTACAAATTTCTTGTCCATCGGGGCAACTAAATCCACCGTAGGAATTGGCACCACAACTAGCGGCTGAAGACTCAATCGGTACACCACCACCAATACACAAGTACTGAGGGTCGGCTTTGGCTTCGCTGAGAAACCAAGAAACAAAATCGAGACCAGAATTGAGAAATGAAGCTGTCTTCCGCGACTTCTTTTTAGATAGAAGCTCTTCCATGATGACTAACTGTTTTGCCAGTCTTCTCAAGTAAACAACTCGTTTTTTATAGGGTAATTTTCTCATCTCTTGAAAGCTGAGAATAAATGGACTTTTCTTAATACGTTGTGCTTTTTGAACTCTTCGTTTTGCGTTTTTTCTCGTGCGAGATCTCTGCTGCTTACCAGGAAGAGCTTTTGAAGATGTAGAGTATTGATTCTTTGGAGAAATCCTTCTCGTCGATTCCGAGTTTTGAGCCTGAGCCGTCACGCCAGCCAAGCTCAATACCATGAAAAGCCATAGAAAATTAATTAACAGTCTCATTATCACCTCACTCCCTATTAGAGCAAGTCAGGTGCCACGAAGTAGATTTCTAAGCCCTTAATATTTGGGAGATTTCATGCAGAACGAGGGGTTAATGCCGTTTTATGTCTTTCAGTTGTTTCATTGTTAAACAGTTGTACACCACCTGGTGTGTAAGACCTTAGGCCTAGATTAGGCCCCTGTAATTACTTAAGAAAACCCAAATTTCGACCGATACTATCTATATAATCAACAAATATGTGGTGCAGGAAATACTTTAGAAAAGGTCCGTAGGTTATGAATTTCCAATTACTAAAAAATTTGATTCGAATTCTTTGTATTCTTTCCCTCATTGTCTTTGCCGCCGCTTGCGAAGAAGAGTCTGGTGGAAGCGATATTGGTGGAACTAACGACAACGGCAGTCAGCCAGCACCGACTCCAACTCCGACATCAACCCCGACTCCGACACCAGTCGCAGCTGGTACTTTTAAGATTGAGCTTGTTAACCCTTCAGATTTACTCCAGCAAAAATTAAGACTCGCATATCGACTTGATGGTTCAATTCCAGCTACTGCCACTTCTGTAGTTGACTGGGATACAGCTTGCTCAATCGACCCAACTAGTGCCGATATCGAAGATAAAAACGTGATCTGCTACCTCGAAGGTGAGGAGCTTGATTTCTATGCTAATGGCTTTGAATTGAAAATTACTGTTGACTCTGGCACCTGCGACTATGTCTTTGAATACCCTTACTATTATTTTAAACGTAAAGCCGGTATTGGACCGACTGAAGCTCGACTTTACAAAAATGCCAATGATGAATTGGTCGATTGTACTCCAGCAGTCAATACCGAGGACGATTCTCCGAAGTGTGATTATGACTATTCTGACAATGAGGGACCGAATTGTTGTATAGGCACCTACAACAAAAGAATTTACACAGACGCCGCTTGTACAACAGCTGATCCTCTCGATGGAAACAATGAGGACGATGTAAAGTGGGGTGGTAAATTGTCAGAATGTCTCGCAGGCCCCGGAACATTCTCTTCTTTTAAAACGGAAGATGGTGTCTATGAAGGGTTTCCAGTTGGAAAATTTTACGGAACTTCGGCGATCGACGGAGAAGCGCATACCATCGACTATTCATCACCTATTCCAGAAGATAAGCGAATTTCACCAATTTCAATTGCCAACTATTTTAAACCAGACAAGTTTGGAGATACTCCTTCACATTTAAATGGTGAAGAATCAGAGTACCCGTTGGGAATGAAAGATGTTGATCTTGAAGCCGATCTTATTGCCGGAGGTTTTTTAGGGGTCGGAACGACAATTCGACACAATCCTTATTACGTTTGGGCATGCTCCGATTCAGCCCGTGAAATTCAAGGGATAATTCGACTCGTTGTAAGAGATTGGAATGAAAACCCTGAATTTGAAAAATTTGATGCTGGTAATCCCGATACGACTGGAACTGATATATTTGGGGACCCATTGGATGATTATTACGATTGGGACGCTTTGCTCGACGAGCTAGCGCGAGAATATCCAAACCACGAATAAATTCTGCAAGTTCGTTCGAAAAATAAACTTCGATGGCAGCAAGACTGACTTTTTTGGGCTTGCTGTTTAGTCTTTAATTGTCCCTAGTATCTTCAAAACTGATTCTATAGTGTCTCATATTGGCACACCACTTGTATTAACAAGGATTAGGCTCATTAAATTGAGTTTAAACAAGTGGAGTGTACGGTGAAGTATTATTTTCTAACATTAGCAGTATTTTTAGCATTCGTTGCTATTGGCTGCGATAAGAAAAAAGGTGGCGAACCTGCCACGACCCCTACGACACCCGTAACCACAGTAAGCATTAGTGATTGTAGTGTTGGACAGATTTATAATTCTACTTATGGTTGTTTAGATCAAGGCGGCTGTGATAACGGAAAAGGGCGAGTTCCTGAAGATGCTTCTTCTGGGGCGGGTACCTGTGTGTCTGGAACAACAGTGACCGCATCGGATGTTTTTGGAAGCAACAAAGTCCGTTGGGGCGCGAGTCTAAACATTACAAGCAAATCGACATTTCGACAGTTAATGAAAGAGTACGGTGGATTCTGTGATCCTCCAGGATGGTATTACTACGTTGGCCCCAATCCCAATGATTGTGAGTTCTGGGACGACGCTGGGTTCATTGTTATTCAAGCAGGTGCTGGGAACAGTACTAACTTTGTAACCGTCAATGTTGGAGCAGGATCTGGTGAGCCTAATGGTTCAGCAATTACCGGCTACAACAGAATTTACTACGGATATGGAAGCTTCCTGGATTACTACGGAATGTCCTTTAATACCGAATATTATGACGTCAATGCCAGTACCGGTTTCGAACTCAGATCCCATGGTCTTTTTGGGACTCAGAGCTGGAACGCTGTATATGGCGATAGTTTTAAAGTCCGCGTTGAAAGTGGTCGTCTCGACGACAGCAGCTACTACGTGGAACTATGGTACAAGAACTCTAGGTTTGCGACGGCGACCATGGAGCTCTGGCCCTACTAAGTAAGGCCCTTTTAATTTGAAAATATTCAACTTTCTTTCGGGAAAGTTGTTTGCAGATCCATACACCCCCCAACCCCCCTAACCCTAGGCGAAGCACTTCGTGCTTCGTCTTTTTTTTTGCCTTCCGCATGACTTTGTTTGACAAAGTCTCAATTTTTACTGACACTTAGCCCCAGTCATGAAAGTTAAGTGTCCCACCTGTAAAAAACGAGTTGAGTACAGTTCGAGCAATCCCCATCGTCCATTTTGCTGCGAAAGATGTCGTATGATCGACCTCGGTGAATGGGCCGACGAAAGCTACTCGATCCCACTTAATGTTCCCAATGAACACGAACTCGATGATGCCGACGGTTTAGAATCGCCTCTCAATAGGCCTTTCAAGACAGACTACGAAAACTAATTTTTAAAAAAAATAGCGATTTTTATTTTTTTGCTCTTGACCATGTGCTCAGTACTGCGTTTGAATTTGGACAAGCGCAATAAAAAAAACACCAATTGGTGCAAACAACGAGAGGTATTGCATGAACAAAGCGGAACTTATTGAAAAGATCGCAAAAAACACTGATCAAACTAAAGCTCAAACTGAAAGAATGCTTGATGCAACTATGGATATCATCCGTAAAGCTGTAAAAAAAGGCGACGAAGTTAAGCTTGTTGGATTCGGTACTTTTACAAAAGCTAAAAGAAAAGCTCGTAAAGGTAGAAACCCACAAACTGGTAAAGAAATCAAAATTCCAGCGGCTTGGTACCCTAAATTCCGCCCTGGTTCTGAGTTCAAAGCTCTTGTTAGATAATTTGAGCGAACCAAAAACGAAAAAAGGTCACTGTTTCAGTGACCTTTTTTTTTGCCCCGAGCACTCATTCAACCTAAATGCTCGGGACTCATTTCTAAATTCGAAACTTAGTCGATGACCTGATCACCCATAAGCTGACTGGCACATTCACTAAAAAGGTAATTAACAGCATTAGAACTACCACGGAGTGAAAAAGTGACCTGTTTAACGACTCCCTGGGCATCAAAGTAATTAGCAGTAAGGCTGCTTTTTTGCGCAATCGCATTAATTAAAGCCTCTCTGTCATCAAATTGAGCTACCGCAGACACCATATCAGATTGGCTTTGCACAGGGTAGACCGGCAAAAGTTCAAAGACCTCACTGGCCCTGCGAGTTTCTGCAGTCACATTAAAAAAGATTTCGTTCATCGGACCAAAAACTTGAACCATAGGTTCAGTATATTCGCCATTGCTATCTTTAAATGCGACGACTTCTAAAATAGAAACTTGGTCATCCCCAAGAGTCCGGGCCGCACAGGCCGCCTCTCCCCAAAGAGCGTGCTGCTCCACTTCTTGAACCATCCAATCTCTAGATTGAAAATTGAGGAGTTCTTCTTCTTGGGAAGAAGCGAGGTTTCCAGTAAAAACAAATAAACCGACAAGTAATAAATTAATAATTGTTTTTTTCATAGTTCTTCCCCTTAAAGAGTATCTTTATAAGTTTGAATTTTTTCTTTGAGATCTGTTTCTAACAATCTCATGCGCTGAGGTAGAGAATTAACTCTCTCTTTAAAGCGCAAGGCACGAGCCTCTTTTTGACCAAGCTGAAGAGATTGGGACTTCACGACCCTCTCTTGTGCATCAATCAAATTTACTTTTTCACTTTCAAGTTTTGGAAACTCTTGAATAAGTTGATCGAGCTCAACTAACTTTTGTTCCGCCAAAACTTTGTTATCACTATTTCTTTGTAGACTCGAATCAAAGCCATTAAGAATATTGATACGACCTTGCATTGCCGAAATCTGACCTTCGATTCCGACAATTTCATTCTCTATCGGATTGATATGCAATCTAATATAGGAATTGAGACTCCCCTGAGCACTATTCAAAGAGGATTCGAGTGAGCGAATATCAGATTGAACTCCAATTAATTGATTTCTAGAGGAGCTGAGCTCAAAGTCCAAGTTCCCGTAATCGATATTGAGCTGGTCAATGTAGTTTTGCCACTCTCTCTTCCGGGACGCCAATCGCGTCGACTCTCTCTCCAGGTCTCTGATTTCGTTTTGATCCCGTTGAATCGAAGATCGTAAACTACGAATATCCCGGTTGGCATTCTGGATAATATCTTCGTTTCTTTTAATTCGCTGTGCGAGGTTTCGGCCCCGCTGCTTCACTGGTGCAATTTCATCTTCTTTCGCTTTTATTCTTTGACGGAGAGGCTTTATTTTCTGCTCTCGAAGCTCATCAATTTGCGCTTGAACTTGGGCCTTTTCTTCGGGGGTCGTCTTACTCTTTCTCTCTTCTCGCAATTGGCCCAGGCGTTTTTGCAACTGAGAGAGGCGATCCTGCATCGGAGTGAGTTCTGCCTCTAAGGACTGACGTCTTTGCCGGTTTTGCGCCAACTGGTTTCTCAATTGAGGAAGACGGTTTTCGCTTTGCTGAATATCAGCATTGAGGTTTTGAATCTCCTGTCGTCTCAATTGATTTTGTCGCCTCATCTGAGGAATCAAGGTATTTCCAATGCGACTTACGCGGGTATCGATCCGACCAATGTGATCTCTTGCATCTCGCACTTCACTTCTATTTTGCGCAATCTGCGAAGACAATGATTGAATTTGCGATTGGAGTTGAGACTCTTCACTTTGCCGGCTGGCCAGTGAATTGCGATAGCGATTTCTTTCAGCAAGGAGTGATTGGTACTCATTTGATGAACGAATGCTCTGAATTCTTCCCTCGAGTCTTGAAATATCGCTTCGTTTTGCCGAGATATTCGCCTGCACTCTTACTACTTTTTTTCTCAACTCTGTTTGATTAGGCGCAGCCTTATCTGAAAACTCAGGAAGAGAGGAAATTTGCGCTTCAATATCGAGCTTTTGCTCGGCGATTTGCCCCATACCCCTCTGAATAAATGCCTTTTGCTGGGGCACCGTTGCGAATTGATTGCGCAGATCTTGAAGGTCCTTTTCTAATGCAGCTAATTTGGTCGTTTCTTGACCAAGGTTGTCCTGCAAAGTCGCCAGTTCCTCTATAATCGTTTGGTACTTCTTTTGTGCAGCACTTCTCTCTTTGAGCACAAAAAGATAATTTTTAAAATAAAGCCGCGAATCCGCTTGTATTCCGGCGACACCGCTCTGTGCCGGGTCTACATCGACGTCTGCTCGAGCTTCATTATAAAGAACAGCCAATAGAATACTGGCCAGTAGAATCGCTCTGATGGCGCGATACATGCTTCCCCCTCTTTAAATAACTTCGATCACAGGCTTCCAATGGAAACCTTATGACCCTTGATCCCTTAAGATCCTCTATTGAGCAACAACTAGGCCAAGGAAACTGGTGTCAAAGAGCACTCTTTGAAATCTATTCACTTTGTTTTCTTGATTCTTTTTAGGTCTCATACATAATTTACATATGGCTCAATTTTCGAACGATCAGTTAAAAACAATTGCTGTAATGACTTCCGGTGGAGATGCTCCGGGAATGAACGCCGCTATTCGGGCTGTTGTCCGCTTGGCCCTCAACAATGGAATCAAAGTTAAGGGTATTTTTCACGGCTATCAGGGACTCCTCGATAATCAGATAGAGGACCTCAGCACGCGGATGATGGCTAACATTATTCAAAAAGGCGGCACCATTTTAAAAACCGGTCGCGCCCCCGAAATGCACAAGCCTGAAGCCAGAAAAAAAGCAGCCGATCACCTTCGCTCGCAAAACATCGACGCCATTGTTTGCATCGGTGGAGATGGCTCCCTCACTGGCGCCCATTTACTCTGGAAAGAACACGGCATTCCCATTGTTGGAGTTCCCGGCACGATCGACAACGATATTTATGGATCAGAACTCACTATTGGGTTTGATACAGCTATCAACACAGCCATGCGAAGCATCGACCAAATTCGCGACACGGCTGCCAGCCACGATCGACTCTTTATTGTAGAAGTGATGGGAAGAAACTCAGGTTTCATCGCCACGTGGACTGGACTCTCTGGCGGAGCTGAAGAAATATTTTTTCAACAAAATCCGGTGACCGTTGACCACGCCATTGAACACATCAAGCGCGGAATGGCCCGCGGAAAAATGAGTTCAATTCTTGTAACTGCCGAGGGAGAAAAGCCGGGCCGCGCTTATGATCTTTCAGAGGCGATCCGTAAAAAATCCGGTTTCGAAGCAAAGGTTTGCATTCTCGGGCACACCCAACGAGGAGGCGCTCCGACAGCTCTAGATAGGGTTTTAGCCTCACAACTTGGTGCCAAAGCCGTTGAAGTTTTACAAAATGGCCAATGCGATTTAATGGTAGGTATAATGAAAAATGAGGTCTGCCTGGTTCCCCATGGAGATATCGCACAAAATAAGAAAGCCATTGATCTGAAATTAGTAAAGCTTGCACAAATCCTTTCAACCTGATCTCACTTTGGCACTAGTGGGGTCTGAAAAAAATTAGCCCTGGCCTGCTTTTATTGTTTTCAAATCCTTTTTTTGATATCTCCCTAGACAGTTTCAAGGATTCTAATTCGGGGGGAACTTTGAAGACATTATTTATAATTCCATTCTTATTCTTTCTCAGTGTTGGTTTTTTAGCCTGCACTCAGCAGAGCGACCAAAATTTGAAGTCGCAAAAAACGTCCCAAATTTTAATTGGCCACTACGGAGATTTTACGGGTCCACTTTCGTCTTTCGGCAAGAGTTCTAAACGAGGATTGCTATTAGCCATTGAAGAGCAAAACTCTAAGGGTGGAATCGATGGCAAGGCCATCGAACTCATTAGTATCGATACCGAAGGACAAATGGGGTCCGCGCAAAAAGCTGTTAAAGAATTGGCCGAAAAAGGAGTCATCGCAATTATTGGGGATAGCTTGAGTCAGCAAGCTCTCGAGGGGGCCAAACAAGCTCAGCGCCTAAAAATTCCGTTTATCTCTCCTGGAGCCACCTCCGAAACTTTCACAGAAATTGGCTCCTTTGTTTTTAGAGTTTGTTTTTCTGACTCCTTTCAAGCAAAAGCGATGGCCCATTTTTCGACTCAAACACTGGGCCTTAAAAAGATTGCTCTCATCGTCGACCAAAATTCTGGCTATAGTCGTGGACTGGCAAAGTACTTCAAAGCATCCCTTTCTGCACAAAAATCAGTTGTCGCCAAAGCCTTCTACTATCGGGATCGCTACGAGTGGAAGTCCCTAGTCAGCGAAATAAAAGCGAAGGCCTACGATGGCATTTACATTCCCGGTTACTATAACGACGCGAGTCAACTAGCGAAATACTTGTTCTCTGAAGGGGTGGATCTGCCCTTACTCGGTGGAGATGGCTGGGATAGCCCACAAATTTACCGGGAATTTGCCGGATTAAATGCCTACTTTTCAAGCCACTACCACAGCCATTCATCAAATGCGCAGAATCTTCTCTTTTCAAAAGGCTTTGAGGAGCGCTGGAAGAAGTCTCCCGATAGCCTTGCTGCGCTATCCTATGATGCGGGGAATATCTTATTGGAAGCCCTTGAAAAACAAGAGCGAAGCCCTACAATGCCCCTTCAAAATGCAATTGCTGAGACGAGCAAGCATCGAGGAGTCACCGGCACCATATCTTTGGATAAACAAAGAAATGCCGTCAAACAAGCGGTCATCCTCAAAGTCCAAGCGAAAGGCTTTAGTCGCTTAAGCGAAATTAATCCCTCGTCTCTTTAAGATTGCTTTTTAAACGTGGGGGAAAAATGAAAAAGATTTTGGGTTACGGATTTCCGGCCGTCCTTTTGCTCGTTGGTATTCTTGGAATTCTTTTACCGGACCAACTCAATGCACTCTTTGGAGCTATCAATACAGTCATCGCGACCGTGTTATTTTTTGATGTTCTGTTTTTTGTTGAGGGCGCAAACATTCCCTTTGCGGTGGCCTGGCTAGTTATTGGAGCCATCTTTTTTACTTTTAAAATGGGGTTTATCAATATCCGACTTTTTAAACATGCCATTGAATTGGTCATGGGAAAGTACGATGACCCTAATAACAAAGGGGAAGTATCTCACTTCGAAGCCCTTTCAACGGCCCTATCTGCCACAGTGGGCTTAGGAAATATTGCTGGTGTGGCAATCGCTATTTCACTCGGGGGACCTGGCGCTACATTTTGGATGATCGTCGCTGGTTTTCTTGGAATGTCTTCAAAATTTGTCGAATGTTCTCTGGGTCAAATGTATCGTGAAACTCGTCACGATGGCCACGTCATGGGGGGACCCATGGAATACTTGGCCAAGGGACTCTCTGAAGTGGGCAAAGCCGGGCTCGGAAAAACTCTCTCAATTATTTTTGCCCTCATGTGTATCGGTGGCGCATTTGGTGGCGGTACTACCTTTCAGGTCAATCAGTCTCTTGATGCGATCCAAACTACGGTTCCTTTCTTTGCCGATTACCGCTGGGTTTACGGAATCATCATGGCGATCCTTGTCGGAATTGTGCTGATTGGTGGGATTAAACGAATTGCCAATGTCGCCGAAGCTATCGTTCCTTCGATGTGCGGTATTTACGTCGTTGCTTGCCTTTATATTTTAGGAATGAATTTTTCAGCGGTCCCCGAGGCCTTCGGACTTATTTTTTCTAGTGCTTTTTCTTTTGAAGCTGGCTTTGGTGGGTTTGTCGGAGTTCTCGTTCAAGGCTTTAAGCGAGCGGCCTTCTCTAACGAAGCGGGAGTTGGTTCGGCTTCAATTGCTCACTCGACTGCAAAAACCAAACACCCCGTAGAAGAAGGTGTCGTTGCTCTCCTCGAACCATTTATCGATACGATCGTCGTATGTACTATGACTGCTCTGGTAATTGTTATAACTGGTGCTTATGCAAACCCCGAGTGGGCTCAGTTTGTCGAAGGTAATAACGGTGCTGCACTGACTTCAATGGCCTTCGGTTCGCAAATATCTTGGTTTCCTTATCTCTTGTCTCTGGCCGTTTTTCTCTTCGCATTTTCTACGATTATTTCTTGGAGTTATTACGGTGAGCGATGTTTTTCTTACCTCTTCGACGAAGAGTATTCGATCTTCTTTAAAATCGCTCTTATCGCAGCAGTGTTTATGGGTTCCATTTTCACAGCGACAAACGTCCTTGATTTTGGTGATCTTATGATTCTCGGTATGTCTGTTCCCAACATATTTGGAATTTACTTCTTATCAGGAAAAGTCAAAGAAGCCCTTGGCGATTACCTCGCCAAGCTAAAATCTGGAGAGATCAAAAAACACGCCTAACTGGAGCTTCTGGAATTTTGATCTTCGTTAAAAAAGCTTCTCATTACGAGAAGCTTTTTTTGTATCTCCTTTTGATCCACTCTCCTCTCTTCGTTTTTATGGGAATGAACCCAAGCGAGAGGTTAATAGAAAATTAAAAGAATTTCTTTTGTGAAATCTTATGTTTCAAAGAGTCTATGTTTCTCTATGCCACTAAGATTAGGGCCTTTTTAAGGTTTTTAATCCCCTGCGATACCGGACTTTTATCTGAAAAAAGGATGAACCTAGACTTAATTGAATTTGTCGAATCTCCGAAAAACATATGGGGAGGCAACATGGAATACAAGCCTGAGAAAGTACTGATCGTCGATGATTCAATTATGGTTCGTTCTGAGCTAAGAGATATTCTTGAAGACCTTGGTGTTCCAGAAATCAATGAAACCGATGATGGTGACAAAGCCTTACAAATTATTTCGAGTGCCGACCCCGGCTACGATCTTATTTTACTCGATTGGAACCTACCTAAGTTTTCAGGTTTGGATGTTCTTATCGCATGCCGAAAGAAAATGAATCTTGCAGAACTTCCCATTGTTATGGTCACTGCCGAAAGAGATAAGCAAGAGGTTGTACGTGCCCTTTCAGAAGGCGCCTCTGGTTACATCGTTAAGCCATTTACTCGCAACGGAGTATTAGCGCGTATAGAAGCGGCCATGCAAAAATTAAAAGCTTCGGCTTAATCAAAGTACTTTGTACAAAGAGTCTCTGTTTCATTTTGAGACTCCCTCCACTCAAGACAAAATGCATTATATAGACAGTTGATTATCCTTTGACGGGTAAGTACTGCCTATTCCCATTATATTTTATCTCCCAGGTATGATTCTTGTAATTATTTATAGAAAACGAGGGTTATGAAGAAACGGGAGTAATTAGAATGTTTAGTATAATAAGAGTTCTTTTAGTCATATTTCTTTTTTCAATTGGCTTTAACAACCATGCTACGGCACGAACAGCGGATGCTGGAGAAATTGATTTCTTCATGACACCCGATGAAGAAGATACTCAAATTGCAGGTGGACTGTTCAGAACATACGATCAGTGTATTGCTCATTTCGGAGGCCATTCAAGACATTGTGAAGCTTTTTTAGCTTCAAATCGGATGACTGCCGAAGAATGTTTTCAACAGTACGGTAACTCACCAATGTGTGAAAATCTCGCAAGCTTAAGAGCCATGACTGCCGAAGAGTGTTTTAGGCAATACGGCAACTCACCAATGTGTGAGAATTTAGCAAACCTCAATCTTGATGGTGAAGATGATGCGATCCTCGCCAACAACTACGGGTCACGAAAACAGTGCTTGCGATATAACCCGGGAATGGTTTCATTTTGTAGCCAATTCAATAGCACCTCAAGAGATCATTTATCGCAAGTTTCTGGAAGCGAAACTCAACTTCCTGCAGCGAGTACCCAATACACCGAAGAAGTTCTCACAGAACTCTAATCGTAAAAACAAAAACCGGAGACTCGCTAGGAGAGACTCCGGCCAAGAATCAAATATGAGGTTCGGCAATTCTTGAAAACCGGGCCCTAATTAAAAAGCCCAGTCAGTATTATCGTTTTAGATTAATAACTTCAGAAAGTAGTTCATCTGAAGTGGTAATTGTTTTCGCGTTCGCTTGGAAATTTCTTTGGTTTTGAATCAAGCTCACGAATTCATTGGCAATATCCACCGTTGATCGCTCAAGAGACTTGGCAAAAACCTTTCCTCGTCCCGCAGAGTTCGGTTTACCGATGTCAGGAGTACCAGAAGATCTGGCTTCTTTAAAGCGGTTGTTACCCACTTTAAACATCCCTTCAGGGTTTTCAAACTTCGCCAGAGCAATCTGACCGAGATCACGAGTTTCTCCGTTACTGTATAGAGCTGTAAGAACACCAGTATCGTCGAAAGAAAGGTTGGTGATCGTACCTGCGGAACTTCCGTCTTGATCCCAAGAAATAAGATCTGATTCTTTACCGTACTGTTTAGTGCCATCGAGACCTTTACCGGCATCTGTTGTGATGGCATCACCAAAATCGATTTTAATTTCTTGATTTTGAAGAGCACCACCGGCGAAGTTAAAATTACTCTCGGTGATTTCTTCGGTATCAAGTTTGCCATCGACCGTAAAAGTCAATTGACCCTTTACTACGTTCGCAAGCTTTCCTTCTTCACCGCCTGTCACTTGTTCGCCGTCGACCATCCCCTGGTAACTCCAAGTGCGATCCGCGGTTTTATTAAAGAAAAGGGTAACGAGGTGCTTTGTCCCTTGAGAGTCAAAGATTTCAACTCCCGTTGAGAAATTTGAAGTTTCGTAAGGTTCTTCTGGATTGAACTCTTTAATTGGAGCTCTTGAGTCGAGGTTCATATCGATATCAACTCGCTTTGTTCCAGAAGCAGGAATCAAAGCTCTCGGAAACTTAATATCACCGAGCTTGTTAATTATGGTTCCATCTTCTTGCGCTTCAAAGCCCTGAACCCTTTGGTTGTCATTTGTAACTAGGTAACCTTGCTTATCAAAATGTAGAGATCCGTCCCGTGTAAATGACTCCCCGTCGTCACCTTTGAGAACGTAGTAACCATCTCCGGAGATGGCCAAATCCGTTGCCTTATCCGTTTGCTCGATATTACCTTGCAAAAGAATTGGATTAACCGCACCAATCTTGGTACCGCGACCAATCTGGTTCCCCCCGAGAATCCCTTTTAAGCTTTTTGCGATAATGTCTTGGAATTCCGCCCGACTGGCTTTGAACCCCGTTGTGTGGGCGTTCGCGATGTTATCTGCGATCACTCCCAATGACTCACCCGTCGACTTTAAACCGGATACACCGGTGTATAATGACGAAAGAACTGCCATAAACCCCTCCTAGGAAAATAAAATTTTCAAGCCACATCAATCGGTCAGTGGCCGGAGGTCCTCCCAACATCCTGTCAGGACCAGACCCTTATCTATTTAAACCATTACCGTACTGTCGATATTGGTAAAAACATTCTCTTTCATGGCAGCACGATCCATGACCGTGACCACCGTGTTGTTCTTAGTACTGACAATCAAAGCATTCTTATCGGTGAGTACTAAACTGTTTTTTGAACCTTTAGCCAGGGCTTTTTGTACGCCACTTTCTATGGCCTGCATTTCTTCGGGAGTAAATCGAATTCCCCGCGAATGCATTCTCTCAACTGAGTGCTGAGAGAACTTTAGCCCCTGAGCCTTGAGTTCTTGATTATCAATCTTCTTTGGCTGCTGAAACCCATTGAGCACATCTTGGAACTCGTTCTTATTCAACTTGCCATTGGGTGTCGCCTTCGCCCCACTCTCGGTGGGATTAATACGACTTACTATATTGGAGCCAACAATATTTGATTGCACTACTGACTCCCTACTTCTTTATCAACTTTATTAATGAGGCCCTGGGACATCTTTACAGACTCCAAATTATTTGGAAGTTCCGCATACTGTTTACCCGTAGCCTTTTTAACTTGATCCTGAGGTGTTACATCCCGAGGACCTCCCGCTCCATTAATGGGATAAAACTGCTTCCCTTGCGCCTGGGCCTGAGGAGCTACTCCTTGAGTAATCTCTTGCACGTCCTTCATGTGAACTGCTTTATTTCCGGCCATTAACACAGGTTGGCCTTTAACAAATTTCACCCCAGTAATTCGACCCTCAAAGCTCGTATCAACTGGAAGACTTCTTCCCTTGTTGTTCATGGCTTTGATTTCGAAATGATACTGCCCCGTTCGCGCTTCTAAACCATCTTCGGTAATTCCGTTCCAGACAATCTGGTTGGGACCCTTTTTGAGATCCTTCATTTCGAAACTCTTAATCGTCTTACCAAATTGATCTTTGACTTCGACCACTGTTTTCTGTGCGTCGGCCATGAGATCAAAGTTTGCCGTATGTTCTTTGTCTCCAATGTTTCGGCTAAAAGACGATGAATCACCCTTAACACTCTTACCAATGAGGCCCAGATACTGACTTGTCATATCTGGCTTGCCCTGGTTTTGAATATTTTTAAGAGTGGCATTCATATTATTAAGCTGTTCGATACTAGAAAAGTGAGCGAGCTGCGCCGCCATTTCATGACTCTCGAGTGGATTCGTAGGGTCTTGATTCTGCAGCTGAGTCAGCATCAACTTAAAGAACGCATCTTTATCAAGCTCTGGATTTCCAACCTTGCGAGTTTCATTCCCTTTAAAACTAGGGTCGGCGATTTTATTGAGTACATCGCCTAGTTTTTGATCACCAAAGGCCTTTTTATAGGCGGCACTATTTTCGATATCGGCCTTCGTATTGCCTTGTAACTTTTGATTTTGTGCACCAGAGAATGCTTTTGTTCCCAATTTCTTTGAAATCATCTCAACATCCTCCCTAGGCGACCAAGTTCAATCTGCGACGAGACTCTTTTGAGCTCTCGTTCACAATGGGTTTAATATCATCACTCGGCTCCGCTGGTGTAGAACCTGGTCTCTTCGGTATTCCTGAAAGTCCGCCGTGAAAGACTTCACGTTCTTGGCGGTACTGATTCATAAATCCTTGGGCAAACTCACGCTGCTCTTGTCTCGCTTGCTCCTCTGGATTTTGCTGATAGTCTTTTCTAGCGTCTTGAGCGAGATCAATCTTAAGGTCCTCAAGCGTCAGTTTATTACCAGAAAGATTCATTTTAAGGTCAGCAATCCCATCTTCAAGTAGTGCCTTGGCCTGTTTATTACTGGCAATCATCTGGACATTAACTTGGCCATCTTTCACATTTACTTTAAGGTTGATTTCACCAACTCCTTCAGGTCGCAATTGCATTTTCATTTCGCCGCCACCGTCTTTAGCCATGACTTGAGCTTGCTTAACAATTTCACCAAAATTTTCTTGTCGTTGTTGCGGTGTCAGTTGAGGAGTTTCTACCATAAAGCCCTTGGCCACTTCACCGGCCTGACTCGTCTTAGCCTGTCCCTGTCCGAGAACAAGGTTTTCAAAACTCTGAGCGTCACCCTGTAAAGTCTGCTCACCATTGGCTGCAGCTTCTTGAGCCATTCCTTGGTTCATGGAGCCGGCGAGCATGAGCTCATTAATATTCACAGCCTGCTGGTTAGCGCCCGTCGACGCCTGCGCTAATTTACCGAAAGGAGGTGTTACTTGAATGCCCTCACCCGCTTGTGCTGCCATTTTCCCATAGGCTGCTAAAGACTGAGCGGCTGCCTTTGATTTATTTGTTAAATTATTTAATTTCTGGACTAATGATTCACTCATTTGTGTCGATAATTCCGATGAGAGCAATCCATTCTGTTGAACAGATGCTTTACCATTAGAAACATCATTAGCATCTCTAAAGAACTCACCTAAACTTTGCATAGGATCATTTTGCCCAGGAGCTTGTGCATTCTGTGCAAATTGTGGATGAGTCTGTATATTTTGTGGAAAAGCCTTCGGAATTTCAATTTGGCTGAGATCACTTCCACGCATATTCATAGCACTAATGTCGAATGAACCGGTACCCGCACTAAAGAACTTCGAATTAAGTCGGTCAATTCCTTCATTTCTTTGCTTTCGCACATAGTCCTGAGCACTGAGGACTTCAACTTTTAGAGACTTAGATTGTTCTTCTGGTTGGCCCGAGGCCTTTTTAAGATCTTGCAAGAAATTGACAAAAATCTGTCCTGCTTTTTCTTGGGACTCTGGCTCAACGCCTGTGAGATCAATAAAGTTTTCAAGTGCGGTCTGTGGTTTTTGCGAAAGCACTGAAAAATCAAATTGATCGAGAGTCGCTAGGACTTTTTCTGAAGGAAGACCGATCTCCTGGTCCATTTGATCAATGAACTGGGCAATGACACCTTCGATATTAGAGATAAACTGAATGGTCCCTTCACTGAGATCTTCTGGCCCTTGCAAGCTTCTATTGTTGGCTAGGCCCTTAGGTTCTTTTTGTTGAGATAATTGCCTGCTGTTCAACTGAAAAGCAGAAGACGGAGCTCCATCAGAAGTCGCTTGCGACTGCTGAGCATTGCCAGACTGATTTGTCTGTTGTGCTGGAATATTCGAATTTAGAATCGACCCGAGTCCTTGGATCATTTCTAACTCCATCCTGGAAGTTTCATCACTCTACTTCTTAGAGTAACCAGTAAATCTCTCTGAGAGTCTACGCGCTTTCTTTGCTTCAACAAAGTTTAGAATAGCGGCGGCTTCCCTCTTTTTCATTTTTCCTAAAATCTCTATGGCAAGTGACTCAT
Organism: Bdellovibrionia bacterium; assembly: GCA_030427805.1. Lineage (GTDB taxonomy): Bacteria > Bdellovibrionota > Bdellovibrionia > Bdellovibrionales > JAGQZY01 > JAUHWN01. Next base: position 544,039 of record JAUICP010000002.1, read on the forward strand.
CAACTGTAGCCAATATCGCGGCTGCATTAACGGGTTTCATGTTCTGATACACTTGCACAAGTTTATCCAATCTCTTCTGATCTTCTGTAACCTTCTCTTTGAGAACTTCAGCAATATTCGCTCTCATCGTTTCTAGCTCAGAAATCTTCTTATCTAGTTCCACTTGTTTCTTTTGCAATTCCTCTTCCAACTTTTTGAGTTCTTGCTCTCTCTGGTCTAGACCCTCTTTGCGTTTGTTTAAACTGGCGAAAAAACTAAGCTCTTCGTTACTCCAATTCCGGACGTCCGGCACTTCCACAGTCTTTTCCTTTTCAGGGCTAGGGGCAGAATTTTCCACAACCTCTTTTTTAGACGAGGCATTCTTTTCCTGACTCTGAGCCTTGGCCGGACTGAAGAAACCAATCTCAATACCATCAATGGCCTTGAACACCGACTCCGAACTCGTCATTAGTAGAAGACAAAGACAAAATCCAAGTCCACAAACTAAACCGAGAAGAATGTGATTTTTTGAATATACGGGTTTTGGCCTCTTAGCCAATTGGTTAAGACGGCTTTCTAATTGACTGACGTTAGGAGCCTGATGGCTGCGAGTTTTTTGCGACGCCCGCTTTCTAGAAGGAACCTTCTGCTTTTTTGGCCCCTTGCCAGTATTTCTCTTTGCTTGCTTAAAATACTGATCGTAACTCATTTATTTCGTCTTCCCTGACTCATAATAATTAAATCATCAACTCGCTTGGCTTCTCGTTTAGCTTCCTGCTTCTGAAAAGCCTCAAAGGACCGGTTCCTCAACTTCTCTAAAACCTTCTCATCGAGGGCTTTACTGACTAGGATCCTTTTCTTGTCCTCTGCTATTAATTGTAAATCATTTATTCTGTTTTGTAGGAGTCCTACTTTACTTTTTTGGCCCCTAATATAGGCTTCTGCCTGGGAAACAAATGCCCTCCTCGACTGGCCCTCATCAATAAGGCCGCCAATATAGTTATAGGTCTGTGAAATGCTATCGAAAACTTCTTGTAGTTCTAACTTTGCTTTTTGCACATGGGAAAGTGCTAACTCGTAATCTTGACGGGCCTTAACCTTGAGTTGACTTCGATAATCTAAGAGCTTTTGTAGGCGAAACTGGAATTTCAATTAGCCCCTCCCAACGACTCCATTGAGCCATTGCACGGTATCCTCTAAGGTCGTTACCTCATCGAAACCCTGCTTAAGGAAGTTATTAATTCCTTCGTACACATCAATGGCACGGTCAATTCGAGGATTGGAACCTCTTTGATAAGCGCCAATATTAATGAGATCCTCATTTTCTTTGTAAGTCGACAAAAGGTCTCTCACCTCATTGGCACACTCCATGTGCGATGAGTCCACAATGGCTCTCATCACTCGACTGGTGCTCTGTAGAACATCAATCGATGGGAAATGACCTTTATGGGCGAGCTTTCGATCTAGAACCACATGACCGTCGACTATGGAGCGAACGGAATCGGCAATGGGATCATCCATGTCATCACCTTCAACCAATACCGTGTAGAGTCCGGTAATACTTCCGCGATCATCAAAATTACCGACTCTCTCAAGTAGTTTGGGTAAAAGCGCAAAAACACTTGGTGTGTACCCTTTCGAAGCGGGAGGCTCACCAACACTCAAGCCCACTTCCCTCTGGGCCATCGCAAACCGCGTGACAGAATCCATCATCAAGAGAACACTCTTGCCTTGATTACTAAAATACTCGGCGACGGTGGTCGCAATAAAAGCGCCTCGCATTCGCAATAGTGGGCTTTGATCACTGGTTGCTACGACCACAACTGAACGCTTTAGCCCCTCCTCGCCGAGAATACTCTCGACAAATTCACGGACCTCGCGACCGCGCTCACCAATGAGAGCAATGACGTTAACATCGGCACTTGAGTTCTTGGCCATTTGACCCAGAAGTACGGACTTTCCGACTCCACTTCCGGCCATAATTCCCACTCTCTGTCCTTCTCCTACTGTGATTAAGCCATTAAGGGCTCGAACCCCTAGATCCAATGGTTTATCAATAGGTTTTCTATCGAGAGGGTTTGTTGTTTCTGCATAAAGTGATTCTTCGGCTAAACCCTCTAGGGGTCCACCTTTATCAATTGCCTTTCCTCGAGCGTCGATAACTCGCCCTAAAAGGGCATCACCAACTTTAACGGTCGCTGTAGCTCTGACCAGTTCGATTCGCGAACCAATAGCAATTCCACGCATTTCCCCGAGAGGCATGAGCATGGACTTCATATCCCTAAATCCCACGACTTCGGCTAAAAACGATTGTTTTTCATTGCGCGTATATATGCGACAGATACTCCCGATACTTGAGCCGGGTAAATATCCAAATACCATTGGACCAACAACGTCCACAACTTTACCCACCTCAGAGATCAAGTGGTTTCTCTCGATAAAGCGTTGGTATTTTGCAAAGTTAATTTCGAGTGAGGACATTACTCACCTACTGTATCTTTTGATTTTGGCGATCTTTCCTGCAGTCCTGACCATAGCTTTTCGACTCGCTTTTCAAGACTTCCATCAACAGAACCATAATTGGTCTGTACCATGCACCCGCCCTTATCGACATTAGTTGATTCGCGCATCTCAACTTTTTTTAGGATTTCGAAATCACGTCCTAATTCATCTTTAACGGAGTTAATAAATTCTAGATCGTCTTTATGTAACAGCAAGGTGACTTCTTCTGTTTGCTGAGTTGTCTCTATACACTGCTTTACGAGTGGTAGAATGAGCTCTGGACGCTCTTCAATTTCGCCCATGGCAATCTTAGAAGCAAAAAGGTAAATCATCTTGATAATATGAGCTTCATTGAATGCAACCATTTCACTTTTTAAATTAAGTAGAGACTCTAAAGTCGACTCAAAAATGGCTAACTGAGAAGTGAGCTGATCTTCTCTCGCCTTAAATGCCGAATCACGTCCTTCTTGAAGACCGAGTTCATAAGCCTCTTTGTAGGCTTCCTCTTGCATATCCTTGAGTCGGGCTAATGCTTCTTGCTCGACTTGTTCTTCGAGACTTTGTCTTTGTAAGACCCCTACTCCAGTGCTTTCAGCGACGGCGGGATTGATAATGAAATCATTGGGCTCAGAAGTGTTGAGAGATACAAATTTCTTTGCAGTCTTTGAAATTTGCACCGGAAACTTCTTTGCTTCGTAAGAAAGAACAACACCATCGCTTTCTTCCTTACGGACCACCTTAGACGAGGGCATCTTCTGAACCACCTCTTGCTATGAGTACCTTACCTTCATTTTCGAGTCTCCGGGCCACATTAACAATTTCTTGTTGAGCTCCTTCAACGTCTGATAGACGGGCAGGTCCCATGTTATTGAGATCTTCGCGAAGTAAGTTTGCCGCACGTGAAGAAATATTTTTAAAGATTTTTTCTTTAATTTCTTCATTCGCTGTTTTGAGGGCCAGAATAAGTTTATCGTTGGGAACCTCTTTAAGAAGAGTTTGAATTCCACGATCATCAATTTTGACAATATCCTCAAAGACAAACATGAGTTTTCTTATTTCTTCAGCGAGAATTGGATCTTTTTCTTCGATCCGCGACATAATTGATTTTTCTGCATTCTTATCCATGACGTTCAACATTTCAGCCACTGGCTGCACTCCACCCAGTGCCGCCTGCTCAACTGTACCAAGATTCGAAAGCTCTTCTTTTAGAACGCGATCAACTTCGGCGATCAACTCTGGAGCAACGTGGTCGAGATTCGACATTCTTAACACGACCTCAGCTTGCAATGCCTCCGGAAGCCGCTTTAAAACTTCACCTTTTTTCTCAGGTTCAAGGTGAGCCAAAATAACAGACACAGTCTGTGGGTGTTCGTTAATTAAAAAATTCGCTAGAGATTTAGCATCGACAAGCTCAAGACTTTCTAGAGATCGGGTTCCAGAAGAAGCACTAAGGTGACCGAGAATACCTCTAGCTCGCTCTTCACCGACAGCATCCACGATGGTATCTTTTTGTGTCACAGAATCCGAGAAGATATAGTCTTCAGACTCCGAAATCATTTCGTAAAATTCTTCTAGAACTTTCTTAGTTACTTCGATGGGGACAATTCTGTACTTCGACATCAAGCCGAGAAGCTTTCGGATATCGGCATCATCCATGTGCTTTAGCAAAACTTTAGTAGCCTCGGCACCCAGATAATTCACTAGAATAGCAGCCTTTTCAAAACCTCTTAAGCTTTCAAAATCTAGATCAGGTATCTTATTTAATCGAATGGTCGACTGATCCATACTTAATAGTCCCTTCTAACCAACCACAGGCTGAAGGCTCCAGCCGCCTTCTCCTGGTCATTTTCCATAATCTTCATTATACGCTCTTTTAGAAGCTCCGACTCAGCTTTATCTGGATCGAGGCTCTCTTCGAGAATTGGTAGCGCATTAGACATACCTGGAAGCGTATTATCTACGGACTGTAGGTCTTCCAACTCCTCAATCGTCCGTGGAAGCATGTCCTCCACAGAATCTTGGAAGCTGTCAGTAATCCATCTCATAAATGGACGAATCACTACGAGATAGAGCAGACCGAGGCCAAAGAGCGCAAGCCCCCACGTCGCCAAAAAGCGAAGGAGTCTCTCTCTATGAAGAGTTTTGAGAACCCTTTCTGACTCTCTAAAATCTTCACCTTTAAACTGCAGACTCTCAATTTTAAAAGAGTCACCACGTTGAGCATTAAAGCCAATCGTGTTTTTAACGATATTTTCAAACTTAACGAGTTCCTCTTGAGATCGAGGAGTCCACTGAGTTGAAACCTCACCGCCCTCGCCTTCTACCTCAGAAGTGGTACCATCCACAACGACAGCAATACTGAGGCGCTCAAGCTTTCCGGCAGCCTCAACAACATTTTTTCGTGTCTTAGGTACATCATAGTTCGTCGTTTTAAGTTCTTTCTTAACATCTTGATTAAAAGCAACATTACCAGCATCGGCAGCACCCGGAAGGTTTGCTCGTGCTCCCGGAACTCCCGTCGGGTTCGACCGATTTCCGTTGAGACTTTCTTCTTCAGTTTGAATACTTCGAATCGCAGTCTTATCTGGATCGATAAGCTCTTGCATCATCGAAACTTTTTGCGGATTCAAACTCGCGTTAACTCGAACAATGACTTTTCCTTCACCAACAAGTCTCGTTAATGCTGTTTCAACCTCTTCCTCAAGGCCCATCTCAATTTTCTTTTGTAGCTCCATCAATTCGCTAGAGCCCGCCATATTTGGATTCCCTCTTTTAGAAAGAACCCGACCTTTGGCATCGATCACAGAAACGTATTCTGGCTCAAGATCTTCGACCGCATTTGCTACTAGATATGTGATCCCACGAATTTGATCTTGATTAAGTCCCTTACCCGGGAGTAAATCGACTACGACCGAAGCCTTTGCGTTTCCGCCTTCTTCGAGAAAAGTCTTCTTTGGTGGAAGCGCGAGAATAACTTTCGATCTCTTAACAACATCAAGACTGTTAATCGCTCGCATCAACTCACCTTGCAAAGCTCTTTGGTAATTAACCCGTTGAGCGTAGGAAGTTTGACCGAAATCCTGTTTATCAAAAAGTTCGAGTCCAATATCACCAATTTTCCCGTCACCAATCTCTGACATCAATGACATCTGCGAGGAGTGAAGAAGTCCTTTAGCTACGAGAACTGTAGAACCTCCATCGGCAATGCGATAGGGAATATTCTTTCTCTGTAAAAGATCAACAACCTCACCCACTTGATCCGGCGGAATATTGGTCAAAAGAGGAACTTGATCTTTACCCGATAAAACAACGACAAGTACGAAGAGTCCAATCACAGCAACGACAATGGTTGCAAGCATTGATACTCTCTTTACGGGCGAAAGAGTCTTATAAAAATCTCTGGATTGTGCGACGAGCGTCCTAAACAATTCATTCAATGGATGATCCCTCCTAGACCATTAAGTGGCTACTCAACAATAACTAAAGCCTCAAACCTGCATCTTCATTACTTCTTGATAGGCATCGATAATTTTGTTTCTTACCTTAGTCATCAATCTCAGAGCAATGTCAGCTCGTTCTGTCGCTGTCATTACCTCTGCGATATTGGTCGTCTTACCCGTAGCAAGTGCTTGCATCTTTGTATCAGCAACTTTCTGCAACTTATTGACTTCCATAATGGAATTATTCAGCGTCTCAGCGAATGACCCATCCTTTTCGTCAATACTCGGTTGATTTATTCGAAAATCATTTGCACGAATTTCACTCGTGGTTTGCCCTCGATCGAGAAGCTTTTGGGAATTTCTAATACTCAAACCGTCCATGGTCTAAATCCTTCCTGGATCTATAAATATTGTACACGATTTATCCGATAAACCGTTCTAATTTTTTATTGCCCAATCTCAAGGGCAGTTAATGCCATGTCCTTAGTCGCGTTCATGGCGGAAACATTCGCTTCATAGGCTCGAGTCGCCTGAATCATATTGGCCATCTCTTCCATTAAGTTAATATTTGGATAAGCAACATAGCCATCCGGGTTCGCATCGGGGTGGTCTGGATCGTACTTCATCCGAGGAGCGCTTCGATCGACATGAATATCGGTGACCTGGACCCTTTGCAGACTACGGTCTGGTTGGGACATGAGGATATCACCAAAACTCTTTGCCTCTGGGATCGGCTCTAGAACCACATCTTTACGACGGTAGGGTCCTCCCTCTGGAGTTCGAGTTGTATTTATATTGGCGATGTTACTCGAGATCGTATTCATGCGCGTGCGCTGAGCCGCCATACCACTCGAACTAATTCTCATTCCCGTTAAAATATCACCCACTATAAACCACCTTTATAAATCAAAGCTTAAAAGCCCTTCTTTATCGTCCACCTTCACTTACGGCGTACCTCATTGCAGCTAATTTTTTCTGCATTAATTTAATGGCTGCCTTGTATAGAATCGTATTCTCAGCCAATTCAGCCATTTCTCTTTCAAGATTCACGGTATTTCCATCATTGGAGGTCACGACGTCTGGATTGTCATAAACATCGGCCCGAGCCCTAGAAATCGCACCCTGGCCCATTAAGAAATGATCCTTATCCGAAACATGCATCTTACCCAAGCCCTCAGTATCAATCGCTCTCGAAAGGGCCTCTTCAAAGTCTACTTTTTTTGCCTTGTACCCAGGAGTTTCAGCATTAGCGATATTGGAATTGAGCACATTTTGTTTAAGGAGGCGAAAGTTAATTGCAGCCCCGAGTGCTTTTGAAGTTTTATCGTAGATCTGACTCACAATATCCCCTCCTGGCGATACTCCCTAATTTTATTTCGCAGAGTACGGATAGATATTCCAAGTAGCCGCGCCGCTTGGGTACGATTTTGGTTAGTGTGATCTAGCGTTTGCAATATAAGGAGTTTTTCAGCTTGTGAAATGGACATCCCGGGAGCAAAACGCTGAAAACTTGAGTTCTCACAATATCCAGGGATATCGAGGTCACTCACTTCAATTTGCTCGCCAGTAGACATCAATACAGCCCTCTGAATCGTATTCTGTAATTCTCTAATATTTCCCGGCCACTCCCAATTTAGGAGCTTTTCCATGGCCTCTTTAGATAAAATCTTTTGCGACAAAGAGTTTTCTGTACAGACTGCTTCCACAAAATGATGGGCCAAAAGTCGAATATCTTTTGGACGCTCTCGAAGTGGGATCGTACGCATTGGAATCACATTTAGGCGGTAGTATAGATCTTCTCTAAAACTACCTTCTTTAACCATCTGAGTGAGATCTCTGTTAGAGGTACAAATGATTCGAACATCGACTTTCTTCACTCCAACACCACCGAGGCGTTCAATCTCACCCTCTTGAATGACTCGCAAAATTTTTGCCTGAATCAGTAAAGGAAGTTCTGAAATTTCATCCAAAAGGAAAGTCCCTTTATGAGCGACCTCGAATTTTCCGGGCTTTGCCTGGTCGGCTCCAGTAAATGCACCTCTTTCATATCCAAAAAGCTCACTTTCGATCAAACTCTCCGGAACTGCTGCGCAGTTAATGGCCACAAAGGCATTATTCGCTCTCGAACTCTTTGCATGTATAAATCGAGACAGAAGCTCCTTACCCGTACCACTTTCACCCTGAATCAAGACCGTTGCTTTAGTGGGGGCAATGTTCTCCGCGATCTGCAACGTCCTGTGCATTTCGCGATCATGGGTCATCACCATGCTATAATCTTTTTGAGTCATCCTAATACTCCTATTGTGTCATCCCTGACATAGCTGGAATACGTTCAATATACTTTTTATAGTTATCCTTCCACTCTGATTCCTTCAGCTTTTCCTGAGCTAAGTTATACCAAAATGGATTCGAATCATTTTTCAATGGTTCCCAAACCTGTTGGGCTTCTCTAATTCGACCGGCGTCGAAGTGCAAAGTACCCAGCTGGTAGCGAGCCGAATTAAATTCTCTGTTTTCAATATCTTGATCGAGAAGTTTATTGTACGCAGTAATGGCATCCTGAGGTTTTTTGGTTTTAGCATAGGCCTCTCCAAGGTTCTCAAGAGCCTTCAGATAAATGTGGTCCTTTTTGGCATCATTGCTATCCACGATGCGTACGACCTCTTCAAAATTGAGAATAGCTTCAGCCAATTTATCTTCTGTCTTAAGGATCTCGCCCAACTTAAAGTAGGGCTCAATTTTCAAGTACTCGTTACCTTCCCAAGATTTCAATAGCTCCTTGAAATACTTCTTAGCAAGATCGAGACGACCTCTTTCTTTTGAAATATCAGCTAGAAGTATAACTCTTTCAATTTTTTCAATATCGTTAAGTGGCTTTGTAGATTGAATAGACTGAATATACTTTTCGGCCGTCGCAAAACTACCCTTCTTATAATTGACAGCTGCAAGTCTCAATTGCGCCCTGGCAATGCTTGGCAGAGTTTCGAAGACACTTCTTGTAAAAGTGTTTCCTTGCTTTTCTATCTCCTGTAAGCGCGAAAGAGTCTTCTCATAAATTTCACGGGCCTTCTCAAAAACACCCGCCTGCTCATAGGCCCTACCAACAAAGTATTCAGTGTCTACTCGCTCATTAGACTTCAACCAAGTCAGTGTATAGCGACCATTCGTCTTAAGGGCATTAAAGAAGTCTCCGTTTTCAACGTGATCTTTAATATCCTCAGTAATATTTCGAACGATTCGATCCTCGTAAGTTTTCTTTTTATCCATAGTCGGATTCTCTTGAAAGAATTCAACGAGAACATTAGTCGCCGATTCGTAGTCTCCCCGCGAAAAGAAACCATCAGAAATCATAAAGGTGATGAACTCCTTAGAGTATGGAAGATCGATGAGCTTTCTCATCTCTTTCATCTCTTCGATGGTCGCCTTCATCTCTTTTTCTTTCATATCTTTCATGCGACGACTGAGCATTCGAATCCGTGCAACCTTAGCACCAGTTGTCGTTCTATAGCGAAAGTAGCTTTCTTTGTAAGCACCCAGAGATCTCGAGGCCGGTGCGCCAAGAATCTCGATAAGCTCTCCAATACGAGTCAGCGCATATCCGCCATGGGTGTGCTCGGGAAATCTCTGCATATACAGGCGCAAGTTATCCAAACTTCTCTTTGGCTCTCTTTCCCAAAAAAGAGACTCTGCTAAGTTAAAAAGCGCGTAAGGGTGATCTTGTATGAAAGTCTTGTATTTACGAATAGCCTCATCATAAGCGGTAATTGCATCTGAATATTCCATTCGATCAAAATAGACATTCCCCTTGAGGAAGGCAGCAGCGGCTTTATCTTCAACAAACTGAGTGGTCCCTTCGATCTCATCAAGAACCTTTGCTGCCTGCTTAGACTGCTTAAGGTCTAAGAAACTTCGCGCCACCGCGAGGCGAACTTTTCCTCGCAATTTGGAGTCCTTGTAATGTCTTAAGTAGCGATTAAAAAACTTAATGGCGTTGAGATGATCTCCTCGATTTTGGTAGGCAAATCCAATGAAAAGAGTCGTTTTTTCTGTCGCGGGTGACCCGGGGAATTTTCGTGTCAACTTGTCGTAGTGACCCATTGCTTGATCAAAGGTTTCTACGTTGTTGGTTTTTTCCCATTGGGAATAAAGAAGATCTGCTCTTATATATTCCAAAATTTCTTCATAGCGAGAGTCTTTAAAAGATTTATCAAATTCTTCGATGGCTTTTATCGTCGCCGCGACACGCCCCTTCTTAAAGAGACCGAGAATGAAACGAGCTTGTTTATTCTCGAGAGTGTCCTTAGGGTCAATTTCATAAATGGTCGGCGACTCTTTTAAAACTTTATAAATCTTGTTTTCTAATGGGTACTCTGGAAAGGGTAAATAGATATTAGTTTGCGAGGCGATAATTGAAGATTTTTTAATTTCTTTTTCGGTGACATTGAATCGCTCCAATTTAGGATCTGAACCATCAAGTGTTCGAATACTACCAATGTTTTCAAGACCTTTTTCTGACTGACTCTCCGGCTTATTGAGTTTTGTCTTTGCGACGGGTCGCTGCTGTTTCGGCTGGGGAACAACGATGTAATCAGTACCTGCCGGACTCCTCTTTTCGGAACCCTTTTGGGCTGCGTTTTGATTTTGCGCCTGGATGGGTTTTTTATTTTCGTCGATATAGAAATCTATCACTAAGCGGGACGGAGATTCAGTCAAGTAGTCGAAGCTTTCAACTTTGTGACCACTAAGAACAAAGCGAATCTCAGTATGCTCATCCAGACCTTTGGGGGTGATTTCTACTTTTTCAATTCGATCGTCTTTTATTGCTCTCAAGGCAGCGATGGACTTCTCGTCTAATTGCGGAATGCGCAGATAAACAACACTCTTACCATCTCGTTCTTCAGTGTTCATTTGGTAAAGCCACTGTGATCTTCCCGAGAACTCAATATGAGTGGCATCGGAGATGGCGCGAACTAAAGCCTGGATTTGACTGTCTTGGGCGAAAGAAGACTGCGCTAGCACACTCAACCCGACTAGACACAGGACTCTTAAAATATGTTGGTACTTTTGGCTAAAGTAGACCAATAAACCCTCCTGCCAAGATATAAAGCATTTTGAATGCCAATTAGAATTTAGGTCCCAGACTGTATTAGGAGACATAGCCCGCGTTTTTAGCTTCAAATTTATGGCGTCCTGCCAAGCTAATGACATCCTACGTAAGTTTGGATCTTACTCGACCTCGACCTGTATAAGTGCTTACAATCGGCCAGGGAGGTTTCTTTCCGAAGATTTTGTTAGAATTATTTTAGTGCCTAATTATTACGCATTTCAAGAGTGAATCGAGTTCTTGTGGAGAAGAGTTTTTGAGTGACCTAAATAGAAACACCAAAACAATTATTCTGCGCTTAGCCCCTTGGCTGAGAGAGGCCGCCCAGGACCTGATTCTCTTTGGTACGATTCTTTTTTGCCTGGTCTTTCTCATTAGCTTTCCAAGTCACGAACTTTCAAAAATGAGTTTCAACCAAAAGGCACCCGAGTCGATCCCGTCATCAGTCCCCTCAGGGCGACTCTTTGTTATTGAAGGATTACCAAACTCGTACGAGTTGAGAGTCAACAACCGAAGACTGACTCCCCTCTATGAAAACGTCAACTTTCTTGGCGCTGTAGGAATTTCCCAACGGAACTTCGTAACTCTCACTGGATTCTATAAAACTCGAAACCGCGAAAAAGCGAACTGGTTTCAACGCTTTTTGTTTGTACAAGAAGTGAGCGGCTTTAGTAAAAAGATCGAAGTCAGTCCAAAGCTGGAAATTAAAAAGGCCAGCAACTTAAGACTACCGTCATCGGTTTGGAACAAACTAGAAAACGCCGAAGAAAAAAGAAAAAAGTTTGAGCGCAGACTCATGAGAGACGTGTTGAATAACTTCACTCACCTCAAAGAATTCAATTGCTGGTATCCCCCTTTGCAGTCCAAAACGACATCGGTTTTTGGCAAGGCTCGAATTCTTCCCAATGGTCGACACTACTTCCATTCCGGCCTTGATTTGCGGGCCCGGAATAATACTCCGATTCGATCCATGGGTGATGGAGTCGTTGTTCTTGCCGACAAAATGATTGTCTCCGGAGGCACCATCGTCATTGACCACGGCGGAGGACTCTTCTCGCGATACTTTCACATGAATGATATCGAAGTCGAAGAGGGAACCCATATTCTGCGTGGTCAACAGATTGGCCTCAGCGGGTCTACCGGCAGAGTCAATGGCCCCCACCTCCATTGGGAAGTGATCTGGAAGGGCCTTGCAGTCGACCCCCTCGAAGCCATCAACGAATGGAAAAAAATCTGCGGCTAGGTCAAAGCCTCTACTCTTTGGGAAGAGCGGCTTTGCGGTCGAGGGTAAAAGTCACTTTATTGACAAACTTAAAGCCGAGATGTTCGTTCACCCGACGCTTGATATCCTCTTTCATGAATCCAAGCTGGTGAATCATAGCCGGGTGAGCAACCCATATATAAAGGCATCCCTTAATAAAGCCTACGGGGAGACTTTGCTCAGAGAGCTGAGGACCGACCACATGGGGCCACTCCTGCTCGAGTTGATAGCGACGAAATCCACCCGCTAGAGGTGAGCGGGAGTTCTCCATGAGAGCCTGTAACACGTCTGCCGTCGGTCGCAATTGGTCCTTCGGCCGTCGTCTTCTCGGCTTTGCAATATTTTTATTCCCCGAAGGGTACTTTGACTTTGTCCCCGCCATGATGTGAATAGATCTACCATGAGCGATGATCAAAAAACAATATCCATTGTCGGTGCTGGCCTAGCCGGCTCCGAAGCAGCCCTTCAACTGGCAGCTAAGGGCTTTAGAGTCCGCCTCTATGAAATGAGGCCCCAAAACTTGACTCCGGCCCATAAAACCGGACATTGCGCTGAGCTCGTTTGCTCTAACTCATTTGGCACCTACGCCAAATACAGCGCTCCTGGGCAACTCAAATGGGAGGCCGAGCAAATGGCCTCGAGTATCCTCGAAAGTGCTTTCCGAGCCCACGTTCCCTCGGGTCAAGCCCTTGGAATGGACCGAGAATATTTCGCTAAAGAAGTGAGCGAAAAAATAGCCCAGGAACCCAATATCGAAAAAATCGATAAAATCGTCGAGTCCTTGGATGAAATCCCGAGACCGACGATTGTAGCTACGGGCCCGCTCACCCACGAAAAACTCGCTCACTCTATTCAAGAGCACTTTGGCACCGAAGACTTTCTTTACTTCTTTGATGCAATAGCACCCATTCTCGACACCGAATCTATAAATATGGACGTCGCCTGGAAGCAAGACCGTTACGACAAAGGCAGTGGTGATGGAGATTACATCAATTGCCCAATGAACAAAGAACAGTACTACAGCTTTATTGAAGAGATCAAAAAAGCGCGCAAAATCGAATCAAAAGACTTCGAAAAAAACACGCCCTATTTTGAATCCTGTATGCCCATCGAAGCGATCATCGAACGGGGCGACGAAACTTTGCGCTTCGGACCAATGTCGCCCAAGGGTTTAACCAACCCTCATAATCCCGAAGAAAAAGCCTACGCTGTCGTTCAATTGCGACAAGATAATAAAATGGCAACAGCCTATAACATCGTCGGTTTTCAAACTAAGATGGCTTACCCTGAGCAAAAAAGAATTTTCAGAATGATTCCCGGCCTCGAAGAAGCAGAATTTTTAAAACTTGGAAGCATTCACAGAAATCTGTACATACATTCTCCGAAACTTCTCAACCCTGATCTTTCGAGCAAAAAGGATCCCCTTCTATTTTTTGCCGGACAAATTACTGGGGTTGAAGGCTATTTTGAATCGACTTGCATTGGCCTTCTCGTTTCGCAGTTTCTAACGTCGAAACTGAATGGCGAAGTGATGACTCCTCCGCCAGCGACCTCAGCCTTGGGGGCTATTCTGCGCGCCATTACCGAAGAGGATAAGGACAATTTCCAACCCACTAATATTAACTTTGGTCTCTTCCCCCCGTTCGCAAAAAAACTGAGAAAAGCTGAAAGACGGGTTCACTACATAGAAAGAGCACGAAGAGATTTTTTAGAGTGGAAAAACGCAATTTCCGTTGCACGAGAAACTCAAAAATTTACAGAAGAATTTTCGCGCCCCATCCTTAAAGAGTCCGATAGCCAAGTCGCCGAAAAAGCAAACGCCTACTTGGATAGCTTGCAATCCCTTTGATTGAGTGAAGTTAGATAATTAAAGACTTTCTATTCCCAAAGTCTCTAGACATTGAATCGGATCATTAGTGATGACCGATTCGGCTCCGTCACAGTCACCCACCAATTCTCCCACGTCAGACCCTTCACCGATTCGACTCCAAAACAATTCGTGACATGAGGAACTCAAGTCTCTCTGAAGGCTAAGGTGTCCACCGTCTCTAAGACAATAAAGTTGGACTGCAGTATTTCGCTTCATTTGCGAGAAGTATTTCGTCGAATAGGCAATTGGAGTCAAAGTATCATGGGTTCCAGCAAATAGGTGAATCGGAGTTTGTCTAATAGGATAAGCACTGAGCCTGAAGGGTTGATCAAGCTCTTGATCACTACAACTTCCTTCCTGCTCCAGACCAAACTGACCGTTTTCAAGGTGTAACCATCGAGCCAAACCGAGCCTCGTCATTTCTCGACATGCAATCGCAGAGTAGACCTCTTCAAATCCAGGAGGGTAAGGTGATTCACTCATATAAGCGCTAAAGAAAGTAGTCACCTCTTCGGGACTTTCAAGAGAAAGAAAATGCTGACTCGCAAGTTCGGGCTGGTCATTAAAAAGAATCATTGATGCCGCCACTCCCAAATGGATTTCGTCGACCTGCCCCATCAGCTCATCCATTCGCGTTGAAAATTGCGCATAATAATCTCCAACGCGCTCTCTCAGAACTCGATTAAACACTCTCGTTTCGTATTCCACGTCCGAAATTTCAGCCTGAATCCCCTCCAAAACAAGGGCTTTGGGTCTCTCCAGACTCGAATTACTTTCTATTTCATGGGTGAGTATCGTCGCAACGAGTGTTCCATAGGAGTGACCATGAACAATGTAATTCTGTAAATCGAGAACTCTTATAATTTCTTTAATATCGAGAGCGATCTTCTCACTGGACAAATCTTCAGCCTGCCCACCAGACTCCCAAAAGGAATAGTTTTCACCGACACCTCTGGGATCAGTGAAAATGATGTTAAAGTTTTCGGGGAATTCACTGATCTGTGATTCCATGGATGTTTCTCCCGGACCGCCTGGGATATAAATAATCGTCGGAAGGTTTTCATTCTGACAATCCAATCGAAACCGATAGGTGAATTCGCCTGACTCAATGGGCCTTTGAATACTCAATATATCGTTCTGTCCATCGCGACAGTATTCTTTAAACTCTTCAGATGGCTCTTCCGTTGGACCTCTCGAGCGATTATTGCTCGCGGGAACGATTTGCTCAGTGAATAACTCCGACTGCAGCAAGGAGTCTCTAATTTCTCGACCTGGCCCCTCGGGACTTCTATCAGAAAAAACAGTCATGCCACTTTCAGTCTTATTGCGACTATCTTGAGGACAAGCAGCCAAAAATAAAATCAAAGGGAGATATACGAATGTTTTTAAAATTCGATTAAAAAGCATTTATATTTCCAAGCGTGGCGTCGTTGCTGGATCAAACGATGGAGGCACAAAATTGTACTCGGGAAGGTCTCCCTCGGGTTCACGACGGGTGGGAAGGAGTTCATGTAAACCAATCACTCTTCTCAACTGACTGATTAGAGGGTCAATACCTTCGAAGTCTGATCTCGAAAAAATCTCACGACATGTGTACAGGGACTCTGAAACGATGTCGTACCAGGGTTCCGCTTGAGAACTAAAATCACTCTCAACATTTCTCGAGTGGGAGTAATTATGAAGGAGATTAATTTTTCTAGAAAGTCGATCCTGCATTTGTTGATAAAATTCTTCAGTGGGACCACGATACCCATTTTTTCCTGGGTTATCTCTTAAAGGAGTCATTTGTGGAGAAATAAATTCGATAAATGCAGGGTTAAGCCTTCGTAACTGTCCATCCTGCCCAATAACGATAGCAGCTTGCTCTCCATCAAAATCACTGGATATGACTCTTACATTATCACCGAACTCTTCTCTGACTTGCTCATACGGAGTGCAATAATAAAAATTATTCTGTAGATAGTATTGGCGAAGATGTTCTCGAAATTGGGGATCTTCCAATTGCTCCTGAGTATATCGACCCACAGAAATCCCTTGTTCGATAAGAGCACTCACTAAGGCCTCTCGCTCCTCACAGGCGGCTGGTAGTTTGAAGGGTTGCGCCTCTGGCATAGGAATAAAATGGACGTGTCGACTATTGTAGATCCACAATCCGGGCTGTCCATCTCTCACTCCAATAAAAGTATCGTGATTGGGCTCTCGCATGGTCATTTGATTGTTTTCGCCGAACTCAACATGACCATAAATACTCAAATTATCGAGAACAGGTAGGTTACGATCCGTGGAACTCATCTCATCAAGGGCCATCTGTGCACGACTCGGCTCGAAGGTTTGAAGGCCCCGATCAATGGCTTCTTCACATAGCTCCATGACACGGATCTGCGGATAGCGATGCTCCTGCGCAACACTCAAGCTCGTCGCAAAACTTAGCAACACCAATAGGTGCAATCTGATGATTTTAATCAAAGATCTCTCGCTCATTATCTTTGGGTCCTCAATTCATTAATCCTTAAGGTAATGTTATTCAAAATCCGTTCACAGACATGGACCTCCTATTCAAAACTAACCCCTCTATGGCGTATCATTTTGAGACAAATTAAAATGCGCAAAATGCCGCCAAATTTATTTGAACAGCTGTCAAAGAGGTAAACGCATCTAGAAAATTGGAATATTTTGAATGGATATTCATAATAATGACTCCCGTTTGTATAGAGTTGAAACGGGAATGTTAAGCTTTGCGATGATAGTGTCGAAGTTAAACTAGACCTATGGATGTTTTAATAAAGACGACATTTACTATCATTCTCTGCTTCTCAGCAGTTAATTTTGCCTACAATGTGATAGGCTATTTCTCTTCTAAAAAAAGAGATCAATTGCTTTTAGCAAATTTCTGGCTCGCCCTTATTGTAAACTTTTTTATTCAAGGAGCCGCTCAAGCTGACGAAAACCAAATTATCGCTTCGTTTGCTTTTTCACTCCTACCTGCGAGTTTGCTTTGCCTGTCGCTATTCTCTTTTCTAAACAAGAAGATTACCAATAGGTTTTTGTTTACGAATGCGTCTATCGCAATCATTCTCTCTTTTACTTTTATTGTTTTAGATATTGGTAGTTTTACGATTCGAGCTCTTCCCATTTCAATTGGTGGAGCTATTGCTATGCTATACACAGCTTACTTCATGACCAAAGAGTCTAAGGGTCGCCCTTTATTCAAGGTGGCAGCATTCATTCTCGTTTTGACAACTATTCACGGAGTCAATTTTGCTTTTTTCCGTAATCAACCGGGAAATCAGGTTTGGGGTTGGCTCACTGCTTATGCTCTCTACCAAGTCTTAGCAGCTCTCCTCCCTGCGCTCGCACTCGTAGAGTACAGTCGCGACGAAAAGAATAGACTCACTCAGATAATTAACGAAAAAACCCAGGCGCTCAAAGCATCAAACGCCGAACTTGCAGCCAACGTCGGTTTTAAAGAATTCCTATTTAAAACTCTCTCACACGATATCGCGACCCCGATCATGATCGCCATGAATAGTATAAATTTACTCACCCGTGGCGAACACGACGAGCGAACCACTAAGGCACTCAACAGAACAAAAGTTTCCTTAGATAAGATTTCGGAGATCCTCATCGACCTAAGAAGCCTCGAGATTAATGATCCTCACACCCATCAAATTCCACTGAGTCAATGTGTTGAGAAAATAGAAAGTGAATTCTCGGCCATGCTTCAGGACAAGCAGATCGATCTTAATGTCGATCCAAACATTGAAGATGTTATCGTCGAGGTGCACCCCTCAACTTTTACAAATTCCGTCCTTTCAAACATACTCAGGAATGCAATCAAGTTTAGTGAGAGAAACTCAAAAATTAATATTAATCTCGAAATGAAGTCCGAAAACAGGGTCCTCATCTGCATTGAAGACTTTGGATTGGGCATTCCAAATGAAATTCTAGAAAACATTTTTCACTTCTCGTCTGAGTCCAGTCGCCCTGGAACCGAGGGTGAACAGGGCACTGGCTGGGGCTTACCCATAGCTCAGACCATTCTTAAGAACTACGGTGGCGACATCTACATCGAGAGTCAGACCTCAAATGACAAAAATTCAAATAGTTTCACGCGGGTCTTTATCGAGGTTAACGGCTTCTTAAAAAACAATTCCGAGAGATTTTCGGAACTTAAGGAAACCGCGAACTAAAGTTAACTCTTCCTTAATGTTAATTGAATCTTTACCATTATTAATTTTGCGATTGCGGTATTTCATTATAGAAGTACTGCATGGAAATAGCTTACACAGATTTCGAACTTATAATTTTACCCGGTCGCAATCCCTCTAAGGTCTTCGAGACCTTTTATGAAGCGGCTTACGAGACTTGGCACAAAACCTGGACTGAAGCGGCTCAGGAGCTTGAGGACTTTCCAGAAACTCTATACGCCAACGACTTCCTCTCGCAAAACGAAGTCTTTGGTTTGTTCTATCGTGGTGAGTGCACTTCTCTCGGCTTGCTGACTCCTCTAGATATGAACTTGAGAGCCTCAAGGGAAGACGCCTACTTCAAAAACTGGAATGACGAAGCCATTGAACAACTAACAAAAGATGGAAGCGTCGTCATAAAGAATAGTTACTTTACTGTCGAAAGAAAGTATCGTCGCTGGGCTAGAGAGCATGGCTTTAAATTTCCAGATGTTCATGTGGGACTTTTTAACAAACGTCTTGAAGAATCTAACTTTTCGGCAATGACTAGTACCAGTCGCAACAATCGCAAAATAAATGAAGTCTGTATCAACGGCGGTGCAAAAGTCATCTCTAAGGATCTTGAACAGCATGGCGTAAAAATTGACCTTCTGAGTTGGTATAAAAATGATATTAAATTTAACCCGGATGTTTATGAACTCGTAGAAGACATTTGGAATCGTCGAAAAATTGATCCAAAGGTCCTTCAATATCCCGATCAAGTCATCAGTGAGCCGAAACAACCAGATTTAAATATTTAAAGAGGTAATTATGAATTTAGAAAAAGAATTCACAGAATACTATGACAAGTGCTACCAACTGGATTGGGCTGACGAAAAATTTTATAAAAATTTTCTCGCGCAATCCTACTTCTATATCCGGCATTCGACTAAAACATTAGCCCTCGCCGCTTCTCATTTGAGCTTTGAGGACAATAAACTGTTTAAAAGAATGGTTAAGCATATCGCTGAAGAAATGAACCATGAAATGCTTTGCACAAAGGACCTTAAAAATCTCGGCCATGGCATCGATGAGTTTCAAGAATTCCCAGAGACCCAAAGCCTTTACCAGGCACAGTACTATAAAATCCAACATCAAAATCCAAAGAGCTATTTGGGCTACATCTATGTCCTAGAGAGTTCTTGTGTGAATATTCTACCAAGAATTTTAAAGGATAAACTCAACGATAAATTTGATAAATTGGCTCTCACATTTTTAAGTGTCCATGCTGACGAAGACGTTGATCACATCGAATCGGCAAAGAAGGTCATTTCTGAACTCAGTGGATCTGATTTAGAGAGCGTCGAAGACAATATGAAATTTACAATGAAGAGTTATCTTAATTTCTTGCGAGCATGCCAAGAGTAACTACTACGGGGCCTCACAGCCTAAACTCAGTGATTTGAACCTCACTCGGCCCCTGACAAGGAGTTCATTATTTTGTTCTGTACACGCATCGGGCTCAAGTAAATCAAATTGAACTTTGTAAGACTCAGGGCACTTCTCTGTTTGAATATCAAAACTCTTCAATAGGCCCTGAGGGTTATTGGACTCAGATTCATCAATAACTTTGTACCTTAGTGAATGACTTCCCTGACTGGTCGCTATTTTGAATAGGGCCAAGTCCAGACAATAGTTCCCAGTTACAGTTTGTCGAATGGGGACAAACCCCACCTGAGATACTTCCACTTCACTTAACTCCTCAGGAGCCAATTCATCAATCTGTCGCCACTGGGCTGCTTCAAGAGATTTATAACAGCGATCTACAACCCAGCCGTAGCCCCAACGCCAGGTCGATGGAAGCCCTGGCACTCCACCGACCGTCACTCCGGCTTCCATTAGGTTGCCTAGGGGTTCCAGCCCCTTTTCTTGGACGCATTTATTTAAGGCCCTGTCAGAGGCTGCCCTTTCTTCTTTGGTCCCACCCATCCAATAGGCTAAATCATGGGCCTTGCAGCAGATGGTCCAATCAACGTTTCCGAATGAGTCGGGAAACTTACTGCACCCATCGGTCTTGAAGGGAAGGAGTTCGTTTTCGAATGTTTTATACTCCCCTTGATTCCCAGTTGCCGACAGTGGAATCAAAAGTAGCGTAATCAAAATCTTTTTAAACATTTTCTATTACCTTTCTTTTAAAGCAACCTGCGAGTTAAGTTTCTAGGTCCTATTCGGGATTGAGAACCGAAGCTCCCCAGTAATATCCCATATCGTGATCCCGATCCATTTCTGCAAGCTTCTCCATATCGGGCAGGCTTAACGTACCCAGTAGAATATCACCAATAAAGTTCGTGAGATTAAAGTTTAAACTCGGTTTATCGTGATGAACCCAGTGAATTCCACGAATGATCTCTGAAACCTTTGTACTCAATGCCCCTCTTAAAAAACCATCTTCAGAGGTTATACGATCCAATTCTTCTTGCTTGAGGTGGGTATATTCATGAAATGTTAAAAGGCCTTCAGACTCGGGCCTTAAATCACCGCCCTCTTCATATCTTTTTTCGTGATTTTTCTCCGATAGCAAACCAATGGGATAGAAGTAGCCCGGACCCAGCAGTAGGGCCAATTGAACAGGCTCAACACCAATAGCAAGCCCCAAAACAGTGAGGACGATAAAGGGACTAATTAAACTCAAATAGTTAGAATCCGATATAGCAAGACCATACCCTGTCTTCTTCATATGCTTCACATAGAACTCAGACATGTGTTTTAAAATAAAGTTATCCGTCTTCAGCATCTGGGCGATCGATTTGAACTGCTTGTTGTAATCTAGAAAACTGAGGGGACCATGGTGAACTCTTTGGTGATTAAAACCCGTGTCGTGAACCATTTTAAATAAACCCATCTTTACCGCAAGTTTAGACTTTTTAAGGGTATCCAACATCTTCGCCGATGGATGGGCTAAATATCGATGGAAAAGATTTTCAGAGATAGACATTAATGCTACCCCAGAGATGCCAAGACTGAGATTCTGCCCACCGGTCACGGCAAAAGCCATTGATGTCACAATCATTGTCGTAATAAATGCCTTGTACTCGGCCTCCGTTGAAATCAGTTGATGAAAAATACTACTAAAAGTAGAGGTGCCGTCCTCGTTGTATTCATTAAAGCTAGTCTGATAGAACATTAAAACTTTGTTTGACTGCCCATCAAGGAGACTCCGAGGAAGGCGCTCACCCAGGCGAGCCCCTAGGACCTCCTCACCAACTAAATTTTGCCAACTTCTCTTTAAAAGGGCTTCAACCCGCAGTTTTAGACCATTTTGCAGACTTTCATCTACGGCGAGACCCAAATACTCGGGATTTCGATAGAGGTAAGAGAGGGCTGCATGCTCGGCCACACGTAAGTTTTCTTCTGAGGATTCCAGTTTTTCGATCCAACGGTTGAGCTGCTCTCGTTCTTTATCCTCGTTTAACACGAGCTTGAAAATGGCCTTTATAGCCTCTTCTTCAGCTAATTCTAATTGTGTTCGCAGATTTCGTTGAACCAGGGATTCTTGGTGCCGAGAGGACAATTTGTAGAGCTGAAATTCGCAAATCGGCATCGCCTTAAGGGCGAGGGGGAACAAAAACGAAAGTAATAATGAAGTAATTAGACTTCTAATCAACATAAAACAACTCCGAACCAGCACATAGATCGAGGGAGTCTTAGTACCTCAAAAATTGAGTAGGAAGACTCATACGATCAACAACCTTTAACTTCGGAGATTATGAGAGCAATTAGCAGACCAAAACGTCAACGTGATGAGAGTGGCCTTCGTTTAAAATATGAAGGCCTCTAATAAGAATTATTATTCGACGGTGACGGACTTAGCCAGGTTACGGGGCTGGTCAACATCGTGTCCGAGGGCATCGGCCACATGGTAGGCGAGAAGTTGCACTGGTATCGCTTCTAGAATTGGATTCACACTCCAGTGAGCCTTTGGCAATGAAAGATAGTGTTCCGACATTTCCTTCAGCTCAGTGTTTTCTCCCGTGCCCAAAGAGATTACGACGCCACCTCGTGCTTTTGCCTCTTGTAGATTACTCACTGACTTTTCGTAGTGCTTATCCGAGGGGACCATCATCATAACGATCATTCGGTCATCGATGAGTGCAAGAGGGCCGTGTTTCATCTCTCCGGCGGCATAGCCTTCGGCATGCATATAAGCGAGCTCTTTCAGTTTGAGAGCTCCTTCCATGGCGATTGGGTAATTCACCCCTCTTCCCATATAGAGAAACCCGCGAAAGGTTTTTAGGGTTTTTGCAACCTCTGCAAAAAAGTTATCATAAACTAATACCGATTCCATAAGACTCGGCACTGCCACCAGGCTCTGGGTGTACTCTTGCTCTTGAGCTTCGGTGAGCTTACCGCGAACGCGCCCGAGAAACACTGAAAACAAATGAAAGACCGAAAGAGTCGATACAAAGGCTTTCGTACTCGCCACGCCAATTTCTACCCCGGCATTCATATAAAGGTGACCATCTGATTCGCGGTCGATGGAAGAGCGTTTCACATTACAAATTGAAAGGGTTAGGGCTCCCAACTCTTTGACCTGTCTCAATACTGCGAGAGTATCTGCCGTCTCCCCACTTTGCGAAACGACAATGACTAACGAATTTCTGGGGATCACAGGATCGCGATAACGGAATTCAGAGGCAATGTCCACTTCGACGGGAATTTCTGCAAAGCTCTCTAATAAATACTCTCCAACCATTCCGGCGTAAAAACTCGTACCACAGGCAACGATGAAAATTCGCTCAATGCCCGACAACTTTTCGATCGTATTTTTTAAATCGTCTTCGAAATTTAATGAATCCAGTTTTTCGACCGAATCGACACCAAAGCCAACTCGGTTCAGCGCGACTCGATAATTATTGAGGTCAATGTGGGGATCTATCGCTGCCGCCACTGCCCGCGGTTGCTCAAAAATTTCTTTTAACATGAAATTCTTGTAACCATGTTTTTCCATTTGGTCGGCCGACCAACTTATTTTCACACTCTCTTTTCGAATAGGAAAACCATTTGCCGAAAAGAACTTCACATCGGTTCCGTCCACTTCGACGACTTCGTCGTCCTCGAGATAAACCACTTCTTGCACGTGATCGAGAATAGCTTGCACATCACTTGCAATAATCACTTCTTTACGACTCGATCCCACGACCAAGGGTGGTCCCTCTTTAAAGGCGACGAGTTTATTCGGCTGGTCTTCACTCACAGCTACGATCGAGTAGGCTCCGCGAATTAAGGGAATAAGACGCTCGACCGCCTTTCTTAAATCCTTAGTCACTTGATATTCTTCGTTGAGAAGGTGGGCTACCAATTCAGTGTCAGTATCAGAAGCCAACTGGGCTCCGCGACTTTTTAAGTCTTCTTTAATCTCATGAAAATTCTCAATAATTCCATTGTGAACAAGGGTGACTGGTCCAACCTTGTGGGGGTGGGCATTTCGCTCCGATGGCTCGCCGTGGGTCGCCCAGCGAGTGTGACCGATCCCAATACGCCCTGAGAAACTCTCGTTGCTGAGTTTCTCTTCAAGTGCTGAGAGCTTTCCAGAAGCTCGAACTCGTTTAAAAGTTGTTCCATCGTGAATGGCAACCCCAGCTGAATCATAGCCCCTATATTCGAGGCGCTTTAAACCTCCCAAAAGAACGTCTTTTGGGTCTTTATCACCGAGGTATCCAACTATTCCACACATGGTTTCTCCTTCATTTTCAACAGGACCGACAAGACTCTAGAGGCAAGGTTATTGGGTCGGTCGATCGGAGGAAGTATCACTTTTTTCAGATGAATTTGCTTCATCTTTACTGCTCTCTTCATCACTTTTTACAGTTTTAACGTAGTTTTCTTTGATGACTTGCTTACCGCGGGCCACAGCGAGGGCCCCGTCGGGTACATCTTTAGTAATAGTCGATCCCGAGCCAATGACCGCATTATCACCAATGGTTACAGGTGCAATAAACTGCGTATCACTTCCGATAAAGGCATTCTTTCCAATCTGTGTGCGATACTTCTTTTTGTCGACGGCATAGTTACACGTGATTGTTCCACAGCCAATATTGGTTCCCTCACCGATGTCTGCATCACCGATATAGGTGAGATGTCCGGCCTTTGCTTTTTTGCCAAAGGTCGCTTTTTTGACTTCAACAAAGTTTCCGATCTGTGCTTCCTCACCTATGATCGCTTCTGGTCGCAATCGAGCATAAGGCCCAACAATGGCTCCTTTGTGAACTTCGGCTTTTTCGAAATAGCTACCCGCTCGGACTTGGACCCCATCTCCGATGATAGAATCGGTAATGGAGCAATTCGGTTCGACGACACAGTAACTTCCAATTTGCGTAGCTCCGCGCAAATAGGTTCCAGGGTAAAGAACAGTTCCGGGGCCCACACTGACGAAGTCTTCAACGTATGTATTTGTGGGATCGATAACGACGACACCTTCATCCATGAGTTCGCCAATTTTTCGCTTAAATATACTTTTGGTCGCTCGAGCCAATTGCTTTTGCGTATTCACACCGAAGGCAACGCGCGGGCTGGCTTTGATTGCCGAGATGGTATATCCCTCTTCGACCGCCCTCGGAATAATGTCTGTTAAGTAGAATTCGCCTTGGGCATTGTGATTGTCGATTAAAGGGAGCAAGGCATCTAGAACTTCGGCGTGGGCTACATAGATACCCGTATTTACTTCGTTGATTTTTAATGTCTCAGCCGATGCATCCGCGACTTCAACAATGGCCTTGAGGTCTCCCATATGACGAACAATTCGTCCCAGCCGGCCGGGATCTTTAACCACAGATGTAACTACAGAAACATCAGCTTGATCCGCTTTGAAGTCTTCAAAAATTCTCTTGATGTGACCAGGCTCCAAAAGAGGATGGTCGCCATTGATGATGAGGACCATACCCTCAATGGATTCTAAGTCAGCAGACTTCACGGCATCTGCTGTTCCCAATTGCTTTTCTTGTTTATAACAGCCAACACCGAGGGGCTCGAGAACCTGCCTCACCAATTTTTCAGAGTATCCAACGACGGCTCTGACTTCTGTAGCGCCTGCTTCTTTAGCGCAGTTTACAACTCGTTGAATCATAGGATATCCCGCAACGGGATGGAGAACCTTGGGCAACGGCGATTTCATGCGTGTGCCCTGGCCGGCAGCTAATATTATTGTAGTAAATTCTAACTGTGACATGGAAGCACAGTAAGCTCCACTCGACAACTTGGTCAAGAAGACCTTAAATGTTCTTATGGTAGTTAACACAGTTTTCAAAGATATTTTGTGCCGCTCGAACGAAGGGCGAGAAATTCCATTTTTTAGCTCACACCATCTGCAAGAACTTGAGAGTCTAGCCCCGGTTATGATCCTCGGAGGAATTCACGGTGACGAGCCCGAAGGAGTGGAACTCGCCCAAAAATCTCTAGCCTGGCTCCAGTCCGCCACCCAAGCCTCTGAAGAATTGGTTCCCTGGTTTGCCCTGCCCTGCCTCAACCCCGATGGCTATGAAAAAAATCAAAGAGTTAACGGAAGAGGTGTCGACCTCAATCGGAATTACCCTTCTAAAAGCTGGTCCCCTGAGGCTAAAAAGCCACGCTATAACCCAGGCCCTAAACCTGGCAGTGAAATTGAGATTTCTTCACTTTGTGAGATGATCCTGCGCTTGAAACCGCGCCTCATTATCCATTGTCATTCGTGGGAACCCTGTATTGTCGCCACTGGAAAACCTGCCTATGCTGACGCACACCGTCTTGGGGAGAGCTGCGGCTATGAAGTCATCGAACACATTGGTTATGATACTCCCGGCAGCCTCAGCGAGTTTGGCTGGCATGACCATCAGATCCCAATCATCTGTATCGAAGAAAAGGAAGGGACTGCCCTTGACCAGGTTTGGCCCCACTTCGAAAATGGGATAAAAGAAATTTTTAGGGATTCTTCTAATAGGCAGGTTGAATGAATGTTATCGCATTTGATTTAGACGACACTCTTTTAGATACGAGTAGCTGTTTGCTTCCCGTAGCCACAGCGGAGAGTTGTCAGGCCATGATGGGAGCCGGTCTGCAATGCTCCCAAGATGAGTGCCAAAAGAAAAGAAAAGAAATTGCTCAAACCGACCCCAGAAATTCAATTTTCGAAAGCTTAGCTCTTGCACTCCAACCGGAGCTTTCCGGAGACAGTCAACTTCTCAACAATATCGTCGAGGCCGGAAAAAGGGCTTTTTACGAAAGAGAAGTGAATGACCCACTTGTTCTTTGCGACGGCGCTCTCGAAGTTTTGCAAGAGTGTTTTAACAAGTACGATTTATTCTTAGTTTCTGCTGGCGACCGGAATACGCAAAATCAAAAAATTGATAATTTGGGAATTCGAAACTTTTTTAAGGACTGCCTCATTGCCGACCCCAAAGAAAATATGAGTAAGCTTGAGTGTTTTCAGACTATTTTAAATATCTACCCAAAGCTTGAACCAAATCAATTCTTAAGTGTTGGCAACCGCCTCGACACAGATATAGGTCATGCTAAGCAATTGGGGTGGAAAACTTGCTACATGAAATATGGTGAATATGTTAACATGACCCCGGTTAATGATTTTGAAAAACCTGATTTTCAAATAAAAGGGATTCACCAATTAACAAAAGTATGTCAACTCTAACTTCCAGCGTCCTGCTCGTAGAACATCCGCAGCCAGAAAATGTGACCTTTGGTTCTGACTTTACCAATTTAAGTGATGCCCTTTCGAATATTGAAAACGGACAATATTCGGTGGTGGCCCTCCCCATAATTGAAAAAAAGGTAGATGAACTTTCTCAACTCCTTAGTGAAATTCAAAAAAAAGACCCAGATACATTAAATATTCTCGTTTACGATGGAGCACCATCTGAAAAAATAATTCAATTAATGGCACTGGGTGAAGTCTATCGGCTTGTGGAATCCTACCATTCAGAAGATTTCGAAAAGGCCGTTCAAGAATCCTTAGAGCAGTACAACCTTAAAAAACAAAACGAGCAGATGCTCAAACTTGTACAAGAACAAAACGAACGATTAACTAAACTTTCTCAAGATCTCGAGTCGCGAGTTTCGAAAAGGCAAAAGTCTCTCCGACAATCCCAGCAGAGGTTGCTCGATACAAATCAAAGGGTTATTGCCCTCCACAACACCCTCTTGGTGGTCTATCGCTCTAAATCGATTACCGAAATGGAAAGCCAAGTTACTGAAGCTCTAAATACCGTTCTTGACCTGAGTTGGATCAAAATTGTTTTCTCACAGGCCCAAGAGCAATCCTTGAACCGTATCAACTCCCAACAATTCAGTACCTTGAGAGTCCCACTTTTTAAAAGCAATGATCATATTGGCGCTATTTATTTTGCTAGAAAACCCCAGCAGCCTTTTTTAAAGGATGAAACGAATTTTTTAAAACAAGTGGCAGAAGGTGTTTCACTGGCCATCGATCGCACATCGAAGCTTCAACAGAGTGAAACCCTTAAACAACAATGGGAAACCACCTTTGATGCCATCTCTAGCCCCGTGTCTTTAATTACGGAGGACTATATTGTTTCTCGCGCCAATAAAGCTTTTGCCGATCGGTCGCACCAAGAAATCGGAAAAATACTCGGAAAAAAATGCTACGCCGTTCTCTTCGATCGAAAAGATGTTTGTCGCAATTGTAAGTTGGGTAAATCATTTAAACTCAAGGCTCTCGATAAGGATGAGGGTATTCAGCAAATCTATCGCGTACAGAGTCAATCGCTACCGTTTCGGTTTGCCGACAAAAAAGTTTTCTTTAATATATACTCCGATCAGTCCGAACAACTTCGCCTTGAACAGCAAGTTCTTGAATCGGCAAAGTTGGCAGAGCTGGGGACCATCGGAAGCTCTATTGCCCACGAGTTAAATAATCCTCTAGGGGGAATGCTCAACTTTATTCAGCTCATTAAAATGGATCTGAATGGTAGTGAAGACTATTACGCAGACATTGAAGAAATGGAAAAGGGCGCAGAGAAGTGTAAAGAAATCATTCAAAACCTTCTCGGATTTACGAGGCGTGCTGACCTGAACGAATTTAAAGAAAATGATGTCAGAGAAATAGTCGAACAAGCCCTAAAAATTACCGAAATACAAACTCGCGCACTCGGAATTAAAACTTTTACCGAAGAACCTAAAGATGCGGTTCTTTTTAAAGTTCAATTCAACCTTCTTTCCCAGGCGATCAGAAATATTTTACAGAATGCTCAAGAGGCGATCATAGAAAGAAAGAGCATCGATACAAGTTTTGAGGGTGTTATTAGTGTCAGCATTTCAGAAACAGCAAGAGGCATCTTTATTAGTATCAGTGACAATGGCATTCCATTAGCGCCCGACTCTATTGAGCAAATCTTCAACCCTCTTTTCACAACAAAAGGCGAAAGCCACACGGGAATAGGCTTATCAATCACTCAACAAATTATTGAGTCTCTTGGCGGCAGAATTGAAGTTGAAACTAAAGACGATGAGAAGATATTTTTAGTTATACTTCCCAAAGTAAAAGGAACTTAATGTGAATTTGTTTAGAGTATCCTGCATTGTATCTTCAGTATTTTTACTGATTTTTCTCGTTCTTACGACTATGGACCCCCAATTCACTTTTGCTCGAATCGCTTTTTACTTGTTTGGCTTTTTTAGTCTTATTGTAACTCCAGCCATTTTCCTCATTAAAAAACGGGATTCTTCGGTGTTCTTTAGAAGTCTCGCCATTTCCATGGCTTTGATTTTTGTAGGACTATTTTTCTACTTGTCGACAAGTAGACTGACTTCGAATTCACCAACGGAGTTCACTCCCCCGACTGATGAGTCTGAGTTAGCCGAGTAAAGTGTTAAATTATTCAACGTTTTAATCTACTTGTAGAAAACACTTTGACTACAAATTGGGCGCAAAACAAAAACTTCGAAATTATTAAATCAAAACGATCCTATTGAGAGAGAAAAGCTCTAAATCCCAGTAAAGAGCCGATAAAATTGGTTTATGAGGCATATAGCAATATTGGCACTTCTCAATTTAATACTGATCGGATCGACGGCTTGTCAGAACAAGTCCGAGCCAGATTCTTTTAACAGTCTCGAAGCTCCACAAATAGAAGCACTCTCAGGGCCGATTACGAGCCAAGAAATATTGGATAACTTTACTCTCGACTCTGAACAAGAAAAATTGGTTAAGGATGTTCTAGCCTCCAAACAAGATTCCGGTCACATACTATTTACCAGCGAGGAAGGGACGCAGATTATCCGCTTTTTTCTGCCACAAGAAATGAATGGGAGTATCTGGGACTATAACGTCAGCACCTTTTACCTCACTCCCGATCAGCGCATAGCCGGAACTGAATATTTATTTTTGATTCTAGAGGATTCAACTTTAGTTGATTTGGCGAACCCTTCTCAACTCCTCCCCTATCTTATTCGACTTGATTCATTGAGTTTAGCGACCTTCCTGGCAGAACTCAGTGGCTTTAGAGATATCAATGGTACGGTCTACTATTCATCAAACGAAAAGGAATGGCTACTTGTTAAAAGAGGCTGCCAAGGTACAGAGTTTCAAAGCTTTCTTATGCAGATTGATAAAGCGAATTTTAGTTTTGTTCTCAGTAGAAAAAACTATGAAGATGATTCTCTTCGCAGTTGTAATTAAGGCCTCAAAAATTTGACTTCAAAAAATTGACTGTCATTTTTTTGAAACCCGGCAAGGCTTGACCTAGACCCTCGTTCAGAGCTTTCATTTCATTTCCTTAAGATTTTAAGAAGAAAAAAACTAGCCGTTCTCTATGTCCAGTTTTGGTTGAGGTCAGCCAAACAATTGACGCCTGAATTTGACACAGTCAAAAAACTTACTTAGCCTGTAACAGTAGAGCAAGCACAACTGAGTTCACCAGCAAGCACAATTAAGTATTCGTAATAACAGGTTAATTTCAGGACGAAATCAGCCTAAAAGCGCAGGAAGGAATCCATGCAAACGCGTAAAATACTCATTGTTGATGACGAACCCACTTTAAGAACCGCACTGAATAGAGTCCTTGGATCACGAGGTTATAAATGTATTAGTGCCGGTAATGTGGACGAAGCCAGACAGATCGCAAAAGCCCAACCAGATATTTCACTCGCATTAATAGATTTACGCCTTCCTGATGGTGATGGTATCGAATTAATGGCTGAACTCAAAGCTGCCAACGATGATTTACAAGTTATTATTTTAACTGGATTCGGTACGATCGATACCGCCGTTCGCGCTACAAAGAATGGTGCTTTTCATTTTGTTACCAAACCCTTCAATCTTGAAGAGATTAACTCAGTTGTTCTTAGGGCTTTTAGTCACAGTAACCTTGAAGCTGAAAACAAAGAACTCAAGAAGGAGCTCTCAGGACGCTATAAGTTTGACAATATTATTGGGCAGTCCGAGGGAATTCGAAATGTTTTAAGTCTTGTTGAGCGTGTTGCAGATTCTGACTCAACGGTACTCGTTACTGGTGAAAGTGGAACCGGTAAAGAACTGATTGCCAGGGCTGTTCACTTTAATTCTCCTCGAAAGAGCAAAGCATTTGTACCGATCAACTGCGGTGCTATTCCCGGCGAGCTCCTCGAGAGCGAACTCTTTGGTCACGTCAAAGGGGCCTTTACAGGGGCTGTGAATAATAGAACGGGTCGCTTTGAGCTAGCCAATGGCGGAACACTCTTCTTAGACGAAATTGGAGAACTGAGCCTGAACTTACAAGTTAAACTCTTGCGCGTATTGCAGGAGCGCCGCTTTGAACCCGTCGGAAGTGTAAAGACGATCGAGGCCGATGTTCGAATTATCGCTGCAACTAATATCAATCTCGAGAAGGCCGTTAAAGAAGGTAAGTTCAGAGAGGATCTCTACTACAGACTTAACGTGATCCCCATAAAAATTCCAAGCCTCAAGGAACGTCGAGAAGATATACCCCTCTTAATAAAATACTTTATCGATTCTTTTAATAAAACCAAATCGCGCAGCTTGACCGGTGTCAGCGCCCATGCCTTAGAGTATCTCAGCCATTACGAGTGGCCCGGTAATATCCGCGAACTTGAAAACTTTGTGGAAAGAGCTGCCATCTTAAAAGGTCAGGGCAATATCGAGATCGATGATTTGCCAAGCCACATGCGAGAAGTATCAAACGCCTCACTCGGTGATATCGATATTGAAATTCCTGACATTGGTTTAGATTTCAACTCGGCCGTTGATGCCTACGAAAATGCCTTGATTCTTCAAGCTCTGGAAAAAACCGGATGGAACAGAAATCAAGCTGCGATATTGCTCAAGCTCAATCGCACGACCCTTGTTGAGAAAATCAAAAAGAAGGGACTCAAACCCACCGAAGCCACCGCCTAGGTAGAAGCTTCTACCTAGAGGAAGCGGAATCTTTTGCGACCGATTCCTTGGCAATTTTTGGGAATATCTGAGGCTTGAAGATCTTCTCGCGAATAGGCAGCATCGGGCTGACGTGTTTCATGGCGAACTCCACGCATGATCCAGTTCAATTTTTCTAAGAAGCGCATACTCAGAACTTCACTTTCGCCGGTCGGGCTCAAACTTTTGTATTGATCCGGTGAGTAGAAGTCCACTTTCTCAATCCATCCAGGACCATCAAGAATAAATGAATAACTCACTTCATACTCAAAGTACTGACCTGTCATAGGATGCATAAAAGCACCTTGATAGATCGAAAAGCCAATTTTCTTTTTCTGAGGCCGTCTTAGCTCGACATAAAAGGATGTCATTGTGTTGGAGTCATAGATGACTAAAACACGGAGGTTGTTATCGTAATCTTCTTTATCAACGGCGCCAGGCTCATTCCACGTCGTAAAAAAGTAGAATCCATCTTGGTGGAGTATGGTTTCTTGTTCCGGATCGAATACCTCAAGGGCTTCAAGACAAGAAATTTGGTTTTCGATCGTAGACTCAGACACTTGAGCAAAACCCAGAGAGCTCAGGGACAATTGCAGCGAAAGGATCGTCATTAATAATTTAAGTAGCTTCATAAAAAACCTTACTCCTACTACCCCGAGTCCTTCGTATTCCCCAATGGCCCAAGCTAAAGGGAGCTCGGTAAATTCACAATGGCTAAGGAAGTCCTTTGAAGAATTTTCTAATGCATAACAATTCTCGGCAGGAATGAGATTAAATTACTATTACCGGGTTCAGAAATTAATCGCTCTTAGAAGTTGAGGGGTCGTTTGGGGATTTACTTAAGACGTGTATACTAGCAAAAGATACTTCTAGAAAAAAGGCCACTCGAGGTGGCCTTCGTATTAACAGACTGTTTTTGCAGAAAACAGATTCGCAAAAGAGATTACCACAAGTAAACAAAAATTCCGGGTCTAGTTTTCTTCTTCGAAGAGCTTTTTTACAAAGTTATGAAACTCATCGGGAGTATGGAATTCATGGTGGGGTTCATGGTGAGTTTCACCCTTATGATACTCATTTTGCCAATGAACCTGAATGGCCCTAGCTCCAACTTCGCCAGCACCGTGAACATCATGGGCATGATCTCCGATCATAATCATTTCATGGGGCTCTACCGATAAGCGATCGCTGAGCAACAACAGCCCCTCTGGATCTGGCTTATTCTTTTCTACACAAGTTCCAGAAACCTTGTCGTCAAAATAATGGTGGAGATCAAAACGGTCGAGAATTTCGGTCATTGAATTCAGATCTCTTCCGGTCCATATAGCGACTTTGCGATCCTGGGCCTTCAAATACTCGATGGCTTCAAAAATCTCATGGAATAACTCTACTTGCTCGAGATACTTGCGATTATTTCGCACCAAGAACTCGAAGACCTTCTTTTCGTTTTCTTCGCCGACAAGAGAGCGAAACACCCGGTGAGGATGTTCATGTCGAATCAGCTCCATCGTCTCTGCTGTGAACTCGACGCCGAAAGGCTCTAGGGCCTCTCGAAAGGCCGTCATAGAAGCCTTTCCCGTATCTACAATTGTGCCGTCAAAATCAAAAATCCAAGCTTTCACACTCACCTCAATCTCATAGACCTGTCTAAATTACTAGCAAATTTAAAAGCTTTGTCGATTTTGCGTAATTTCAGGCCAAATATCCACCATTTAGTTAGCCAACATTGGCTCAGCATTTGCTCATTTAAAAGGTAGGTACATATGAAACGCTTCAATCTGAGGCAGTTTCAATCTCCTCCGCTCACGTCAATTCTTAAGAGGAACAGGGTTTAGTTACTAAGAGGATTTTACTACTTCGGGGGAATAAGTGAAAATCCAATTTAAATTCATTCGTCTTACATTTATAAAGTTTCTATTGGGACTGGTCTGCTTTGCTATGTGTTCAATTTGTAGCGCCTCGGATAGTTTTAACAACTATTTTGATCGCGGTCGACTCCTTCATCAGTCTATTGGTGAGCGCAACCCCTCTTGGGATATTAAATTTTTCATTCCTGACCAGCTTTCTTATAGCGATAAAGAGTCAGATATTGCCAATCAAATCTTCTCCCACACTCTAAAGAATTGGTTTAAAGAATTGACGACAATGAAGAATGAAGCGGCTTTGATGGTTCGTGAAGTGGAGAAAGCGGTTTCTCCTAAATTTGAAATTAGAACTTCGGCGAATTCGCTCATTAAGCATACGGTGAACCTCAAGTTTGTTCTCTGGAAGCAGGAACTTTTTATTCACTACAAAGGATTAGCCAACGTTGACCTCAAATTCGATGTTGCCGACTATCATACATCGGTCTATGTATATGAAAATTTATCCCCACAACTTAAAGTGGGATATAGTCATGACAACTTTCACTTTGGTCACTCAGACTTATTGAAGTTAGAATATGTATTTTAAGTTCAATGGGCTTAGAGGTTAAACTCTCTCAGCGGGCCTAATTATTTTTCAGCCCCTTCATTAGATTGAGGTAGCTCTTTATCTCTGAAACTTGCACCAATGTCTTTGCGAAATTGCATTCCAGGCCAAGAGATCTTTTCTACGGCCTTGTAAGCATTGTCCAGTGCCGAGGCGTAGGTTTCCCCTAACCCAATAGCATTGAGAACTCGACCGCCATCGGTAAACCACTTATTTTCTGACTTCTTTGTGCCGGCATGAAGATAATACTGTGAAGCGCTCCCCAACTCACAAGGCCCTTCAATTTCGACACCCTTCTTAGCAGTGCCCGGGTAACCTTCAGCAGCCATGACCACGCAAACTGCAGCTCCGGACTTCCAGTGAAGATCCACAATATGACCCTCAGCTACTTCTTTAAGAACCTCGCCCCAGTCTCCATCCAAGAGTGGCAGCACCACCTGAGTTTCTGGATCACCAAAACGAACGTTGTATTCAAGAGTAATGGGACCGTCCGAAGTCATAATAAGGCCAATAAAAATAACGCCTCTATAATCAATTTTTCGATTTCGCAATTGTCGAATGGTCGGCTTAACAACCGTTTTCTCGATATTTAAAAAATCTTCTTCTGAAATGTGAATCGGAGCAATCGTACCCATGCCACCCGTATTGGGCCCCTTATTGCCTTCGAAGATCGCTTTATTATCTTGAGCTAAAGGAAGAATCTTATAGTCTTGTCCATTGGTCAAAACCAGTAGACTCAACTCATAGCCTTCGTGAAATTCTTCGAGAAGTGCATATTCACCGGACTCTCCAAGTATTTTGTCTTCGAACAATTGCTTCGCAGCGTGGGTCAACTCATCCAAGTCTTGGCAAATAAAAACACCTTTACCAGCAGCCAGTCCATCTGCCTTGAGAACATAGGGAGCGCTAAAGCTCTTTACCGCATTATTGATGTCATCAATACTACTCACCATGACGGCTGAAGACGTCGGAACTCCTGCCTCTTGCATAAACCTTTTGGCCGCCACTTTACTGGCTTCTAACTCAGCACCTTGTTTTCCTGGACCAAAAACAAGGACATTGGATTCACGCAATTGATCAGCAAGGCCCTCTACCAATGGAACCTCAGGACCAATCACAACAAGATCGATCTTTTCTTTGCGTACAACATCAATGATTTCTGCAGCAGACATGCCCAGTTCTGGGTAAACCCGAGCCTCTAAAGCCATCCCCGAGCTTCCGGGAATCGCAAAAACTTCCTTCACACTCTCGGACTGATTCAATGCCCGAACCAGTGCGTGCTCTCTACCACCTTGACCGACTACTAATGCTTTCATGCCCCTTTTTGTTTCATAAATATGAAGGAGAGTCACTTTTTTAGGGCTTGAACTTACCGAGATTATGACGCATTTGTGAAAGGAGTCCAGGTCAGCCTGACAAGAATAAACCTTACAGTTAGCCTATTAAGTAATACCTGGAGTTTGATGTGAAAGATTTTAAACTGAGTGATCGAAGTGTTTTTTTAACGGGCCCATTGAGTACATTTAATCAGGCCATAGCGCGAACCATTACACAAATGGGAGCCAACGTTGCCTTAGTCGATCGCAACGTTTCTTCGGCAGAACGTTTTGCCAATCAGCTCAGTGATGAAAGAGAAATCAACGAACGTTTTGGTAAAGCCATTGCGATCGAAGCAGACCTCACGAAACCCCATCACGTACAGGATGCCATTGCCAAAACGGCAGAGTCCTTCGGCTCGGTCGACAGCTATGTCGATGGACTCCTCGTCCACACGGCTCCAAATCGTTTTTATGACGAAAATGCTTTAGAGGACTTTGAACGCATTCTGGATATTCACAGCCGCTCTCCCTTGTTAGTCACTCACAATATTTTAAAATTTCTAAAAGCGCGAAAACGGGGAAGAATCATTTACCTCATGCACGATCACGTCAACATGGGGTTGCCCCACAATACCTTACTCTCCGCGACTCGATCGGGCCTGAAGGACTTTACTAAGTCATTATCCCGTGAAGTGATTGAGCAAAATATTACTGTAAACTGTTTATTTATGGGAACAACCGAAGAGTATCTCATGAACTTTAAAAAGGATTCGCAAAGTATTAGCGATGCCCACAAAGAAATATCTCCCCAGGCACCATGGTCAAAAATTATGGATTCCAATAAAATAGCCGAAGTCGTAGCCTTCTTACTTTCGAATGGCGCATCGGCAATGACTGGGCAAATGATTTCTGTGAGCGAAGGACTCAGCGTCTAGAATAATACCTGACGGAAGACTCAGTGACTAAGTTTGTAAAAGCAAATATAGATTAGGAATCTACTTTTTCAAAGTAAATGGCAACATCACCAGTCACCAAACACTCACCGTCTTGATTAACGACTTCACAGGACGTGAATATAAGCGGTTTATCTTTTCGATATCTCTTAATGGTAATCTTTGCGGTGATGGTGTCGCCAATATAGCAAGGTGAGTGAAAAGAAAAACTAGAACTCAACACGATTGAACCCGGCCCTGGAAGTTGATTACCCGCGACCTTAGAGATCAAACTCGTAACAAATGCACCATGGGCAATTCGCCTGCCAAATCGAGTCTTACTAGCAAAGCTCTCTTCCATATGGACCGGATTGGTATCGCCTGAAATTCGAGCGAATTCATTCACATCCTCTTCAGTTACCATTCTTGTTGTTGTCGCTGATTGGCCGACTTCAAAGTCCATAGTCTTTCCCACTTAAAATGTATAAGCTTAAATTCTATAAGCGCTTATCTAGTATAATCTTACGTCCCTTGTCATACAAGTTCCGGTCGACGTAGAGTCTTTCAATGTTTCTGGTTTCTTCGTACTTGTGAAAAATCTGTGTACATTGATCAATCGTAATGGGTTTTTCGGAATTGTCGTATTGATCAACCACATAAATTTGAAAAGCCTTATCCTCAGGCGAACCACCGTGGTACTTCGACAACCGGACTTTAGAGCTGGCTGTGATGACGTGGATCCCCTCGCCTTCGAGAGTTTTTTTCATCTTTTGAGCGCGCACGCTTTCTTTGGTTGAGTGCTTTTCAAAAACCATTTTGTAGGGGCGTCTTTGCGTAATTCTCTTAGCCCACTCGTTGTCACTTTCTGCCATGTGCTCGTAAAGAGAATAATCAGTACATCTGTTGTAGAGATCTATATCTGCCGGCAGTTTGTAAGTGCAATCTGGTGAGGTTAAAAACCGATAGAGCATTTCTTCGTAGATGATGGACTTGTGATGAAAATAAACCATTAAATACATATGGTGGCGCGAAAGCAGGAAATCATCAAAGGTGTATAGGGCTCTTCGATTTAAAGCTAAATGCAACTCCTCTTCGACAATGTGGTAACTCATATTAGGAAGAAGCCAACTAAACTCAATCACGCCATAATTGGTTCCACAAAAATAAGAATCCCTAGCTAGATAATCCATGCGGTCGCAATCCATTTCGGAACTGACAACTTGGCTTAAAATTGTTCGAAAATCGAGACCAGCATCTTTGAAAAAATCATCTTCACAGACCAAGGTTTTATCAATGAGGCAAGCAACATGATGAGGATCGATGTCGCTAAAGTTATCTTTAATCAAACGACTTAAGTTTGAGTCGGTAACAATCTTCACAGTGTAGTCTTCATGGTTAGCTATGGTTTGCTTGGACTCCATCAACTGAGTTTGCCCACGAAAGTTTCTCTGTGAGTAAGCTTTAATATTTAAGTCAGCCAATGGAGGCATGACTTCTTCAGTTGTATGGCTCAATGGACCATGACCAATATCGTGAAGAAGGGCCGCTAACCTCATACACTGACGAAAACGCTTTTTCACTCCAGGTTTTGAAAACTGAAAGTCTTTAAAAATGGAATCAAAGGCAAGCCCTGCCAAATGGGAGACTCCGAGAGAATGAATATATCGATTGTGAACAGCACCTGGAAAGCTAAACTCCGAAAAACCCAGCTGCTTGATCAAGCGCAGGCGTTGGAACTCGGGAGAGTCCAAAATGGCCACCTCGCCCTGACTGACTTCTATTGCACCATGTATAGGGTCCTTGATTTCCATGGCCGGAAAATAGACCAGTCTTCGTCCTGAGGCAGCAAAAACTTTTCAAGTACTTAGTGCTTTGCATTATTTTCCAATATTGACCCCCAGAGGGCGAGCCGGTTTGATAGAGGCATCTTCTCTTCCGACCCCAAAGATTTCATCAAAGGAGTTCAGCATGGCCAGCCAAGAACGGCAATATCTCGATTTAATGACAAAAATCCTCAAAGAGGGTGATGACCGCGAGGATCGCACGGGCGTGGGCACTCGGGCCTTGTTTGGCCACCAGATGCGCTTTGATCTCAGCCAGTCCTTCCCACTACTAACAACAAAAAAAGTTCACTTAAAATCCATCATCCACGAACTCCTCTGGTTTCTCGCCGGTGATACCAACAT
Organism: Bdellovibrionia bacterium; assembly: GCA_030427805.1. Taxonomy (GTDB): domain Bacteria; phylum Bdellovibrionota; class Bdellovibrionia; order Bdellovibrionales; family JAGQZY01; genus JAUHWN01. The sequence goes on from JAUICP010000002.1 coordinate 582,678, forward strand.
CAAGTATCTCAAAGAAAACAAAGTCAGAATTTGGGATGAATGGGCTGATGAAAATGGTGAGCTGGGTCCTGTTTATGGAGCCCAGTGGAGATCCTGGAAGACTCCCGAAGGTAAGTCGATTGATCAAATCTCAAATGTTGTAGAACAAATAAAGAGTAACCCAACATCGAGACGTCACTTAGTTGTGGCTTTTAATCCTGGAGAAATCGAAAACATGGCTCTACCGCCGTGCCACGCTTTCTTTCAGTTTTTTGTTTCTCAAGGAAAGCTCTCTTGTCAGCTTTACCAAAGAAGCGCAGACATGTTTTTGGGGGTTCCATTTAATATCGCTAGCTATTCTCTACTGACCTTGATGATTGCACAAGTTTGCGATCTGACTCCTGGTGAGTTTGTGCATACTTTTGGTGACGTCCATATTTATCACAATCATTTCGACCAAGTGAAGACTCAACTTGAAAGAGAGCCAAGACCTTTCCCCAAAATGATTATCAATAAAGAGGTGAAGAGTCTTTTTGATTTCAAATACGAAGACTTCCAGCTTGTAGATTACGATCCACATCCACGAATTAAAGCGGAGGTGGCCGTATGATTTCACAAATCGCTTGTATGGCGCAGAATCGAGTTATTGGTAAGAACGGAGACCTTCCTTGGGACCTTCCGGAAGATATGAAGTTCTTTCGCGAAAAAACTAAAGGGCACGCAATTATAATGGGTCGTAAAACTTTTGAAGCCATGCCCGGCGGAAAACTCCCTAAACGACTCAACGTTGTTGTCACTCGACAAAAAGGCTATAAAGCTGAAGGCTGTGAGGTTTTCAGTGATATTGAATCCGCTATAGAGTTTTGCAAAACTCAGACTGACCAATGGGGCGAAGAAATTTTTGTTATTGGTGGTGGTGAGATCTATAAGCAAGCCCTCCCCTTTACCGATCGCATTTATCTAACTGTGATTCACAAGGACTTTGACGGCGACGCTCACTTCCCTGATTTTGCAACCATGGATTTTGAGGCCACCGAGAAAAAAGACCGTGAAGAACCCTTTCCTTTTTCTTTTATGACCTACGATCGAGTAATCTGTAAGAAACCGATGTCTTAAGGTCTCAAAAAAGACGTTATCATCAACCATTTGAAGGCCTGGATAACTACCGGGCTTTTTTTTGAGCCTCCTCTCGAAATCAGAGTTCCGCTTTATGCGGCCTAGACCCGGCTCCCTCTCCCCCTAATCCCTCTACCTTTGATCTGAAGCCAAAAACACTGGTTCCAAAATGGTACGTGAATTGTATTAACCAAGGGACGGAGGCATGAATGACTAAGAATACTAAGATCTTATTACTTCTATCACTTTTTACCACGGGACTTCTTGTTGCCTGCGGCGGACCTAAAAGTAACAACGATCGAAGAGAACCTATACTTAGTTTTAGAACAACGGCCAACGATGGTAGCTGTGAGCAACCGATGAAGAGCTTCCAGGGACTTCAAGCCCTTTGCATGTATCTGATTGACGAAGATCGCAATGATGGTTGCGCCCAAAGAGAACGTTACGATTATTTTCGAGCTAACTGTATTATTGATGGCCGTCCTGTCATCGAAGATGTTCCAGAGTTCGTACTCAATCCTAATGCTCGGCCCGAAGGCGAGCAATGTGATCCTGACACAGACGAGGATTGTGAGGCGCGAACGGTTCAATGTAATCCAGCAACAGACGAGAACTGCGAAGCGACGACGAGACAATGTAATCCGGCTACCGATGCTGATTGCCCAAGTCCGGCCGCCGATGTTCGCGACACGCGAAGCTGCGAAGAAGGAAACGAAGCCGCTTGTGCCGTAGAAACTGGACCCGCCAGAGCAGCTCCCGTCCCAGCAGATCCTGTGGTCGAAGACGAAAGCGTTCGTTTACCTTTCTCCTCTTACAACTCGGTTTTTGTTCCAGTCTCTGAGGACGACATTATCAGTTTTGATAACACGACCATTAACAACGACATAAAAACCATTGAGCTTCGAGTTCGATATCATTCAGTGGCCCCTACAGACTTTAATCAACAACTCGACCAGTTTAGAATTGCTGCTTCAACAGATGCCAATGTTTTACTCTCACTAGACTCTCTTGACGGAGCCAACATCAGTGAGTGCCAATGGGAGGTCTCTGGCAACTTCATTCTCGAGGGAGCCTCGCCAGATAACCCGGCGGAATTAATAATTCGCGGTGAAGATCCATCGGCCACTGACTACACGAGCAGCTACGAACACGGGCCTTGTGAAAACCATGCCCTGCAAATTTACAACGAAGTTAAGAATGGCAGTCAACTCATGCTCGTGATCGAAAGCTTACCTGTATCTGAAATCGATAACTTGGTCCTAGCCCCTTTTACTCTGCAGATTGGTCTTGATTCGTCGAGCCCTGCGGATGTAGAGATCAACGGATCTGGTGCGCGAGAAGTCGGTGTTGCCGAATAACCTCAGCTCGTTCAGGTCTAGTTCAGTCATACTATCAAACACATATATATAGATAAGAGCTCCGCTTACTGAGCTCTTACTACCAATTGTCACCGACCATAATCTAGTTTTCTCAAAAAAAGACAGAATAACTAAAGCCTCGTTATGAGACACCGATGAGCTAGTTGTAAGTAATGATACCCATATTGAGTAGGTACTACTGCTCACTTGATCTCAAGGAAGAGGTTAAGGGATCTCAAGGAAGAGGAGGATATTATGGGTCTTCGGATTAATACAAACACGGCTTCTTTGAATGCACAAAGAAACTTGTTTGGAACTAAGCAAGCGCTTGATAAGAGCCTTGAAAAATTGTCCTCAGGTTATCGAATTAATCGAGCCGGAGACGATGCAGCGGGATTAGCGATTTCAGAAAATCTTCGCGCGCAGATTCGAGGTTTAAAACAAGCTAATAGAAACGCACAGGATGGTATTTCACTGATTCAAGTGGCCGAAGGTGGTCTCAACGAAGTCAGCTCGATACTTATCCGTCTGAGAGAGCTCGCCGTACAAGCAGCTTCAGATACGATCGGACCCGTTGAGAGACAATTCCTTAACGTGGAATACGATCAACTCGTATCAGAGATTGATCGAATTGCCGATGGTACTGAGTTTAACGGTACACCACTCCTGAGTGGTACGGGATCCATTCTCGATTTCCAAATTGGAACTCGAAATGACCCAAATATCGATAGGCTCTCATTTGATGCATCCAAAGCGGACTCAAATAGTGCAGCACTCGGTGTGAATCTCACCAGTGTGGCTGATAAAGCCTCTGCACAGAACTCACTGGCTGCCATTGATGAAGCAATCGTCAGTGTCTCGGCCATGCGAGCGGACTTTGGTGCGATTCAAAACAGACTGCAATCGACCATTGGTAACTTGAACGTCTCACTTGAAAACTTAGCTGCTGCTAACTCTCGAGTTAGAGATGTTGATATCGCTGAAGAAACGGCGAGTTTTACAAAGAATAATATACTGACGCAAGCAGGGGTATCCGTACTCTCGCAAGCGAATCAGACAGCTAACTCGGCACTAACACTCTTGAATCGATCTTTCTCATAGGGGTAGTTTAACTACTACCCTTCTGGGGAGAAGATTCGGTCTCTAACTCAGCCCTTTACTCTGTATGGAGTAATGTAAGCCTGAACTTTACTCCTACAGAGTAAAGCCTCTTCAGACGGCGGGTTCTTAGACCATGATCGCAAGTGTGAGCCCAACTGTTTCCTGCAATTCGGGGGTCCTCGGACTCCCATTTTGAAAGAAACAAAAAGCAAAGCCGGGTTAGCTAATGATTTAAGGGAAAAGGCTCAATGAAAAAAAGAGCCAAGTGGATCAGTGAATCCTCCCTTGAAGTGAAAAAAGAAAAGGCTTGAAAGCCGCTAAGGAACTCACTCTTAAGGTGAGCTATATGCATTTGTGCAAGGGACTTCTCCCGAATTCTTTTAAAATCTGGACTCTAAAACAAAAGACAAACAACCGAATAGACAATTAGGAGTAGTTTACTCTGTTAACCAAGGATGGTCCATGAAGGACCTAAGCCAATAAGGATGGCACTAGTCAAGGAGGATTAGCTATGCAAGGAGGATAGAACATGGGACTTAGAATTGCCACGAACGTGCCTTCGTTGAATGCCCAAAAGAATTTGATCGGTGTAAACAGAAGCCTCGATCAGTCACTCGCACGACTCAGCTCAGGTTTTCGAATTAACCAAGCTGCTGACGATGCTGCAGGATTGGCGATGAGTGAAAACTTACGAGGTCAAATCCGCGGGCTTAAACAGGCCAACCGAAATGCCAACGATGGTATTTCTCTGGTACAGGTAGCAGAAGGTGGGTTGAACGAAGTAGCTAATATGTTGATTCGCTTAAGAGAACTAGCGGTACAAGCTTCTTCAGATACCATCGGCGATACCGAAAGAAAGTTTTTGGATGTTGAATACCAACAGCTTAAGTCAGAAATGCAAAGGATTGCGGAAGTTACAAAGTTTAATGATCGCGATCTACTGAACGGAACTGGTGGTCTCTTTGATGTACAAATCGGTATCCATAACGACCCTTTTAAAGATCGAATTTCATTTAATGCCAGTGCAGCAAATGCTTCGATCGATGCCCTAGGTGTTGTTGCCGAATCTGTTGCTACTAAAGAGCAGGCGCAAACAAGTATTGATGTGGTTGATGAAGCGATGTTGAGCGTGAATGCGATGAGAGCCAATTTTGGTGCTCTTCAAAACAGACTTCAGTCGACAGTTAATAACTTGAACATTGCCCACGAGAACTACTCAGCTGCGAATAGCCGAATTAGAGATACGGACATCGCAGAAGAGACTGCTGAACTCACAAGAAATAATATCTTGATGCAGTCAGGGATCTCAGTACTCGGTCAGGCAAACCAGATGCAATCAATGGCTCTTAAGCTTTTGAGCTAGGAACCAATTTCAGGGGCTTAGGGTTTTAGGACCCTAAGCCTATGGCGAAAAAGGAGACCATTATGGCTGTGGTATTAAACGAATGGAAAAACTCATTGGCAGCAATCTTACTGATCTCAGTAAGCATCGCCGCCCTATATTCAAACCTCATCTAAAAGCCCAAAAGGTAGAAGCTTCCTTTTGGTAACTATAATGCGTTAAGGGCCCCAATGGGCCCTTAATTTTTTTAAAAAAATGATGCGATCGCGCTACCGAAAGGAAGCTTCTACCATTGGTGCCTATAGGGGGGCGTTGAGGGGTTTGTCCGATTGGTTTTTCTGCCACGCCTGTGAAGAAAGACCCGGGCCATAGGCCATGAGACGCTTACCGGACTCGACATCGGTGAACTTTTCAAAGTTCTCGACAAACATGCCGGCTAACTTCTCTAGGGTTTTATCGTACTCCTCTTTGTTTTCCCACGTATTTCTAGGATTCAGAACTTTAGCATCAACACCGGGAAGAGTTTTTGGAATTTCAAAGTTAAACAGTGGAAACTTAGCCCAAGTCGTTTGTTCGATGGATCCATCAAGAATTGCATCAATGATCAAACGAGTATCTCGAATACTCATGCGATGGCCTTTACCGTAGGCTCCGGCAGTCCACCCCGTATTCACGAGGTAAGCATTTGAACCGTGCTTACGCATTTTCTTCGCTAGGATTTCACCGTACTTAGTAGGGTGAACCGTTAGGAATGGGCCACCAAAACAGGGTGAAAATACAGCCGTTGGTTCTTTAACACCAATTTCTGTTCCAGCTACCTTAGCCGTGTAACCAGACAAGTACTGATACTCCGCTTGCTCAGGAGTCAGTCGAGAAACTGGCGGCAACACACCGAAAGCATCGCAAGTCAAAAATACGATGTTCTTTGGATGACCACCTGCTGATACGGGCTGAACAATATTATCAATGTGGTGAATCGGATAGGAAACGCGGGTGTTTTCCGTTTTAGATCCATCGGTAAAATCAACATTACCATTTTCGTCAAATACTACGTTCTCTAACAAAGCGTCTCTACGAATCGCATTGTAAATATCGGGCTCATTTTCTTTTGAAAGATTGATACATTTTGCGTAACAACCGCCTTCAAAATTAAAAATCCCTTCATCATCCCAGCCGTGCTCATCATCACCGATCAGCTTTCTTTTAGGATCGGCCGACAAAGTTGTCTTTCCGGTACCTGAAAGACCAAAGAACAATGCTGTATCTCCAGACTCACCTTGGTTTGCCGAACAATGAAAAGAGCCGACACCTTTCAAAGGCAAGAAGTAATTCATAATCGAAAAAATGCCCTTTTTGATTTCGCCACCATACCATGTTCCGCCAATGAGCGTGAGGCGTTCTGAAACGTGGGCTGCGACATAAACTTCACTGCGGATCCCAAGGTCTTCAAAATCTTTAGCTGATGTTTTACAAGAATCCAAAATAGTCCAATCCGGAGTGAAATCTTTGAGTTCTTCTTCGGTCGGACGAATAAACATATTTTTTGCGAAATGAGCTTTCCAAGCGATTTCAGTTATCAATCGTACTTTGATCCGCGAATTGGGGTTCGCTCCACAAAAAGCATCAACAACATAAAGGTCTTTACCATTAAGCTGCTCAAGAGTTGTGGTTTTAAGACGTTCCCAGGTTTTTTGATCAAGAGGCGTATTATCTGAACCTGTTCCTTCCCACCAAATATTTTCCTTACTATCCTCGTCAACAACGATGTACTTGTCTCGAGGTGAGCGTCCTGTGAATCGACCCGTGTCTACAGTGACTGCATCAAACTCTGTCAGACGACCTTTAGCCCACTCGCCTTCAGGGTTGTTCGTCTCGTGCGAAAAAAGAGTTTCATAGGATGGGTTTCTAATGATCGAATTTGCAGTTTCAATTCCCGACTGATTCAGTCCAAGGGCTTTAATGACTTCAGAGGGTTCCAGCAAAGTAGAAGACACAATGACTCCTTAAAGTAAGGGTTTAGAGAACGCTTTTATTTGCCCTTGGGTTTAACAGAGATTTTTCTATTTGGCCAAAATTAGTAGTGGAAAATGATCCCCAACCCTGGTGCTCATGCCCTGCGGCATCCAACCGACATCGGAACCTCAGAATGAGCTCTATGCTCCTGAAATCCCACAGATTTTTAGGTACAAAACCATCAAACTGTAAAGAATCTCAACAAAGCTGCCATTTTGCCCGAAAAACCGGGAGAACTGGCCCTCAAATGCCATTAATTTTGATTTGAGCGGGAATACATCTCGCATTCTTAAGGCGTATAGGAGCAAGCAATGAATTCACGCGAAATTATATACTTAATGCTTGGGATCTTTATCCTTCTGACCATGACCCTTTCCATGGTCTCCTACGGCCCTATCGATTCAGAGCCGTCGAACCTTACAATCGACGCCTACCAAATTAATTTTTCAAAATAAGCACCCACAATCTCGAATCACCATTGGATACAAAAGTAACTTCCTAGCCCAGCCCCCTATTCTGGAACTTTTAAAGACATTACTTGATTCCTCATAGGGAGTTTTTAAACTATCACTGCGCAACACAGTGAGGTTTTCAATGAGATATTCGTTTCTTCTACTATTTGCATTTTTACTTCTTTCAAACACCTCCCATGCATTTCGAGCTAAGCCCTGGCAAATTCTTAGAACCAGCGGAGATGTGAGCGTTCAAAGAGGTGAAGAAATTCTAAAGGTCAGTCGAACCCCATTTCAATTGGAGTCGGGCGACATCGTTATCACCGAATCAAGGTCAAAGGCCCGCATTCGTAGAGAGAACAGTAGCTTTTACATCGGTCCCAAAAGCCAAACTCGAATCGAATTCAACAAGTCGGAGAACCCTAAAACAAAATCAGAACGTGGGATCATAGACGTTATTTACGGAAAACTTCGCGCCGAAGTTAAAAAAGATACTGCCTCTAAATATAAAATTAAAGCGAAAGCTGCCGTCGCCGGAGTTCGCGGCACAGAGCTTTTTGTCCACGTCATAGGTGGCGAAGTCCAACTTTGTACCATTGAAGGCCTTGTCGAAGTCGAACTCGAGGATGGAAGCAAAAAAGAAGTCCCCGGAGGAATGGGAGTCACCCTCAAAAATGGTCAACCTCTTATTTACAGAGAGACGCCTATGGCATCCCTTGCGGCCTGGCTTCGCGAAACGAGCTTTGAAGAAGAACCTCAAATGATGATGGCCACGAAGTATGCCCCTCGCTCTAACTGGATGACACTGTCTGATGATTTTAGACTCTACCATCGATTCGGATACAGAGCTCAATTTCGAGACCAAACGGTCAAGGCCATCACCGATACCGAATATGTAAAAAACAATATTTATGAGGGATCATTCTTTTACGGCCTCAAACAGGGAATTGATTATGGTGTTCAAATCGAAGCTTCCCTTAACTCAATCGCTCAAGCCGAAAGACAAACTATCGATGGTTTCGCTGGATTTAATGAAACAAGCTACAGCCGCATCGCCCTGAGAGAAGCTCTCGCCTATTACGTGGATGGTCCATTTGAATTGAAACTCGGAATTCAATCTAATCACGTTGATTCAAAAGTGATTTTACCGAGACAGTTTTATTTTCCGGAAGAAGATAGACACCTGGGTTTAGAAATTTCTTATGACATCGATTCAATGAATCGCTTGCGCTTTTTTATCAGTGAAGGTCTCGAAGACACCAATGCCTTCGATCACCTCACACAAACCAGTGTCTATGGTGTTAATTATACTGGACCCGAAAAATATGGTTCATTAACCCTAGTATTTACCAGTGAAAAAAATGAAAACCTACAGGGTATGAGCGCTCTCGCCTACAGAAACTTGATCTCGTATAGCGATTTAGCCTTTGAAGGAGAGTGGGTTTATCAAATCCTTGATCAAAACACTCCGACAAACAAGGAATCCAGCCATGAAACTTTCTTAGATCTCAATTTATCCTATGCTTTTCACCTGGGTATTCTTGGGCGCATTGACCTCGGCTTTACCCATGCCTCTGAAAATTTCAAGGGACTTTTTGAAGACCAATACCGCGCCGGAATTAGCGGCACCTATTCGCGATTTAGTAACTTGAATATTACGAGTATGGGTCTTTCTCTATCTCCACTTCTCAATCATTTTGCAGAAATTAGCTACTACATGATTAATGACGTGACCGATAGTGGATCCATAATTCGTACAGATGCCACGACCAATAAAGTAGGTAGTGAACTCAATATTAGTTACATATACAAATACAGTAACTTCGTTGAGGCTAGTCTCCATGGCTTTTGGTTTAAAGGTGACAACCTCTTCGAAAAGAATGACGGCTTCTTGATTCGACTTGAATTTAAATAGATTAAACTGACCCAATTTAATGTGGAAACCTGGTTTCAGATGCCTGGCGCATTAGGTGCAGTATCTCTAAACTATGAAGAGATACTGCCCGAAATGCACTCACCAACACGGCAAAATTCGAAAACACGGATTTTTCAAACGAAAGTCAGACTATAAATTCATCCAACGATTTAAATGCATTCGTTGTAATACCACTTTTTCCAAAGCCTCAACACAAAAATGCATCCACCAAAATAAACGGCACCTGAATTCGATGATCCTCAAACTTATCGCCAGCAAGAACTCCCAGAGACGAATCGCCCTTCTTCTGGGCATTAGTAAAAATACAGTCGCTAAGAAAATTAGTTTTCTAGCTCGGATCGCCCGAGAAAAAAATCGAAAACAGTTAATCGAAAGTTCGTCAGTTCAAGAAATTCTTTTCGATGATATGGAAACATTCGAACACAGTAAAATGAAACCCTTAAGCATTACGGTGGTCGTGGAAAAGTACACTCAAAGAATTTTGGGAGCGAGAGCTTCCATCATGCCCGCCAAGGGCCTACTTGCAAAAAGGTCTCGAAAAAAATATGGTAGAAGAAACGATCATAGGCACAAAACGAGAGAGCAACTTTTTCAGGACCTTAAAAACACATTTGGGCCTCCGGTTACGGTCGAATCCGACCAAAATCCCCATTACATAAAAAGTGTTACTCGGCATTTCCCTGAGGCCAACTACATCCAGTATCGAGGAAGAAGAGGATGTGTCGTTGGTCAAGGGGAACTCAAAGAAGGAGGCTTCGACCCTCTTTTTTATCTCAATCACACCTGTGCCATGATTCGAGATAATTTGGGGTGTTTGGTAAGAAGGACTTGGTGCACATCTAAAACAATTCACCATCTTCAGGATCGTCTTGATATCTACACCTATTTTCACAACACCTTTCTATTGAAACGCCGGAAGAAAGTAACCTTCTCTTAGTTCAGTTTGTAAATTGAATCCAAATTCTTTGTTTGTGGAACGAGGAGAATCATTCTTTGTGGAAAGTGTTATGGGGGTTCATTTTTAGGGCTCTTGCCAGCCGGATGCGATCTGGGCAAGAAGGGCAGGAGCCCGGCCCTAAAAATGGACTCCTAGAATACTTGGAACAACTAGAACCTGATTCTCCTCGTACCAAAAACACAGGAATATGGGTCAGTTTACTATTTCTTTATGTAATTATAAAATGCCAAGAGCGATAGTAATGAAGATAAGGTGTAAAAGAAGACGCTGACCACGGGGAGTCCGAGTACGGTGTACTGGGACTCATCGCCAAGAGACAGTGAACCGCCAATAATCATGCTTCCAATGAGAATTCCCAAATAGAGTATATTGGCGGAGTTATCCATCGAACGCCTCACGGCTTCACTTTGCAAGTGATCAATCTTAATTGCAAAATCGGGATGATTAATCCGTCTCAAGATTTGCTTAATCTGTCTTGGTGCTGAATAGAGAAGAGTTGAAGATTCCCTACCTATGTGAGAGAGGTCCGTCAGGAGTTTGGTGCCATCATATTTGGTCTTTACGAGTTCAGACGCAAAATCGAGAGCATAGGGTAGAAGATCAAAATCCGAGATCACCTGGCGGCCCATACCTTCAACCGTCACGATCGATTTGAAAAACAGCATAAGATCGGAAGGAATTTTAATCCGATGCCTCGCCGCCAATGAAGTCGATTCCATCAACAACTGCCCGAGATTCACAGATTTTAACGTCAATCCAAAATAAGGAGCTATGAGTTCCCGCAAATCCCTTGTAAATCGGTCGACATTAATTCGCTCATCATAGGGAGCCAAATCGACATACTCGTAGGCTAAACGTTCATAATCTTCGGTAGCAAGGGCAACAAACATGGCAGCAATAGAGTCACTCGTTCGACTTCCAATTCGACCAACTACACCGAAATCGATGAGTCCAATTTTACCTTCTGGCAAAATAAAAATGTTACCCGCATGAAGATCACCATGAAAAAGACCGTGCTTAAACACCATTCTAAAAAAGGCTTTAATTCCGGCCTTGATGTATTTTTCTTTCTCAGACCGATCTATATCCTTTAAAGAGTGAAGTGGAGATCCGTTGAGATGTTCCATGACCAAAACTTGTCGACCTGAATACTCAAGATAAACTTTGGGAATAACGATTTGTGGATTATCTTTGAAATTCTCAGTGAAACGTCTGATGTTATTGGCTTCGACGATAAAATTAGTTTCTAGCTCTAGGGTCTTAAAAAATTCATCGACAACCCCGACTGGATTAAACACTTCTAGTTCTTCAAAATTTTTCTGCAGAAGGTCCGCAAGGAAGTAAAGTATTGAAACATCGTCGTCAATGATCTCCCTGATTCCCGGGCGCTGAACTTTAACGACAACTTCAGTGCCGTCTTTGAGAATTGCTGGGTGAACCTGAGCGATACTTGCGGCGGCAAATGGCTGCTCATCAAAGTGCGAGAACACATCGTCAACATTTCCAAATTGATGATCGATAACTTTTTTAATTTCTGAATATGGAAGAGGACTCACCTGATCTTGCAATTTCTTAAATTCGTCCACAAAGTCGGAAGGCACTAAATCTGGACGAGTCGCCAAGACTTGACCGAATTTTACAAAGGTGGGGCCAAGCTCCTCAAAACACATGCGCATTCTCTGGGCTGTCGTGAAATCGTCGTATTCAGGGCGATGAAATCGCTTGAGTAGAAATCCGCCAAGCTTGATTTTTTCAGTCACATCTTGAAAACCAAATTTTGCAAAAGTTGCTACAATGGTTCTTAAGCGCCCTGCATTTTTTAATGTTTTACCAATTTGTGTTGAGCTATGAATTATCCCCATGACCTAAGCCCTACTTTTTTTTCTTTTTACGTTTCTTTGACGGCGCCGCCTTCTTCCCTTTACGACTCGTCTTTGACTTCTTACTCGAACGACTCACTCTTTCATCGAGAATATCAACAAGTGACTTCTTCTTTCCGCTCGATTTTTTCTTAGAGTTCGTCGAATTCGAATTCTTAGATTTGGATTTCTTACTTGAATTTCCCTCATTCTTTTTACCGGAGCCCCGTTTTTTCATTCGTCGCGCCAAAGAATGCTCTCTTGATTTTTTCTTTTTAACTCTGAGTCTCTTATCACCCAGGGAAATGTCTCTATCGACTTCTCGTTCTTGCCTATCGATACGATCTTTTAATACAAAATCAATACGTCCTTCATCGATACTGACATTAGCCAGTGTGACTTCTAGGCTATCCCCTATGGAGTAGCGCATTCCCGTCCGCTTACCAACAAGCTGAAGCTTCTCTTCATCAAACTCAAATTGATCGGGGCCCAAATCATCGAGACGAATGAGCCCATCGACATCGAAATTTCTCAGAAGAACAAACACTCCAAACTTGGCGACTGAACTAATTACGCCTTCAAAGTTTTCACCGAGACGTGGGTACATAAAGCGGGCTTTTTTGATTGAAATAACCTGTCTCTCCGCTTTGACCGACCTCTGCTCGGTCGCCGACAACATGGTTCCCGCAGAAGCAAGATCTTCTTCGGTCATGCGATCACCGGCATAAGCAGGGTACTTTAAACTCTTTAACAAGCGATGAACAATTAAATCTGGGTATCTTCGTATCGGAGAAGTAAAATGTGTGTAGTCGTCGAAACCTAAGCCGAAGTGCCCTATATTATCAGCCGAATACTGGGCCTGGCTCATTGCACGTAAGGTTAATATATTGAGAACTTGCGCTTGAGGCGTTCCCCGAAACTCTTGCAGAGCCTTAGTTAATTTCTTTTGCAGCTTTCCCCCAGTGACCCTTCCTTTGGCTCCGAAAGAATGAAGGAACTGCTGAAGTAAACTAACATCTTCTTCTTTAGGAGGTTCATGGACTCGGTAGATGGCTGGAATTTCAGCCTCTCTAAAAACCTTTGCTACTGTGACATTCGCAATCAACATTAATTCTTCAATTAAACGGTGAGAAAAAATTCTTTCGTTTCTTGTTATATCGACTGGAATACCATCGGAATTTACCAATACCTCAGTTTCAGGTATTTCTAAATCTAAGGAGCCTTCTTTAAATCTCTTGCCCATTAGCACTTTTGCCAAGTCAGCTGCTCGAAGGATATTTTCTTTGACATGATCAAATTCTTCGAGAACCACGCCCTCGATAATTTCTTGTGCTTCGCCATAGGTGACTCGAGCCTTACTACACATGACTGCTTCATAGTAGTCAGATTCTAATACCTCGCCTTGAAACGAAATTAACATTTCACATACCATGCAGAGGCGATCAACCTTTGGATTCAAAGAACATAAACCGTTAGAGAGATTCTCCGGAAGCATCGGAACCACATAGTTTGGAAGATAAGTACTATTACCTCTTTGGTAGGCTTCTTCATCGAGGGCTGTTTCTTTTTTCACATAGTGACTGACATCCGCGATGGCAACCCACAACCTAAAACCTCGATCTTCGGTTTCGACACATATAGCATCGTCAAAATCTTTGGCGGTCACACCATCAATAGTTATCAAATTAATGTTTCTAAGATCGACTCGTCCTTCTTTGTCACTTTCGGTGACTTCGGTACCAAAAACTTCAGCCTCTTTAACGACCTGCTTAGGAAATTCATCGGGAATTTCATTGGCTATAATTACTTTGTGGATATCATTAAGCGCATCCTCTGCGTCACCAAGAACCTGAGTGATCTTTCCTAAAAAGTCTCCTCGAGCACTGGGATAAGAGAGGATTTCAGCAGAAACCAACTCTCCATTTTTTGCTCCCATTGCATTTTCCGAAAAAATTCTAAGATCAGCACCCCATGCTTTTGAAGAATCGAGAATCAAACCTTCTCTCTCGTTGAGCTGAGAGTACACTCCCACAACTCGAGTTGTGGAACGCTCGAGGACATCCTCGATCTCTCCATAAAAGCGATCCCCTTTTCTGGAGGGGAAGACACGGGCACTCACTCGATCATTGGACATGACCCCAAGCATATCGTGTTTGGAAATATAAACATCGGGGTGCTCACGGTCTTCTGGAATCAGAAAACCAAAACCGTCGGGATGTCGCTTAACTAAGCCTTCTAATAGATTCTTTGACATACTTAGAGAAAACTATCACCTTTAAATCCGACATACAAACTAAAGGCGCGAATCCTCAGGCAAAATAGAAAATTCTGCAGCAAGAATTGGCTCCTTAAAATTTATAAAAATGGAGCCCTAAGGCAAAACTGAGGGCTTCTAGGCCTGTATTTCGACTGAGCTCTGCTTTCCTCAAGCCAGCCTCCAGAGAAAGACCCAATTTACCTATCTTGAACTCATAGCCAGCACCTGCATATAGACCAGCTCCGTCAGGCGAATCCCCCGCAGATACTTCTAAGAAATCATAGTAGATTCCACCACGGGTATAGAGACCAAAATCTTTGAGAGGAAAGTATTTGATCTCACTTCCTACAAAGAAAAGTTTGATTTTATCTCCCAAAGGAGCAGTCATCTCGTCTGTTTTTGCCCCTCCAATAACAGGTCCAAATGCAAATCCGTATGAAAGGTCAAAAGGTTCCTCTTTCCAAAAATTAATTGTGTTACTCAAACCAGAATATTTAATTTCAGTCCCAGAATTTTTAATTCGAAACTGATCATAGGTCTCGCGAGCACGAAACTTCCAATCCCCTGCATGACTCACACTTGGCAAAAAAACCTGTAAGAATACGAGTAAAATGAAAAATGTATTTTTGTTAAGACTCATATAAACCTACTATTCTCCAGTCTCCCCTATTAATCAAGTATTCGCACCCATCACTCGAGATGTTACAGACCCAATAACTTTTTCAATAATTACCCATGTATCAATTTGAAGTACTTGGCCTTTCTGAAAAATTGCACTATACCCAGACCCATGAAATTTACCTACGAGGCCATTGGTGTCATAAAATCCAGTTTCAATGAAAAGTTTGGTACACCTAGACAACCTCACCTCAATCCCGATTCAAGGGGAGAAATTCATTTAAACCCAAGGTTAAACCCCGAACAGTCCTTAAAGGGACTCGAAGAGTTTTCTCACCTTTGGGTTCTTTTTCACTTTCATCTCAACCGCTCTTCGGGATTCAAAGCCAGCATCCATCCACCGCGACTCAATGGCAAAAAAACCGGCGTCTTTTCGACTCGAAGTCCCCACCGGGCGAATCCAATTGGGCTCTCAGTGGTAAAAATTGAACGAATCGAAAATGGAATTATCTATGTTTCGTCACTCGATTTGGTAGACGGTACTCCCATTATCGATATTAAGCCCTATATCCCCTCAGCCGATCGAGTCGATCACGCCGAAGGGGCATGGACCGATCAGATTGATGACCAACAACTCCAGGTCAACCTAAGCTCATTTCCAGAAATACCGGGCAATCCCTCAAAAGAAGAAGCGGAACGACTTAAAGCCCTCTTTACGAGAACCATCGAATTGGACCCACGGGCCCTACCCTACAAGGGCGACAGAGAGAATCCCCATCCCTACGGCAATCGTTATGCGATTTTAGTCGAAGACTACAATGTCGTCTTTCAACTCGAAGGGACTCAGGCGCAAATCATTGAAATTAGTCAGGGATATAAGAAACCGCAAAAGAACTAGGCAGGGTTTCGCCCCTCTCGGCCCCTTTGGCCTTCAAAATTCTTGCCCATGAAACTCTGATCCTCCTAAAAAACTTTCAAGGTCTATTGATTAAATACCTGGAATCACTTAAAGATGGCGCTTGAAGGAGAGTTCTATGGAGCAAAGAAAAGTCCCCGAATTACGTTTAGCCCAGTACCTAGAAGGTTCAGATTCAGAGAAGAAAGAATTTATCGACCAACTTTTCATGGGTCTTAAAGAGTACGGATTTATCGTTTTAAAAGATCACCCCATTAGCAATGAGTTACTCAACAAAGCCTACTCTCTTTCGGAAGCTTTGTTTTCTCTTCCTGACGACACAAAGAAAAACTATGTTTCAAAGAATGGTGGAGGCCAAAGAGGCTATACACCTTTCGGTGTGGAACATGCGAAGGATCAAGCCGTTGCTGACCTTAAGGAGTTTTGGCACGTCGGAAGGGAACTCCCTGAAAACCACAAGTATTCACAGGTTTACCCACAAAACCTTTGGCCTTCTGAACTTCCAGAATTCAAAGATGTATTTACTCGTATCTATAGCGAGCTCGATCGCTGTGGAGAAATTATTTTAGAGGCTCTCACACATCCACTTGGCGTTGAAAAAAATTACTTCAGTAATATGATCGAAGACGGAAATTCCATTTTGAGGCTTTTACACTACCCTCCACTCCCTGAAGATCGTGATCCGAGAGCCATACGTGCCGCTGCCCACGAGGATATTAATCTCATTACACTTTTGGTGAGTGCTTCGGCCTCAGGCCTCGAACTAAAAGACCGTGATGGTAAGTGGCTATCGATAGAGTCTGACCCCAATTCTATTATTGTGGATTCAGGAGACATGCTTTCGAGACTCACAAATGAAGTCATTCCGTCCACAACCCATCGAGTTGTAAATCCGGATGATAGCAATACCAATCGCTATTCAATGCCTTATTTTATGCACCCTCACCCCGAAGCAGTTTTAAGCTGCCTGGATTCTTGCAAAGGAGAGGGAGCTAAATACCCAGATATCACTGCTCAAGATTTTCTTATGCAAAGGTTGAAGGAGATTGGTCTCGCCTAATTTTTCAAATTGAATGTTTTATTTCGATACTAACTTCGAGAGTTGTTTTAGATCGATAAATTTTCTGATTTTTTTTAAAGAGTCTCAAATCTATTTGAGGCTCTTTTTTGTTAAAAACATCTACGGTTCCCATAACTTTCCTTCGATTCATAGACTTTCATTTTCTTCACGCAAAAAATTTTTTATTGTTCAAAAGTTTCGTCTATTTAGTTTTCACACTCAGTGTAATTTGAAATTTGACAGCTAGCCCTTGGTCCTGTGAAATGAATTCAAGAGATCAGATTTTGTTCATGTAAGCTCCGAGATGATCTGAAAAGGTTGTACGTTAATTAGGAGAAAAGCATGGAACGATTGACTCTCAGTAATCTGGGAAAAATTCTTTTACTTGCCCTCACTGCACTTATCTTAGGTGCTTGTGAACTCGAGCAAGGAGATATTGAGCTCATTGATGACGCTCTTCTTGTTAACGAAGAAATGCCTCAAGAAGTAGATCCACCTGTCGTTGAAGATATGTGTTACGCCACACGAGTTGAACAGCCCGAAGCTGAAATTACTCGTAAGATCGATATTCTATTTGTGACAGATACCTCTGGTTCACTCGCTCAAGAAAGGGCTGCCATTGCCGAAGGAATCGAAGCCTTTGTCAATGAACTTCCCGAAGAAGCTGACTATCGAATTGGTGTGCTCCTCGGCCACGGAAGTAAAAGTAAGTACTCAGGTCATCTCTATAAATCAAGTCATCACGAACCCATTGTTTTGGATTCAGCTGAATTGAGTCTTAATGACATCCAAAGGCACTTAAAGAACAAACTGACAAGGACCAAGGGTGACAGTTATTCAGATGGTGGAGAGGAAGGCCTATACTCCGTTACACAAATGCTCAAAGAAAGTAATCTAAAGTGCACTCAAGAATCTGGTTTCTTGCGAGAAGATGCCGCTCTTGCTGTGATCTGGATCGCCGATGAAAATGATATCTGTGCTCGATACCCCGATGGAGTGACCCCGGTATACGATCCCAATAAAATCGAACCTAAAGCATTCCAGAGAGATTGCGCCGATGTCACTCCTGAATCCGTTGTCGCGGGACTTCGCGAGCTAAAAGGTGACCTCCCCCTATTAATCGCGGGGATTACCTATAACAATGTAGATACGGTTCCTAGCGGCGGCGAAAATGAAGTCGGCTACGGTTATCTCGAAACAATTGCAATCAACAAAGGTTTAAGCATTGATCTTGCCAATGGTGATTACGAACAGGGCTTAGCCGATATCGGCTTACTTGCCACTAAACAACTGAATCTAATTACCAGAGTAAAACTAGAAAGAGATAATATAGACAAAGAGTCAATTGAAGTCTGGGTGGACGGTCTTGCGGCTCCATTTGAATACCTTGAAGATACCAAAGAAGTTTACTTGCCTGAACCTGGTCAAGATCGTTCTTTGGTGGACATTAAATATTGTACTGTGAAGCCGACTCCAACTCCGACACCAGACGCTTCACCAACTCCGGCTCCAGATGTCGATCCGACGCCTACACCGAATCCGACACCGGCGCCAACTCCAACACCTGATACAGACATGGACCCTACGCCGACACCAACCCCACCAGTCGGTGACGAACCCATGGATATACCCGACGACCCTAACCTTTAACCACAAAGGGGACGAATCCGTCCCCTTTATTTTTTCTAGTTGTTTCGTAAGATTCAATTTCAATTCTCGTTAGCACCACCAACTACCGATGCTAATCGACGATCAGCCCCTACAATATCATCTTGCCCAAGGCGTTCACGAATAGGCTGCAGAATCGACCCAAAGTTATCAGCCAATCGATTGGCCAAAACTCCAGCAAATGGCCCACTGATATTTCCGACGATCTCGGTATCGTTAGTCGTGTATTCATCGTGCTGATAAACAGCGACAAGATTGCTCTCTTCACTGTTTGTACAATCGAGATCCCTTATCAGGGTTAAAGAAGAAGCCTCATCCACTCGATAGTTTCCAGAAAAATTCACCAAGGTCGTTAGGAGGCCATAGGACTGGCGACCATTTGCCTCTGGAACTGGTACCAATTCGTGCATGAAGAATAGACACTCGCCGCCTTCAGTTGTACAGCGTTTTACAAAGTAGCGCTTTCCAACTTGCATACCTTCGGAACGGACTACGGCCTCCTGCCCACCGCCTGATGTATCGCCACTTGGAACGGCGAATACAACTGGATAATCGTAACCTTCAGGTGGGTTCAAAAGTTCGGTCGTAATTGCTCGAGCGACCGCCTCGGCTGAACCACCATCTGTGCTTATTTGCGGTGATACTACCATCGGGCTTCGATATCGAATCCTCGCGTAACCGCTGCTGAGATTGGTGGTCGAAAAACCGATATTTGCGCCATTGCGACGGGCCCCTTCGCCAGAAAGACCTGCTAGAGCCGTTTGCAGCTGCTCTCCATCTGTTCGTGCAGACTGACAGGCATTCTCTGCTTCGCCCATTTGTCTTTCGGCCGCACTCACCTGAGCACAAGCCATGGCTCGTGTATGGTCACCACCTGAAACTTGGCCGTAACCACCAGCATAGGGGCGGAGTCCATCGATCGCTAAAAAGTCTGAAAAATCTTGATATAAATTTTGATAGGCTGAACTACTCACGCCATTGCAGTTCGCCCAGGCACAGATCGGCCCTAGCGCTAATAGCACTCCAATTACCACTCTCATTGCACTCTCCTTGTTAGCCTTTACTAGAGCAAGGCCTGAGCCGAAAGGAATCTGTCCCAAATCGAAACACTGGCTAATAGAGACACAATTTGAAATTCACTGTCTAATGTTTTATCGACAGCCGGGAGGTTTCTATACAAAAAACTCCCACAAGAAACCGCCACAAAAACACCTATAGATAAGCCATGGGAGTTTGGAAAGAATAGTTACAAGTGTAATTTATGAAAGTCGATTCAAACTCTCTTGGAGCCCAGAAAGCTGAGTTTTAAGGGAACTTAATAGCTCTTTATCTGCTGCCACTAAATCTTCTGGAGCATTCTTCACAAAGTTCTCGTTACCTAACTTCTTTGTGAGTACGCCAATGTCTTTTTGAATTTTCTCCATTGATTTATTAATCCTCTTAATCTCTTCTTCAATATCAACAAGGCCTTCAAGAGGAACAATCACACTAATTTGATGACCTGAACTATGAACAGGAGTCACCGCACACTTCGAGAGATTTCCTTCTTCACCGATCTCGCAAGTCTTCAATCGACCTAGGCGCATGATCTCAACTTTGTTGGACCCTAATATCTTTTGGGCCGTATCATCAAAAGGAGCTAAACGAACATCAATTTCAATATTGGGTTTGATGCGATTCTCCCCTTTAATGTTTCGAATGGCAGAAATGACGTCTTTAACCATTTCCATCTCTTTTGCCGCTTCCTCTGATCCAAGTGACAACCACTGAGCATCTTTTTCTGGAGTCGGAAATTCTTCGACGATCAAAGCCTCTGACTTGATCGGCAATTTGGCATAAAGTTCTTCTGTTATAAACGGAATAAAAGGATGAAGAAGACGCATGATTCGATTTAATGTCTGGGCAAGAACTAACTGACTAGCCTTACGATCATCACTAGCATCACCGTAAACAACGGGCTTAACAAACTCCAGATACCAATCACAGAACTCGTGCCAAACGAATGAATAAACATTCTGCGCAGCCTCTTGAAAATTCATCTGCTCGAGGTTGCGATTCACATCTTCTTCAATTTGCTGAGTCTTATAAACAATCCACTGATCCGCAACCGACATATTTGATTTTGACGGAAGCGCATTCACGCCCTCGGCCGGCACTTCAAAGTCTTTCAAAGCTCCCAGGGCAAAGCGAGTCGCATTCCATATTTTATTCATGAAGTTGCGGTACCCCTCAAGTCTTTGTTGAGAGAACTTTATATCTCTTCCTGCTGCGAGCGAAGACATTAAGGTAAAGCGAAGGGAGTCCGCTCCGTAATTTTCAATCAATTCAACTGGGTCAATCGAGTTACCGAGAGACTTAGACATCTTTCGCCCTTGAGAGTCTCTAATTAAGCCATGAATATAAACTTTCCTAAATGGAACATCTTCCTTAAATTCAAGGCCCATCATCATCATACGAGCCACCCAAAAGAAAATAATATCGTGCCCAGTAACAAGAACATTAGTTGGATAAAAAGTCTTCAGGGTCTCAGTCTCTTGAGGCCAACCCATGGTACTAAATGGCCACAGGGCCGAGCTAAACCAGGTATCGAGCACATCGGAATCTTGATCTAGCTCTTTACTTTTACAAGACTCACATTCTGTTGGATCAGTTTCACTAACAGTGACATGCTGACAGCTCTTACAATACCAGGCTGGAATTCGATGTCCCCACCAAAGTTGTCGCGAAATACACCAGTCCTCAAGAATATTCATCCAGTGGAGATAGGTCTTCGTCCATTGCTCTGGTTCAAAAACGGTGCTTCCGTTTTCGACGACATGTCTAGCAGGTACTGCCACTTCCGAAACATTCATAAACCATTGTTCAGATAAGTAAGGCTCAACGACAGCACCAGATCGCGAACAGTAACCCACTTTATTTTTATAGGGTTCAATTTTGTTGAGAGCTCCTTCATCTTCTAGAGCCTTTACCACCTGCTTGCGAGCCTCTTGAGTTTTTAAACCCCTAAATTGCGCAGCATTTTCATTCAAGGTTCCATCGATATTGAGAAGATTTATAAACTCAAGGTCATGGCGCTTACCAATTTCATAATCATTGAAATCATGAGCCGGTGTTATCTTAACAACACCCGTTCCGAACTCGCGCTCTACGTACTCATCTGCGATAATTGGAATTTTTCGACCCGTAAGAGGAAGAATAACATTCTTCCCGATAAAATCCTTATAGCGGTCATCTTCAGGATGAACAGCAACGGCAGTATCGCCCAACATAGTTTCTGGTCGAGTGGTGGCTACGGTTAATTTAGCGTCAGTACCTTCAACGGGATAGTCGAGATGCCAAAGACTACCCTTTTGTTCTTTATACTCAACTTCTAGGTCAGAGATTGCTGTTTCTAATGGAGGTGACCAATTCACGAGTCGAGTTCCTTTGTAGATCTGACCCTTTTTATAAAGACTTACGAAAACTTTTCGAACAGCTTTAGAAACATTGTCGTCAAGTGTGAAGACCTCACGATCCCAATCTACAGAGTCTCCAAGTCGGCGCATTTGCTTATAGATGCGATCCCCATATTGTTTTTTCCAATCCCAGACCCGCTCTAGAAATTTTTCTCGGCCCATTTCTAGGCGATTGGTTCCCTCTTTACGAAGTTCTTTTTCGACAACTGATTGAGTAGCAATTCCCGCGTGATCTGTTCCAGGCATCCAAAGGGTGTTAAAGCCGCTCATTCTCTTCCAACGAACGAGAACGTCTTGAATAGTATGATCGAGAGCATGCCCCATGTGTAAAAAACCAGTGACATTCGGCGGAGGAAGAATAATTGAAAAGGGCGGTTTGGTAGACCGGTCTTCAGCTTTGAAGTGACCGCTCTCTTCCCACCATTTATAAATTCGGTCTTCTACTTCGGCATGGGAGTACCGATCCGATAATTCACTCATTGCATTCTCCATTGGATATCTCGACAGTCGAGCTAGAGACCTAAAGTATCAAAATCAGCGCAAAAGACAAGCCGTGTCGCAGTCTGTGAGGAGGATTAGTTCGTAGGTCGAATCCAGGTTTTAAAGGAGTTTTTGTTGATTTCATCAACCTGCTCAACGGATTTCATGACATCCTGAGGACTCAGTTGAGGCTCTTTCTCTGGAGCCTGAATAAAGGCGAAGTGGCCCAAGGCTAAAGATAAAATGAAGAGAAAAGTCGCTATAGATTTCACGGTTGCTAAAATGAGCAAGACCAAGACCAGGCTCTATAGCCTCTCAATGGCAATAGAGGGCCAAACGGGGTGAAATTATTACCCCATCGTCCTCCAATAGTAGGCTTCGGGACACCTGGTTTTTTCAAAGAGAAATGGAACAACCCCTGGAACCCACTTTATGGAGTGCCCCACAATAGAGGCCAAGGGACCGCGCATGAGGCTGTGTATAGGAAGGGCTAAATTCATCCGCCCCTTGAGAATTCGAGCCAGGTAATCGTGATACTTATGACTCGCGCTCGGCGAAAATTTGTGGCTAACGATCAGATCTGTCGCCATCCGCGCTGACAAAAGGGCAATACTCATCCCCTCTCCCGTAAAAGAAGGAATGACGGCGGCCTGATCTCCCAATAAAAAGACACCGGGTGGTACCTTGGATGGGTCCAACATGTGGCCATAGGGAACACCCGAAATAGTAACCGGGCGATCCATTCGCTTTTGGCTCATCCTCAACCGATCGGCGAGAACTCCATTTCTCTCCGAAAGATATGATTGAAGGAGCTCCCAGGAATGGGTGAGGCTATGATCTTTGAGTTTCTTCTTTTCAAGTAAAAAACAGAGGTTAAAACGGCCTGCCTCTATCGGCGATAGACCACCATAGCCACCTTCAAAACTGAATAACTCTATACTGTTCTCGAGATTCTGTTGATGGGCTGGAGTCAAATCCAAGTGAATTTTAAAACCGACAAGATCCCTTTCTTTTCCGACACGCTTATGAAGCTTTGGCAGGTCATGCTTTCCAGTTGCTAGGAGAAGTAATGGGGCCAAAACTTTTTGGTTTTGTCCTTCAATTAAATAATATTCTTTTTCTCTTTTATAAGCCTTCACTCTCTCACCCAATAGGACCTGAACTCCTAGGGACTCAGCCTTGTCGAGTAAAAATTGATCCAAAAGAAACCGAGAAATTCCGCGAGCTTTACGCTGCAATTTTTGTTGCAAACTGACTTTTGGAGCGTGAAAAGAAAAGTCATCGATCAAGGGCGACTGAGCAAAATTAAAATCAAAACCAACTTCTTCGAGGTAATAACAAGCCTCTTCACTGAGGTACTCGCCACAAACTTTGTGATGTGGAGCCTTTTCTTTTTCAAAGAGGCAGACTCGCAAGCCTTTTTCCGCCAAATGAATTGCCGCTAAGCTTCCCGCTAAACCACCACCAACAATTAAAGCGTCATAGACCTGCAAGTTCAGTGTAACTCTCCATTTAAGTTTTTGCGTGGATCTTCGATACGAGAATTCTAAAAGACCAGTACCAGTCGATCTTTATACCATCGGCACTAATTCCCGCCTGCCCAATGTATCTCTTCCAATCGTCTTTGCTAAAACTTCGGGCCACAGACAATGGGGCATCATTTTTAATAAGACGATTTTTCGATACCAGCTTTGTTACATACTTAATAAAATAATAAGCCAACGGATGCCTGTGAAGGTCGTTGATGATCCAAGCACGAGTCGAACTCTGGTCCATCCATTTTACGAAATTGCGAATTTCTTGATCGCCCAAATGGTGCATGAAAAGAGAATTCATAATGACATCAAAAGAGTCCTCTTTGCTGCACTCAAAGGCGCACTGCCGCCGATACTGAACCCTTAAAGATGGATCTGTGTGAGCTGCTGCCAAGTCCACACATTCGGGGTTGAGATCGAGCCCTAAAAACTCAATATTGTAGTCTTTCTTTTGAGCCCACTGAGCGAGATACCGCAAACTATCCCCAAAGCCAAAACCGACATCGAGTACCCGCATCGGCTTAACCTTATAATCTTCATGATTGTAGACTCTTTCTAAAAATTGACTCAAAGGAAAATAAGCGGCGGTGAAGCGATTGATTTGCTCCAACTCAGTCAGACACTGAAAAAACTCTTTCTTCGAATAGTCACCACTATCCATGAGTTCTTCGGCATAAGTCCTTTGACTGAAATCGATCATAGTGCACTTTTAGTAAATGACATGGTTTCAACCGTCAGTCCGGGTCCGAAGGCGAGCGCAATACCCGACCCATCGGTCTTAATGTCCTTCATGATTTCTTTCATCACAAAAACGACTGAAGGTGAAGACATGTTGCCAAAGTTATCGAGTACAAAGCGAGAATAAGACATGTCCTCTTCGGCGATCTCTAAACCAGTTTGAACAGCATCTAAAATGGCTCTTCCACCCGGGTGAATGGCAAAAAGAGACTTGTCCTGCAATTGGACTCGCTCTTTAAAACGATCCCCTAACTGGAGAATTCCTTGCTTCAGAGCCTGCGGAACTTTCGTATCTAAATGCATTAGAAAACCCGAGTCCGCGACCCTCCAGGTAATCAGCTCTTTATCCTCAGCTAAGACATCACAGTGAAATGAATTGATTTCAAGGGGAGAACTCTCTCCAGAGACAACGCTGGCCGCACAACCATCTGCGAACAATAAAAATGACAAAAGGTCTTCAACTTCGCGACTCTCTTGCAGGTGCAAACTACAGAGTTCAAGATTAAGCACAAGAACTTTAGACTCAGGTTGAGATCGAACAATGTGATAGGCCGCCTTGTAACTATTGATTCCGGCATAGCATCCCATAAAACCAATGAGTGACCTCTCCACATTAGGAGAAAGTCCAAGCTTAAAAATGAGATCCAAGTCCGGACCCGGAGCGTAAAACCCCGTGCAACTTGAAACTATAAGGTGAGTAAAAGATTTGGGATCATGTTTTTTAAAAACAGGTTCCAGGCATTGAGACATTAAATGAAATGCTTCGTCCTCATATTTTTTCATTCTCTCAGCGGTCGATGGGAAAGCTCCCAATTTATAAAACCCCTCATCATCCAAAATTTTAGGACTCTTATCGGGTGCGAGAACACTGTATCTCTTACTGATGCCCGATTTTTTTTCGAGGCGCTTAAACAAGCTCAGCTGTCTCTTATCGCTCAAGAGTTGGGGAATGAAATCGACAAATTTTTGGTGCATCTGGTGGGCGGGAACCGCCGTTTCAATTTGTTCAACAAAGACTCGGTTTTCCATGGATTCTCCCCTTTAGCTCGAAGATCTAGCATAAAGCAATGTGTGCAAAGGACAAGTCAACAAGGGTAAAACTTAGTTCAACAAGTGTTATGACGCCGCTTTTATAAAATTAAGTAGAAGTGTCAGGTTTTAGTCTTAGGACGACTACTAAAAAAGCTAAAAAGGTCAGAGCGCCCGATAGAATAAAGGGGCTGCCAATAGATATGTGCTGATAGAACCAACCACCAATGACTGGACCAAGAATCCGACCGAGGGCCGATAAACTCTGGGTGACACCCATAACTTGCCCCTGCTCATCTTTTGAGGAATATCCAGAAATCAAACCCATGATAGGAGGGCGCATAATTCCGTTCCCTAGAGCCAGCAACGTCATGGTCACTGCGAGCAATGCGATACTCGGAGAGAAGGCAATGCCGCCAAGACCCACAGCCATGACAACGAGCCCAAAGAGAAGTAGCCCTCTCTCGGAGTGTTTCTTTAATAGCTTTCTAATCAGATATCCCTGAACAAAAACCATTACGAAACCGACGTAGGCGAAACCATAACTCGCTTTTTCAATCCCCCAGCCAAAGACATCTTCGACAAAGGGGAATAGCATGACTTCCATAAGAGCCATTGCTAAACTCGTAAGAAAGAAAGCACTCATCAATGACCCGACCTTGGGCATCTGAAAATGATGAAACAACTTCTTAAAGCGATTTTTCTTTTCAGCGGAGACTTCAAGGTTTTTAATTCGAGTTTCTTGAAGTTTAAAAAAGGCAAAGGCGAAATTAGCAAAACAAAGAGCCGCAGCACCCAGTGCTGAGAAGCTTTGACCAAACGGTGGAGCGTCGCCGATCGACTTGCCTAAAGTTGCGAGCAAAGCACCAATCAAGGGGCCAAAAATAAAACCTAAACCAAATGAGGCTCCAATCAAACCCATGCCTTTGGAGCGCTCTTTCCCCTCTTCGGTAATGTCAGCAATATAAGCGTTAGCCGTTGAGATCGTGGCGCTAAATGTTCCAGCAAAGGCACGAGAAATAAAAAGCATCCAATAGGTCGTTGAAAAAGCGAAGCCAATATAGGATAGACCTGCACCAAACAAACTTAAGATTATAATGGGGCGTCTACCAAAGCGATCACTCAATGTTCCCCAGAGCGGAGAAAAAATAAACTGCATGAGAGAGAATATGGACATCAAAAGTCCGATTTTTATCGGGTCGGCAGAAAACTGGCGCGCCAGGTAAGGGCTGAGAGGAATAATAATGCCAAAACCGACCAAATCGATAAAAACCGTGAATATAACGATAAATAGCGAGGATTTACTTTTCATTAGAACTCATTTCTGACACAGGCCCTATAGAAAGTCATCACTACAAAAGCGAAAGGTCGTTGACGCCCAATGGCGGCGTGCTAAAATTTAAGAATGAGTCGCTTACTTTTCCTTTTATTACTCGTTAGCCCAACAGCGGTTTGGGCCCAAAGTTTCGGCCGAGACCCCCTACCTCCGAGTCCCGTTTGGTCCAAGGGAATTGAATTCGGAACTCAAGGCTTTTACCTCTTGTCAGAGTCGAACTACGTCACTGCCGGCGGAGAATTTGAACGCCTCCCCAACGAAAATGATATAAGTGCCCTCGGCATAGAACTCTTTGCCAACTATAGTTTTAATCGAGATTTTCGTATCAATGCCTACGGAGCAATCAATCGAGTTGCCGTTACTGATCAAGGGGTGAGTACTTCAAACTTTACAATGGAAGGAATCGGAGGAGGTCTTTCTTACGTCGTATGGAAAAAATATGTTCGCGTCATCTTCAAGGGTAAATTCCATTATACTCTTGATGACGTTAGTTATGATCGAACAGATCCTTTGACTGCTGATGGAATTTCCTATGTTCTCCCTGAACTTTACCTCTATAAAAAACTGGGACGAGTTATCCTATTTACAAACCTCGGGGCCCGCTTTCCGACTGAAGGGTTAGCCAGTCACTTGTTTTGGGGGATCGGCAGTAGTTTTCAAACCAATAAATTTCAGTTTGGCGCACAACTTCGAGGAACAAGTTTTATCGGAGTTGATGAATTTTCTCTCACACCCTCTGTTCGAACTGATGTCACGGATCGAGTTAACGGTACTAGCCTTCTTTACTACGCCCCAGATCCAGAGCTGCTTGATATAACCCTGTGGGGCGGAATGAAAATCCGCCACAACCTTTCGATTGCTCTTGGTTTTAATAGTACCATTGACGGAAAAAACTCCGCTAACAGTAGTTCCTTTTTATTTGGGATTCGCTACGAAATGGGAAAAAAGAAAAAGTTCCGCAAAAAAACGTCACGAGTTACCGAAGAAGATTTTAAAATCGAATCGCGCACCGAAAAAATCAGTGTTGATGACGAAGACAGCTTCACAACTCCAACCCGTTTTGGTGACGATGGTATGCCATTAGAGGATACTGAACAAATGTTGGAAGACAGAATTAATCGCGACTAATTAGGCGATTAATTCTGTCTTCTCAATCTCTTCTTCGTTGTTATCTTTGATGATTTTCTGAATGAGTTTATAGATGCGATCAAGGGGGCGTCTCTCTTCGATGCAATTCACTAAGAGGCTGCGCTGCCAGTAACTAGGTCGAAAACTATCTTTTGCATCATTGAGCATACGTGATTGAGAGCGTCTTTCGCCTGAAAATTTAGGCACCTGATAGAAGTCAGAAAGCGTGCCACCATTGTTCACACAATCGACAAGGCGAATGGCATAGGCTTCAGCAGAACGTGAAAAATCGTTTCTGACATCCTCGATAGTTTTTTCACCCTTGATGAGGAGTTCTTTCCAGAATTTTTGACTTTTAAGATCGGGATCCCTTTTAAGGATCGATTGATAAATGGTAACCAATTGCTGATCGATTAAACTCTCATCTAAATCACTGTATAACCCGGATTCTTCATCAAATTCTATAATCTCAATAATCTGACTATTAGATTTAAATAGTGAGTTAGATGCGAGCTTCGATTCCAGCTCTGTCCCCTCAGAGACTGAAAACAAAACTTCAATAATATTACTCGTCAGTTGGTCCATTATTTCCCCCCGAAACTCTTGGCCCAAATAAATGGCCCAATTGTCTATTCCCCCCATGTTTCTATCATCCCTAAAAGCGAATGCTTTTCCCACTGATAAAAACTGATTGAACCCATCTCAATATTAGACAATTAGGGCCACTCTGTTCGATCTATGCAATTGTTAAGGAAACGTTCAGGACTCTTATATCTAAGACGACTCAGTCCAAAATCGATTCAAAAAAAAACAATTTTTCTCTCAGATCAAAAAAAAAGCCCGGAGAGCACTCCAGGCTTCGGATATTTTTGTCAATTGCAGGGATTACTTCATCTCGAGATTGCGAGTCGGACTCTTGGCCATCGGGTCTCTTTGGCCGCTCGCCGAACTTCGCGGACCCGCCTGGATATCGTTGGTAAACATCTTTCCTTGATCGAGCATGGCCTGATGAGCTTGAATCAATGCTTTCAGATTGGCTTCAAATTGCATTCGAGATCGCTTGAGGTCAGCAATTTCTTGATAGATTTGCTTAAGCGAATCTTTCGCATCTCGAGTGATCACGTCTGCCTTATGCTCGGCATCTTTGATAATTAATTTGGCCTCTTTCTCACTATCCTGCTTTATCTGCTCAGACATTTTCGTAGCCGTCTGAATCGTCGCCTTCAGAGTTTCATCTCTTTCTTTGTATTCCATTACCGAGAGTTCTTTTTCTCTGAGTTGTTCTTTTAGGGAATTCCGTTCGCGAATGATCTCTTCCATTTGATCGGCGACATCACGCATGAAATTATAGACATCTTGAGGCTCTAAACCGTTAAACTTTCTTCTAAAGGTTTTGTGTGCGATATCAATCGGCGCTATTTTCATGGTTTTTCCCTCCTAAGCCACTATCCTGGCAGCTCGTACTCAATGGAAAGCTTATAAAAAAGACATATTCTGGACAAGACAAATGTTTAGATCTGGTCTCATTCTAAAAGTTTTCCTAGCTCTCGGTCCCGGATAATGGCCTTACCAAAGCTGATTCTTAGTCCACGCTCTATTTCGTTTTCACGCATCGACTCGAGTCCAGCGGCCGTGACGCCCTTTTTCGAAGTGACCTTTCGTTGAAGCGATTCTAAATCGACTTCACTGTCAAAACGAGCTAACTCGGCAGCACCCAAGAACGTTTCCACCACCATTCTTCGAGCGACATCTGGCTCAAATCCATGCTCCTGAATCCATTCCTGCCAATAAAGCATTAATTCAAATACAAACCCGGTTCCACTTCCACATGCCACCATTAGGGCTTCAAACATTTCGCCCTCATCGACACTGGTGACGTAACCCATAGCTTGGAACAAGTCTTCTACTAAAGACTTTACCGGCGATTGGCTCTTATCAAAACTGAGTCCAATGACGGCCTTCTGGATTTGAATCGGAGTATTCGGCATGGCTCGTACTATATGAGCACCAGGTAACAGCCTTTTAATATCTCTAATCTGAATCCCAGCCGCTAAGCTAATTATTATGTGGTCTTCATTAACAAATGAAGAAAGATTTTCTACCGTCGATTTAAAATCCTGGGGTTTAACCCCGATGATAATTATATCAGACACATCAAATAGTTCTTGGTTATTGGCTACGGCATTGATCCCCGTCAATTCTACTAATTTATTGAGTTTTCCGGGCGTTCGGTTCGCACCATAAATATTGTGGGGCTCAATAGTCCCCGTTGAAATAAGAGACCGAATGATCGCTTGCCCCATATTCCCAGTCCCTAAAAACCCTACCTTTTTAGTTTTAAGCAAGTTCGACATTCTACCTCCTAGTTTCTTTCTCCAAAAATGGCACTTCCTATGCGTAGCAAGGTAGAACCTTCTTCGATGGCAATTGGATAGTCATGAGTCGTACCCATAGATAAGACGTTAAAATGATCGCTAAGGTTCGCGGAAAGCTTTTCTTTAAGCTCTGAAAACAATTCTGCTGCATCTTTATAAAATTTCCGCAAGACCTCTTCACTCTCCTGGGGAGGGAAGAACATTAGGCCGCATATTTTAAGTGCCCCATAGTTTTCAAAAGATTGACTCAACTCCACTAATTCCGAAGGAGAAAAGCCCCCTTTCGTCTCTTCTTTAATGAGGTTAACCTGCAAAAGCACCTTTTGTTGAACTCCCAACTCTCGCGCTTTTTCATCACAGAGCTTTAGAATCTTAAGTCGATCTATAGAGTGAATTAATTCGACCTGACCGACCACATCTTTAACTTTGTTGGATTGCAGGTGACCAATGTAATGCCACTTTATGGCCAGTCTTCCGCCATTGAGTTCCATTTTCTCCTGGAGCTCTTGGACATAATTTTCACCAAAGTCATGTAATCCTAAACTGTAAGCTTCTTCGATCTCAGCAAAACTTTTCTTTTTCGAGACTGCGACTAACTGTAAGTTAGATACATCTCGCGAGGACCGCACACAAGCTTCACTCATCTTCTTTTTTACCAAATGAAGTTTGTCGGCGATCAAATTATCACTCCTATTTCAGCAAGGTCATTCTTAATTTTCGCAATTGGTAAACCTACGACGTTCAAAAAATCACCATCAAAGCTATCGACAAATTCACCCGCTTGCCCCTGAATTCCGTAAGATCCCGCCTTATCCATAGGTTCACCGGTTGCTATGTACCGATCTATTTGCTCCCGATCGAGAGATTTAAAATGAACTTGCGTCCGATCGAAAGATTGAATCCAATGTCGACTCGAAGAGACGAAGACAGCATAACCAGTAATAACAGAGTGTGACTTGCCTGAAAGTTTTAACAAAGTTTCTCGAGCTTCTTGTTCGGAGACCGGCTTACCGAGAATCTCTCCTTCGAAAACAACAATTGTATCTGCTCCAATGAAAATTGCCTGATCCTCATTGGCAAAATGATTCGAATGAATGTAGGCCTCGACCTTAGCCCGAGCCACTTGGGCGACCGCTTTTTCAATACTTAAATCTGGATTTAAGAACTCCTCAATATCGACCTTAACAACTTTAGGTGAAATTCCAGCCTCTTCAAGGATCTGCTTCCGGCGGGGGGACTGGGAGACTAAAACAATGGGAGCCATGATTGATTTAGACCATAAATATCTAAAAAGAGGAAGCTTTTTAAAGCTACGTCCAGACTGTAAAGAATCTGGCCAGAGGGGTCCTTTTGGAGGGTCTTTTGTAATTTGGACGACCAGAAATTTTACAACTTTAGTCTAGGTTCTCCCCAAACACCCCTATTGACCCAAATTAATTTAATAATTTTAGATAGTTACAACTAACAAATCAGGCAAAAATCGATCGCTAAACGATTCAGCAAATTCAGGTTTTCACTAGGAATTTCCGATAGTTCCTAATGAAGAGCCATATTTTTTTAAAAGACGGCCCTTTAAGAATACGTTGGAGAACAGTCTTTCTTGTCGTCGAGATAGACACTCTGTTGGGGATATTATGAGCAATGATCTTTTACTTTACGGTGGACTCGTACTCGCGGGTTATAGCGTCTACCTCATTATACTTTCAATTTTTGGAGATAACTCTGAGGGACAACTTCAGTGGGCAACCGGTGACGAACCTCAAAAGTCGCCAGTCCCTCTCATCGAAACATCCCGCCCCCTCGTTCACCAACTCACTCTTCACCACGCTCGAAGAATCAAAAGTGAGAACTATCGCAAGAAAGTAGAATACAAAATACTAACGGCTGGTTGGGAAGCCTCCTTGGCAGTCGATGAATACATTGGCTTGCAAATTCTCTGGGGAATTCTCTTGCCGGTTCTCCTTGTCGTAATGAAGTTTGCGCTTTCGCTAGACTACAACCTCTTTATCCCGATCGCTCTCGGCCTCGTCGGTTTCTTTTTACCGGGAATGATGGCCAATAGTTCTAAGAAAGAGCGATACACGGCTGTCATTTTAGATCTTCCTTTCTTCATTGATTTGTTAGCGCTTTCAACTGAGGCAGGTCTCGACTTTATTGGCTCGATAAAGAAGATCGTTGAAAAAGCCAATGGCAGTGTTCTCGCCGACGAATTCGATAAAGTAATGCGCGACATTTCATTGGGAGCCACGCGAGAGCGTGCACTCAAAGACATGTCTTATCGTCTAGATATCAACGAAGTCACAAGCTTCGTCAACGTGTTAACAGATGCCGATGCCACCGGTGCCAGCATCTCGACAGTTTTAAAAGATCAATCGGAACAAATGAGATTAGAGCGTTTTGTACGCGCCGAGAAAGCCGGTGCCAAAGCCTCCCAAGCAATGCTCCTGCCCATGATGGCTTTTATTTTACCAGCCGTTTTCATCATGGTTTTTGCTCCCGTTGCATTACAGTTTTTCTACGGGAAATAAATTTGGGTAAAGAGGATAGAATGAGAAAGTTAGTTAATCAGACCAAGAACATAACCATCGCCGAAAAAGTTATCGAGGCCGATAGCATTGGCACGCGTATGGTTGGTCTTATGTTCAAGGATAGCTTTCCAGAAAATCAAACTCTTTGGATTTCTCAATGTAATTGGATTCACACTTTCTTTTGTCGCTTTCCACTCGATGTCGTGTTTGTCGACAAAAAACTCGTTGTAAAGGGAATAAAGCGGCAACTCAAACCATGGAGACTTCCAGGCCCAGTTTTTTCTGCCAACTCGGTTTTTGAACTGACAGCAGGTCAAGCGGCTACAAACCAAATTGAAATCGGAGATCAACTCTATGTGGGCAATTAGATTACTCAACGGAAAAAAGGCCGGTAAAGTTTGCCCACTTAAAGAAGGGTCAAACATACTCGGGCGCGGTCCCGAGGCCACAATTAAAATCGCCTCTTCGGGAGTCTCCAAGACTCATGCGAAGTTTCACATCAGTGGAGATAAAATTATTGTTTCTGATATGAACTCAAGAAACGGAACTTTTATCAATGGTGTCCGTATACAAAACCAAAGAGTTCACATCGGTGACAAGATTGCACTTCACGACGTTATTATTGAAATACTAAATTTGCCAAACGCAGCTGTAACACCCATGGTTTCTCCTAACCAAGGTGTACCAATGGTCCAAGGTAATGCCGCCGTGCAAATGAATCCGCAAATGATGCAGCAGATGCAAGCCAACCCACAGATGATGCAGCAACAAATGGGGATGCCTCAGTACCAACAAATGGAAGACGATGAGGAAGAGGCCGAAAGAGCTCCTACCTCAATTCGATCTTGGGACGATGTCATGTACTACGTGCATAAGTACATCGACGATGTAGCGATGCCAGGGGTTTATAGACTCGTGGAACTCTTTGAATTCAAGTTTGTGATGCTCGGCTTTGTCATCGCCTTTATCTTTTTAGTGACCTTCCTCTCTGTGATTCCGATGTCGCAAATGACAAAAGAAAATATTCAGAAAGAGAGTCAACGTAGAGCCTTAACTATCGCTACAAATTTGGCTCTCTTTAACCGTGGCATTGTCAATGACCGCAGTGGATTTACGGCCGAAACGAGAATGGCTGAACGGGAAGAAGGTGTAGAGAAGGCCTTTATAGTGAGTGCGAAAAACAGTGGAGCTATCATTGCCCCTGTCGGTATATCGAGCTCCTATGCGAGACAACCCTTTGTAGCAAAGGCTAGAAAACAAGATGACCGCATCGTCGAGCAAATCACAAGTACTAAAATTGGTGCAGCCGTTCCTATTAAAGTCTTCGATTCCACTACTGGGAATCAAACGGTTCACTCTTACGCCGTTGTTATCTACAATATGGATGGCCTGGCGATCGATTTCAAAAGAACATTGAGTCTCTTTATACAGATTTTCATTGTCGCTTGTATACTCGGCTCCTTACTTTACTTCATCCTCTATAAAATCAACACTTTCCCATACGTATCTCTTAACAAGCAGATGAACGTCGCACTTAAAGAGGGACGAGACGATTTAGAAGTCGAATTTAAATTTCCTGAATTGCAAAGCTTGATATCAAATATAAATAGCTCTTTAAGTCGAGCGGCCCTCGCTGGAGCGGCTCCCGACAACATGGGTGATTCAACGACCTCTAAAGAAGAAGAGGCTGAGGCCCTTGTCAATATGATGGGTTGGGGAGCTTTTGCAGTTAGTGCCATCGACGAACGAATCATTTATGCCAACGATGCCTTTATCGACCAAATGCTCGGTGGCGCTGGTGGCATCCAGGGACAGGGAATTGAGTCACTAACTGACCCTGCTCTACAAGAGTCGTTAAAGGATTTAATCATTCAACTTCAAAGTGGAATCCCACAAGCTATGAACCAACTTCCTAGCCAGGGATCAGAAATGTTTGAAATTACAGGGCGAACAATTTATGGCTCGCAAGAGCCCGCCTATTACATCTTTAGTGTCGTTCAAAGAGATGCTGAGGAGGATTACGGATAATGAATCAACCGATGATGGGTGAACATAGGATCCTGATTGCTTCGGGTCCAGATAAAGGAAGAGCATTTAGAATTCTTCCTCCCCAAGTTCGTTTAGGTAGAGACCTAGACAACGACATCGTATTGACTGATCCGAGAATTAGTAGAAATCACCTGGTCCTTGAATTCATCGAAGGTCGCTTAAAAGTAAGGGATATCTCGAAGAGACCTGGATTAAAGGTTAACTCGAAGCCAACAAAAGAGGTCGGTCTCAACAACGGAGACCAAATCCTACTCGGCTCCACGAAAATGCTCGTGCAAGTTGTGCAAATGAACCAAGGAGCCGCTCTTCAGGTTGCCCAAAGCGGACAAGCGATGGCCCATGCGCAACAGGGTTCTTCGGGGCTGGGTCCATCAGCCTATCAAAACTATGGTCAGCCGGGTCCCAATCCAAATATGCAGGCTGCCAAACAGGGCGGCAGCAAAAAACCACTGATCTATATCGTTGTTGGAGCCATATTACTCTTTCTATTTTTAGGCGATAGCGACACCAAAAAGAAGAAAGTCGATGACTACGACATTACTACTTCAGAAGAAATGGACGAACTGATTGAAGAGACACAAAAGCGAAATCAAGAGATGAGAGAAAAAAGATCGTTTGCTTCTGTCGAAGAAAAAATCAGATACGAGACAGCCCAAGCTCACTTTATTATAGGTCGACGAGATTATACCAAGGGCAAGTTTGATCGGGCCATCGAAGCCTTTCAAACGGCTTTGGCCAGTGACCGTAATCACGAGGATGCCAGACGTTACTACTACTTAGCAAAAAAACGAAGAGATGAAGTCATCGACTCCCATCTCAGAGAGGGACAGTACTACGCCAATAATTCTCATTACGATAAATGTGCTGCATCTCTATTAAAAGCGATGGTTATGATTAATAACCCACAGGAAGAAAAGTACAAACAAGCTAAAATAAAAAGAGAGCAATGTCAGTTGCAAATGGAGAATAGATAGTTGCATAAACTCAAGGTTTTAGAAAGAGGAATAGAAATACTCGAAGTCGAACTCCAGGTCGATTCTGAGTACATTGTTGGACGCAAGTCCGACTGTGATATTGTTCTTGAGGAACATCCCGGTATTTCTCGGCAACATTTTAAGGTCTATCACGATGGGGCCTCTTGGACTGCTGAAGTCCTTTCACATTTTGGAGAAGTGTTTTACCAGGGCCAAGTAACGACCCATATTTCTCTCAATGAGGGAGATCAATTTGAACTTCGCCCTTACACTTTCAAATTTCTAGAAGAGATCCCTGAAACTCAAGAGGATGCTAGCGAAAATCAGCAGGCTGGAAGCTCAAAAAATCTACCGTCGATTGCTCCGGCACAAAATCAAGGTGGACCGGCGAACCCCCAGGCTCTCCCGGTTATACAGCAACCCATATCCGCTCAAAACCTTATTAATGAATTTAATGAGGACAATGACGAAGATGATTTTATCGATGAAATCACTAATCCCGGCGTATCATCGGTGAAACCCTACATTCGAATTCGTCGCGAAAAATCTAAGAAAGAAAAGGTATTGCGACTCGAAGGAAATTACTGGGTACTAGGAAGGGATGAAAACTGCGAAATCACCCTCCCCGACCCAAAAGCAAGTCGTAAACATTTTGAAATCATAAAAAAGAATGCCGACTTTTTTATCTCAGATCTCGGTTCGGCCAATGGAACCCAAGTCAACGGTCAAACACTCACAAAAGGTCAAAGCAGAAAACTCGAAAGTGGTGATATTATTGTCATCAATAATTTGAGTATTTTCTTTGAGATGAGAGACCCCAGTTTCAAGTCGCGGCTCGAAGAAGTTCCAGACGAAATTAAAAATAATTTACCAATGCCCGTTGGTGGCAATTTGCCGATGGCTATGAATCAGCAATTCGCGGCTCCCATGATGTACGATCCGAATATGGCCATGGGCTTTCCGATGGAAGCGGAAATCGAACCACAAAAGAGTTTCTATCAAAAACATAAAAAACAAATTTTATTAGCTGCCATAGCAATCGTTTTTCTGGCTCTCCTCATGCCTGGCGGCGAAGAGGACGGCGAAAAAGACCTCTCTACCGAAAAAGTGGCTTTTAACAAGTTATCTGAAGACCAGCAAAGAATTGTCATCGAGACCTATAAACTGGCTAAGAACCTTTACATCAAAGGAAATTTTCAACTGGCAGCAACTCAATTAGAGAAGTTACATCGAATCATTGATAACTATGAAGAATCTCAACAAATAGCTAAATTCTGTCAAAGTTCAATCGACATGCAGCTTGAACAAGATCGAATCAAAGAGATGCGTGAACGAGAACGACTGATGAAGATGAAAGTACAAAGTATCATTGCAAATTGCCAAGAGATGGCCATGAGTACAGATGATATTGAAGCTATTAAATCGTGCCTAGCCCCGGCTCGCGAAAACGATCCATCAAATCCTGCGATTGATTCAATCTTAACTGAAGTTCAAATGCGTCAGGATGCAAAAGAAGAGGAAGCCAAAAGAAAGGCCCGCCATCGTGCTCGAGTACAAAAGGGACGCGTTCTCTTTCAGACCGCGGAAGCTCTTAAGGACGAAAAGAAATGGCTCAAGGCTATCGACGCCTACGAAAAACATATTTCGTCGGCCTATCCAGATCCTGACAAACTGAAACAGAAGTCTCAAAGGTCTATCGCCTCGATTGAAACGAATATGAATAAGGCTCTTGGCAAAGTAATGCAAGCGGCGCAGGATCTCTACTCCCAAGGGAACCTCGCGAATGCCATCAATGAAGCTAAGAAAACTTTGGTAATGAATCCGAACTACTACGAAGCCGTGAGTTTTATAGAGAAAGTTAAGAAGGAACTCAATTCTCAACTGAGAAACATTTATACCGACTCCGTCCTTGAGGAACGTTTCGGTAACATCGATGCCGCCAAAGAGAAGTGGCGAAAAATTAAGAGCCTCGATATTAAAACTGGCGAATACTACAACAAGGCAAAACGAAAGCTCAAGCAATATGGGGAGGCTTAATGAATTTTGATAGCCGATCCTACGGCGGGAAATACTTTAGACCCTCACCAGATATCCACCAAGACGAGGGCCTGCCACTACTGATTATCAGTACTCCTTGGGGAGCTTCTAATGGCTCGCAAAAGGTCTTTGATCGCATGCTCGAGTATTTGCAGCTGGCACAAAAAGACGAAGAAATTACTTCGCCTTTTCCGAGACAAACCTGCTTAGGTTCTGTTGCTAATAATCTACGGATCGCCACCCTTCTTGCCAACGCAGCTCTGTATAAAGAAGAAAACCAAACTGAGTACTCTTCAGGAGCCGAACTCTTTGCCTGTTATAAAGAAGATAACGAGTTTACCTGGATTCAAGTCGGACAACCCAACATCGTTCTCTGTCGAGAAGGTGAAACACCAATGCCTCTTGGTTCCTTTCCAGACTTGGTACTCGACTTCGAAAGGCAAGAGACTCGACTCTCACCTTTACCATCTAACCTTATTGGGATTGAAAATAGCTTGAACCTCAACATAAGTTCCTTTCGTCCAAATAAGGGGGATAAAATCTTATTAATAAGTCGGTCTCGGGTACCGGGGACTTTGTTTAGTTTAGAAAACAAAGATATTAATCTGGACCTTGTAAGCCGTACCTTAGCTAAGGACCGAGAAGACCAGCCTTTTTGGTTAGGCCTTATCGAGATATAATGAATGAGTTAGGAGACTTGCATATATGCAAAACGCAGTAGCTAAAGACACGACATACGAATGGGGACTCAGTCACGGTCCCGTTCAATCTCCCCGCTTTGGGAACCATGTTGAAGTGAATCCTCTCGGCCAAGAAAAGGTTTGCTCATTTGACTGCCCTTACTGCAATCTTGGCCCTTCTTATATGCGAATGAATCAGATCAAAAAAGAATATGAATTTCCTAGCATCGCCGAAATAGAAGAAAGCACTCGAATGACATTGAGAGCTGCTCGAGCCAACAATGAAAATTTGAATACAATTTTGGTGTCTGGGAACGGAGATCCTAGTCTCTATCCCAACTTAGCTGAATTGTACGATATGTTGTCGAATGTGAGAGATGATATTTATCCGGATGCATCTATTGAAATACTCACTAATGGAGCAAAAATCGATACACGCAAATCCATTGATGCCATGAACAAGTTTGAAAAGATTCACATCAAATTGGATGCTGGTAGCGACAAAGTACTTAAGCAAATTAATACGCCCCTAGTTCGCACAACGATCTCACAAATCGTGTCGACCGCTAGGAAGCTAGAAAATGTGGTCATTCAAAGTCTCTTTGTCCAAGGGATTATGGATAATACCACTGACAGCGAAGTCGAAGAGTGGGTTGAGTCGATTAGTTTGGTCGAACCAAAAGAGGTTCATATCTACACTCTTCAACAGGACCCTCAGGTGCCTGGCATAAAAAAGGCCGATGAAAATCGACTTTATTTTATCTCTTCGATTCTTGAGCGTAAAAAGAAGATCAAAACCCTCGTTGTTCCCTAGGAATTATTTTTCAGAAAATGAAGGCTGAGCTCGATCTGTTCAGTCCTTCAATGAAAATTTCGCAACACTCTTCTCGCAACTATTTTCATATATCTAGAGTTTTCAGGTAACCTCAAATAAAGCTCTGTCAGATTCGGTTCGGACGGTTGCTCTAAAGGTAGATCCCAGTTGAGTTCATTAACATAGTTTAGTTCATAAATTTTCAAACCGAGCATGTAGGATTCAAACTGCCTTAAAAAGCGTTCACGAAACAGGTCTACATCGGCGGGATTAGCATAGACCCAATTGAGAAGGGCAATAAATAAAAGGTCATCGCATTCTCTAAGACGAGGTACTTCGATGGACTCACGACTACTGAAATATTTATTACAACCCTTTTTAAACGGCTGAACTCGAAGTGACAAATTCCTTCGACCCACATAGGACCAGAGTTTGTTTTTATACATTCGTCCCATCTTTAAAAGCTGTTCCCAATTATTGTCTCGTAAAGCTTGTCTCGCTGACCAGGCCGCCAACTGATAATCTTTTGGATCTAACTCTGTTAGAAACTCCAGCTCTTCGAGAGCCGGGAAACTGACATCTCTTCGGCCCCATAACCCCTTAGTGACTCTTACCTTGCGTTCAAAATTTGAAGTTAAACCCGAGTACTTCTTTTTATCTTCTGTGGGAATAATTTTATCCAAACTCACTTTCAGTTCGGTAAAGCGACTTTCTGACTCAGGAATCGGCGAACTTTCAAGGCGATCCGTAAGCGTGTTATAAATTTTAATGGGCTTATCAAATACGTAAAGGAGATGCCCCTTACGAATACTCATCCGTGGCGACCCTATGCCAGTCCACACCGGCCAATGGGATGAAACCATGATTGGTCTGTTTTCTTTCCAAGTGGCTTCAGGACCCTGAAGAACATCGAGGAGAGAAACAATTTCGAGTTGAGAACTCACCGGTCGATAGGGGCGGCCCTCCAAAATTTCAAAAAGCGTTACACCGACATCGACCAAACTGACATTTCGATCCACTTTCCAATTAAAAGGTCCGTCGCGGGTTTTACGTGCGGGCTTAATAAATAGAGCCACATGGGTTCGATCACTAAAGATATTGACTTGAGCTAACTCCCCAATCCTCGGTGATTCAATTCTTGAATTCAAACCGACGAGAACAATATGGGTTTTATCCCACTTCTTTCTTCGCTTGAGCTCAGAAACGAGATCGGCAATGGATTCATCAATCTCTTGAAGCTGGGCCTGTGGAGAGCTTTCGCGCACAACGCCTAGCTTGTTCGTAGTGGGCGTTTGCTCAAACTGAACATCGGGTAAATAGATCATGCTAAAAAAGCTTTGCGAGCCCGTTAAACTATCGAGCCAAGAAGTGAAGCGCTTAAAGTTTTCTGAAACCGGGCGATAGAGACTCTTTAAATTGGGCCGAATTCGGTCATCGAAATGTTGAAAACCCTGGTGAAAACCTGATTTTCTGAAAACAGGAGGTCCCCCCGAAAAGAAAGAAGTCGCAAAGTTTTGATAAAAAGCCACTTCTCCTAGGGTCTGCAAACCGCTTTTGAGGTAATAACTCCCATTTGCATAGACCTTGTGCTCTCGCGGGTATTTTGCCGTTAGGAGAGAGGCTAAACTAGGGACACTCATTGGCGAGGGACTATAGGCATGGCTAAATCGAACCGCTTCGTTACAAAAAGCTTCAAAACCACCCTTAATTTGATCGGCGTTAACA
Source organism: Bdellovibrionia bacterium (assembly GCA_030427805.1). GTDB lineage: Bacteria > Bdellovibrionota > Bdellovibrionia > Bdellovibrionales > JAGQZY01 > JAUHWN01. The sequence continues at coordinate 624,194 of JAUICP010000002.1, forward strand.
TTACTACAAGTAATATCCTCAAAACCGAGCCCCTCTACCGCAATCACTAAGACAGATGGTCTAGCTTTCTTGAGAAAGGTACATGCCGATTGCGTCATACAGAGCATGAGAAGCAAGAGAAAATATTTTAATTTTTTTCCAGTCTTGGAAAGCTTCAATGCCTTGACCTCGTTCGCGCTAGGTAGCGATAATTTATAATTGTAAAACTGCGGTGCAAAGGAGCCAATCGTTATGATGGAAAAATTTTTCGCCATTTCACAAACAGGAGCTGATGTTATTTTGTGGCTTTTAGTCCTGCTCAGTGTGATCAGTCTTGCACTTATTTTTGAACGCTTTTTTACTCTTAAAAAAGTTAAATCAAATAGTGCCAGAGTACAAAATAGAATTCGAGATATTCTTCAAACTTATAACTTAGATGAGGTCGACGACCTCAGTAAAGATAGAGATTCCCTCGAAGGAAGGGCTCTCAGCTACGGATTAAGACATGCCAAATCAAATGGCGCTAAGGGTCTTGAGGAGATTTTTAATTCATTTACTCTCGTCGAAAGACCAGCATTAGAACGTAATTTAAATTTTTTAGCCACTATTGGCTCGAACGCTCCTTATCTCGGACTTCTTGGTACCGTTTTAGGAATCATGAAAGCCTTTAACGATTTGGCAATCTCACCGGGCACGGGTAATGAAGCGGTCATGGCTGGAATTGCCCACGCCCTTGTAGCAACAGCCATTGGACTTCTCGTTGCCATTCCTGCAGTTATAGCTTTTAACACCTTTTCAAAGCAGGTGAGAACTGTTCTCCAGAACATAGATGCTACCAAAGAATTGTGCCTGGCCTATGCAAAGCGCACTGGAGGCCCGAATGGCCAGTAAAACCGACGGGACCAATTACGATGAACCAATAGCAGAAATGAATGTCATCCCGCTTGTGGATGTCATTCTCGTCGTACTTATTATTTTCATGGTAACAGCTCCCTTGGTTATGAAGCCCACGATCGACATTAACCTACCCAAAGCGGCTAGTGGCGAAGAATCAACGCAAAGTTCTCTTATTAATGTCAGCATAACACCAACTGGCGATTTACTCTTTAATGGTCAACCCTCTAGTGTTAATGAGATTAATGAACGGGCAAAAGCTCTTGTCGCCGAAAACCCAGATATTCCTGCTATTTTACTGGCTGATAAGACGGTGACCTTAGAAATTCTTACTCAAGTTGTGGATGCGGTTAAAACCGCGGGAGTAAAGAAAGTCGCCTTCAGCATCGAAAAGAAGTAAAATTCTATTTTGGCTCTAAATAGTCTTTGAGACGCAATTTCATAAATTCCGAAAACTGCTCTCGAGAAACAGCATACCCTAAAATACTCTCAACATCAGTCATAGTTTCACTTTGAAAGCCACAAGGATTCAGGCCCTTGAATGCATTGGGATCGTGCTCAAGATTAATTGCGATACCGTGGTAGGAAATCCACTTACGTACTGCTATTCCGATGGACGCTAGCTTTTTATCTTCATACCAAACTCCAGTGGCGTCGACTTCTTCATCTTCACCAACGGGAATTGCTTTGGCCTGACCCCCAGTTTTTATTCCAAACTCCTTGAGGGCTAAACAAGTGGTTTCTTCAAGAGTTCGCATCAAACCATGAAGATCTTTTGCCTTCAAATTTTTTCGCTCGATACTAAGATCAATGATTGGGTAAATAACTAATTGAGAAGGACCGTGGTAGGTCGCCCGCCCGCCGCGAGAGACTGCCAGCACCTCCCCTTGCCAATTAAAAATATCATCCTCTTTTGTCGCCCGCCCCTTAGTGATCGTCGGAGGGTGAGAACAAAAGACAATGGTGTCCCTACGCTGACTAGCGACGAGTTCATCGACGTATTGTAATTGCTTTTTGGCAGCCTCTGGATAGGCGATCAGCCCCCAGTCCTCAAAAATTAAAGACATAGCCTGTATATAGAGTTTTATAAGAAGTCCGACAAGGACTAATTACTCAAACAGGCGCTGATGGCTTGCTTTAGTTCTGAGTGAGCTTCAATAAGTGTCCCGTAATTACCGCCGACAGTACCTTCTTCTCGGTCATAGGCGCAGCCTCCGTGGGTGTGAATCCCAATGACTTTTCCGGTAGCCTCATCGACGATGGCGGAACCAGAATCCCCTCCCCGGGTATTTGCGAGATGAACGACGAAGGCGTTTTGCGGGTCGACCCCAGTAAGACTTCCTTGTGCTGTTTTTAAGCTTCCATTGTGCTGGCGAACACGACTACTTCCATAACCGCTCACCCGGAGATTCATACCCTCTACAGGAATACCTTGTTGTAATTGAAAGTAACCATAGCGGTGCCCGGGAAGCGCCCCAGTAATCGAGTTGGGTTTTAAAGAAGCGACCGTCCAATCGTTGCCAAAACCGGCTTCTTTATATCCAAAAACCAAGTGAGCTTGGTACTGATCCACCGGGTTGGCATCTTCAAAACGACCCGTACTCGTAGAAATAGGCGCATCGAATTCAATCACGCCCAGGTGCTTTTTGCAGTGACCGGCAGTAAGAATACATTTTGGAGAAATCAAAAATCCCGTACAACCACGACTCGTGCGAAGGCTCTTTCTGATGCGTGCAATTCGTATATCTCTATATAATTGTCTCTCGTCCCTTTGCGTACATATTGCCTGGGTTTCAAATTCATCGGGAGCTTCCGAAATAAACCCAAGACTTTTGAGTATCCCACTCTTTGAGAGTTTGCCTTCCTCAACCTGCGAAGACTGGGGTGCTGTATGACTTGTTATCGTGAAAAGTAAAACGACGAGTATTAGAATAATTTTTTCCATGTCCTATTAAAGCAAAGATTCCGATGATCGGCCAGAAGGGGCCACAGTAGCTGGACATAGGGATGTTAATTCAATGCAGATATTAGAATAAACAAAATCAATCTAGGCTTTTGCACTACTACTTTCGTCCACACTCGAATTCAAATCTCAAACTGAAAATTTATAAAAAAGGAGACTTTAAAGGATCATTTTAATAGGAACGAGCATTAATAGAACAAACTTTACCCACTTTGGTAAAGCTTTCTTTATTTACCTAAGCCACCGCTTATTTCATCACTGTATAAGACCGATTTATAGACTGAATTAACGAAACAAGGGGAACGGGACGTGTCTGCAATACAAAAATTAATTCTTATACTCAGTCTTTTTTCGGTCGGTTTTATCGGCTGCTCACAAGAAAACACAGATGATGAAGAAGGTAGCATAACATCGGTTATTATTACAGGTGTCAGTGAGGCCAATTCTAAACTCACAGCCACCGCCGATATGATTAGCTCTTCCGCCGGAAGTTCTAGTGTTGGAACATTGTCGACGAATCTCGACTCGGTTTGGAATACGGCCAATGGGGTCGGTGCACTCAGCAACACCGGACAAGAAACACTTAAAGAGTGGATCGGTAATATGTTTGACCCGACATTTGTTAACACGAACGATGCAAAAGTAACCTTTGCTGGTCGTATTACTAATGCCCTCGATGTTCTTTGCATCCTTGGAGCCGCAGGTCTTACCACCGACGGCACGGGTCTTCCTGAGGATGGAAACCATACATTCACAATCACAGCGGCCATGCTGACGGCCTGTGGAAATACTGAAACATCACTGATCGACGCAGAAATTAGCTTAACAGCGACGACTCTCGCCAATACGACAATCTATGATAAATCCTTTTCTGTGGACCTTCCTGGAGCGGCCAATGACGCCTGCCCTTTTATCTTTCAAGTCAAAGCCAATTCCAGCGTCGTTAATATCGCGACAGCCGAAGATCAAAACTGTGATGGGCGCGATCTAGCTTCCGCATCAGTCATTCGTTACGACATCACAAATCAAACCATGCGCTTTCGTTACATTTCTCAAGCCTTCAGTGGCGGTGCCTCGGGTTTTGAATTCTACCGCGGGTATTTAAACGAAGCTTCTGATGAGGCCTATGTTCTCGGCTTTTACGGCGGAGATAGCAACCCTGCCGGAGGAAGTTCAGCCAACCTCGATGGTTACATTGGTTTTTCAGCAGCCGGTCGCCCATCTGCTGGGGGAACCGTTGCAGTCAGTGCTGCCGTTGATAATCAACCGGGAATCGCCGACGATGTCTACAATGGCTGTGTCGATTCAAGTAACGGTGACGTAACCTCAACAACTGATACTCTTAATTGTACCCTCGGTGGCGGTGCTGATATGACTGGATCATTCAGTGAAATCACCGATGCCTACGATGCCAACAATGCCCGCTCTGATATTTATGACATCGACGCTACAACTGACGTCGATTTCACCGACGACACCGATATGTTCTAAAGCCTGAAAAAATAATTTGAAGAGAACTGATAAAGGGACCTTGAGGGGGCCCTTTTTTAGTACTTGTTGGCATCCACAATATAGATATCAAAAATATCTTGATCGTTGTTAAGACCATTATGCAATACAAGGGACTCACTCATGTGGGCCATAATCACGATGATATCCCGATCTTGAACTGCCGGGTCTGAAAAATAGATTTTAGCGAGATCCAAAATTTCCTGAGCATCATAAGCTGGCATATTCGGGTCCGAACCGTCGGCACCTGGAATCCCGTCAGTTGTATCGATGAAAAAGGTAAAGCAAGCCGGTTCAGCCTTGTTAGTTAAATCAATGGTGTCGCGACAGGGCTCAACAATATTGTTAAATTCTTCGGGAGTAAGTGCTCTGGCTGGCGAAACTAAAAGTCCATCCGACGCAAGAGCCTTGGCCTTAACTCCATCGCCGCAAGAGCAGAGAAAAGCCAATGTCCCAATACTAAACATTATTAAAATGAGTGATTTTAAAATTCTCATCATCCTGTGCCTCACCCATATTTAGAGCAAATACGGTTCCAGACAAATGCTCCAGATTTGCCTATAAGGGCAATAAAACGCCTAATTTATAGTGAGTGTTAGGATCATGACAAAATCTTAGAGTTTCAGATTTAGACAAAAAAAAACCACTCAAGGTGGGTTTATCAAAATCGAACTTTAATGAGCCTCCCAATAGAGAGGCTCTAATACTGACAGAATTAAGCTCTAGCGCCACTACCATTGCGTTTTGTGGCTGAACCTAGGGGCTTTTGAATAATGTGAATAGCATGACCGAGAGTAGCCTCAGCAGCTTCCATCATCGTTTCACCCAGTGTTGGATGAGGATGAATTGAAAGGGCGATGTCTTCAAGCCTCGCACCCATTTCGATGGCGAGGACCGCCTCAGAAATAAGGTTAGAAGCCTCCGGTCCAACGATATGAACTCCGAGTAAGACATGGGTCTTAGCATCGGCAATCATTTTCACAAAGCCATCGGTTTCCATCATCGAAACAGCCTTACCGTTGGCCCCAAAAGGAAACTTCGCAACTTTTAAATCGCTGTGACCATTAGCCTTGCATTCAGCCTCAGTCCATCCAGCACTGGCAATTTCCGGATCAACGAAAATGACAGCGGGAACGGTCTTGGCATCGTAAACACGATTCTTTCCGGCTATCACTTCTGCCACCAAAACTCCCTCGTGGGAAGCTTTATGGGCAAGCATGGGTTGGCCGGCGATATCTCCAATGGCAAAAATATTGGGAATATTAGTGCGTCGTTGTTCGTTCACCTTAACAAAACCGCGTTCATCAATTGCAAGGCCAATCCCTTTAAGATTCGCTTGATCAGAATTTGGCTTACGACCAACAGTCACAAGAATTTTATCTGTTTTAATCTTTTCTTCTTTGCCACCCTTTTCAAAAGTCACCTCTAGGCTCTTACCCGACTTTTTAAAGGACTTCGCTTTTGCTCCGAAGTGAAGATTAACTCCAGACTTTTTCAATTTTCTTTGTACGACTTGAATACATTCAGGGTCAGCCATACCTGTGAGCAAACCATCTTGAGCTTCGAGAACATGTACCTCAGCACCAAATTTTTGCATGAACGAGCTAATCTCTAAACCGATATAACCACCACCAATAACGACCATCTTTTTTGGCACTTCATCTTGCGCCAACGCACCCGTCGATGACAGAACATCTTTTTCGTCAAACTTAAAACCCGGAATTTCAATGGGTCGAGAGCCCGTAGCCACAACAAAATATTTCGTGGTTAACGTTTCGGTTCCCTTAGAGGATTTGACTTCGATTGAAGTCGTCGTCTTAAATGTTGCATCACCTTGAACGATGGTGACTTTATTACCTTTTAGAAGTTGATTCACTCCACCCGACATTTTGTCGCAAACGCCTTGCTTCCACTTTTGCATTTGCTCCATGTCCACATCGACATCACCCTTTACTTTGATTCCCATTTCTTTGGAATCATGTTCAAGTTTGTGCAGAAAATGGGCGGCACCAATCATGGCTTTTGAAGGAATACACCCAACATTTAGGCAAACACCTCCTACTTTTTCTCGCTCGATTACGGCCGTTTTAAAACCCAATTGGGCCGAACGAATAGCAGCGACATAACCACCGGGACCAGAACCAACAACAATAACGTCATAAGATTGTGACATTTAAAAACTCCTACATCATATCCATCATAAGTACGCCAGGATTCTCCATGCGCTTAATGAACGCAGCGAGGAATCGAGCCGCAACGGCACCATCAATGAGTCTGTGATCACAAGTCACCGTATAATTCATAAAGCTAGCCACATCGAGCTCACCGTCTTTAACGATCGGACGCTCTTGGATTTTATACATCCCAAAAATCGCGACTTCAGGGTGATTAATAATTGGCGTGGCGTAGTTTCCGCCAACACTTCCAATATTAGTGATTGTGAAAGTCGCTCCACGCATTTCATCAAGTGCGAGTTTTCCATCACGGGCTCGTGTAGCGAGATCAACAATTTCTTGCGAAAGCTGTAAAATGGTTTTTTGATCAGCGTCTTTGATAACTGGTACCAATAATCCATTTGGAGTATCGGCCGCAAAACCGACATTGAAATACTTTTTGTAAACGATTTCCTGGGCGGCATCGTCAATACTAGCATTGAACATTGGGAACTCGCGAACCGTCGCAATAAGTGCCTTCATTACGAATGGAAGGTAAGTAATTTTAGTTCCGTACTGCTCAGCCAAAGGCTTCAAAGTTTTACGAAGCTCGATAAGATCTGTAATATTGGCCTCGTCCATTAAAGTAAAATGAGGAATCACATGTTTTGCCATCTGCATGTTTTCGGCAATCTTCTTGCGAATTCCTTTAAGAGCAACGCGCTCCTCAACAGCTCCACCAGGACTCTGATAAGCAGGACGAGGGATTCCAGGTGACTGCAATGTTGGCGCTGCCGTGGTTGCAGATGTACTTCCGGTTTTTGATTTCGCAAGAACGTCGTCGCGAGTCACTCGCCCCGCAAGCCCGGTTCCAGAAATTTGATTAATATCAACACTCAGCTCTCGGGCCAATCGACGAGTCGCCGGAGTCGCAAGAACTTTAATATCCGCAGCCGGTGGATAAACATCCATTCCGGTGCCGCTTGTTTGTGGAGTAGAAGTCGCAGCAGCCATAGGTTGCGGCGGACTCGCTGGCGCCTGTGCGGCCGGCGCAGGCTCAGATTTTTCTTCTTTTGTTGGTGCCGGCGTCGTCGCTCCAGCAGCATCGGTATCGATGACCATCATTACCGATTCAACTTCGATAACATCACCAGAATTAAATTTGAGTTCCAGGACTTTTCCGCCCGTCGGAGCCGGAACCTCAACAGTGGCTTTATCAGTCATAAGTTCGGCAATGGCTTGATCTGCTTCAATGGTATCTCCTACCTGAACTAACCAATCGACGAGTTCACCTTCAGTTACACCCTCTCCAATTTCAGGCAATTTAATATCTTGTTTGGCCACATCTGCCTCCAGTTTGCTTACTGTTATTCAATCAAATAATTCCAAAGGAATAGTTTCTTTTAAAACGAAAGCCCATCTTATCGGGGCTATCAAATACATCCAATACTTAATTCAATTTACTGGGCTTCTCTTCGTTGTTTTTCGATCATACCCTTCATAAAAAATTCTGCAGCCTTATAAGAGCTGCGAACCAATGGACCGCTTGCACAATAGAGAAAGCCCATCTCTTTTGCTGTGTCTTCCCATTTTTGAAACTTCTCGGGTGTAAGGTATTCTTCAATCTGTAAACGACGACCTTTTGGTTTTAGGTATTGACCAAAAGTAATGACGTCGCAGTCAATTTTTCGCAAATCTTCCATGGTTTTTAAAATTTCGTCGTCGGTTTCGCCCAAGCCCAACATCAATGAGGTTTTTGTATAGCGAGAAGGATCAAATTCTTTCACCCACTTTAGAACATCCATGGATTGTTGGTAATTGGCGCGCGGATCGCGAACCTTTCGCTGCAAGCGCTCAACTGTTTCAAGGTTGTGGGCAAAAACATCGGGTTTCGCCGCAGCTAAGTGCTCAACCAATTCTTTGTTTCCGCGAAAATCCGGAGTTAAAACTTCGATAATGAGATCTGGATCGTTTTCTTTGATAACTTTAATCGTTTCAGCAAAGTGACCCGACCCCTGATCTTCAAGATCATCACGATTCACAGATGTAATCACGACGTATTCGAGATCCATTTGTCCGATGGCCCAACCCACTTTTTGTGGTTCATCCTGATCGAGCCACCCTTTGGGATTACCGGTCTTAACGGCACAGAAACGACAGCCACGGGTACAAACCTCACCCATGAGCATAAACGTTGCGGTTCCACCGGCCCAGCACTCACCCATATTCGGGCATTGGGCCTCTTGGCAAACCGTGGCTAAATTTAATTTTCCCAGCATTTCTTTGATCCGCAAATAATTGGGACCGGTTGGTGCTTTTACCTTAAGCCACTTCGGCTTGGCCAAGCCCTTGTCTTGAGATGCTGGTTTTCTGTCTGAGCCCTCCTGGGAGCCCGTGCCAGAACGCATTAAAGTCTTATCCATGGCCTCTTTTTAGTGGTTTTAGGCCCAGAACTCAAGGTTTATTCCCCCGTCAAATGCTCGCCTTTTTTCTAGGTTTTCACTTTCACAAATTAACGAACAGGTCTGCTCTATCTAAAACTATAACATATTGGTATTACTAGGTTTAAACTAAACAATGAGCGGATTAGAAGGGTCTTCTGAAGGGAGAGCTGCAGATCCTAGTAATTGCACTGGACTAATTCCTGAAAAATTAAGTTAATTATGTCTAAACTGAGGAGCCAAATCCGTGTTTAAAGTCATTAATTGGAAGGGTCTTGCCTTTCAAATTCTAATTATCCTACTTGCCATTGAGGTCCTTGCGATGAAGCCCTACCGCCCAGAAGTCATGAAATTCGAAGCCCCCGAGCTTGGACTCGAACTCCAACTTCCCATCGAAGGCGATCCAAAGCTTATCAAAAAAGAGGGCGTGTTTCTGTGGAAGAAAACAGAAACAACTCAGTGGAAAGACTTCGAAGGCGAAAAGCATCCAGCTCGAGTTCTGTTCTTTCCAGAAATTGAAAAAATTGTTTTTCTCGGTGGACTCGGCGACCCTGGTGTGGACCTAGGACAAATTTCCATAACCGACTTTAGCGGAAAGATTCTTAAAGTCCTCAATGCCAAGGACTCGATTACAAATTTAGAGGATATGGTACGAGAGTTTCGCCGAAAACCCAACTTCCCTTGGATGACGGGCTTGCTGATCAAAGATAAGAACACACTTGTTGTGGATATTTGCAATCAAGAGCGCATTGAACTCAATGTTGAGAAGATGAGTCTGGTAAAATCGACTTACCAAAAGGGTGAAACCCAACTCAATATCGGTGGCATGACCTACGACGAATAATAACTATTGAGACCTTTTAAATTTACATTGGTAATAAAACTTCGATCCTAGCCTTAGTTGTTTCTTCCGCCGGCGAGAATCCACAAACGAACCTGCTCAATAAGATCGGCATCGGCAAGATTTCCCGCTTGGGGCATTGGGTTGGCAGTATCGGTCATCCTTTGATAAATTAGACTATTCGTATCACTTCCCGGCATAATTCTTTGAGCGACGGTATTGTACTGATCAAAGTTAAGACCACCACGAGCGCGACCATTTCGATGACAGGCCCGGCAGTTGTTTCTAAATACTCCGCCGTTTCCGGCAAGCTCAGAAAAATCATAGGCCGTAAACAAAGCATCTTTAAGACATCCATCGGCATTGGCCAAGCCATCGGTAGTGATACACTGATCAATATCGGCTTGGGTGAGTCCATTAAAGGTGACAAAGCCATTTGAACTTAAACAATTCATGATTCCTGCCTGACCATTAATGCGATCACACATTTCAAGGTCAGCACGGGCCAAAGAAGTCTCGAGAAAATTCTTAGTGCGCAAACAACTTGCAAGTGCCGCTAGTCCGTCCTCTTCAACACAGGTACTAACATCAGTTTGCTCAAGAGTTGTGGTAAATCCGTTTCGTCTCAGACACGAGGCTAGTGAATCAAGACCTTGGGAGCTGATGCACGAATCAATATGTTCTTGATGGGCTGTACGCGGCACGCGCTCGCCACGGGCTAGACAGGTGCGAACGTTAAAAACTCCGTCAGAATCAATACAGTTTTCAATTTGGGCCGCAGCCGTCGCCGAAATACTCACGCGGTTGCGAACACAATCAGGTACATCAGCATCGTCTCCAACGACAGCTTTACAATAATCCACGTCATATTGAATAAGCGCATTCCTTTGCTGACTTAAAATTCCCGCTGTCCGCAAGCAGGACTCTAACTGATTAAAATTCCCACCAGCAAGACAGGTGTCGATTTCCGATTGAAATGTTGATACATCACTGAGAATTTCTTCGCCAAAACTTTGGGTTAATCCGCGATTCGCAATACAATTGGCAATACCTTCGCTCGAACTGTCCTGGCAGTCATTAAGGTCAATTTGTGAAAACTCTCGGTATCCAAAAACCAAAAATCCTTTTCTATAAAGGCAGTTCGCCATGGCAAACTGCTCTTTACCAACAGAGGTGCTACAAGCCTTTAAATCTAAACTCGAAAGTCCCTCAGGTAGAGAGTCATTGGCTATAATACAGTTTCTGATTTCCAGTTCGTCATCTTGGGCCAGACAGGTTTTGAAAACAGAATAGGTCATTGGTTTTTGCGGCCCCGTCGGCATTGGCTCATCAAATGGAATACCACCACTATTATCTTCTTTACCGCCGTTTCCTTCTGAAGAGAATGGATCTGAACTAGAAATGGGCTTAAAGCGGCCATTACAATTTTGATAGAACATCAAATTAAGAGTTAACAGCGAGACAATAACGACAACATAAACGTGAGACGATTTCATATACCTTTTCCCCATGGTCAAAAGACCCCGTGTACCACCCTCATCTAAAGCGAATGTCGTACCAAAAACCGAGCTCGATCTCAGCATGAGATCTTTGCCGCAAGCCCCTAAGCTACTGAAATTATGAACGATAACTGGTCACCAAAAAGTCCAATTTTTTTGTCTATCTTCAAAACATAAAAAACATTTACAAAAGCCCGAAATTAACCAAAGCTTAGACACCTCGATTATTGGGCGGGGCTTCTTTGACCGTTTAGTCTTGATACACTCACTATTTTGTGAAAACTCTCTTTAATACTTCAAAATTATTTGCTCCTTAACGGGGCATTAGAGTGGGAGCGATGAATGGAATTTAATCCACCTTTAAAATCAGGACAGTTTTTAAAACGCTATAAACGTTTTTTTGCCGACATCGAAAAAGACGGCGAAGTCATAACAGCCCATTGCCCCAATACGGGTAGCATGAAGGGATTAAAGGAACAACCAACCGAATGTCGCTTTTCTGTTAACGACGACCCTAAGAGAAAACTCAAGGCCACTCTAGAAATGATTAAAACTGAAACCTCGTGGGTGGGGGTGAACACTGCTCTTCCCAATAAGCTCGTCTATGAACTCTGGGCTTCGGGTCAAGTGAAGCACTGGAAGCCGTTTGATCGCGCTCAAGCCGAAGTAAAGATCTCTGATAAGTCGCGAATCGACCTCGTGCTCTGGCAAGAAGCTAAAGCTCCCGACATAAAAAAACTCTCCCATAAAATTATAGAAAAAGATGAGTTTCCAATGCACATGATCGAAGTGAAGAATGTGACTCTCGCCGAAGGAAAAACGGCAATGTTTCCGGACGCGGTCACCGAGCGTGGACAAAAACACATCATCGAACTTATGGAACTCATGGATCGCGGTTACACGTGCGAGTTTGTATTTACGGTTCAACGGGAAGATTGCACAAGCTTTACTCCTGCTGCAGACATCGACCCAGAGTACGCGCGCCTTTTAAAAGAGGCCCACAAGAAAGGTTTAATAATCTCTGCCTTCCCCTGCAAACTGACAGAATCCTCCATCGAACTCATCCCCAAGTCGCTTCCCATTAAGTTTTAGGCAAAAAAAAGCCCTCACTTTGAGGGCTTTTGCGCTAGATTTTATGAAAATTACTTCTGAACTATTTTTTCGCCAAATGACGATCAATAATTTTCTTAAACTCTGAAAGTGGGTAAGCACCCTTAAGAGAAACACCATTGATTAAGTATCCAGGAGTTCCCGTAAAACCAAACTTATTGGCCTCTTGCTTATCAGCTTGAATCAACTCTTCGACAGAGTCTTTCTTGAGGTCAGCTTTCAACTTACTCATGTTGATTCCACCAATTTTCTTAACCCATCTATCCATTACGGCAGCGGCTTCGTCATCGGAACCAACTTGTAAATCTCTTTGCCCAGCAAAAGTCATATTCTTGAACTCATAAGCTTTTTCTGCACTTTGCTTAGAAATTGCAATCATGTACATAGAAGCTAAACGGGCTCGAGGGTGAATCTGATCAATTGGAAAGTGTTTGAATACTAATCGAACTTTATCACCGTACTCTTCCATAATCTGATTTACTGTATCGCTTCCCTTGCGGCAGAACGGACACTGAAAATCAGAGTATTCAACGATTGTAATAGGAGCGTCTTTGTTTCCTTTGATAGCACGATCCGCTTGAATCTCTGGCTTCTTAGGATTGGCAAATTCTGCCTCACGCTTTTTAGATTCCTCCTCAACCATTTTTTGTTCTTTTTGCTCGCGAGCCATTCGAGCTGCTTTATTAACAGTCTCTAAAAATTGCTCGGGATTTTTCTCAATGGCAGAAAAGAGAATGTCTGGATTCTCTTCGATTACTTTTTTAATTTGTGCAGGATTGGGAGCACAGGCAACTGTCAGTAGGAATGAAAGCGCTAACACAGTTGTTAGAATAAGGTTCTTCAAGGCTTGCCTCCGAATAATGGTAAATATTTCTAATAATTGACAAATAATAGCCCGATTCTCGCTATCGAGGCCAGGTTTTTAATAAGAATAATAGCAAAATTGGTGCATAGCGAGGGGGCATTTTGTAAAAAAAAGATTACATAGGCCTTTCACTTGTCTGTTCTTTCCCACCATGGTCTTTGGTCTCCAGTGAGGTGGGTTGTGAGAAAATACCTATTTATATTCCTATTTATGCAAACGAGTTTTGCTGCTCAGGCGTCAATAAACTCGACATCTGACCAGCTGATTTCGGTGAACGCTTATAAAATGCAGCGCGACCTTGATAAGTCCCTTGAAAAGATTCGCGACATCCGTCAGGAAACCTATTCGGACGGCTACAACGACGCAGAAAGTTTGGCTGTCGAAAGCGAAGGCAATGATCAATCTATTGAGTTGCTCGAAGGGGAATTGACCAAGGTACTGGCACGACCCGATATCGATCATGCGCGAAACAATCTTTCTAATACTATTAGAAATGAACTTAAAAATTACTCAGCTTTCGAGCCCGTTCTTGCACGAATCGCAGGTCGAGCCGTTGGAAAATTAAAAAACCAGGGCCTCCCCTTGATCGAGAGAATCACAGCTCTTGAGATTCTAGATAATATCCTGGCCGAATACCGCCCTGAATCTAAAACCAACGCGAAAGTTAAAACCATTTTTACGCAAATCTACAAGGCTGATATTCAAATCGATGAGGATTTAAAGGATCAACGTGCCCTCCTTTTAATGGTCGAAAGAGTTTCACCATCAGAGAATGCACGCATCATTCTCGGCCTCGAAAAGAAGAGCTCAGGGTGGTTTTGGTAATCAGGCCCATAGCCTAGCTGCCTCCATTTTTAGACTCAGCTAGGCCCTCGAGATTCCCGATAAGACATTGATGAACTGGGAATCGAGACTGAATAGCCAAATGATAATTTTGACGGGCCTCATTGTAGCCGGCCTCTTCGTCATAAATGCCTTCTTCTTACTGACTCCCCCTAATACCCAAATGGAACAAAAGCTGAGCGAAAGAAAGCGAAGCCCCGCTGCGGTCGAAGGCCAAAAGAAAATTCTTGAGAGCCCTGGTAGCAAGAGGGTGACTCGAATCCAAGAATTTCAATTAAACTGCTTTGACAATACTGAGATCTTTGTAGAAAGAGCCATTCGCCAGATCCAACTGACCATAGGCCACTGCCAATCCGTACCTTCAGAAACACCGAGTATTCAGCTAGTGAATGTTAATAACAACTTCACCGCCAGCATCTTTTCTCTCAGCCAGAATCGATATAAGACGGATCTGATTCAATTGAAACCCGGGTACAACGAAATCGTTATTCGAAGTCAAACTCTCGATGGCAAGCAGTCGTTATCTCGCCTCTTTGTAAAAAGAAAATAAAAAAAAACCAGAGCCGGGGAGCTCTGGCTTCCGAGAAGAAAACTTCTCTGAACGTTGGTTTCGGGGGGGAGGGGGGTTGTTGCCTTTATGTAAGAGCAATCATAGGACCAATTAGAATCCCTTTAGATTTGATTTGAAGTCAGTGCCAAAGCCTTTTGACAACTTTCGCCGGCACTTTGTCAGCTCACTTAACACCTGTCAGCACTCTCTAGATATGTAAAAACCCTTTACAATTTCAATGAACGAAGAGTTTCAAATCGGCCAAATTTGAATTCGTGCTTGAAAACTCGGCAGATTAATAGTGAAAAGAAAGAGATGAAAAAGCGAGTAATCAAATACTATCCAGGAAAACTCAACCAAGTGGTCACCATGGGGGGAGCCACTATTATATCGGTCTATCTCTTTTTCAATTACCTGGCTCTGAGTGATCATGGCCTACTCGAGCCCTTGGAAATGACAAACATGACGGCCTTTCTCGTGGGCGCCATGGCCTGTATGTCTTTAGTGGCCTTTTATTACTTTATCTACTTCTTACTCGTGCGGCTAGAAACCGACCACAAAGGGGTTTACGAGGTTCACCCTCTTTTCGGTAAAAAGTCAGTCCTCTTTGCAGACATAAAGAAGTTTGCTGTGGTTTCTAATCGAGGCCTTCACCACCGCCTTCGAGTCATCGACCGAGACGGCAGAAGAATGAACCTACTCTTTAATAGAGGCGCTCTTTACGAAGACCTTATCGAAAGTATGAAGAATTACGGCATCAAAGAGTCCCAAGATGAGGGACGCCTCTTGCCCCCACCCTATTCGGATGAGCCTGAGTCACTATTTTAAGAGGCCGCTTCTAACTTTTTTACTGATATTACTGCTCAAATCGACAAGTCACACTAGCTACGATAAACAAAGCTCTAAAAGTTCTAATTGCTGAGCCGTTATCTGAAACTCGAACCACATTGAAGAGTCTATTTCCATATCGCTCCCTGGTCGAATCAATTTCCTCCATATCGAGCATTCGACAAAAACCGACAGAGCTATTTTCCTGAAATGCATCCCAGCTTAAATAAAACGATCTAATGTCTTCCCTATATTTTTGAACCTCTAGTTCAAGTCTAGGGTGCAAAAAAGTCACGCTGCCATCGACATTTTCATGAATCTCTGTGTAGCTAACAATATCAGGGAGCGAAGACAAAACTGCATTTAGAGCTGTGTTCTCTTCAACATCTATGATTTGAGCCTGAGCCAGGGAACTAAATAAAAATAAAATAATTAAAAAAAACTGATTCATTTCAAGACCTCCTTGAGAAGATTCTCCGCCCAGATACGAAGATACCCAAAAGAGATGAAACAAAAAAGGGAGTTTAAATTAATTTATAAGCATTTTGTTAACTAAATTATTAACATGCTTAAGTATTTAATTTTATTAGGGATTTTCAACGAGTTTCGCCATTAAACACCGGTCATTTTCAAGAAGATTAATAGCTCCAGCTGAGACCTGCCAGAATCAGCCTCTCGCGATCGCTTTCACCGGTACCATTGGTGTAGGTAGAACCAGTCAATGAAGCCCCTAGGTTGGGCGCTATACCCTGGCTTGCGGTGATCCGCCATATGCCATCGATATTCTTATAAAGCGTTTCTACGTAGGTTTTTGAGGCGACGCGCTTGCCGAGGACAATAATTTCATCTTTGAGACCGTCTTCTCCGAATTCGAGAACGATTTTGGAATCGACCCAGGGGTTCTCCCCTTTGACCTCAAGATAATTACCACTCAAAGAGTATTTAGCTGAAAGTTTAAAGCTCTTCCCAACCTTAACATCAACTTTACTCACACGTTCTTTCAACTCGTAAACGGGCTTCATGCTTGGACTATTTTTAAAGTAGTTGTCCGCATGGTATTCAACGACTCTTCGAACAACGTAGTCGCCAAATTTTCTTTCTTCGTCGACTTCTTCTTGAAAACTTCGCGAACGCCCCAGTTCATAACTGTAAAATGTGATGGGAGCCGGAAGGTTGTGAATCTGATCGATTGTCGAAAATCCAAAGCGCTCTTCATAGCGATCGCGAAGTTCTTTTGTCAGTTTGGTATCGAAGATCACGTCTTTAACGGGTCCATCTTTTTTTTCTGGGTTGGGGACGATGACCATTTCTTCCATGGCCTGGCCCTTTTCAGAGTATACATCGAAGGTATAACCCTCTCGAGGACCATAAAAGTCCCCCGGCAGCCTTGTTCGAGCAGAAGCAAGCTGGGTGGTACCGATGAGAATGGCTAAGATGGGCACTAAAACTCTCATACCTCTATTGTAATGCAAGGCACAGGCCTTGGAAAATATTTGTAAACACCTGAAATCACTTAATTTACAAATGTGAATTATTATTGCATTGTCTAAGGTATGGAGACTTTGCCATGAGGTGTCCCACCTCATTTTTGCTGTTTTGGCGCTCCATACGTGTTAGCCAAGGAGAAACTTTTTGAATAATGTAAGTGGAATGATGGGATCAATAGAACATTTCGACTTAAAAGCTCGCAGTGACCTCCATATAGCGAGAAAAATCTGGCATGCCACCGGCATTTCAATCATGGTTCTCGTCCACGCGACCCAGCCCATCGAAGTCAGCTGGCTTGCCTTAGGCCTTTTCGCGCTTCTTATTGTACCCGGCGATGTCATTCGACAGTACAACTCAAAGGTCAACTTTTGGGCCCATAAACTCTTCGGACCCGTTATGCGAAAGTCTGAAAGCAAGAGAATCTCAGGCTCTTCTTTTCTTGTCCTCGGAGCCGCTTTAAATCTTTTATTTTTTGAATCAGATATAATTAATTTATCACTGTTATTTCTTGCCTTCGGCGATCCCATTGCCAGCTACTTTGGAATTCGCTTTGGCCGAGAAAAGCTCGCGAACGGAAAAACTCTGCAAGGCTTCTTAGCCGCGCTGGTGGTCTGCTCGATCATTGTCGGTATCTATTGTTATTCGGCAAACATATTGGTCGACCGACTTTGGATTGTTATTCCTGTTGGTGGAATAATTGGAGCCCTTTCGGAACTCATTACCATAAAGAACTTGGACGATAACCTCAGTTTTCCGGTGCTCAGTTCTTTAGGCCTGAGCCTTATGTTTTATCTCTTCTCTTAGTAGAGAGATTTTGCTTCGTCTCGTGGGCTTTGATAGTCTTAAAGGATAGAGAATGGAACCTATGGCCGAATCAAAACAAAATTTGAAGCCCGTCGAGAAAGCGGGAAAACGTATTCGCGACAAAGTCGGAATTACGATCTATATTCTGCCGAACTTACTCACCACAGGAAACATGTTCTTTGGCTTCTTTGCCATTATTTACGCCATTCGAGGAGAGTATCTCTGGGCCAGTTATGCGATTGTTTCTGCCGCTGTTTTCGATTTGCTCGATGGCCGAGTGGCTCGCATGACTCGCACAACAAGCGATTTCGGCGCTCAATATGACTCCCTCAGTGATCTTGTCAGTTTTGGGATGGCTCCGGGCCTCCTTCTCTACCTCTGGGCCTTGCAACCCTTTGGACGAATCGGCTGGCTCGCCAGCTTTGTCTATGTCGCCTGTGGCGCCCTGAGACTAGCGCGATTCAATGTCCAGCAGGCCACTGTTGAGAAGGCCTATTTTCAAGGGCTCCCGAGCCCCATGGCAGCGGGTATCGTCGCAAGTTCGGTCCTTGCTTTTACCGATCTCAAGCTCGAGGCCGGACGAAATTATATTCTCCTGGGCATGACCCTCCTTCTGGCTTTTGTCATGGTCTCCAATTTTCGTTACCGCAGCTTTAAAGACATCGACTTTAAACGCAAAATGCCCTTCCACTTTCTCGTTCTTGGGGTCATCATCTTGATCGTCGTAGCGATCAGACCCGAGGTTATGCTTTTTGTACTATTTTTGAGTTATGCTGTACTTGGCGCGATTTTTGGGTTACTTAGATTAGGTCGACCCGTTCGACAGAAAATTCGCCGCGACAGTGATGAAGATTAATTCTTAGCTCGAGTCCTCTAGAAGGCCCTATCAAAGCCTCAGACAAAGACTAAGTCCATGAGCTCAAGGCCATCCACTTTGCTGATCAAGGCACTCAGTTGGAGCTTTTCCTATGAAAGATTTAAAAATTGGTATTGTCGGTGCTACTGGAGTTGTTGGAGAAACCTTCGTTTACCTTCTTCAAGAATTCAATATTCCCGTAGCCGAACTTCGTCCTTTTGCCAGTGAGAGTTCACTCGGTAAAAAAATCACCTGTTTTGACGAGAAGTATCCCTGCCAAGTTTTAAAACCGGGCTGTTTTGAAGGTCTCGATGTGGTTTTCTTTTCTTCGGGCGATCCGATCAGCAAGGAATGGGCACCTCAAGCGGTTAGAGAAGGGGCCTTTGCCATCGATAATTCGGCAGCATTTCGCATGGATGACAACACTCTTCTCTGTGTTCCCGAAGTCAATGGCGATCAACTTCCAAAGGCTGGTGATGCACCGGCAATTATAGCAAATCCTAATTGCTCAACCATTCAATTGGTTGTCGCACTGAAACCATTGGCTGAAAAATATGGCCTTAAAAGTGTTCGCGTAGCCAGCTACCAATCAGTGAGTGGCGCTGGAAGAGACGGACTTGACGATCTTCTCGAACAATCAAGGCAAGTCCTCAACGGTAAAGAAGTCACAGCTGGTAAAACTTTCGATCAACAAATTGCCTTTAATGCCATTCCTCAAATCGGCAGCCTTAGAGATGACGGCTTTTGCTCAGAAGAGTTTAAAATCATGAATGAGTCGAAAAAGATTCTCTCGCTCCCCGACTTACCGATCTCAGCTTTCACAGTGAGAATCCCATCAATTAACGGTCACTCTGAAGCTGTTTGGTTTGAGCTCAATCAAAGTGTGGCAACTGAGGACATCGCAAATCTTTTACAATCCTCAAACGGAATTGAAGTGATCTCCGAACAGGATCCGCAAAAGTACCCGATGAATGTCACAGCATCTGGCCAGAACCCAGTTTATATCGGTAAGTTACGTCAAGATCCCGCTTTTGATAATTCATTCCAGATGTGGGTGGTTGCCGATAATTTGCGAAAAGGTGCGGCCCTGAATGGTTTGCAAATAGCTCAAGCTATTTTTGACAGGCTTTAGAATTTCATGAGAAAATCTTCAGAGTTAGGACCGGGAGGCCACTCTGAAGCTAATCCTTAGCAAAATTATCTTAATTCTTTTGCTCATACCTTTGTCTAGTGGTGCGACGGTAACCGTATCCGATGTCGATGGGGCTTCTGCAACCCTTGGTGTTAATTCTGCCGATGACGAAGATTCGGTAATCATCTTTGGCGGAACAGCGGGAGACGATGACGTCGGTGGTTGCGTCGACAAAGATAATAACAAAACCTGTAACAACTGTATCGACGGAACTTTAGCCGGCACCGTTCGCGATATGAATGCCTGTAATCGCACGCGAATTTATGACGGTTTGATTTTAGATATTCGACTCAGTTCTGACTCTAAAACGGGTGATGTCATTATTACGGACTCCGACGGAGATCTTAAAATCAATTCGGTTAACAGCCCGACAATTAGCAGCGCTGGCGACTCAGTAACTCTCAATGTCCGCTGGCTGCAAATTTGTTCGGCCATGGGTCTCACAAGCTGTGAAGACTCGGCAACGGCAACATTTCGAATCGGGGTTGATGCTGATAACGATGATCAACTCGACTCTAGCGACGACGATTTCATTTCTATTAGTGTTCGTGTGCAAAAAGACATTGGACAACAGGCCGGTAGTGAGATCAGTGAACACTCTGATTGCACAACGGCAGCGACCAGTGCTGGACTCTGTAATTTTTCAGTCGTACCTGGTGATGGAAAGGTTTTTATTCGTGACCTTGAGGCTCCCGATGGCTTCCCTGCTACGAGTAATAACATTACTTTCAATCGAATTTTATTCTTGTGTACGGATGGCAACACTACTTTTGATGTCGCTGCCTTCGATAACATTACGCCACTTTCGGTTTGTGGAGAGCTCGAAATCGAGGAAGAATCCAACGGCTCCTTTGTTCTTTCAAGTGAAGTCATCGAAGGATTAGAAAACGATCGAGCTTACTATTTTAAAATCGCTTCGGTCGATCAAGCGGGAAATATCGGCTATTTTACTCCGGGCGATCGAAGCCTCGATACGACTTGTATTGATGGTGGAACAACCTGCCACTTTGCCATTCCGGGCGAAGTCTTAGGAGTACTCACCGGCGACAATGCTTGCTTTATCTCAACAGCTGCTTTTGGTAGTTCAATGCACGCAAAAGTTAATAGTTTTAGAAAATTCCGTGATCGTTTTATGTTAACCAATCGACTTGGCAGCATCCTTGTCGACTATTATTACCAAAAAGGTCCTCGCGCAGCCCGGTTTATTGGCGCCAGCACATTTAGAAAGTCAGTGGCTCGCATATTACTTTGGCCAGCCTGGCTTTTTGCCGAACTTAGTCTTCAATATGGTTTACTCACGGCCATCTTCTTTGCACTTTCACTCTTAATCATTGGCCTCTCTATGCTCAAAATTCTTTTCAAAAAACTCCGTAAGCAGCACGCACAAATCATTGCCCTTATTTTTATCATTGGCTTTAGCCCCGTGATCAAAGCTCAAGATTACGAGGACGATTCAATTGATCGAAGTTTGGCTTTGACAAATGCCGAAGCTGACGAGTCTTCGGAGCCTATTCAAAAGGAACCTCCCTACCCCAACAGCCAAGAGCGCGAATACGAAATCACTGAGAAGATGAACAATAAAAAGGGTAAAAAACCTTTAAGCCTCACTCCCGTCGTAAAGGCCGATGGTAGTTATCAATACGAAATAGAAGAGTCCCCACTTGAAGGCTCGTTCGCATTTCATGTCGGTATTTTTGGTCCTCTCGATATCACAAACCCTGTCAATGGATTCACCTTCGAAGATATTTATGGCGAACAACCGGGCCCGGTTTTATTTTTTGATTACGATTGGAATTTGTTTCGCGGCCTAGGTCATTTAAATTTACGCCTCACTACTGGGGCCTACATTGCCCAAGGTAAAGGGCGCTTCGCCGACCCCGCGCGGGCGGCCGAAGAACCACTCGAACAATTTACTTTTGTCCTTTTGCCCAACTCACTGACCGTTCAATACAAATTTCAATACTCTGACACTCAGTTTTTTGTGCCCTATATTGAGGGTGGAGCTGGCTACTTTACCTTTGCAGAATTTAGAGACGACAATGTCGGGCCCAAGTTTGGTGCTTCGGCAGTGACGATTGCAGGCGGTGGCTTACAAATCCTCCTCGACGGCATCGAACCTCGATATGCAGCCCAGTTAGATCGCCACTACGGCGTCAACCACACTTGGTTTCTCGCCGAATTCAAGGCGATCATTGGCCTCGATAACGAATTCGATTTCACATCAGCCCTCATCAACATCGGCTTCCTCGTCGAATACTAGTTCGAAACTTCTACCTTTTCCAGCGGGAGGATTTGGCGTAAATCTCAATTGATTTGCGAATTTCTTTGAAATGCATGGGGATGCGAATATAGGGAATTCGGCTGATATTCAGCTTTTCAATCTGTTGAGTTTCTTTCTCTAAATCGTGCTCTATTTTTAAATGTAAGGACTCACTTGCTTTATTCCACTCCATCAACGGCAAGAAGGCTTCTAATCCACAGGTCTTAAGCCATTGAACAAAGAATTTATTTTCCCGCTGCAGATGGGAGGTAAAGTCAGTTTCCAGCATTTTGGGACTCGCAAAGAAATACTTATTGGCGATAATGGGTTGGTACCCACTGGGCAAAACTGAACAAATTCCCATTTGCTTATTGAGAACCTCAGCAAAGGATTTCGGAAGCTCCTTAAAAAACACAGAGTGAATCATTGAGAGACTGTAAAACCGGCTCCTCCTAAACTTCTGGATTTGGTCACGATCCAGAGCCTCAAAGCCTTTCAGAGGATAGGTTCGCTGAAGCTGCCCCTCGATCAACATGAGGTCCGCAGCGATCATCATTGCAAAAACCGAAGTCGAGTGGACAGCGAGCCGAATCGCCTTCCTCAGGAGCCCATAGGCCTTTTCCACCTCATTTTTTTGAAAATGCTGAGCCAATCGCACACTGAGCAGGTTTCGAAATTCGAAAAATTTCGAAACCTGGAGTTCTTCCAATTTCTCAATTTGTTGCATGTAATTTTGGTCTTTTAAGGCCCCCAACGCCTTTTTTGCTCGATCACTCGCAAAAAGATTCCAATGGTCAAAATCATGGATTTTATCGAGCCAGGAAATATCAATATCAGCCCATTCTGGGTAGGTTATAAAATTGAGGAGCTGCCCTTCCGAAGACGTCGAAAGCCTTTCTCGATCAACAATATCGAGAATCCGCTTAAGACCTTTATCCGGGACCTCTTCTGCTGGCAGAAAGCCAACATAGGCTTCTATGTAGGGCTGAAAGTTTGCCTTCCAGGGACTTTTCTCAAAGTGGGGAAGTTGTGACAATTCAACAAGATCCTCCAGGACCTCTAACCTCTTTTCAGCCAAATCAGTCATCTTCTCTTTGATTTCCGGAATGGAGTGTTTGGCAATAATCATTTGAGAAAAGATTGGAATAATCCCAAAGGAGAAAAGAAGTACTATGACGAGAATTGTGATGATAATTCTAAGAAGGATTTTCAAAGCTCAGCCTCTCGATTCGGAGATATTTTTGTCTGACAATAATGCAAACGAGACCATAGTAAAAAATCGAGTCTTTGTCAGACAACCCATTTTTCAAAGGCGCGACTTCATTTGTCAGACAATTTCACAAAACTGAGGAGTTTTTTGCTAAACAATCTCACTTTTAACGATAACGAATTGTCTTACATTGGCTCACAGACCAGGGTCTGGGGTGATTCGACAAATATCCATTGAATTTTGTCAGACAATCGACAATAAATCTTCCCATGTCTTTGAAACCCCGATACCGACTTACACTTGCCTACGACGGAACTGATTTTTTCGGCTGGCAAAAACAAAACAAGCCCGATCAGCCCAGCATCCAGTCCGAACTCGAAGAAGCTCTGGGCAAAATCTTCAATGAAAAAATCCAGGTCATCGGTTCTGGACGTACGGATCGGGGAGTTCACGCTAAGGCTCAGGTTTGCCACTTCAACTCACCTCTGAGACTCATGTCTAGCTTCGATCTCCCCTATAAACTCAATGAATTGACGGCTCCTGGAATATGCGTGCACAGGATTCAAACCTGTCCACCCCGTTTTCACGCTCAACTTTGGGCAAAAAAGAAGACCTACGACTACTTCATCGATCCCCGTAAAAGGCCCGATGCCTTCAATCTCAGGTACTCTTGGCACTATCCCTATCGCCTGGACTTAGAAGAGCTAAATAAAATGGCGGAGCTCATTACCGGAAAGATGGATTTTAAGAGCTTTCAATCTAAGGGAACGCCAACTCCGACTACGGTGAGAACGATTCTCAATTGCAAATGGGAGGAACTTGAGGATGGACGTCTTCGCTTCCGAATCGAAGGCGATGGCTTTCTCAAACAAATGGTGAGAAACATCGTTGGTACGATGATTGGCTTCCAAAAAGATGAAATCGCACCCGAAAAGATAACTGAGGTCATCGAAGCCCAAGATCGACAGAAAGCAGGAGGGACTGCCCCAGGCCACGGCCTTTTTATGGACCACGTTGACTATGGCCCAGATACTGACGGGCTGTGTAAGGAGTTTTAAGGGCTCTCAGGGCCTTTGTGAGCCTCCCTCGGTGAAGCCCTCACCCCTTCTCATAAAACACAACTGCTAACAGGTGGTTAATACTCTAAACTCCTATTATTATTAGATTTTTATTTAACTACCCAGATTTATTGAGCTTTGCTCGACCCACTTCGAAAATTAGAAAATAAGCCTATAAAAAACACCTAACTATTGACAATAAGTGACGAAGCCAGTACAAACCAACGTCTTGCTAAAGTTTTAAGCTCTATTTGATATTGGAGATATCAATGAAAACATGGTCTGCAAAAGAAGGCGAAATTAATCCGAACTGGTACGTAGTTGATGCCGAAGGTAAAAACCTTGGTCGCCTATCAACTCAAATCGCCACTGTATTACGCGGCAAACACCGCCCCACTTTCACGCCTCACATGGATACTGGTGATTTCGTCGTTGTTATCAACGCTGATAAGATCACGATGACTGGAAATAAATGGGATGACATGAAGTACTACCGTCGTTCTCGTTGGTTTGGTTCTTTGAAAGAAACAACTGCTCGTGAAATGCTCGATAAAGATCCTTCTTTCATCATCAGAGATAGTGTTCGCGGAATGCTTCCGAAGAACCGTCTTGGTCGTAAAATTATTAAAAAATTAAAAGTATATGCTGGTCCTAACCATCCACACGATGCTCAGAGACCTGAAGCTCTTAAGGTAAACTAAGGAAGAGATTGAATGGCTGAAGAAAAAGTATTCTACGCAACAGGACGCCGAAAAACCTCTACTGCCCGTGTATTTTTAAAGCCGGGTAGCGGAAAGATCGAAATCAACGGTAAGACAAGTGACAACTACCTTAGTCGCCCGTCTTCTAGAGCAACAATTGAGCAACCTTTCCAAGCAATTTCACAAAACGGAAAGTTCGACTGCTACATTACTGTAAAAGGTGGTGGTGAGTCTGGACAAGCCGGTGCTATTCGCCACGGAATTTCTAGAGCTCTTACAATCTTCGACGAAGAGAACAGAAAAGCTCTTAAGAAAGTCGGATACCTGACTCGTGACTCTCGTATGGTTGAACGTAAGAAATACGGTCTCCACAAAGCACGTCGTAAGTCACAATTCTCTAAGCGTTAATCGCAAGAGTATTAAAATTTGTTTTTATCAAGCCAGGTTTCACACCTGGCTTTTTTTATGCCCAATGGAATTCGATGGGGACCGCTCTGTCATCAAAACCTCTAAAATGAATAGGTTTATAGCAATTCTGTAAGTTCATTCTTTTAATTAAAAGGGAGGAGGTAAAAAAGAAGAAACCCTGGCGGGAACCAGGGTCTCCGGGTATTGGGTATAGGTAGGGACGACTCTTCGGGGAAAGAGTCACAGGTCGGGGAACCTGAACATCGGGGGGACGATGATACTTTTATATATAGCAAGGGCCAGACCAGCCCAGAACAGCTTTAAATAGGCGTATGCGGAGATTTAATGTGTATAGTTACTGCTAGGGTGTGACAGTTTATCAGTCGTCACTATTCTGTAGATTGCGAACTCATTTGATAGGCTTCGAACTGCTGTACATTTGTTAGGAATCTAACATTTGTTTCAAAGTGAGACTTCACGCTCAACCGCAAGAGAGCCGTTCTTAAATCAAACAAGAGAAGAGTATTCCTCAAATCAAATTTAAACCTGAAATCAAAAAAGGCGAGCTCTCGCTCGCCTTATATTCTTCAGATTACCAAAAGGTACTTGGTAACTAGAACTTCTGATCGACCGTCAAGCCGACGAATCGACCGGGTTGTGGAGCAGTCGCTTGCAACCAACCCTCTGGCCCCTCTCCAAAAGGAGAAGCGTGCTCGTACTTCTCGTCGAGAAGATTTCGTGCAAATAGAGTTAGAGAGCCATCTTTCCATAGATCTTTGTAATGAATAGAAAGGTCGACAAGGAAGTGTCCATCGATCTTCCCAATTCCATTGGCAGCGGTTGCATCAAGAAAGCTAATTTCATCAGACCAACGGAGTCTTGTATCGAAGCTCAATTGATCCATCTTATAGTTAGCTCCCGCAGAAATCTTGCTCTGAGCTACCTTGTTAAGATCCTCGCCGCCATCCTGTTCTGCATTAAGATAAGAATAGTAAAGATAGGCCGTGATATTATCCTGCTGATAATCAAATTCTAGTTCAAAACCAGAAGTCTTTGGCTCACCTTGGTTTACGTTACTACTCCATCCACCATTGTTTTCTGGGCGAATCAGGTTCTTAATGTTGTTCATATATGAATTAAGAGAAACATTAAGGTTTTTAGTAAGAAGATATGAAAAGTTCAATTGTATCGTTTGCAACTCTTCTGGTTCTAGAGCTGGGTTCGGGAAATATCCAAAGGTACCCGCACTCCAATGTTCAAATGCGAGGTAACGCGAGGGCTTGATGTAAGCTTGACCATATAAAAGCTTAGCAACAAATTTATCATCAGGAGTGTAAACCACACCCGCGCGAGGTGTAAAGACTCCGAGATAATCTGAGTTATAATCGTAACGAACACCGACATTGAACTGCCACTGATCAGAAGCTGCATAATTAGCTTCAGTGTATACTCCAACCTCAGTATAAGGTCTTACACCAAAATTCAGAGTTTGGTTTCTATACTCAACCGGGATGTTTGTATCGTTGGGATAAGTAATTGAATCCACGAGATCGTCTCTATTATAAGGCGTCGATAAATTATTTCCCTTTGCAAATGCACTTACCGACTCCGCTCTAAGACCGGATACCAATTTATATTTATCAGTTGGCTTCCACTCTAATCGCTCCTCTAGAAACATAGCCGTATTTTTTCCATACTTATAAGCAAGAGGAATGAAACTTTGATAGTAAAAAACTGAGTTTGGATCGATCTCATAATCCTCATAACCCAGCAATGAGTCTAAAGTCCAATTACTACCTTTTAAAGTGTGCTCTAGATAAATTTTGTTTTGCTTCTGATTCCAAACATAAGCTGGATCGTAATGAAAAAGGGTCGGAGTGGTGGATTGTCCACCCGGCTCATTGGCATTTTGATGGTAGAAAGTAACCTTAGCTTCTCCAATATTAGTCACCCAGTGAACTTCGAAATCATTAACTGGCTGTTCAAATCCTAAGCCAAGAGTATTGTAAGTATCAAAAGCCTCAAAATCCGTGGGGTCAAATCCCTTACTATAAAAACGGCGATAGGAAATCATTGAGTTCACTTTGTCATTAAACTCATGACCAACTACGACTCCGGCATCTATTGTCTCTGGATCGCCGTAACTGATATTCACAGCTCCCATTTTTCCGTCTTTTTTGTAATCTTCGAAACTCTTAGAAATTACATTCACAATACCCGCATAGGCATCGGCACCGTAGTGAACCGCTCCCGGCCCATAAACGATTTCGATTCGTTTTACATTAAACAAAGGAATGTTATTTCCGAGAACGAAACGCTCACCAGTGATCGCATTCAGTCGTTTACCATCTTTAAGAAACAGAAGTTTATTGGCACCGAGAAGACCACGATTCATCGCAAGCGTTCTCACCTCACCCGTTAACTCTTCGGACACATCAAAACCAGGAAGATCGCGAAAAATATCTTTAAGATCTCGATATCCTCTTTCTTTGATTTGGCTCTCTGTAATGACCCGAACCGTTGCTGGAGTTTTTCTCAGACTCTCTTCCGACTTCGAAGCTGTTGTCACCGTCACATCAAGAAATTGTGTAAGATCCATATTATCAACATCAATGTCTTGAGCTTGGGCCTGAAAACAAAACAGCATTGCAAACAAAATAGTTAGTGATTTCATAGGGTTCCTCTCAAAAATGTATACCATCACTCTGACTCAAATTGAGACGATCAACAACTTCTATTGAAACCAAACAGGACTTTAGACCAAGGGCTGATAGAGACTTAACTTAAACTCTCAGAGGGACAATATTTACTTGCTCAATTGAGCTTCGACACAAGAGAAATATCGATTATTGAGGACGTCAATCTCCCACTGACCCTCTTCTTCGACTTGCTTTAGAAGTTCGACTTTTCCTTCAGAGTTAATTTTGACATCCTTTTCAACATCGATAAGCAATTCGACTTCCTTCGAACCCTTTGCTGAAAAAAAAGGCACGTAAAAACTCTGGATATGAATCTGATCCGTAATCACTTCAGGAAATAAAGACGCCTGGGTCATAAACGAAACACTCAAATTTTTAAGATAAAAATTAACTTTGTCAGAACTATTGATCCATGTCGTCCAGCGCATGATTCCCAATGAGTTGATCAAACGATTTTGCGAAAAATCCACATGGACGGTATCAATTTCTGTGAGGCTTGGAAGAGCAGTTTGCTCATTTAAAACTTCTGGTGCCTCGTAGGAGAGCTCATTATTTTTTTCAGACATAGATGTAATTATTTTTTAAAAAGAACGAGGGATCAACCTATTTCTAGGAGGATCCCTCATTTATAAATTTAAGCCCTGTTCTATTTCTTTATAGATTTGGCCTTTCGAATGAGCTTAATAAACTCATCTCGATAGCCTTTGTCGTCCTTACCTTGACCTTCGATAGCCCATTCCAAAACATTGTCGAAGTTGGCGGTTCCAGAGTGCTTAGAGTCCCGAAGCAGCATTCCAAAACCAGCTACTGCCGCAGCAAACTTAAAGTCTGGTTTTGCTCTTTCGAAGTTGGTCACCTCAGACTTAAAAGGGAACTCCAGCAACTCACTCTTCGAAGCATCTGGCTTTTTGTAGCGCAACTTAAGCGTTAACCACTCATCAGATGCCTTAGCTTCGGGCTTTTTGGCCGCTGGCTTTTGGTACTTAAGGGAATCTACAGATCCAGGAACCGATTGCCCAGCAGGGATGATTTCATAAAGCGCTGTCACTCTGTGGCCTGCACCCAACTCACCGGCATCTTTCTTATCGTTGTTGAAGTCTTCCTTGGCAAGCATGCGATTTTCGTAGCCAATCAAACGATAACCCGCAACCTTACCAGGATTGAATTCGATCTGTAACTTTACATCCTTCGCGATCGTGACAAGAGTTCCACCCATCTCTTCAACAAGCACTTTCTTAGCTTCTTTAGTTGTATCGATGTAGGCGTAGTTACCATTACCTTTATTAGCGAGTTTTTCCATTTTATTGTCTTTATAGTTACCCATGCCGAAGCCAAGTACCGATAAGAACACACCAGTCTTTGCCTTCTTTTGAATGAGGTCGACAAGACTTCCTTCGCTACTGACTCCGACATTAAAGTCTCCGTCAGTGGCAAGAATCACTCGATTCACACCTTCTTTAATGAAGTTCTCTTTGGCCACTTTATAGGCGAGCTCAATTCCAGCTCCACCATTAGTCGAACCACCGGCCTGAAGCTTGTCGAGGGCTTTTAATATATCCTCTTTCTTTTCTCCACTCGTCGACGGAAGAACTAAACCTGAATTTCCGGCATATACGACAATTGCGATTTTATCTTTTTCTGTAAGATTATCGATCAAGAGTCGCATGGCTTTTTTAACGAGGGGAAGCTTGTTGCCGTAATTCATTGAACCAGAAACATCGAGTAAGAATACCAAGTTGCTCCCCTTATCATTCCACTGAATTTCTTTTCCTTTCAGTCCAACGCGAAGAAGGTAGTTACTTTCATTCCAAGGAGCTTTAACAAGGTCCATAGATGTTGAGAATGGGGCTTTCCCTTTAGGTGCATCGTAATCATAGCTGAAGTAGTTAATCATTTCTTCAATACGAACCGAATCCTTAGGCGGCATCTGGCCACTATTGAGGAACCTTCGCATGTTCGCATAGGAGGCAGTATCAACATCAATTGAGAACGTTGATAGCGGATGGTCGAGTACCTTCTTAAAATCATTTTCAGTAATCGTGCTGTACTCTTCAGCATTCATTTCAGAATCGTCCAGCGAAGGCTCAGGCATGGGCGACGTCGGCGGAAGAATATGTCTTCCGGTGCCACCTATTCCGAAGCCTCGACCACCTGTATTCATTCGTTTTCTCTTGGCAAGATAAGTCCGCCCAGGAGCACCTTGAGTTCGCCCAATTGCCACCGACTCGCGCTTTTCCGCGGGACTTACTTTTGAAGCAACCATATCCATTGGCTTAGCTGGCGGTCGACCCGGTCCCGCATCTTGTTCCGATTCGGCGACCTTATTGAGACCGGCAATGGGAGCCACCTTACGATCTTTCTTAACTAGAGTAATTGCGTCTGGTTTTTGCACGGTTCCGTTAACTGTTTGCTGATCAAAGTCAATTTTCTTGGTTTCCGTTCCGGTCGGTTGGTTGTTGGCAATCTCATCTCTGTTAGCGATTGTTTCCTTAATCTCTTGCTGGCGAATAACACCTTCATTAAATCCACTCATAATATGTTGGTTCATAACGATTACACCTGCCACCGAAGCCGCAGCAAGGGCCGGAACACCAATCATTAGGGACTTCTTATAACGCTGCCAAAAGCCTAAAACTTTTACCTCTTCAGCCTGTGCCTCGGACCGAACTTGATCCGTTTTATTCACCTCGATATTAACAGGCTCATAAACCTCTTTCTTAAATTCTGAACTCAACATTTCTGTCATTTCGCGAACAGCTTGAACGGCTTTTTGCAATTCTTCGCTATTGTTCAGTTCTTTTTCAAAAGAGATTCGATCCTGTTCAGACAATTCATTTAATACGTATGCTGTAATTCTATAATCAGTTAAACCTGGTCTCATTAGTGACCTCCTTGAATGGCGAGTGACTCTCTTAACTTCAAAACACCTTGGTGGATGAGCACACCCACGTGATTAACGGTGCATCCGGTAATTTCACTAATTTCTTTGTAAGAGAGATCTTCTTGAAACTTGAGTCGTAAAACTTCTCTATGTTTCGATGGTAAGTTTTCAATTTTCTTTAGAATGTTTTTCTGAGCTTCCTCTTTTTCCATAACTACAGAGGGCAGCTCATTTGGACATTCAATGGATTCCTGGTCGCCTTCGTTAAAGTGACTCATACGGTTTTCCTTTCGCAAATAATCAATACACGAATTGCGACAGGACTTAAAAAGCCAGACTTTGACTGCTGAATCATGAATTTGATCTTGATGCTTCCAAAAACTTAAGAAAACATCTTGAACAACTTCTCGCGAGACTTCCAAACTGTGCACGATACTGACGGCATAGCGGGTCAGTGAATTTTGGTGCGTCTCTACTAGCTTCTGAAAAATCTGCGCCCCTTCGGGCTTTTCAAGTGTCGCCATTGCGTTACCTCGTTTGCTGTAAAAACGTGCGAAAGGAGGTTTTATTACAACATTTTTAATTTAATTTTGTGAGCGCTAAGTGATTGAAATGACGGGACTAAAGCTTAGGTTTTCAAATCTGTAAACGGCCTTTTACAAAGGAGTTCTACACTCGGGTTAAAAGAGAACGTTTTGTTTTAAGACAAT
Organism: Bdellovibrionia bacterium; assembly: GCA_030427805.1. Classification (GTDB taxonomy): domain Bacteria; phylum Bdellovibrionota; class Bdellovibrionia; order Bdellovibrionales; family JAGQZY01; genus JAUHWN01. Next base: position 655,936 of record JAUICP010000002.1, read on the forward strand.
ATTTTACGAGAAAACTTCTATTGAAAAACACTGGGCAAAAAAAGCTCAGTTAAAAACTGAGCTTTTCTATTTTTTTTCAATTTATCTTAATGTAAGTTCGCATGTAAGTTCGCTATATAAATCGATGAAGTCTCATTGAAACGAACTCGATCAATATTATTTACCTTTTTTCTTCATTTCTTCCATTTGTTTTTTCAGCTTTTCCATCATTGCTGGATCCATGCCCTTATTAGGATTAAAAACAGGCATAACAAATTTCTTGTAACCTTTTGGTGGTTGAAATTGAGAGGATTGGTAGGAACGGGACTCTATTTTGGCTAGGGTCATTACTGAAGTCTCTTTATTATTTAAGAAACGAACCCATATTGGATAGGCTGTTCCTCCCACTAATTTTTTAAACTCATCCATAGAGGGCATGGACTTATCTTTGGGCATGTACTTTTCCATACGATTATTGAAGTTTGTCATGATTCGGTCAAAGGACTTCAGATCAGACTTCGAAAGGCCAAGATCAGACATTTTTGCCAAACAAGACTCTGACACAGCCTTCTTTCCCTCCATAACCTTAAACATCATACATTTCTTGCCTAATTTTTTAGACGGGCCAATCTTTTTAAAGCTATATTTAGTTTTCGAATTTTGTTTATTGCCCATAAACCTTTGGGCATTTCTCATCATCTCAGCCATGTCCATATAGGTTTTCTGACTGGGAATCACCTGCAACATCTGACCTTCGCGGTTCATCAACATATAGGAACCTGCAGCGGGATTCTTCTTGCCCGGCTGACCCGTTGCCATTCCGTAGACTTTCATGCCGTACTTAGAAACATCCATTTTAATTTTAGACTTATGGGTTTTGCCCTCAGCCTTAGCCGTGATTTCCTGTTCGAGGTAAACGCCAGCGTGAACGGTAAACGAAAACAAACTGATGAGTGCCGTGAGCACTAGTGTATTTTTCATAATGCAAATCTCTTTTTAAGTTTAATTAAAATTCGATAATGTAATTATCGGGATCGACAGGTACGTTTTCAACACGCACCTCGTAGTGAAGGTGAGGACCTGTTGACCGACCTGTGTTTCCTACCGCTGAAATGATATCCCAACGTTTCACCTTTTGGCCAACTTTTACAAATAACTGAGAGTTATGACCATAGCGAGTCACAACACCGAAACCATGATCGATAGAAACGAGACGCCCGTAACCTGGATCGTATCCAGCAAAAGAAACAACTCCATCAGCCGGAGCGTAAACTGGCGTTCCAGGAGCAGCTGCCATATCTAAACCATTGTGCATCACCGGACGATTCGAAAACGGCGAAATTCTGTATCCAAATTTAGAGGTAATCCAACCGCGAACAGGCTTAATATTTGGAGTGGCATTAATTCTACTTTCTTTTTGCTCAAGTCGTTGCCAAAGGCGAAGAACATCCCGCTCTCTAAGTTGCGTATCTCGAACCGCCTGATCGATACGAATAGCTAAAGAAGCATAATCTCTTTGCCCAGAGACCGAAAGCTCCCCTTTTGTCGCATTAACCGGTGGCTTCTCTATAAATATAGAGTCTTGTTGTTGCAAAGCTGCCGCTGGAGCTCTCTCATCGACATCGACATTAAGGCTATTTAAATCCTCTTTCGTCTTTACTCCGGGGCCCATGGCTAATTTCAAAGTACGATTTGGATCAGCCGATTTCGTAATAAGTTTCAGTTTTGTCGTGTTAACTTTGGTTCGCTCGAGTGCCTTTTCTAGGGCGTTAAGCTTACCTTCGACCACTCGAAATTGTTGGTGAAGAAGCTTATTCTCAGCTCGTAGCTGTTTATTTTCAATAGATTGGGCAAGGAGACCAAAATAATCGACGACCATGGCAGAAAGCACGAGTAGGGCTACTGCTCCCAAAAAACTAAAAGCGCGCAACCACGTCGTAGAAACGACAAACTTACGGGTCGCTCCCTTTCGATTACTCACTAATAAAATGGTCATCTTCTTTTTGTCCAAAACTTAGCTTCCACCTAAATTTTATATCTCAACCAAATTCTTGCTATACTTTGTACCTTAGATAAGTGGTCGAATTGCGTCAAACATAAACCGACTCAACTAAGGTTTTGAATAAAGTACCATACACGTAATGTTATCATCCCCACCGGACTCTTTTGCCTCTTCTATCGCTCTAGGCACAATTTCAGCCGGATGAAGCTCTTGACACATTTTGTTAATCCTCTGATCAGAGACAAGTCCACTCAAACCATCGGAACACATAAGGACCATCTCGCCCTCTTGGAGATTGCGTTCGATAATATCGCACTCCACATCGCGCTCAAAACCCACACTTCGAGTTATTACATTTCGAGCTACAAAATTATCAATATTTTCCTCGCTGATCAGCCCCAGCTTCAGCTGCTCATTGACCAGCGAATGGTCTTCGGTAATTTGCCACAGGTAGGGATCAGAAAAAAGATAGGCCCGCGAGTCCCCAACGTTTCCAATATACAAAGTATCCTTGTGCATGAAAGCCACAACCAAAGTGGTCCCCATCCCTCGGAGCTCAGGATTTTCAACATTACTTTTATCAAAAATGGCATTACTGGCTTGCTTGTAGGCTTCGTTGATTAAGGTCTTTGGAGAAATGTTTTTACCCATTTCAGTGTAGTAGCGAGCAAAGACATCGCGAACGGTTTCGACCGCCATCTTAGAGGCCATGTCTCCCCCGCGGTGACCGCCCATCCCGTCGGCTACCATGTACAAACCGAGTTCACGATCCACGAGGAAGGCATCCTCATTTCGCTCTCGCTTCATACCGATATCAGTCTGACACCAAACTTCTAAACCCATAGTCTACAGTTTAACCAAGCAAAATCAGGTAACCAAGCAAAAACTCAAAGGATTTCACCGGACAGGACGCTTTCCGGTCACTAGTCCGATAAAAGTCGAAGTCGTCCGAAAAATCACTCTGGACCCGCTTCCAGCCTCAATTCTGGCGCGAAAATACCGATACATCTCTAAAGGACTTTTATGAACAAGAATAGACTCTTTATCACAGCTATTATTCTTTCTATTGCACTTCACTTGCTTACGTCCTTTGGTCTATTTCTCGCTGAATACAACCCGCCCAAGGTACAAGAAGACCCCTTTAAAAACGCTGTCGAACTTGTAGACGCTGAGACCTTGAAAAAACTCCTCAAAGATTCAGGCGGCCAAATCGTTGAACAAAACGAAAAGGCCCTCAACGACGAAATCCCCGAGGATGCTAAATTTCTCAGCAAAAACAACCAAAAGGTTGTCCAAGAGACGAAGGCCGCTAAATCTGGAAAGTACAAAAACACCAATGACCAGCACACGGGACCAAAACCAACCTCGCAAAAGCAAATGGTTCAGGTCAAACCTCCGCAGCAAATCAAACCCAATAAGGGTAAGACATTTACCACACAAAAGAATTCACCAGTGGCTTTGCCTAAGCTGGTCGACCTCAAGCCGAGCTTTAAGCCCGGAGAGACCTTTACTCAGCACCAGCCAAAAATTCAAAATGCCGGTGGTGCGGGACCGAGCCAAACGGATGACTATCTCAAGGATGTGAAAACTGGCTTGCAAACCCTTTTAAGTACTAGGGAATTCGTCTATTACTCCTACTACTCGCGAATCAAAAACAAGCTTCGCCAGTACTGGGAACCCATGATCAAAGAGAAGATTACCCGACTCTTGCGTTCAGGCCGAAGTATTGCTTCGAGCTCTAACCGGGTCACTAATCTCGTCATTACCCTCGATCAGAAGGGTCACCTGGTGAAGGTTCAGGTGGTCGGTGAGTCTGGAGTTCGAGACTTAGACGATGCTGCCATCGAGGCTTTTGAAGAGGCAGCTCCTTTTCCGAACCCGCCCAAAGGGATTGTCGAACAAGACGGTACCATAAAAATTCGTTGGGACTTTATCCTCGAGGCCTAAATCCCTGTAATTACTCTCTCAGGACCTGATTTAAGTTTAGTTTTTTTCAATAATTTCAGATATTTACCCTACCCTCGTCATATTGACAAGAAGGGGGCGGCAGGCTACAACCTAATAGTTTAATGCTGGATGATAACAAGGATAAAGAACGTGAATAAGAAACTACCTTCTCGCGAAGTACTCGATCGCATTTGTGGCCGCGTCCACTACCTAGCGACGCAAATGATTTATCAAGCCAATATCAGAAAAGATAAAGCCAAGGGTGACCCAAAAGTTGGTGGTCATCCATCGGCTTCTACCAGTGCTCTTCACATTCTTGGCGCTCTTCACTTGGTTTCAAAAACCGGTTTTGATTTTTTCTCAAACAAACCCCACGCTTCTCCGGCTGACCACTCCTACAACTACCTACTCGACTTGTTGTTAGACGAAAATGGCGAGCCCCTTTCTACGGAGCTCAAAAATAAAGCGATGATGGGACTTCGCGCTTATCCCAGTGATGATATGCCTTATACCTTCCAGTCCTACCATTCTGCATACGACCCCGATCACCACGGCTTTTTGCCCTCTGGTACAGTTGGAATTCCACCTGTTAACGTCGGTTACATGGCCCATGCTTACCGCTTGGCTAAAGAACATGGTTATGAAGTCCCTGAAGCTCACTTTTGGGCTTTGATTGGAGACTCCGAATTTCGCGAAGGTTCTGTCTTTGAAGCGACTCCTGACTTTGCCGAGAGAGAAATTGGAAATCTCACTTGGATTGTTGATTACAACCGTCAATCTCTCGATGGCCACCGTATTACCAACAAGACAATCATGGGTGGAACCGATAACGAGCGGATTGAAAGAACCATGGCAGCCAACGGCTGGGACGTGATTCAAGTTCGCCACGGTAAGAAGCGCCAAGCCCTTTTCGAGAGAAAGGGTGGGAAGGCCTTTAAAAAATGGCTCGAAGACGATCTTGAAGACTATGAATTACAAGCTCTTCTCCTCGTTCAGGATATGAAGGAGTTGAAGAAAGGAATTACCGAGGCACACCCTAACTTAAAAGAGTTTTTAAGTGATGTTAGTGATGCCGAACTTTTTGTGGCCCTTCGCGATCTCGGTGGTAACGACATCGAACGAATGGTTGAAGCCCTTGAAGAGTCTAAAAAGAATCCGCGTAAACCTTGTATTATCATCGCCCATACTGTGAAAGGTTGGGGTCTGAAAATGGCGGCTCAGCAGGGGAACCACTCTTCACTTCCAACTGGAGCCGAAGTTGACGAGCTCCGCGAAAACCAAGGGATTGGCGAAGAACTCTTTGCTGGCTTTGATGCAAAATCTGAAGAAGGAAAATTCCTAAAGAAACGCGGCGATGAACTTCTCAAAAATATTAATGATATGAATGCCCTTAGAGACCGAAATAAAGAAAAGTTTCTAGCAGAGCAAGAAAGCCTCGGCGAAATTCCTCATACTTTTGATGTTAACACTAAAATGGCCAGCTACCCCCACACACAGTGGATGCTCGGACAGTGTACTGCAAAGCTCACTCGAATCGCCAATACGTCTCTTGATGAATCTAACCTTGAAGAAAAACAAAAGCCATTGGATGACTTTGAAAAAGCCTGGAAGAAACCGGCCGAACTTCTTATCTCTATGGCTCCTGACGTGGGTACGAGCACAAACCTCAACCCGGCTATGGATGGAAAAATCTTTGGTGCTACAGCCGTCGAAGAGTGGGAAGACGAACTTGATGTCCGCGACACAAAACTCCCTGACCTGGTTCCTGGTGAAGATGCTTCAGATCGATTTCTCAGATTTGAAATTGCCGAGTGTAATGTGATGTCGTGTATGGGCTCCTATGGAATGCTTCGCGAATTCCTCGGTATTCCTATTCTTCCACTGATGACGGTTTATGACTTTTTTATCAAGCGAGCTCACGATCAGTTCTTTTACAACTTGTACTGGAAATCGAGCTTTATTCTTGTAGGTACACCTTCTGGAGTGACTCTTTCTCCTGAGGGCGCGCAGCACGGTTGGAAGTCGGACTTTCAAATTCCCAATCAAATAACGTGGGAACCCTTCTTCTGCGCCGAAATGGACTGGATTTTAGCCGATGCCATTCGCCGCCATCACACCTACGATAATGTGGGTCGAAATGGAGTTGTCATCCGTGGAGTGACTCGTGGGATTGACCAGAAAATGCTAATGAAGTTTCTAAAAACTCAAAAGCGTTTCAAACAAGGTGTCGATGAATCAACTCTTCTACACGCAAAGGCTCAAGCTGTTGAAGGGGCGACTGATGAGTCTACACTTGCAAGCCTTTCTGAGGAGCAAATCCTCGAGCAAATTCGCAACGAGGTTCTCTCGGGCGCTTACTATTTAATAGACTACCGTGGTTACGCCGGTTACGAGCCTGGTGATAATGTTGTAAATATCTTCGCCATGGGTGCCATGTGTACCGAGGCTATTCAGGCTTCTGAGGAACTCCTGCAAAAAGGTATTTATGCCAACGTGATCGTCGTTACTTCTTCTGATTTAATTGCTGGTAACTTGGCCCACGAAAATGACTACAGCTACCTTCGGAACTACTTATCAGTTACAGGTGAACTCTTTATTCAACCAAATATGAATGGCAGTACGAGCGCCGGTGAAATGGCAACGGTCGCCGGAAGACGCGTTCCTATTGTGAGCGTTCACGATGGTGAGCCTGGCCTTCTCGATAACTTGGGTTCTATTATTGGTGTTCGCCACGAGTCTCTCGCTGTACGCAAACACTCAAAATGTGGACGACCAGACGATGTCTACGCTTTCCACAAGATTAACCACGAAGCTGTTGTCGAGGCCTGTGGAAAAGTCTTAAGTGAAACCGCTCTTGAAAACGTGAAGATCTCCAAACGAGTCCTCTCTGAAGTCGATCAACATCACTTACAAACCGATTGGCGCAATTTCTGGAGCTAAAATCCTCCCCTAAATATTTTAAAGAAATGACAACCCACCCTCACGGTGGGTTTTTTATTTTCATTTTCCTCTGAGAATTCGGCCGCTTATCCTTCTATCCGTTTTTATAAGCCTAGCATTTCTCGATATTTTTTAATCTAGATTCAACAAGGGAATCATAGGGATTTTAAAAACCTGGGAGGAAAGAAATGAAAATGAAAAACTTTTTTAATCTAATGGGGACAATTGCATTACTAATTACCATGGGTGCTATTGAGGCACAGGCAACTTGCCAAGTCTATATCGACAAACCTGTACCCTGCAAAGGAAGCCCTCTTCCACTGCGCACTACATTTAACGATGGCGATGGACTCGCCAAGGTCAGTCCAAAGCGCTGTATAGCCCGAGCCTACGAATATCACGCCTACTGTGGGTACACGAACAAAGTGGGTGTCTACACCTACTTTCACAATGGAGTTAATTATTCGACAGCAGCAGGAAACTGGGGTGACTCTAAATACAATGCGATTTTTGCCATTGATAAAAATAATAACTTTATTCACCTCGGCACTCACATTCGATAACTAGGAGAGCACAATGAAAAAACTATTAAAAAACCTACTACTACTTTGTGTACTGACTTTACTTTCTGCTTGCGGCTCTCAATTTGAACTCAACAAAAGCGCTCTTCCGGGCCAGACAGTAAGTGCTCAGGACCAAATCGGACAAGGTGACTTTAGTGTCGACGCGAGCCAGATGTTTAAAATCGAAGATCTCGAAAGTCTCAGTGACGAAGAACTCATCGCCAATCACATTGGAAGACTAAAAGCACTCCTTGAACGATTAAAAGAACTCGATGAAGTTCCAGCTCCCGAAGGTGTTGAGATCGATAAAGACAAACTCATCGCCGATATTGAAGCGCGAATCGAAAGGCTCGAATCCGATGAGGAGTTTGCTAAAGAAGTGGCCGATCGAATTCGGCAAGCCATTGAGCGCATCAAAGAAATGCAAGAAAACGGTGAGCTTCCTGAGCCCGAGAATGTACCCACTAAGTGCGAAATGCTGAAGAGGATTCTCGATAGCGGAAAGTTACCGGCAGAGATTCAAGAAAAAGAAGAACAAAGATACGCAGACACCTGCGAATAGAAGGTAAATCGAACCATAGTCTGTAATTCACCTAATCCACGGATGCCTGAGTTCCCCCTTAAACTCAGGCATCCAATTTTCAACTTGAAATCTTCTTTTGAGAATTGCAATTAACCCTAAAAATTCAGTAATTCTCAACTCCAATACAAGACCGGTTCGACGGCTCAAAATGAGAAGACTTAGCTTTATATCCGTTTTTATAAGGCAAGATCTGGCCTCTTAAACTTTAAACTAGATACATAAGGGAAATAATAATTTAATAAAGGTTGTGGGGATGAAAACTAAAATTAACTTAATTAGTCTAATTTTCTTAAGCGGGATTTTACTATTCGGCTATACCAATTGCGAAGAACTTGAAGGAACAAAAACTTCAAGTTCCGTTGATAGCAGCAACCAACTCTCCAACGGAGAGGGTTATAGCGGAGTCCAATACAACAGCTTTGATACGCTCAATAATTGCTTTACGAGCATTATGGAGCCAGTGTCTACAGTTACAATAATCGGCGGAGTACCTCACCTCACTCGAGAGAATTGCCACGACATTACGCCCAGACCCATTAGTGAATCTATCATTGCCGATCACAACAATGAAGTGGCCCTGTATGAAGAACTCCTTTTTGATCGTGCCGACTTTAGCGCTTCAGAGATTCTCTGCCGAGGGGATAGAATAGACGACAGTACGGACAACAGAGAGGTCGCTGACGTGCAAATTAGAAGGGACAACGGCCAATTCTTTGCCAATATCAAGCTTGGGCTTTACGATGCAATCAGCGGACAACTATTAAATGCCGCGCAAACCGACAATTATGAGTTTCAAAAGAGAATTACTAATCAAAGCAATGGAATCACCATCATCAACTATGCACCAAAAGCGGGAACTGACTCAGAGGCCAACTATCACATGGCTGTAAGGCAGGATCCTAATGATGGCAAACTCTACTCCATCGTCAGTCAGGCTGTGCAATTGGCTCCTGGTGAAACACCTCCGTCCGTCGAATCGCTTCTCACGATCGAAATGATGGAGTGTTATATGCACGAAGAATTCCCTGGGTCGGGTGGCACCACTGTTAATCAACCCACAGGAAACGGTCCTCGCCCGACACCGCCCCAAGCACCCTAAAGGAATTCTATTCTGTTTAAGCAAAAAAAAGGTGAGCCCATAAGCTCACCTTTCTAAACTTCCAATAATAATCAATTTTAGATATCGATCGGACCTCTTGCTTCATCAATCATGACTTGCTCATCTTCGTCGATGTAATGAGGCCTAAAATCCGGCTTAATATTATTATTCAACTCACCTTCTTGGTATACCTTGATAGGTTCGTCACCAGGGTTTCCACCATCAAGAGCGTCTGGGTGATCCCACAAGACCTTTTGTAGATCTTCTTCTGGTAAATCGTGAATAGTATTAACTGTTCGACCTTTGAGCATATCTTCGAACATCCACACAAGAGTCGAATTCGTACTGATATAGGCAACCTTACCTGACTTACAGGCGTTAGTTACTTCTGATAATATGCGAGATCGATTTTTGCGATTGTAGCTAGATGTGGCGCGAAGAGGTTGCCAATAGGCCGCCATACCGCTCTTCTTACCAGAAAGGAAACTGCCATACTTATCAATAAGGCGTTTTGCCATCTTAACACCGCAATTTATATTGTTAATGGCATCGTATAAATCGACTTTACCACAACCATAGGCACCGCGAAGAACCGGGTTAATCTGATAAAGACCGATATTCTTTCCACCATTAAAGTTGACCCAGTTTCGGGGGCCATGAAGACTTTCTTTCCAGGCTAAAGAAACAAAAAGCTGATGCCAAAAGACTTCTCTTTTTGCATTACTACTTTTATAGCCGGGACAGAGTTGATCGATTTGGCTTTCGTGGTGATCAACAAAGTCAGATCTGTAGACATCATGGATAAGATGCTTGAGCTGATTATCCCAAGATTTTCTCCAAGTGCCTTTTACGAGTCGGCCCGTGTACTTTGCTTGTGCCGCTTCAGTCATATAGACGAAAGAGACGAATACGAACAGGCTTAAGATATAAGTTTTGAGTTTCATAATGTACCCCCTGAATCAACCTGCAACCCTTCTAGAAATTTATCGAAAATTTTTGAAGTGCAAAAAACGGCCAATTACTTTCTTACTTTGACAAAATGTGCCGTGACGTTAATGGGTACTGAAATGCCAATGGAAACATAAACGAAATGTAAAAAGAAGATCTGCGCACTTCGCCAATATTCACATTCCTCTAGACAAATTTAGAAGTGACAAAGCTCGCAGCGCCATGAAAATTCTATAGACCCATCAAAACCAATATTTGGAGCCATCCAATTGAGTTTTGACTCATTTTGAAACGTCGATTTTATAGGTGGATGAATACGATTTTTTGCCCTGAGCACATCAACGAGAGCGCTTGATAAAAACGTCTCATTATAAACCGCCCTTTGAGTTTTCATTTCGAATTCACGGTTTTGACCGATAATTCTCCGGGCACAAGTTTGCACTATAAAGGAGCAAGGGTCTGAGTGAAAGGATTTCAGCAATGATTAGAGGAATAAGTTTTTTAGTGATCACATTATGTTTAACACAAATTGGATTAGCCAATGATGAGGCTATCTGCTCTGCAGCTAGGGCCAATCTCGATTCCGCCTATGAAGAAATTGAAGGCAAATTGATGGAATTGGAAAACACATTTTACGGGAATATGTCGCCAGAATTTATTAATAGACTTCAAGATCTACAAGCCCGAGGCTGTGAAACTGATCTTCGCGAGGAACAAGTCTATAGAGAATACCTTCAACTGCAAAGAGAATTTAGCGATGAAATTCGTCAGTCATCAAGCCGAATGCAAGCCAGTCAATTCAATGTTGATATGGAAACCTATAGCCCAAATATCAATCGCACTCAAGAAGACGAAAGACGTCTTGAAGAGGCAATGAACAGCGACAATCCAATTGATGGAGTTTGGATATCGGGCATTAGTACCATTAAAATTACTAGAACTGTTGAATACAATGGAGCTAATATTTCTATTTCTCGAATCATAGATCCTTGTGTTAGCAATCGACTAAGAATTGATGTTGAAACTAATAATAATTTTTATACAGGAAACAATGCCACAATGGACGAAGTCATAACTTCCAAAGAAGAAATGACCAAACTTCTGCCAAGATCTTGTGACCCCAATGCGGTCGACTTTGGCGATTTGGCCGGATTTCTACCTGAAGGTCCCAGCCTCGAAAACGCCGTCCAGGCGTCTCGAATTTTTGAACTATCTGGAATCACTAGTGGGTCAGCAGCAGCGAGCGGAAATGGCGGAAAGGTCATCGCCCTCCCCAGTTTTACGCTCGATGATATTTAATTATCCACGTCTTTATGGTCCTCACTATAGAGTTTCATAAAGTTTGGGGCAGAGATTGTGTATAAAATCATGCCTGTAACTGCTCTGATATAAGGAAGCTTCCCTTTATTAAAGCTTAAGGGAGCTTCCTTTAGATTTTGACCCAAAGGCACTTGAGAAAAGTCTCGACTGAACCACGGCATACTTCCCGGTGGACTATAACTCAACCATGAATCGAATGCTTCTAAGTCACAGATTTTGAACCATTCTTTTTTACGTTTAATTTCAAGATCCATAGAATCTCTCAAATTAAATTCCAAGGGAAACTGCCCGCCTAAGAGATCACTATAGAACAAATCACCCGTAATAAATTCAAAAACACCACCGCAGGCATTTGTGCCCGGTTTAATATGACGAACAATATTTTGCGGAAGGGGCTCTGAAGAAAATCGTCGAAATACTGCGGGCCAGGAGTAACTGGATCGCTTTAACCTTTTGATAAAATCCTCCGGAATTTTTTCTACAGAGTTTAATTTAAAGTGGTCTACCAAAGAATTTCTTAGGTTCATATTACTTACAACCATCATCTGGCCCACTAAGCTGGAAGAATTGAAAAATACAAAACTAAGATGGTCGACGAGTTTAAAGGCAGCCTCCGTATTTGATTTCGCGATTTGTTTGAAGGCGTAAAGAATCGACACAAACTGCATTTCTTCAAAATTAGGAATGGGCAGTCGAGACCAATACTCAAGTCTTTTTAAGTTGTTCTTTTTCGAGTAGGCCTGAATCCCTAAGAATGTCGCCTTATTGTAGGTAAGATTATTCCAATGGTCGTAATCCAAAACCTCTTTGACCCAATCAAGATCGATTCGCGAAAACTCTTTATCTTTAAGAATCTCACCCCAGTTCTCAGGCTTTTTAATCTTGCCAAGGAATTTTTCTTTTAAGGACTCATACTCATCTGGCACTCCAGGCCCCATCCCCGTGTTGGAAGTCAAAACTCCCATTCTTTTTAAATAAAATTCTTCCAGATTTCTTTCGCGCTTTGAGAGGAACTGAAAGTGAGGACTCTTTTCTAGGTATTCTAAATCTTCGACAAAATTTTCCAGATACATGTCGACATAATTATGGGACTTCTCTATTTCAGGATAGTAGTAAAAACGACAAACGAGGTAAGTCGAAACAGCAATAATCAACCACAGTACGAAAAATCCGCCGATACTCGATATCAATGCTCTTTTAAAAAATTTTGACATTACAATTCCTAGTTTATTTTTTGTGCGATCGACAAACCTTCAGGAGTTGGCAGCATAAAACTCCGAAAGTTCTGCCTCTCTGACAGACGCTCATTAAACTCTTTCATTTTCTTCCAGGGGTTTTTAGGGGCTTTATCTCCTGGCTCTCCAAGCCAGACACTGCCAAATAAAAAAGTATTATCGGCAACAATCCATCCACCTGGGGTCAGATTATTCATGCTCCAATCAAGATAATCGAGATAACCACCTTTATTGGCATCGATAAAAACGAGATTAAATGGACCCTCGGATTCTATACTCTGCAAAATGGGGTTCGCTTCACCTAAAAAGGAAACCAAACTCTTACCGCCCGACAAATTGTAACTTCGAAAATGATCCCCATTCTTTTCAGAAGTGCCCAACTTCGAAAAATATTCGTTAGCCACTTCATAATGGTCTTTCTGCTTCTCAATTGTTTTTACCTGTAGGCCCTCCGTGTTGGCATCCAAAAGCCAGTGGGTTGAAAATCCGTATTGAGTTCCTACTTCTACAATTTTTTTGACGCCCGTAACTTCGACAAAAAACCTGAGGAAGGCTCCCTCAGCGGCACTGACGTTTATTCCCCACTTTCCATCATCGAGAAGTCGCTTTTCGAGCTCGTCAATAAAAGGAGGCTGATGACTTACCTTTGATTTTAAATATTTTTCTTGTTCAGAAACTGGACGCATGGCTTTTCCTTTGCCCATAGTCTATCAATTTTTTATTCTATTCCCATGAAAAAACTAATTATCTTTGATTTAGATGGAACTCTCGTTGACTCAGCACCCGGAATTGTAGCAGCCGCACAAGAAATGCTTAAAGCTCATAATTATCCAGATATTTCTGCCGAAAAAATCGTTTCCGCCATTGGCCACGGTCTGAGGCCCTTCCTTGTTCAACTCTTTCCAGAACTACAAGACGACGAAAATAAAATCGACACCCTCGAACAGACCTATCGCGAAATATACAAAAGTAAATATCTCCTTCAAACAAAAGAATTTGACCACGTTTATGGATTTCTAAAAGATTGCTCCCATACAATTTCCATCGTCACCAATAAGAATGAGGCCTACGCTCGCCTCACGGTAGAGAACCTCCCGATTGGCGAACTTCCATGGCTCGATATTGTCGGCGCTGACACCTTTAGCGAGAGAAAGCCCCATCCGATGCCCTTACTTGAAACGATTAAAAAGGCGCAAATCGAGCCCGATCAGACCCTGATGGTTGGCGACGGACTCCCCGATGTTCACGCCGCTCGCGATGCGGGGGTAAAAATGATTGCAGTGGACTACGGATACACCTCTCCAGAACGCCTGATTTCCGAGGGAGCTAAGGGCCCCATCTCCACCTTGGCGGAGCTCGAAGCCTGGCTCTAGAAATTTGAATTTATTTATTTATTACAATTATTTAGGAAGTTCCCTGCAGCTTTTTGATGCACCTATTAAAAGCTCTGAAATCGTCTCTCGACTTTGACATTTATAGATAGGTCACCTAAACCCTGATCTGGGATTTTTTAGGTTTATTTAGAAGGGGAAACGGCAATGTTAAAAAAAATCAGCTTGGTGGGAATGTTAATATTTACCCTCCTTTTTACTTTGCATTGTACAAAGAAGACTGATCCGACAGACGACACGATTAATGCGGTCCTTGTGGCCAATGTAAAGGGTTTGGATCCAATTCAAACTAACGACCTTTACTCACATCTCGTCGTTCGACAAATTTACGAAGGCTTAATGAGCTATCACTATCTCAAGCGCCCAATGGAGCTTCAACCACAGCTTGCTGATGGCATGCCTAAGGTTTCAAAAGATGGTCTCACTCATACTTTTAAAATTAAAAAGGGAGTGGTCTTCCACGATGACCCTGCTTTTGCCAATGGAAAAGGTCGAGAAGTTGTAGCTGAAGACTTTATCTACAGCTGGAAACGACTGGCCGACCCTAAAAACCGCTCGACGGGCTATTGGATCTTCGATGGTAAAATCAAAGGTCTCAATGAATGGGCTGCGGCCGTCGGCGAAGGAAAAGCTGATTACGCGGCACCTGTAGAAGGACTTCAAGCTCCGGACAGCCATACTCTAGTTATTCAGTTGAATGAACCTTACTACCAACTTCACTACGTACTCGCCATGGGTTTTGCCTCCGTGGTTGCCAAAGAAGTTGTTGATAAGTACGGCGAAGAGTTTCTAAATCACCCTGTGGGCACAGGACCCTTTCGCTTTAAAAACTGGGTTCGAGGCCAAAAGATCGAACTCGTAAGAAACGAAAAATTTCGCAATGAAGTCTACCCTAGCGAAGGCGCTCCCGGTGATAAAGAAGCCGGCTTTCTCGCCGATGCCGGCAAAAAAGTTCCTTTGGCGAGCAAGCTCGTTTTCACTGAACTCACAGAGGATCAACCCCGTTGGTTGAACTTCATGAAAGGGAATTTCGATTTCTTGAATATTCCAAAAGATAACTTCAGTACGGCGATTGAAAATCGACAACTAACAAAAGACATGAAAGCCAAGGGAATTAAGATCCGGTTTACAAAAGAGCCTGACATTACCTACATTGCTTTCAACAACACCCACCCCATCCTTAAGAATAAGAAAGTCAGACAAGCCATGGGTCTCGCCTATGACACTAAAACGTCTTTAGACCTTTTTTATAACAATTTGGGAATTCCCGCTCAGAGTCCAATTCCACCAAATATTGATGGATACGACCCGGATCTTAAGAATCCAAATACTCAATTTGATATCGAAAAAGCGAAGAAGCTGATGGCAGAAGCTGGGTATCCAGAAGGAAAAGGCTTTCCCGAAATCACTTACGATACATTGAGTACTACGACCTCCCGTCAAATGGGTGAGTTTCTCCAGAACTCTATGAAGAAAATCGGCATCAATATCAAGGTTCGATCTAATACCTGGCCACAATTCCAACAAAAAATTAAAACAAAGCAAACAGAGCTTTGGGGAATTGCCTGGTCAGCGGACTACCCTGATGCGCAAAACTTTTTGCAACTCTTCTACTCTAAAAACCATCCTCCGGGGCCAAATGAGTCACTCTTTTCAAATGCTGATTTTGACAAGCTCTATGAGGAAGCTTTGTTAATGCCTCCTGGAGCTAAAAGAACATCTCACTATAAGAAGATGACTAAGATACTCGTTGAAGAAATGCCGTGGATTTACAATATTCACCGTGAACTTCCACGAATTTATCACGGTTGGCTAAAAAACTATAAAGAGAACAGCTTGAATCACGATTTCTTTAAGTTTTTAAGAGTCGACGCAAAAGAGAGAGCTAAAGTAAAAGCCACTCTCTAAGTTATAAGTCTTTCTTAATCCTAGGTTTTAAGAACCTAGGATTTTCACCTAAGTACCTTCATCATAAGATTTTTCATCTAGAGCTTTGTTAAAGAAGGGGCGCTTCCGCCCCTCGTTTCAAGGAGAACTACAATTTTTGCCTATACACTGAGACGTCTACTACAAATGATTCCTATTTTGTTTGGAGTAACGATCATTACTTTTGTTTTATTTAACGTTGTTATTGATGACCCCGCTGTACTTCTCGCTGGTAAAAGTGCGTCTCCAGAGAGGCTCCAACAAATCCGAGCAGAACTGGGCACGGACCAACCTCTTTACGTTCAATACTTAACCTCTGTGAAACAAATTTTTACTTTTGATTTTGGTCGTTCATGGTCTTCAAAACAAAGTGTGAGCGAAACTATTTTGGCAGGCCTGAGCCCCTCTCTGACATTGACTGTTCCCGCATTCATCATCTCGATTCTACTATCGATTTGCTTAGCCCTGGGCACAGCGTATTTTAGGGGGACCGCCGTTGATAAGTTTGCAACAGTCATGGCATTGGCCTTAATGAGTATTAGCTCTCTTGTTTATATCATGGTCTTTCAGTATACATTTGCTTTTAATTTAGGTGTTTTTCCTATTTCAGGATGGGATCAGTCTTGGACTGATCGCTGGCAGTACGTACAACTCCCGTGGATGATTTGGATTGTCCTTTCTCTGGGGCCCAATCTTTTAGTGTACCGCACAGCTATTCTCGATGAGTACTTTCAGGATTACGTGCGCACGGCACGAGCTAAGGGTTTGGCAGAAGGAGTTGTTCTCTTTAAACACGTTCTTAAGAATGCCCTTATTCCAATTATCACAATCGTCGTTGTTCAAATGCCTTTTCTAATTACTGGAAGCTTACTTCTGGAGGCCTTCTTTGGTATTCCAGGTCTCGGCGGACTTCTTTACCAAGCAATTAATAACTCTGACTTTCCTGTCATTAGAGCCATGGTCGTTATTGGTACCCTACTTTATATGACATTTAATTTACTGGCTGACCTGGCCTACGCCGTGGTTAATCCGAGAGTGAGGTTAAGCTAATGACAACTCAAGCAGCTACTAGTGCCAGCCAAATTCCTAAAAAGAAAAGTGCGAACTCGTTGTGGAGAGATGCCTACCGTCGAATTTTAGCCAATCGAATTGCCCTGGCCTCGATGGTCGTAATTATCGTTTATGTACTGATGGCTTTATTGGCCCAGTTTGGATTAATTGCTACTGATTACAATCTCACGAACACCGATTTGAAATGGCTTTCTCCGAGCTCCGAATACCTTTTTGGAACTGATATTTTTGGACGCTCAGTCCTTCATCGCGCTATTCACGGAAGTGTTATCGCCGTTACCGTTGGTTTTTTTGCCGCCCTTATCGCTCTATTTATTGGAGTGACCATGGGAGCTCTCGCTGGTTACTTTGGCGGGTGGGTTGATGATAGTATTACTTGGCTCTACACCACCATTGATTCGATTCCCTATATTCTTTTAATGGCCTCTTTTCAGTTTGCTTTGGGCCAGGGACTTTCTAATTTGTTTTTTGCCCTCGGCCTAACGAGCTGGGTCACTTTGTGCCGTCTTGTTCGAGCTGAGTTTTTAAAACAAAAGCAAAAAGAATATGTGGAGTCAGCTCGTTCTCTTGGTGCCAGTCATTTTCGAAGAATATTTCTCCACATTCTCCCCAACGTCATGCACCTTGGACTTATTCAGTTTGGACTCATCTTTGTTTCAGCAATTAAGATCGAAGTCATTTTGAGTTTCCTTGGCCTTGGGGTTGAGGCCGGAGTTCCCTCTTGGGGAATTATGATTAACGAAGCTAAACAAGAGCTAAATCGCGGTTATTGGTGGAATTTGGGTGCTGCCACTGTTTTCATGTTTGGCCTAGTTCTCGCAGTGAACCTTTTCAACGATGCTCTCCGGGATGCCCTCGATCCAAAACTGAAAAACAAGTAAACTTCGGTTTACTTGTTTTCTCGCCGAGTCTTTATAGGGGCAAGTTTGTTTATGAGCCACTTAGAAAAAATAAAGACTGCCATCGAAAATATCGAAGAAAATCTCCAAAACGAATTATCGGTGGCCCAAGTTGCAGATCAAAGTGGTCTTTCGCGCTGGGAGTTTCAACGGGTCTTCAAAGCACTCACTCATCACTCCATCGGCGATTACATCCGCAAAAGGAGACTGACTTTAGCCGCCGAAAAGCTCCTCGAAACGGAAGAGCGAATCATCGATATTGCGATTGAGTTTCAGTTTTCCTCCCAAGAAGCATTTACCAGAGCCTTTAAAAAGTTGTTTAAAATGAGCCCCGGTGAATATCGAAATCAAAAAATCGATCTTCGCAGTCAAAAACGTGTAAAGATATCAGAAGATATGCTCGACCACCTCTCTCAAGGATCTATTGAAGAGCCCGAAATTTTGGATTGGCCCGCATTCAATTTAGTCGGACTCGTAACAAAAATTCACAACCACCTCGATCCAGATAGCGACTATCACGAGAGCCTCATTCCATTTTGGCAGAGTTTTTTGCAATTAGAAAAACGTCTTTTCAAGGACACGGCAAAACGCTTTTTCGGTCTTGCATTTACACAAACCTATTCCCTCGAAGAGGATGACTTAACTTACTTGGCCGGTGTCGAAGTAAAAAGTGAAGTAGAAGCCAAAGAATTCATCGATCAGGAGCCTTCACTCAAGTTTTTTGAGTTTCCGCAAAAATCTTTCGCTCGATTCCGCAAAAAAGGAGCCGCCAAAGAAACCGCCTATGTGGCTAATTACATTTATAGCAGTTGGCTGCCCAACTCCCCCTACCTAAGAGATGAGACTGGCAATGATTTCGAAATCTTTGATAGTCGCTATAAAATAGGAGAGGATTCCTCAATCTCCGATTATTTTTTGCCCATCAAATCTAGAGAAAAGTAATAAATTTTTGAGATTTCGCACAAACGATCAAAACTGAGGACATTGACACCCCTATATTGAAGACGAATTATAAACCTATGATTGATTGGGTATGGGAGATCCTATGAAAATATTTCGAATTATTCTTTTGTCTCTGGTAATGAGTATTCCAGTTTTTGCTGAAGAACCAACTGAAGAATACCACGGTAGCACTTTCTTACATATTTGGGATGAAGTTCAATCCGACCCCTATGAACTTCCACAGATTAAAGTGAATTACCTTTCACTCTTCGAGCGTTTTCAAAACAAGATTCTCGCCAATGCCAAAAGAACCATTGCCGACGAAAATGATTTGATGGAAGAAACTGTGAAACTAGCCCACCCCAACGGAATCTGTCTCGCTGGTACATGGCAAATGACAGAAGACAGCCCGTACACTGGATATTTTAAAAATGGCAGCGAGGCCCTCTTTATCGGTCGAGCCTCCACAGCACTTAACGCCACGAAACGCGGAAAAAATCGCGCCATGGCCTTGGCCGGTAAACTCTTTCCAACTCTCAACCCAACTCGTCTTGTGAAAACCGCTAACTTTTTCGTGGTCGATGACCTCGGTGGAACCAAAGCTGAAAATTGGACCGGCGTTGAAATGACCAATGAACCCAAGGTTTCTCCTACGGTCGAAGTCCTGAAGCACCTTTGGTATACAATTAAGCTCGCTTTGACCTTTAAAAAGGCCGACAGCAATCCCGGAATTCGTCAGGTATACAATATTGCAGAGCTGGGCGAGAACGAGCCTGAGCAAGCCATTACACCCCAGTGGATCATGATCAAGGCAGCCCCAGGGCAAAACATTGATGTCGAAGATTTTCGCGATGAGCTGCGAGTCGAGAATCAGGGTGGAGAAATTATTCTCGAAGTCCACGCAGGTAGCAAAAAAGACTCATCTGGTAAAATTCACGTTCAAAGACTCGGATCTATAAAAATTACCGAGTCCGTGGTCTCAAAGACCTGTGATAAGCGACTCCACTTCAACCATCCCCGATGGCGCTCTGATCTGCGTCATGAATAATCTTCATTGAAGCCTTGAGACTTGCCCCAGAATCACCTCCCGTTGTAAAAAAACTGACAGATTCTGGGGTTTTAACGCGCCACGAACCTCATTTTAATTGAGAATTCTGGGCAGCTTTAATAGAAGATTGAGTGATATGAGTGATTCGATTGTTCAAGTAAAAGATTTGTGGGTTGAGTTTAAAACGGATGAAGGCACTGTCCAAGCGGTTAAAGGTGCTACTTACGATATCCCTCGCGGAAAAACCGTGGGTCTCGTTGGTGAATCTGGCTCTGGTAAAAGTGTTTCCTCTCTTGCGATGATGGGTTTAATCCCACAGCCTCCGGGAATTATAAAACAAGGTGAGATTCTCTTTGAAGGTGAAGACCTTCTCAAGAAAACCGAATCAGAGATGAGAAAGGTTCGCGGAAACGACATCTCCATGATCTTCCAAGAACCAATGACCTCACTCAACCCTGTGTTTACCGTAGGTGATCAAATTGGTGAAACTTTAAGACTGCACCAAAAACTGAATAAAAAAGAAGCCGACGAGAAAGCTCTCGACCTTCTCGACAAAGTTGGTATCCCCAACCCAAGTCAGAGAATAAAGTCCTACCCCCACGAAATGTCGGGTGGTCAAAGACAAAGAGTTATGATCGCAATGGCCATCGCTTGCGAACCAAAACTTCTTATTGCCGATGAGCCAACCACGGCTCTCGATGTTACGATTCAAAAGCAAATTCTCGAACTCTTGGCCAAACTCCAAGAGGATTTTAATATGTCCATGCTCTTCATCACGCACGATCTCGCCCTCATTGGTGATATCGCCGATGATGTCATCGTGATGTACAAAGGTGATATCGTTGAGCGTGGCAAGTGTTCAAAAATTTTCCAGAATGCCAATCATCCTTATACGAGAGGGCTTATCGCCTGTCGCCCTCCTCTAGAGCACATCCCTCAGAGACTTCCCATGGTCAGTGACTTCATGGATGAAACCGGTAAAGAGAAGTCTTTTGATAACTCAAAAGTTCAAGATCGAATCATTAGACCTCTCGGAGATTCCGAAGTGTTGATGGAAATGAAAGATATTAAAAAGCATTTTCCGATTCGCGGTGGAATTTTCGGAACGGTCAAAGACCATGTTAAGGCCGTTGATGGAGTGAGCCTCAATGTATACAAAGGCAGAACCCTAGGACTCGTTGGTGAGTCTGGTTGCGGTAAAACAACTCTTGGACGAACCGTCTTACGCTTGATTGAACCGACTGAAGGACAGATCATCTACAACGGCGAAGACATTACAAATTATGACAAAACACAAATGAGAGAAATGCGTAAGAAGATGCAGATCATCTTTCAAGATCCTTATGCTTCTTTGAATCCGCGGATGACAGTGGGGTCTTCGATCATGGAGCCGATGGTTATCCATAATCTTGGCAGTTCACGATCAGAGCGTCAGGATATGGCCGCTGATCTCATGAAGCGAGTGGATCTTGAGCCGTTTCACCTCAATCGCTATCCCCATGAATTCTCAGGGGGACAGAGGCAGCGGATTTGTATCGCTCGAGCATTGGCAGTTAAGCCTGACTTTATTATTTGTGATGAGTCCGTATCTGCTCTCGACGTTTCAGTTCAAGCCCAAGTGCTCAACCTATTACTCGACTTGCAAGATGAGTTTAATCTCACTTACATTTTTATTTCTCATGATCTTGCCGTAGTGAAGTTTATTTCTGATGAGCTTGCTGTTATGAACGGTGGTAAGGTTGTTGAGCTTGCTGACTCACGGTCGATTTACGAAAACCCGCAAGAAGATTATACCAAGAAGCTTCTTGAGGCGATTCCCAAGGGAATACCCAAGGAATTAGCCGGCCTCGCCGAACGCAAGCAATAGTTTTTAAAAAACATTGAATAAAAAAAGCCTCACTCTGATGAGGCTTTTTTTATGCCTTCATGATGAGCCAGAGAAATAACAAATGAAGTATTTGTCGAAGAGTCGTCGTAATAAAAACGTCCCCCCATGTCTTCTACGATTCCTTTAGAAATCGATAAGCCCAGGCCTGTTCCCTTTTGCGGCTCTTTGGTAGTAAAGAAGGGATTAAAGACTTTCTTTCTTAGTTTAGGAGCTATACCCTCGCCCGAATCAGTCACTCGAATAATTTTTCGTCCCTTCGCCTCAACGGCTCCTATCTTAATCCACTTTCTATCTTGATCCGTTAAGGCATCAATTGAGTTATTTAATAAATTCAATAGTACTTGCGAGAGCAGAACACCTCGAGCGTGAATGGTGAACCCTTGAGGGATATCAAACACAAGTTTAATTCCCAGAGAATTGAGCCTTAACTTTGTAAACTCCATGGTTTCTTCTAAAAGGTCCTCTAATAAGATCTCTTCAAACGGATCGTCAGTTCCTTCACGGGCAAAAGTTCTGAGTCCCCTTATTATTTGCACGACACGATCTATGGTTTTATCGGTCTTCTCAAGGTAACCATTGATTTGATCTCTCACTTGAGAATCAGATAGATTGGCCTTTTTATTCTCAATGTTTTTTCTGATTCCCTGAATACACATCTTAATTATTGAAAGCGGATTATTTATTTCGTGGGCAATACCACCAGCCATGTCACTCAACGATGACAAACGAGCCGCCTCCAGGCTTCTCGATTTTTCGATCTCAAGTTGTTTTTCGATATCTAAAGTCTCACGCTCATCGAGGCCAATACTAATGACTTCATTTTCAGATATTACAATTTTCCAGGCGCGCATATGATGAACCTCACCATCAATCAAAAAACTTTCATAGGCTTCAGAGGGTCCTAAGTTTTCTTTAATAAGCATCTGATCTGTCTGAATTAAGCTATCTGTGAAATCTCTATGAGAGTGAAGCTCCCTTTGATTCTTACCGACGACCTCATGAAGTTCTTTGCGCAAATAATCGAGGTAGGATTGATTGGCGAAGCTGATGGTGCCCTCTTGATCTTGAGAGTAATTTTTAACAAGAACTGGCAATGGAAAATTCTCGAAGATCTTCAATAGGACCGCATGGTCCGGGTTCGGGTTAGAAAATACTTTTGCGAGGCTCTCTGAAAGCTTGCCCATGCTCGGTGACTTAGCCATGATTAATTATCTAATGGCAATGCCTAGACCACCACTAAGACCCGAAAAAGAGTTCATTTTTTACGGAATCTAAAGCTATTTGTATCGTAATGAAGCGCTTATTTATCTTTGTCTTTATCGTTGAGTTTCAAAAGGGTGCCAACAGTTTTCTTGATTTGATCCACATCAAAAGGCTTTTTAATGTAATCGTCAGCTCCGACCTCAAACCCTCTTTTTACATCAAGTTCACTCGTTTTTCCCGAAACAAAAACAAGGGGAATTTGCTTGAGCTCGTTGTGCTCTTTTAAAAGTTTTGCGAGCTCATAACCATTGATCCAAGGAAGACCAATATCTAATATAATTAAATCAATAGGACTATCATCAAGAACATCTGATAACTGAGTTCCATCTGCAGCCGAAAGAACTCGATAACCTTCGGACTCAAAGATGCGACGAAGAGCACTTCGCATAGTTTCATCATCTTCTATGATCAACAGGGTATGGGATTGTTCCTTTTGCCTCAACTGACGAAACTCTGCTAAATCGACGACACCTTCTTTGGTAATTCGGTCCCGCGTGATTTTCTCGATTTTCTTAACCAGATCCTTGGTATTTATGCTGTCCTTGGACATGAAACTTCCTTACTCAGTTTTAGTGACCTTGAGATTCAAGCCATCGTTCACAATCGATTGCAGCCATACAACCCGTTCCAGCTGCTGTGACTGCTTGGCGATAAACACTGTCAGCAACATCACCAGCAGCAAAGACTCCTTCAACGGAAGTATAGGTCGATTTGTCTTTAGTAATAAGATAACCCACATCGTCCATTTCTAGAAGTCCTTTAAAGACATCTGTATTCGGCTTATGGCCAATAGCAACAAAAAGTCCCTCTAATTTCTTTTCGTAACTCTCACCAGACTGGAGGTTTTTGAGACGAAGAGCTTCGACCTGATTTTCTCCGAGAATCTCATCGACTACAGTATTCCACAAAACCTCGATTTTAGGATTGTTCATGGCTCGATCTGCCATAATTTTTGAAGCCCTAAAGCTCTCTCTACGGTGAACGATATATACTTTTGAGGCAAAACGAGTCAGAAAGTTAGCCTCTTCCATAGCTGAGTCACCACCACCTACGATCGCGACTTCCACATCTTTAAAAAAGGCACCATCGCAAGTTGCACAGGCAGAAACTCCCCTTCCGATCATTTCGGTTTCTCTTTCAAGACCAAGGTATTTAGCGCTAGCACCTGTAGAAACAATAATTGAATGGGATTGATAAAGATCATCGCCCACCCAAACCTTAAAAGGTCGTGATGAGAAGTCCACTTTACTAACATTCTTGGTGATAAAACGGGTTCCAAATCGCGAGGCTTGTTCACGGGTGATTTGCATCAGCTCTGGTCCCATCACTCCCTTTGGAAAACCGGGAAAATTCTCAACATCCGTCGTTGTCATCAACTGTCCACCGGCCTCTTCGCCTTCAATACATAAAGGACTCAGATTGGCTCGGCTCGTATAAATTGCTGACGTAAGACCCGCAGGCCCGGAACCGATAATTATGACATTTTCTATTTTCTGCGATGGCTGAGACATTTTCCCTCCAGGATTCCTCTTAAGGTTTCCATATATAATGCTTGTTACCCGAAGGGTCCAGCATCCATTGGAAGAGTTTCTCGCCGACCTTATCTGGCGCAAAAATTTGAGCAGACTCTCTGACCTTGGCGTTTTTCGGAAGGAGATCCGTATCCATATAGCTGGGACTAAAAAGCCTCAAATCCAAATGAGGGCTCTCTCCTTGAATGCTTTTAATTAAGCCAAACATTCCATGTTTTGAAGCAGCGTAACTAGAGGCCATGGGATCCGGTTTATCCTCGGCGACCTGGGAACCCACGTAGATAAACTGGCGCAGCCTGTCATCATTAAGGGCCCAGTGCAGAAGCCGTGCGGGACTTAAAAAGTTAAGTTCAAAGGCCCATTGGTGATCCTTGAACGCCTTCTTCGAAAAAGCCCCATAGGGACCTCCTCCCGCCGCGTATAGGATTCTAATTGGGCTCGATCCCAAATGATTTTTAAACTCTGAAAATTTCTCTTCAAACAAGGGGCCCTGAGCGAGGTCCCAGGAGAAATGCTTTTGATTGGCTTCAAGCTCTCCCCTTTTTCGAGAAATCGAAAGGGGTACAAAGCGACCGGAAGTCTCTTTCTCACAGAGTTTTAGCAAAGAAAGGCCCAGGCCTCGACTTCCACCAAATATCAACCATTGCTCTTGAATTGCTTCATCCATGAAAGCTAAACTAGTCGAAGAATCGAATAATCTCAATTTTTCTAAGTCATTTTATGCCAATACTATCCTTCGTTGACGGGACTGAAATTGAAGTTCCTAAAAATAAGAATTTAATGAAAGCCGTCCAAAACGCTGGACGACCGGTAGCCAATTCCTGTGAGTTCGATGGAGTCTGTGGGCATTGTGTTTTACAAATCCTCGAAGGCCAAGAAAACCTTAGCCAACCCGGTGAGAAAGAAATGACTCTGGCCAAAAAAGAGGGATTAAAGGCTGATCAAAGGGTCAGTTGCCTTTGCCGAATTCTCGGAGATCTTCGGGTTGATGCTCCCTATTGGTAATAGGAGCTGGCAACGAAATTGCTTATCTAAGCACCCATTAACAAATTAAGGGGGAAGCTATGATTAGTATCGAACGATTTTTTGTCGCTGGGTTCGCAATCTTATTTTTGAGTGCCTGTGGAGAAAACGGGGCCGAAGACAAAAATCAAAAACTAGAAATCATTGAAAATAAAACTAAAGAAATTGAGGTGATAGCAAACTCGCTTTTTAATTCACCAGAAATTAATATTAATCAAAAAATAGAAATTCTACAAAACCCCTCGAACCCTTGGCGAAGTTTCGAAATAAAATCACAGTGTTCTAAAGGGCCCCACCGCTTTAAAGAAGTAAAAACAAAGTTCAATTCCCAACAAAGTCCTCTTCTAGCCGAAACCCTTCCTCTAGAAGAAATACTAAAACCAACAGTAAAAGAAAGTAAGATCAGTTGCTTTTTTAAACTCAAACTCAATTTACGCAATCGGGACAGTGTCATCTTTGATTTTGGAGAAAAAGACATCGTCGGTACCAATCACTTTTATCAATTTAATATCACCGATGAATCTTTTAGTAACTCTCTAGGTGACAATAATTTAACTCTCTTAAGTCAAAATTCCACCCATTATCGCATTAAAGGACTACCCGGAGTTTCTGGCCAAACACAACTTCTCTGTGACGATGGAGTCCAATCTCTTGAAGTTGATCAAATCAATAACTTTAATCTCTCTGAACTGATCAACAAAGGCCGACAATACGCTAATAAACCCTTCTACTGTCGAATTTATGCCTTAGCAAAAACCGGAGAGAAATATTTTAGCAGAAAATTTAGACTCCTCTATCCCATTGAAAAAAAGAAAACTTTATCTTTCGAACTCACTCACCAATTCGATGAAGATACCGGTGTGGGCAACCTCTTTCTGTCAATTTCAACGAAAGATCCTCTCTCTTCTAAATCCTTAGTCCACCTAAAAGGCCTCAATGACTTTCAGGTCTCAACCAACGAACTGATTTATCTTGTCGACGCTCCACTCGGAAAACAATTTGTCTACTCAAACGAAAACACAGCAAATTTAATGTCCGTCTATGTCGATGGAAAAATCGTCGAGCAGCCTTCGGATCAGTTGTCTTTCGAAAACAATGTGAAATTTGATTTTCGCTTTCATTCAGATTGCCAAGGAGTTGCAGTGATGAAGAAAGGTTTCGCCGCCGGGCCTATCCCCATGCAGATATTTTCGGGTATTCAAGTCAATTTCTTAAGTAAGATTTTGACCTGGCAGAGCTACCTAACCAACTCAGAAGAGCCACTTCTACTCGATACGCCTTTGGAATTCAGCATTCAAGATCGGTTGCAAAATTCAATTTACAGAGATCTCTTTCCTGATGATGACGTTCAGTTCTCTCGAATGTTTGGAACTCGGCCTGAGTACAAACATCCCATAAAAACGAATTACGTTGATCGTAAAATTTGCCAATAATCTCGCTAGATTTTAACAAGACGGACGTAATTAATAGGAATCCCCTTAGACACAAATATTTTTTCAAAGTGGGTCAAAAAACTATGATCCACTTCACTACTGGCATGAAGGTCTTCCGTTTGGTAATCTATTTTATACTTTGATTTTTCAAAACGTTCCATAGCCCACTCAAAATAAGAATAGGAATCCGTTTTAAATTCTAAAAAACTACCTTCACGCTGGATTGCAAAGATTTTGTCCAAAAAGTCTTCCTGAATGAGTCTGTTTTTAAAATGCCTCTTCTTGGGCCAAGGGTCCGGAAAATGAATAAAGACATTATCAATTTCCTCATTAGAAAAAACCGTTTCAATTTCATTGGCGTGGAATCGCAACATTCGACAATGAGTCGAATCGTCATTGAGAGCCCTTTTAATAGACTGAATAAGAGGTTTATACTTTATTTCCATGCCCAAAAACCCCCGTTCCGGATGGGCCTTGGCTCTATGGGCAAAGTGATAACCGTTTCCAGTACCGATTTCTAAATCGATGGGGTAGCTATCGGATTCTGCAAAAACCTCTTCTCGCCATCTTCCTTTAAAGCCGGGTACTCTACTTTCATCAAAGGCATAGTCGCTGAGCTCATTTAATAGAGCATCAATGTACTTATTGGGCTTTGGAACATCAGCTGTTTTGGTTATTTTCTTATGAGAACGCATAGAGGCTTCCTAACTGAAAATGCGACAATCCGCAACAGTCCCGCCAATGATTGCATTTTTTTTGGAATCCGTATCTGATAGTAAGTATTCGAATTATAAAGGATTTTCAATGATGCGAAAGATTCACATTTTTACAGTTCTCCTAATAACCACTTTCACACTCCAGTCCGGAGCAGTTCCCTTTGAAGGCTCAAAAATCCTGATGACCTCTCCTAATCCATTTGCCGTTGAAGCCGGAGAGGAAATTGCTCGCAAAGGCGGAAATGTGGTGGACGTGGCCGTGGCCATTGGCCTTACTCTGGCCGTAACTAACCCCTACAATGCAAGCTTTGGCGGCGGCGGCTTCGCCCTCATCAAAATGGGCAAAAAGGATGTGGATGTTATCGACTTCAGAGAAACAGCTCCAAAAAACACGGGCCCTAAATATTATATGGACAAATCTAAAGACGCTTCAAAATTTGGCGGTACAGCAGTTGGAGTTCCCGGAGTTCCCGCTGGTCTTTGGGAAATGCACCAAAAGTACGGAAAACTCAAGTGGAGCCAGCTCTTTACTTACCCCATAAGAATTGCTTCAAGAGGGTTCAGAGTGAGTGGTGAGTGGGCGAGAAATACAGAGCGAGCCGCTCAACGCTTTAACAAGGGAGCTAAAAATGTTTTTCTTAAGAAAGGAAAAACTCCCTACAAACCCGGCGAACTCATGAAACAACCTAAGCTGGCGAAAGTTCTCAAAGAAATGAGAAATAGAAATATTGTGCCTTTCTATAGAGAGAACGTAGCCCGAGATATCGTGAATAGTGTTAAAAAAGCTGGTGGTCATATGACCATCGAGGACATGAAGTCTTACAAACCTCGTTGGCTAAAGCCTTTGAAAACAAACTTTAAAGGTTTTGAGGTCAACTTAATGCCCCCTCCGAGTAGCGGTGGTGTAGTTATAAAGGCGGCCTTAAAACTCTTAGAAAAGTTAAAAGTCGACGAAAAACCAACATTGAGTGCTGAAGAATTTCACCTGCTTGCCGAAGTTCAAAAAATAGTTTTCCGCGGAAGAGCGCTCCTAGGTGACCCAAGTTTTCACAAAAACCCCATTGAGAAGCTCACAAGCGATCAATACCTTTACGAGCTTGGCGAAAAAATAAAGGCCGATGGCACCCTCGCACTGACTCCGTTAACCGAAGAAAATCCTCCGGCAGAGTCTTCAGAAACGACTCATTATAATGTTATGGATGTAAATGGAAATGCCGTAAGTCTCACTGTAACCCTCAATGGAAATTACGGGGCCCATGTCGCCTCTGATAAATATGGAATCTCTCTTAACAACGAGATGGACGACTTTACAACTCGTCCCGGAGAACCCAACCTTTATGGCCTTATTCAAGGCCAAGGTAACTTAGTACAACCGGGCAAGAGACCATTGAGCTCAATGAGTCCCACCATCGTCACTAAAAAGGGCAAAGCCGTGATGTCAGTTGGTGCCCCCGGTGGACCACGAATCATTAACGGCGTTTTACTGACTCTCTATCGAGTTCTCGCTAACGGCTATGATGTTGACTGGGCCATTCAAGCACCCCGAGTTCACCATCAGTTTTTACCAGATACCCTTTATGTCGATACCAAGAGGCACTCTCCTGACGTCCTCAACTTGCTACGTGAAAAAGGTCACAAAATTGAGGAGTCCTGGCATTCAAAGGTTCAAGCCATTCGAATCAATGATAAAAAGTGGCTCGAAGCCAGTTTTGATTCTCGCGGCGAAGGAGCCGCAGGAGGGTTCTAAAACAAAAAAGGCTGAGTTAAAACTCAGCCTTTTTTTATCCCATTTGTCGAACCCAATTAATGAGGGCGACTCATCACAGGCTCCTGAGACTGCGAATAAACACTACTTAGATCTTCAATGAGTTCATTATAGAAAACATTATCAGCCGAAACATCCTTATCTTCTTCCGAACAACTCAACTCTGGATTGAGCTGACAGTAAGTCGGAATTCGATCTAAGAAAACATCTTGATCCCTAGGATCAGCTTCGAACATCTTTCCTAGATATTCTCCGGTTGTCGGAACAAAAATCATTTTTCTTTGGCCATTAGCTTTTTCTTTGAAACCAATGAGGACTGAAGCCATAACTCCACCAAAACGGTCTGAATAGTTAACTCGGTACTCTTCTCCGACACAGATAAGATCATTGATACCATCTTGCAGACAGCCTTCGCCGATAAACTGACCATCGAATTCTTCAAATTCATTACTAGATAGAAGCGCAAAAATCTCAAGATCTCTTTGTACATAGTTTCCAAAGTACTCGACCCTGATATTTCCTTGCGAGTAGATCACATCACCAGCGCATACATTCATATCCGAGCAACCCTCTGCTTTGACTACGGTATTGCTCAAAACTCCTTGAACCAATTGCCCAACTGTATCGCCGCTTTGACTCGAAAGTAAGAACTTGGTTCGAGAGCCATCCTGGTAAGAACCGACAACAATACCGTCGAAGCTGAGGTCTTCTCTTTGCGACTTTCTATAAACTCTAGAACCATTACAAAGAGTTTGGCCATTAACTTCGACACAGGCATTTGGCTCGATGTTTAATCCAGGACCTAAAGCACCCATTTCGGCTGCATCTTCAATGACGATCATACCATCATCATTGAGGTTCAAAATTTGGAAACCTAAGCTTCTATTATTCCAGTACTCACAGTATTCATGAACACAGGTTTCAGCTGGAATCAGATTGCTATTATCTGCTACAAAGAGTTCAGACGTGTCTTCAGTTTCCACAATAATGACGGATTTTTCATTGGAATACGGAAGTAGATAATTTGCTCGACCCACAGGAGTCACGAATCGAGGCATCAAATCCTGGCTCGCTCTATAGAGGATTTCCGTTCCCATTTCGTAGACTTGGAAGTCGAGCTGATTCAAATTCATTACGACATCAGTCAGGCCGTTTATCATATAATCACCAGTGAGCTTGATATCAGAGATAAAGATATTCTCATTGACTCCTAGATCCTGCCCTACACAAATAATATCTAAGGCACATTCTCCGTTCATCAATGAAAGCTCACTTGCCCGTAGAGTTCTAAAAGAAAGGTTATCTTTAGACACCTCTAATACTACCAGAATATCTTGGGGAGAATCAGCTCCGACTACTGCAGGCACTAATCTTGGTTGATTATCAAATCCAACCAAAAATGTCTCTACACCAGGCTCAGGAGAGTCTACCTGATAATTTAAAATACTGTCACCATTGATGTATGTTTTAACTTCATCATTTAAATTAGTAAAACTAAGGTTTGAAGGAACAGTAAAAAATTCGTTATTGATTGCTACGATTTCAGTCTCACCACTAAATGACTTTGCGACCCCTTTTACTTTAAATTCTTCGTCTTTACCCAAAGAAAAGTTATAACATTTAGTCTGATCGCTACAGGAAGACAAATTTCCAACAAACCGAAGATCGTTATCACTACCCGACGTTCGTATTATTTGAGTATGCCCTTCTGCGTCTCTAACTGTGACCAAGTATTCTCCTAATACGAGACTCATTGCTGCCACACTTACCTCGGATAACTGCCCATTTACTAAAGCCATGACTTTATCTGCGTTGCAAACTTTGTCTTCTCTATCACAGACCTGATCTTGAGGGCGATTAGAGGCTTCAAATCGAAAAGATCTTTCTACGGCAACTCGTCTCACAAGGTCACCTTCTTCAATCTCGAACAGGTAGTTACCCGCCATGGTTTGACCGAGCATTTTCATATTTGCAATTTGAATCCCAGGGCAGAGTTCGCTCTTACAAGATCCCTCGCGATAAAATTTGTCGCTTCCAATGTCTACTCTTACTGCGGTTTTATTTTCTGTGTCTATAAGCACAACTTTTTTACCATTAGCACCGAGTACCCGTAGTTCCCTATCACCAACAACTGTTTTGATGAGGTCACCTCTCGATAAACCAAAAGACGCTACCGTTGTTCGGTCTTCAACTCCAAAAAATATATCGTGTGAATATCGAACATCAGACAAGTTTATAGAATAAAAGTCACCTCCTCGATGTTTTGATTTTGCTAGAAAACTAGGGCCGCCTATCATAGGTGTTAGAGGCATTGTTTCCGCCCACATTTCCACGGGAGTAATCGTCGCAGCTCGCGGGTTCATTGCAAATACTTCTAACTCTTCATCAGTCCCTCTAAGAAGCTTATCGCCGACGCAAACTTCTTTATCATCAACTTGACCACAGAGGTTGTCTTCGTCGTAATACATATAGTGATCACCGGCAGCAACCATATAAAGAGGTGATTCAAGTCTCGAATTATAGTCAAAAGAAGTTGGATTGAGAGCATCCGCCTCAACCTTTAAAAGCATGGCTCGATGTTCATACTCACCTTTACTAGGCAAATAACCTACAACCGAAACTTTCATTAGGCCATTGGTTAGGGGACCACCATCTGTTGCACTGGTGTTTACTAAAAGACTATCATCGAGCATCAAACGGCCAAGTCCATATCCTATATTGGGCACTAAAGCCGTCGTACCAACTGGCTTCAAATTCTCATCATCACTCGGCCACACCGAGAAAACAGAATCAGTACTTACTTCATATTCAGGCTCTAAAGAGTCTTTAGGGCTAATCACAACCGATTCAACATTGACACTTCGTACGATGTAAGCTTTCGGAAAAATATTGGTTTCCGTTAAAAGATCTTTATAGGGACTCACCATCGAAAGTGCACCAACAGTTCCCGAGAATCCAACGAGTTGCGACTCAGGGAGGCCTGCAGGAGCCGTATCTTCATATTTGAACGCATACATGCCTTCACAAATTTTGTTGTTAGCACAGTCACACTCAAAATGTTTTTCTTCGACCTGGATGGCCTCGTTTGCCATGAGTAGACTTGATTGATCGATCGCCACAGCTTCTTCATTGAGTTCATTATTTAATAGCAACTTCTCATTGTATTGTTCGTGAAGATCCGCACCACTTTCTTTAGTAGGAACATAAAATGTCATCAGATCAACAAACTCAGAAGATGCACCGTTGACCACGATAAAACCGATCGCAGATTGTTTCTCTGAAATTTTTATTTCAAGGCTGACTTCGCTGTATGCCTTCGAGCGAATTTGATCGATCGAGACATTGAATACAGGTTCTTCACGAGTCATTTGCTTTTTAAATACAAGGTCTTTTGTTTCGGAAATTCGATTTTTTACATAGACGTTTAATTCAAATTTATTAGTCGGCTCACTATTAAATCCAAAAAGTACAAAATCAGGCACCAAACCAAGTTCATTGAGCTTTTGCAAACTCACTTGCATTTCCATCTTTAGTGGATAACCTACTTCAGGAGGGCGATAACAAGCACTCCGCGATTGGACTTGGTAACTCCAAGCTTGGCTTGAAAAAACCAAGTAAGAGAGTAGGAAAAAACCAACAAACTTTTTAATTAAAAGCCGAACAGACACAACTTCACCTCATAACGCTTTGCATTAGGTGCCTGTAATACTTAAGTTTTGTCAGTTTTACAAGGGATATCTGTCAAATTTATATACAAAATCTATTGAGCGAAACCCCGTGAAATTATTAAAGAAAACAAGGGACGATTCTTTAGAAAAATAAAAAATGGATGGTCTATTCAAGATCTTAAAATCTTCAGACCATCCTCCATTTTTTAGCCTGCCAAGAAAGAGCATTGGGTAATTGAGTACTTAAATCAAAATGCCCACCGTCGAATTCGTCGTAAACATTCTTAGCATTCATCATCTTAAGGGCAGTTCGAATTCTCCGACTTCCATAATGAAGTTGAAACTGATCTCTTTTTCCACAAGCCAGATATATACCCTTCAGCAGCTTAACATTCTTTTTTCGTCGCGGTATAAAACGTACTGGATCTTTTTCCAGCCATTTTTTCCACTCTCCGACATCAATTTCTAAAGTATCGGTGTTAAATGGAAAATGTGGAAGTTTATCGTGCCATTTTTTCGTGCCATAACAAGCTGACATGGCAAGCGCATTTAAAACCTTAAAACCGTTCCTTGATTTTAAAAGTTTTCCCTTCTTATGAAGTCGGTTGGCCTCTTTAAGGCCACCACGGTTAGCTATCTCCGTTTGGGCCTCATAGAGCTCGGGCAGAAGACTCACTTCAAAAAGGCTATCAGGGGCTAGGGCGATGGCCCACGGAAACACTTTGGGATGACTTGAAGATAGGTGAAGTGCTCCATACCCCCCACTCGATCCGCCCATGACCATCCACTTCTTTCCGATATCGTCTACAGGAAATTCGTTTTTGATTTTGGGAACCAACTCTTTAACGATCATATCTTCGTACTTTCCACAAAGAGCGCTATTGATAAATTGGCTCCCTCCCCAATAGGTAAAAGCATCAACAAAAACATAAAGAGCCGGCGGTGCCTTCTTTGACCCTACTAGACGGTCTATCTGTTGGGGCTGATTCTCTTCAAAGGCCTTTAAATTGAAACGAAAATCTCCATTCCCTAAATAACCAGAGAGTATGAGTACAACAGGAAGTTTTGAATTAATCGTTCGCGACTTTGGAATGAGAACAGGGTGCCTTCTACGGGTCGGATCACCCAGGGGATTCTTTTTTAAAACCTGGCTATCCAACTCAATTACAGATAAATCGAAATGCTTGAAATCATAAAGACCATTTAAAATTTTCATGAAAGTATTTTAAACTAGACGTGCTTGCGTGCAAGCTTCGGATCAATTATTTGTCCCGCTTCGGCCTTTACGGCAACAACGCGATTCTTACCTTCTCGCTTGGCCTGATATAGGGCATTATCAGCTTGTCGGACGAGCTCTCTCGCATCGATCCCCACGTCACCATCTTCGCAATAAGCCAAACCAATTGACGAGGTTAAATTAATTTCATCTTTACCCTGTTTAAAAAGGTATTGAGCGATTTTACTTCGTAGACGTTCAGCAAAACTTTTTGCTCCCTCGCCCTGGGAATGGGTGAGCACAACTAAGAACTCGTCACCGCCATAGCGAGCAGCAAAGTCGACCGTTCTAATATTTTCTCGAATAATTTTTCCAACCTCACTAAGAACAAAACTTCCAAATAAATGATCATGTCCATCATTGACAGCTTTAAAGTTGTCCATGTCCATCATTACTGCAGCAATACTACCATCATACCGTCTTGCCCGATCGAGCTCGAAATCTAACTTTTTGTAAATTGAGCGCATGTTGTACAAGCCAGTGAGATCGTCGATATCAACAAGTTGCTTAAGTTTGGCATTAGCTTCTTGAAGTTGATCGTGGAGATCTTTAATTCTTAGCTGAGCCTTGATTCTTGCCAATAATTCCCGCGGGTCAAACGGCTTGCGAATGTAATCATCAGCTCCCGCATCGAGCCCAACAATGACATCTTCAGTTTCAGATTTTGCCGTAAGAAAAATAATCGAAACGTGTTTGTCATTCTTTCGCACTAAGCGAAGGGTTTCGATACCACTCATACCAGGCATGTTGATGTCGAGGAGTATGAGGTCTGGAGTTTTTTCACCAAGACGCTTTAACCCCTCTTCACCTGAAGAGGCCGTACTGACCTCGTACCCCATGTGTTCAAGGGTTCGAGATACCAGCTTTAAATTGTCTAGATCGTCATCCACAACGAGAATACTCTGCTTCTCTCCCATACTATAAGGATATCGAATAAGACATGACTTGTCAGAACTTTTCCAACAGGATATAGAAGAGCCAGACTTTCTAGAGCACTGCATATAGCTCATGGGCTGGGGATTTTGTTTAGTAAAAAGTCATAATTAGTGGAGATGAGGGAAAATGGCCTACGATCACAAGAATATCGACAGTAAATGGCAAAAAGAGTGGCAAGAAAACAAGGTATTTGAAGCTCAAAATGATTCGTCAAAACCAAAATATTATGCTCTCGATATGTTTCCCTACCCGTCTGGGAAAGGCCTCCACGTTGGTCATTTAGCCTCTTACACCCCTACAGATGTGATTTCGCGATTTAAAAGGAACAAGGGTTTTAATGTCCTTCACCCAATGGGCTATGATGCCTTTGGACTTCCTGCCGAACAATACGCCATTCAAACCGGAATTCACCCTGAAAAAACCACAAAAGCAGCCATTGAAAGTTTTCGCAAGACTCTGATCGAGTTTGGATACAGTTTTGATTGGAGCAGAGAGGTTTCAACCTGTGATCCAAGCTTTTATAAATGGACCCAATTTATTTTCAAGAAGCTTTACGAAAAGGGACTCGCCTACCAAAAAGAAGTTCCTGTGAACTGGTGCCCTGCACTTAAAACCGTTCTCGCCAATGAAGAGGTCGTCGATGGCAAGAGTGAGCGCGGAGGACATCCCGTTGTTCGCAAACCCATGAAGCAGTGGATGTTAAAAATTACAGCCTATGCGGACAGACTTCTTCATGATTTAGAAAAAATCGATTGGCCAGAGCGCACGAAAGAAGGACAGAAAAATTGGATCGGTCGCAGCGAGGGTGCTGAAGTCGATTTTAAAATAAAAGATCACGACGAAAAATTTCGCGTCTTTACAACTCGGCCAGACACATTGTTCGGTGTTACTTTTATGGTCATTTCCCCGGAACACCCTCTTACTAAAGTCATTACAACTTCAGAAAATAAAACTAATGTCGAAAACTATATTCAGCAGGCCGCTTCACGAAGCGAAGTTGACCGTAAATCTGACACTACAAAGACGGGAGTATTTACAGGTGCTCACTGTCTTCACCCCCTTACGGGTGAAGAGATCCCCATTTGGACTGCCGATTACGTGTTAATGGATTACGGTACGGGTGCAATCATGGCGGTTCCCGGTCACGACGAAAGAGATTTTGAATTTGCGGAAAAATTCGGTATTGAAATTAAAAGAGTTCTCGAAAGCAAAGAGGAACTTCCATTTATCGGCGACGGAAAACTCGTTAATTCGCAGTTTTTAGACGGCCTCGATAAATCCCAGGCCATCACAAAAATGATTGAATACCTCGAAAAAGAAAGTCTCGGTGAAAAGAAAATAACTTATAAACTCCGCGACTGGCTTTTCTCAAGACAACGATACTGGGGCGAACCATTTCCTGTTGTCCACTACCCAAGTGGGGATTTAAAGCTCGTTCCAGACAACGAACTTCCTGTACTTCTACCCGAGGTTGATGATTATGAGCCGTCAGAGGATGGTAGAGCTCCACTATCAAATGCTAGAGATTGGTTGTCTTATGATGGTGGTGAACGCGAAACAGATACGATGCCCGGGTCCGCAGGTTCAAGCTGGTACTTTCTGAGGTACTGCGATCCACACAACACTGAGGAGTTCGCTAGTAAAGAAAGCCAGAATTATTGGATGCCCGTCGACCTTTATATCGGTGGACCTGAGCACACGGTTGGCCATCTTCTCTATTCAAGGTTCTGGCAAAAGGTTCTTTTCGATGCTGGACTCGTAACAACTGACGAACCATTTAATAAACTCGCTCACCAGGGTATGATTCTCGGTGAAGATGGCGAGAAAATGTCGAAGTCACGAGGTAATGTAGTAAACCCCGATGATATTAAAGTCGAAAATGGAGCCGACGCCCTTCGCGTTTATATTTTATTTCTCGGCCCTATGGATAGAGATAAACCCTGGAACCCAAAAGGCATTGACGGTGTTAAGCGTTTTCTAGACAGGTACTGGCGCGCTTGTGTCGATGACAGTGGAAATTATATTGGTGATGACAGCGAAGTTTCAATGGAGCTCAATAAAACCCTGCACAAGACGATTAAAAA
This sequence comes from Bdellovibrionia bacterium, assembly GCA_030427805.1. Taxonomy (GTDB): domain Bacteria; phylum Bdellovibrionota; class Bdellovibrionia; order Bdellovibrionales; family JAGQZY01; genus JAUHWN01. Next base: position 693,413 of record JAUICP010000002.1, read on the forward strand.
AGTTGAGGAAGATATCGAAAGCCTCAGTTTTAATACTGCAATTAGTGCGATGATGATTCTACTCAATGAGGTTTACAAATCTGAAAATCGTCCGACTTCTGTTTTAAAAGCATTAACTGTGTTACTTTCACCATTTGCACCCCATATAACCGAAGAAGTCTGGCATAAAATGGGGGAGAAGACTTTTGTTGCCCAGGCTCCTTGGCCTCAATTCGACCCTCAGTTGACTATCGACGACACTGTTACCATTGGCGTTCAGATCAACGGAAAAGTTCGCGGCTCTATAGAGATCGCCAAGGATGCCACAGAGGAAGAGGCCCTTAAGGTTGCGAGATCTGTAGAAAATGTGGAATCCCATATTGGTGGCAAAGAGCTTGCAAAAGTCATATATAAAGCTGGGCGAATTCTGAACCTCATTGTTAAAAAGTAGCCTTGCCATAAAAAGGAAGTAATATTGAGCAGTTGGACAGTTGACAAGGCAAAAGAACTCTACGGTATCAAGTACTGGGGAGCCGGTTACTACGATATTAACGATAAAGGGCACGTCATTGCGACCCCAGAAGGACCTTCTGGAGCGAAGCTAGATCTCTATAAAGTGACATTAGAGCTCAGACAGCGAGGAATTCGCACCCCCGTACTAATCAGGCTCGCCGATTTAACTAAAAGCCGTGTCAGACTTTTAAACACTTGCTTCCAAAATGCCATCAAAGAGTGCGAATATAAAGGCGGCTTTCAAGGCGTTTATCCCATTAAAGTGAACCAACAAAGACATCTCATCGAAGAGCTGGTCACTTTTGGTGGCGAATACAGTCTCGGTCTCGAATGTGGCTCAAAGCCCGAACTCCTGGTTGTTCTCGCTCAAAAGCAAAATGAAGACGGAATCATTGTTTGTAATGGTTTTAAGGACATGGAGTACATCGAAACGGCGGTCCTTTCTTCGAAACTGGGTCGACACACGATTATCGTTGTCGATCGCAAAGAAGAGCTGCCGATGATTATAAAGGCTGCTCGAAAATTTGACACCAAGCCCCACATAGGATTTCGCGTAAAGTTGGCCTCTAAAGGTTCAGGAAAATGGGTAGACTCTGCGGGTGATCGATCTAAATTTGGACTCACAACTTCTGAAATTGTCGAAGGCTACGAGTTACTCATTAAAGAAAACATGCTGGATAGCCTAGAGCTTCTTCATTTCCATATCGGCTCACAAATTCCTTCCATTGGACGCATCAAAGCTTCACTCAAGGAAGGGGCTCGATTTTACACCGAACTTAAAAAAATGGGCGCACCCTTGCGGTACCTCGATGTTGGTGGTGGCCTCGGAGTCGACTACGATGGTTCGGGAGAAAGTGATTCTTCAACAAACTATACAGAACAAGAGTATGCTAATGACGTCGTCTCTATTGTTCAAAATGCCTGTGAAGAAATGGAAGTGGAGCAACCCACGATTGTTACTGAAAATGGTCGCGCTTTGGTCGCCCATCACTCTATTTTAGTTTTCGACGTTCTCGGCAAGAATACATTGCAATCTGCTGAGCCGCCTCAAGTTCCTAGCGATGAAAAACATAAAATGATTCTCGAATTGGAAGAGATTTATGAAGATCTCAATTTAAAAAATCTCAGTGAGTACTACCACGATGTCTTACACATCAAAGAAAGTTCTCTCCAGTTATTTACCTATGGGATGTTAAACCTTAAACAAAAAGCAATTGTTGATGGTTTCTACTGGGCCATACTCACTAAGATGAAAGAGCTCTCACAAGAAAACGAGGACCTGGAAGATATCCAGTTTGAACTGACAGAACTCCTATCAGATACCTTCTTTTGTAATTTTTCAGTTTTTCAATCACTCCCCGATTCTTGGGCCCTTGGACAGGTTTTTCCAATTATTCCCATCCACCGACACGATGAAAAACCAGAGACAAAAGCTGTCCTCGTTGATTTAACCTGCGACTCAGATGGAAAAATTGAGAACTTTTTAGATATAGAGTCCGGAAAAGCAAAGAAGACACTCGAGGTCCACAGCCTCGATGAAAACGAGTCCTATTTTATGGGGGCTTTTATGGTCGGCGCCTATCAGGAAACTCTCGGTGATCTCCACAACCTTTTCGGCGACACGGATGCTGTTCATATTACGATTCATGAAAATGGTGGATACTATGTATCTGATGTCATCGCCGGTGATACGGTCAGCGAAGTTCTTAGTTTCGTACAGTACAATCGCGAAGAACTCATGCGTAACATGAGAAATTCCTGCGAAATGAGTATTACCACTGGAAATATCACCCGAAGAGAAGCCGCTTTACTAATGAAATATTATGAAGAAGGTCTTGCCGGATACACCTATCTCGAACAACACGAGGATGAGCTCTAAGGAGGTCTTTGGACTTTCCTTTTATTCAGCGCCTCAAACGACCTAACAAGGATACTCTCTTCCCCTTTCAGTAAAAATCAAATAGACTCAGGGTCTCTAGTGGGGGACCTATGAATATAGTGATGATTGGCTTGGGTTTACTTTTTTTTCTCGGACATGGTTTAACTTGGCTATTTTCAAGAACTAAAATACCCGATCTTCTTATCCTCATTCTCATTGGCTATATACTAGGGCCCGCTACTGGCTTTTTAAATATCGAAGACCTCGGAAAAGTTGGAGGTATTGTTTCGACAATTGCCTTGATTGTGATTCTCTACGAAGGGGGCCTGAACCTATCTGCAAGTCAACTCGCTCAATCAGCTCTCCCCGCTATCGGAATTTCTCTTCTTGGTTTTATTCTAATTGTCGGTATCACTTTCGGTCTCACCATTAGTTTTCAAAATTGGGAGGTTGCAACACTTCTCGCACTTGGATTGGGATCCACCTCTTCTGCGATCGTAATTCCGATGGTTAAATTTCTTTCGATACAAGACAAGACAAAGACTATATTGTCGCTTGAGTCGGCCTTTACCGATGTTTTAACTATTGTTCTCTTCTTGGTTATGGTTGACTCCATCGCTTCAGGAACATTTAGTGCTAGAACAATTTTTATAGGTCTCGGTCCTCTCACCCTAGCGTCAATTGTAGCTGGTATTGGTCTCGGACTCTTGTGGTCCTTTCTCAAGAAAAAATTCAATGACCTAACATCGATGCCTTTTTCAGGAGAAGCCTTCGCCCTCATGTGCTACGGAGCCATGGAATCAACTGGCATGAATGGAGCCATGGTCGTTCTCGCCCTAGGATTTACTTTAGGTAACTTGGATCTACTACCCGACTGGGGCAAGAAATTTATCAGTAAAGTCCCCGTGAGCTACAGGGACCTCAGTCTCCTCAAAGAGATTTCATTTCTTTTGAAGACCTTTTTCTTTCTCTATCTCGGTCTTCTTATTAGCTTCAATGAAATCCAACCCATCGTCTACGCCTTCGCAATCGTTATTTTGATTTTCATCACTCGCTACGTTTGCGTAAGAATTCTTTTTAGCTCTAAAACTTTCAATCGCCTCGATGCGATGGCAGCTGTTGCGATGGGACCTCGAGGCCTCGCCTGTGCCGTCCTGGCAACAATTCCTATCGAGCGAGGAATCGAAGGTGGAGAATTCATTCAATCAGTTCTTTTTGCAGTGATTCCGTTATCCATACTTTTCACCGCAGTCTTCACATTCCTTTGTGAGAACCCCTCGATTCGACAGTCTCTTGAGTCGACCTTTAGGAGTTATCCCGAACAAGCACCCGAGGTCGCCGTAACGGAAGGGACTGAGAGCCCAACACTAGCGACCAGTACTCAAGAGGGATCTCCTGAGGAATTCGATTGAAGAGTTCTTTTTTTAAATTACGAGGCGTGAGCCTTCATCGGTTCTACAACTTGCTCGACCGCAAACCTTGGCTCGACAAGAGAGCGAATAAATAACTCCATTTTACGGCTAAATATTTGCGCTTTCTCTCTTGGTTTCTTGTCGATCATTCGGTTCTCAAAGGACAAAGAAGTTCCAATTTGTTGGATGGTTTCAAATAAAGTCATCCCTGACTGTAAATAAAAATATGCTAAAGCTAGGCACCGCGCCTCTTCATCGTGAATCAAAGCAATTTGTGCTTTAAGCTTATCAAAATCTTCTGGAGTGGCTTCTCCGAGTTTTCTTCGGTAAGCAATTTCTTCGAGTAAAGTAATTGATGTGTCGGAAACACCCAATTCTGGAATGAACGGCGCTCTCTTCATCTTCTCTCGAATATTAGATTTCCTAGTTAGACCAACGACAATAGAAACAACATTATCAAACATAAACTCTCCTCCTCCATGTGAGCTTATAATTCATTTATTCTCTTTTGCGAGGAATCAACGGACAGGAATTCGCAAGACTTAAAACGTATTACTCTCGAAACCAAAAGGTAGATAAAATTTGAAATGAGCTCTTGCTTAATGAGTCAAATCGTCGAGTGATTTATTGTGCGATTTAAGAAAGGACTTTAAAAAGGGATTTTGCCAAATGAGTCGGAAGGTCTCCAACTCCTTGATTAGACAAAAGTCACTAAAGCCGAATTTGCACTCTCTCACTCTCTACCTCTCAAGGAAAAGATTATCATAATGAGCCCCTCAAAATTGAACACTACTTTCAAATTTTACTACCCCTGTATCAATTTAGTACGGGCTGTGTCTAATTTTTAGTGGGTGTGAATAGGCCGATCTAGTAATTTCAACTAGTTAGTGCGCTTGGGATCGAAGGCTTCGCGAACCCCTTCACCGATGAGGTTTAAAATAGTCAAAGTGAAAAAGAGAGCCAAAGACGGGTAGAGGGCTAACCACCAGGCAATTGTGAAGTGCTTTTTTGATTGGTTTAAGAGCTCACCCCAACTCGGAGTTGGCGCAGGAACACCAAATCCCAGGTAATCCAGGATCGCTAGGCTCGCAATAGCACCCGAAATCATAAATGGCGAAAAGGTAATCCATGGCGTAAGGGCATTGGGCAAACAATGTTTGAATAGAACTCTCGGCACTGAAGCTCCTTGGGCACGTGCCGCTTCGACAAATTCAAGATTTCTTAAACGTAACATCTCGGCCCGAAGATAATGACCGACACCAGTCCATGTGAAGACCGCTGTGAGCACAATCAAAAGGAAGACTCCAGGAAAGAAAATAGAACTCATCGTTAGGAGAATCAGGAGGTAGGGCATAGATTCAAAAATCTCAACGAGCCTTTGCCCAATAAGGTCGACCTTGCCACCAAAAAAGCCCATAGCGGAGCCAAATACCATTCCTAGAATAGAAACTAGAACCCAAACGCCAAAACCATAAATAAAGGAATATCGAAATCCATAGAGAAGACGGGATAATAAATCTCTTCCGCCCTCATCAGTACCTAACCAATTGGGTGAGGATGGAGGTGCCGGAAGCTCATAGAGTTCATCATTTTTCTCATAGGGATCCCAGGGAATAATCGGCCATAGCGCCCAACCTTCGCTCTCGATATCCAACTTGCGAAAATTCATTACAAACTCATCTGTGATTCCAAATTCAGATGGGTGGTATTTATTTAAAACAGGAAAATAGATTGAGCCTTTGTAATTCATCACTATGGGTTTTGAATTGGCCCAAAGCTCTGCCGTTAAGCTCAGGAAAATAAGAAACAGTAGTAACAAAGTGCTGATGAGCGAGAGCTTTCGAGACTTGAAAGCCTTCCAACGTTTCTGTCCTGCTGTCGACTGCTTCCACTGACTCATGAGAACGTAATCCTCGGATCGACAAAGACATAGAGAAAATCGACAAAGAGCCGACCAAACAAATAGAGTAAACTCTGAATAAAAATCATGGCCATGATAACCGGATAATCTCGACTCACAAGAGCCTCATAACTGAGTAAGCCCATACCGTCGATTTGAAAAATTTCTTCAATAATAATTGAACCCGCAAAAAATACCGTAAGAATTCCGGTCATACTGGTTACAATTGGTATTAAAGCATTTCTAAAAGCGTGCTTCATATATGTGGTTCGTTCATCTAACCCCTTTGCTCGAGCCGTTCGGATATAATCCTGACTAATTACCTCAAGCATGCTGTTCTTCATAAGCATTGTAAGAAAAGTGAAACTACCCACCATGTAACAAAGAAGTGGTAAAATGAGATGGCGAAGACGGTCCTCAACCTGGCCCCAAAAATCCAGTGATTCATAGTCATCCGAAACAAATCCCTGGAGTGGAAACCAGCTTCCTTCTTGCCCAGCGACATAGACAATTAAGAAAATTCCTAATATCAGCGGCGGTATCGAATACAGAACAAACAATATAGAACTCGTAATAACATCAAATTGAGTGCCATTCCGGATGGCCTTTATCAGCCCCAGAAAAACACTCACAATGTAAGTGAGCACCAGAGAAGTTAAACCAAACTGAAGAGATATTGGAACTCGACTTATTATTAAATTAGAGACCGGCTCTTCATAGGTGTAACTATTTCCAAAATCGAGTGTCGCAATATTTTTGAGCCAGATAAAATAACGAGTAATCAATGGCTTATCAAAACCATAGTACTCTTTCATGAGCTTAATGACTTCGGGATTCGCAGCCTGGTCATTACCGCCACCACCCGACTCACCACCTCCGGTCGCGCTAAAACGCATGGCCCGTAACTTTTCATCGATGGGACTTCCCGGTGCCATATTAATAATAACAAAGCACACAAGGGTAATCCCAATCAAAGTGGGAATCATCAGTAGTAGTCTGCGAATCAAATAACTAAACATAGGATCTTCAGTTCAAAGTATTCGACTTAACTGACCAGAAACGACGGCCAATCTCGTATTCAAACGTATCCTTCGGCATTTTAATTCGACTTGTTACACCGAAGTGCTCATATTTTCTATTAAACAGAAATACGTAAGGAGCATCGGCTGCGATCGTGCGATAAACTTTTCTCAGCTTTTGGATTCTCTTATCTTTATCAAGCTCGACTCGAGCCTCATCAATAAGCTTATCGACTACAGGGTTTTTATAGTGAATAAAGTTAGATCCACCCTTAACAGCTCCAGACGAGTGCCAAATTTGCTTTGGATCCGGCTTAACTGAACCTGACCACACTAAGGTGGTTGCTTCAAAGTCGTTATTATCTACTTTATCGATAAACGAGTTCCACTCAAGATATTGAAGCTTCATCTCAATTCCGGCCTTTTTTAGGTCTCTCTTGTAGAGAATCCAATACTTCTCGACCGGTTTATAGGAGTAGATCATGGTAAAAGAAAACTTCCTTTTTGCACCATTGATCTCTTTTTCGAGAACGCCGTCTTTATCAGTATCCGCCCAACCATCTTTTTTTAGCATGGCTTTCGCTTTTTCTGGATCAAACAAAAAAGGCTTAACATCGGGGTCAGCATATTCGTTTTGACGATACCAAGGACCCGTTGCCAATAGACTTCGTCCAAACGAAAACTTTTTGTTAATTTCTTCGCGATTCATTAAGTGAGCCAAAGCAACTCGAGTGTCTCGCGATTTGAAGAGATCATTATTCAGGTTCCATGCGATAAAACTCGTCGCTTTTGGATACTTGTTAATGACATCTTTTTTGATAAGAGATTTTCCCCATTCAGGGCCAACCGCCTTCTGCATGAAAGTTTCAGAAGACATGGCTTCATAATCAAGAGTTCCCTTTTTCATCATTTGCAGGGCAACGTCAGGCTGCTTTACAAAGCGAACAACAATTTTATCAAAGTTATGCTGACCTTTGTAGGCATCAACCCCGTAGCCAAACCAATCTTTGTTCTTCTCAAGAACAATTCGGCGACCTTTATCGTATCGAGCGATTTTATATGGGCCCGAACCGATCAAACTTTTGTTAAGAGTTTTTCCTTTTTTGGCATCGGCGTAGATATGCTTGGGGAGAATAAAAAGTCCGCCGATTACATCGAGAGTTAAGTAATATTTTTCTTTCGCAGTAAACTTAATCGTTTGCTCGTCTAAAATTTCAACTTTCGAAATTTTTTCGAGATAAGGGCGCATTTGAAAGGCACCGTACTCGTCGATAAAGAAAGCTTCATAGCTAAACTTTACATCTTCAACAGTAACGGGTTTTCCATCGTGAAACTTAGCGCCTTTACGAATCTTAAAAGTGAAGCTGAGTCCATCTTCAGAAACTTCCCAGGACTCGGCAAGACCCGGTCGGTTTTCGTAGGTATCGGGATCATCTTGCATTAAGCGATCCATGACTAACTCGCGAACATATCGGCTAGCCACATCGGATGACGTAATAGGATTCAGTGTTTTTGGTTCTGTAGTGATATTGTAGTTAAATGTATTTTCACTACTCATTTTGGCGTCTGTAGAATCGTCAGATTTCTTTGTACACCCCAGTTGGATGCCCAGAATTAAGACCAAAGTTATGACAAGCTTAATCATAATCCCCCCTTATTGGCAGTGATACTCCCAAATAGATCTACTAAAATCAAGTGAGGGCATTGCAATTACTGTGTTTTTCCAGATAAATAGAGTAAGTGAGGTCAAACTTGGAACGAACTGAAGAAAATAGCTCTTTCATCCTTTTTCGCTGGTTAAGAACGCTTTATCACTGGGTACTCAGATGGTCTTCCCACAGGCATAACACCAAAGCTTTAGCGGTTGTGTCATTTACCGAGGCTAGCTTCTTTCCCATCCCCCCCGATCCCCTTTTAATGACCATGGGAGCCAGTAAACCAAAGAAGTCCCTTAAATATGCTGCAATAGCGACGATTAGCTCTGTCGCCGGAGGGCTTTTTGGCTATCTTATAGGCTTTTTGTTTTGGGAACTCACCCAGGACTTCTTTTTTCAGTTCGTCTTTAGCGAAGAAATTTTCAATAAGGTCGTCGTTAAATTTAAGGAGAATACCTTTATTAGCCTGTTTCTCGCTTCATTTACTCCGATTCCCTTTAAGGTATTTACCGTAGCCGGCGGGGTTGGCCACGTTCCCCTTCTTCCCTTCTTCTTAGCGAGTTTACTCGGTCGAGCTCTTCGTTTTTTTATCGTCGGAACCATGATTTACTATTTCGGAAAACCCATCATGGGCTTTATTGAAAAGAATTTTGAGAAAGTAACACTCCTATTTGCCCTCCTTTTTGTGGGAGGATTTATGGCGTTTAAATTTTTGGTGTAAGTATGAACTTTGATGCAAATAAGACTTCCCTTACCAATTCCGGAATCTTTGGACTCCCTTTTAGTAAGGAACAGGCCCTTTTACAGATTATTCCCGTTCCCTGGGAAGTAACGACCTCCTATAGAGGTGGAACATCCTTGGCTCCAAAAGCCATTCTCGAAGAGAGCGCACAACTCGATCTCTTTGATACGGACTGGAAAAATTCTTGGGAAGCTGGAGTTTTTTTGGATCAAGAGATGCACGATGACATTTTGACCGAAAGTAAACTCCATAAGATCAGAGCCCAATACATCATCGATGCACTAGAAACGAGTGGTGGATTAACTGTCTCATTGAGCAACCAGCAAGAAGAGGTCAATCGTGCAGCCGAAAGACTCAATAAGAAGCTCTTTGCACGAGCCAAGTCTGCTCTCACTGAAGACAAGTTTGTCGCCTTTCTTGGAGGAGATCATTCAACCCCCTATGGCTTAATAAAGGCCGTCGACGACAAGTACTTCGAGAACGGTTTTGGCATTCTTCATATTGATGCCCACGCCGATCTTCGAGATGCCTACCAGGGCTTTACCCATTCCCACGCCTCAATCATGAAGAATGTTTTGGCCGATTGCCAACGACTAAAGAAACTCGTGCAAATAGGTATTAGGGATTTTTGCGAAGAAGAATACGACCTCATAAATTCTGACGAACGAATTCAATGCTTCTTTCAAAAAGATATTTCAAATCGCCTTTTTACGGGCGAAACCTGGGCTTCAATCGTTGATGAGGCTGTCGAAGCTCTTCCCGAAACAGTTTATATCTCGTGCGATATTGATGGATTCATACCAAAATTATGCCCCAACACTGGTACTCCGGTTCCCGGTGGAATCAGTTATGAGCAATTCACCTTTCTATTGAGAAAGGTCGTGGAAAAAGGCAAAAAGATCGTCGGATTTGACCTCAGTGAAGTGTCTCCCGGTCCCGAGGGGGACTCCCAGTTTGACGCTATTGTCGGAGCGCGGGTTTTGTTCCAATTATCTTCGGCCCTTCTTTATTGCCAGAAAGCATAGTCCTCCATGGCAGAAAAAGATTGGCTCCCTGAAAAACTGCGGTTCCAATGCCAGGGCTCTGGTAATTGCTGTGTGAGCCGTGGCCAATATGGCTACGTCTACATGACACAAAGTGATCGCAAAAGAATGGCTAAAGAGTTAAAACTTAAAACTTCCGAATTCACAAAAAAGTACTGCAAGCGAGATGGAGATGGATTCTTCTTTTTAGTCACGGGTCCTGAGTCCCACGAATGTATTTTTCTAGAAAACGGAAATCGATGTAGCGTCTACAAAGGACGTCCTAGCCAATGTCGAACCTGGCCCTTTTGGCCTGAAGTTATGAACGCCAAGATCTGGAAGAAAGAAGTAGCTGGCTTCTGCCCTGGAGTTGGCAAAGGAAAGCTCTGGTCTAAAAAAGAAATGCAGAAAATTCTCGACGAACAAAAAGCTTCCGAAGAAGAACTGCAAAAAGACACTTTGTAAGTTCTTCTATCTAGCCATTGGATAAAATAAAAGAAGAGCCCTGATCGGCTCTTCTTTTTATTATTGATAATTATCTATACTGTAATTATCGAGCGTATCTTTTTTGAAGGCTTTCGCGAATTTCCGCACCTTCAATTGAAAGGCGTGTCCAAGGAATCGCTCTAAGGCGCTCCGCTTCGATCCACTCTTCAGTCTCTTCACAAACACCATAAGTACCGTTATCGATACGACTAAGGGCTTGCTCGATCTCTACGAGTTGTAAACGAAGTCTTTCGTGCATTTGAAGAAGTTCACTTTCGGCCAAAACGCGAACTGTTTGATCAGCTTCATCTCCACCCTTTTCATCATTATGGAGATCTTTGCGTGTCTCCTTAACTCGGTTGAGAATTTCTGACTTCGTTGAAAGCAATTTCGTTTTGCATTCTTCTATGAGGTCTTTACTTAAAGTTGCAGTCATTGTCCCCTCCTTTATTTGCACTGTCTTTGTCCCCTCACAGTGCCAATTCGGAACTGGTATATTTAGACACAAAGGCAAATTTCTTTGCAAGAAAAAACTTAAATTCTCTTACAGATTTGTCTGGCTTTTAGTGAGAGACCTAAATAACTAGTCTTTACTAAAAGAGGACTAATCGTAGCAAATATCATATTTATTAGGCGTTTAGACTGGAATAAGATTCTGTCAGCTTATGACTTTTTGTATCAACATAAAACGGAATCTGTCACGAAATCTTACATTGTCGGTAATTTAGAACTCGATTCGAGACCTTCTCAGGGGTTCCCAGACATTTCTGTCATAGATCCAAGCCCTCGATTTATAGTCATCTTCTACCAAAAGCCAATTTCCCCGGCGGTCGAGCTTGCGAAATGGGGTAAATCGATCTGCGAATTTTATAAATGCCAGCTTGTTAGAAGGCCCCGGTCCAGTTCTTAGATTCGAAATAATAGATCGAACCACCAAGCAGTCGTAGTCATTGGTAATCAAGTTGCGATGAATCCAGTGAGCTTCACCATCGAGGTCCTTTACTTTAATCCAGCTTCCTTTGCGACTGACCTGAAGAAGGGGCATATATTTACCCACTGTCCACGTCACTTTGTATTTCGTTGAGGGCCCTGACCTTAAATTGGCAACCGACGACGACACACAAAGAGCCGAGGCTTTTTGCCCAGAAATCCAGCAAGATAAAATGATGAGTCCGTAGGATAAAATACGCATCACTTCTAGTTTATCAGGTCGCTTTTTATTTTTAAGTTGGACTCCCCAGGATTAAGTCTTTTTCTAGACTACTATATATTGATTTGAGACAAAGCCCTGGCTATTCTACCGGTCCATGGACTTAGTCATTTCAATATCTCTACTCCTAGCAGGCTTTACGATTTTAATTTTCGCCGGTGATGCACTGGTAAAAGCCGCCGTTAGTATCTCAGCTCGAACCAAAATTGATCCCGCTACTATTGGCTTAACGGTTATCGCCGCTGGGACCTCAGCACCAGAACTCGTCACCTCTTTGCTGGCAGCCTTTAAAAACTCTCCCGATATCGCTCTCGGCAATGTTGTCGGGTCTAATATTTTTAATATTCTCGCAATCATTGGGATCGCCTCAATTATTAAACCCAATAAAATCAGCACCCAATCACTGCGTATCGAACTGCCATTTTTGATATTCTCAGCGATCTTTCTATTCATACTTGGACAGGATCTCAACTTTTCTCGAATTGACGGAAGCATAATGCTTTTAGTGCTGGGATTATTCCTCGTCTACACCATACGAGCAGCTAAAAAAAGGGGCATTGATACTGATCTTGAAGAGGAAATCGAGATACTCAAATCTCCACTCTACGACGGACTTTATCTTGTTTTGGGTTTTGTTGGGCTCATTGGCGGGGCTGATTTGGCTCTCAGGGGCGGAGTTCAAATCGGAGAGTACATAGGTCTTTCAGAAAGAATCATTGGAATAACTATAATATCCGTAGGCACAGGGCTTCCAGAGCTAGTGACTTCAGCGGTTGCTGCCTACAAAGGCCGAGATGATATCGCCATTTCTAACGTTATTGGCTCAAATATTATGAATACTCTAGCAATTATTGGCACAACTTCTCTCGTACTCCCTATTAGTGCTTCAGAGCAGATAATGAACTTCGACGTTTACTGGATGATCGCAGCGAGTGCGATTTTACTTCCACTGTTTTATATGACCAAAAGAGTTTCAAACCGCCCAACTGCGGGCCTTCTACTAGGTATTTATTTAACCTATATAACAATTCTTATTGTGAACTAGATTCAAAAGTCATTAGCACTTTAACCTGATCACTACCTTTAATCATTAGACTTGGAACAAAAGAGATTGCTCCCTCTTCGCGCTGAACGTATCGCAGGACTTTTCTGAAATCCGAAAATTCTTTGGGCTTTCGCGTGATACCCTTGGATTTTTGTCGGATCCAATATTTACGATATTGAGCTTCGGTGTCAAAAGCGAGAATCTTATTCAAAAAAGCACTTCTCGAAGCTTGAACACGACTGTTGTCACTTTTCACAATCGCTGGCAAGACTTCAATACCGCCAGGAAAACTCCCCTTACCTTTCTGCAAAAGAAAGTACTTTCTCACCATATCTTTCCCAGAAAAGCTATTTTCCTTATTTAATATAAGTGAAAACTCTTCACCTTGGGCAATTTGAGCGAAAATAAAAAAAGCTGTAAAAACAATTATTTTATTCATAGCTCCCCCCTTTAAAAAGAAATGACAGCCGAAACAATGAGTTGGCTATAGTCTGGGTCCTTAGAATCAACTGCACCGCTGTCGAATAATCCCTGTTCAGATTCGTAATCGACCAGTTGGTATTCCACTCTCAAGCGCAAGAGAGGATCGGGCAAATAGTTAATTCCAAAGATATGTTCAGTAATGGCATCGTCTTCAGTTTTGTCAGTTTTGTCGTAATTATCGTAACGATAGACTAACCTGATTTGATCACTTAACTCGAGGGAGGGTTGAACAATAAGTCCCTTTTTGTTGGTGTCATTTCCCTCTTCAATGGACCATACATATTCTAATTTGAGATTAAAGGTTCCGGCGTTAACGTAAAGATCTGCACCATAATTTTCATAGTTAAAGTCATCACGATTTCCGTCTCCGAGTGGGTCTCGCTGCCCCCCTTGAAACGAAGTACCAATCGCAACTTCATCGTCTAAGAAAGAAAAACGAAGTCTACCGCCGTAGATCATATGTGAAGGGTTGCCCCTAGTTGGCGCAGGACCATTGATAAAACTAAAGGATGAGTAATTGATATGATAATCCATTGTCGGACCGCCAACATCAAAACTTCCGAAGAGATCGACACCATTTAAAAAGTGCCCCCAAAAAACTCCACCGGGAATAGGCCGTAAAAACTGAGGTGCTGTCTCTAGAAAAAGGCCGGGGGGAAATGCTCAACGTTGATAATACCAATTGGCGCAACAAATCTTCCGAATTTAATGTTTGCTTGCTCAGACCATTTGTATGTTCCGTGAGAAATTATTAGTGGTACTGGGTTTTGCCGGCGGTTATCAGCATTATCCCCTTGATAAGTCCTTTCCGATGAATTTGCATCTTCGAGTACGGATTGAGAAATAATCCCAAAAGCCGTAAAGAACTCCAAGTTTTGCGAGACATCCACGCCGAGAAGGAGTTCAAAACGATTGGATGTAAAGGATTGTTCCGATAGGGAGTCATTTCGCAAGTAAGCATAGGTACTCGTCAAAAACCCTCCTAAACGAAACCGATCAGCATCCATAGGAAACAAAGGTGATTTTTCTCCAATTATTTTTTCGATGTTATAAATTCGATCATCTAGATCTTTTAGAGAACCATCGACACCCTCAACTTGCTTATCAATTGTCTCTACATTCTTAATAAGGCTTTTAACCCGACGCCACCGAGTTGATCGCTTCTTTTTCTTACGAGGTTTTTTAGGAGCCTTCTTTTTAGCAACTTTCTTCGCCTTCGCCTTTTTCTTTCTCTTCTCCTTTGGCTTCAGACTTTCCTGAATTTCCTCATCACCTTCTTCTTCGATAGATTGATTCTCACTCGGAGAGTTCGATTCTTGAGAATCGTTCTGTGCTATCGATTGAAATGAAAATAAGAATGAAACCAAAAGAAGTAGGATTAACTTCTTACCCATGAATTACCCCATTAAAGCTGATTAACCTCATTAAATGGGACTTAATTCAAGAAATCAAGACAGTATTAGCGATCGCTATCCTTAGTATCGACATCGATAACGTCATCTTCGTTTTCAGAGCGAAAGATGCGTTCTTCTTTTTCGAAGCGGTGTTGATTTTGTTGCTGTTGAGGCTTTCTTTCAAACCCTCCTGCCCCGTTAAAACCACCGAACCCAAAGTGGACGTGGGTTCTACCGCTTTTAATGCTCTCCGTGAATCGGTTCTTTAAATACCTAACTAAAAACATGCGAGTCAGGGGAAAAACCATAGTAAATCCAAGAAAGTCAGTAAAAAACCCGGGGGTCAACAGGAGGAGACCACCACCAAAAACAAGAAGCCCTGAAAGCAATCCATCTGCTGGTATCTGCCCTTGGGCCAGTTCTCCTTGAATGTTGGCGTAAACAGAGCGCCCCTGGGAACGAGCCAGTGCTGCACCCAAAATTCCAGTAATAAAAATAATGGCGATCGTATTAAGACCTCCAATTTCATCACTCACTTCGAAGAGTAAATAGAGTTCGAGGATCGGGACAAGTGTGAATAAAAGGAGAAGATTTAAAAACACTTATTTGTCCTCGAGTTCAATAACTATGGGGCAATGATCAGAACCTTCTTGGCCATCCATTATTTCTGCGGACTTAAGGCGGTCCATGAGATTTTCGGTGATGCAAATATAATCCAAGCGCCAGCCCCTATTGGCTGGTCTCGCCATCTCTCTATAACTCCACCACGTGTATTTCTCTGCCAATTCAGGATTAAAATGCCGATAGGTATCCACAAATCCTAAATTAAGAAATGCATCAAACCACTCTCGCTCCTCTGGCAAAAATCCTGATACGGATGAGAGTCGTTCTGGGTCATAGACATCAATTTCTTTGTGGGCCACATTGTAATCTCCGAGAACCACAAGCTTGTCGCCGGCTTTGATACGCTTTTTGAGGTGACTATTGATCTTCTTTAAAAACTCTTGCTTATAATCATGTCTCTCTTCAGAAGAAGATCCATTTGGAAAATAAATATTATAAACATAAAAATCTTGGTGTTTCGTGACGACAATTCGCCCCTCACTATCAAACTTACGAACACCAATTCCGAAGTCAGTTTCTTTCGATTTATCAAAGCTAAAGGTGGCAACACCCGAATAACCTTTGCGCTCAGCCGATGAGAAATAACTATGAGAGTCCAAGGGACGAATGAGTTCATCGTCCAACTGCTCTTTATGAGCTTTTGTTTCTTGTACACAAAGAATATCGGGCTCTTCTCTCGAGAAAAACTCTAAAAAACCCTTGCGATGGGCTGCACGAATTCCATTTACATTCCAAGAAATAATCTTCATTGAACCTCCGCCGGGGCCGCGAATATAGCGGGGTCCACTAAAACTAGCAATGCTAAGTGCCATTGGACGCCGCACCAAATCAGAGTCTCCGGGACCGGCCTTGCTGGGGTCAACAAACTGTGGCAAATCTAAGTCTGTACAAACACTAGGAGATTAAGAATGCCAATGATTGGTCAACCCGCACCTCAGTTTACTGCCGAAGCCCTCTACGATGGCGGAGAATTCAAAAACATAAGCCTCGAGGACTTTAAAGGTAAGTGGGTGGTACTCTTTTTCTATCCTCTCGACTTCACATTTGTTTGCCCCACTGAAATTACGCAGTTTAGGGAGCATTTAGGCAAATTTAAAGATGCGGGTGCTGAAGTCATCGGCTGTAGTGTCGATTCAGTTCATGCCCATGCCCGTTGGGTAAAAGATGATTTAGAAGATCTTGGCTTTCCTCTTATTGGAGATACAACTCGAAGAGTCTCTCGAGATTACAATGTTCTTCTCGAGGATAAAGGATTCTCAACTCGAGGAACCTACATCATCGATCCCGAAGGTAAGATTCAATACATGGGAATCCATAACGAAACTGTGGGGCGTGATACTGAAGAAATTTTCAGAGTCTTAAGTGCACTTCAGTCTGGAGAACTTTGCGGTGCCGGTTGGAAGCCCGGTGACAATCATATAAAAGTTTAGACAACTGACTTTTAACTGAGCGATTTTCAATTACTCGAATACGATTTCCAAGAACTCAACTTAGGTTGGGTTGCTAAAGCAAGTAAGTTCCACGCACAATATTCAGATTTTAATCCTTTGGTCCTAATTTTTTTTGCCTTTTAAAGCATTTTCTTAAAGAAAGGCTTAAAAAACTTCTGTCTCATTCCGATAAAACAAGTGATGGGTCGTAAAGAACAGTCAAAAAATAACAGCCAGCAAAGCCCTAAGCGCAAGAGAAGTTATTCTTATAAAAGCTTCGAGCAGATCAATGGGCTTCATCCTTGGCAAGAAGCCGTTGAAGACGGATGCATTCTCTATAAAACAAGGGTGTTAAAGGGCGGTAAAGTAGCATTCTTTAACTTTGCCCTCGCCAAAGAAATGGGGCTTATTGATAACGATCACCCCCACAAGATGAACCATCGCCTTGAAAAGAAGTTACTCGATACATTCAATTTGCGAATTATTAACGAGTACGAAATAGAAAACAAAATTGAATTCGACCCTAAATCGATCAAAGAACACCCCTTTATGGCAACTCGGTACTTGCAGCTTCAACACGATAACAAGCAAGGCAAAACAAGTGGTGATGGTCGAAGTATTTGGAATGGGGTCGTTTATAATCGAGGAAAGTATTGGGATGTTTCCAGTCGTGGTACTGGTGTTACTCAACTTTCTCCGGGTGCCGTCAACGCTGATAAACTTCTCGAGACCGGCAACACAGAAATGGGTTACGGTTGTGGCCAAGCTGAAATCGAAGAACTATTTTCGTCGGCTATCATGTCGGAGCTTGTACACTTCCAAGGGATCTCTACTGAACGGGTGTTGTGCATTGTGGACCTGGGAGGTGGTTTGGGTATTGGAGTAAGAGCGGGACTCAATCTCCTTAGACCGGCCCATATTTTTCGGTACCTGAAGCTCAATGAACACGAAGAAGCCAAAAAAGCTTTTGATTATCTCGTAGAAAGACAGATTCAAAATAAATCCTGGGAATTCGAAGTCGACGGTAAACACTACGACAAAGCTCTCCAGGCTATCATGAAAGACTTTGCACGCTTTGCTGCTCTCCTTGATCGCCATTATATCTTCACTTGGCTCGACTGGGATGGCGACAATGTCTTAGCCGAAGCCGGCATTATTGATTATGGAAGTGTTCGACAGCTCGGTGTTCGTCACGACCAATACCGTTACGACGATGAAGATCGGTTCTCAACCAACCTGAATGAACAAAAGGCAAAAGCAAAACTAACAGTCCAGGTTTTTATTCAGCTGATTGACTTCATTAAAACGAAGAATAAGAAGCCTTTAAAAGATTTTGCGGACCATAAAATATTAGAGAGTTTTGATCAGGAGTTTTCTGACCACTCCCTGTTCTTATTTACTCAACAAATCGGCTTAGATGAAGAACGATCTTACGAGGTTCTAGATTCGAGTAAGGAGCAGCTGCAGGATTTGTTTGAGGCCTTTTCTTATCTTGAACGATTTAAGACAAGGACCGGAGAAGAAAATTTACCTGATGGTATAAATAAACCAGCCATCTTTAATGTAAGAAAGCTTTTGGCTTTTCTACCAAAGAATCTTCACGAACACTGGCATATCAGAGATCAGTACGAGCCAGCCGCATATACACTTCACCAAATTATGCTTATAGACGGCGTTCAAGCCGAAGACAAAGCCATGAGTGATTACCAAGAAAAACGGATTCTAGAGTTTTTCAGTAAGTACAAGAAGTTCATTATGAATTTTCTCGACCAACAAAAAAATGCAAAACTGGCTTTGAACTATTTGGCTGAACGAGCCCTAACTCGAAACAACAAGGCGAAAGTGACCGGCAATGCCGTTGAATTTGTTGTTCGTGAAATCCAGGCCAACCACAAGAAGAAGAAACCAAAGTTCTCAACTCAAACGGCCATGGAACTCTTTATTTATCATAATTCACCTGACCCAACTCACAGGGGCCAAGTGAACCTGATTCTTAATGTCGATAATGCCCTCGGCAAATTTCTCGAAAAAAGTATCGACATTGTTTCGACCTACGCAGAAGATATTTAGAGATTACCTTCGTAAATATCCTTACAAAGTTTAATCAACTGATCTTTTGAGTTGTAGCTGACATCGGTCGCGTTTTCACAGCTTCCTTTATCAACCGTGTAGCCCCAAACTGAAGTTCGCTTTCTTGCAACTTTGCGAGCCAGAGTGGCACAAGCCGAATCAACACCGGTGCTGGTCGCGTTATAATCTATAAAAATACCAGCAACAAAATTGGATGAAGAACAAGAGTAATCACTATAGTAAAAATCAATTTGTACGCCATCACGAGTCGACTGTTGAGAACTGTAATAAATGGACATCAAAGTCGCACAGGTTTCTTCACTCAAGTTATGAGTCGAAACACATTCTTTGAGTTCATCAACGAGGGCTGTAAACTCCAGAGCCTGAGAATGGCTTGAAAAAACAAAGCTAAAGGCAAGAATAGATAAGAAATATTTCACTGAAACCTCCCAATTTCCCCCTAGCAACTAGCATCCCCTTTTCTGAATGACACTCGAATTTAGTGGATTGAAGGAATAACAGCCAGTTCAATCAATTAGACCAGGAACTAATTTCAATATCGCTAAATATTAATTATTTTATGTTTATCATAAAATAATTATTGACCCGCGGTGAGGTAAAGATTAACTCTAGCTCCAGATTTGCTGGTTTAAACCAGCAAAAAACGATTGGGTTTTGAGGAGTTTGTAGAATGCCTAATTTATTTGAGAGTCCACTGTCTATTCTAGAATTATATTTGCGCATCAATAGAAGAGTCTTTCAGGCCCTAGTAATGATAATGTTTATCTTTCTGGGTGTTTCCGTCATTTCTCTTGGGATTAAAAACCTATTTGCTTACAGCCTTTCACTATCTAACTTTCAATTTGATTTCGTTAGTTTTGTTTCATTTTTTTCTTATCTTGGTAACGTGGTCTCCAAAACCCTCGTTCAATCCTTTGGTTATGGAGTTCTATTTAGTTTTTCAGCTCTCGGTGCGTTTATTTCTTTTAGATTTATAGTGGTTATAGAGCAAATTATTCAAAAAGTGAGAGCCGAGAGTTTCACTAAAGTTTTCTCTGATCGTATGAACTTTGTAAGGGCTAACAAGTACCTCTGGGTCATTCTGGTCTACAACCTCTTCTATTTGTTTATTTTTTCACCGATGTTTGATTATTCATTTTCAGAATCCTCAACCTTTTCTTGGGCTTCCTACTTATTCACCCTACTTTTTGAAGGACTCGACTTCGTTTTACTTTCATTACATGGAATTCAACCTCTAGTAGTCATGCTTGCCCTAGAAGTCATCCATCGAATTTGTATCAGAAGTAATTCCCTCGAAGAAGAAGTTGAAGGCACGGTCTAGATGGAAAAAGAGATCAAGGTAAAACTTGCTGTCGTTCTAGCTGAAAGGGAGATCTCTTTGAAGAATCTTTCGTTAGCGGTAGGGATCAGTATGACTAATTTATCCTTACTCAAGACGGGAAAAGCCAAAGCAATTCGCTTCTCAACACTTCAAGCTCTGTGCGAAGCGCTTGATTGCCAACCTGGTGATATCTTGGCCTACGAAGAAAAGCGGCCACAGAACAAACTTGAAAGTGTTCTATAGGATGATAACCCGCGTTACCTATAAATATTTCTAAATTGGATCACTCTAATTCAACACCCATTGTTTATCGAGGCCATTCACGATTTAACTAGGGCAACTGTTTAGGGAGGTCACTATGAAGTTAGTGCTAAGTACATTAGGTGTTCTATTTTTATTAATCTCAGTGCAAGCGAATGCTCAACTCAATCCATCCAGCGATCCATTTACTCTTTGTAACTCCATGACTTTTGATTCAGATAAACAAAAGTGCGTGGCAGAAATTAGAATGGGTGACTACTACGACCGCGAAGCTCTTGCTATCTGTAGTAGAATGAGTTTTGGAAGCGATAAATTAAAGTGTATCTCTAAGATCAGAGATAAGGCTTACTTTTCTGGTGAACTTAGCGTTTGTAAAAATATGAGTTTTGCGAGTGATCAACTCAAATGTCTTGAAAACTCAGGTGACTCACACCAGGGTGGAGCACTTTGCCCGACAATTCCTGTTCTTAAGCAAAAGCTTAAGCGCGCAATGAATGATTTTGAACGTGGTAATTACCGCAAAGGGATTCGAATCGTTACTGATGTTTACTACGAACTCGAATATTGCGATCAATAAGAATTATTAAAATCTTATAGAGATTTTAGAACCCGGCTTTAAAGAGCTGGGTTTTTTTATGCCTAATTAATGAAATTTAGAATTGCAGGGATTTCCTCTTGGTCGTCCAGCTCGTGATCTTTGTCAAATTCAAGCCACTTGATCGGTAAGCCTGCATCTTTCAACTTCTTTGCACAAAGGCGCGAATGATCGATTTCGAGAGCATCGTCACGCAAACCGTGGGTAAGAAGCCACTTTGTCTTAAAAGCTGCTTTGGGGATGCGACTTCGCCAGCGCGGAAAGAAATAAACATAACCGCTTATACCGATGATCCCACCGAGAGGTTCTTGATAATTGAGTCCAAAATCGACGCTGACAAGTGCTCCCTGTGAAAAGCCGAAAAAGAAAATGTCTTTTGTCTTCCACCCTTGCTCTTTCAGCTCTTCCATTAGAATCGAGAGTCGCATTCGGGCATTGAGCACCCCTCGAGCCTGGCGTGGAGGAAAGCCATACCAGGTGAAGCCACCATCGTACTTTCTAGGGGCATTAAGAAGAAGGTAGTTCATATTGTACAAGCCAAGTTCATCGGGCAATTCCCTAAAGGGCTTTAAGCTATCTCCCCGACCGTGAAGAACGATCATTAAACGGCGCGATTTCTTACTCTTAGCAGGGATAAACTCACTGTGAAACTGGCTTGTTTCTGCATGCACTCTTACTTCCTCCTGGGACTCCCTAGGTAGCATAATTTATGCTTTGCAACAAGATTCTGGAGCGTTTCTGGCATTCTTTCATAGTTCGAAATACTTAGGTTTTTCCCCATTTAACGGGGTCTCCCAGAGGGGACTTGTGTTCCCAGGGAGCCTAGGCTAAAACCACGGAATGATTATAGTTACTGGTGCAAAAGGCTTTATTGGTAGTGCTGTGATTTGGGAACTTGAACGCGCGGGCAAGGGACCGATCGTGGCAGTGGATCTCCATAAAAAGGGAGAGAGAACCGAGTATTTTAAGAGTCATTCCATATCTGGAGATCTCACAGAAAAGGAACTGATTTCTCAGCTCGAAAATGGCCAGCTGAAGCCTGAGTGGATTGTTCACATGGGCGCCTGCTCCTCTACCACAGAAATGAATCGCGATTACCTCCGAGAAATAAATACTGAATACACTCAGAAATTGTGGAACCACTGCGCGAAAGAACAAATTCCGTTCATCTACGCCAGTAGTGGGGCCGTTTACGGCGATGGCGCTGAAGGCTTCGATGATAAAACCGACCCCGAAACCTTTAAACCGCTCAACCCTTACGGCGAATCAAAACTCAATTTCGATATATGGACGAAAACCGCTTCAAACTTTCCTCCTCAATGGTATGGTCTCAGATTTTTTAATGTCTACGGACCCAACGAGTATCATAAGGGTGATATGTCGAGTGTGGTGTTTAAAGCCTTTGAGCAAATTACTTCTCAAGGAAGCCTTAAACTCTTTCGATCTCATAACAAAGACTACAAAGACGGTGAACAACTGAGGGACTTTGTCTATATCAAAGACATTACTCGTTGGATTCTAGAACTCATTGATACTCAACCCCAATCTGGAATTTACAATATGGGTTACGGTGAGGCTCGCAGCTGGCTCGATTTAGCCAAGGCCACGTTTCTTGCACTCAACAAAGAAATGAAGATTGATTGGATCGATATCCCCGAAAGAATTCGCGATAAATACCAGTACTACACCCAAGCAAAAATGGACTCGCTCTTTTCTTTGGGACTTTCTCAGCCTGAATGGCCCCTAGAAAAAGGGATCAAAGATTATGTAACGAATTACTTATCGCAAGACTTAAAAAGTCTTTAGAGGGAACCAATGACTACCTACGAAGAAATCCTCGATAGTATTCCGAGCCACTTAAAAAGATATGTCGTTGATCAGAATTACGAACGTTATACGCCGGTGGACCAAGCGGCATGGCGCTTTACCCTCAATCAACTCAAGGCTTTTTTGTCAGAGAACGCCCATGAGGTTTACGAAAGCGGACTCAAAAAAACTGGTATTTCTATTGAGCGAATTCCAAAAATTTCAGATATGAGTGAAAAGCTTCAGCAGTTTGGATGGGTTGCTGTTCCGGTGAGCGGGTTTATCCCTCCTGCGGCTTTTATGGAAATGCAGTCCCTCGGAATCCTACCCATTGCATCTGATATGAGAAGTGTTGATCATATTCTCTATACTCCCGCTCCTGATATCGTTCATGAAGCCGCTGGCCACGCCCCTATCTTGGTGGATGAGCAATTCGCTAGTTATTTAAAAAAGTATGCACAGGTGGCAAAAAAGGCCATAGTTGGTAAAAAAGACTTGGAACAATACGAAGCAATTCGCGTTCTGTCTGATGTAAAAGAAGACCCGAACTCTACTAAAGAAGAAATTCAGAAAGCCGAAGATCAACTCAAAAAAATCAATGCTGAGTTAACTTTTATTTCTGAAGCAGCAAAACTTGGTAGAATGAATTGGTGGACCGCCGAGTACGGCCTTATTGGGGACCTCAGTAATCCTAAAATTTTTGGCGCTGGTCTTTTGAGTTCGATTGGCGAATCAAAAGAGTGTCTTAAGAACCATGTCGAAAAAGTCCCTCTCAGTCTCAAATGTATTGATACAACTTATGATATCACCGAGCCCCAACCTCAACTCTTTGTAACCGATAGCTTCGAGAATCTTCATCAGGTTCTTGATGAGATGGCAGAGGGAATGGCTTTTAGAAAAGGTGGAGTGTTTGGACTTGAAGAAGCTCTACAAGCTGAAACCGTTAACACTGTGGTCCTGGACTCTGGCCTACAGTTTTCTGGTCAAGTAGTTAGTTACAAGAAAGACGACAAGGATCGGGCCTATTTTGTAAAGCTCGATGGTCCGAGCCAATTGGCCCTTAATGAAATGCAGCTCAACAATCATGGCAAAGAGCGCCACCCCCATGGCTTTAGTACTCCCCTTGGACCAATTAAAGGCAAGGGAAAGTCGTTATTTGAAATGACTCCCCCTGAATTGGAATCTCTTGGAATAGCAAAGGGGAAAACATCGAAAATCACGTTCGAAAGTGGAATTACTGTTGAGGGTGAGGTTTCCAAAGTTCTTTTCGACACGAACGAAAGAGCATTACTCATTACTTGGACTCAGTGCACTTCGCAATTGAATGGTGAGATTCTTTTTGAGCCAAGCTGGGGAGAATTCGATATGGCAACGGGGTCAGAAATTATCTCTGTCTTCGGAGGGCCTGCAGATCGAGATACCTATGGTGGAATTGACGAGTTTGCTAAAAAAGTCATTCCGCCGAGGGTCTTTTCAGAAAACGAAAAAAAGAGACACCAAATATACTTTAAAGTGCGCGAATGGAGAGAGTCAGACAAAGAAGTCAGGGGTGAAGAGATTGCATCTACCTACGAAACCTCACTGGCCGTAAAAAATGACGATTGGCTTTTGTACTTCGAACTCTACGAACTCGCTCTTAAGATGGAATCACAGTTTTCTCAAAACTTATCAGAAATCAAAAATACACTGAGAACCCACCTCGAAGCGATCAAATCAAAGTCAGAGAATTTGAACAAGCTTATAAGCATGGGATTGAGTTACGTTGAAAAGTAATCGAAGCCCAGTAAAAGTGATTCTCGCTCGCCCTATTTATCCGAGAAATATCGGACAGGTGGCTCGAGCAATGACGAACATGGGTTTTAGTGACCTGATTCTCATAGCCCCTCAATGTGAGATTAATATCGAAGCCCAGGAAGGTGCTGCCAGGGCCCAGGGTCCTCTTGAAAATTTAATCACCTATGGATCTTGGGAAGAATTTTTTGAGAAAGAAGAAGATGGTTTAAGAATTGGTTTTTCAAGACGTTCTGGTCGAATGCGACCGGTTCGACAGTGGAAAGAATATGTAACCAGTGAGTTAAAGTCATTTTTGTTCAATCGCCCTCTTCATCTCATATACGGCCCCGAAGATGCCGGCCTCGATCTTGACGACCTAAAAAGAGTTCATCATATTTGCGAACTCCCCACCTACGGTGAACACGGATCTATGAATCTCGCCCATGCCGTTTTAATTAGCTTATTTATTTTACAAGATAACTTAAAGCTGGACGAACTGATTAGCTATGGTGAAGAGGTCGAGCGCCATGTCTTTCCCGACAAAATGCTCAAGGAGTGGTTAGAAACTCTAGGATTTGACTTATCTAAGCGGCGAGTTAATGCCCATACAACTCTAAGAAGAATCTTACTTGAAAGCGGTATTACTCGCCGTGAGTGGGAAACCTTAGAGGCAATCGTTCAACAGACTGTCCGCAAACTAAAAGGTCAATCTGCAGATTCCTGATTTTTACCCGCCATTAAATTTCGAGCTGAATAGTACATATCGGTGCCAACCATGGTTGAACGCGGCCACGAAAGCTCACAAGCTTCTGCCATATTGCTTATACCAAACTCCTGAGACCAAGAAATACCATTGGTAGAGCCAAAAATTTTTGGGGCCATAAAAAGGTGAAGTCTATCCCAACACCCTTGAAGTAAAAAGGATGAATGCACAAGGGCCCCACCTTCGACAAGAACCGAATGGATACCAAACTCCAAGAAACGATTTGTTAATTCACTTAATTTAAAGGTTCCACTCTCATCTAAACTGCAAGTGATATTGTTCATTCCTTTAAATTCAACGGACTCTTCCGTCACAATAAATATATCTTCTGGTGGGTGGTGCTTATGAATATTGCAGCCCTCAATTAGATTTTTCGTTTTTCCCTTAGGGTCCAGAACAATCACTTTGTTTCGCTTATCAGGAAATTCATCGTGCCTGACATTTAAACTAGGATTGTCTACTTCAAAAGTTTTTCTACCGACCAATATTCCGTCGTGAGTTGCTCGAAGATGATGGGCTAATGCCCTAGACTGTTCAGAGGTGATCCACTTACTCGAACCGTCTGAAAGAGCCATTTGCCCATCAATCGATGAAGCCACTTTCAGTGATATGAAAGCTCGATCCATCCGTTGATTAATGAGAAATTGTTCAGCCAATTCTTCCAGTGGAATTTTGTCACCTAAATATTCTTGGCAGTGAATTCCGGATGCGGAAATAATTTGAGCGCCCTTACCGGCAGTTAAAGGGTTGGGATCCAAAAGACCATAGGTCACAGAGGCTAATGGCAATTCTTTAATAGCATTGGCACAAGAAGGGGTTCTTCCGTCGTGAGCACAAGGCTCGAGGGTAACCACCATATGGGCGCCCTCAAGAAGTTTCTTGTCTTTTATTTTTTTAAGAGCGTCGACCTCAGCATGATCTTTGCCTAATTTAGGGTGAAACCCGCGAGAAAGCTCCTCCCCTTTTGAGTCAAGGATCACGCAGCCCACTAATGGATTGGGAGAAACAAAGCCCGCTCCACGGCGGGCTTCATTGATGGCTAACTCCATTGCACGATCAATATCAAATGGCAAATTCATTAGAGAACGCCGCGCCTTTGTTGATCACGCTCAATAGCCTCAAATAGAGCTTGGAAATTTCCTTCTCCGAAACCCTGATGATTTTTTCTTTGAATGATTTCAAAAAAGATTGGACCACAAACATTTTGCGTAAATATCTGAAGCAGGTAACCCTCTTGATCTCCATCGACAAGAACTTTTAAGTTCTTGAGAGTCGTGAGATCTTCGGTCACACCCGGCACTCGATCATTGATCATATCGTAGTAGGTATCTGGTGTATCTAAAAATTGAATTCCCGCCTTACGCAATTGAGTAACAGAAGCCAGAATATCATTGGTTAAAAGGGCGATGTGTTGAATTCCAGAACCTTTGTACTCATCAAGGTATTCTTGGATCTGACTTTTAGAGTTTTCAGCATCGGGTTCATTAATTGGAATCGTAATTTTATTACAAGGTGATCGCATAACTTTTGAGAGAAGACCTGTTTTGGAACCTTTAATATCAAAGAAACGACGCTCTTTAAAATTAAAAACATTCTCATAAAAGTTACACCATTTTTCCATTTCACCGAATGGCACATTATTAGTGAGGTGATCGATTAACTCCAAGCCAAAGCCGTTTTGCTCTTTCGCTTCAGTATAGTTGAATTCGCTATCGTAAATATTCTTATCACCATAATCATCGATAAAATAAACCAGTGAATCACCAATTCCATAGATAGCCGGATAATCGAAAGTCTTTGCGCCATTATTTCCTTCATAGGGCTTAGCACCCCTTTCAACGGCAACTTCGAAGGCTTTGTTTTTATCTTTACAGCGAAAACCCGTTGAACAAGCACTCGGACCATGGGATTCAGAAAAGTTTACGGCAAATGTATTGGGCTCAAGATTCAGAAGAATATTCACATCATTTTGACGGTAAAGATTTAGTTTTTTAGTCTTGTGATTTGCGATTTGAACAAAGCCCAACTGCTTGAAAAGCTCTTCTAGGGCCTGGGCGTGGGGGCCAGCAAATTCGATAAATTCCATCCCATCAAGACCGACTGGATTATTCTCCATTTTTACCTCCAAAATTTTGGTTCAAAATAGTTCCCATAAGATGAGTATATAAGCAAGGATGCTTGCAAGAAGGAGACTCACTACAGGCTTAAACACAGCCATTTTCCCTATTTTACTTCATTTTTCAAGCAATCCAGGTAAAATAAAAAATAATTAATAATTTTAACAATTTACTGATTTCAGAAGCCCCCTCTTTGAGCTGGTTATAAGAAATGGACTTCAAAAGCCCAACCTCTCAAAAGGGTGCGAAGAACCGAGTCGCCCTTGGAGCGCATAGAAAAGGCCAAATTTTGCAGACGCAGCAGGAATTTAAAATCGTAAATATCGAGTCCGTTAGCATCGAGCAGCTCAAAGCCGCTACAGACCTGCTGATTGGCCGGGATTATTATACCGAAAGTGAACTCAAAAAATTGCTTTCGGATCAAGATTCAAAGGCTGCATCTTTCGCTCTAATTAATGGAAACGGTGATTTGATGGGATTTAGAATCAGTCTCACCTATCCCCATTATCAGAACTTCGTAGACGCCAAGAAATACAGTCCCGATCTTTGGGAATGCGACCTTAAAGACGTCGCCTATTTCAAGAGTCTGTTTCTATTGGAAGAAGTCCGTGGACGAGGATGGGGAACCAAGCTTTCTAAAACTTCGATGGGCGTCCTTAAAAAACTGGGCTATAAAAAAATATTCGCCCACTCTTGGAAGGAATCTCCATCAAAGTCTTTTTACTATTTAAAAAAGCTGGGGTTCCAGGTCATCAAAGAGCACCCCAATTTTTGGTCCGATATTGACTACGAATGTACGCGATGTAAAACACCCCCCTGTGATTGTACCGCTCTTGAAATGTTAGGACCCATTAATGACTAATGAATCCTATTGGCAAAGTTTGTATTCAAAGTCTGAAATTCAGTTGCCTGCCGCTAGTGAAACCCACTATGACCTTATTCTCATGGGAGGCGGACTATCCGGCCTCTCACTCGCCTATTGGTACGAAAAGAAGTTCCCAGGTCAGAAAGTATTAATCGTCGAAAAAAAAGCGATTGGCTCCGGTGCTAGCGGACAAAATGCTGGATTCCTCACCAAAGGATCTTTTCAATATCTCCATAAACTCTATAAAACATTTGGCCTCGAAAAGGCTTTCGATATTTTTCGATTTGCACAACAAAATATCGAATTAATTACTGGTGAATTTGATTTAAAAAAAACTCGCGACTTTCAAGAGCAAGGAAGTTACACAGTATCAAGTCAGATTGACAGTGAACTCCTAGTAATAGCAAAGGATCACGGATTTAATTTTAAGTTACTCGACGAGCCCGTTTTCAATCCTCTGGGACTAAAAGGTAAAAAAATTATTCTCGACCCTTCTGAAAAAAGTATTAATCCGCTCGAGCTGTGTCGGTCCCTTGTGGAGTCCCTAGAAAACACAGTGATTCTTTATGATGCCATTGTAGAAATCACTGAGGGCTCTACTCTTTCTTTAAGAACTGGCAATCAAACTCTAACATGCGACCACCTGATCCTCGGAGGCTTTGCTCCTGAAATTAATTTTAATTCAGAAACATGGACTCAATCCAAAGCAGATCTCGAATTTGTAAAAAACGAAGTATTAGTCACTCAGCCTTTAAAAAGCAAAGTTCTTGGTAACTACTACGATTCAGACGCCTTGGGATACTTTAGACAGACTACCGATCAAAGATTAATTGTAGGAGGATATCGGCAAATTGCTGGCGACTCCCTTCTTGAAAAATTCCTCAATTCCTTTTGGACACCTTCGTGTATGGAAGAACGAGTTGAAGTCAGTAAAGAGTGGGTTGGTCAACTCGTGATGAGTAAAGATGGTTTACCCATTATAAAAAGGCTTTCAGATAATAATTCTATACATCTCTTCACAGGATTCAGCGGGCACGGCTTGGGAATGATTTTTCATTCCGCCAAGGAACTGGTGAATCATCTTTAGCGACGAAGGTGCACACCCTGTAACGATAGGAATTGCAATTAACTCGAAAATCCAGATTAACCAAGGGCCACTAAGAGGCCGCCGGCAATGGCGATACTAATAGCTAACCAATTTCTTCGCTTCAAAGGCTCTTTCAACCAAACAACAGCTAAGATGATGATAAAAATTGATGCCATCTGATTATAAATGGCTGCCCTCCCTGCCAATGTATATTTGAAACTGAGAAACCAAAAAAGTGTTGAGGCAAAAGGACCGAGGACAGTTGAAGACAGGGTCCACTTCAATCGAGAATCAAAGCGAAAGGCTTGTAGAATAAAACCGTATTCCCCGCGTATGACATACCAAATGACGAGAAAAAATAATCCAATGGCAAAACGATAAAGGGTGAGATTGAGTACCGATTCGTACTCAACAAGTTCTTTTACCATAAGCACAGTTCCTGCGTGGGAGAACTGGGCCAGAAGACCATAGGTTAAACCGATCCACAGCTCTTTTGATTCGATACCCGGTAACGACCCCCCAGAGCTACCAATGGAGATACCCAAAATGACAAGCCCGCCGCCAATTAATTCGGTGGGGCCCATGATCTCCGCAAAAAACATGTAAGAAAAAACCATGACGATTGGCACATAAAGGCAATCGACAATCGCTTGCAATCCCGCGCCAATTCGATTGAGTGAAGCCACATGAAAGGTATCACCGAGAGTGACCCCAAGAATTGCACTTCCGACCAATAACCACCATTGGTCTCCCTTAAGGTTTGGAAAGTGCATTTCTCCAAAAATTATAGCTGATATTAAAAACAAAACGAGTGCGCAGAAATTTTGAAAAACCTTGAGAGGAATCGGTTTAAAATGAAAGCCAGAGAGTCTTAAAAGAATTATTGTAAAAGCCCAGGAAACTGCCGTAAGAAGGGCATAAATGTCCCCTAAAAAGGATTGATCCATGCTTAGCCATTAACTTCGTAAAATTTTAATACTTCGTGGTCCGCTTTAATAGATGAAGGGTCCCAACCTCTCAGGTAAAGACCCTCCCCTTCTTGGATGCGACTTAATGCCACGTAGGCCTGGCCCGGCTCCCAAAGTCTTCGCAAATCGACATAGACTTTGTCTAAAGTTTGACCTTGGGATTTGTGAATTGTTGTCGACCATGCGAGGTTTACTGGAAAATTTGTAAGAGTCGCAACGGTTTCACCTTCAGCATCGAGCATACTAAAGCTGGTTTTCTCAACTTCTACAATCTTTCCAGAAACGAGCTCTAAAATAAGGGAGTTGTTTGAAATTTCTTTAACATAACCGGTTGAACCGTTTACGAACCGACCCTTAGGGTCGTTTTGCAATGTCATGACGTAGGCACCCACCTTTATTCTCAATTGGGGAGGAACTGGAGCCATTTTAGTCAGCCGATCGACAAAGCGTTGTGCGCCCGAGTACACAGATTCAATAACTACCTCTTCTGACTCAATTTCTTCAAGTTTTTGGTTATTAAAGTCAGAAACCATATTCTTTCTCGGAAAGAGTCTTGTAAGGTCGACATCAACGGATATTTCATCGAGTTTAGAGTCGAGATAGGATTTAACCCGATCCGTAACTCGACCTTCCCGAACCTCTTCAAGGATTTCCATGTAATCTTTGTCTTTACAGCGAGTTTGCTCTCTGAGAAGACTGAGTTTGAAATCAGAAAATTGCCAAACGGGATCCAAAAAAGCCCAATCTTTTTGTGCCTGCCCCCTTGTCACTGGTGGCAACTGTGCGAAGTCACCAACGACAATAACTTGAAGCCCGCCCCAGGGACTGTCTTTACTACGGGCTAGTCGGCTTATTTCTTCAGCAGCCTGCAAAACTTCTGATGAAAGCATCGAAACTTCATCAATTATGACCCCTTGAACTTTTTGGAGTCTTTTAACAAGCCTTTTATTTCCAAGCGCTTTTTCTACGGTTTTCTCAACCCCACCCTCGAGAATTCCCAATCCAAAAAAACTGTGAAATGTCCTACCACCAACTAAGACTGACGCAGCCCCGGTACTAGCCAATATTGGAAAGGCTTTCGGATCGAGAGTTTTATGGAAGTGTTTTATGAGGAAGCTTTTTCCCGTTCCAGCTCCACCTGACAAAAAAGTATTCTCACCGGATTTCAGTTGTTTTAGGGCTTTTTCTTGGCAGGGGGTCAATTCGACGGAATTCTCTAACATATCCTGGACTTTAGACGATGAATCGATCGGAAAGCAACAAGTCTTTGATTCGCGTCATCCCTATGCCACTGGGCCTTATCAGGAGAAAATAAAGAGTTATAAGTGAGGTACCTATTTAATGAAGTCACGCGTTTTTACTAATCGAACTCTGAATCTGCGAAAAATCAAATATATTGGCCTAGATATGGATCATACCTTGGTGAAATACAATACCCAAGAATTCGAAGCCTTGGCCCATAAGTGTATGAAAGAAAAACTAATTAACCGGGGCTACCCTGACATAATTGGTGAATTGCCCTTTGAGTTTGAACAGGCGATCCGGGGCCTGGTTATTGATGAGGCCCGAGGTAACCTTCTTAAACTTTCTCGTCACGGAGCAATTAGAGCGAGTCGACACGGCACCAAACGAATGGACTTCCAAACCCAGCAACAAATATACACGGGAACCTATGTCGATTTAGGCGATCCAAATTTCTCAGCCATTGATACTGCTTTTTCCATTTCAGTAGCGGTTCTCTATTCGCAACTTGTGGACTACAAACTGAAAAATCCAAGTCTTGAATTTCCTGAACATAAGACAATGTTCAATGATGTTGTCGATGTTCTCGACGAGTCCCACCGTGACGGCTCTATTAAAAATGTTGTCGCTAAAAATTTGGACAAATATATTTTAAAAAACGAAAAAGTAGTAGAAGGTTTAGAGCGATTTGTTCGCCATGACAAAAAAATATTCATCGTTACAAATTCTGACTTTCACTACACTAAACTTCTTCTCGACTACGCTGTTTCACCTTTTTTGAAAGATCATAAGTCGTGGATGGACCTCTTTTTTATCGTTATCACATTTTCACAGAAACCCCGTTTCTTCTTTGATAACTTACGATTTCTCAAAGTCGACCCTAAAGATGGTTCAATGACTAATATGGAAGAGAAACTCACGGCCGGTATTTACCAGGGTGGGTGTGCTGATGTCTTTGAGGCTGATTTAGAACTCAAGGGAGAAGACATTTTATATGTAGGTGACCATATCTATGGCGATATTGTCCGTTTAAAGAAGGACTGTAACTGGAGAACGGCCTTAGTCGTTGAGGAACTAGATGATGAACTTAAAAAAATGGAGCATGCAAAGCCTCTACAAGATCAAATTCGTGCCTTGATGGAGGATAAAGAACCATTGGAGTTTGAACTTGTTGATCTTATTTCTAAAAAAATTGAAGACTCAGATAATTCCAAGGACGAAAAAATCGAAGCACTCCAGAGTCAAATTAGTGAACTCGACAAAAAAATCAGTCCGCTCATTAAACAACAGGCTTCTATTTTCAATCACCATTGGGGCGAGGTCATGCGCGCGGGTAACGAAGAAAGTTATTTCGCCCATCAAGTCGATCGATTTGCTGACATCTACATGCCCAATTTAGCCGATCTCCTTTCGCTCTCTCCAAGAACTTATTTTAGAGCTAAAAGAAGACCTCTAGCACACGAACTTGCTCTGTCACTAGTACTTGACGAAGAAACTTAATTCTTGGGAAGGGAGATATAAATAAGGAAATCTCCCTTGGCCACCTGGTCGGCAGCAGCAACAATTCCCT
Source organism: Bdellovibrionia bacterium (assembly GCA_030427805.1). GTDB lineage: Bacteria > Bdellovibrionota > Bdellovibrionia > Bdellovibrionales > JAGQZY01 > JAUHWN01. The sequence goes on from JAUICP010000002.1 coordinate 726,665, forward strand.
TTTTCTCGTAGTGCTTTTTTCGATAAATACTTCGCGATTTCTTTAGAAGAAAGCAGCCAATTCGACCCGAGCCACTCGCCGTTGCCCCTTGGGTTTCACAACTGGGAGAAATGAGTTCCTCTTGATCATGCTTTAATGCAAAGTTAAAAACTGAAAAAGAAAAAGTATTTAATTTCATTTTTTCTAAAATATACTGAGTCATACTTTTTTCAGGAATCGTACTGGAATAGTTATTAAGCGTGAGTAGTAAAACTCTCTGCTTATTAAGATTAGCCTGCTCCAATAAGCTAAGGAGCGCTTTGGTATTCCGCTGCAAATCCAGAACTTGACCCTTCGAAAATGGATTAAAGCCCAAAGTACTATCAACGATGATGTGATCAAAAGTCAGCCCCTCCGCCTGAGCTGTCTTCAAGAAGCCACTGGGAATTTCACGGTGATTGACCTGAACTGGATCGACGCCAAAGACAACAATTGGAGCTTTCTTTAAATCGGCAAATAATCGCCGATAAAGAACTGCACCTATTTGTTCTGATTTTTCGAATTCCGTGGGCCCCATCAGGCGAATGGGTTTTGGCCCCATTCCAAAGCGAATCGTCAAAAAAAGGAGAGAAGAAAGAACTGTACTTAAAATTAACCAATACCACCATTTCATGGCGACCATCTTCTTCGGACCGGAAAAAAAGTCAAGCCGTGTTATCTACTTTTCATTTTACCGTTTTAGGGGTAAGACCTACTTGTTCTTAAGGAGAATTTACGCGTTGTAGCAATTTTCTTTGAACAATGGAGGACTTGATCCGTGGGACAGGTACCGCAAACTGAATACCTAATTATTGGCCGTGGCCGCTTGGCCAGTCATATAGCTCACTATATGAATCTTTGTGATATTCCATTTCATCAATGGGATCGCAGTGCAGAGCACGCTCTCGAATCCATTTCAAATCGTTATCAAAAATTACTTTTTCTAATTTCGGATGATGCCATCGAAGGACTCGCAAGTCGTTTGCAAAAAGGCAAAGATCAACTCTTTATTCACATGTCTGGCGCGATTCACGCTGACTCGTTGATTTCTTGCCACCCCTTGTGCACTTTTGGAACTGAGTTTTATTCCAAAGAGTTTTATGAGTCGATTCCATTCATAGTAAGCCACAACACTTCCGAATCCCCCCAGCTTTTTCCACAACTTAAAAATCCTCAATACTTTTTGCCTGCTGAAAACAAAGCTAAGTATCACGCCCTTTGTAGTATGGCTGCCAATTTTTCGCAGATGATGTGGATAAAGTTGTTTAATTCTTTTGAAAGTGACCTTGGCTTACCAAAAGAAGCGGCCCACGCTCTTCTCAAAAAAACCTTTGAAAACCTTTTACAAAAGCCGAACTTAGCTTTAACGGGCCCTATGGCTCGCGGAGACAGCGAAGTTATTCAAAAGCATATTCAATCATTAGAAAATGATTCGTTCTTACCCATTTATAAAAGTTTTGCCGAAAATTATTCGAGTTTGGATCTTTAAATGAAAAGCATTACCGACTTCCAAAAATACAAACAACAGAATAAGAAAATTTCTATGCTCACCTGCTACGATGCTTGGAGTGCATCTATTCTCAGCCAAACTGATATTGATTGTCTCCTCGTCGGTGACAGTGTGGCGATGATTGCCCATGGCCACGACTCAACTATTCATGCCGATCTTGAAATGATGGCCCTTCACACAAAGGCCGTCCATCGCAAAGCGAGTAATAAGTTTATCGTAACCGATTTGCCATTCATGAGTATTCACAAAGGAATGACACCAGCCATGGAAGCCGTTGAGGCACTCACTCGATCGGGAGCGAAAGCTCTAAAAATTGAGGGCATTGAAGCTAATAAAGATGTAATACGACAATCCATAAAATCTGGTGTTCCAATTATGGGTCACATTGGTTTGCTTCCACAAAGTGTTAATTTAACCGGGGGTTACCGTATTCAAGGCAAAGATAATTCCTCTGCCGAATTCATTAAAAGTGAAGCCCGCCTAGCAATGGATTTGGGATGTTTTGCCGTGGTTCTTGAATGTATACCCACACTATTGGCAAAAGAAATCAGCGAAGATATTTTAATCCCCACAATAGGAATTGGTGCTGGGCCTTTCTGTGACGGACAGGTCCTAGTGCTACAAGATATGCTTGGAGCACAAACTGAATTGTCACCGCGTTTCGTAAGAAACTATTCAAGCGTTAAAGAAGATTGGATTAAACAAATTAATCACTTCGATCAAGATATTAAGTCTTCGAACTTTCCGGCCAAAGGAGAGAGCTACTTATGGCAGTAGTCATCGCAGACCCTATTGAATACAGAAACTATTGCCTTCAATATAAAGAAAAAGGCTTTAGCATTGGATTTGTACCTACGATGGGGGCACTTCACAAGGGGCACTTGGAACTTGTAAAAAAGGCCCGCCGAGAAAACGACCTCTGTGCCGTAAGCATATTCGTAAATCCAACGCAATTCGATGATCAAAAGGATCTTAACGAATATCCAGATCATTTTGATGATGATCTAAAAAAACTTGAAAGTTTAGATATCGATTGCGTTTTTGCTCCCTACCCATCAGCTATGTATCCCAGAGATTACAATTTTAGAGTTACTGAAAGCCAATTGAGTAAAAAACTATGTGGGCAATATAGAATTGGCCATTTTGATGGAGTTCTCTCTGTTGTTCTCAAATTACTTAATTTAAGCCAAGCAGATCGAGCTTATTTTGGCGAAAAAGACTACCAACAGTACCTATTAATAAAAGATATGGTGGAGGCTTTTTTTCTAAACACTGAGATAGTTCCTGTAGGAATTATCAGAGAAGAATCTGGATTAGCCATGAGTTCTCGCAATCAACGACTCAGTAAGGATGGCCGGACTAAAGCGGCAAGACTTTTCTTTCATCTCAATGAGTCTGTTCGAAATAATAGGAGTGCCAAAGAGGCAAAACAAAATCTAATAGGCGAGGGTTTTGAAGTGCAATATGTTGAAGACTTTGAAAATAGACGTTTCGCCGCAGTTTTCTTAGAGGGGGTTAGACTCATTGACAACGTTAGCCTCTAATATTCTGTTTAAAGTGTCGGGTTCTATCGCTGGATTCAAAGCTGCTGAACTTGTTTCGAGCCTCGCCAAAGACGGACACAATATCAAAGTAATGGCTTCTAAGAATTCCATTAATTTTGTTGGGACCAACACTTGGCAAGGGATTACTGGAAATCAAGTTTACTCAGAGCAATTTCCCAACAGTCAGGGGATTGATCATATTGACCTCAATCGATGGGCAGACATTGTGGTTCTCTGCCCCGCTACAGCTGCTCGAATTAACCAAATGGCAACTGGAGTTTCTTCAGACCTGTTGGGTGACTCTTACCTCACACATGACTTTAAAAAACCCTATATTTTGTTCCCTGCCATGAATTGGGCCATGCTCGAACACCCAGCCACGCAAAGATCCATAAAGCTGTTAACCGACTATGGCATCCAAGTTGAAAAAACTGAAAGTGGTTTATTGGCCTGCCAAGAATCCGGAAATGGAAGACTTCTCCCTGTCGAAAAAATGAAACTCATTATCGAAAGAGCTCTTGGAAAAGGAAAGAATCCGACAAATAAAATATTAGTTACTGCAGGAGGAACTTCTGACCCAATTGATCAGGTTAGAAATTTAACAAATACAAGTACAGGACAAACGGGCTTAGCTCTTGCGAACCATCTTTATCGACAGGGAAGCTATGTTCAATTGGTTACAAGCAGAGATAGTGGATTCATGGAAAGTGTTAAGAGATTTAAAACTTCCAATGAACTCTACAAAATAGTCCTCGATGAAGTAAGAAGTAACTACGATTATATTTTTATGGCTGCTGCGATCTCTGATTTTGAATTACCAGACGACACTCATGTAATAGGAAAAATTTCTTCGCAAGAGGACCTACATATTAAACTTGTTCCTCGAAAAAAACTCATTGAACTTATAGAGCAAGTAAAGCCTAGAAAAACCAAAATAGTTGCTTTCAAACTGACTGCAAATGCAGACTCAGAGGAGAAATTGAATTCTATTGAGAAACTCTTTCAATACCCTTCAGTGGAGTACGTCATTCATAATGATATGCGCGAAATTGATAAGACTGCGGGTAAACACACTTTTAACCTTTTTGATCGACAACTCAAACTCATTCACAGTTTTGACACAATTGAAGCCTGCTCTAATTATATTCTCAATAAAGAAAATCCGCCATTTAGCCCCAGAGAAGAAAGGACGACTCTATGATTCTTTGTATCGATATCGGAAACACTCAGCTTTATGCTGGCGTTTTTAAAGACGGCCAAATTGCCGTCCGATTTCGCATGTCTTCGGTGAAAGGAAAGTCCTCCGATGAAATCGGTATTTTCCTAACTTCGGCTTTGCGAGAAAATGAGATCGACCCAAGCCAAATTGAAAAAATCTCGGTCTGTACTGTTGTGCCTGAAGTCGTCCACGCGCTAAAAGGTGCATGTATAAAGTATTTTAACAAAGAGGCTTTTTTCGTAGATGTTGGAACAAAAACAGGACTTAAAATAAAGTACAAAAATCCTGCTGAAGTAGGCGCGGATCGAATAGCCAATGCCATGGCAGCAATTGAGCAATTTCCAGAAAAGAACTTAATCATTGTCGACTTCGGAACGGCAACTACTTTTGATGCCATCTCCTCTAATAAGGATTACCTCGGCGGTATCATCATCCCAGGCGTTAAATTGAGTATGACCTCACTTTACACAAATACCTCAAAATTACCGCCCGTCGAAATCAAAGAGCCGGCACAAGTCGTAGGACGAACAACAGTAGAGAGCATCCAGTCTGGACTTTATTTCGGGCAAATCGGGATGATCTCATACTTTGTAGATAAAATAAGCAAAGAAGCTTTTCCGAACTCTGACGTTCTCGTCATCGGAACGGGAGGCATGTCCAATCTATTTTTTAAAGAGTCTCTATTTCATGTTCATGAACCTGACTTAATTTTACTTGGCCTCAAACGAGCCCTTGAATTGAACTGTTAATCGAATTGAGGAAAATATGACTATTTCACTTTTAAAATCTAAAATTCACCGCGCTACTGTAACAGATGCTAACCTCAACTATGAAGGATCTATTAGCATTGATCGCTCGCTCTGTGATATCGCTCACCTCCGTCCCTACGAACGGGTGGAAATTTACAATTGTAATAATGGCGCTCGCTTTTCAACCTATGTCATATACGGCGACAAAGGCGAAATCTGCCTCAATGGAGCAGCTGCTCGCCATGCTCACTCTGGAGACCTGGTGATCATCGCTTCATACGCACAAATGACCGACAGCGAGGCCTCAGAACACAAACCTCAATTGGTTTTTGTCGATGAAGAAAACAAACCTAAATCTCTGGACTAGTAATATTACTGTTTTTGAAAACTTGGGAGCGCCGGCGTGCTCCCGTTACGGACACCTCGGACTGCCGTCCCTGGGTTATTGCTATAAAAGAAGCTTAGGCTCGGGTACCACACGAGACTTTTAAATCCCAGTTTAACGTCCAAGGGTGACAAGGCCATCGAATCGACCTTAAGGAAAAACTTTAAAACCAAGGGTTTTCTATTGGCTACCAGAGCTTGATTCAATAGTTTCGAATCGAAAAATAGAAAATCGAGACGCGGGTTTCTCTTCGAAAAACTAAAAAGAATATCATTGGTTCTAAAGGCCCTAAATTCGACAAATTGATCCGTTGTACACTGTTTGACCCACACAAAAAATTCACCCTCGATTTTTCTCGCAATTAATCCTTCGGTCGAAGGCCACTCACATGAGTCGTATATGTGATACTGAATATCACTATCCTCAATGACTAACTTCATTTTTGACCCTGAAGGAAATACCTCGATGAGGTCTCCCTGGCGGATAAACGCTAGTCGACTACTTTCTTCGAGTAACTGAGCAAAGCTATTCCTCGCTTCATTAGTTTGAAGAAGCTCAAAATCCGAACCGAGATCCACCAAAAAATTCCTCTTGGTCGAACTCGCGCGAATTTTCTGATAAAGATTCCTTGATCGGTCGGCAGTTAAGGACTCCGACATATCGATGTCAAAAAAATGGAGGACTAAATCGTCAATAAGTGCTTGCGCCTCTTTGTCCGAGTAAATCTTTTCATTGGGAAGCTCATATTGAACTAAGTCTTTGTCGTATCGGTCTAACTTTTGGATCAAGGACTTAACAATTTCAGGCTGCTTAGACCAGCTCCACAAACCAAGATACTCCAAAAACAAACTCCCCACATATCTCCGTAAAGAAAGTAAGCTCCAGGTATTAGTAATGGAGTTAGCACCGTTCTCATCAGCCAACTTATTGATCGAATCGCAGAAGTTAACATACTCAAGTGGATATAAATGAACTCTACAAACCTCTTCGATCGGCGCTAATTCTGCCAACCACGGCTTCAAAGAGGAAAAATCAATAACAGTTGATGCATGTACCTGCTTTATCTGTAATTTGTTTTCTTGGTAAAGGTGAATAAAGTCAGAAAATATCGTCAATAAAAACTGAGAATCTAGTGGCTTCCCTAAGTGTTGTTTCAGAAAAGCCTTGATAAAAGCAATTTTTGCCTGATCTTCGACCAGAAATAAGGCCAACCCCATTTTAATCGAGTCATCTGAAACCTCATAGATCGAACTTCCCTTGACCAAGTCTACTTTTAAGGGCTTCTTAAAACCCCCAATCAGATCAAACGAACTTTTGCTATTTTTTATGACTTTCAAAAGGCTGATTAATTCAATGCGAATATTCGAGGGCAAGTCACTGATATCAACAAGACTCTTTTCACCATGAATTCTCAGGGATTCTATAAAGGGAGGCAGCTGATAGTCTTTAATTCGTTGATTGTAATTAAATAGAAATACAAAACTCAAAAGTGCAAAAAGGAGAATCATCCCTAGAAACTTTAAAAGTTTAAATTGATTCTTACCTTCTGCCACTTAAAGCTTTCTCTTTTTAACAGGAACTCTTTTCGGTATTCCAGCTGCTCCGAGTTTTGAGGGTAGCGATCTTTTTACGTGTTTGGCCATCCAGTGATTAATCTTAATAAGTTCCGACAGATCGATTCCCGTTGAATAGCCCATGCGGTGTAAAGTATATATTAGATCTTCTGTGGCTATGTTTCCGGTCGCTGCAGGGGCGTAGGGGCAACCTCCAAGACCACCAAGACTTGAGTCAAAACTGGTTATACCCATCTGCAAGCTGATTAGGACATTTGCCAGGCCCGTACCGCGAGTGTCATGAAAGTGCATTGCAATCTTTTTTAAGGGGATTCTCTTTTCTATTTTTTTTAATATGCGCTCGACTTGCTTTGGATCAGCAACTCCGATTGTATCACCCAAAGAAACTTCGTAAGCCCCTAACTCTAACATTTTCTCGGTCAGTTTTACGATTTTTGCTTCTGAAACTTCACCTTCGAAAGGGCAACCGAAGACAGTACTCAAATAGGCTCGTACTCGAATTTTATTTTTCTTCGCCTCATCCGCAACCTGTTTAAATTTTTTGAGGCTTTCATCGATACTACAGTTGATATTCATCTTAGAAAAAGACTCTGAAGCAGCGCCAAACACCGCCACTTCCTCAACATCAGACGCCAGGGCCAATTTCATTCCATAGCTATTTGGCACTAAGGCGCATAATTTGACATCTTTAGGTATGTTGCCCTGAGCCTTCATCGAGGCCATTTTTTTTGAAATCTTAGCAGATCCCGCCATCTGGGGAACCCACTTTTCAGAAACAAAAGCACCCGTCTCTATGTGCCTCACTCCAGAAGCAATTAGTTTTTTGATAAACTGAATACGAAGATTCGGAGTCAGTCTTACAACCTCATTTTGTAAGCCATCTCTCGGTCCAACTTCGTAAATTCGGATCTTCTTAGGCATCTTCCACACCTAACTCAACTAAAAGGGCACCTAATTCAACTTGATCACCCACATTCACATTGAGCTTCACCACTTCTGAATTGATTTGGCTTGAAAGCGTATACTCCATCTTCATTGCTTCCATTACGATAAGGGCTTGATTTTCTTCAACTGTATCACCGACTGCTACAGACACCTTTGTTATTTTACCCGGCATGGGCGAAAGGATCTTTGTTGGATCTGTCGATGCTTCACTTTGTCCGGATTTTCGGCGACTGGGACTATAGTTGAAACTGCGACCTTCAATTTGCGCCCACAACTGATCTCCTACCTTCTCAACAAAGGCTGTTCGCATCTTCCCATCAACTTCTATTGAAAGTTTTTTCATAAGTCACCCCACGCTTGGTGAAATGGATCTACAAAGCCGCTTTTTTGTTGGCTCACACTAGACACCTCTAAATACGCCTTTTTCATAAAGTCAGGGATCCATTCAGCCGATTGATCTTTAATACCCTCTGAAAAATTCTCGGCAATGAATTGTGTGGTGAATTTGCCGTTTTGAAATTCTTCATGCTCCAAGATTTCTATCAAATAAGGAATATTTAAATGAACTCCAAAAACGAGTGTCTCCTTGAGAGTCCCGATCATTTTTTGGATACAACGCTCCCGGGTTTCTTCCCAAACGATCACTTTTGCGATCATTGAGTCGTAAAAAGAAGTGATTTCATCACCCTGATCAAACCCAACTTCGAATCGACGTCCGGGACCATGGGGCCACTTCATTGATCCTAGAAGACCGGTTGATGGCATACCCATTTTGAATGGATCTTCAGCGTAAAGTCGACACTCAATCGCATGACCACGTGGCTTTAGGTCTGCCTGGGGCCATAGGCTGAAACTACCATCAGCCAATAAAATCTGACTTTTAACTAAATCAACACCTAAAACCATTTCCGTTACCGGGTGCTCAACTTGAAGTCGAGTATTCATTTCAAGAAAGTAAAATTCACTATCCTGAACGAGAAACTCAACCGTGCCAGCCCCTCTATAGGAGGTTTCTTTTGCCAGGGCAACAGCTGCCTCTCCCATGGACTTCCTCAGCTCACCATCAATAGAAGGACTCAGAGCTTCTTCAATAATCTTTTGGTGACGCCTTTGTACCGAACACTCTCTTTCTAACAGATGAACCGCATTCCCTTGGCCATCTCCAAAAACCTGAAATTCGATATGCTTTGCCCTGTTCAAATATTTCTCTAAAAAGACCGTCTGCGAGCCAAAAGCGCCTAAGGCTTCTCTTTGCGCCGACTCTATTTGATCTTTAGCCTCTGATTCAGAATTAATGATTTTCATCCCACGGCCACCACCTCCGGCCGCCGCTTTGACAATAACTGGAAACCCGATTTTAACGGCTTCTTTCGTTAAAACAGCAATGCTTTGATCATCACCCTCATATCCAGGTACAGAGGGTACCCCTGCTTTTTTAATGATTTGCTTGGCTTTAATTTTGTCGCCGAGAGCAGAAATTGTTTCTGGTCTTGGCCCAACGAAAATTAAACCCGCTTCTTCAACCGCTTTTGCGAAGTCAGCATTTTCAGACAAAAAACCAAAGCCGGGGTGTATAGCCTGGGCACCTCTTTCAAGGGCCCCTTTGACATTAGAATTTATATCTAAATAACTCTCATTCGTAGGAGATGGTCCGACACAGTATTGATCATCCGAAACTCTATAGGCAATCGAGTTACGGTCAGCCTCCGAATGCAAAAGTAAAGTTTCAATACCCAACTCTTTGCAGGCATTAATAATTCGAACGGCTACTTCTCCTCTATTGGCAATGGCAAGCTTCTTAATTCTTTGCATCCTTAGCCTCCCGTTCGATAATCCAACTTGGTTTTCTTTTTTCTAGAAAAGATCGCAGGCCTTCTTGCCCCTCTGAGCTCACTCGGAGGTCCGCAATAACCTTTGTCGTCTCGCTTTTTTGATCCAACCACTTTGATTGTTCTTCGACATAGGAGACCAAAGTTTTGGTTGCACGAACGGCACGACGACCATTTTGCTGGAACTTCTTAATCCACTTTTTTAAAATTTCATCTTTTTCTGAATCATTCCCAACCGCACTAATTAAACCGCCCTTAAACGCTTCTTTTGCCGAAAACATTTCTGCCGTAAGAAGGTAGCGATTATAGAACTGTGGTAGAGTTTTGCGAATTATAAAGGGACTGATAACCGCTGGCGCAATTCCTAGCTTTACCTCCGAAAAACAAAACTGAGTTTCCTTGTGCGCCACTGCTAAGTCGCAAGCCGAAACAAGGCCCAAAGCACCACCCATTACATAACCGTGAAGAGAGGCAATCGTCGGCACATCACAGGTTTTTAGAGCGTAAAACATATCAAAAAGAACCTCTGAGTCTTTTCGATTTTCGGCCACACTATAATCGACCATCGATTTCATATAATTGAGGTCGGCTCCCGCACAAAAAGCAGGTCCCTCTCCACTAAGCACTAAGGCTCGCAGCTCGTCATCATTACTGGCCTCAGAAACAACTTTAGTGATCTCTTTGATCATCTCTGGATTAAAAGCGTTTCTCAGCTCAGGTCTATTTAGTTTTACGTAAAGTACTCGATCAATGGTTTCTGTTTTAATCAGATCCATACTTCCTCACATTCTAAATACGCCTTGGCGTTTTTCTGGCCACTCTTTGTTGTAAGAGCAACTCAATCCCAAGGCGACAACCATTCTCGTGTCTTTAGGGTCAATGACTCCATCGTCCCATAAACGAGCACTCGAAAAGTAGGCAGAACTTTCTTCTTCGTATTTTTTTAAAATCGGAGCTTTAAATTTTTCTTGCTCCTCAGGAGACATCGTTGAAGACTTCGCAGCTAGCTGATCCATCTTAACGGTCAAAAGCACATTGGCAGCTTGCTCGCCCCCCATCACCGAAATTCTAGCATTAGGCCACATCCAAAGCTGTCGCGGCTGGTAAGCTCTTCCGCACATTCCATAGTTTCCAGCCCCGTAAGATCCACCTATAACCACAGTAAATTTTGGAACATTGGCATTACTAACGGCCATCACCATCTTCGCTCCGTGCTTGGCTATACCCTCATTCTCATACTTCTTACCGACCATGAATCCTGAAATATTCTGCAAAAACAGAAGTGGAGTTTTTCTTTGCACACAAAGCTCAATAAAATGTGCCGCCTTGAGAGCACTTTCACTAAAAAGAACTCCATTATTGGCAATGATTCCAACCGGCATTCCATAAATATGTGAAAAGCCACAAACGATACTCGAACCGTAGTTCTTTTTAAACTCGTGGAAACGACTTCCATCGACGATTCGAGCTATCACTTCTCTAATGTCAAATTGAATTCTTGAGTCGCGTGGTAGAATACCGTAAAGCTCTTCAGCTTTATAAAGAGGCTCTTCAACAGCTCGAACCTGGGCTCTCGCTTTATGGTCTCGTTTTATGTTTAGGTGAGAGACGATGTCTCTCGTTATTTCGATAGCGTGTTCGTCGTCTTCCGCTAAGTGATCCGTAACACCCGATACTTCTGAATGAACTCGGCCGCCACCTAATTCTTCGGCTGTTACTTCTTCACCAGTCGCAGCTTTAACTAAAGGTGGCCCCCCCAAAAAGATCGTTCCATTGCCCTTAACTATGACATTTTCATCACTCATGGCTGGCACATAAGCGCCACCAGCGGTACAGCTCCCCATGACAACTGATATTTGTGGAATTCCTTGGGCGGACATTTGCGCTTGATTGTAGAAAATCCTTCCGAAATGATCTCGGTCCGGAAAGACTTCCGACTGAAGGGGCAAGAAAGCGCCACCACTGTCGACCAAATAGATACAAGGCAATCCGTTCTCCAGCGCAATTTCTTGGGCTCGCAAATGTTTTTTAACTGTGATCGGAAAGTAAGTGCCACCTTTTACCGTCGCATCGTTAGCTACGATAACACACTCGGTACCCGCGATTTGGCCAATACCGGTGATAATTCCCGCGGCAGGAGCTTTATTGTCATACATTCCCCAAGCTGCAAATCGACTGAATTCAAGAAAGGCCGTTCCCGGATCGACAAGAGATTTAATCCTCTCGCGCGCGGTTAACTTTCCGCGACTCTTGTGGCGCTCAACCGATTGAGCTCCCCCACCTTGTTTTATGAAGTCTACTTTTTCTTGATAGTCTCCAAGGATAGACATCATATGTTCTTTGTTCTTAACAAATTCTTCCGAACTTGTTTGAATTTGCGATGGAATAATTTCCATTTTTACTCCCTATGATGGCAAAGCTAATGTCTCCAGTTGAAGGAGCCATTGAGTATTTACTTCTGCCACAAGACGATTATCGCTATCGAAAATGGGGACAGCTAAACTGGTCTCCATTTTTCGAAGTTTTCTGAGTTCAAATAATAGGGCTTCGCGATCCGCTACTTCTAATCGAACCCTTGCCTCTACCCGCCTTAATTCGCTGGAAAAGAGCTTAGTTTCAATTCCCACTAAAGTAATTTTGCAACTGCTGAAATCAACGGATTTCATCCACAATTGACGCGTCGCAAATTCAGCTAGAGAATTAAGAGCCCCCAAGTGGAGCGACGAGTCTAAGGCTAGATTCGTCGGAAGAGCCGGCATTAATACGACCAGTGACTCCGGGTCCGACTTTGTAACTATAAAGCCTCGCGCTAAGGACATGGGATCAAAAGCCACTGCCGAGGCGGTCAAAAAGATTTTATGGGCAATAGAACTTCTTTGTTCGATCCAGTCTGCACTTTTTTGCAGAAAAGCCCCCCTATTTTTGGGAATATCACGGGCCATTTTACTTAAACCCATGATCTTCGAAAAAAGACGGCTCATAATCCATCCCCCATTTGACCTCCTCAAACCTCCAAGATATTTAATATACAACAACTTTTATGTGAAGCGTGAAACACGCGTAATGACAGAAATTTTGGGAATAATATGAAATTTTTAGGCCTTTTGATCATGGTCCTTCTGATGTGGTGGACATTTACTCTCAACCAAACTGAGCGCAAGATCCCCGTGGAAACTAGAAGCCAAATTATCCGGGAACTTCAAGAGAGTATGATTGATTTTTTGGTCGAAAATGTGGAAGGCATTCAAGGCATTACATTCTTGCAATCCTATACAACAACCCTTGTGCCCGGTAAGCAAATCGTTGCTTACTTCAAATATTCCTATGAGGCCCCAACTCCTACTGGTCAATACACTCGTGAAACTCGAGATGGTGAATTTGAACTGGTATCAGAAGATGGTGGCAACTCTTGGCAACCCAAAGCACTGACTTTTAGAGATCTCAGTTTAGAATTCTTGGAAGAGTTGAGAATTTCTCCGAATGAGCAATGAGGATTTCAATCCAGCTAGAAATCTTTTTCTCGACGAAGAGGGCTATGCGCTCAATAAAGAGGGATTAAGATACCAAGATACCGAGCTTTACAAAGAATTGTTTTCAAACTTAAAGTTTAAAGACAATCTCACTCTCGAAACAACGATTGGTGGCTCACCCGTTTACTTAAAACCCTTTGCCGGCGGAATCGTGGCCGGACAAGTCGAGAAGAAAACTGGCGAAGTATGGTCTCTTCTTCTACCCGGAGAACAGAGCCTTGATTTTAAAATTGGTGATTTGAAGGCAGATCCATTCGATCGATTTCGAGGTTATACCTTAGAGGGAATTCCTTTTGTATTTTCTAGAAAAGCTCAGTTCGCGTTTTTTGACCTTGTCGATGAGTTTGGTGATGATTTCTTCATTGTAGAAGGCAAAAAATATGTCATGAAAGACTACTACCAGTGCTCTGAGGACATTGCTTCAGAAGACTTTTGGACAAAAAAATATAGCGAAATGAATGATACTCCACCGTGGGAACTCAATGTCCCACATCCCGCCTTTGTAGAGATTCTTCCACGATTGAAATTACAAAAATCAAAAGTTATTAATCTCGGTTGTGGCTCGGGTAATGATCTTTCACTTTTCGCCGAAGCGGGACATCTCTGCACCGGAGTCGACTTCAGCTCTCGAGCTCTCGAAAATGCCAAGAAGAAATATTCCAAGTTTCAAAATATTGAATGGATTCAAACCGATATTTTTAATTTACCAACTGAGCTCAATAATACCTATGACCTTGTTTTAGAACACACCTGTTTTGCGGCAATTTTACCAGAAAATAGGCCAAAACTCGTTCAAACCTGGAAGAAACTACTACGTGAAAAAGGCTTTTTCTTGGGAATCTTTTTTAATATGCCCAAAGAAGCGGGTCCACCTTTTGGAGTCAGCGAGTGGGAGCTCCGTCACCTATTTGAAAAGACGGGCTTTAATTTTCTGATTTGGAATCACGAAATCCCCTCTCCCAGTGGTCGCTCGGGTAAGGAACTCCTCGTTCTTTGCCAAAAATAACTTTTATTTTTTAAAGGTAATCAATAGTTTATTGTGATTTTCAAAGGCGTACTCCCCTTTGAAATAAAGCTCTTTTTTAGGAGTTCTACCGTCCAACTCTTCAACATTTCCCATGGGAAGAATGTTTTCGGAATTTTCACTATCGGTGCTTCCCATGAGAACTAAGTTCATCCCCTCGGGCACTTTGTCGTACCATTTATGAAAATCAGCTAACTTTTCAATACTCAAATGAATAATTGTATCAGCTTTTTCATACATGGTTCCCTCATGGTTCAAACTGTTAACAGCCTGCCACTCGGTCATGTAGTATTCCTTTTCAAGGGGGTCGAAAGTTCCTGCCTTAAAAAACCAGTCGGCAACGACAAGGTGATTAAGTATTCGTTCAGAAATCTGTTCGTATGAATTCTTTATTGAGAAATTTCTCAGCTTTTGAATGTCAAACTTTGTACTCCACAAAAGTGAGTGACAGAAAAGACCCGAGGGCTCTCCAAGAACAAAAGTCAAACCGAGGTCTTTGGGAGCATTTTCTGCCATGGCTTGGGTCACCCAATCGTATAAAAGCCAATGCTCAAGACTGTAGTTTTTAATATCAAAACCCTCTGGAGGTTTTTTTGCCAGCGAGTGAATAGAACTGAAATAAGTAGATCCCTGGAGAATATCCATTAGGCGACACAGTCTCTCCAAAATGTATTCAGTATCTTTCTGTAATTGAAAACTGAGATTCTGTGCTTTTGCGAAATCCCCATAGGACAGGAGTCCAATATTATGAATATGACTAATCTCATCAATTAGGATCTTCGATAATTTGTGACGCGACAGAGGAAGCTCGGTAACTAAATTCTGTACCTCCGCCATTCTATCAAAATCTTCTATAAGACCGAAGTTTTCGGCCAAAAAATCCACAATAGGCTTTTCCATTTTCATGACAACAATATATCATAGGACTTTTCTAGAACAAGTGACTTCGTATTGGAAAATTATGACATCCATCAATATAAATGACATCATTTCACTCAAAGACACTCAGTTGCAGAAAAAGAAACTCATGGAAGTGTTCGACATTAATGCGGCCAATGCCGACTACTTTGTCTCAATATTCAAGCAATTGAACCAAGCCGAAAAAAGCATTTCTATAACCGAAGACCAAAACCAAAGTGGCTTTTTCCCCCTTGCTCTTGCAAGCAAGGAGCAGCTTCAGGAATTCAATATTTTTTCGTTTGCAGAAATAAAGTCAAAAGAGCATAGGCACTACAATGGCCCCATCTATTACATGCCATTGATGGCCGGTATCGGTAGTTCAATAAAAAGAGAAAGCCATTTAAGCCAGCACTCAGGTAGAAACTCTTTGGGAACAAAAAGTACTGATTTGTTTGTGCAATCGACAAAGAGTTCCATTTTTGATCTTTTGGTCAAACAAATAGAAAGCCTTAATAAACAGGATCATCGAGACATTATTTTTTACCCACAGATGAGTGATGATACGTTTGAGTTAATTAAAGAATTGACGAAAAAAAAGGGCCCTCAAGGTACCCTCATCAACAGAGAAATTATTCAAAACAGACTCCCCACACTCATGGGCGATGATCTTGTCGATCAACAAACAGCTCCCGGAGGACATGGTTTTTTTGCCTACACTTGGATTAATAATTTATTTAAAAATTCGCCCCAGGGAATTTCTGTTATTGGCAATGGAGAAGATCTCAACTCCTTACCTCCAATTGAAATCGTTGACTGGTTCTCGCAACAGGACTTTCCGATTCTTATGATTACAACAACCAAAACCTCTATCGATAAAAAAGGCGGTCAAATCTGTCTTCTAAATGATAGTGACCAGTCTTCGCTTTCAATTGTTGAAAAGGCGCAAGCTGAGCAGAGCGGACAACTTGAACTGTTTTCAGAACTCGGTTTAAGGAAAAATGATGGTCCAAGCTTTTTCAATACCAATACGGTTCTGATAAATAATGATCTCCTACGAAAAAAGCTAGAATTACTGAGTAGAGATGGAAATGAACTCAATCTTCAAGATGTAATGAGTCCGCAATTAATCAAGAACAAAAAGAAAAACTCACAGTCTGATGAGTTTACGCAACTTGAAGGTGCTATGGGTTCAGTTGTTCTCCATCTCAATCGGGAATTTAAAAAAGCTAAAGGTCAAAGCCTCTTGGGTATTCTAAACGTCGAACCAATCGATCGCTTCAAAGTCTTTTGCCCCATCAAATCGGCCTTCGATTTTGTCCACAAATTTTATTCGGACCGATTTTCTCTAAAAGAATTTCGATTGGTCGATGAAAATCCCGGGCTTCAGACTGAAGTATCACTTAAGGATCCCAGTGGAACCATTGACTATGACGATGTGACTTCATGTATGAATGCATTTCGAAATACTTCTCTGAAAGAACTTTCACAACTCAAGGTTGAGGGGCCCGTTGATTTCGAAGGAATGGAACTCATTGGTTCAATTAAAATCGAGAATAAAACTTCAAAGCCCCTCGTATTAAAAAAATGGATTCCTGAGGCTCAATTATCAAATTGTGAAATTAAATTTTTATCCGACGAAAAAGGAATCGAAAAAAGATGAGGGGCCCTTTAATTTCTTAAAGAGCCCCTACAAAGCCAAACTGGTTTTCATTAAGCCGGATTCTGTTCCATTTAATTCTGGCAAATTAAACTTTAGAAACCATTCATCTGGGCTCTCAATTACTATCGAGCTCATGCGATCTTACCCGGAAGCTTGTGCAGGCGACACTCAAGCGCTTCCCTATTTGATCTTGCTCCGTGCAGAGTTTAGCTGTTTTCACTCCAGCAACTCCCAAAATGCTTCCCGTTCCCAGCATTAAGATCATAGCTCTGGACATTCTCTCTGTTCCACTGGTCCTCATCTCTCGATGGAAGGGCGTTACCCTTTGCACTGCCTTATGAAGTCCGGACTTTCCTCTCAAACCCGAAGGTTGAAGCGATTTCCTTTCAAACCAGAGACCCTTTATAAACGAATTCAGCGCACTTTCATAGCACTCCGGAAAATTTTCAAAAAATGGCGTATTTTCATAGACTTATATATTCATTAAGTTTTCCCAAAATTCCTTTAGGACCTAGACGAATGACCGATAAAGACACTGTAGAACGTATTCAGGAGTAAATTTATGGAATCAGTCGGAACGGCCCGCAAAGTACTCATCCTCGCACTCGTTGCATTTGCGACTTCAATTGCCTTGATTCAAGCCACAACCGTCATTTTCTAATCTCAAGATCTTCGTCTAATATTAGGTACTTAGAGGCATATCTCTATGCTAGAATCTACCTATGCCCTCTCCTCGAAGCCGAATAAAAACTCTAACCTTCTATCTAATGACCGGCCTTATTGGCTTTCTCATAATAGAACTGGCACTTGGCTCATTATATGCCATTAAGAAGGGGGAGCTACTCGCTCCATGGACCCTCTTTTCGACCCTCACTACCGATTTCGACTCCGAAAATCCCCTCTGTCGATGGGCCGATTCGACCAAGCTCCATCCGCTGTATTTTTTCAACTACAAGAAAAATGGCCACTGCAACCAATTTAATATGACCACTAATGATCTTGGTTTTGTAAGTCCTCCATTTAACTTCGATGACCGAGAAAACTACTACGTTGTTCTCTTTTTGGGAGGTTCAGTTACAGAAGGACTTTTTTTTCAAGAATACTTCAAAAGACAAATTGAGAATAAACTCAACGAAAAGTATAAGTCGCCCAATGGGAAACCTTTTAAACTCGTTAGCTTTGCAATCGCAGGTGGCCAGCAACCCATGCAATTTAATATCTATAGTTATTTTTCTGAATTTGTAGACGCCGTTGTGAGTCTTGAGGGCTATAACGAGCGCAACAATTTTAAGTTGCACCAACACTTCGCCTACCCTCCTGCGCTTTGGGATCAGAAAGTTGGAGAGGCTCGGCAAAGGGGTATTAAAATATTAATACGAAGAATGGGTTTCGCATTTTCTAAAATTCTTCAACAGCTAAAAATTGCCAAATATTCTTATATACTTTATACAATTGCGGACTTTTCTGTTCCTAAAAAAAACTTGGAACTTGATTTCTACGAAGCTCCCTTTAAACCCTATCCAAAAGAGTGGACTGATGAACAGAAAAATGAAATCAACATTAAAATTTATAAGTCTTACCTGAGAGGAATGGCAACTCTCGCGGAAAGTAAGAAGCAAAAATACGTATTTCTATTACAACCGGTACCTGCCTTTAAAGAATCTCTTACTGATCAGGACCGGAGAGTTATTGGCAGCGACATGGACAAAGAACTCATTGGGGATCTTTACGAGAAACTTTTATCCCTCAAAGAAGAAGGACTCAACATTGTCGACATGCGGTCTTCTCTCGATAACTATAGAAAGGATATTTATATCGACCATATTCACACCAATCACAGTGGAAAGGTCGTCCTCGGTGAAGCAATTTACAAAGAACTCATCAAAACATGGGATCTAGAGAAAAAATAAGTCCTGTTAAACCAGCCCTTGATCTTCTGCTAGACCTTTACAGAGCTTCCAAAAGTCTTCCATCTCTGGGAAGGCCCCTAAAAAGTCGGTTCCTCGCCGCCGGTCATGCTCTGTAAAGAACATATAAAAATTCGTTCGGTAACTCTTCATAACCCCAGTACTAATTGGCTGTTTCATCCAATCAAGTACTCTCTTCATCTTATTAATTTCAGTATCGAGAAAGCCCGTTCTTTCGTCTTTATTGTCTTCCATAAATCGAATATGGGATTCCATCATCTCATGATAATCTTCCGTCAAAATTTTTGCAGCTTGATGATGAGGAGTTTGTAGATGTGGAATATCTAAATAAATTGAACGATACTGTTTATTAAAGCGTTTTCTCAGGTCTAATATTTTTTCAAGAAATTCCCGAAAGCCCACAAGACTTAGAGCATTGAATGTACACATAAAAGCCAAGTCGCTATCGTAAAGCTTTGTCAGCGTTTTTTCTACGGCCTTTTCAAAGTCTTCCATTTTGAGTCCATGTCGAATGTATTCCGCCTGCTTTCCCCATGTATCAATGCTCGTGTGAATCTGAGCAGAACTTATTTTTCTAAACTTCAAAAGCTCGGCCAATCGATCTAAATATTTATCGAGAATATGCTCGGGAACACCTAAATTGCTATTCAAAGAAAGATTTAATTTAGGTAGTGGGTTTTCATGTAAAGATTCTAAAACCCGAAACGTACTCGGACTCAGAAGAGGTTCACCGCCAGTAATTCGAAAAAAGAGAAGATCTCTCGAAAGATCAGGCCACCACTTCCAAAAAGCATCGACATAAGGATTCGACTCCTCTTCCAATGGAATTTTACCCAGATACTTATAGTTCTTAATATCGTGATAAGTATAGGTAGAGAGTGGGTACCCACTTTCTTTATTAATTTCATTCATCCACTGACTGCTAAAGGGCGGTGAACAATAGCTACACTTGAAGTTACAAGTATTACCAAAACTCAATTCTAAATAGGAGGGATTGATATTTTCGTCCCAATTCATTTTTTTAACTTGATGAAAATAAGGGAGAGTCCAGTCATCAATTCCTCGATAGTGGCGATCGCTATAATGTTCGCCAGGTAGGTCCTCCACTTTCCAACAAACACTGCACTCGTCGGGACGTTTCCCTTCTTTCATCATTTTTCGAGCCATCTTTTTTTGAGAAGAGTTATGGAGAGCCGATGGATCTTTTTTGATCTCATCGAGTGATACCTTATGAGTCGGAGGAAGGTAACAGGAATGGGCATGCCCCGTCGCCAAATGAAGAGTTAAATGCTTCCACTTAGCCATGCAAAAACTTGGAGATACCTTGTTGAGCTCCGCTTTCATTTCTTCGATTAGTTCCATGTCCCCGTACATAAGGCCTCCAAAGACCACATACTAACTTGCTTCACTGGTGAGGACAAATCCGAATGATATGAGAAAACACAAATTTATTGATTTCGATAGAGGTATAGTGCGCGAAGCCTAAACCCACCAAATGTAGTGAGAAATCCTATGTTTCTTGGTAAACTTAAATCTTAAATGGTTGAATTTGAGGATATAAAGCAACATCCCAGTTTTTGCGCAGCGCCTTGGTACAGTTTCTACACCAACGGTTTCGATAGTTTACGCCCTTGTTGTGTCTATCAGGGAACTCTCGGAGCCGTTGCCGGAAGAAGTCCTGATGAAATCATGGATTCAGAGGAATTAAACGAATTGAGGTCGAAAATTTTAAAAAACGACCTTCCCAGCCCTTGCATCAATTCTTGTATTAAAGTTGAAAAGAACGGTTTTACGAGCCATCGAAATCGGATGAATACTTGGTATTCAGACCTCAAAAATGGCGTTACGGTCGAGCAAATGAGCGAGCGAGTTGCCTATCTTCAATACTACGACCTTAGAATGTCTAATCTTTGTAATTTCAAATGCCACTTTTGTAGCTTTGAAAACAGCAGCTCCTGGTTTGATGATGCCAACCAACTACCTGGTGAAGAGGTTTTTTATTCGGACCCAGTTACTGGAAACCATGTACCTACCAAAAAGAAAATTTGGAAAGCGACAGTGGATTTTGAAAAGTTACTTTCCGATAACATTGAATATTTAAAATACATTAATATTTCGGGAGGTGAACCCTTAATAATTCCAGAAACTTACAGGCTTCTTGAAAGCCTCCAAAAACACAAAAAGTTTGACGTTGTCATCTCGATCTCGACCAATCTGAGTACTATTCACTTAGATAATTACAATCTTCTAGACCAGTTAAAAAATTTTGAGAGGGTCACATTGAGCGCGAGTCTTGACGCTTTCGGGCAACGGGCTGAATATTTAAGAAAGGGAACCAATTGGGATTTAATAGAACGTAATTGGAATTCTCTAAAAAAGTTTCAACGAGAAGTAAACTCGAAAATAAATCTTAAGGTTCATACCACCGTTTTTAACTTAAACAGTTTTCATATATTAGATTTTTACGATTATATCGAAAAAAAATTCAAGCCCGACGGTATTAGTTTAAATCCTTGCTTTTCGCCTGAGATTTACAATTTAGACAATATTAAACCAAATATGCGACGCGAGCTTATTTCTCTCTATGAATCTAGAGACAATCCCTTTTTTGCGCCCGTATTAAATCAATTAAAATCCATTGAAATCGACCATTTTTCGGATGAAAAATTTAATCACCTTAGAAAAACAATATTTGCACTGGATAAAATCCGAAATTCTAATTTCCATGAATCTCTACCCGAATGGAGGGACTATATATAGCTATTTCAAAAGAAATAGCTTTATGGATTTCGAGTCTCAAATCTATATAGTTCCCAGCCATGGAACAAAGTCTAAAACCCTTAGCTCCCGGTGGGAGTCATAGATATTTGTTACTTCTTTAAACTTCTTTAGTTCAGCGACGTTTTCTTTTTGGCGACTGAGACTTTCATAGAATTCTTTGAGACCATTGAGCCTCTGCTGGACATCACTGTTGAGTTGATTGTAATAGCGATCAAATTCTTCACGCGCCTCTTCTTTTATGGCGAGAGGCAATATATAGGGTGAGTAGTAACTTGGGTCGGTCAAGTAAATGAAGTCTAAGCTAACTGATGTGCTATACTTTATTTCGAGTTCTAGAATGTAATCTATAAGTTGATGGATATGAAATAGGTTAAAAATCTGTATGACCGGGGAGATGGCCAAATTCACATTCTTTTTTGTATTAAAGAAACTTAAGTAAGCCTCCAAATTTTTACTGATATGATTCCACTGGCTTGGATATCTTATGTAACTATTCAAGTCTCCAAAGGCGTCAACACTCATACACAATCTCGTCTTGGCAAACCTCTCTAGCTTTTCACAAAAATTCTGATCCCACTTCATTAGATTCGTATGAATATGAAATTCAATATTTTGAGAGATCTCCCCTGTCATCATTTGATCAAGAACTTCGTGGGTGAAACTATTCAACATAGGCTCTCCGCCAATTACTTTTAATTTCTGGGCTGTAGACAATAATGGTTTAAGCTCATCAATATTTACGCCTGAACCAAGCCGGTGGCCATTATCGACCGAAACAACACCCTTTCTGTCATTGTTGAATATTTCTTTTACATCTTTACTAACCAAATTACTCAGACTTGGGTAGCAACTCTGACACCGTAAATGACATAAATTTCCGACCCTGATATCCAGAACAACAGGAGGTTCGGCTAAATTTTCATTTTTAATTCCCCGGATTAAACTCTCGACTTCATAGTCACTTAACTCTTGATTGGACTGAATTCGATCTGAAATTCCACCCCGTCCCTCCTGGCTGTAGCAATTTTTGCACTCAGGAATGGGTTCATCATTTAAGAGCTTTTCTCTGATAGAAATAAGTTGATTTGAATTCCATAGGTCTTTTAGATCTGTGAATGAAGTTCTAGAAATTCTCTCATCCTCTAGAGCACTACAACACAGTCGAAATCGACCATCATTAAAAGTCGAAAGCTGAGTAAAAGGTCGTATGCAAAAGTGCTTACCCTTGAGTAGGTCAGAGTCATTAGCCATAGAGCTCTCTTAACCTTTTCATTTTACTTTCAAAGCTGGACTCTTCGGGCTTATTCAAACTTTGTGGTTTTATCTTTCCCTCGAGACAAACCGTTTTTTCACCAAAAACTAATCCGTGAAGAACTGAAAAGGCATTACCAATCCAAATCGATCCCGGAGCCAAACTGAGATAATGCCTTGGCAATATCGAGTCTTCATATCCACTTGGCTTTATGAGGTCATATTTCAAACGACTATGAAACTCATGGTGCGATAACTGGAGCCACTCTTTCAGCTTTGGATGATTCCTATGATGTGACAAAAACTCCTCTAGGGTTGGGCCAAATTCTATGATTCGCGGTCGAGCACTCAAATTAATGAAATAACGAACCTGATGATTCTCATAGGACTCTTCCGGAACATCGAAGTGAAGAAGGCCCT
This sequence comes from Bdellovibrionia bacterium, assembly GCA_030427805.1. Lineage (GTDB taxonomy): Bacteria > Bdellovibrionota > Bdellovibrionia > Bdellovibrionales > JAGQZY01 > JAUHWN01. Next base: position 749,932 of record JAUICP010000002.1, read on the forward strand.
TATCCATGGCATTCATACGCCAACTACAGGAAATACTCGAAAATTCATAGGAACTCATTTTTTCTCGAATCAAACTCTCAACTTGCTCAATTAAGAGAGCCGATTCCTGCTGAAATGCTAAAATGACATCTCTATTAGGGTAAAACTTCCAAAGGGGGTGACTTTCGTTAATTTTTACATTGAGTTCTTTTTGAAAAACCGGAGGAATCCACTCATCAAAGCTCGTCTTAGGCAAACTCGCAAAAAACTCTAGATTACTAATTTTAAAGCCGTCTAAAACGATCACCTTGTAGGACTCAAAAAGGTCTTCAAAATTGTGATCTGCCAAAGAACCTTCTTTGATATGAACAAAGTAATTAGATAAATTAGAATTTAGAGCAATTTGAGATTCAATCACTTCAACCCTTTGCTGTGCCCCGTATATCGACCTGCACTATTTTTAGTATACTTAATGCCAGTAAAAGTACAAGAAAGCCCTAAAAGCTTTTGAATAACACCATTGAGGGTGGTTTAATTGCTTTGCTAGAAATCGTATAGAGAAGGAATATGAGCTCATCCGACAAGACTTTTTGCAAATATTTTTACCACTCCCTCATGCTGACTCCGTACAGCGAAGTTCGTCCCTGTTGCCGCTTTGATACAAATATCTACGACGAAAGTTTTGTTTGGGATGGTGAATCTAAATTAACTGATTTTTATCAGTCCGACTTATTTGCCGGTCTTCGCAAGGACATGGAAGAGGGAAAACCCATCAAGGGTTGCCATAGATGTTATCAAGAAGAAGAACTCAATATTCCAAGCATGCGAACCAAACCCTTTCCAATCGACATTTCGGACTTAGAAGATAAGGATTTTTCTTTTCGCTTTGTCGAGTTGGGGGTCGGAAAAAAATGTAATTTAAAATGCCGAAGTTGTAACGCTTCTTTTAGTACTAAGTGGATTGGAGATGCTGAGGCATTAAAAATGCCTTACTCAGGAGATAATTCTGAAATCGACCTCAATAGTATTCCAATCCAGTTTTTCAAGGAAACGAAAAGTATAAAGGTCACCGGTGGAGAACCATTTTTACACAATTCCTTTAGTGAACTTTTAAATCGACTCAACGAATCTGGATACTCTAAAGAAATTGAATTAGAAATTTTCACAAATACGACCGTATTTCCGAACGAAGATGTGATTGAGAGTCTTCTAAGTTTCAAACACCTGCAGATTTCATCAAGTATTGATGGGGTCGATAAAGTAAACACTTACTTAAGACATCCCATACGTTGGGAAAAGTATTTAGAGACAATTCGAAAATGGCGTCGACTTGAAATTCACAACCCTAATGTCGACATTTTTCTAGTAAATACAGTGTCGATTTATAATATTATGCACACATTTAAATTTATCGATTGGGCCTATGATTATTATTATCCTCAACAGCCAGATATAATCTTTCAAATCGTGCATGATCCCAGTTATATGAACGTTGCCCGGTTTCCCGAAGATGTTAAGTTTGGTATCCTCGATCATTTTTTTGACGAAAGTCACAGAGTATACTCAAAATGGCGGCTTTCTCCCATTCTTGAAAAGCGCCTCAAGCAACTAAAGAAGCTGATACACTCAAAGGCGGAAAACTCCGGAGTTTTAGAGGAATTTTGGCAAAAAACAGATGCCTTGGACCGGTTGAGAAAAGAATCATTTAAGGATGTCTTCCCCGAATTAAATTCCCTTTTGAGACGCAAACCAACCTAGAAAGATGAGCTGCGTTAAGGCTGCTGACAGGATTTAATTCTATTTGGGGCGTTGAATCCAGGGTAGAAAAGTCTATAATTTAGTAATGGCTAGTGACCAAAACGACAAACCATTCGACGGCAGAAAACTCTCAGATACTATATGCATTCTGCCCTTTACGAGTCTCTCCGTTCATGCGACAAGGCACCTAACTCGCTGTCAAATGACTGAACAATCCTCAGGGCAAATTAGCGACTCAGAATCTGCAATGGACCTTTGGCACGGTAAGAAACTTGTCGAACTTCGTGAAAAAATGATACGCGGAGAGTTTGACGAAATTGGGTGCAGAAATTGCCGAAATAAAGAAGTTAAAGGGTTACGCTCCAAGAGGCAACACTGGCATGAACTTAATTTAGTAAAGGATCTTTGGACTGATCCAAACACCTTTAAAACTCTTCCAGACAACATTTATCATATTGATATCGCCTTTAGTAACTTCTGCAACTTCAAATGTCGAATGTGCAGTGGCGCTTATAGTAGTCAGTGGGTGAGAGACGAAGACGCCCTTATAAAAATGGGAATAGCAGGTGGATCAGGAGGAGTAAAACCCAAAGAAGCGGCTCGCAGAAAAGAACACATGCGTCGACTTTCAGAAGATGAGATGCGCGCAATTTTGGAAAAAAGTCGTCATGTTAGACGAATCGAGATTTTGGGTGGCGAGCCATTTATTAATCAAGAGTTTTTTCTTTTCTTAGAGCTCTGCAAAGAATATGGAATTGGTCCGAATACGGAAATCATGATTACAACGAATGGGTCGAGCATAGACAAGGATAAGCTTGCGCGACTATCGAACTTCAAATACGTAAACATCAATTTGTCTGTTGATGGAACAGATAAATATTTTGAGTATATGAGATCCTCTGGAACTATGAAATGGACAGCTCTTGCCGAATCAGCTCTATTGATTAAAGAGTTTTGCAAGCAAAGAAACAAAATTAATCCAAAAGCTTGCTGGAAATTGAATATCAATGGTTCTTATCAGATATATAACAGTTTAAATCTATATGATTTCGTTAGCTGGATTTTAGAAACTTTCGACTGGAATACTGATGAACCGATCGTGAATAGTAAATTTAGACATAGTTGGGAGCATCGTCTACTATTCGGTCCAAGACATTTAAGTGCTCTATATATTTCTGACCGTCTAAAGCCTTTGGCACTTGAGCAATATAAAAAACTCATTAACGATTATCCTTTGCTAAATTCGGTACGAGAGAATTCTTACCTAAAAGACATTGAGACGTTACTCAGTAAAGATCATAAATTGGACCCTATTGACAAAGAAAGCCACTGGAATATGTTTTGTTGGTACACGATAGCTCTCGACGAAATTCGCGGACAAAGCTATCGTGTTCTAAGTCCGGAACTCGCGGAAGAAATTGAAAATACCGTCTCCTCTTCCGGCTACCAAAATCAGGTCGAGCAATGGAAGTCAGAATCACTCCAAGGAAATTCCAGTGAATAAATTCTGCTATATGCCCTGGCACGCTATAACTCTTACCGGGAGTGGACTCGTAAAGCCTTGCTGTCAATTCCGAGGAGAGGCAGAAAACGTTCATCTAAACCCTGAGGCGTCAATTGTAGACCTATACAACTCAAAAGCTATACAAGATGTGCGAGAAGATTTCTTTGTTAAAGACCCGACCCCGGGCTGTTCATCTTGCTGGGAACGAGAAGAACAAATAGGACATTCCCGTAGAATCTGGTTTAAAGATCATTTTCTCGAAGATCTACCACATAATTTTGATTACGAATTGAAAGTCGAAAAACCTCAATGGATACAGGCCGACATTAATCTATCTAATCAATGTAATCTAAAATGTAGAATGTGTGGAGTGTGGGCTTCTCACAAGTGGATTAGTGACGAAGAAACGCTGTTTAATATGTACCAAGGTAATCCTTATCGCAGAGAAGGACTTAAAGAAAAGAGAGCCCAATTTGAAGTTTCATTAGAACGACTCGCTTCACTTGTTCCCCATTTAGAAAATGTGAGAAGAATCGACTTTAAGGGTGGCGAGCCTATGTTGGCGAAAAACCACATTCCTTTTCTCGAAATGTTGATAGATAAAGGTCTAAACAGACAGGCTACTCTTCACTACACAACAAATGGAACTTTCATAAACAATAGTATAATAGAAGCCCTTGACCAATTTAAGAAAGTTAATATTTCAATCTCAATTGAAGGAACGGACCCTCTTTACTCCTATATTCGCGGCGGCCCCGATTTTAATACAGAAGATCTACGCGAAAACATATCTAAATATGAAGAGTTAAAAAATGTAGATATAATGTTTAATGTAGCCATGCAGGCGTATAACTTGATTAATTTAAAAGAACTCCATGGGCTCTTGAAAAGTCTCAATAGTAAGAAGATTAATTCCTCCGGAGCATTCAACTGCGTCGTCAATGCCCCTGACTATCTCTCGCCATTCGTTTGGCCCTTGGAATTACGAAAGAAAGTTGCCAGTGACCTCGAAGAATTAGAAGACTTTAAACATTTTTCCGGACAACTAAAAGTTTTTGATTTCGACCAAGATTTATTTAATACCTTTATCAATTTTACTAGAGATCTCGACAAAATAAGGAATGAAGATTACTTTGGACTCTACCCAGAACTTAAAAAATATATCTAAGAAAATCGTAGCAGTTGAAGACATAGACCCACCAAGAGATCATTTATTCCGAGTCGAGTGGAACTTGGGCCCACGCTGTAACTATGATTGCTCTTATTGCAGCCCCAATATACACAATAAAAAATCTGAACACCTCAACATGGAAGTTATTGAAAAGACCGTAGATCGAATCGCGACTTATACAAAGAACCATAAAAAGAAGACACGCATTAGCTTAACCGGAGGAGAACCTTACTTACACCCTCGATTCTTTGACATCATAAAGATGATTAAGGATAGTGGCATCCAAAGAATTTCGGTAACAAGTAATGCAAGTATGCCAGCTAAAACCTACATTAAGTCACTTGAATATGTGAACTATCTCATTTTATCAATTCACTTCGAATTTGCAAAACTTGAGAAAGTAAAAGAAAAAGTTCTAGAAATTAGATCAGCACTCACCGAAAACAGAAATCTTCATTTGCACATTATGGCCATTCCCGGAAAAGTGAATGAGTCTCTAGAGCTAGCTCAACTCATGAAAGATGAAAATGTATCATTCGCGCTCCGCAGAGTTCGCCCGCAATTTGATGAAAATGGCCTCTACCTCATGCCCTTTAACTCTGGACAAAGTGGCGGTCACGGGCCCAAGTGGAGTAAAATAAAAGATAGTAATTTACATTACTATTCAGAGGACGAACTGCAGAGATTGGGAGCATTCAAATGAGTTCTTCTAGCTTTAAAAACATACTCGTTCATTTTGTCGATGAAGTCTCTGGCGAAAAAACCACCGAAGAGTCCAACGTTAATGATCTTCTGATGACAGAGGAAAATAGATTTTCTGGCTGGGAATGCTGGGCAGGAATTCAAAATATTACGATCGATAATGAAGGAAATGTTTGGCGAGCCATCTGTCGACAAGGTGCTCAACTTGGTTCAATCTATGACGGATTTGAAATTCCTTTAGATACAGTTATTTGCAATAAAAAATCCTGTAACTGTGCAGCCGATATCCAGCTCACCAAATATCATCCCGATCACAAAGATCGAGTTCGACTAGGTAAGAAGACTCATGAGTAAAGAGCACTTTCTCGAGCGACAAGACAACTACATCGAAGAACTCTCTGAAGAGTTGAATGTTGATATCGACAAATCGACTTTCTGCATTCTTCCCTTTAGTCACTTGTCGACCACGACGACCGGTGAAATTAGACTTTGTTGCAGAAGTCGCCCAATTGGCAACATCAAGGACGGGCAGGTTTTAGACTACTGGAATAGCCCCAAAATGAAAGAGATTAGAGATAACTTCATAAAAGGGGTCAAAGTAGAGGAGTGTGCTACCTGTTGGCGCTCGGAGTCCATGGGGATCGTCAGTCTTCGCAATAGTCAAAATGTTTCCCGTATTGTCGACTATGGAAAAAATGTTGGCGTTCACTTAAAGGATCAGAATCTGACTTTGCCGACTCTTGAGTTAAAACTCTCTAATCGCTGTAATTTAAAGTGTAAGATGTGCTCCCCAGCGGCCTCAACTAAATGGGTTAAAAGTTGGGAAAACCTGAAATCTTTCTACGAACCAGAATACCAAAACTGGATTGACCGCGTTATTGCGCAAAATGATTTACAAAAGAATCCCTCCTTAGACCTTTACCTTTCTAACACTCAGTTCATGGAGAATTTTTCAAAATTCGTATCCGACCTGAGAATGCTTGATTTTGCTGGTGGAGAACCCCTCATAGATCCCCTCCATTATAAAATTCTAGAGGAGGTCATTGAAAATGGAAAGCCAGAGGAGACAACCCTCAGGTACTCGACTAATTTGACGATTCTATCTTTCGAGAAATTTCAAATTCTCGATTTCTGGAGTCAATTTAAAGAAGTACACCTTACCATTTCCATTGACGGATTTTCCGAACTCAATGAATACATTCGATTTGGCACTAAATCTGAAGATCTAAAGAAAAATATTGAAGCAGTTAAAAAAATTGAACAGGTGAAATCAATCAAAGGGACCACAACTTTAAACGCCTATAATTCAATATTTGTGGATAAGACCATTGATTATATCGTTGGCGACCTCGGCATCGCCTGGCATTCATCGAGGGTTACATCGCCAGATTTTTTGGACGCTCGAATCTGGAGTAATGAGATTAAAACCGAAGCGATTCGTAGAGCCAAAAGTGTTAATGCTAACAAATATGACATTTATGGACGATCTGCCATTCAGCTCGACCGGCAAATTAATGATTTTGTCCAATGGATGGAAACTCAGAGAGAATTTGACCAAAGCCTTATTAATCGCTTCTGGCAATATACCGAGGCCTCAGATAAAGAAAATCGCCAATCATTTAATAAACTTCTGAGTGATTTTGAACGCAAGGTAGACCCGAGCTCAAGTATTAGCTAAAATAGGTCCATTATGAAAGACACTTTTTGTGCAGTTCCTTGGATTCAACTCTCTACAAAACCTAATGGTAATATTAGAACATGTTGCCTTATGACGAATTCTAATGACCCTGAAAAAGGAGTCCTAAAAAGAACTGATGGCAGTATTTACAACGCCAAAGATGAAGACTTCCTTGATTCCATAAATGCCGAAAAAGCTAAAAGCCTTCGCCTTGACCTCCTATCTGGAGTTAAAAATCCACTTTGTAAAACCTGCTGGGATAAGGAGTCCATTGGACTCAAATCAAAGAGAATTATTACTAATAGGGATTTTAAAGACCAAATCGATATTGATCGGGCGCGAGAAATTACGGATGCTCAAGGAACAGTGTCTGAATACAAGCTAGCGTATTTGGACCTCCGCTTCGGCAACCTCTGCAATTTAAAATGTATAATGTGTCACCCATCAAGCTCGAGTGCTTGGTACTCTGACTATGTAGCGCTAAGTGGAGAAGAGTTCTTCCACGATACCGGCGAAAAAATCTTTCTCGAAAAGCAAGGGGGCGCATGGGCCCCTAAAGACAAAAGTAAATTTAAGTGGTTTGAGAGTGAAGAATTCTGGAAGACTTTAGAAAGTCGTATCGAAGATGTTAAACAAATTTATTTAGTTGGAGGAGAGCCTCTTTTAATCAATCAACACTTTAAATTTCTTGAGTTCTGTGTTGAAAAAGATCTAGCAAAGAATATTCGCCTTGAATATGACACGAATTTGACTATCACCAATGATAAAATAATCGGTCTATGGAAGAACTTTAAAGAAGTAAAGCTTCGAGTTTCTATAGAGTCGATCGGAAAACAAAACGACTATATCCGCTTTCCCTCCGATTGGAAGAAGATTGAGGATAATCTTGAACATATAAAGGATAGTTGTGACAACGTAAAACTTGAGTTCTCAATTACTTGGCAAATTTATAATCTCTTCTCAATAACAGATATTTGGGACAAGTTCCCAAATACTGGAAGTGTTAGAACGCTTTCATCTCCTGAGTACTTAGATATAAAAATACTTCCAGAGAAGTTAAAACAAAAAGCCCTGGAGCACCTTCAGTCTTACCCGAGCCGGAGTGAGCGCATTTCGAGCCAAATTGAATCTATGATTGAATACCTGAAATCAAATATGAATTTTCAAGACCGAGAAAACCTCATCAAATTCAAGAATTTTACAAAGAGCTGTGATCAAATCCGAGGAACTTCTTTTAAAGATACTTTTCCTGAACTCTCTGAGCTTGCGTAGGAACAACTAGTGAATATTTCTCCTCTATTTGAAAATAAAAAAACTGCTGTCATTCTTGATAATATTCACATGGATCAAAAACATCCGAGTTTTGAAAGAAATTTTCTATCTTATTTGGCCAATGAATTTCACATGTTTCACAATTTCGACCTGATTTTAGAGAACTCCGAAAATAATTCGTTTTCTGTAGAAAACTATGATTACTTACTCGTAATAAGATCAGGTTTCGTCATTCACTATTTGGAACGATTTCTTAAGGACTTTCCAGCCTACCTTGAGGACTCCTGTTCCGTGGTGGCTGCTTGTCTGAGCATCGATCGAGTAGATACATGGCGTGCCTTACTAGTGGACTTGAAACGATCCGAAATTAGCAATTCAGTTATTAAACCCAGTGAAATTACCAATGTTTTAAAGCATCAGAAAATTAAACCACGATTGATTAGCGCTGATGACTGTGCAATGCACTCGGTGATGTTAAACAACGAATCCGACGTGAATTACTACCAGTCCCTACAAACACTTCTAAAATTGACTAACTTCGACACTCACTCTTTTTTTTCAAGGAATACAGAGTCTATTAATAAGGGTCTCCGAAACCTAGGCCCCTTTGATCACCTCATTTTGCCTGCCAGTGGTTTGATGTGTTTTGATATAATCAGGGAGACCGGTATCGGAAAATCTACCCAGAAGTCTATCGAAATCTATGATGTTTCGATAGGTGCCTTGTTTATATATAATTACCTGTTTCATACTTGGGATGGAAAAGACTATCATCGCCTCTTTGAGGGGCCTTTTTCTTTTCTATGTAAGGCTCGCATCAACGAAGAGCAGTGGAGTCGGTTTATAGACTCTTTTGGAGGGCTCAGTGAGTGGCTTAGCTTTTTTAAACAAATCCGCAATGAGTACTCTTTTCACTCTCATAAATCCAATGCTCTCGCGAGAAATTTCAAGGACAAATTTTTTCTCAACGAATCGAGAGAAGGTAATACCTATTTCTCCATGAGTAATATCTTCACGTACTGGATTTGCTCACTCGAACACCCGTTTTCTGTTCGTGTGAGGAGACTGAATGAAATTATGACTCATCTGAAAACTAGTCAGCCAGAAATGGTTGTTTATTTCTTAAAACCAAAAAATGTTTTTGCGACTAAACCCGAAAACCAACGAGATCTGATCCACGCCAAAAACTTTCAGGAAATTTCACTCGATCAGCACCCATGGGAAACTCCTTTAAACTTGATGACTAACTAATCTCAAGAACTTCTGATAGCTCCGGAAAATATTCAGAAAAGGGCATCTTCTGACTCGATGAGAGGAGCTCGATTCGCTCATTCCTAAGGAGAATATTCTCTTCATTCACGGGTTTTGCTTCTATAGTCCTGGATAACTCATCTATTAGTGGAGCATAATCGTTCGGAAGAAAATTTTTAGCATCCTGAATTTTAGCGATATATTTCTTTCTCTGATCAGCACTCATGGAGTCGAGTGCCAAACTTTTCCCAGAGTAATGATGACGACCGTTTGGCAATTTCCGTGACACATGCCCAAAAAGTTGAGTATCCACCGGATCTAGTTCATCTATGATTTCCTTAATATAGAATGTATTGAGAAGGTTCCAGCAGACGTCGAGTTCGACTTGAATTTGATCGCTAACGATTTCAGAAAACTTATCAAAATTTCTCTTTACCGTGTCCCACTTTCCAGGAAACCTCTGGTACTCAAATCTTCGCCCTACATCATCAATACTTAAAGAAAACTGCACTCGTTTAAATTTCTTCAACTTTTCGAGTACTTTCCCGGGAAAAATAGTTCCATTGGTATTGTACCAAATTGTCGTTTCTTCAGGCTTGCCATGCTCGATGATTAAATCTAGAAGTCGTTCGTTTTCTTTAATTAAAAGGGGCTCTCCACCCATAATATGGAAAAGCCTGACCTTGGAAAAGTTCTCGGGCATGTAGAAACGATCCATCTCTACCCAGTTAGAAAGGCGGAGCATTTCTTCTGACTCGCTTTTTCTAATATCATTCCGTTCAATATGAAGCTTAGCCCATTTCGAACTATTAACCGGGTTACAAATTCCACAACGCAAATTGCAAGTGATACCCATTTTAATTTCTAAAAAGATCAACTCTTCGTCTTTATTCTCAAAGCCCATTCTTTCTAACATTGAGCTAAACTTGACACGCAAAGACTTCATTCCATTGTCGTCAGCATGCCAGCACTCTTCGCAGTAGGGATGCCTCTTGCCCTGCCTAAAACTATCTTGAAACTCCAAATAATCTTTACATTCTTTGATCTCGAGTAGACTTCTCTTATTGAGATTAAAGTTTCCACCCTGGTTGTCCTTAAAAGCTGGTGTCAAACAGCAGCCTTTGACATCACCTTGGCCCTCAATGGCTAAATGACTAAAGGGTAAACGACAAAAATTTTTATTGCGTGAGCCATTCATATCCCACATTCTATAATTCTAAAGGAAATGAGTCTAACTATATATTTGAGGAGTAAAGACTTGAAAATTCCCTTTGATGGCAGTCCTTTGGCCATATGCTTCCACTATAAAGATAGGCCAGTAGATGGCTTTAGCCTCGATATGGCCAGAAATCACCTTTCCTATGTTCACCAGAATTTTGCGAATTATAGGGGCACAGAAATTATCTATGCCAAAGAAACAGAAGAGGCCGTCGAAAAGGCTTTAGCTGGAAACTTCAAATATTTACTTCTTATTAGAGAGGGAACTATTTTTAACGATTTCGAACAAATGATCGAAGGAATCCAGGAGCTATGGACAGAAAACCACTTTTGCATTGGTCACATACTTGATCGAAAAGAGCGCTATTACGAACTTCATGAACAGATGTTCTTAATGGACTTACAAAAATTCAGAGAAATGGCGCGCTTTCCTTATAGATGTAAGGAGAAGGATAAATCTTTTAATTTGCCCAATGTGACCCGATCCGATGAAGATTATCACGATGACTATACTCCCCTATGGACCAAAAAGGGTGAAGGCGAATCTCAATTTTTTAACCTTTCACCAGGCGCTCAATGGATTGCAGAGGCGTTGAGATGTGGTTTTACGTTTTCACCTTTTACCGAAAAAATTAGACATTCAAAAGAATATATCTTATATCGTGAAAAAATAGACTACTACGACAATTTTGTTTATTTAAAAAATAGACTTAACAGCTACCTTCCACACAGAGACTTCGACTTGTCGATTCCAAATGTCGACTGCAACCTTCTAGCAGACCACGATTATTTTAAAGTGATCTACCCAGCGATGGACTTTAGTTTTTTGTCGATCATTAAGTATTTGGCAGAAAGTAACAAATCGGTAGCGCATGTTTTAATTTATGATAATGATTTCTACACCCTAGAGTTCTTTGAAGAAATCTTGAAAACAAAACAATTCGACGAACCTAAGTGGAATCAACTTTTTAAAGAAACTCCCCAGATTGAGTCCTTTATAAACAATGATTTTCAGACTTTCATTAATAATGACTCGATTCAGGAGTACCTTAAATACTTATTTGCTGAGAATAAAATCCACTTTCTCGACGCAACACCTTTCGCTACAGGGTTTCCAATACGCTCTTATCCAGACCCGATAAAAGAGTTACCTATTATATTCAGCTTTTCTAATTACCTAACATCGCTTAATGAATCCCTAAAGGCCCCTTACAATACTAAAGTTAAAATAATTAATAACCTGATCAAAGAGTTTTCCAGATACACCGATACACTTTTCACCCTGAGGTCCTCTGAATCTATTTCAACTGAATCAGCACAAAATCCAAGACTTCTTCCTGCTAGTGAATTGAATCTTCCCTACCTATCTGTCCCTTGGGAGATGAGATGAACAAGAAAAATAATTTAAAGCTATTGATTCTATTGGTATACAAGAAGGATGATGTCGATCACCCGATCGATATATTAAAAAATCATTTTTCTTTTCTATTTTCGCAACTTTCAATAGATACAAAGTATCCAATCAAAACTACAAGTAACGCCAATGATATTAATTCGCACCTAAATGATGAAAACTATGACTTTATTCTGCAGATCAAAGATGAGATATGCTTTCATCACCTAGACCTTTTTATGGATAAAGTCAGTGAAACAATAAACAATAATGAAGAGTTTTTTATTGGCAGGAATATAAAAAAGGATTCGAAACACATTGAGGCAGAATCCAGTATTTTTATTTTCGATTGTAAGAAATTAAGAAACCAAAATGCAGTCCTATCCTTTAATGGCAATACTGATCGAGTGACCCTTAACTTACCAGAAACCTATGAGTGCAAAGAGATGGATGACCAGTCCGAGTCTACTTTTGTTAGATTTAACAGACAGAGTAAGAGCAAATTCCTCGACGCACTCGCAGTGTTTAATAACTACTATGCTTTTAATACCAATTCTTTTTTCGTCGCCAACACAGAAGATTTTGAGCATTTCTCTAAAGACCTCGTCGATGAAATAGGGCCACTTTCTTGCCTTGTCATTCCCGCCAGTGGCTTGTTACCCTTGAGGCTCTTAAAGTTATTTGATTACATAGACAATGAGGAACAGAAAACTCGTCTCTTTATCTATGATACGTCCGACATTTCTCTAAAGGTCTACGAAAGACTTTTCAACGACTGGAATGGCTCTAAATACGCGGACTTCGTTCTTGAGCAAAGTCACGGACTTGTAAAGGCTCATTCAAAGGCAGAAAAACAGTGGAGTGAATTTAACAACCTTTTCACCACCGAGAACAACTTTAAGAGTTGGTTCAATAATCTAAAAGAGCGCATAAGTTTCGAGTTTTTAAACATGAATGCTTTTACAAATAAGTTTCTCGAGTCTCCGTGGAATACAGAACAAAACCAGGGCGCGACTCTTATCTCTCTAAGCAATATCTTTAATTTTGCCCCCACCTCTTGGTACTTTAGCTACAACTATAGAATGAACAAGCTGAACGAAATTGTTTCGTACTATAAAAAGCAAGCACCAGGAAATTGGCTCTATGGAAACTATGCCTTTTTTGACGGAGAGAAGTTTATCCCGAGAACATTTTTTTCTACGGCACACAATTTAGATTTGATTGAAGTAAAAGAGCTTCCTTGGGAAACTTTTCAGAGTTAGCTCAAATATCACATCAAAATTGTGCTTAAAGACGCAAAGTAATCCTTAAGTGGCATCTTTTGATGATGTTCCAAAAATGAGATTCTACTTCTTCTTGTTTCTATAATTTCTTCACTTACAGGTTTTGAGTAAATAGCTTTTTGTAGCTCTTCAACAAGAGGTGAATAGTCTTCAGGCAAGTTGCTTTTGGCTGACTCTAATCTCTCGGAGTACAATTCTCTTTGTTTTTCTGAAAGGGCATGTAAAGCAAGGGCATCGCCAGCGTAATGGTGGACTCTATGGGCTAAGTTCGGCCAGTCCAATTTGAAAAGATCTCGATCGATGGGCGCTAATTTAGCTACAATTTCTTCGATATAGTAACTATTGAGCAGATTCCAACATACATCGAGTTTGACTTGAATTTTTTCGTTCACTATGTCAGAAAATTTTTCGAAATTTCTCTCTACAATGTTCCATTTTGCGGGAAACCTTTGAAACTCAAATCTTTGTCCAATATCGTCAATACTCAAGGTGATCTTGACCTTTTTAAATAGTTGAAACTTTTCAATTAACTTTTTAGGAAAAACTGTCCCGTTAGTATTATACCAAAGAGTAACCTTCGAAGGGTCGCCCTCAGCTATTATGAGGTCAATGAGGCGCTCATTTTCTTTTACCAAAAATGGCTCTCCACCCATTATATGAAAAAGTCTTACCCCAGAAAAATTATCAAAACTGTAAAAACGATCTTGCTCGACCCAGGTAGATAGCTGTAAAAGTTCGTCTGACTCCTCTTTTCTAGAGTCTCCAATCGCGCTATGAAGCTCCGCCCACTTTGAACTATTGACTGGGTTACAAATACCACAACGAAGATTGCATTTAAGACCGAGCTTAATTTCTAAAAAAATGAGCTCGTCCTGTCCTTCTTGGTAATCATAATCTTCAACGATCTCACTAAAGGTTTTTCTCAACGAAGTGAGACCACTATCATCGGCATTCCAGCACGTTTGACAATAGGGGTGTCTCTCTCCGTTTTTGAAACTTTTTTGAAATTCAATAAAGTCACTACAACTTCTTATTTCAGACAGATTCCGTTTATTGAGATTAAAGCTTCCACCTTCATTGTCCTTAAATGGGGGGGCCAGACAACAAGCTTTGACATCACCCTGCCCTTCAATCGCTAAATGGCTGAATGGCATCCGACAAAAGTTTTTCTTCTTAAGGTAATCCATCAAAAGATTCTTTTCTGTTCAACATCTAATTGGGCTGGCGGTCTAAAGGCTATTGACAATCATATCCTCGAATTCCTCAAAACGAGGCCCCTGAAGCCCATGTACAATTATATGATAACGATCTTCATCCGAAAAATTATATACAGCGTGATGATTTCCGATATCCATCCAACGAATATCTCCCGGTCTCCAGGGAACTATGCCAAATTGGTCCATAAACATATTGCAGCCGAAAGGCTGATTGAGAGCGATATTAACGGCAAAAAAACCTCTCTCTCCATCTGTATCACGATGTGGTGTAATTGAGCCCCCTGGTTCTAGTAAAACAAACCTCAAGCGATGAAATTCAGAATATGGCCAATTTTCTTTAAACCACTCTGAGGTAACTGGACATCGATCAGCAATCTCAGTCCATTGATAATTAGCTTCTTCCCTCGACTTGTAACCATACATATTAAAATCATTGGTGTGTCCCGGAGAGCTTCCATGGAGGCATAAAGCTTTCCATCCGTAGTTGGGATCTCTTCTGTGATCCGTAAAAAGGTGTTTTAGGGCCTTTGCCTCTTCTAGGGATTTTTTATACGGAAACTCTTTCTTTATCCTAAATGTACTGATAGATCGACAATTTTTAATAGCTTCAAATTTTTCTCTTCGTCCTTTGAGTTGTAAAATCTCTTCTCTCGGAAGGTAACTCTTATCCTCATGCAAGTTTTTGCTAATAAAGTCCCTGAGACCTTCATGGTCTACCTTGTGGAGTTGAGATCTCATAAAAGCGATTTCATGATTTAAAAAAGAGCTTTGAGCAAAATCAGAGTTTATCAGGTTACGAAATCGAGTTAAGATCATCTATGAAATCTCCCTTAGAATTTCCGAAACTGGTTTGCCATGTATCATTTTATTACAAAACAAAGTCGTTTCAGGCGCTTGCAATAGTAGCATCTGGGGGTCATGGGCGACCAAGTCTTTCAGCCATTTAGTATAGGCCTTTCCGTAATCCTGACCCAAAGCACTAAAGCTGAACTCATTATACCAAACATTGCTAGCCCACAAAATATTCTTTTCATCAGTAGAAACCCTATCAAATAACTGATGTATAGACTTAAGTAGATCTAATTCGTAGAAGTCAAATTCCAGTAACTTGAACTCCATCCAGTGTTTCTGGAATTCCCTCTCACCGCCCCACCAGCTCAACTCTTTCTGCCAGGCTTCCTCGAGCTTCATTTTGTCTCCAAGAAAAGACTGCCTTAGGTTCCAATGATTATCTCCTAGAAACTCAATGAGATCGCGACCATCCCAGGACTGAATCAAACTCTTTTTTAAAGCGAGTGAATCTCTATTGATATCAAAATAACTCACCTTTCGACAGCCCTTACCCAGCTTACTCCAGAGGGCGAAAAGCTTAAAACCCGAACTCAATCCAATAAGGTGATAATCCATATTGGGTTTTTCGAGCCCCTCTAGGTCATTGTAATTTTCGGTGTTAAATACAAAAACCCTATCAAATCCTCTTTTTCTGTTTTCCTTCTGAATATTTTGCTCTCGCTCTAAGGACTCTTCTGTTTGCCTAGGGTCATCACCTGCATAAACATGCCCCGAACCAAATTCGTCATATTTACAATCGATGTGATAAAAGGGAAATTCCTTAAAAGTTTCGAATATTTTTCCCCGTTTGATCAGCTTGATAATTTCGCTTTTATTTTTTGAATTCCAATTGAGAACACTCATATAGCTACTAGGGTGCCATTGGTGAAAAGAAACAAAGTATTTGTGCCTATACAAGTCCGCATATTTAAGTAAAAGCTCCAGGGCCTCATCTCCCCTAGGAACGAACCCCGGCTCGATATAGATAATCTGTCCCCGATCACCCGAGAGGGAATTTAAATCGGCCTTATCCAATCGAACGAGTCTTTTCTCATTTAACATGAGTTCAAAAAAATAATGAAATCGAACCACTTCTTCAGTGAAATCCACTATTTTCTTATCGACAGAATTGTTCTCTCGGTCTCTAGAATCAATAACAAATTTTTTCTCAGAATCCCTGTCTATCTTGTGGTTTTCATGATGCTCGAAGAATTTTATTTCTACAGAGCTGTGTCCCGCAGGCACATATTCTACAATAAATGAATAGCGTTCCTTGGATTTGTTTTCTCTGGTAGGTATAAGCCGGTGGGACGTCGCCTTAAATGAATCTATCAACGAATATCGACCGAGAAGTAATAGCATTTGATCCTTAAATTGAATATTGGTCCAGCCATCGTCTTCATAGTCAAAACACTGTAATTCGCCTGAAGTGTCACCCAAATGGACTGAATAAAGTGTTTCATCATCGTGAATGTCCCCGAAGCTCGTAGAACCCAAATAGTTTAGATTGTAATCATACTCTTTCGCGGAGGTTGAATATTTAATGAGCATCATTTGATTAAGAAAAGGTTCATTTTGAAGCTTTGGAAAATTGAACTTCAACTCTTCGTTCGTCTTGGCTATGACCTCATAGATATTTACCAATCGTTCAAAGAGTGGGGCGTCTAGTTGGCTTTTCAACCAATCAAAGCTACTAGAAAAGATATGAATTTTTTCTCTAATAGCAAAACGATCGAGTTTTATTGGCTTTTCATAAACACGATGAACTTCCCAATTAATTCCATCTCTCGAGATTCTATAGCCAATTTGCGGAGCATAGACCTTTGAAAATGATTGAGTCGCCCTGACATTCGCATTCTCATCCCTAGAATTTTCTAGAAGTGAATTCTTAATTGCTTCAAATAATTCCGAAGTCTCAGTGGAATTGAAATTTAAGTTTTTGAGGTATTTCGAATCTAGAAAATACAAGCCCCCTGACTTCTCTAACATTTTATTAAGTTCGAGATCGTATTTTCTCAACATGACTTTACAAACCTAGTCTCTTTAAAATAGCTGAATAAGTAATTTTCTCGTCTTCATCGAGTCGATCCAATCCACTTTGAGCAATGAGTTTTAAGAAATCATTATATCCCTTTTTATAGTGGGCTTCGGCAATAATGTGATATCGATCCTCGTTAGACCGGTTCCAAACAGAGTGTCTATTCGAGAGATCGATCAAATAGCCCTTACCTGACTCCAGTGGAATTCGACCAAAGTTTTCAACAACAAAGTGGCATTCGTCGGGGACAGTCAGAGGAATTGACAGTGGCCCCCTCAGTCCCTTTCGATCTCGATCTCTGTGCGGAAGTATATAGCCACCTGGCTCAATCAACATAAATCGGATGCGATGATAAGCTTCGGAAGGATAGCTTTCTGAAAAATACCTTTTGGTTATCGGGCAGAGATCGGCGATCTCCGTCCAAGAATAGTGAGCATCCTTTTCGGAAATTCCGTAGTCCTCGGGGCACATTGTCTTTTCTTTGCCCAAACCATGGAGACAAATTCCTCTCCAAAGGTGATTTCCCTCTGAATCCCTATGGGGAACGAAGAGGTTTTTTGTCGCTTTTACTTCACTTAAAATTTCGGCTAGTGGGAAATCAGGTAAATCAAACTGATACCATGGTAAGTTATTCTTCGACTCTAATTTCAATTGATCGCTTATCGGTACTTCCCTATCGAGTTCTATATTTCGATCCCAAGATTTATAAAAATTCTCTAACTGATCTATCATTTATTGAACCTGGCTCGAGTAAAATGTCGAAAATTCTGGAATGTAGTCAAGAAGAGAGGTGCCTCGCAGCTTATCTAATGCCTGATTATATCGAACAAATTGATTTCTCAGCTCACTAGATCGAAGGTCGGAAAAGAAGTCAGATTTCAGGCTCGCTTTTATTTTTTCAAAGCCCGTGTCTAGTACGAGACGATTTACGGGAAGTTCATAGTGTCTCTTTACGACTGTATTTCTACTCAACTTTTCCAAAGCAATCTCTTTTATTTCGTTTGGCAAAATTTGATAATTCAAATACTCAGGTCTCACAACAGTATTAGACATCACAATTTCATCAGTATCGACTTTAGTTTTTTCAAACCAATCAAGGGTTTCTGAAAGGGATAATATGTTGTAGATCGACATTGTTATTGTAAAAATTAACTGCAAGTTAGGGACATTTCTAAATAGAGGTATGTTTTTTTCTAAATCATGAATTCCAAAGGAGTCGCCACCGCGAATATAGGAATATAATGGACCCGATGACTCAATACTTAGATGAAATTCAACTGATTTAAAGTGGGAGAGAATAGAAATTAGTTCCTGATTAATTTGCGAACCATTTGTTGATAAATCGAGAGTGATATCTTTAGCTATCCGCCATTCTACTAACTTTTTTAAAACTTTTATATTATTAGACTCTAAAAGAGGTTCACCGCCTCTCAATGAAAGGTACTTTAGTTTCTGAAAAAGTTTAGGGCTAGATAAAAGGTTTTCAATGGTTTCATCTTGAATCTTTCGAGGGCGATTGAAACGAGGCCTATGGAACCCTTCGTAATTTTCATTCAAATATAGGTCCTCTTTTATCCACGAAGATGAGGAGACTGAATTACACATTCGACATTTTAAATTACAAAAGTTAGATATATTTAAATCCAAATACTCCAGGACAACATTGTCTACATCTCCTTGTTTTGGATTTAGCTTGTCAAAAAAGAATTGCCGTCTCGAGTGGCCAATGGACTCTTCTTTCTTCTTACAATTCGAGCAATCTTCAGGAAAGACACCATTCCGAAACAGCTCTCGTAGTTTTTCGAATCCGCCGACTTCAAATACCTCAATTGGGTCATCCCGGTCTATATTCCCGAGACCAGAGACGAATTGAACATCTGGCTGAATAGTCCCATCGGGGCCAATCGCAAGAGCTCTCCATGGCGCAAGACAAGGTTTTTTATGCAAAGTAATCCTCACATTCGCCTTTTCTTCGGACATCCAAAGTCACACAATGAATGGCGCCATCCCAAAAATACTGGTGACGAAAGTTCCATGGAACGGCTTCGACACCGTGTTTTTTAAGCTCATCGAACACTTTTTTATTGTACCCATTCGTAATGACAACTTTTTCGGAAACACTCAACATATTTACATCAAAGACCGTTTCGTCGACATATCCAATCCATTCACTAAGCCACTCTTGTACAAAGTCTTTATAAAACCTCTTTTTCTTAATTTTATTAAAATGTTCCGGAAAGGGACTTCCTGTATCAACGAAGATCTGATGCCAAGGCTTTAGCTTATCTGGGATATGGCTCTGATCCCAAGCAATCAACACACCCGGCTTTATTAATGCAATCTTTCCATCAATATGACCAGCGCAAGGAGCTGGGTTAAGTCGGTATTCTGGCCCCACTACTCTTTTAATCCACTCGAGACCTATTTCTGTTCCCTTTCCCTTTTTTGAATATTCACCAAAACTCGGCTGGCTAAAGAACAAGTCTCTTCCACATTTTATGACATTCGCCGCGTGAAAAAGAATTTTTTGATTTTCTAGTTCCGAATAAGTCGGTGGGTTGTTTTCAATATAGGGCTCGGGCATCGATATCCAATCCGCACCCCTCTCAAAATAATCTAAAAACAGGTCATAATAGTGCCAATTTTCGAAGAATCGATTTTCGCTTTTGGTATAGGTCTGGATGATTTTATTGTTTAAAATAAGTACGGTATCTCGAGGCATCAAAGGGTGGTTTGGAAAGGTAAAATCAAAGACACCGAGATCAATTGTATTAACCCGATTTTCTTTTCCCAACTCAAAAAGGTGTTTCGGACGCTTTACCGTGACATCCATACCCTCTAATAGCTTTACCAGCTCACCGAGATCTTCCTCGGTCTCACCTAAAATCGTTTCAAGCCCACCTTTCAACTCTGGGTCATTAGAGAAGTAAAATGCATCCTTCGGATGAGCTGATCCCACAATAATTTCTTCTAATTTTTGGAACTCAGAAAATATTTTTACGGGGCTCTCTTGCATAATTCCTCACTAACATTGGAAAATTAAGCTCTTAGCATTATACTGATATTAGAACAGTTTATCTAGGGGCCGTCAGCTTCCATGTGTCAATAAAGAAGAAAGAGATCTTTCATGGGACTTATCAAGCTAAAACCGGAAGTACTAATTCAGTCGGGAAATGCTATTTACAACGATGACATAAGGATTCACCTCGGGGAAATCATTTCTTCCTGGTTCAGTGACTCCGAGCTTTTTAGCTCAATGGTAAACATAGATCTCTATAAATCGACTTTCAAAAACTGGATTGCTTCGAGTCAATTAAATGAAATCAAGGGACTCGAAAGCTTTCCTCTGCAGTCCGTTAGTCTAGGTGTTACGCAGGCCATCGATCAATTTCACTTTCAAGCGATGTCGTCTGGTCGAAAAATTCGAGCCTTCCGCGGGGAGTATCCCTATTCGTGGCAAACCTGCCAGTTTAAATACTCCGAAGATTTTATTGATGATCGTCCCTTAGAAGAGAACGACGCCGTTATTCTATCATATCCATTTAGCGGCAACGGAGGGAAGCACCCAAAAATGGATTGGCTCCTCAGCGAATGTGCGCGTTTAAATATTCCCGTTTTTTTGGATATGGCCTGGTTTGGAACCTGTGAGGGCATCAACATTGACCTGAGCCACCCGGCCATAACAACGGTCGCTTTTTCTTTAACAAAGGGGCTCACCTGTGGAAACTATCGTTCAGGAATGCGCTTTCAAAGGGACCATTTTAGTGATCTGCCAACGGATAAACTTGTTCTTCAAGATGAATGGAACCATAGCATTCATCTCAATTTGATGATCGGAATAGATCTTATGAAGAATTTTTCTGCCGATACTCAGGTTGAAAAATACAGAATTGATCAAAAAGAAGTCTGTACACACTTCGGGATTACTCCCAGCCAATGCGTTCACATAGCCACGAGCGATGATAGTAAATGGAATGATTTTAGTCGCGATGGAGCTTTTAATAGAATTAATATAAGAGAAGCGATCAAAAAGCTGAGAAATGGAAAAAAGAGTGACAACTAGTTCAATTTCTAAAAATACCAGTAAGACGATTTGCCCACTCCCTTTCTTACACACCTATATTGAAGCAAATGGTTCCATCGTTGCCTGTTGTGAAGCTCAAGACACGATGCTTGGAAAAGAGAACGAGCCCCTGGAGACCATTTGGAATAATTCAAACTACAAAACGCTGAGAGCCCAATTAAGTTCGGGTGAAAAGCCCGAACTCTGTACAAAGTGCTGGAGAAACGAAGATCTTGGCGTAAAGTCCAATAGAGAAGAAGCATGGGAGTACTACGATTATTTGTTTGGAGAGGACACCGAGATCCATTGTAATAGCGACTTTAGCGTCGATCGCTTGCCAATTGCCATTGAGGTCAAATGTAGCAACCTTTGCAACCTAAAGTGCAAAATGTGCCATCCCAAGAGTAGTAATCGAATTATTGAAGACCGTGAGATTATAGACAAGTACCGACCCCAAATGCCCTGGTCTGATGGTGTACTTTCTGCCGAAAATAAAATAAACGAATTGATTCAGAGTGATGATAATTTTTTCGACAACCTTAGGCTTGTTCAATTCTCAGGGGGAGAGCCCCTTTTATCCGATGCTCAATTTGATTTTTTAAAAAAACTACTAGAATATTCGCCAGATAAATATCAAATTCGATATGCAACGAATTTGACTCAAATTAATTATAGAGGCATTGACTATATTGAACTATGGAGGAAGTTTAAAAGCGTTAATATTAAGGTGAGTATTGATGGGATTAATGAGGTCTACGATTTCATCCGGTCTGGCTCCAGCTATGAAAAGGTCCATCGGAACATTACAAAACTACTAAAAACTAAACCCGAAAATATTAATCTCAGCCTAGGCTTAACAACTCAAGCCTACAATGTATTCCAACTTCCTGATTTTTTTGACAAATATGAAAACATCGTTGGTCCAGAGAACATTACCTATCACCTTTTGAGCGTCCCGAAGTTTTTGCGAGCCAGTGTCTATCCCGACGAAATAAAAAATTTAATTATCGATAAACTTGCAGCTTCAGGCGATCGCTTCATAAAGACTATCAATGCATTGAAAAAAGACAACTTTGATGAAAAATTGTGGAACCAATTTTTAGGGTACACAAAAGACTTTGAAAAAAAATATCCTGGCGAAGTGAAGTTCACAA
Source organism: Bdellovibrionia bacterium (assembly GCA_030427805.1). Classification (GTDB taxonomy): domain Bacteria; phylum Bdellovibrionota; class Bdellovibrionia; order Bdellovibrionales; family JAGQZY01; genus JAUHWN01. Next base: position 772,444 of record JAUICP010000002.1, read on the forward strand.
ATATTTTGAAAAATAATTTAGGGATCGAAATCTAGGCCTGTTGCTTCCGAGTTTCTTGAAAAGATAGAAGATCACTTTCAACTTTATCAAAATCTACAGTCGGCCTCGATTCCTCTGTGTGACGATCCGATTTTACTAATTTAAAATGATCAACTCCAATACTCATTGCCAACTTATAGGCCTCGATCACTTGGTGCTGGTTGTGGCTAAATAATATGTACTTCCATTGAATATTTCCCTTGTGATACCTGCGGAGAGCTTTAATGCCACTAATAATGCTCGCCCAATCAGCATTAACTCGATATTTCTCGTTACTATCCTCTAACCCATCTATGCTAAATGAAAATTTATGGTATTTGTTCGTATGCTTACCAAGGTCTTCCCACCAATCTTCTTTCTTGTAACTACCATTGGTCTCAATCATCAATCTCATTTCAGGGTGATATTTCGATATATGGCTAATTATTTTTTTAAAATCGGGATGATAGATCGGATCTCCATACCCCCCACAAAAGATGAGTTGTTCTGCATCGGCATGATCGATAAATTTCAGCAAGGGCTCTGTTTCTAAAAATCCAGTATTCCAACTTTTGTCGCCAGTTATATTCATATTCCTCGGACACAGAGGGCAGCGCACCGGACAGCGCGTAGAAATTTCTAATTCGATTTTTCGAAATTTTTTAGCTCGCAAAAAGTTTTTAGAAAAATAATTAAAAACATTTAACATCTAGAAACTTCCCGAACTCTTTTTTGCACCAACGACTCTAAACCCATTTCTACCGTCAAACTGACTATTGGGCTTAAACTTCTTTTCACAAAACTCGTAGCAGGTTTTCATAGGCTTTGTTTCGAAAGACTCTATGAGCTCGTGCCAAAGTGGAGAATTCACTATTTCTTCTCGAGAGTTAAGTCTGATGTCGATTTGATCAAGTTTGTCGCCAAAGCGTTCGTCGAATTCTTTTTTCCCAAAGCCAACTCGGGTAAAGCAACAGGGATAATAGCGGTAGTCGCTACCAATCATGTGTAGCATATTTCCATCGAGACACTTAGGGTAGAGGTCAGAAAACCGATCTGGATCCGGCTCAGGAGCTTTCTCTTCAAAATAACCGGCCAATTTAGCCTTAATCTTACTCAAGAACATGCCCTAATTATATACTATTCAAATTCAATAAAAACCTTTAAAATCGTAAATTACAGGGATTGTTCATCAATACAGAATTTTCTCCAGGAAAGGCCTTAAATGGGACGTAGCCCAACATTTTGCATTGTACCCTGGGTCCAGTTAGCAACAAATGCGACTGGTAGGTATAGGGTTTGCTGTAACAGTGTTCCTGGAATTAATCTCATCTTGGACTCCAATGACAAGCCTATGGTTGTGGAAAAGAATACTATTCAAGAGGCTTGGAACTCGAAGACCTATAAGAAACTACGCGAAGAACTCATTGCAGGAAAGCGCCCCGACATGTGTCAACGGTGTTTTCGTGAGGAGGACTCTGGTGTTCGCAGCGCTAGGCAAAGATGGAATGAAAAGTACCAATCGGAGCAAGAGCAAAATCCAAATCCTAAAATCGATGTTCGATACATTGATCTTCGGCTTGGAAACCTCTGCAATCTAAAATGCCGAATGTGTAACCCTTACGCCAGCAGTAAGTGGGTTGATGAGTGGAACAAGGTTGCTGATACCGCTGAGCTTGTTCCAAACAATCTTTTACCTGACAGTGAAATTGAGAGACTCAAAGGAATAGATTGGCCGGACAAGGATGAAACCTGGAAAAACCTTGAACCAATACTCTCGACCATCGAGGAAATATATTTAACCGGGGGAGAACCCTTACTTTCTTTGAAGCAAGTTGATTTTTTAACTAAGTTGGTGAACTCAGGGCAAGCAAAAGAGATTAAACTTAAGTACAACACGAACTTAACGGTACTTCCAAAGAGCCTTTTAAAGATTTGGCCAGAATTTAAAAGTGTGGTTCTCAATGTCAGTGTTGACGGCGTCGGAGCTCTCGACGAGTACATTCGAAATCCTACTCAATGGAACCGAGTCGAAGAGAATCTTAGAAAACTACATTCTTTAGAGGCGGAGTATTCTGGCATCGAACTTGGGATTCACACAACAGTTCAAATGTACAATATATTGCGACTCAGTGAAGTCATCCAGTACTTCGAAAAGTCGTTTGGTCGAATCCCCTATCTCAATATTTTGAATCATCCCCAGTGCTTGAATATTCGAACACTTCCTCTCGATCTTAAAAACAAAGCTAAAGAATCTCTTGAGGATTGGATCAATCAAATTGAAGTTCAGGAAGTCATTTCGTACATGCTCAAAGAGGATTGGACCGGCAAGTATCTTTCTGAGTTTATCGATTATACCCGAGCCATTGATAAAACTCGAAATGAAAATATCTTAAGTCTTATCCCCGAGTTTTCTAACCTATTTGAAAAAGAGTCTTAACCATGAAAATTTATTACTTCCTCAGTTATTTTGTACTCATCTACCTTGTGGCCTGCACGCCAGCTAAAGAGAAAGTCAAACAAGATTCTGTCGATGATTTTATGGTTTCCATCGAAGAAGGTCCAAGTGAGGACACTCACTTTTTGCTTGTCACCAAATCTGGAGTTGAAAAGAAATACTACGCAAAGGACTTCGCGCAATACTATCAAGATAATAAAAGTTTTTTCGATAGTTCCGATAATGCCGTAGCTGGCTTAGCCACGAGTTTTTTGCGAATTTACGATGTACAATACGATCTCGTGACAGACCCATCGACTTTCGCCGCTGATTTTGATGATCGATATAATAAGCAGGTTGAAATTGACAAGGTTGAAGGAGCCGCAGCCCCCGGAGAAGTGCGCATTACGAGTTTTGAAAAAAAGGATATGACAAAACTCCAAGCCCCTAAGCTCGAAAATGGCGAACTCGTCTTCTACGCTGAACACAATGATCAACAAAGAGTCTTTAAATTCACAGTTTCACTAGATCCAAAGAAGCCAGTTAATCCAGAAATTCAGGCATATTAATATAATTCAGTCTTCTTTAGACCATTTAATTACTTTCTGTTCCTTGAGAACCCACTCTTTTCCCTGGGTCCACTCATACCTATAAAATGTATTTTCGAAACTTGTCCTTCCGAAATATAAGTACTCATCTTTCGCCTTGGAATAAAATCTGTAGCCAAGGCTCAAACTAATTGGTTTGCTCATTTGACTCTTATCGTAGAGATCTTTGCCTAGTGAGCTTGCCGAGTATTGGTTTTTTGACCAACCATTAGCACCGAGAACACTCGGAAAAAGATCAAGCAACTGCACCCCCAAGTCATTTTCTTTAAATACTCGATTCTTTTGTTCAGGAAAATAAATAAGCACTATTGGATTGGACCTTGAAAGGACAAGTTCATAATCATAGCCAAGTGGATTCTTATCAATAATTTGTCCACGACCAACAAATCCCTCGGGAACAACGAACTTTTCATGCTCTCTTGCTCCGTGATCGCCATGAATTATAATCTGACTGCCATCGTGTCCACTATCTTTAATCATTTTCAAAAAACTAACTATCTGCTTAATGGTGGCAATTATTTGATCTTTTCGGGCAACCGACTCCTCATCGCCTTTCCGCTCTCCGACATACCTTCCTTCACTGTTGAGTATAAAGGGTGAATGTGGATGCAAAAAATAGGCGTAAATATACTGAGAGTTTGAAGGAATAATTTTTAAGTCATTCTTAAGTTGCTCAAACTGTTCATAAGAAAAAAGTAAATTCTCATGTTCAGACAGTCCAACTATTAACTTTGGAAAGATAATAGAAAAAAAACTATTCAGTCTATGAATTAATATTTGAACGACTCTTTTTAAGAAGGTGGGAGTGACTCTGACTAGTGAATAGTTGAGCAATAGATACCCTCTAGAAAACCAAAGTAACGACGATCTAACAGTATCGTGCGAATGTTCGAAACTTGCAGCAGGAACACTAAATCGACGATCCGCAATATAGGTATGGACGGTGTAGCCCTTATTTCTGACCAAATTCAAAATACTGGAGTTGCGATAGGCTTCTCTAAAATCGGCAAAACTCCCCCCCTGCTCTTCAAGTAATTTCCCTGTCAAGGTGCTTACTACAGAGGCCTGGGTGTACTGATAGTTTGATAGAGCATTAAAGTAGATATGAAAGTTACTGAACTCTCTACGAAGCTCCGGATTTTCGTCAAAGATTTGTCTCAATTCGTGTCCCGAAAGAGAGTCAAAAATTAGGTGAAAGATATTTGGCTTGTTCTTTAAGATCGCTTGAGGTGGTTGGAGCACTTTCTCCTTAAAATTCTCGTAAAACAATGAAGAACCAAACAAGCCGAGTATCGCAACGATAATTATCCCTGACACTAGGCTCCCTCGAATGTCGAATTTTCTAAAAAGAAAAAAGCTCCCAGACATAGTCAAGGTGATTACAAAAAGGTCGACTACAATATCCCAAATTCCCACCTCGATGGTGGGAATTCCACCAAAAACAATGCTCAAGCCCGGAGATAAAACTAGATCGCTAATACCTATGTAAATAGCAGTCCCATAGAATAACCAAATATACCCTCTCAATTGTTTTCTAAGCCCAAAAATTAATAACAGAAAAATCAGTGCAACTGAACCGGGAACAAGGAGCGCGAACCCAGCCCCTAATTCTTCTTTATTGCCCAAGAAAATTTGGGTGGGCACAAACAAGAACATCAAGGAAAAAGGGAGATAGAGTGACAGCCAATAGTATTTCATATTGAAATTTAATCGAAGTTTATGAAAGGAGCCAATAGATTTTTAAAACTTGATATCCGATATCCGACATCCGAAAGATTCAATGGTAGGGGCTCCAGGACTCGAACCTGGGATCCTCCGGTTATGAGCCGGATGCTTTAACCAGCTAAGCTAAGCCCCCACAGAAGAACCTTTGTTTTAATAGAGGGTTGTGAGTTTGGCAAGCCTAGAAATATTAGGTGATTCTAGCTACTTAAGGAGTCACTTTCGGGTCGTTTTGAAGCCCCAAAAAAGGGTCACTTATAGAAGTTCCGAGCTTGAGCTCCACGGCCCCGATTATTCACCAAGCGAATCACCCCTGGCTTTGAAAATGGACTGATGACAGCCCCTTTACGGTCCACCAGGGCCACTCGGTAGAAATAGGTACCGCTGCGGCGGATATTCACTTCGTAATTAGAGCCCGATGTATTTTGATTCAAAAGTATTTTGCGAAAAGCAATGTCTCTACTCACTTGAACTCGGTAGAAAAGCGCATCTGGGTGGCGACTCCAGGCCAATGTCATTTTAGTCGGCTTTCCTCTTTTTCTAGCCTCTTTAGGAATGGCAATTGTTTTCGATGCTACCAATATTTCAAAATCTGGAGCCAACTGTTTTTGCGGCTCAACTTTAACCAAACTAAGACGGTTTCTCTGCTCCCTTTGTAGATGAAAGATCGAAGTTTCAGACCAAAGGCTACGGATTTCTTCTCCAGTTTCGGGACGCACTCTCCAGTAGTAGGTGCCTCCAGAAAGGGGCGGAAACTTAAGGGTATTGCCTTCTACCGTGACGTCCATCAATAGAGTTCCAAAATTTTCATTGAGCGAAAGTTGAACTTGATATCTTTTTGCTGCCTCACTCTGATTCCAACGGAATTCCATTTCTTCGAAAGCAAAGAAGTCCACAACTTGATCCTGTGCCGGGTAAAGTAGCTCGGGAGGAATTATATCTCTTACTTCAAAATCGATATTCTGAACGACAACACCTCGATCATCAAAAACTCTACCAATGTACTTACCTTTATCGAGTGCTTCATTCATTTCTAGAACTTTACCCTTGAGGCTGTACTTATTCAGGATTTCTATTTCGTAACTCTTTTGCTTCTTAAATAGATCGAAAAAATATTTTTCCTCTTCGATATACTCATTTAGAACAAGCTGCTTGGGGTCTCTTAAATTGCGGAAGAAAACGTTGTTAGGGAAGTTTTTATGGGAAATAATTGATACTTTCTCGACTTTATCCGCGTCCGGGTCTATCGAAAGGAAGTTCGATGGAAGAGTCATTAAGCCCAAAAAAGCCATGACACAGACTCTTGAAATAAAACGAACTCGCTCGGCGTATCCACCATAGGCTATCTGGAAACGAGCCGTCGTATCGGCTGAGAGGAAATTATTATCACCCTTTCCAGATTGCTCAAATCTCTTCCACTGCAAATAGTTGAGCTCCGAATACTTATTAAATTCTTTTATGGCGTCTTCAAGAGTCACGGGAGAAACAAATACGGCTTCTTTAATTAGTGAGCTATTTGACTGATTTTGAAATGAGCGCTCGAACTGAAGCTGACAGGCTAAGCTACGAATTCGTTTCTTTGATCGCTCGTCGAAATCTCTCTGCGACAAGATATTCTCAATTTCTTCGCCATTAGTTACAGTGTGAGCCATATGACTCGCAGTAAATTTGTGGCTCACAAAATCGTTATCTATATAGTCTTCGATATCGAGTAAGGCCTGTTGCGCAGTACTATAAGCAACTGATTCATCTGATGTGAGCATCTTTTTTAGGATTCCTGCAAACTCCGGGTGCACCCAAGCCTTAAAGTCTTCATCAAAAAGGGTTTTTCTACTCTGCATTCTTTGAAGAATATCCAATTGAGAGTCCATATCCCTAATAGGTACAAACTTTTCACCAGTCACTATTTCATAGAATACAGCTCCCAAGGACCATAGATCCGTTCGAGGACTTTGACTCTCACCTTCTAAGACCTCGGGGGCACAGTAACCTAAATAGGACTTACTAATAGGCTTTGCTGGTGAGTAGCTTCTAATACCCGTTTGAGAAATTGTCGGATTTGACTGCTCAACAACCGGTTGCGAAAACAACCCCGATTGCTCTTTCATTGAGTAGGGTAAAATTCCGAGGTTAACTACTTTGAGTATGCCCGATCCATCTACAATTATGTTTTCAGAACATAGGTCACCGTGGATTATTCCCTTATCATGAAGGGCAAGAACGCCACGCAGGGCTTGGCGCAAAAGAAGACTTGCATCTCTACTACACAAAGTGGAGGTTTCAGCAATTCTCGCTAAACTCATCCCCTCGACATATTCTGTAACTGTAAAAACAGACTGAGTGGTACATCCTGCCTCATAAACCTTTGCGACATTCTCATTTTCGATATTGAGTAAACTCTGAATTTTGTGGTGGTAATAGCTAGCGACTCTCGAATTGGCAAATTGGCTCTCGGGAATGCCCTTTAGAACGACTTTCTTATTTCTATTAGAGTCATGAGCAAGACAAACTCGGCCCGTTTGATGCTTACCAAGAACTTGAACAACTGAGTATTGATCAATTTCAAGTTTATTCAGTTTTTTGACTACATCGGAGTCTGCCATTAAACGTACCTTTCAATACTACCGAAGATCATTCACTTATATTTATTATTGGCTTACCGATTACAGACAACATTACGAGAGAATCTCTTGTTCTTTTAGATTACAAAACTTCTAGACGAAGTTCCAGCCACCGGTTTTACTTCGGGACAGTAAAAACTCATTTTCTTTGGGAGTTTTTGAAAGATTATTAGTCACTGGTTAATTTTGTAAAATCAGTTTTCAAAATAATAAAAAAGCATCTTTGCCATTTTCGAAGAATCGTAAAACTATTTTATATCTCTATATTTTGAAGATTTTTTGTTTAATTTTTGATGGGTCTCCGGAACGCTCATTAATTAAAAAAAAACCAGCTCCTGGGAGCTGGCTTTGAAAAGATGAATTAATTTCTGGATTATTACCGAGAAAGTCGGCAATAAAACGGACCCTAGAATCCTAGGTATCAATGAAAGCTTTAAGCTTTCCAGATCGCGAAGGATGTCGCAATTTACGAAGGGCTTTGGCCTCAATCTGACGAATTCGCTCGCGAGTCACGTTAAAGTCCTGACCCACTTCTTCGAGAGTATGATCTGATTCTTCACCGATACCAAAACGCATTCTGAGAACCTTTTCTTCTCTGGATGTCAGTGTTGAAAGCACTCTTCGAGTTTGCTCGGCGAGGTTGAGATTAACGATCGCTTCAGAAGGGTTAATAACCTTCTTGTCCTCGATAAAATCTCCAAGGTGCGAATCTTCCTCTTCTCCCACGGGAGTCTCTAAACTGATCGGCTCCTTAGCGATTTTGAGGACTTTTCTCACTTTATCAACCGGCATATCCATTTTGTCAGCGATTTCTTCTGGCATTGGTTCTCGACCAAGTTCTTGCACTAAGTAGCGAGACGTACGAACTAGCTTGTTGATCGTCTCAATCATATGCACTGGAATACGAATCGTTCTTGCTTGATCGGCAATAGCTCGTGTGATGGCCTGACGAATCCACCAGGTAGCATAAGTTGAAAACTTATAACCACGGCGGTATTCAAACTTATCAACGGCTTTCATCAAACCGATGTTTCCTTCTTGAATGAGATCCAAGAACTGGAGACCACGGTTTGTATATTTTTTAGCAATCGAAACCACTAAACGAAGGTTCGCTTCAACAAGCTCAGACTTCGCTCGATCTGCCTCACGCTCACCTTTCCAGATTTCTGTATAAGTGTCGCGAATCCACTCAAATGGCATCTCAGTCTCTCTGAGAACTCGAGAAAGTCGAACCTCGGCGTCTTTGGCCTTGAGGTAGTGTGATCGGTATCTGTTAAAATTTAACCCTGTATCGCGAGTGGTTTTCATCAACTCTTTATCATTAGTTTCAATAACCTTATATCTCGCTTCGAGTTCTTCGATAGATTCAGTAAAAGTCGACTTAAGACCTTCACGGATTCTCTTGCGAAGCTCAGTCATTCGAGAAACAAGGTTTTTAAATTTAATGACGATACGGTTGATCGTTTTTCTATTGAAGTTGATGGATTCAAAAATCGCCATAACTTCATCATTGCCCTTTTGAATAGCGGCTTGTGCTGCTTCTTTATCACTCGGGCTACTGGATTCATTAGCAAGAACTTCAAAGTGTTTTTTAACCTTCTTCTCGTATTTGCGAACTTCACCGATCAATTCGTGAATTTTTTCGATATATTCTTTTTCGTCGTATTGAGTCTCTTCATCCTCAAGACCACGGAAAATAGACTTAACTTTGATTCGACCCTGGTCAACACGGTCTCCAAGCTGAATAATCTCTTCAGATCCAAGCGGAGACATCAATATCGCACGAACGATTTGTCTTTCCCCTTCTTCGATTCGCTTGGCAATTTCTACTTCTCCCTCACGGGTGAGAAGTGAAACTGAACCCATTTTTCTAAGGTATAGACGAACGGGATCATTCCCCTTTACATCGTCAGTAGACTCTTCTTTTTCTTCTTCATCATTAGAATCGTCTTCTTCGTTAGAAGCCTGCATTTCATCATGCTCGGTAATCACGATCCCTTTAACTTCGAGGGCCTGCATAAACATATCGAGGATTGAGGCCTCAATAATTTCAGGCGGAAGGAGTTCATCAATTTCCGCAACGGTAACAGCACCACCGTTTTGTTTTGCCAGCTGAGCAAATCTTTCGATCTCCTCTCTAACGAGCGTCTTTTGTTCATCAACACTCAATTCAGATGCTGAACTATTTTTCTCTTTTGCCATTCCGACTCCATCTATCTTCAATGCGCCGTAAAAACTACTAATTGAAGGCTATCTTTTATTATCCAGGGACAGTCTGTCCCGGTGAATATTCACAATTCGTTCCAACTCTTCCTGGTCGGGCTTCGTGCCAAGTTTACTACGGAGCTTTTTGGCCTCTGCTTTTAGGCGCTCCTTTTGCAATCGAGCCACACAGTCGAGCAATAACTTCATTTCTTCTTCTTCAGTGAGTTCCCCCGGTACCTGACTTAAGTAGTACTCCACCACCCCAGGGTCCTTTAGCCGAGAAGCAAAGAAAGCCGCGAGTTTATCAAATTCTTCGGGCTTTTGTCCATATTTCTCAAGGGCTTCAGAGAGTGCCAAGCGCACTCCTGTACTACTCATCAAATTGAGAATTTCTTCATCTCTCACAAATTCTAGTAATTTCGAAGCTTTAAGAGCAAGACTGAAAATGATTAATTCGTATCGATTTGAATCACCCATATCTAAGAGGCTGTTATCACTCGCCTTTTCGTCATTTTTGATTTCTTGTTGACTTTTAACACTTTTTGTCAAATCCCGCTGGGAGTGGGCTTTGGAGAAATTATTTTTGTTCTCATTCTGAGACGACTTCAGCTGCCTTAGAACCCAATCAGGAGGGACGTTTAGGGCCTCGGCGACCTGTAAAATCAGAAACTCCCGCAAGGTATTGTCACTCGGAATCCCCAAAGTGCCCTTGAGCTTGTCAAAAATTTGAAAACGCTCACTGGTTTGGCCATGAAAGTTTTCTAACAGTCTCGCCAATTTGAAGTCAAAAAGGTCCTTTGAGGCTCGAATTTCAGTTTTCAAGTCTTCGGCACTATTGGCCTTGAGAAAGTCATCAGGATCCATCCCATCAGCGAGAAAGCAAACTCTCGGAAGCAAGTTCTCAGAGAGAAGAACTTCTAGGGATCGTTCAGCAGCCTCGATACCAGCATTATCGCCATCAAAGAGTAGGACAATGTTTTTCGTGTAGCGCTTAAGAAGTCTACCGTGATCAGCAGTCAATGCGGTACCTAGAGTTGCCACCACATTTCTAATCCCGGCCTGATAAAGGGCCAAATAATCCATATAGCCTTCAACGACGATCACTTGGTCTTCGACACGAATGTACTTTGACGACTCGTTAAGACCATAAACCATCCGGCCTTTGTGAAATACAGGAGACTCAGGACTATTGATGTACTTGGGATTGGAGCCATCCATTGATCGGCCACCAAAGCCAATGCAATCACCCGTTGGAGAAAAAATTGGAAACATCAATCTCTCTCTAAAGAGATCGTAAAAACCGTCCCCTGACTTTCTCTTGCGTATCAAGCCCAACTTTTCGGCTGCAGCCAGTGGGGCACCCTTTTTCTTGAGGTAAGTAACTAAGTCACTCCAATTCCCCGAAGCGAGCCCCAGCTTAAAAGTTTTCTGCGTCTCTTCATTGAGATCGCGTTTTTCAAGGTATTCAGAAACGCTGGCTTTGTTCTGTACGAGATAATTAAGGTAATAGGTTCCAGCCAAACGATTTACTTTTAAAAGAAGTTGTTTTTCAGACTTTTGCTGAGAATATTGAGCATCCTTCTCAGTGGGCTCCGGCAAGGCAATAGACGCCCTTCTCGCTAGAAACTCTACGGCTTCGGGAAAATTCATTCCGTTGAACTGCTCGACAAAATTAAAAATATTGCCCGACTTCTTACAGCCAAAGCAGTAATAGAGTTGCTTATCTTCAGAAACAGAGAAACTCGGCGTTTTTTCGTTATGATCGGGGAAAGGACACAAACCGGTCCAGCGGGATCCACTCCTTTTCAGTTGAGTATATTGAGAGATAATATCGACGATATTATTGGCTTCTCTCACTCTTTCGATGAAGTCGGATTCAAACCTCACGCGTGGATTCCCCCCTTAACTGGAATCTAAATTAGTAGAGTCATCTGCGAATTTAAATAAAAACTTTGGTGTCTGACAGAGGTGTTTAAATATTTATTGTAGGGCTTCTTTAACGAGCTGGCTGACGAGCTTATTATCCGCCTGACCACCGGTTTTGGCGAGAACGCTCTGCATTAATTTACCCATGTCTTTCATTGAACTCGCCCCTGTCTCTGCGATCGCTGCTTTTACCAATTCTTTGACTTGGTCTTCTGACATTTGCTCGGGGAGATAGGCCTCTATAAGCTCGAGTTCACGCTGTTCATTCTGGGCGAGGTCATCTCGCCCAGCATCAGCATACTGAGTAATAGATTCTTTTCTCTGTTTCGCATTCTTTTTTAAAACGGCAATATAGTCTTCCTCAGTCGGCTCGTTCGGTCGCATATCGATCTCTTTATTTTTAAGAGCCGATTGGAGAAAGCGTAAAGTCGTAACTTTATCCATCTCTTTGGCCTTCATAGCAGCCTTAAGGTCGTCCATAATTTGCGTTTTAATGCTCACGGAGTTCTCCTCTATTAATCGTGGTGGTGACTTTTCTTCATTTTTTTCATGAGACGCTTACGAGCAGCGATCGACTTTTTCTTGAGTCGAATGCTCGGCTTTTCATAGTGCTCTCTCTTTTTAACTTCAGAAAGAATACCAGACTTCTCACAAGCCTTTTTGAATCGACGAAATGCACCTTCGAAGCTTTCGCCATCTTTAACTTTTACTTGAGCCATTGATTAATCACCTGCCTCTCACTATAGAATCGAAGAAATTGGTATACCAGGAGATGCCCGGTACCGCAACGTGTTTATAGCAACAATTATATCGACTTGCATCCTCTCGGCTATATTGTAAATTGCTGTAATTACAAAGCTTTACAAAAACTAATCCAGGCTTTTACAAAAGGAACCCCAGATGGCAGAGCAAAAGGCTCAACAGATGACCGAAACGGACTATATGGCAGAGGCCTTGAGACTGGCTAAGGAGGCCGCAGAGGCCGGTGAAGTCCCTGTGGGAGCCGTTGTCGTCAAAGATGGCACAATCATCGGTAGAGGGAGAAATCGCCGTGAGGAAAGTAACAGAAGCCTCTCCCACGCCGAAATCGAAGCAATCGAGGAAGCCAACCAAAATTTGGGCTCTTGGCGCCTGGTTGATTGTGAGCTCTATGTCACTCTCGAGCCATGTCCCATGTGTAGTGGCGCAATTCTTCAGGCTCGAATCAATCGACTAGTTTATGGAACCAAGGATCCAAAAGCCGGCGCGGTTGATAGTCTTTACCAGCTCCTCGCCGACCCAAGACTCAATCATCAAGTTGAAGTCGTATCGGGAGTTTTAGCTGATGAAGCCTCACTCCTACTCAAGGAGTTCTTTTTGAAACTTCGAAGTTCAAAAAATAAACCTGAGTGAATTCTTTTTAAAGACCTGTGGATCCTTTGAAGCGCACAAAGTTTTTGTGATAGATCCCAAGACAACTTTTCTCAGTCACCCAAAAGAAGGAAAAATTTCTTATGAAAAATATTGTGTTTGCACTTATTGCAATTGGTTTGTGTTCACCGGCCCTCGCAACCGTTGATAGCCACGGTCAATATTACTTTGCCTACGAAACCGCTCAAGAGTCAGCCTATGTGCTTGAAGATAGCGACATGATCGATATTTACGGCGGTGAGATCAACCAAAAGGCCTTTTGCCTACAACCGGGAATATTCTTTGACGGCTACTCTTCGTCGTCTGTGCCCACCTACGAAATGATGACTAAACCCGTTGTAGTCCCGGCAGTCGGTTACTTCCAGCAGGACGTTAACGATGAAAATGGCAATGGTGACACCACCGACCTCATTCCTCAGGAAATGATTCAATTAAACTATCTGGCTGACGAAAAATTGAAGCTAATCGTCGACTGGGAGAAAGTGGACAATTGGGTTAAGAGCAATGGCCACTACGACTATGAGCCTGAGTTTACAATTGACCTTTCCGCCTTCGATCTCAGCACAAAACAAGGTCGATTCCTTGCTCTCACAAAAGCCAAAGTTTTGATTGCTACTTTAAACTACTCAATTGCAATGCGAGTCTATAACTCACAGGGTATGCGTCCCGATTACCGCATGACCATCAATGTTGTTGGAGGACCTAGCGTTTCAGAACAGCGTGCGGAGTTTCCGGTGGAACCCATCTACCCCTCAACCAACTACCCCTATTCCTACGGTAGTCCCCTTGCTAAAAAGTATTTTGATGAAATTGTTTCGAGTGATTTTTGCTCGGGCGTAGTCAAGAATATCGAAGCTATTTACACAGATAGCCGAATTTCTAACAACTGATCATCGACAAAAAGTGACTTTTGATAGGTTGCACCTGTCAAAGAGATATACAAGAAAAGTGTTTCATTCTGAGACACTTTTCTCTTTACTCCCATTACGTTGTATTTAGCTGTAAACAACTCCACACTGGAGTCCGTGGCACATCGCTTGCTCATATAGGAGGTATACCTTTAATTAGGACGGGAAGTATGGAAACAAAAAAAGAAATCATATCAACAGTTATCATCTTAGTCGTAGGCATCTTTATCACCGGCTTTGCCTCTGCCGAAGAAGCCCAAGTCGGAAAGGTCGTCAATGGATTCGCGGTATCTATAGATGCTGACAAATCTCAGGTCATCGAAAAAGACGACAAGGCCACTCTTTCAAAATCGGATCTAAAGAAGTTGAGAGAAGAGTGTGAAGCCATAGCTGAAGGAACGAAGCCTGAAAACGACGCTATCGACTGCTCAATCTTTAAAGATCTTTCGGGCAAGCAAGCCAAGTCGGCCAAGAAAAAAGAAAAGCAAGCAAAAGCTGAAAAGGTCGACCCACAGGAAACTGGTAAGGTAAATAAGGGTACCAGTGAAAAGACGTTCAGAAAAATTACCCAGAAGGCAAGCTCAGGATCATCAGCACAAGTTGCTTCTAATAATGGAAATATCGAAGAAAAAGAGTCCGAAGAAGCGGCGATGGAAGTTTACGACTACGGTGCTGCCGCAGAAGAAATGGTTGAGTCGGTTTCACCAATGGTGGCCGGAACTCACGTTGCTCCTAAAGAAACTGAGATGTTTCTTAACCCAGCGGGTGGTGAGGCTGATGGAGTCAATCTCCAGCCGGCAAAACCAACATCTCAAGTCAGCTCTATTGTTGTAGCCGAACTTAAAAAAGATAATCCCAAAGCCATGTCAGCCATTGAAAAACTCTACCAAGATGAAGACCGCCCATCGATGAGTCAGGCTGAATTCATGGAGGAGTTTGAAAAAGCAACTGGTGAACGCCCTTCAGCTGAAGACCAGAGAACCCACGCCGCCTACAGAGAGGCCCGTGACGCCGATCGAAGTATCGCCGGAGATCGTCCGCAACGAAACCTTGCAAGTGTTAATGGTCGCGACATGACGACGAGAACTCTTTTCGATAATTCAAGTCCCAATCAAGTGGTTTTTACTCCAGACGGAGAGGTTGAAAGAGGGTCCTACAGAACCAACCGTAGAGGCCAAGGCGAAGTTCGCGGCAGAGAGGTCAGCAGATAATATCTGTTAACCCAGTTAAAGAAATAAAAAAGGTCCTTCTTTGAGGACCTTTTTTATTAAAATCTATAAATTAATTTGGATCTTAAAAACTAGTAGTTTTTCGGTGTTACTGAAGTACTATTCCAGTCCACATTTTTATCACTACACTTCAAAACATCAGAACCTTGCCAGTCTGAATTCGGCACATTGGAGTGATTTAAGTTACAATCCTTACTACTCCCATTTGTAAAGGTGATGTATCTAATAAAAGCATTATTCCAAACAGAGTTTCTAAAGTCGACGCCCTCCATTTTTGCATCTTTAATTCCGTCCTTTGCGGCCCTTCTAATAAAGGCATTCGAAAAGTTAATTCCGCTAGCGT
The DNA here is from genome assembly GCA_030427805.1 of Bdellovibrionia bacterium. Taxonomy (GTDB): domain Bacteria; phylum Bdellovibrionota; class Bdellovibrionia; order Bdellovibrionales; family JAGQZY01; genus JAUHWN01. The sequence goes on from JAUICP010000002.1 coordinate 787,868, forward strand.
AAATGTTAATGAACTGAGAACCGCGAATGTCAGTGTTTTGGAATTTGGCCATGGTTAAATTAATATTCTTTAGAAGAGTGTTACTCATAGAAGCTTTGCGAAAATCTCCATAGGTATAACGATTTCCTCGGAGAGTAGCTCCCCCTAAATTAGCATTGTAAAAGTTAATGTGTTCAGCATAGGAGTTGATAATTTGCATTCCCTGCATATTGGTAACACCTTTAAAAATTGCATTTGGCATATGACAATTTTTAAATTTAGCACCTTCTAAATTTGTCTTTTGAGATGAACTATTAGAGAAGTTAGCAGAGTTTAAACCCGCTCCATCAAAGGTCGCATTTCTTAAATTCGAACCCTGAAAACTGACACTTCCAGCTTCAAAATTATTGAATACCGCTCCCGATAGATCTTTGTTCTTACAATTATGTTGATTAACACAAGCGTTGTAGTGATTAGTGTTATAGGCCTGAGCCGCCCCGAAAAAGAAAAGACTAGTAAAAATTAAAAAAAGTCCCCGAATCATAATTATCCTCCAAGATACATTCCACCCGTTAATCAGAATAAGGGGTGGCAAGGAAGTATGAAAAAAATGTTAAGGCTTATTTTCAAATTTGACCGTTTCCAGCTTTGATCCGTCGAAGGTATCGACGAAATACCCCAACTATCGAAAAGTTCGACGTATTATTTTGCCCCGATTAAACGTCTCAACCCGGACCGGATCATTATAAAGTCCTGTAATCTCAGACATTTTCTTTTGCTAAATCAACTCGACAGCAATTTCAGTTTCTGATACCTTCCTTTTCTATCCTGAAGCAAGGTATTCGGAGAGGTGGCAGAGTGGTTGAATGCGCACGCCTGGAACGCGTGTAGGCGTTAATAGCGTCTCGAGGGTTCGAATCCCTCCCTCTCCGCCAATCGGTAGAAGCTTCCTTTTGGTAACTACTGCGCGTCCAAATCCAATTATTAAAAAAACAGCGTTATTCTTCGGGATCCGCACCAAAAACAGAAAGTGTTTCTGAGTTTGAAATACTAATGCGATACTCTCCAACCGGGGTTACCCAATGCTCGTAAAGATCATTAGAGAATTGAATTTTTGCAGTTGGACCAAGAATGACTTTAAGAGCGTTTTTATCTAATTCTTCGCTTCCAATTAGGCTGGCTCCGTCATCGACGAAAATTAATTCATTGGAATTATAAAATTTTTGAAATCTATTAAAAGTATCAAGACTGTAGGCGCAAGCCTCTTCCAACGCCTTAGCGTTTGGACTTGACTCTAGAATCATAGATATCTGTGATTCAGATCCATCTATGTTATATCTCCAACAACAATGCTGATGGGTTTCTCGTCTTGGGTCGGGATAACTCCACTTCGATGCATTTCTTTTTTTCAAAAATTTAGGTCGAAAAGAATCGGAAACCTCTTGTTCAAAGGTCTCTTTTTGAAGACCCTGAAAAGTGACCTTCAGTGAAAACCCATATCCAGGAAACTTGCCAATAAATTGCATCAAAGTTGCTCCTCGAATAATTCTGAAAAAGACGACTTGAATTGTCATCAATAAAAAATAAAAAAGTCCGACAATTCGTATCGGACTTTATTAGAACTTTAAGAACAGTACTATCTACTTTTCTGTACCTTCAATCCCTAGGAAAAGCTGGATTATTCACCGTTGTCTCACAGGATAGATTTTTAACTAGAATTCCGTTTTCCATAATCGAAAGATTCATTTTAGCGTTTTGTCCAAAAAGAGGACCTTCTGGGATTCCGATGGCCATAATAGTATCGGAACTTGAGAAGTAAACTCCTGGCATTTCTATGCTGGGATTAAAAGGAACATCCAAAGACAACAAACCTTCTTCAGTCGAAAGATCGAGTTTAAGATTAAAGTTCGAATAGACAAAAGTTGGCGTATAGATCGAAGCCACTTTGTTTCCATCCTCATCAAGACAATCCAAATTAATTTGCGCAGCAAAAGCATTAAAGTTCAAAAGTAAAATTAGAATGATGTATTTCATATCCCCTCCTTGAATAGGTAACAAGAGAACCCTAGCAAAATCACCGACCCCCATAAAATAGGTAATTTATATGGTTGCCATAGGTGAGGCTGGTGACTGGACCAAAGACTTCGAATTTCATTTGTAATTTAACTCAAATCAGTCGATTTGTTAGATCTTGAACTCACTTAGAAAGACCAGTACCTTCGAATAATGAACTCGTTTTTCTCCCCTTTAAAATCTGCTGATGGGTCGATTCTCGTTTTTTTTGCTCTTGCGCTCTTTTCTCCACATATCATTGCGGCACCAACTCAACTTTTTATCGATCGCCCTGAAGAATTGGTCGAACTCGAAAACAAGGGCTATCACTTTGCTAAATGGCTTTCAAACTCAGCCAAAACCCTAAACAACCACGATCTCTACGCCAAGAGCGCAAGATACAAGTTCATCGTCGACTCCCTTTCTAAAGATCTCAATACGATTGCCAGGACTGATCCCAGGGCTTCGGTCACCATGGACCGCGCCCATCGCCTATTCAATAAGAGATGGCTTACGTCGAAGTCAGCCCACTATGAACTCGTCGGAGTCATTAATAGGATGGATCGCATTGACTTTCATGGAGGAACTTGCGGAGAAATTCGCTTCATCTATCGTTTGGCCTATAAAATAAAAAAGAAAAAACAAATTATTCAATCGAGGCTTCCCCTCACCTTTAACGTCGTATCCTTTCTAAAAGGTGACTGCTCCAAAATTGCCAAAAGCTGGAGGTCATTGGCCCCATTAAATAACTCAGAACTCAAGTCAGTAGAACTTAATCTACAGGCAGTTCGCTGGCCTTCGACCATTCGTCCCGATTTTGGTGGATATGCTGAGTACTTTTTAAGAGTGTTCACCCCTAAAGGTGAGACAATGACCCTTGGAGTACTCGAAAACACTCCCGACGTTTCTCGGTTGCGCAAAAATAAAAAACTACGATTAGAATTGCTGACGTGGTTGAGCGAGAAGGAGCAACTTAAAAAATTAGACATGGGCACTCTGGTTATTCCAGATAAGTATCTAGCCACAGAGGCCACTTCAGTAGCCCTTCACGGCCGCGCTCGACTATTCAACCAACCCTTCTCCCGCCTCTTTAAAGAAGAAGATTTCAAAGGTATCGAGTTCAAGAATTACTCTAGCTTTAAAACTCCGTTTGCCCTAATAAAGCGGGCCAATGATTTATCCTGTGTCGGTTGCCACCAAGGGCGTACTGTTGCTGGATTTCACTTTTTAGGAACCGATCGCAAAGGCGTCTCATCAGTCAATGCCATACTAAGCTCATTTTCAGCTCACTTTTTTAATGATCAAAAACGCAGAGAGCACTATTGGAAAGCACTCGTAAATAAAGAGGATACAAGAAGCTATAGATCACTTTCGGTTCGCGCCCCCCACGAGAAAGGTAGCTGGGGATCCCACTGCAGCATGGGATCTGACCCCAGTTTTAGTAATTGGACCTGCGAAACAGGCCTTGTTTGCCAAAGATATGATTTGGATAAAAACAGTCCGCTGGGTACCTGCCTCGAGGCAGCCGACGCCAGTGAAGGGAGTCCGTGCAAAGTCGGAACCTACAAGGGGCACGATAGTCCCTACAAAGACCGACTCCTAAAGCAAAGGCGAGTGAGTTGTCGCGATGATCTCATTTGCGAAGAAACTTCTGTGGGCTTTCCTGGCGGCATGTGTTCTGGCAACTGCTCTAAACTCGGCGAGGATGCTACTTGTGGGTCGATCGCCGTACTCTATGGCTTTAATCGCTGCCTCAGTCGAGGTAAACCCTTTGCCGACTGCTTAAGTAACAATGTAAGACCTGGGTCTCTTCGAGGATGCCATTCAACAAAGCACTGCCGAGACGATTATATTTGCGCTAAAACTCAGAGTGGTTCCGGAGGCTGCATCCCCCCTTACTTTCTTTTTCAACTTAGAGTCGACGGACACCCAAAACCTGACTAAACTGACCGAACCTGGTATACCACCTATAATATGAAACTAGATCGTCGATATAGAAAAATTATTGGAACTCTTACAATCCTAGCCGCAATGACTTTGATTCATTTAATCAGCCAAGTCCTGGGTAGTGAGGCATTGTTTGGAATAAAAGATGATCCATCCCTCTATAAGTTTCTCGCATTTGACAGCAGCCAGCCTCTAAAACTCGGCGGCATCACTCTTTTTTCTAGCTACTTTGTTCATTACAACTGGCCGCACTTGATTCAAGACTTGGTATTACTCGGATTTTTTTCGATGATGCTCGAGGCTCGACACGGCGCCTTCAAAACAATGAGTTTACCTTTAATAGTTCACGCCCTTGCCCTTGCTCCGATGGCATTAGTACTGCCAAAGCAACATTTATTCTTAGGATCTAGCCTCGGAGGAATATGTCTTTTTACCTATTACTGCCTCACAAATAAAAAACCGATACTTCTCAGTATCGGTCTTATCGCTATTCTCGGGCTTGGCTTTTATCAAACTAATGATCTATACAGTAATTTCGCCCATTTTTTGGCTGTAGTATTTAGTTTCTTACTTTTCTTTATACCCAAGCATTTTCTGGCCCGGTCTAAAAAATCTTAATCGACCTTTCATATCACCAATGTACCATCCCTCTGGAGCGACCAGGGGGCTCGCATAACTGGTTTGCCACTTTTCATCTTCTGAAGGCAACCAGTGCCCCAAGATTTTCCCGTTCGTTGGGTTCAAGGCATAGAGACCATTTTTCAGAGAGCTATAAACTAAAACGTTTCTGTATGGATCGTAACTCACTGGAGAATAATTACCCTGTTTTTTAGGATCGTGAGTTTTTTGGCACCAATCGACACGAGCCGTATTTGTGTTAAGACTACAAATCTCTCCCGTTGCATCTGCGAATACGACATTATCGTTGATTGTAATCGGAATACTCACAGCACCGGCAAGACTTCGATGACCCATGGTCGGTCGACCATCTACTTTATTGAAACACTGGATTCCACCGATCTCTGACTCGAAATAGACTTCTCCATAAACAAAACAAACATGGTCACCAGCAATTGTTGGTTTCATCCAAACCCCGGCCGGCAACTCCCTTTTCCAAAGGGTTTCACCACTCATAAAGTCGTAAGCCAAGGCGTAGGAGCGATACTTTTTAGCGTCTCCTTTTTCGCGCCCAGTACCGACGAAAACATATTTATCTTCGACAATAACCGAACCATCATTATGCCCGTCGACTCTATGCCACTTTTCTTCCATGGTATTGGGATCAATGGCGTAGACACCATCGCCACCAGCAACAACAAAGAGTCGATCCTCACCATTGAGAGTAGCAAAAGTGGATTGGCCTTCGGTATGACCGAGTGTCGTAAAGTACTTTTCGAGCTTTCCATCATTTAAATTAAAGAAGTAGATTCGCGCGTAATGGGTCGTGTGTACGCCTTCGCCGAGAACTAAATAGTTGTTCCAAATGAGTGGCGCAGGAGTGACAAAAGTACCAACATAGAATTTTCTTAACTCTTTTAACGATTCACGCTCTATTTCATAGACCCAACCGTGAGTCGTACCAACAAATAGAGATTTACCACTCATGGCGGGAGCTCTAAAGATTCCGCCATCTAATACAATGTCACCTGAGGCAGAGAACTGACTAAAATTAGGTTCCATCGTTGTATCTTTGAAAACATTTATTCTCTCGGGAACATTATCATATATTTTGTTACCAATAGAACCAGCCGGGTTTCTTTTGTGAATGTTAGTTATGAACACCGGCATATTATCCACGTACTTATATGCCCAGATCCCAGCCCAAATAATGCCGTTAAGGACAACAGCCGAAATTAAAAATCGCGGCTTTAATAGCAATTCCAAAAGTTGCTTTGGTCCTTCAGCTTTGAGCTTGATGCCAAACAGTCCGGCGATAAAAGTCGCTACAACACTAATACCCACGCCCAGAATAGTTAGTGGGATTAATATTGTTGGTATAATCAATAAATGAACATTACTTGGTATTAATTCTTCCATAGTTTCCATCCAACCAAATGGTTTGTCCGTTTTTTAATTTTCTATGACATTGAAAAATTCCGCTAACCGCAGGGAGATGCAATTCACGAGCTAAAATAGCACAATGAGATAACACGCCTCCTTTTTCAACAACGATGCCTTTAACTTTAGTAAACAAAGGAGTCCAACCAGGGTCCGTCGTTTCTGCAACAAGAATTGTATCCTCTTCGATGCTATCAAGATCTACTTCATTGGGATCTTCGACAATTAATACTTTGCCCTGAACTAAACCTGGCGATAGTGGTTCTCCCGTTAAGAAGTCGCTCTGTGGCCCGACCTCGCCCGCAAGAGTCCTTTCGATATCAGCCATCGAAACGATTTGTGGGAATGAGAAGTATTTCATATCAGACTTACGCTCTTTCCTCTTTTTTATTTGAGCCTTAAGGGATTCAATTTTATCGAGTCCCTCTTTTGTTTGGAGACTCATGATCTCATCAACGTTGAGCCAAAAAATATCATCATCGAGACCAACGCGGCTGCCAATTTCTTTGAGAATAAAACGAATGTGGGCATAGGGTTTCAACAGCTCCATCTTCCATTGTTCGCGCAACTCAAGAAGCTCTTTCAACATTAACCATTCCTGCTTAATGATCGATCTTTTAAATGAGTCGATTTTTTCGATTTCTTGGATAACCTCAAGTTTATCCTCAAACAACTCTGCCTTCGACTCTTCATACTCTTCAGGTTTCAGTGAATAAAAAGACTTATCACCGATCTCAACCCAACGCTTGCTCACTAAATCGAGCTCACCAGGCCCCCGATGCCCATATCGAGACATAAAGAAAGGTCTAAATCTGGGATAGGCACAGGCTTTTTTGAAATAGCGATTCATCTCTGAAGTTGCCGTCTGTAAGCCGTAAGCCATCCACCGGCGAAGTCTTTGCTGAGCCTCGTCTTTATCAAAAACCGAATTCAATATAGCGATTAGCGAGCTCATCGTCGATTCAGTTAGAACGACGAGAGTGAAAGGATTCACCAAGGTATATTTTGAAAAAATATGGACTTCTTTTTCGAGACGACTAAACAGCTTATCATTAGACCAAGACTGATAGAGGTTGGCATCAATGGGTCGATCCATTTTAGACTTGAACATTGAGAGTTCTTTATGACAATGACTAATCCACTTTTTGCGATTTGTAGAAAGATTCCATCCGACCTGAATCATCTTATAAATAGAAATTGGAGTACGAAGAATCGTTGTCGCATCTATTTTTTTATAATCAAACTTCAAGTGAGGTCTCGGATACGGTTCAATTCGGTAGGGAATTGGCCCAAAAAACAAAGATCCAAGTTTTTCTAAATTAATATAAGCCCGACCAAACACCATTTCTAAAATCGATTCTTGGGGACTGAACTCGTGATTTGTGAAACTCAAATAGCCCAGCTGCTTGAGTGCATCTCCGAAGGATTGATTTGGAGAAAAAGCTTTGCTCCACAGGCTATAAGTGGCAGGAGTTGGATAGCCGTTCCATTCAGCAAACGTTTGACCATCCCACACAGTTTTTTCGGAGTGAGTTTTTCGCAAACGCTCTAACTCTTCTTCGCCTATTGCATGGACATCTTTTGCATCTGAGTCGGGGTCGATTGTTGTTATTGGACGAGCTTGAAGAAGAAAAAGCTGATCGTTCTTATCAATAGCCCATTCAATATCAATTTCGGTATTAAGCTTTTGCTTAACTGATTGACCCATACGATTAATTTCATCAACTTGCTCTTTGCTGAGATGGGCGTTTTCAGAATCAGGATACGTCTCTTTGGAATAGATTTGCGGAGTTCTCTTTCCTGAAACAAGGTCCTCACCGAGCCCTTCGATGGCCTCTAAGATCCAGCTTTTTTGAAGACCCCGTGGATCTCTAGAAAAATAAACTCCCGCCGCTTTAGCGTCGACCATGAGTTGGATCACAACATTCATCCCTCGATCTCGGTCCTTACCAATAAAGTGGTCTCCATAAACTTGTGAGGCTTTGTTGTTAATCGATTGAAAACAATCAAGAACGGCTTGTCGCAATTCTTCTTCACTCTTCACATTGAGAAAGCTCGAATTTTGTCCGGCAAAACTCGTTTGATTGGAGTCCTCAGCTTTCGCCGAACTTCTCACGGCTAAGGGCGTATTATTATTCCCTTCCCACCATTCAAAGAGATCGGCCCAAGAATCAGGTGTCTGAGGAACTTCCTCTAGAATTATTCCATCAGGAACCTGGAATCCATGATTGTGGAGCAAGGCTAAGTTGTATGCTTTGCCCCCAAGGTAAGAATGCTCTGGCTTGACTTGATCAAAAGTTCTCACTTCTTAATCCCCTTATTTTGAGGATTGAGGTGTAGATCTTCTTAGACGCCATGTCACTAGGAGAAAAACCAAAACCTAACAAAAAAGCCCCATAAGGGGGCTTTCGTGACTATTTGTCTCTAGTGATTGAAAAGACTGACCCACTAAAGATGCTTGGCGTCATCCAATTAAAGACACCGACTTTTTTGAAAGGTCAGAACGATAATAAGGAGTCTATTGATACCAGGTCGGAGTGGCATCGACTAAATCAAAAATTTCCTCAGCCCAAGCCCTTCGCAATGAATCGTTTAAGACCGATTGCGCATCGACACTGCCCTGCTGAACACCAAAGAGAAGGTCGGCTTCGAATTGTAAGTTTGCCGAAAAGACTCTATTGCTCCTATTGTACTGGTCCCTCCAATAATTGAGACCAGCATTCTCTGCATCTCTATTAAAGTACTTATTATAAAGAGAATGGATAAACTCATCGATCAAAAAGCCTGGGAATATCTTGTCAGCCTCCTCAATTAATTCTATGGCCTCATCAATTCGGTCTTGTTCGGCGAGGAGTCTTATACGGTCGTCACCCTGACAGTTAATAGCAATATCTGCCAGCACAGAAATCACTGCGTCAGCATCGTCGCCTCGATCTTCGATTTGATCAGTCCAATAATCGAGACCCGCTTGCTCGGCGTTTCGATTAAAAAGAGCTAAGTAGGCGTCATCCACAATTTTTTCATTTCCCGAAAGTGCTACAGGTGTCGGTGCTGGTGTGGGTGCAGGACTGGTATCTCCAGTAGGGTCATCAGGATTATTTTGCTCTGCAGGTATCCCACTACCCGGTCCCCCGGAACCTCGATTGGTTTCGTTTTGCACTGGAAACTTATTTTTAGAACTCGAGCAATTAACAGAAAATATGAGTGCGATAGACATCGCAAAGACGAAATACAAATTCACTTTTACCCCCAAAAATGACAACATCACTGACATTGCACTAGCTAACCCACGTTTATTTAGAGCAATAGCTATACCGATCAATTTCGGGTCACAGTAAAATGAGAGGGCTATCGGCGATCCCAGTTGTAAACACTTTTGATATTTTAAACAAAAGTATTCACTTATGAGGTCACAGAATCTGTCTCACAAAGAAACACTTTAAGTAGAATCGTGTTTTAAGGTTTTTATTTAGGTGTACAGGCAGGCAATTGAATATCTCGATCAGAGGTCTCTAGATTCACCTTTATAAGGCCACAGCTTTGAAATTCAATAGAAGCTTCACCCTGAATGTCGTCCTCAAAGGATAATTGTATACTTCCTGAACTCGGGTAACAACAGGTCGAATCAAATGTTAGCTGGTCAACAACCGCCTTAGAAGTGTAAGAAAAACGATTGTAGTTACTAACTACAGTTCCAGAAATAACTCTATTTCCATTACTGTTTTCAATTCGAATCGGCCCCTCAGAAGAAACCGATTGGTCGATCGAAAGAAATCCTGAATCGAGCTTTACTCGCCTTCCAATTATTTCAAGCTCGAATCCATTACTTGTTTTCCTGTATATTTCGCCACCACCTACTTTTTCTCCTCTATAGTTAGAGTGGTTCACCGTCGAATATAAAGTTGTCAGGCTGTCGCTGCTATTAGAAACGTTTATATTGTATTTATGGACAAACTCATCGGCTGCGACCGAACTCGAACACCCGTTAGAATCGTACTCCAGACGATGAAACCCCGTCCACTTGATTGCGCCCAAAAGAATCTCACATTCCGAAAATCGATTCTCTTTAATTCCTAATTCGCACGTCTGATCGACGGCCGATCGACACTCTTGAGCGAGCAAGGCACTTCCCGTCTGAGTGCCTATGGGATTGGGCTTACTTAAATTCGTGTCTTTTAGGAGTTTGGTCAGTGATTCTAGCTCTCGAGTCACGGTGAGTATATTAGCCTTTCTTGTAACCCCCAATAGACTCTCTTGAATTCCCTCTGAGGGAATGTCTACCATTGGTGAGGAATCTTTCTCAGCTTCAATAAACTCGCAATTGTTAAACGCTATGGCCAGTGTCAGCAACAGAATGCTTGGCACAATATACTTAGACATTTCCTCACCCCGTCTTTATATCTTATCACTAGGTAGCGCTGTCCTTGGGCTCAACTCCAAAGATTCAATGAGTGGTCTCAATATGAGAAGCTACATGTTCAACTTTCAGATGATATTCTATTTTCGAAAACTCAATATACAGTCAGTTTGGGGAGCCTCCGAATCAAAGATCCCAACAATTTACCAGAAATATAAAATTAATTTGTTTATGCCCGAAGGACCGATATGATTGGGACACCTAAAGGAGAGAATCCCATGAGCATAGACAACTGGAAAAGAAGATATACCGTCCGCGAATTTGACAAAAATTTCATCCCAAAGAAAGAAGACATTGATTACCTTCTCGAAGTTACTAAGTACATTCCTACCCAAGAATCTCGTGAACTCACTTTTTGGTTGGCTCTAGGCCCAAAGGACCAGGCATTCAAAACTTGGTAATTTGAAAACGTACACTACATTCAGCAGCCCAACGGAAACTTTGAACACATGTATGCCGTCGCCTCAGCTCCCTGGGTTTTTACTAACTGCACATTAGCAAGTGACTATCAATACGAGGCATTTAAAATGCAGGGGATGCAAGCAAGGATTCTAATGTCTGAAGCCTTACAGCTCGGATTGGATGTCTCTACCATCGGTTGTATCGATGATAGCTTTCACATGAGCACAGAAAAACAAATGGAATTTAAGCGCATGGCTTTTGAATACTTTGGCGATGACGCTTTTGCCGACTACGGAGTGACTTCGCTCGACAACTATTTTAAACCAAGTCTTTCTGTTTGCATTGGTAAGGGACTCCCCTACAAACAAGGTGAAAAGCCCAGCGACTTCTTTGACGAAAGAGGCGGTAAAAGGGTTCACCTAGGACCTAAAGAAAAACGATCAAAGAACGGTATGATTTTTCCAAAAAACCGGCGCTAATCAGCACCGGTTTTTGAATTCAAATTTGAATGATTAGTTATTTACACAAACAAAGCTTTTTACTGTTGGCACAGTATAAATTTCTCTGCCATCTAAATTAGGGAGAACGTTTCCGCGTCCGACTTCGACAGCAACAACGGCTTCTGGACAGTCTTTTACTTCAATTCCAGTTTTTGTTAAAACCGCAGCCTGAAAGCCTCCGTGAAAGAAAGCTTGGTTTGCATCCTTCGTTGAAATCGTTTCATCGAGAGCTACAAGAGACTCATCCAAATCATAACCAGTTTCGATCATGATCGTTTTATGGGTTTTCAATTGCATAAAAACCTGTACCGGTGCTTTTACAACCATCAGTCCACCCGGTTGACGACATTGAACTGACTCAACCATATTGGGGCCTTCACAAGCACCCTTAACGAAATCAAGAACCTCGCCCGCTTTAGTACAAGGGGGAACGAGAGCTACTGCTTTATTTATACACTTCAATTCTTTTGCTGACGAAAGATTCGCCGTTAAAAGCAATGTGAGAAGAACTAGTGTTCTTTTAACCATAACAACCTCCAACTTTTGTTGGCTCTTGTTACTAAAGAAGACGGACTTTTAAAAAGCCTAAGTTGTCGTTGTGAAAAATTGAAAGACCAAAAACAGAAAGGGCCCCTTTTAAGCCAATGAGACATTTTAAAAGAAGGAAATACAAAAGTGTCTCAAATAGACCAATGAAAAGGCTTCTATGGGACTAGACTTTGGCCCGGCAATTGCGTAAAGGGGGTATGTTAAAACCATTAGGGGGATTCAAGTGAAGTTTATTCTATCTATTATTTCTATTCTTTTTATTTCGGGCAGCCTGTTTGCGCAAAACGGTGGAGTTGTGACGCCTCATGTAATTTCCTACCAGCCACACCACGTTTTTATTCCTCCGGGATTTGATAACAACGATAAGGCTGAAATTTTTATTAGCGGTCACTATCCGAGCTCTTGCTTCAAGTTTGCTGAGTCTGACGCACAAATTGATATTGTTAATAAGCGCATCTACATTCAGTCATTCGCTTATTACTATGATCATCAAGCTTGTCTCGATTTTCACGTCGAGTATTCGGACCAAATTCACTTAGGTGTGTTACCTGCTGGCGAATATGAGATTTTCTTTGATGATCCCAATGCCGCTCCGGTAAAAGCCGGCAATCTTTTAATTACTAGAGCAACAACTCCTACTACCGATGATTTTATGTACGCTCCCGTAACTGATCTCTTTGTAGATAGCCGTCTGGACAACCCATACCTTTCTATTGGTGGCCATCTCACTAGTTCTTGCCTCACAATTGTCGATGTAAAAATCATTCATCGTGTGGCTAACGTCGTTGAGGTTCTACCTATTCTAGAAAACTCTGGTGGTTTTTGCCCGCCTGAATACATTCCCTGGGCAATTACAGTAAAGCTTGAAAACATGGATCCTAGTGTAAAGCTGGTTTATGTTAGAAGTCTCAATGGACAATCAGCCCATAAGGTTGTTCGCTTCCACTAATCAGCACATTTAATAGTAGCGATTTGTTTAAAGCTGGCTTGGTTGATAACCCGCCAGCTTTTTACATTTTAGGCCAAGAAACTGCATTGGCCTTTGATTGAAACGGGACCGAACCAAGTAATGATTCCCGGTCCATACATCGAGCTGTCTGAAATAAGCTCCTGCGTTTTGACTTTTTAAACGAATCAACCAACCAGAATCTAAGAAGAAAACATAACCCCCAGCTTTATCCACAAATTTTCCTGCAATAGGATTTTTTCGCCAGAGGCTTTGAACAGTTCCCTGAGTTGGGTAGCTCCCATCCGAATTGACGACCGGTGAAACCTTTAACTTTAAAGAGAAATCACGAAAATCCTCACCCATTTTCCTCGAGCAATAAAGGTCTAGGTGAAGAGTCTCGGGCTTTTCATAACTGCTACAAGCGCTTAAAAGGGCCATACAAAGGGTAAAAATTACACGAATAAGCATTGAAAAAAGCTCTCAGTAAAAAAATTTTTAGAAAACTAACAAAATATGTCCCTTTTTAGCAAATTCTTTTGTCTAATGGCCGGGAGGTGAATTTGAGACTCGAAAAAACAATTACAGTTCTAACACTTATGATGCTTTGCTTTTTTGCTTTAAACAGTTTTGCACTGTCACACCAATTTGAGGGAGCAAAATCAGAAGCCACAATTCCTGTTCAAAGTCTCATTGCCGAGATCGACTCCTGCCGGAATCCCAATGTTGAAGCTATTTTAGATTTAGACGAACAAAGTATCTCCTATGAAGCTTTCTGCCCAAAAGACTCGTCTAAGCCTTTGAAATTAGAAGAGTAATCGATTTTGCCGTAATTGGCTCACCACGCCTCACTCCTGTTAAAAAATTAGTCACTCTAAGTGACTGTAATCACTAGATTAATTCTAGCTGCCTTCAATCCATCAATTTTTAATATCTGAAACTAATGTCTCATTTTGATACATAGGTTTTTTTAAGTAATTCCAAGTATTTACCGATGTAGCTTTTGGCATATCTCTTGGAATAGAGAAAGGTAGGCTGACAAAGGAACAGGCGATGAACTTAACAAGACTACTTCGAATACTATCTTATTTATTCTGCTTACTCGTATTGCCGAGTGGATACGCATTTGGTTACGCACTCCTCGATCACACACCAGGAAGTCCGGCCGACCAAGTAGAAACGAACCGAAAACCTGCCAGCTTTGGTGATGACATTTTCTTCGATAATGAGAATTCTGACCGCCCTAAAAGGTTTGCCCTTTCAAGCGGCAGAGAAGTTATCGTATTTAATAGAGAACAAATTCACAGCATGGCTCGAACCCGCCTCGGAATAGACAGCGGAATGTTGATTTCTTTAACCAGTGATCAAGTTCTAACATTAACAGAGTCTGGAAAACGAGAAGCACGTATTGCAAAAGCCAATCAGTACTGCAGAGACTACGGCATGTCTCTAAGACCTCAAATGTCCGGTCGGTCCCACGGTACTAGCTTTTCAGTATCAATGGATGGATACAATGAAACTGAGCTCTTCGATAAAATCGGTTGCTTACTCAGCGAGCCCGGTGATAGCCGCGTTGTAGAAAGTGGCACTGACCTCGAAAGAGACGTGGCCTCTGGTGAAACCTACTATGATGGTGATTATAATATTCAATAGAATTTTTTAATAAGCATAAAGCAAACAACAACTCTAAAAAGAGCCGCCTTGAAAGCGGCTCTTTTACTTTATAGGGCAGTAAGAATTAAGCGTATCTGTGCCGAAACTCTTGCGCGGCCTTTCGCTTATTATCTTGCTTTTGCTTTTTTAATTCGTGGATTAAAAAAATTAATTTATGAACGGCCTTGTCCATATTCTTGTAAAGGTCTGGACCTTTAAAATCGACTACTAGGTCTTTCTTCAAGTATCGAACTTGATAGTGTGCCGAGTAATCCTTGGCAGAAACCTTCTTTAAAAAAACTGATACTTTGGAGTCATCGTGGAGTTGCTCTCTAATGGCTCCAATATGTCTTTCAGCTCTTTCTTTTATTGCAGGACTTAGGACAAAGTCTTCTGAAACGATAAACTGCGACATAACGGACCTCCTCAATTTCTGTCCCCATTCATTGGGGAGCACCCATAGGTACTCCAAAGCCTATACCAGCCCAAATCCTACCTAACTGAACTCCCCTCAATTGGGACCCAACATTGCTCAAACATTGGGTCAAAATATCCCCTTGGAGAAAAATTTGAGAGTTGGTAAGCTTTAGAAAATCTTGAGGAGAATAAAAATGAAATTAGCACCAACACTTATAATTGCTTTCATCGTTTCATTAATGGTCAGCCTAGTTGTTGGCTGTAGTCAGCCTGAAAAGTCTGAAAATGATCCGCAGTGGTCACAGAACATGCAGCAGTTTAGAGTGGATGTCGAAAAACTCGCACCTTACCTATTTTCAAAAGCTTCATTTGATGATCCAAAAAACAAAGAAGTTATTTTAGGACAAATCGAAAAGTTTAAATCCCATGCCCATTCTTTGAATATGCAAAAGGATCAAAATAAACCCGATAATGACCCTTCTTTAAATATGGCTTCGAAGGAACTTGCTATCTCAATTGAACTTGGACTCGAAAGCTTCAAGAAAAATAAAAAGACTTATTCTCGAATGGTTTTAAAGGAGAGCTTAACCCAGTGCTTTTATTGCCACTCTAGAAACGATGCTGGTCCTTCTTATATCGGCGAAAATTTCGAAAAGAAATATAAGAACTTTAATTTCAATCCCCTTGAAATGGCCGACTACTACTCGGCAATTCGCAACTTTGATGCCGCCATCAATAGCCTGACTGAGGCCCTTGAAAAGCCTAACTTTGTTAAAGAAAACTCTTTGTTGGCAGAGCAGGTCATTCGAAAGTTTTTTGCCCTCGTCATTCGGGTCAAAAATGATCCTGATCTCATTCAGACGAAAATTAGTGAATGGAAGAAATTGAAATACTTCCCGAAGTCCATTTACTCGAGCTGGAGCCATTGGGAGAAGGCCCTTGAAGACGCTAAATCTGATGTAGCAGATACTAAAACTCTGTGCCAAGCGGACTACAAAGTGGGAACCAAGTTTGTAGATAAAGCCAAAGCCCTTCGAAACAAAAACAGCTACTTTGCTTCTGACATCTATCACCTCTATGCCAGTCTTTGTTTTCATAACTATTTAAGTAAGGACCGTAAAAACCTTGAAGTCTCCAAAGTTCTATTTGAACTCGGAGAAGTTTACTCCCGCCTCAGGGACATCAGCTTTTGGGGTCTCAGTGAAAACTATTACGAGCTTTGTATTAGAAAATCCCCACACACCGATATCGCAAGAAAATGTTTTTCTGAGTGGGATAACGAGATCCAAGTGGGATTTGGCGGAAGCGCTGGGGTTTTTGTTCCCCCTTCTGTAAATCGCACTAAAACCGAGTTAAAAGCTCTCAGCGCAAAACAGAAGCGGGTCAACTAGGCCCTATTCTCAAAGGGGCCTCCTGGCCCAAATGGCATCCAAAATGCTCTAAATGTCTCTGAAAAGGAAATTAAGCCCTTTTCAGAGGTTTTATGTGTATTTATGTCCCATTTAGTGGGATATTATTCGTTATGGAGTGCCGAATTGTCCCACTTAAATAAGAAACGTATTGTGATCATAGATGACGACCAAGAAATGCTCGATATGGCAGTTGAGTTCTTGCGTCGAGCTGGCTACGAAGCCTTCCCCTTCAAACTGGCGAGCGAAGCCTTTAAAAGCTTTCTTGGAGACTCTAGCACCCCATTAAAAATGGATTCGATAGATGTCATTTTATCTGATGTAAACATGCCAGAGATGGATGGCTTGGAGTTTGTCGCCCGCATGAAAAAACAAGCCCCTGACCTACCCGTCATACTTGTCACCGCTTTTGGCAGTATCGAGACCGCTATAGAGGCCACTAAAAAAGGAGCTTTTGATTACATCACAAAGCCTTTTAAGCTCACTGAACTTCAAGTTCGTTTAGAGCGGGCCATATCCTATCGCAATCTCAAGAGAGAAAACGTCGAATTGAAAGAGCAAGTCGCCTCCAGGTCCAAGGGGAAACTCATTGGACAGAGCTCTGCCATGAGAAAAGTTTTTGCTTTGATTGATCAAGTTTCAAAAGCTCAAGCCAACGTACTGGTTACCGGAGACAGTGGTACTGGTAAAGAAATGGTCGCAAGAGCGATTCACGAAAACGGCCCGAGAAAAAATAAATCCTTTGTCGCTATTAACTGTGCCGCTATTCCAGCAGAACTTCTGGAGTCCGAACTGTTTGGTCATGCGAAAGGGTCTTTCACAGGAGCTGTGGCCAACCGAAAGGGTCTTTTTGAAGAGGCTGAAGGTGGAACCATTTTTCTTGATGAAATTGGCGATATGGAAATGTCTCTTCAGGCTAAATTACTGCGAGTGATTCAAGAAAAATCAATTCGCGCGGTAGGAGATAATAGAGATCGCCCCATCAATGTGAGAATTATTTGTGCCACTCACAAAAACCTTAAGGATTCGATTAAACAGGGAACTTTCAGAGAAGATCTCTATTATCGACTGAGCGTGATTCCAATTCACATTCCTCCTTTAAAGGAACGAAGAGAAGACATTCCCATGTTGGCTCAACACTTTTTAACAAAGTACAAAAACGAAAACCAGGCAAAGGCCTCTAGCTTTTCGACCGAAGCTATTCGTCGACTAAGTTCTGCACCCTGGGATGGTAATGTTAGAGAGCTCGAAAACATTATTGAGAGAGTGGTTGTTCTTTCTAATAAAGAGGTCATCGATTCTGACGACTTACCCCTCAATCAAGAGATCAGTGTTGATGAATTTTTTGCCAACTCAACAGATGATTTACCAACGATCGACGAGCTCGAAAAAAGGTACATTCGCCTTGTTCTAGATCGCACAGAAGGTAAAAAAGAAAAGGCGGCTCAAATACTAGGTATAAACCGCCGAACGCTCTACCGTAAAGAACGGGACTACGGTTTCGTAAAAGATTAGTTGCAAATAAAATTGGATAATAAAAAAGCCACTCATCAAAAATGAGTGGCTTGAGGTTTATGACTGTCGCCAGCGGTCCGGGGGAACCGCCCTGGGCTTACGAAACCCAGGGCAAATGGCGGATATTAACTAAGAAGCACATATTGCTTCCGAAACTTTTTTCTCAATTAAATCTAAGGAAAATGGTTTGTTAAAAAAAGCTTGGGCCCCTTTTTCTTCTGCCAACGGCAACTGTGATTGAGGCGGTAGAGCAGAAATAACAAACACTGGAATCCTGGCTGACATACTCTTAACTAAAGCTAAAAATTCATATCCATCAATTTCAGGCATACTCAAATCAGTAATTATGAGTTGAATGTCTCTCAGTAAACCCTCCGAAGCCGCGTTTTCAATAAACTCAATGGCTTCAGCAGCATCACTAAAATCGTAGACACCATAACCTTTGAGCTCAAAATACTCCTTTAAAACTGTGAGCATCTCAAGGTCATCGTCTAATATTAAGATGGATTTTTTCTTGTTCAACCTCATGGTTCCATTCCTGTCATAGCTAATAATTGCCAGGAATGTGCCAGCCTCAGATCAAAATAAGGCCATTATTCTGGATTTCTGGGTAAAATCACCACAAACTCAGTGCCTTTTGGCCCCGATTCTACCTTGAGGTCACCCTTATGAGACTCCACGATGGTCTTTGAAATACTGAGTCCCAAACCCGTTCCTTGCCCTACGGGCTTGGTCGTAAAATACTGGGTAAAAATTCTCTCGAGAACCTCATCGGGAATACCTGGACCATTGTCGGAGACACTCACCGATATGTGACTATTTATCTCTTTGATTTCGATGGTAATAAAGCGATCTCCTTCTCTGTTTTCTTGAAGTGCATCGCAAGCATTACTTAAAAGGTTAACTATGACTTGGCCAATTTCGGCCTCTCTGGCTTGAATGACGACTCGATTTTTGGGCTTTACCAAGTTCACCTTGATCGCCCCCTTCCTGAACTTCTCCGTTGAAAAATCTACGACGCCCGAAACTAGCTCTAGTATATCAACTTGGCTGAATGGATCTTTTGATCCGTCTCTTGAATAAGAACGAAGACCTCTTATTATTTTGGACATCTTATCAGTCAATTCTAAGACTTTATTGCAAATATCATTGGCGTATTTTTCATCCAAGTCTCCGGATTCAATTTGCATTTGTAAAAGTTCGACTCGACCCCTTAAAGCACCCAGTGGGTTTCCCAGTTCATGGGCAATTCCCCCGGCCATTTCACCGAGTGCCGCCATCTTGCCTGCATACATCGCCTTGGCTCGTTCATTTTCAATAAGATCTAAGGCCTCTTTACGATCAGAAATATCCTTTCGAATAGCTATATATTGATAGGGCTTTTCGTCATCACCTAAAAAGGGAACTATGGTCGTTTCTACCCAATAGTAACTCCCATCCTTAGCCTTATTACGAATTTCTCCATTCCAGACCTCACCATTTGCAATTGTCCGCCACATATTTCGTATAAAATCCTTAGAATGATAGCCAGAATTCAAAATAGCGTGGTCTTGCCCTAATAATTCTTCTCTTGAATACTTAGAAATTTCACAAAACTTCTCGTTCACGTAGGTAATGGTACCCTTAACATCAGTCATGGCTACAATTGATGACTCATTAATGGCGTACTCAAGGTTCTTTAAATGTTCTTCAATATTGTGACCGGAACGTTCATAATCGGGGGTTTTATTTTTCATAGGACTTTCCAAAACGCTTTTACATGGACTTTGCCACGATTCTTTAATAGCTTACATAAGGTGAATCCAGTAAGCAAACCGGCATCAATATTACTCTTTGACGGAGTCTGTAACCTCTGTTCTGGTGCGGTTCAATTTATATTGAGCCACGAAAAATCTGAAACTATCTACTTTGCATCGCTACAATCTGACTTTGGTAAGAAAGCACTCGAGCGATATAAAATCGACCCAGAGACAACTGATTCTCTGGTTTTTCTAGAAAATGACAAGACCTTTGTTTTTTCATCAGCAGCCTTAAGATTAACAAAGTATCTCAAATGGTACTTAGCATGGACCTACTTATTTTTAATAGTTCCAAGTTTTATTAGAAACTGGGTCTACAAATTTATCGCAAAAAACAGGTACCGATGGTTTGGTAAAAAAGAAGTCTGCATTTTCTTTCACAAGGGCCATGAAAATCGATTTCTAAAGTCGGCAGAGGAATTCGATGGCTTGTTCAATTAGATTTTTGCTTCCCGATCCCTTCAATGGAACTCGTGTAGATTTTTGTTTCTCGATCCCTTCAATGGAACTCGTGTAGATTCTGAAATATCTTTCAAATATCTAATTTTATTCACTTAATTGATACCGGCCGAAACCCCATACCAGATCTACAAGCACTACGCCTGTTCAATCTCTATACACTGATCTCAAAATGAGGCAGCATAGAGATGGTCAATTATATGCAGATTCCTTTTAATGAGGGAAACACGAGAGAGAGACTATCATGGCAGGCATACTTCAAAGAGGACTTCTCCTACTAAGCGTAGGGCTATTTTTAAGCGTAAACAGCCCAATTGTCGAAGCGCGACCGAGTCAACGAAATTATTCCCCCGACAAAATCAGTCGAGCGAAACATAAACGAAGCTCCCGAAAAATAAAAAGTGTTAGAAAAAGGTTGAACCAAAAACGCAGCTATTTTTTAAGTTTTAATGAAGTTAAAAGACTAAGCACAAACCAAAGAAATAACTATTTAAGAAAAGTAGCTGAAGCCATGTCACTTCTGCAAAAAGAGGAACGCATTGCCCAGAAGAAGAGTTTTTACTCGATGTCTCTTGATGCTATTTTATCTTTTGCATTTGCCGAAGATCGAGAAACCCTCTTTTGTGTTGGTGGAGGAGTCCCCATACAAGAAGGACCCACCTGCGGGGCTCGCTCCTATTGTGGATATAGCTGTGGTGCTGGTGAAGAAATTTGTAACCCTTGTATATTTGGTGTGGATAAAGATACCCAAGAGCCCTTTTGCTTTACAAATGCGACTAACAAAAAATGTTTTGCCGAAATACGGGTCGGATATGACTCGAGAACCGATGTGGTTTTCGATCTCGAAAATCGAAATGACCTTACAGATATTGAACGCGCGCAAATTCGTGCTCAGTTTACCGAGTTTCAACAAACCGTAGAGAGCATGTGTCGTGGTCAAATCGCTGTTCAAGAGCGAAAGCACTACATCGACGAGGCCTGTGACATCATTCGAAGGCAAACCAATGTAAATCGACGTAGGCAGAATGAAGAGGGCAATACTCTCGTTACGACTCTCGATATCGATATAGATGAAAATTTCCAGACCGTGGCTGCCGGTGCTTCAGAAGAAAACCCAAGCAGAGATCCTGCAAGTCCTGTCGAGGTTGAGCAATGTGATGATGCTACTCGCAACGCCAATCGCGCTACCACCCACGATGTTTTTTACTTGGGAGACAGTCACTCGGCTGGATCGAGTCGAACCGATGGCCGCATGACCCAGGCAATAATTAGCGGACTCGAAAGTCGAGGACACAATATTGACTTCATCGCCGCCTGTGGAATGGGCGCTCGAACTTGGGCTTCTGGATCTGCACAGAGGTACAATTGTGGTGGATTTTCACGATATATAAATGGAAACTTCCAATATACTGGAAATGTGACCGATTATCCTTCGGTGACAAACTATTACAACCCTTCTCATCATGACCAGGTCATTATTAACTTGGGCGACAACATGTTTGACTGGTACCGAAGTGGAGGCCGGGTACACTCTCGAGTCAACGCTGCTCAAGTCAAAAGAGATGTCGATGCTCTAACTCGAGCCATGCCAGGTCTCAATCCCTGTAATTGTCAGTGGGTTGGGCCCACCTACCATGAATTTGGAAGAGTGTGGCACAAGCAAGACACCCATGTGGACGATATGTATGAAGCTCTAGCAGAAGCCCTGGACGGTACATGTGAAATCATCGATAGCCGCCCTATGGTCAATTCACCTGAACGAGGTGATGGCCTACACCACTACCAAAGGGATGCTTCTGGCGTTCAATATTCTTACCGCTGGGGTGAAGGAATCATTGATCGACTGGATTTTCTTCAGCCACCCTCGGTGATATCACCATCGGCTGTTCCGGTCAGACAAGAAAACTAGAAAGATCGAAAATGGTGACTCTGATTTGAGTCACCATCACCACCTCTTAAAACTAGACTTTAACGACTTTTTGATCGATGTGGCCGAAAATGCTATTGCCATCCTTATCGAGCATTTCGATTCTGACAGTATCGCCCGACTTCATAAATGGTGTTTTAAATTCACCTTCGTTGATTTTTTCAAGCATTCTTTTTTCAGCCAAACAACTCGAACCATTGCTCGTGTCTTCATTGGCTACAGTACCACTTCCGATAATAGTTCCCGGCATAAGGTTACGCGTTTGAGCGGCATGGGCAATAAGCTGACCGAAGTGAAAATACATTTCTGATCCATTGGCTTTCCCAAAGAATTCACCGTTGTACTCGATATTAAGAGGCAAGTGTATGCGTCCTTCTTTATAAGCATCACCTAACTCGTCGGCCGTGACGGCAAACGGAGCAAAGGCCGAAGACGGTTTAGATACGAAAAAGCCAAAGCCTTGAGCTAATTCTTGTGGGATAAGACCACGCAAGGATACATCGTTGATAATGACAAAGAGATTTATTTTTTCAAGAGCCTTCTCAGGACTAATTCCCATGGGAACAAAATCAGTTATGACCCCTACTTCACCCTCAAAATCGGTTCCGTGATTAAAATCAATTTGTGGAATATCATCGTAAGGTCCAAGAAAATTATCGCCACCACCTTGATACATGAGAGGAATTTCGTAAAGACTTTGTGGAACTTCTGCCCCTCGAGCCTGTCGCACGAGCTTCACATGTTGAATAAAGGCCGAGCCATCTGCCCACTGAAAGGTTCGAGGCATCGGTGAGTGGAATTTACCGAGTTCCACATTTTCTCCGCCACCCTCATTGAGTTTATTGTAAACTTCTAAAAGTTTAGGGTAATTGGTTTTCCAATCCTCAAGAGCTTCACGCAGTGATGGAGCCACATCGGTTGCTTTTTGGAATCTCTGGTTATCACGACTGATGACGACCAGTTCACCATCCAATTGACCTGCTTTTTTCAATGAACCCAATTTCATATATTTCTCCTTGAATGAGATGAAACTATTCTAAATAAAAGGACCTGTCTATGATTATGGGACAGGGTAGCAAATAGTGACCCCAGGCCTACTTCTGGGGAAGATATATTGTAGCCGAGGAGTCCCCATTGAAACTCTACAATTACTTTAGAAGCTCTGCTTCCTATAGAGTCCGAATTGCACTCAATTATAAGGAAGTGGATTTTGAGTACATCCCCGTTCACCTTCTCAATGATGGAGGAGAACAACATAAGGATGACTACAAAATAAAAAACCCAATGAGCCAAGTACCAACCTTAGAGGTCAATGGCTCGACCCAAATCTCACAATCCATGGCTATATTTGAGTTTCTTGATCAGCTCTTCCCAGATCGTCCACTCATTCCGAAGGATCCTGTTAAGGGAGCTTTTATTCGACAACTCTGTGAACTCATAAACAGCGGCACTCAACCTCTGAACAATCTTCACGTGCTCCAAGTTCTCAAAGAAAAGTTCGGTTTTACGGATGAGCAGAAAGCTGAATGGGCAGCCTATTTTCACCGACGAGGCTTAAGTGCTTTTGAAAAAATGATAGAAAGCAAGGCCGGTGAATTTTGTCATGGCGATGATATCACGGCGGCAGACATGTTTCTGGTACCTCACCTTTTTGCGGCCAATCGATTTGGTGTTCCTGCTGATGAGTTTCCTCTTCTTAAAAAAATAGCTGATAATTGCCAAGGGATCCCTGAGTTCGCACAAGCACACCCCTTTTGCCAGCCCGATACACCCGAGGAACTCCGCCAAGAATAATGGAACCCTCTATCGTAACTCCTTTTATTATAACCACATTAATCTGCCTGATCCTCGTAGGCCCCTCTGCCTATACGGCTTTCAGTCACCCAGAAGAAAACAATTCTAGGAAGCTACTGAAAATTCTTATTTTCTTTGCAAGTTCTCTACTAGCAACTTTCGTTATTTATATGATCTACGATTTTAAATTCGAAAGATTTTATAGTCTCATTCCATTTGATGTTAAAAACGAAAACTATTCATACCTCCAGAATCAAATAAATTGGCTCTGGGCCATTCCATCAGCAATTGGAATTCTTCATTTTACCTGTTTACTGCTCATTAAAATAAAACGCCAAGAAAACTAAACCCAATTAACTCAGTAAGTACGACTGGGCATCTCGACGTCAAAATTCAACTTAAGAAGAAGCTTTAGCAGTTTTTAAAGGAGCGGACTCTTCGACAAAGTTAACCTGAGACCAGGCTCGGCAACTCAAGCCTAAGGTGAAGCGAAATAGAATCAGGGCTCCAGCCAAATGGAGCACAGTCATGTAGGGAGGGATGTGAGTCAGAATATTTGCAACACCTAAACTAATTTGCAGCAAAACCATAATGATCATCTGCCAAGCCGTTTTTCTATAAAATGGATCTGACTTAAACACTTCAGCTTTCAAAAGATAGAAACCCACTATGAACATAACCATCGCGGTAAAATAAGCTCCCAATCGGTGAATCACTTGAACTCCAATGGGACCCTCCAATGTAGGAACAAGGGACCCATTACAGGTTGGAAAATCAACACAAACCATACCCGAGTAAGTCGTCGCGACCCATCCACCTAAAACAATTTGTCCAAAAACTACAACTACGGGAATGGTCAAAAAAGCAGCCATGGTCCCGCTTATGAGTTGTCTAGACGTAAATTTGAATTCTTTTAACAAGTGTCCCATTACGATCAGACTCATTAGAAAAACTGTCGCGAGTGAGAGGTGAGCCGTCACAATACCCGGCTCTAGAATTCTAAGAACTGTGAGACCGCCCATAATGACTTGAGCGAGTAGAATAAAGAAACCAAACCAAATCATTAGCTTAAAATTACTAGACAGCTTCGCACGATAGGCCCAAATCATGGCCACCAAATAAATCAGAAAAACAAAACCAGCTACCATGCGGTGAATCCATTCTAAGAAGACACCCAAATGATTAGCGCTCGATGGAACTCCTTGCCCAAAACACAGTGGCCAATCAGGACAAGCAAGCCCGGCATCAAAAGCTCGCACTGCCGCTCCCAGTAACATTAAGTCAAAGGTTAGGAATACCAATAGACCCAAAATAATGGCTAAAGTTCTTTTTCTTTTTTCTAAAACGTCTTTCATAGATAAACCCCATGACCCATCAAAGCTGGAATATCACCTGGTGCCAACGGTCTATGACTGGAACGATTAAAAATACGAGAATACTAAAGGTGGTCCATAGAAAAAATCGCAACCAACCATCAGTTTCACCGACTCTGTAAAATCTAAAGAATTCCCACATGACTTTCATAGAAAGTGGTAGGACTAAAAGCAAATAGCCAAGGGAAACCTCAACAAACCAAGGCGTCCCCACAGCAACTGCAATATACGCAAAAGTATAAAGGCCTATGTGATAGAAGGCGCGCTCCATACCCAAAGCCGTTGGCATGATGGGTAATCCAGCCTTTCGATAGTCTTCACGATACTTAATAGCTAGTGACCAATAGTGGGGCATTTGCCATAAGAACATAATAAGAAATCCAAAGATCAGAGCGGGATCAATAAAGTTATTGCTGTTAGCTGCAAATCCAAAGACCACGGGCATGGCTCCAGGAATGGCCCCGGGAACTGCACCAAAAACTAACTTTCTCTTCCAGTAGAGAGTGTAAAATCCATTATAGAATAAAAAGGTCAACCAACCGACCAAGACAATTCGTGGGCTCACGAGCCAACCCAAACCTGAACCCATGATAAGAAGGCCGAAAGAAACTCCTAGGGCTTGTGCTTTTGATATTCGACCACTCGGAATGGGGCGGTTCTTGGTTCGATCCATCTTTAGATCGATATCGACTTCTTGAATCTGATTGAGAGCACAAGTTCCTGCGGCAAATCCATACAAAGAAAGCAGAGTAAATAGAAAGTGGCCCAACTCAAAGGGAGCCACTTGGCCGAGTCCAAGAAAATAACCGGCCGCCCCGGTTAGAAGGACGAACCAGACAATTCCTGACTTAATTAACTCTTGATAGGTTTTGAAGCTCACTTCTCAAACTTTCTACCGAAACACTCCGGTCAAGGTTTGATTTTCGCCTCTCATAGAAGATCAAGGATGAAGAGGTAGAGAGATTAAAGAGTACTCTCTACCGGAACTCGTGTAACAATATCTATAAGTACGAAAATAAATAACAAGGCCAAAAAGAAAAACCCTGAGGCCATGATCACTCTATTTGTCGTTACTTCGTATTTTAAATGCATAAAATACAAAAGAACGAGCATTGCTTTAACCGTTGCAATTCCAAATGCAATAAAGGCATTGGCAGCACCGAAATCCACTGTAGCAACCCAAACTGTTAAAACCGTCAAAACGAGTAGTGACAAAAACACTACCATATAGGTTTTAAAAGGGGTTACGTGATATACATCATGATGTTCACTCATAGTCGGCTCCTACTCCACCAAATAAAGTAATGGAAAGAGATAAATCCAAATTAAATCGACAACGTGCCAGAAAAGTCCAACACCCTCTACCGGAGTATAATATTTAGGACCAAAATCACCACGGGCCGTTCGAATGGCAACCCAAGTGATTAAGCCCATACCCAAGAGAACGTGAATCCCGTGAAGGCCCGTCATCATGTAATAGAACGAAAAGTAAAGGGGAAGGTTCTCAACTCCACCCGTTTCTCCTGAAAACATCTGACCAGGATACAAACCGAGGTGAAACTTATGAGAGTACTCGATGTACTTGATCCCCATAAAGATCGCTCCACACAAAACTGTAATAATCAGTTGTGTGAGGGCCGCGCTGTTTTTACCCTTTTGGATGTAGTGAATTCCAAGAGCCATGGTGAGAGAACTTGTCAGAAGAACGGCCGTGTTGATCGCTCCGTAGACCCAAGAAAGCGACTCAGCACCCTTGTGAAAAATCTCTGGATACATGCCCTTGTAAATAAAGAAGGCGACGAATAATCCACCAAACATTAAAATTTCAGTAGAAAGAAAGAGCCAGACCCCTTGTTTGGAGCTTGTATATTCTTGTTCGGCACTTTCAAAGTGGTGGGCATAGTGCCCGTCTTTTCTAATAATCTTACCTGTACTCATAAGGACCTGCCGTTACTACTGGTGTTTCTTCAAAATTCTCATGGAATGGAGGAGATGTTGTCTGCCACTCCAAGGTTTTAGAATGCCATGGATTCTCAGAGGCTTTCTTTCCGTACATCAAAGAGTGGATGAACACCCCAAGAAGGACTAAAAAGCCCGTTCCGATGAGCCAAGAACCAACCGTCGAGATTTGGTTTAAAGACTCATATTCGGGCAAATAAGTGTGATACCGTCTCGGCATCCCCATGGAACCAAGAATAAACTGCGGAAAGAAAGTCACATTGAAGCCGATAAAGATAAAGAGGTAAGAAATTCGTGCCCAATATTCGCTGAACATTTTTCCGAACATCTTTGGCCACCAGTGAAGCATACCACCGGCAATGGCCATTAGGGTTCCACCCACCATTACGTAATGAAAGTGTGCAACAACGAAGTAGGTGTCGTGAAAATGAACATCCAGGCCAATAACCGCCAGCATGATTCCCGTAACACCACCAATGGTAAACAAGAACATAAAGCCAATTGCATAAAGCATTGGACTCTGGAGTTGTACCGAACCTTTGTACATTGTGAAAAGCCAGTTGAATAACTTAATGGCCGTTGGAACACCCACTAACATAGTAATCAAAGAGAATAAAATCCCAGCAATGGCCGACTGACCACTCACAAACATGTGGTGACCCCAAACAAAGAAACTCACCCCTGCAATCGCGAGTGAGGAGTAAGCAATCGCTGTATAACCAAAAATAGTTTTTCGGCTATAGGTAGTTATCAACTCTGAAATAATACCCATTGCTGGAAGAATCATGATGTAAACAGCCGGGTGAGAGTAGAACCAGAAAAAGTGTTGGAAAAGAATCGGATCTCCACCCAAGGCAGGATCAAAAAAGCCGATTCCAAAAACCTTCTCCATCGCAAGAAGAAGAACCGTAATCCCTAAAACTGGGGTCGCGAGAACTTGAAGAATCGCCGTTGAATAAATTGACCACACAAAAAGAGGAATTCGATTCATGGTCATACCAGGCGCTCTCAGTTTGTGAACCGTAGCGATAAAGTTAAGACCCGTTAAAATTGAGGACATCCCCAAAATAAATACGGCCAAAACCATTAGGACCACACCGCCGCTCGTTCCAATTGAGTAAGGTGTATAGAAGGTCCAACCCGTATCAACTCCACCCAAAAGGAGGGTACAGACAGCCATGATTGAGCCCGCCATGAAAACATACCAACTCAATAAGTTAAGACGAGGGAAAGCCACATCTTTTGCCCCTATGTGAAGTGGCAAGAAGAAGTTACCCAATATCGCCGGAATCCCCGGAACGATAACCATGAAAACCATTATGGCTCCATGATAGGTCATTAATTTATTGTACTCAGCTCCGGTAAACATCTCACCGACACCAAACAACTCAAGTCGAATTAGAAGAGCTGCAATTCCGCCGAGTAAGAAAAAGAAAGCAATGAAAATTCCATACATGAGGCCGATTCTCTTGTGGTCGAGAGTCGTTAACCACGACATGAGGCCTTTGCCATGTTCTAGATAATTATGTCCTGCACCTGCGGTAGACATTATCTCCTCCTAATTAAGAGATTTTATAAACTCAATTACTTGAGAAATCTGTTCGTCAGTTAATACACCCTTGTAAACCGGCATAACCCCACTTTGGAAGCCTTCAACAACCTGTCCATTTGGATTCAAAATAGAAGCTCGAATATAGTTTTCGTCAGCTTTTTGTGTAGCGCCATCGGCAAACTTACGATCACTCCCCAAGAGACCCTTAAAACTAGGACCAACAAGTGGGCTGCCATTAATTGTGTGACAACCGCTACATTGGTTCTGCTGGTAAACAAGTTTACCTAGCTCCGCTGGCGACAAATTCGCCAAATTCATAAGAGCTTCAGTTTCTTTGATGAGCCACTGATCGTATTCTTCTTTAGAAACAACTCGGACCTTAGCCAACATTTTTGAGTGGGCATCTCCGCAGTACTCAGTACAGAATACTTGGAACTCCCCCTTTTTATCGGCCGTAAAGTAAAGGCTTGAATACTTCCCAGGCACTACATCTTGTTTGATGCGGAAAGCAGGAATGAAAAAGCTATGGATTACCGGCTTAACTGAATCGGACTGCTCTCTTGAAGTCATGATTAACTTAATAGGAGTCTTTTCGGGCACGATCATCGTCGAATAAACGATGTTTCCACTAGTATCCGTCGTATTAGTAACGGTTTTACCATTCTTATAAAGGAAGTCCCATTGCCACTTTTTACCAATTACATGAATTTCGACCGCATCTTCAGAAGTGGCTTTCATGTTATTGTAAATGACAATCCCCCAGACAGCGACGACCATGAAGATCACAAATGGAATGAAAGACCAAAGAAATTCAAGAAAGGTATTATGTGTAATATAAGCCGTCTTGTCGTCGATGGACTTTCGCTTGTACTTCATCACAAATAAAAACAAGCCACCAATCAGGATGATAAATGAAATTAAACTGGCAATTAACAAAAACGCGTAAAGCGTATCGAATTGCGAAGCAACCTCAGTTCCCTGTGGAGGCATGAAGGTATTTGCACGAGCGGGTAGCGAATGAAAAATCATTACTGAACTCCTTCAATAGCTCTTTTGGTAAATTTATTTTTTCTGCGCTGTCGCAGCCAAAAAGGTATCAGCCACAAAACCATTATAAAGAGGACAAGTCCTCCCCCCAGTCTCATGACGTTAAAAGCGACAACTGCAAATTTCTTTTCTTTAGGATCATAGTTAAAACAAAACAAAGTGATCTGATCGACAAGGTCACCGATTTTACCCTCAGAGGCTTCCACAATAGAAAGCCTCGTGGTTTTCAAATCGAAGACGATTCCGTGGAGATATCTAGAAATAATACCTTCAGGAGTCACCAGAATAGCGGCCGAAGCGTGGGCCCACTGCTCAGCCTCTTCGTCCCATCGGTATTTAAAACCAACGGCCTTAGCCAAGCGAGAAACTTCTTCATCACCGCCGGTAAGAAAATGAATACCGTCTGTATTTTTAAAGCGTTCGAAAGAGTTTTTATAGTTATTCAACTTTGCCTTGGCGAGCTTTGGAGTTTCTTTCGAATCGATTGATACCGCTACCAGCTCATAATCCTTGCCCGGCACGAGATCAACTTTGTTCAAAGTTTCCATCAAACCATTAAGGTGTAGGTTACAAAGGCTGGGACAATTAAAGTAAACGAGTGTGAGAATAAGGGGGCGCTCTGGAGATACAAAACTTTCAATCGTTCGCGCCTGTCCGTTTTGATCGACAAACTGAATACCACTTTCAATTTTCGAATTGAGCTTTTCGAAAATTCCAATATTTTTAAGTTCCTGGGGCATTTCATTTTTATTCGCCTCTATTGACTTAGAGTCATAGGCCTCCACTTGGAGTCCCACGGCAAACAAGCATAAAACTAAAAGGAAAAATCTAACCACCCCTAAAGTCCCCTACTATTATTTTAAGCTCTGAGCATAGGCCTTAAGAGCCGACTCATCATTTTCAGGCTTATCTTTTGTAATACTACGAATAAAATGAACAACGGCCCAACGATCATTAAGCGGAAGATGACCAAAGGCAGCCATCGAACTTCCTGGTGCAAATCCATCGGTAATAGTCTTCATAAGAGCCATGGTCGTTCCGCCCTTTTTCCATCCGCCATCAATAAGATTGCGTGGCTTCGGATTGAGAGCCATACCCGCAGGGCCATTACCGTCAAACTTCGGCCCGTGGCAAAGAGCACAGTTGGTAGAGTAGACCTTCTCTCCATGCTTAGCCATGTCCTCACTAAATACCCATGGCTCGGACACTGATGATGGATCGAATTTCGCCATCGTTTGCGTCGCTCCCTCAGCCCCTTCTTCGGGTATTTCTTTAAGGTCTACACCCTGATGAATCACGGAGACATAGATAAAGAAAGCAAAAGTAAACACCATAGAAAAGATAAAGGCGATCATTCCGCCTCTATTATAATCGTTGGGATCATAATCTTGTGACATAAACTCCTCACTGCTGAAAATCAGTGACTAATACCTAAGGTTTTATAAGTGCTAACCTTATAGCACCGAGCTAGGCATTCGACTAGTCGAAAACTTATTGATTTTCGTTCAAATTTTTTTAAACTAATTTCTCGTTAAGGTCAAAAAAAAAGCCCACGTTTTGGAAGTGGGCTCTGCAAAAAATTTTCTTTGAAACAATTTAAATAGATGAATTTAAACCAGGGATTTAAAACCCATGAGATAACCATTGAAGGTATCGAAAGTTACGGCGCGAAGCTCTCTAATGCCTCTAGAGGACAAATTGAGGTTATCAAACCGAAAGAGATGATTGTTTGTTCGAGCAATCCCCGAGTAGTCCGATTGCGCAATTAGCTGACCGTGCTGATCATAAAGGGCACAACCATTAATATAGTGAGACGTATCGACCCGTGGGTGACGCATATCAACATCTCCCTGGGTAACCTCTACGAGACTGTCATTAATCCTTCGGATGTGGGGCGCATGGGCCTGTCCCAAGGGGGTTTGTCCACCGGCCGCCGAATCACCGATATAAGGAAGGTCCAAAGACGAACCACCATAGGGAACTGTATTCACATAAGTAGCAACGGCACTTCCATAGGCAGAAGCAGTGGCCGGGCTAAAAGTGAAATCCTCTCCCCAATATCCGTGGAGAGCATCTCTAACGACCACCTTTACCTGGCGACCTTGAACCGCCCAGAGGGGATCCGCAACCATCATTACAAAGGGCTTTTGACTGCTCGAAGACAATCGATGCCAGCGCAAAAGTTCACAACTGCTCGCATCGAAAACATAAATATCTGTTAACTTATTTTCCTGAGAGAGACTGCCATTGGCAACGGGATGGTAAATTGCAAAATCTGGATTCGGCCCAACTCCAACCGTGAATATGTCTTTTGGTTGCAAATTCTTGGTGTCTTGGTCGAAATAGAGCACCTGATAAAACTTAATTCGAATTGTATGCTCAAGCGCTACTGCCGCTAGGTTACCGGGATTCGATTGCGTTAATACCTCTTGGCCATTGATTTTAAATGTTCCAGCCTCGCAAATCGGGGAATCGG
The DNA here is from genome assembly GCA_030427805.1 of Bdellovibrionia bacterium. Classification (GTDB taxonomy): domain Bacteria; phylum Bdellovibrionota; class Bdellovibrionia; order Bdellovibrionales; family JAGQZY01; genus JAUHWN01. The sequence continues at coordinate 820,098 of JAUICP010000002.1, forward strand.
CAACTTGACCATTGCGAATGCAGTCAGGAGCAGGAGTTCCCAAAGGATCTGGTTCTGACGAAGAGTTGTTTTTTCCTGGAATATTAAAAGGTTCGGGAGAACAGTTCTGGTAGGCCAGCATCGCGGCCCCCAAACTTCCGATCCCGAGAGTCTTCAGTAACTTTCTTCTCGATATTTCCTTATCACTTTTTCCCATAACAATTTCTTCCCACCATCAAAAAAAATAAATCAGGCTATATCGGCCCATCCCATGAGGTAACCATTAAGAGTGTCGAAGACGACCGCTCTAATTGTTTTCGTTCCTCGGTTGGCCACATTAACATTCGAAAATACAATTTGGTGATTCACAGCATCTGCATACCTTATCGTTTGCGGAGTGCTTAAAAGGTTTCCTGATTGATCAAAAATAGCTCCACCCATAATGTAGTGGGATTCATTGATCTGTGGATGACGACCATTTCCGTTGGCATCACCACCCAGACGGAGAATCACATTGGCTCCACTGACGTTAATGGATGGGCGATGAATATCACCGATGTTTTCGGCCGTACCCTGCCCGCCCGTCGCAGATCGAGAGATATAAGGAAGATTAACAGAACTCCCACCAAAATTAAGAGCGGCATCGTAAGTGGAAAGGCGAGTTGCATAGTTTTCCGGTGCAACCCCTAATGAAAAACTTCGTCCCCATAAACCATACTTGCTCGATCGAACAACGATCTGTAGGTTTCTCGATTGGGCCACATGGTTTGGATCCAAACTAATCATCGTCGAATAGGTATTTTCACCACCGCCGAATTCTCTTCGGTAAAGAAGAACTCCAGTACTCGCGTCAAAAATATAGAGATCAGTTAACTCTTCGATATCAGAAAAAACATTGGCATTACCGGTATAGTAAACACCAATATCAGGATTTGGCCCCACCTCAACGGTGAGAAAACTTCTCGTTTCTTCAGCAGTCGAGTTATTGACAAAAGCGAGCATAGAGTGAAAGTGGACCGAGATGTTGTGCTTGAGAGCAACAGCTCCGAACTCACCCGGAGAAGTTTGCGTTAATATCGGCTCGCCATTAATCGATCCCGTTCCAGGATTGTAAGTTGGATTATCAACCAGATCCGGATTACACTCTTCTGCGGAAAGGGCCATTTTTGGAGCCATTAACCCCAAGGATCCGATTCCCGCAGCCTTGATCAGAGATCGACGCGAGATTTGATTTTTCTTCTTAGAGCCCAATTACTACCCCCGTAACAATTTAGCTAACTATTTCATTTTCGGTCATTTGCTGTTGAATCTTAAGACAAATGTCCTGTACTCCATTGTAGTCCGTTCCCACGACAATCCCCTAACTCCAGAGACTTATCCCCAATTTCTCTCATATTGAGACAGAGCGGAGTCGAACTTCTAATCACTTTTCATTTGGTGGATTCAATTCAAGGCTCTCGGGCAATATTGCTGCATTTGCAGCGCATTAGGCCCCAATTATCTTGACCCCCCAAATGATGAGCCCTTAGCTAGTGGCATGAATAACTTAGATTTTGATTTTAAAGATAAAGTAGCCCTAGTCACCGGTGGAGCCAGAGGTATTGGCTTTGAAATTACCAAGTCCTTCTTACAAGCGGGAGCCGTGGTACACGCCTGGGATTATGATTTAGAAACCCTTGAATCGGCAAAAAAAGAACTCTCTCAATTTTCAAGTCAACTCCATTGCCAACAAGTGGATGTGAGTCAGTTTGCGAGCTGTAGCCAAGCCGCCGAATCCCTAAACGGGCTTGATATCCTGGTAAACAACGCTGGCATCACAAGGGATAAATCATTTGCGAAGATGACGCCCGAACTCTTTCAAGAAGTCATTAATACCAATTTGAGTGGAGTCTTTAATACGACAAAGGCGTGCCTAACTCGCTTCAGCGAATCGAGCGCTCAAAAGCGCATCATCAGTCTTTCGAGTGTTGTCGCCCTCTATGGAAACTTTGGACAAACCAATTATGTGGCTGCAAAAGCAGGCGTCATCGGTATGACCAAAACTTGGGCCCGTGAACTCGGAAGCAAGGGCTTCACTGCCAATGCTATTGCTCCTGGCTTCACAAGAACGCCCATGGTTGCGGCCATGCCCAATAAAATTTTAGAGCAAATGGAGTCAAAGGTTCCAGTTCGCGCACTGGGAGAACCTAGAGATATTGCAAATGCTTGCCTTTTTCTTGCTTCTGAAGAGGCTCGCTATATAAATGGAGCCACCTTGAGTGTCGATGGTGGACTCGTTATTTAAATTTTTGAAACTTATAGGTCTTTAAAATGAGAAACGGAATGATTCAGACGGATTGGCTTCGCAATTGGGCAATATACACGCCCAATAAGGTCGCATTGATTGAAGCCGAGACTGAAAAGCAAGTTTCCTATGAAGATCTATTTAAGCAATCTTGTGCGCTCGCACTCAAGCTGCAAACAGAATTTAATATTGAAAAAGGTGATCGAGTTGCGGTCATTTCACAAAATGACGTGCGCTACGTTCCACTGTTTTTTGCCGTGCAAAGATTGGGAGCGATTCTCGTTCCCTTGAACTTTAGACTCAGTCCTCGTGAAATCGAATTCATGCTTGAGGACTCTGGTGCTAAGCTCGTTATCTGCAATGAGGATTATCAATCCTTAATAAAAGACTCTGAACTTGAATTTACCTCAGTTGATTTTTCTTCGATTCACGAAAATCTCGCCGAGATTGACCCAGAAAAAGAAGAAACGTTTAAAGGTGAATTTACCGACCCCTTAATGATTCTCTATACCTCTGGAACCACCGGCAGACCTAAAGGCGCTGTGCTTACTCACGAAATGATCTTCTGGAATTCTGTTAACACAGGACTTCGCCTCAACTTAACCACTAATGATACACAGTTATGTTTTCTCCCCTTCTTTCACACTGGGGGCTGGAACGTATTATTGATGCCGACGCTCCATCGAGGCGGACAAAATATCATCATGAAAAAATTTGATGCCGAGAGAATTTTGGAGCTTTCAGAAAAGTACAAAACGACCGTACTCTTTGGCGTACCTACAACTCTAGAAATGATGAGTCAGTCTGAAAAGTTTGAGGCTTCGGACCTCAGCACGGTTCGCTATGCCATCGTTGGCGGTGAACCCATGCCAATCGAATTGATTAAAACTTGGCAGAAAAAGGGAATTGCCATACGTCAAGGCTATGGCCTTACCGAATTTGGTCCCAATGTTTTTTCTCTGAACGAAGAGGACTCTTTGCGAAAAATTGGTTCCATTGGTTTTCCAAATTTTTATATAGAAACTAGGGTCGTCAATCAACATGGTGAACTCTGTGGTCCCGATGAAGTGGGAGAATTACTTTTAAAGGGCCCAGTTTGTATGAAAGAGTACTGGAATAACCCCCAGGCGACAAAAGAAACCATCAAAGCGGGCTGGCTCCACACTGGCGACCTCGTCAAATTTGATTCAGAAAAGTATTTCTACGTTGTTGGTCGCAAGAAGGAAATGTTCATTTCTGGTGGAGAAAATGTCTACCCGGTTGAGGTTGAACAAGTACTCTCCGAACATCCCGATATTTCTGAGGTGGCTGTTCTAGGCACAAAAGACTCTAAGTGGGGTGAAGTTGGAAAAGCATTTATCAAAGCGAAATCTCCAATCCAACCCAAGGAGATCGAAGAGTTTTGCAAAGACCGACTCGCGAAATTTAAAATTCCAAAGCACTTTGTCTTTTTAGACGACCTCCCGAAGGGCCACACCGGTAAAATTCTTAAACGCCAACTCTCTGAAACAAGCCAATAGTTTAAACTCCACCGAAAACCTCAATAGTTTGCAGCTTCGTTAAACAAACGAGAATGCTCTAAATAGCCGTCTATTGGGGCCGTCTAGCGGCCCTGGTGTAAAACTTCTAGACAACTCTTATCCCAACATTCGGGTTTTTTAGGGGTTTTTCCTTATTTACTACGACCCGACCCCTTAAATGATTTATATTAGTATTAATGAGAGTTTTTCTGTTAATAATCGCACTTTTAGCTCTGACAGCCTGTCAGACGACAGTTAAGGATTTTGGCGAAGTCAAAGAAGGCATGCGAAAATACGATGTCCTCGAGATTGTTGGCGGTCCGAATTCTTCGACCCGATGGAAGGGAAGGGATCGGTGGACCTATCGTTTCATAGATAGAGATAACGAAGAAATCCGCGAAGTCGTCTTTAAAGAAGGTCGCGTTATCTACGCCGGCGAGCAAGTTCCCCCAAAAGTAACAGCTGAAGATCAGGATAAAATCAATGAGGAGTCCAATCGGGCCGCAGCCCTCAGAGAGACCGAGCTTCGACAGAAACTCTATAAAGATTGGGAAGAAGCGAATCAACCCAAGGCTGAACCCCTACCTACATTTCGCCGAGTAAAGTAATCTACTTTTTCAATATTATTTTTTCGAGAGTCGAAAGGTTCTTTTCTTTGATCTCTTTTGCCGATGCTGGCTTGCGAACTCTCGGTTCCGCTTCTTTAGTTCCGAATTTATCTTCAACGATCATTAAAGCTTCGGTCAATTTTGCGTCTACTCCCTCATCGAGGTCATAAGGATTCACGTCGACCAATTCTTTTCTTTTGTACTTTAATTCTTCAGGCACCCCTTTTTCAGGGTGATAAAATCTCATGTGGGAAACTTCGTTATTGTATTTATCAACTTCAATGACCATTTCTTCTTGCAGCAATTTAAGCTCATCAATAATGGCAACTTTTCTATCTTCATCTTGAGTAGTCTTTCTCTCAAGTATGAGTCGAGTGATTTGCTTATCGAGAATTTTAATTTGCGCACGCAACCCGTTGAGGTTTTGCTGATGACCAAAATAATCTCCGGCCTGAACACTCAATGGTACCAGTAGAAAACAAAATAAGAATTTAAAACTCAGAACTCGAATCATCATACTGCTTCCAAGAAACCTCTACAGGCAGTGAACGCAATCGAACGACGAGAATAAATGCCTTCACTGGATTCACCGAATCGAGCAACATCTCGCCGTGGTGAATACTTTGCATCATCTGATCGACGTCCCATGCAAACTTTTGGTCCTCTAGTACTTCTCGTAAACTTTCTCTGATCTCTTTAGTATCAATACCTTTGACCAGGACTTGATAGACGTAGGGCCCATCTAAGCCCTGGGAGGCTTCAGAATTGGCAAAACCTGAGATATTAAGAGGGTCTTCTGGATTGGGCTCTCCCTCTGGCACTGGCTCTGCTCCACCATTGCCACCCGAAAACATATCCTCAAGGGGTGAATCATACTGATCCTCTTCAACCGGGTCTTCGGCACTCTGCTCTTCAGCGGCATATTCTTCTGAAGACGCGTCGGCTTCCTCTTCGTAGTTCGCTCCACCTAGGGAGTCGAGTTCTCGATCAACATCCTCTTCATATTGATTATCTGATCCTTCAAGGCCCGATTCTAAATCGCCTTCTGAATCCGCAGGATCGAGTCTTAAATCATTGACTTGGGATGGCTCATCTCCACTCATAGACCATGAATCGGCACCCTCTTCTCCAACAGAGAAGGAATCGCCAGAGGGGTTTTGCTCTTCAATGTCTTCAGCAAAGACGTCTTCGTCCCCATTAGTATTCGCTTCTGAAGGGGACTCCCCACCCATGTATTCAAAGATTCCATCTTGATCACTCACTTCAGCATTCTCTTGCGCGTGGTTAGCGATAAGCTCTCCCACATTAATCTGCTCGCTCTCTACTTGAGGGCCTGGATCATATACGGGAAGTTCATCTGAACTAATCTCTGCATTGGAGTCCGGCTCTTGCTCGCCTGACTCTGCCTCTTCGTCGTTTACAACGAGCTTTCCATCCATATTAATCATGACAAAGTTCATGCAGCTCGGGCACTGGACCATGCCGTAGTCTTCGTCTTGAATGGGTTCACCACAATGAGGACATTTAATCAAAAGGACTCCTTCAACCTTTATATTATAGGACGGTCCCTAAAGGTGAACTAGCAGAGAAGCTAGATCCCTGACCTATGGCGTGGAGATATAAAACTGATTATTGATAAATATAACTTTAAAGGCTTATCGCTTTATCCTGCGTCGTTTTTGTTTTCGACGTTGAGCTCGATTGCCACCCTGAGAAGAGGAACCACCGCGCCCATTGGGGCCGGCCATTGCACCTTCTTCTTCAGGCGCACCACCACCATGGTACTGGAGGTTCTGCTGCTCTTTTGGCTTTAAGGCTTCGATGAGAGCCGCTTCGTCTTCTTGAATCTGACCGTCATCGTTACTCGCCTCACCTTCGCGCACCAATTGGATTTTGCAGAGTTTTTCGATGACATCCTTACGAATGGTCTTCTGCATTTCATGGTACATATTGAAGGCTTCTTTTTTGTACTCAAGGAGCGGATCTTTTTGTGCATAGGCTTTTAAGCTAACCCAGTCGCGCAACTTGTCGATTCTCTGCAAGTGCTCTTTCCACCAGTGATCGATGGCTCCAAGGAGCAGGCTTTTTTGTACTTCTTCAAAGAGATCACCCATGTGAGTTTTTTGGTGATTATAAACCTCTTGAACACCCTTTTGAACAACCTCAGTTAAAGCATCGGCATCGGGTTTATCTAAATCTTCAGCCGAAATGCGCAAGCCAAATTGCTTTTCGATTCCAGTGCGTAAAGCATCAAGATCCCAGTGCTCTCGCTTAGTATCAATACCAGCATAATCATCGAGAAGGTCCGAGGTCACATCACCGAGCATCTCAAGAACTTTTGATGAAACTTCACCACCTTCGAGGATTTCTCGGCGTAAACCATAAATCGCATGACGTTGTTGGTTCATAACATCGTCATACTCTAAAAGGTGTTTACGAATATCAAAGTTATGACCCTCAACTTTTCGTTGGGCTCCTTCAATCGACCGCGAAACCATTTTATGGGTAATCGGCTCATCTTCAGGGACATTAAGGGTATTCATTATTTTACCCAATCGATCTCCCCCGAAGCGTCGCATGAGATCATCTTCTAGAGACAGATAAAACATTGATTCGCCCGGATCTCCCTGACGACCCGATCGACCGCGGAGCTGATTATCAATACGTCGCGATTCATGCCTTTCAGTACCAATGATGTATAGACCTCCCGCTGAAAGAACTTCCTTTTTCTCGGCTTCGCATTCAGTTTCAAATTTTTTCAAGGCCTCATTGTATTCCGGAGACTCTTCGTTCGGATTGACTTGTTTGGCTAAATTCGCAGCATTACCACCGAGAACGATATCAGTTCCTCGACCGGCCATGTTGGTTGCAATTGTAATCGCGCCTTTGCGACCAGCTTGAGCCACAATGTCGGCTTCACGTTCGTGATGTTTGGCATTGAGAACTTCGTGCTTAATGCCCGCCTTACCTAAGGCTCTAGAAATTACCTCGGACTTTTCAATCGATGCCGTACCAACTAGAATTGGCTGGCCTTTTTCTGAACGCGATTTAATGTCATTAACTATGGCATTGTATTTCGCATTATCACTCTTATAAACGACATCATCTCGATCAATACGCGCGATGGGTTTATTGGTAGGAATAACACTGACATCGAGGTCGTAGATCTTTTTGAATTCCACCGCCTCTGTGTCAGCCGTCCCTGTCATGCCAGATAGTTTCGAATACATTCTGAAGTAATTCTGAAAGGTGATCGATGCAAGAGTTTGGTTTTCAGATTTAACCGGCACGTTTTCTTTAGCTTCTACGGCCTGATGAAGTCCTTCACTCCAGCGGCGCCCCTCCATGAGTCGACCCGTAAATTCATCGACAATAACAATTTCTTTGTCGACGATCATGTAATCCACGTCTTTTCGATACATGTGGTGAGCCTTGAGAGCTTGATAAACGTGGTGAACCGTATCGATGTGAGCGGCGTCGTAAAGGTTTTCAATTCCCAAAAGTTCTTCAACCTTGGTATTTCCCTCATCCGTTAACGAAACGGTTTTGTTCTTTTCTTCACTTGTAAAATGAAGCTCATGCTTCAAGTGCGGAATAATTTTATTAATCTCAATATACTTATCAGTATAGTCTTCTGCTGGGCCAGAAATAATGAGTGGCGTTCTCGCTTCATCAATGAGAATCGAGTCACACTCATCGACAATGGCGTAGTGAAGTTCTCTCTGAACATAGTCATCAAGACTGAACTTCATATTATCTCTGAGGTAGTCAAAACCTAACTCGTTATTGGTCGCATAGGTAATATCACAGCCGTAAGCTTCTTTTCGTTGAAAGTCGGCGAGCTCATGCTTGATAACACCAACACTCATGCCGAGAAATTTGTACAGTTGGCCCATCCATTCGGCATCACGACTCGCAAGGTAGTCGTTAACTGTTACAACGTGAACTCCGCGCCCAGTGAGAGCGTTCAGGTAAACCGGCAAAGTAGCAACGAGAGTTTTACCTTCCCCCGTTTTCATCTCGGCAATGGAACCCGAATTAAGAGTCATACCTCCGATGAGCTGAACATCGTAGTGCCTCATCCCCAAAACGCGAATCGCTGCTTCTCTGCAAACAGCGAAAGCATCGTTGTGAATATCATCAACGCTTGCGCCCTTTTCTAGCTTTTCTTTGAGAAGACCCGTCTGTGCGATCAAGCGATCATCGGCCATATTCTTATATTTTGCTTCGAGAGAATTGATGGCTTCAACCCGTGGCCAAAGTCGCTTCATCTCACGATCGTGCTTAGTACCAAAAACTTTCTTAAGAACCGTCGTAATCATGCTGGAGAGGATAACCGAATGGTCGCTAACTGAGTAGTTCTGTTTTTAAAAAATTCAGTTGAATCAATGGTCTGAACGGATCTGGCGCAAACCCTCGAATAGGCCAACAGCCACTGCTGTGGCCAAATTGAGGCTCCTGATAGGTCCATAGAGGGGAATTTGGATGGCCTGTGCGTCATGGGCCTCGAGGAGAGACTCAGACAAACCGCGGGTCTCAGGGCCAAATACAAAGGAATCCCCTTGTTGAAAATGAGTATCAAATAGGCTTTTTTCCGCCTTTTTAGAGAAATAGAAGACTCTTTTGGGGTTTTCGACTCCGCTGAGCCAATCGCCATAGGAATCATGGGTTTTCCACTGAAGGTGGGGCCAGTAATCGAGCCCCGAGCGCTTGAGATTTCGATCGGCAATTTCAAATTTGAATGGTCTAATCAGATGAAGGTGACTCTGGGCTCCAACGCAAGTTCGACCTATATTCCCCGTGTTTTGTGGAATTTCTGGCTCGAAGAGCACACAATGAAAGAGCGCTTTATAGCGCTCTTCTTTTGGTTCAATAGCCCAATCATCTGACATGAAAAAGTCCCTTATGAAGACCTACAGGTAACGGTAAACCTCTTTACCGAGACGTGATAAGGCCAAGCGTCTCCCCTTGTCGACAATCATTTCTAACTTCATTAGCTCTCTATAAAGCTGAAGGTTAATAGGAATGATGTCTCGACCTGAAGATTGGCCTAATTTTTTTAAATAAGAAACCTGTTGATCGTTTAGTTGAGCCGTTAGGGGTGGCGACTGCTGCATGTCTTCTTGCCAATTACCACCATCAATCAAGACGGCCTGCTTCGGAAGTTTCGCTTTATTAACGACATAAACGTAGGCCTCGTGATTCACACCTAATTCATCGCGAACTTGAATTCTCTTTCTAAAGTGAAGTCCTTTTTCAGGCTGAGTTGGATGAACTCCGTGAAGTTCATCCAACAGAACCCAAAGGGTGTCTTTGTCTTGCAATTCAACAACTTGACCGTAAATCGTGTCGCTACCTTCATCAGAAAAAACAGGATAACCGACTTGTAATTTGAAAACCTGACCCTCAGTTTTCGCCTTGGTTTGACTCTCAATAAAGTTCTCAATCCGACCGTAATGAACCATACCCTCAGACATAGAGCCATAGACAAATAGCTTTTCCACAAATATACCCCCCGTGAAATTGTTTCCGATCGACGCCAAAATTTTTCGCAAAATTTCTTAAGAAATCCCCTCAGTTCCCTCGTCGAATAGAGGCGAGTTTATAACAGAACCGGTGGCACTCCGCAAGGACGAAGCAAGCAAAGAACGTGAGCAGCTTCTATGCCATCAAAACTTTCGCCAATCATATCCGGCCACTAATTCTTTGCGTTAACAATTAAAAAAAGCCCAAGCGTTGTCCTCAGAAGAACTCAGTGGTACCTTGCCACTATGGAAAACGATGTAATTAATTTTATGAACAACCTTTGGGTTGTAAATGATGATGGAATCGCCCTCATTGGTATCAACGAAGAAGGCGCTGAAGAAATCACCGCCGTTAGAAAAATCAATCTTCCATCTGAAGACGAAGATGTTTCAACAGAAGAAGCTTGTGGCGATATTGAAATGGATGATGGAACCATCGATATTTACAGTCCCGTTGATGGCAGAGTCATAGAAATTAATGCCGCCGTTATCGAAAATCCAGACCTTATTGTCGAAGACCCTTACGGAGATGGTTGGTTGATTCGAGTCGAACCTTTCAATACTGAAGACATGAACGACCTCGAAGAAGGTGTCGACCTCAATGACCAAGACGATTAATTTAAAATCCTTCGTTAAAAATTAATTCTTACAGCGTAACTCAAAGACAACGTAATCGTAGTCGTGGTTGATTCCTATAAAACTAGGCCCTCTATTATAGAGGCGCCCTCTCGTGTTGTTGTTTTGCACCGTTGAGTGATTGTGAACCTTTTTAGAAAACCCGTAGTATGAACATAAGTCGGCATCAGCTACGTTCAACTTGAGCGTATATCTTTCGTTATCTACCTCAAAATACGGCTCAACCACACTAAAAGTAGAATCGCCATGGTCTAAAATGACTTTCGCCTTGTAAGCCTCGTTTTCTGGAACCACCGGAATTAAATGACTCGAAGTGCTTTCTTCTTCAGTTCGTAGAGCTAAAACTTGCTCTTGAGACAAACACGTAAACTGCGAAGTCAAAAGAGTTTGAAAGGTTTTATCTTGTGCCAAGTAGTATCTTTCTTCTAACTCTTGAAGAGCATAGTACTGCGATGAAGCGTAGACCGACTCAGAAATCCACATATTAGTATCTTCTAAATTCGAATTACAAGTTTGCACCTGTTCAAAGTTATCACTCGAATATACGGGCTTAAGAACCTGCTCCGTTTGATCGACGAGTTTGCACACCTTAATCTGACAGTTCAGTAGAGGTCCTTGGTTATCACCCTCTTAACCAACGACAGCTTGCGAGTTCATGCTCAAAAGAATCACTAGTGTAAAAAATAGAACTGAAATACTAAAGTTTATAGAGGCAAAAATTTTTGTAGAGTAATTCATTTCAATTAGCTCCATTCGTACAATACATTTCAGAAACAATGTCGTTGGTTAAATTCGAATCACTTGTCGGCTCGTAAACTTTATACAAATTAGCCTTATTATCGTAGCGTCGCAGATTGATAGCGCCCGGCACATACTTATTAACATTGTCTCGAGATTGATTGGAAAAACCATAGAGAGGACAAAGATTCGTCGTATCGTATGCCGCGGAATAATAATAAACCGAACCACCAGGCACTTGAAAGTAGGGATTAGTGATTGTGAAACTTCCATCTTGATTATCAATAATCGCTTCGGCTCTGAAGGCATCTTGTTGAGCCAAAATCGGACTATCTGGAGTTACAAAATTTTCTTGAGCTTCTTGATTGCTAATGCAAAAAATCGGGCCTTTAACTAAATTCATGAAATTGCGATCTTGATCAATCGAGTACTTACGATCAAAGATAACCTCGGCATTTAGGGCGTCTGGAGCTAAAACAACATCCCGATGAAACACTCCAGCTCGGTTGTAATTTTCTTGGCAAAAAATCACATCATCGGCAGGATTACTTTCGTAAACCGCCCCGTAATCGCCATTTCGATTCACTTTACAAACTGTTACAAAGCAGTTTTTGAGTGCAGATTCACCGTGAATAAATCGTTCGACTTCCGCTCGGGACTGAAGCGAAAGTAAGACAAAACCAAACGCCAAAACTATTGAAACCGCATTACCCATTAAATCTCTCCGTAAAACCAAATACTTAATGCTATGCGTCTAATATTTGATTGGGGGCCCTGTCAAGATAAAGGAGAGGTCCCCGCCTTCGACTCGAAGGTCCGGCACTTCTAGTTAAAAAATGATGTTACAAAGAATATTTTAATCGTTCCGATGTTTGGAATCTAAGACTTTTTGTCTGCCTTAGACTCTTGTCCTTCGGGAAGCTTTTCTTCTTCATCGATATTGAGTTCACTAATCTCTTTACCGTCAAATCCAACGACGATTCGTTTTTGATCTTGAACAGTTGCTATATGCACGGGTCGACGCCAAATTTTGAAGACATTGACCAGGGTCGCCTTCATAAAATCCGGCTGCATATCAATGCCCTCCCAAAGGTGAACCAAAAGAAGCTCTCCTCTATTTTTAAAGTTGGCATTTTCAACTTTGATGATGGGCTGACCAAAATTAGTTAACTGAAATAACAATTGTTTTTTAATGAGAGGAAAATCGCGAGTATCAATCTCGTATTTACCCGTTCTCTTGTTAAACTTATATACGAAGAACTTATTTTTGATGCAAAATTCTTCGGTGAGAAACTCATCAATAAAGGTTACGTCATTGTAATTTCGACGAACTTCGAAAATCTTTTCTTTTCCTAGGCCGGCTCCAGTATCCCATGACTTTTTTGTGGCGATATCAGTGCACTCATTCCACTCTTTACCGAATTGACCCTTATTCCAACGCGACTCAATGTCTCGGTAAAGTTCAACTCCAACCTTATAGGGATTAAATCCCGTCGGCGACATGGCCATAGTTCCGCTGTTGACGTCGGCATAATCAATGATTTCGCTGTCATCCATTATATCTTTTGTCATCATTGTTGAATGCCAATAGGAGGCCCAGCCCTCATTCATAATTTTCGTCATTCCCTGGGGTGCATAGTAGTAAGACTCTTCTCTTATGATACCGAGTACGTCTTGCTGCCATGCTTTTAAAGGGGCGTAATGCATTAAAAATAGAAGAACATCTCTTTCAGGCTGATTCGGAAACTTCAGCTCCTGAATCGCCTCTTGTTCAGCCGTTTTCTTCTGCATCTGCTCAATAAAATCAGGTGGGTTTATATACTCGTCAAGATATTCGCGCTCCTGATCGACGGGAAGTAGATAGGCACTCTTTTTTTGCCTCTCTTCTTCTGCCTTAAGCTCCGCTTGGGTTTCTTTTTTTATGTAAGGACTGTAGCGATCAATGAGGTTTTCGATACTCAGACAAGCATCAATAAAATCTTCTACGGTTTCGCGACCATAGCGATCAATATACCGACGAATTCGCGTCGAATGGTTCGCCATGACGTCCATCATTTTACGATTGGTGTGAGTGAACCATTGATTGTTCTTGAAAAAATCCACATGACCAAACACGTGAGCAATTACAAGCTTGTGATCGACAAGTCGGTTTCCCTCTAACAAATAGGCATAGGATGGGTCTGTATTGATAACCATCTCGTAGATTTTTGAAAGCCCGTACTCATAACCCTTCGATAGAGATTCGTACTCCATCCCAAAGCGCCAATGGGGATAACGCACAGGAAAGCCACCGTAGGCGGCAAGCTGATTCATTTGATCATAGGTAACAATTTCGAAAATAGTATCGAAAAAATCGAGACCGTATCCACTGGCCATTTTTTCTATTTTTGCTCGCCATCGCTCTAACTCGAGAGAGATATTTGCCATCTACTTGCCTTTTCCAAGAAAATCTTTGATTGAATCGAGGATTTTATCTCTATTTTCGATTTTACTGATTACCAGACGCTCATCGTCTGGAAATTCTCTTTGCAGGTCTTTAAGGAACTGACCACTTCCGTATTTACTCTCAACCTGTCCGTAGCCAAACATATTACTATTTGGCAGCATAAAGTCTTTAAGAATCTTCATGCACAAGCGGGTGTCTTCCCCGCTCCAATTATCCCCATCACTGAAATGAAAGGGATAAATATTCCATTCGTTCACAGGGTACTCGGACTCAATAATGTCTTTACATAATCGATAGGCCGAACTGATCAAAGTTCCGCCCGATTCACTGGTTTTAAAGAACGTATCTTCATCAACCTCGCGAGCGGCCGCATCGTGAATAATAAATCGTGTTTCTAGGCCCTTATAGTGCTTCTTGAGCCAGGTATTTATCCAAAAACTCTCAAGTCGGACGATTTCTTTTTGTTCATCTCCCATTGAGCCAGAGACATCCATCATATAGATAACAACGGCATTAGCCTGGGGAACAGCACTGGTTCTAAATGAACGATAACGAAAGTCATTTCTAATAGGGACAATAACTGGATTGTTCTTGTCATAAGCGCCCGAAACAATATATCGCTTCAATGCTCGCTTATAGGATGACTTGAAATGTCGCAAAGAATCGGGCCCAACCGGAGAAAGGCCTGAGTATTTATTCTTATTAACGTTAAGCTTTGTCCCTTTAGGCTGAATGCGTGGAAGCTCAAGCTCTTCACCTAGAATTTCGGCAAGCTCTTCGAGACTCACTTCTGTTTCTAAAACATGTTGGCCTTCTTGGTTTCCAGCTTCTCCAGTTCCATCTTGCGGCTCACCTGCAACTGCTTCACCTTCTTGACCGTCGCCTTGACCAACGCCACCGCGTTGCTTGGGTCCGTATTTAAAACGCGGAAGATCGATTGAGGGTACGGGAATTTTTACGTACTCATCTTCTCGCTTACCAATCATCTCACCATGCTTTACGTACTCCTTAAAGTGACGTTTAATCCGGCCCCTGATGATATCCCTAAATCGATTATGGTCTTCTCTAATTGACATTAACTACTCTTTACATCTCCACGAGCAAAAATACTCGCCACATAGTGGAGAACATCAGTTGCTGAAATTTCATCGTACCCAAAATCTTTAATGAGTCGGGTCTTAACGATATCGATTTTCTCTTGAGTTTCTTTATCTGCCGTTGAAGAAACCAGAGACGTTAGCTTGATGCTATCTTTTTGGTCTTCAAACAACTTTAACTCGAGCGCTTTATGGAGTCTTTCGTTAGTTCTGTAATCAAACTTCTTCCCATCCAAAGACAGAGCACCGATATAATTCATAATTTCACGACGGAAATCATCTTTTCTCGACTCTGGGATCTCGATCTTTTCTTCAATCGATCGCATGAGTCTTTCATTTGGCTCTTCATCTTGCCCGGTAAAAGCATTACGCACTTTCTCTTTTTGCGTATAGGCCTTAACGTTGTCGATGTAATTGGAACAAAGCCTTTGCAATGCACCTTCATCCGCAGAAATAGCTCTTTGCACTTCGGCCTTAATAATCTCTTCGTACTCTTGTCTCACAACGCTCATTAACTCTTTCCACTCGGTCTTAAGGTCATCATTTGAAATTAATGAATGCCCTTTCAAGCCATTTTCTAATTCATTCATGACCATGAATGGGTTGAGTGAACCCTTGTTATTTTGCTGGGCATTGACGAGAGCATTTGAAAGTTTATCTTGAACATATCGAGGAGAAATTCCCTCCATACCCTCACGAATTGTTTCTTTGCGTAACTCTTTAATATTGTCTTCTGTGTAATTAGGAAGCGACTGCCCATTATAAAGTTTTAGCTTTTGCAATCTCGTGAGGTTTGCTTTTTTCGGCTTTTCAAGACGAGTTAGAATCGCCCACATAGCTGCCATTTTGATCGTGTGTGGCGCAATACTCACACCACGAAGCTTTTTGTTATTAAAATCTTTCTTATAAATTCGAACTTCTTGTTTGAGTTTTGTAATGTACGGAATATCAATTTTTACCGTACGATCCCTAAGAGCTTCCATAAATTCGTTGTCTTGAAGCTTGCGATACTCAGGCTCATTAGTGTGACCAATAATCACTTCATCGATATGAGTTTGAGCAAATTTCTTTGGCTTCACCGTGTGTTCTTGTGAGGCACCAAGAAGGTCGTATAAGAAAGCCACATCAAGTTTTAAAACCTCGACAAACTCGATCATCCCCCTGTTCGCGATATTAAATTCACCATCAAAGTTAAAAGCGCGAGGATCAGAGTCTGAACCGTACTCGGCAATTTTTCTATAGTTAATATCTCCAGTAAGTTCTGTACTATCTTGGTTCTTTTCATCTTTTGGCTGGAAAGTACCGATACCAATTCGATCAGCCTCAGAAAGCACAAGTCGTTTTACGCGAACGTGCGACAATACTTTATCGAGCTCACCATTATAAATTTCCATAAGGCGTCTAAAGATGTATCGACTGGCAGGAGAAAGTTGCCCGCTGATACTGACACGATAGTCATCGTCCTGCCCTCTGTTAAGCTCATCAATGATCTTAGTTCTTAAGTCCTTTGGAATAAGCAAGAGCGGTTCTTCGTGCATCGGAGTTGGGAAAACCTTTTGGTTTCCGAAAACCTCAGGGTATTGTCCTTTTTCATCGACCCACTCAAAAGTATAAAGAGCACCATCATCGGTTTTTGAATATTGCTCTAAACCTGATTTTAAGCGGCGACAAATCGTAGATTTTGCACTACCCACCGGACCGTGAAGGAGTATGACACGTTTTTCGGTTCCATAACCGAGGGCTGCTGATCTTAAAACATTCACAAGTTTCATGAGCGATATATCAATTCCAAAAACTGCGTCTTTACCGCCGTTTTCTACATCATTGAAAAACTTGTAGTGAACGATCTTCTTTTTAACATCGATGTACTCTTCCGTTCCGGCCTGTACAACCATGTCGTACATTCTTTGAAAAGCATTTCGAGTTACTTTCGGATTTTTCTTAACGATTGCCAGGTAATCATCAAAACCGCCTGACCAGTTGAGTTCTTTAAAACTCTGTGCACCTTTCCATTCGGAAAGCATTGATTGAAGATTGATATCCGATCCGCTCATAATTCACTCCTTGAATGGGCACTTAACAAAACAAGCCCGACAGTTAATTATGCCGAATCACAAACAATTTCTCAACTTGTACACTAAAAACTTACTGCTCTGTGACCAGTAGGTCTAGGTGACCAAAGTTTTACTTATTGCACCTATTTGAGACGATAAACTTTGTAGCCCTTAGGAGGATTTAAACGGAAAGACACTTTTTTGTTCTGGACCTTAGGCCGAACGAGCTGCAAGTTCAAAGTTATATCTGCTCTTTCACTAGAAACCTTGATGACCCGTTTATTACCTTCACGCTTCAGCCAAACAATCTCTAATGGTCGAGATAAATTTTTACAGGTCTTTAAATATTTCTGCCCATCAAACACGCATTCCCACTCTGATTCATCAGGAGGAATATCAAAGAGAAAAGCATTAAATACCCTTGGATTCAGGGGGACCTTTACGAGGGCATTCATCATTTCTGGACCCGTTGGCCCTTTATAAAACTTCTTCTCTCGAGCTAATAGGTATCTCGTCTTGCCTTTATTCATTACAAAGGTCGCCAAGTGAATTCCAAGAGAGGTGGCTGTCACGTCCATCCGAAGATGACTTGTTCGAATGGCACTGAGATCCATCCGTAAATAATTATTAGACTTCTTTTTCTTGTCCCTCACCATGGCCTTTGCTGACCACTCGCCTTCGTCTAACTCACTGGTTTTATAGACTCGATCTGGCAAGGTCTGGCAGGCGGTGAAATATCCAATGGATAGGACGAACAATAGAAGGCGATAAAACAGTATAATGGGGTTTCGATTTGCTGGAGACATGGACCTAAGCCTATCAACTCCATCTGCTCAGGTCATGTAAAAATCGGGAAGCCTCGCTACTGAGAGGCTGGCATACGCCCCATTCCGCGGCCCATAATTTGTGGATCAATTGTGTTCTGCACTCGCTTGAGCTTTTCCTGGATTTTCACCAGTTTAATAGAATCGCTTTCGAGCTGTGCAGCACGCTGGTACATGAGAATGGCTTGTTCGCGCATTTGGTATTTAAAATAGGCATCACCGAGGTGTTCCGCGATAATAGCCTCATCCTTTTGCAATTCATGGGCTGTTTCAAGGGTCTGAATGGCCCCTTTGGTATCTCCCCGTTTAAATTGAATCCAACCGAGAGTATCGAGAATGTAGCCATCGTTGGGTTGCAAGGTTAGAGCTTTGCGCGCCAATGACTCGGCCTCGTTGAGATCGATATTGTTTTCAGCCAACGTGTAGGCCAAGTAGTTCAACGCCTGTACATGATTTTCATCAATATCTAAAACCAAGCGCATACTCGAAATCGTATTGTCCACATGTCCCTTGCGATCCCACATCGAACCTAAGAAAAATCTCAATTGCGGGTTACGAGGAAATCTCTGTACCGCTTCAGCCAAAAGCTCGACGGCAAGATCGTACTTCTTAAGCTCGTCTAAGTAAGAAGCATAGAGAGCATAAAATTGTGGGTTGTCTTTGGTGTACTTGAGTCCCGACTCGATAACGGCAATAGCCGCCTTATAGTCACCCAAAAGCTTATAAAGGTAGCTGGCGTGAACAATGGATTCAGCAAAGTAAACACTGTCGGGCTTGATCTGCTGGAACTGTGTAATCGCCTTTTTATAGTCCTTAAGTTCCTCGTAGACAGCACCTAGATAAAACAAAACTTTATCAGAACCTGGCGCTTTAATGAGGATATCCTCAAGCCTTTGGATGGCGAGTTGGTATTTCTCGCGATCGATGAGGATAAATGCCATTTTGATCTTCACATTCAAATTATCAGGGTCTCCCCCCTCAATAATTTCAAACTGCTCATAGGCCTTATCCAGTTCACTGGACTCCATGTAAATTCGGCCGAGCTGATCGGCAACAGTCAGATTAGGACCAAAGCGCTCTTGGTAGCCACTAAGAAGACCCAATCCCTCTTCTCGCATTCCCTCGTTCTCGTAAACTTCGGCGAGGGATAGGACTGCATCTACAAAATCAGGTTTAATAGACAAGGCCTTCTCAAAGGCTTGCTTGGCCTCTTTAAAGTGAGACTTCTCTCCCTTTTCTAAATAAACGCGCCCTTTGTAGTAATAGGCCTTGTGAGAATCTTCATAGGTTTTGCTTTTAGCTAACTTATCAAAGTAGGCAATGGCATCGTCGAATTTTCTCTGCTCAACAAAAATGGCACCCAGATAGACGGGAGCATCTTCATTGTTGGGTTCGAGCTCCATTACAATTTCATATTCTTCGATGGCTTTTTCGAACAGGCGCAAAGTCGAGTAAAGCCCACCCAGTAACAAATGGCTTTCAGGATTACTCGGGTCGAGCACGACTGATTCTTTTGTTAAACGGATGGATTCACTGATCAAACCAATTTTAACGTATTCTTTGGCCAATCGAAGTCGAACAACGGGAGATTTGGGGTCATAAATGAGAGTCATTTTAAATTGCTCAATAGCATTGGTCGGCTTTCCCTCTAGGGAGAAGCTCTCTGCCATTGCAAAGTGGTAATCGGCTTTTGATTGCATGTTGAGAGGGTCAATGACCGCCTCGCCAGAAATTAGGTTTTGTGGAAGAGTAAAACCATCAGAAGCTCTGTTTTGAACATCACTCGCTGAACTTCTAAATACTCCGCCTTCTGAATATGTCTCCTTTTGAAACAGACTGCAGCCCATCAAAACGAAACAGCTAGAAATTATTAATACTTGGTTCAATATTAGCCGCAAAGAGACACTCCTCAGTAATTCCCAACGCTTATTGGAGTTCTTATCGGCGTCTCCTATTTTTCCCTTGAATTTAATTGCCTCATTTACAAGCAGAGAGGGCCTTTCAAGGAAAACTAGATTTTAGCCCCGAGCCTCAGAAGCTAGAGCTTTTCAATGTTTTTGAGGACATAGATGTCATCGGCTTGTTCTGACAAACCTGGAGGCCGCCCCACCTCTTCTTTGATCCACTGTCGAGCATGGAGTTTGAGATCGTCCCTTTTGTCGGGACCAAGAGACCAGACCAATACGCGCTTAGCCCTTTCTCCTTCGGACTCTAAAACGATGTACTGGTAAGCCTGTCCCCAGGGATCGAGACCGAGCTGGCCCTGGCTGAGGCTCGCGACAGACTGTGTCGAGGCGGGCTTTCGATTGTTTTTTTTCGATTGGGACCCGCTTTCTAACTGCACAAGCTGCGACGCAATAATATTGACTTCTTCCTGTACAAAGTCCCTGTCATTATTACCCAATGAAGTAATTAGTACATAGCTTAATAACCCCACCAAAAGGCTTATACTGAGGTAAAACTGCAGCACTGAGTAAGAGTTAAATGACTGTTTTTTCACTCTTTTTAACCAATCCTTAATAGACTTTAAGAGACTTTTTTTTTATCGGACCAAAGTACAAAAAGCTTAAAAACGGCCATTACCGCTAACCTAAGGGCATTTAGAATGGATCATATAAAAAAGATAATGCGATGCGTTTTATCCTGTAATATTTTTGGTGTGCAAATTCACCTACTTGACAAGGAGTGACAGCCTCACTACTTTGCCCTTCGACAGCAGTGTTTGCTGTTGTGATTTACGGGGGTCGTAAAGCAGAGATCGAGGGTGTATGGAACCCGACAGCTCTGGCAGCCTCGCAAAACTCTTAAAACAAGGGGACTTTCAAATGGGAGGCACTTTGATTAATTCCACACACGAGTCGGGAAACAGAAAAGTGAAAATCATTAAGAGATATCAAAACAGAAAGTTGTACGATACGCAGCAAAGCTGCTACGTGACTCTCGACGATATCGCTAAAATGATCCGTGCAGATGAAGAAGTTATGGTTATTGATAACAAGACCAAAAACGATATCACTGCAGCGACATTAACACAGATTATTTTCGAATCAGAAAAGAAGGCTTCTCAATATGCCCCTCTTTTCACGCTTCGCGAAATCATCCAAAATGCTAATGGAAGCATCTCTAGCTATCTAGCTAAGCTTGGTGCCTTTCCTAAGGATTACATCGAGAAGGTAGCTCAGCAGCCTCAACCAGCTATGGTTGAAACTAAGCCTGCTGAAACAAAAGCTTCTTTTGATGATGTTAAGCAGTCTTTGGAAAATAGAGTAGCTCAGGCCGCTGCGACTCCTTCTCAGGAGCCAACGCTTACTGGAAAGCCTCTTTCTGAGGAAACAACTCCTCATCTTCCAAATTCGAATAAGAGCTTGAATCCGTAATTAGCGTATTTGGCTGGATCACTGACTAAGGTCTTGATCCAAATTCGAAATAGTATTTATAGAAAGCCCTGGAAGTTTTCCCGGGCTTTTTTTATTTTATAGGCTATAAGGAGGATTCTATGAAACAGAACCACTTTTTAAGCCAAAGAACTAAGACACTAGTAACTAAAGAAAAGAGTCTCTCAAAGGTTGATCCTCTTTTTCACCTCGCTTTACTCCTCGGCCTTATCGCTCTTTTATTCATGTTTATTCCCAAAGCTCAGGCTGCCGATGAAGGACAGTTTATGGTGGGCGCTCTCGGCGGAAACGTAAGCCTCCTAGGCGATGTCGGCGAAGAGGGGGGCAATGACCTGGGCTATGGCGGACTCCTCGGATACGCGGTCAGAGACGACATTCTTGCCAACATTCAATATATAAGAAGCGAACACAAGGACTTGAGTCACTCAGAAATATCGGCTGGAGCGGACGTTCTTGTTGGACTCATAGACCCGGCCTATACCTATGTTTCTTTTGGTGTGACCCTTGTCAGTAACGAAGTCGACTTTACCCTTCCAAGTCTCATCAAAGAAAAAGTCAGTAGTGAGGCCTTTGGCGTTTACTTCGGCGGCGGAGTTGATTTCGAAATAACTAAGAACTTAATGCTCGGACTTCAGGGTCGATACAATTATGTTTTTGAAACCGAAGAAGAAGTAAATGGTCTCTCACAAAAAATCGTTGAATCTAATATTACAATCCTTGCTCGCCTGACTTTCTTTTTTGGAAATGAAATTCAAGCCTGGTAAGTAACTTCTATTTCTTGCTGATTATCGGAATATAATTATCCGCTTCATAAGGACAGCTGTTTCTCTAATCGGAAACAGCTTTATTTTTATCTAAGGCTTTCAAATACTTAGAAACTATTCGTTTTGCCTATAATAGAGATATAAATTTTAAATTTTATTAATTCCCATTGGACCGATAGCATGCTGGCGTCCTCAAAAGGGGCTGGAGACTTAAAACATGTCCCTGCATGGTCTCCAATAAAGGGTGTTCTTAGTAGAGCACCCTTTTTTTATGGACCATCAAAAAACTCTTCCCAGCGATTAATTTCATCCACAATAGCTTGCTGACGAGCCACATAGTTACGAAAGATGGGCCGGAATATGTTTCTACGGATCCCATTCAAATAACGACTGTAATAGTCTCTAAAGGGCAATAAGGCCGAACGAATACGGTGGGTCACTATTAAGTCTATCGAATTTATGGGCCTCCCGGGAACTCTCCTCAACTGAATCACACTGGCATAACGACCAATTAATCCCTCTAAAACTGACAAGCGAACCAAATTCAATCGATACATCCAATAGGGATCTTTCGAATATATCTTGAAAATTCCACTTCCGAGGTTCATTAACTCGAGAGATCCCAAAATAAGGTCAAGTTCGGCCGTGGCCTCATTCGCAGATAATTCTCGGTTGGTTTCAGTGCTATTGATTCTAAAAAAATCTGTTTCGTAAACAATCGAAGAGACTCGCTGAAAACGCACCCGCAACTGCGAAAGCTTTTGCCAAAGATCTCTTTGCTTATCATTACCTAAATCTTCAGGGTTTCTCTCTAAATAAGCTACTACTTGGGGAAGAATTAAAAAAAGATGAATGCGGTCAAGGCTCAGCATTGATTCCGAATTGGGGAAATAAACAAATCGTGCCTCTTCGGCATCATTATTAAAAGCATTTTCAATGACTTGAAGATCTTCGATAAATGAGTTCGCCAATGCCAAAGAAGAATCTATGACCCGGCGAGATCCAATATCCTTTCGCAATAAGATGTTTGAAAAATGCCCTTGGGCGAACGGCTTTTCTTCGACCTGTACAGACTCTTGTGAAAATTCGTCGCCATTTCCGTTGGGATTGAAAAAGTAGATCGCCGCTTCTTCTTCGGTGAGCTCTATTGGTGCTGCTTGCGGCCCGACAATTCTAGAAATTGGAGACTCTCGAAAGGTGTCTAATGAAATGACATTGAGTAAGAAATTTTGCTGGCAAGAAAGCCCATAGGTTTGGATTGAAAATAGAATCGAAAACGTGAACAAAATAATACGCATATATCTGCCTTTTTAGTATTTGCAAAACTCTCAACCTCTTTGATTTGCAAGTGGCGATCCAATTGCGAGATTACCTTGATGACCGAAAGTATTCAGAAAAACCATAGGTATAAAGATTGAAGTGTACAGAAGCTATAGGAGCACATGAAAAGCTAAAAAATGAAAAAACTTTTTATTTTTAACCTTATTTTAAGCCTTATGTTTTGTATTCCGCTTCAGGCGGCAGACCACCATCCATTTACCGGTTTTTCTATCATGTATTCTCCCCTATTTGTTAGCGGTGATAAAAAGCTATCCATATTTGGTGTGGAGGTTCAGCCAGGTGATCGCATCTTTTTCGATACCGGCGAATCAGTGATCTTTCAAAGAGGACTTGGTGCCGGAGGAAACACGGCCTTATTTGAAGATACTTTAGGACGAGTGGTTCGATTGGGTTTAAATCCAGGGGACCGGGACACAAGAGCCGCTACTCTCAGGTATGGAGATGCACTTAGAGATCTCAATCGCCTTATGAATCAAGACTTTGTTGTTCAAATGTCTCCTCAGCAGCCTCAATCCGAATATGTTCATTTTGTTGAACCCCTCGAAATTGAAGTCCTTCTAGAAGATTATCTCAACTCAGATTCCATCGATAGAAATAGCCTACAGTATTGGCACCTTTTAGAGTTTTTTGAAGAAATCAGTCGATTCCAGTTTATCGGTGATTTCGCGCCTTTTCAGGTTGGCTGGGTTCCAGAGCGCGGTTGGGTTCTATTTGATTTTGATACACCCATAAGAGCTCACTCTGGAGAAAATCGGTCTAGCCTTAACGAGATCTTTTATCAATGGGACCCAATTGAAGATTGGACCGTTTATGTTCCAAACAGGGTCCTACAAACCCTTATCAAAGATTTTGATGTTTATTCAGCTTATAGGGCAAACTCTTGCCAATTTCATTTCGACCGGCTCATTCCCTAAAGCATTAATAACTCACTGAACTCATCTAGAACTAGAGAAGTATAAAGCCCCATTTCAATTAGCGAAAGGATCGCCATGTAAGAAATGTCTTTTTGCCCGGACGTATCTTTACTTTAATGGGGGTTGAATTTTCACCTGAAGGCTTGCCATAGACATCGAGACCTTCGAAGGCGACTGTGTACTCACCAGGCTTCATCCATTTTTTATAGACCTGAATCGTCTCTGGAAGTGTAGACCACTGGCGGGTATCAGCTTGATCGGCTGCATTCATTGCTATCCATGCTAGATTTCCGAGGGCCTTATTCTGCTGGCGAATTTGATCGGCGACAACGGCTTTGGCGACAACACCAACAAGACGGCGTGCGACTAAACTATTAAATTCATCCTCTAGAGTTTTCATGGCGACGTTTCCGATTGAAAAAAGCGGAGTTGTTCTTCCAGAAACACTATTATTTACCCGTATCTGAGCAAATTGTGTTCGCGTTCTCACGGGGAACATTTTTGGAAAACGAGGATTCTCAGGCCTTGGTCGTTTTCTTGGAATCCAACCTTGCTGATAAATGATGACCAACTCACCTTCTTTTCGCCATTTTTTAGGATCTACATTACTGAGTCCAAACTTAGACTTATACTCGTTATACTTATCACGACGTCGAGCTCGATAGGCCGATCGCACGAGATCTTCTTTGAGATATGAAAAGTTCGGAAAAATCTCATGGGCTTTATAGTAATCAATGAAAGCATTGTCCCAGCTTTTTTCTTGTTCCCAAATCATAGCCCCTAAGTAGCGGGCAAAGACACTTTGAACAAATTCTTTTTCACCTTCTTGTCGCAAAAAATTGAGCCTTTGATTGAGCTTTCTCACTTCAACCGCAGCAGCTTCAAGCTGCCCAAGCATTAAAAAGTTAATAGCTAGATAGGCATTGATGAGAACTTTCTCAAAGGGATCGCCTTTGTATTGGACCAAGCCTTCATTCAGAAGAAAGGAACCACCTTCTCGAGAAAGTGATATGTAGTCTTTAAAGTCAACGAGTTGATCGGCCGCCAAGAGAGCTTGGTTACTACCCCTAAAATCACCCGCTTCGTGTAAGGCAATTCCATAATCAAGCAGATAAACCAACTGATCATCGCCAGGTTTATCGGCCAAAGGCTTAAGCTTTTGCGCCGCTGTCTGAGGCTGACGAGTGACCAAATTATAACGGGCATCGTAAACCTTTTTCTGATAGGAGGCGCAAGAAGTTAAAAAGCTAATAAAAAAGAGAAGGGCTAATAAAGCACTTCTCCCTTTTAAATCATTGAGTCGATGTCGCATTTTTAAATCTCAATTTAATTAGAGACCTACTCTTCTCTTCTTAAATTTCTTTCTGATTTGTTTATAGTCAGACCACTCAATAATATTAGTCTGTAGATTTGTTAAATTCAGAGTTACTTTATAATAGACAGTTTTCTTTCGCCCAACTTGTTGAACAATTGAATCGAGGCGTCCATTAACAATGAAATCGGCCCCTATTTGCTGGCCCATTCTTTTCTTGCTAGAAGAACTTGTTGTTCCAGATTGCTGATATTCGATTTCTTCTGCGACGTCATCTCTCGCTTCTTTATCGACGAATCGAACGCGTCCACCACGCTGAATTTCAACTCGAACCATATCCATAATACTTTGGGTATCGATCTGCTCGAGAGTCTTGTTTTGCAGTCGAGTTACCATCACCGTCGGACGCGTTTTATTCGCAGAAATAACAGGGTGGTTGATCATGCTTTGCACGAGATCACGAACCACGTTCTGCATATCCGATTCAGACCATTTGTCGTTTAAAAGATTGGTGCTGTTTACATCTTCGTCGTAGGCCCCTTCAGTGAAGGCAGTCGGTCCACAACCACTCAGGCTTAATCCAGCTAGCGCGCAAACCATCACAAATACTTTTCTCATCTTTCATCTCCTCATTTAGGGGACTTAGGTTGATCCGAATTTTATCTCGGATTTTCATTCTAGAAACAAAGGTGCAATAGAGCAACAGTCGGGTTCAATTTTGCTCAATCTGTTGATCCAAATTTGTGACATATGAGGCTAAATCTTGGAATTACTTAGTAAACAAAATATCGATCGATCAATTATAGACAGTCCTGAAAAGGCATTCGAGCACATGCGATTTTTAGGAAGTAAAGAGGTAGAGGAGTTGTGGCTCCTTAGCCTCGACAGCCAATTGAAACTGCTTTGCGTCGAAATGCTCTTTAAGGGCGGACGAGACCAATGTCCCGTCGATCCAAGAGAGATCATTAAAAGTCTCATTCGTGGAATAGCGACTTCATTTATTTTGGTTCACAACCACCCTTCAGGAAATGTCGACGCCTCTGAAGAAGACCATCATGTCACCGAAAAAGTCGCACACTTAGCTCGCTTGTTTTCTTTTAAAATGGAGGATCATCTCATAATTGGGGGAGATAATTTTCTGAGTTTTAGAAAACAAAAAATCGGCGTTTTCTCCCACTCTGAAAATTAAAGTCTTTTATAAATGAAATTGAAAACACTCAGAATTACTGGGCCTGCAAAGAGCTTCCCGGAAGGCCGGCAGACTGACCACCAGAAGAAGTGGCACCACGACTCCCAGGCCGATACTTCGCTCGTTTGACCGAATAGACTTGAAGTTGATTGTCGACGATTTCCGCTTCAACGACCCAGCCATTAGCCAGCGCATTCGCTTTGAATTGATCGACATATTCCTGCTTCATGAGCTCATCCATGTATGCGATCTCTTGCTTGGTACGAAGTCCATCAAGTATTACGTCTTGAGGGTCGATCCCCGAAGCAATTTGTGAATGACTCACATCAGAGAGCGCAGCATTCTCTACCTGACCGAGTTGAGGACTATCATAATAATTCTCTGCCAAGGACGGTCGCTTATCTAGTAACTCTTCTTCAACAGGGGGAGCCTCGTAGTGACCCCAAATTTCAGACTCTGCTTGAGCCATTCTCATTTTTCTCTCGACCGCTAACTTATGCTTTAGAACTCTTTGTGAATAAAGATTCTTTTGAAATTTTTCGTTCAGTATGACTTCACGAGAAGACTTACCCTGACCCTGTCCAGTAGCACGCAAAGACAAATTGGCCTTTTGATCTTTTGTAGAGTTTCCACCTTTAAACACAAATACAAAACCGACAACAACCAGTACCGCAGTAACAATGAATAGGAGTGGGCGATTGGAGTCTTCTTCTTCTTCGACTTTTTTCTCTTTACCCATTGATTTTCTGAAATCATCCGACTTTTTGTGATCGTTTGCCAGTGCCGAACGCAAGAGATGGGGGGGAAGTGGCTGACTTGGGTCATACCGCTTCGATTTCTTTTTTGCACTAGAATGCTGTTGAGTCTTAGACCCTGGTTTCGAACTTCCCATACCTCTATTAGTTTATCGGAGTAAAACAGATGTCCCTAATTTTTTTAGCAATCATTTGTTCTAAAATGAGACGAATCGTTAAAATTGTTTATTGTTTTGACAGACTAGGGGTTAAACTTCGGTCCCTCAACAGGTAAAACGATGGTAAATTTCGTTCCTTTACCCTCTTCGGACTCGACTTGTATCTCTCCCTTGTGCTTTTCAACAATTCCGTAAGAAATACTCAAACCAAGCCCTGTGCCTTTTCCAACACCCTTGGTTGTAAAGAAAGGATCAAATATTTGGTTTAACTTATCTTTAGAAATTCCCTTTCCAGAATCTCCAACTTCAATAACCACCTTATCCTTTGCTTTTTTATCGAGGACCGAGGTTTTAATGCTAATTTTACCTTTGGCTTCAATGGCCTGGGCCGCATTAGAAAGTATGTTCATAAATACTTGGTTAAGTTGACTCGCATAACAAAGCACTTGCGGCAGTTCACCGTAGTCTTTAACGATTTCGATACGATTCTTAGTTTCACCCCGCAATAGACTCAGGGTATTTTCAAGCGCTTCATTAATGTCGATTTTCTTGAGTTTCGCTTCTTCGAGTCTCGAAAAGTTCCTCAATCCCACGACAATATCTCTGGTGCGGCGGGCACCATCTTCACAGGATTTTATAAGTCGTGGAAGATCTTCTACAATATACTTATAGTCTTCTTCTTCTTTAATTTTCTCTAATTGATCGGGATTGTTTTCTGCGGCGTCGATTAGTTTTATTAAGCGCTCAGAGTAATCTTTCAGATGACTCATATTCGAAAAAATAAAACCGATCGGGTTATTGAGCTCGTGGGCGACACCAGCCACAAGCTGACCAAGACTAGCCATCTTAGCCGTGTGCACAAGCTTACTCTGCGTATCCTTCAATTCGTCATAGGCTTCTTCAACTTCTTTTACCTTATTTTCGAGTTCACTTCGAGCACTAGAAACTCTGCGTGACATTTCATTAAAGCTTTCAGTTAAGAGACCCAATTCAGTTTCGCTGGTGATAGGGATCTCTATGTTTTCATTACCCTGATACATTCTCTGGGTTGCTTCCAGTAAAAGGTAAAGAGGTCGCAAAACAACTCGCGCAGTTAGAAAACTGGTAAAAATTAAAAGTACGATAAGTGCAAAGAACACTCCTATGATCGCATAATTAACATCTCGTATAGTTTTTTCGGCACGCTCTTTTGAGGCCCCAACACCGATTAAAAACCGTGATTGTCCCCAGGATATAGGACTCGTGATGAAGCCGTAGGGTACATCTCTCAAAGTCAGCTCAAAAAATGTATCTAGGTCAGTGGATATTCCCCGCTCAACAAAGTAATCGTTGGGATAGAGTTCGAAATCTTGATTATTCGAAACAATAATCTTGCCCTTGTCATCAAATAACAAAAATTCGAGGTTAAGCCTCTTCTGTAAGTTTTCTAGGAAAACTTTATCAATATTAATTAATTGTTCGATGTAACCAGCGATACGTCCTGATTTGGAGAGCGCTTTCGTTATAACAATCATTTGAATTCGGCCAAAAGCTTCTTCGCGCAAAAATGAGATCGTACTCATTTGCGTTTTTGTTTCGAGCCCCTGAATAATTTCATCTGATAATGCGATTTCGAGTCGCAAACTACTTTGTAATCGGTTTTTTGAGTCCCTAAATACCGTCGCAAAATGCCTTCCATCTCTTCCGAAAATCGAAACCTGCTGAGGCAAAGGATTGCGCATACCTTTTTTGAGTGTATTTGCACTATTTTTTGCGTCTCCCGTGCTCATGAAGTAAACAAGAGAGGTGTCATTAGCAAAGAACTGCCCCCGTTTATTGAGATAATTTTCATATTCTTTGAAGATCGCACTCAGCTCACGAATATTTCCACGTAGACGCTCTTTAAGTTCATCATTGATAGCTTCAGAGTAACGACTCAAAAAGATCCCCGTCAAAAAGGCCAATGGAATCACAGAGAATAGAACAAACCAGAGTAAGAAGATTGATTTTAGGGACCGCTTTGGCTTTCGACTATCAAAACTTTCCATACCCTCTAGGCCTCACCATTCGTTTGATCCGGCTCTGCTGGGTCGGCTTCATCTGCTGGGCCCTGGTCCTCTTCTTCTGGAGTCGATGGTTGATTTTGATCTGTACTCGGAGCCGCTTCAGTACTCGGACTTTGAGTGCTAACTGGCTCGGTGTTTTGCTTTGTCTCTAAATTACCTGGAGCCCCATTGGGCTGAGCCCCCGGCGGCTTCACGGTCTCTGGCTGCTTGTCATTTGTTAAAACAGTTTGCTTTTTAGCCGACTGAAGCGCACTAATCCAAAGGATCACTCGCACTTCACCCTCTCCCATAACGATTCTGTGTGGAACCGTATCGACCGTCACTTTTGATTTAGTTTTTAGAAAATCTACAAGGGGATCCAAGTACTCCTTATTTATACGAATATTAAAGTAACTTCCCTTTGGCCTTCTCCAACCCAAAGGAACATCACCCGCCTTACTTCCCCCGCGCTCGTTAAGCCAAGCTACAATTTCTTTGGTGTTTTGATCAATATTGGGTAGACCCATAAATATTTTAGTCACCATACCTTTAAGGCGCGGAGTTTTAGGTACTGGGGTTGGCTTTACTTCTGCAACCGGACTCGATGTAGCTTTGGGTTCTGCTTCAGAGATTTGCGTTGTTTCAGTCTCTTCCTCACCTATTACGGCTATTGGAGTATCGGGTTCATTTTCTGCCAGATTGTTTTGCGGAATTTCACTCTGAACATTGGGGTCACTTCCAGCGACGATATTTGATTCAATGGTCGACTCATCATTAGCAACGATTTCTGATACCTCGTCGGCCGGGTTAAAAGCCTCTTCAGGCTCTTCGTCGATCACTACCGAAACAAATGATAGGTTATCTTCAATCCAATCGTTGAGTTCAAACCAATTGATGTAAACGACAGATAGCACAACAAGAGTTGATGTTCCTAAAATCTGTACTAATAGTAAGAGCCAGTCAGGCCAATTGCGAAGACGCGAAGCCTGCACAACGTGATTAGCAATACTTTGCGATGACTTTAACTGATCGACAAGCTCTTCACTCACCTCAATTTTTTCAAGGCGGCTTAGATACTCTAAAGAAGATTCGTAAAGTTCACACTCCGCTTTTAAGTCTTCATGATCTTCGATGTACTCTTCGACGTCCTTGTGCCGAATACTTGGAAGGCGATGAGAAACGTAGTCGTACATTAACTCGCGACATATAAAGGGTGTGAGTTTTCGCTTAAAGCGAGGGCGGTCCATACTAGGCATTGGCCGGACCCTTCTCGATAGGCACAGCAAGAAAGCGGCCCAATTGTCGAGCTCCCCTAGAAACGCGGTAAAGAACAGTCGCTGGGCTGACACCTAACACTTCGGCTACAGCCTCTTCTTCTATTTTTAAAAGGTGAATCCAGATCACACACAATAGATCATCAAATTGAACTTCTTTGTGAAAAGACATCCACGAAGAAAAATCCAGAAGAGGGGATTTTTGCCAGCCTTTTTCGAATGAAACTTCGGCGTGGCCTCTAATGAGTTTACCTTCGACTTTTTTAAACCACTTATGGGTAATTTCTACGATTAACTTATTTTTTTCGATAGAACGCGGATTGTCTTTGGGTCCATCTTTAACTTTACGAATATATTCACCGATCGCTGATCTTGAAACTTTGATAGCCTGATCTTCATCAAGAAGGGCAAAAAAGAAGAATTTAACAATTTTCTTCAGTTCGTGCTCGGCCATCTTTATCTCGGTTAGTCAGTCGTAAGTTGCTTGAGGAGGTCGAGTTCGTCGAGAACTTTTCCAGACCCTAGAACCACACATGTTAGAGGATCTTCTGCGATTGAAACTGGAAGACCCGTTCGCTCTCGTAGAAGAACATCGAAATTGTGAAGGAGTGCTCCACCACCAGTAAGTACGATTCCATTATCTACGATATCAGAAGCAAGTTCCGGTGGAGTTTTTTCAAGTGCCGTCCGAACCGCATCGATGACTTCACTTAGAGGATCCATAAGAGCGTCGTTCACTTGAGAGCTGGTAATTTCGATAGTTTTCGGGGCTCCAGCTACTAAATCACGACCCTTAATCTCCATGGACTTTTCTTCGTCAAAGGGATAGGCGTTACCAATTTGAATTTTAATATTTTCAGCAGTGCGCTCACCGATGAGCAAATTGAATTGGCGACGAACGTAGTTAACAATGGCTTCGTCAAATTTATCACCGGCAACTTTAATAGATTTACAATAAACAATTCCACCCAATGATATAACGGCTACTCCAGTGGTACCACCACCCATATCGACAACCATGTTTCCGGTTGCTTCTGTAATCGGAAGACCCGCGCCGATAGCGGCTGCCATTGGTTCTTCAATAAGGTATACTTCCCGTGCACCGGCAGAAACAGCAGACTCTTTTACCGCTCGCTTTTCCACCTGGGTAATTCCATAGGGAACACAAATAATAATTCGCGGACGAACAAAACCTTTTCTGTGTCCCATGGATTTAGAAATAAAATACTTCAACATACTTTGAGTCACTTCAAAGTCTGCAATAACTCCATCTTTGATGGGTCGAATTGCGACGATTGTTCCCGGCGTTCGCCCAAGCATTTCTTTGGCCTCTTTACCGACCGCTAAAACTCGGTTGGATAAACCACGATAATTTTTTTGAACGGCAACAACCGAAGGTTCATCGAGAATGATGCCGCGACCTTTGGCATAGACGAGGGTATTTGCTGTTCCCAAATCAATGGCTATATCGTTAGAAAAATATTCGGAGACTTTATCAAAGAAACTCATAGGGTGACTCTTGCAAGTGGTTGATATCTGTGCGCTTCTTATAAACTTTAGGGATCAATACAGGCAGAGTCAATACAAAGGCCCGCCACTCTTACTGGGAATTTACACGGTGAATTTTAGGTTGTGCTTTAAGGCAATTCAGATATCGTATTTCGTTGATTAACAAGGATTCAACCATGTCGGAACAAGAAAGCTTCCAGGCCCTCAAAGACTTTCTAGAGACCAAGCCTGCTTCACTACAAGCCCTTAAGTACCTAAAAGAAAAGAAGGAAATCTCTATTATCATCGGCGACCAACTTCATTGCGCGGTGTATCAGGTCGGTAAAAAGCCGGTGGTCGAACAGCGGGTCGCTAAAGATCCTGATGTGGAATTTAAGATGAATCCCTCCTCTGTTGAAACATTAATGAAGCACCCTGGCCAAGATGTGGGTGAATTGGGGATCGCAGTTCTTAAAGAGGTCCTTGCTGGAAATATAGGCATTCGGGTCGTCGGAAGCTTCTTTGCCATTCTTAGAAATGGTTATATCGACATCATTCGCCAAGGCGGTGCAGGCTTTTTAAGCTTCCTCGGTAAACACGGCCTCAGCAGTATTCCAAAAATCACCGCTAAGATTAAAACTCTTAAGCGCTGAAACTATAAATTTTCAATTTTGATTAGTTTAATTGAATAGCCGAACTCTTCAATGGTGAATGGCCCTAAGCTCGCTTGCGATAAATTCTTTGAGCTTGGTGACTTCTTCGCGAATTTGTTCGTTGGTCCAATTAAATTCGTTGGCAAAGACTTGGGCGATATCGCGAACGTATTCCATGCCATGATCTTTCAGAGCTAAAAACAAAGGTGACCTTCTAACATAGAAATCGACCAGGTTGTGGCACATCATTTCGTTGACCGCAAACTTCGCCTGCATCATCCAAAGGCGATTGGTTGAAAGGGGATGATCCGATAGCCGATAATAATTTTGTAAAATTCTCGGCGCTTCTCCGGCGTGAAAACTCAGCAACCACTTTACCTGCTCGGTCGAGAGTCGATACTGAACATCCCAATCACGGCTATCGAGTTTTGCTTGTAGAATATTTTCGTGACTCATGTAGGGGTTTAGAGGTTTTAAGGTATCAGGTGCTTGAAACTTGATTCGCTCCTCTGGAGGGAGGCTCTCAAGAGCTGCGTCCACAGTCTCTTCAGACATTGTTCGATAGGTCGTGTATTTACCCCCAGACAAGAAGGTCACATTGCGTTCGTCTCTGATGATTTCGTGTTCACGACTGGTCTTACCTTCACTCGATGATCCATCGGCTACGAGTGGACGAATCCCTGCGTAGGCTGAAACGATGTCACTTCTTTGGATCTTTGCTCCTGGAAAATACTCATCACAAATACCTAAGAGGTACTCGATATCCTCTTCTTCAACTTTGACCTTAGCCGGGTCATCGTTAAAGTCAGTGTCCGTTGTACCAACAATCAACATTTCATGGCGAGGAATTGCAAAAACAATTCGCGAATTGCGATCGTCTTGCATGACGACCGCACTCTCTAGGGGAATGCGGTCTTTTTCAAAAACCAAGTGGACCCCTTTAGTCGGCCGCAAGACCTTATCCCAATGGGCAAAAATTCGTTCTGCAAAAATATCCGTCCAAGGACCCACCGTAGAAATAATGTGTTTACCACGAACTTCATAGGAATCACCCGAGAGTTGATCGCGAACTTCTACGCCACAAGCCTTACCTTGATTGAAAATTGCACTGCAAGCCTTTGAATAATTAATACTCACAGCACCCATACGCTCAGCATCCCTTAATGTTTCAATAACTAGGCGATCATCGTCAGTATAGGCATCTGAATAAATGTAACTTCCCTTCAATCCTTCTCTTTGCACTTCGGGATAGCGCTCAATAGTCTCTTGAGCATTAAGGCGCTCATGCATTTCGGGTGAACGAAAAAGCGCGAGGCTATCGTAAAGCCACATTCCTAATCCCAGCTTAAACATTCCAACCCTTGAGTGGTCATAGACCGGAAACATAAAGCGCAAGGGGTGGACCAAGTGCGGAGCCATTTCGAAAAGATGGGCCCTTTCACTGAGAGCTTCAAACACCAAAGAAAACTCTAGGTTTTCTAAGTATCGGATTCCACCGTGTATCAGCTTACTCGAACGAGAGGATGTCCCTTGGGCAAAATCCTGAGCTTCGATAAGCGCTACACTCATACCTCTCGAGGCGGCATCTCTTGCTACCCCCGCCCCATTGATTCCTCCGCCAATAATAATCAGGTCGAAGTTTTTGTTGGCGAGAAGGCGTTTATTTAATTCTCTTTGGTGGGCTGAAAAACTCACGGATTGGCTCCTTAATTTCTAATCTTGGGACTTAGTCGTTTTAATTTCCCACTCATTATTCTCGCAGGCGTAGCCTTTAAAACTCTTTATGGCCTCTTCAACCTGACTGGCATCGGAGAACACAACTTTCTGTAGATGCTTATCGCGCGACCAGCGGTAGGCAATTTCGACAAGCTCGTCTTTGATTTCTTGAGAGTCAGCAGAAAGATGTTCAATCCAAAGAGTTTGGGTTTGCCCGCGAAAAAAAACAAAAGCCTGACCCAAGAGGTAGCCGCGAATCTTGTTTGAATCTTGATCTGTAACCACAAAGCTCCACCCGGTATTTGCGTAATGCTCCAAAGATTCTTTTCTCCAGCGGGCGGACCAGGACTGGAAATTCCTCTGCATCTCGTCAGGTTCAGTGACAGCGAGGCGGTCCATTTCGAACTTGAGAACGTCTTCGATATTGTCGGGAGTAAAAACTTTGATTTCTTTTTTCAAGGAGAGTCTCCGATTGTCACAGGCCCATAAAAAGGCGATACTGGGGCCATGATTTCAAATTTCGCACAAGGGGTCAACGAACTCCCTTCACAACAAATTCAAGAAATAGTCGACCAGGTCAAAAATCTTCGCGAGAAGGACCCCCAACTCAATACCGTGGCTTTCGATGCAGATGGCACCCTTTGGGACACTGACGTTGGAGAGAATTTTTTTGATTTCCAAATCCACCACTGTGGTCTCGATCTCCCAGAAGACCCCTGGGCAACCTACGAAGCGAAAAAGAAGGTGCAGCCGACCGAGGCCTATCTTTGGCTCGCACAGATAAATGCCGGCAAGAGTATTGAGCAGGTTCGAGCCTGGGCCCAAGAGTCGATCGACAAAAGCCCGCCCCAGTTTTTTAAAACTTCTGCCGAACTCGTCGAAAGTTTTTTAAAGAATGATTTTGAAGTTTTCATTGTGACTGCTTCTATAAAATGGGCGGTCGAACCCGGAGGAAAAATTCTCGGAATTGATCGTGATCATGTCATCGGAGTGAGAACCAAGATTGTCGATGGAAAGGTCACTGAAAAAATTGATCCTCCAATTACGTGGAGAGAAGGAAAAGCCGAAGCACTCTTGCAAAATGCCAAGGGCACACCTGTTTTCTGTGCAGGCAATACCCGAGGCGATTCATTCTTGCTTGATTCATCTAAGGGAGTAGCTCTGGCCTACAAAACTTCTAACGAGGGCGATAAACTCTTTAAGTCCGAGATGGTCTTACAAACTGAGGCTGAGCAAAAGGGCTATCTACGACATCACTTTCGCTAACTACACATTCTCACTAGGTGGGATAAAAATCAGAGACTTCAGTTTCAAGATTGATCACCTTTTAATCTAGTTATTTTAACATCTTGACGCTTTGCATATAGAATGATATCAAGCCTGTTTTAGGGAGATAAGTTGTTATGCACTTGAGTCGTTTAATTGCTATTTGTTGTCTATATCTTGTAAGCCTATCTGCCCATGCGGTGGTTGAAGATTCTCAAGCCCCGGGAATGGGTCAGGGTTTAGCTAAACTTAAGGAACAGTGTGCTTCTGTCGGCGAAACCGATAGAGTCGCATGTTACGAGTTAGGAATTGATCTCCTTCTTGGCCTGACGAGTGAGGATATCACTGTCACTGAGGAAACTCCTCCAGTCATTCAAAACATGGATGTGTTTTCAGAAGAGGACACCCCTCGTTTTAAATTTGCAGGCAATATTAACGGATTTGAATTTCAATATCAGTTCAAGAGTATTACTGATTTACGGTATAGCTGCTTTGCAAACGATATCGGAGTCCCTGAAGAATTGAGTTCCTTTGATATTAGATTTTACATCGATAATGAGCCCATAGAGACAAATATAAATTCCTTAGAAATCGACTCGAAATACAAACTATGTTCCATCTTTTTAGATAAAGCTTCGAAACAAACCGAAATTCCAATCAATCATTTACCTGGAATTGTCGTCACAGGAACTCACTATAAAGAAGGCTTTTATCTACCCTTTCTTATTCAGTTTGAAAATCTTGAGCAATTTGAAAGAGAGTGCCAAGAACAATATAGTGGTTATCGTTTCTACGATACGAATGGCTTCCAACTAGCAATTCATACAGAACTTCAAACTTCTGAATGGAAGCAATATTGGTCTAGAAATAGAGGCAATTGGACGTCTATCGGATCTCTCTGCTCTTCCATAAAAAGTACCATCAAAGAATTAATTCCATCCACCGAATGGAATTAGAAAAAAGGGGCCTCCAAGCCCCTTTTAAAATTCTGATATTTTTAGCCTCATTTAAAAATTACGAATTGCAGACGGCTTCGACCTCGTCTCGCTCCTTAGGAACGTCTTTGGTCATGATTTCTGGGCCACTGGCGGTCAGTAGAATATCATCTTCAATACGAACACCAATACCTCTAAACTCTTCAGGGGCCTCAGTATCGTCAACTGGTACATAAAGACCTGGTTCAACCGTGAAAGCCATACCAGCTTCTAAAGGACGACCTTCGTTGGCCTTCGCATAAAGGCCGACATCGTGGACATCCATGCCAAGAAAATGACCGATGTTATGGGGGTAGTACTTGCGATATTTATGGGTTTCGATCAATTCGTTTACGTCACCTCGTAGAAGACCTAAGCTCACAAGAGATTCTGTTAAACTCTTAACCGCAACCTTTTGCATGTCAAAGTAAGCCATGCCCACCTTAAGTGAACTAATAACTTCTTTCTGTGCCTTTAAGACCGCATCGTAAATTTCTTTTTGTGGACCGCTAAACTTTCCATTGATGGGAAAGGTTCGCGTAATGTCGGCTGTGTAATAATTCTTTTCAGCACCGGCATCGATCAAAAGAACATCGCCATCCTTACAGGTATCATCATTAAAGCGATAATGGAGCGTACAGGCGTTAGCACCAGAGGCAACAATCGAATGATAACCTTCTCTTAGCGCGTTTTCTTGAAAAAATCGATGCATGAGAACACCGAGCACTTGTCTCTCAGTCACGCCGGGCTTCGTAAATTTCATGGCCTCGATATGTGCTTGGGCACTCAAGCGACAGGACTCACGCATGCAGTCCTGTTCGTAGGGCGATTTAATAACTCGCATCTCACCCAAAATATCATTGGGGTCGTGAATAGGTAAACGAGTCTTTCCAGTGCGACCACGAGCGCGCATGGTTTTATCTAGAAGCGCGTAAACTTTGCGATCCATTTCGGCATTATTACCGAGACTGAAATAGAGCTTGTCGACATCAATTAACATCTCGACCGCTTCTTTATCGAATTCAGAGTAAAGAATTCCTTTGTCAGCACCGAACTCAGACACAACACCCTGTTGACCGTAGCGGTAACCATCCCAAATTTCCATGGCTGGGTCCTTGGGCTGAACAAAAAGTACGTATTCCGGGTCCATTCCTGGGCGTATTAATGCAATTGAACCGGGCTCGTCAAAACCAGTGAGGTAATAGAAGTTACTGTCTTGTCTATAGGGCATCCAGTGGAGCTCTTCAGCTGAAGAAAGTAAGAAGGCGCAGCCAGGAGCAAGATCTTTAAGACGATCTCTTCGTTCTTTAAAGACACCCATATCTACTTTTGGCTTTCTCATTGATGATCCTCTCAGTCATTCAAATTAAAATTCGTATTTGTCGCCAATTTTCATTAAGCGACTTTTTGCTGCTCTGAGGCCATCTTGAACCAGTTGACGTTTATCCTTGAGATCAAAAAGGGTCTTACTACCCGTTTGAACTGAGATGATGTAATCGATGCCGGCTTGCTTCCCTGATGTTGTTCGTCGGACTTCATTCCAAAGCAGCTGCTCAACTAGATACCGCTCCCTGGCCCTAGTTTCAACTATTTTACCGTATTCCATGACGTTAACAAAGATAATAATCTCTGCGCCCCTTGCCCGCAGGTGCTTTACGGATTCTTTCAACGCGAAAGGATCGGCAATGTATCCACCATTGTCTTTAAAGAAAGGAGGATAGGGTAAACAACGCTTAAGAATGTCCTGATACTTCCCCTGTCTCTGCCAATATAAACGCTCTTTATCAAGGCTATAAGTTGGGCATGAGAACTTTACCGGGCCTTCATTTAACTTGCTCTGAGCAAACGCCATATTCATAAAGTTATCGAGCTTACTGACGGGCTCGCGGCCCACCTTCGAAGAAAAGAAACCCTGTTCTGGCAGATCACTTTCGCGCAGGCGAAACATCTTCCATTCGACATCGTGAACCTGACCCTGAACACTGTAAAGAGCGGCTGGAATCGAGCCCCACTCTAAACCAACGATGTAGTGTATTGGCACCTTTGCCGTAACAAAAGATTTTAAAACCCCAATATGGGCAAATGTTTTCATTCCGCCACCAGAAAGAATAACCCCCACTTTAGGTGGCGTTCTTTCAACAGGAACATCCTCTACGGCCGGAGGACTTTTATCATCCAGAATTGTATCTACGTTAATTGGTGTTCCACTCACAGACTTTGATTTTTCATCTTCAATCTGCTTTCGCGTTTTGGGAGCCATTTGACAGGCTGTTGTAAGAACAAAAACAATGCTAAGAAGAAGGCTCAATTTTAGCATAAATAAAATACTCCTTGTTTCCGTCTCCCCCTTCGATGGGGCTTTCGAAATAATCAATTACATTTAAGTCCATAGATTGAAAATTGGCTACTACTTTATCCCTAACCTCTTGAAGCTTCGACTCATCTTTTACAATGCCATTTTTGTTTAAATCCCTGGCGCTCAATTCAAACTGGGGCTTTACCAAAAAGAGCAGTTCTGTGCCTGGTCGAAGGTAATTTAAAATGGACGGGATTATCAAGTCCAAGCTAATAAATGAGAGATCTCCAACCACGAGTTGAGGCTCTCGACCGCCTGTAGCGCCTAACAACTCTTCCCTACTTAAAGTTCGAGCGTCGGTTTTTTCGAGGGTTTTCTGACGACTGTGATCTACTAAACTCGGATGTATCTGATCTTTTCCATTTTCAATTCCAAGAACAAATCCAGCCCCCCTTTGTAAGAGACAGTCCGTAAATCCTCCGGTGGATTGACCTAGGTCTAGGGCAACAATTCCCTGAATATTCAAATGAGTCTTAGAAAGAGCGTGATCAAGTTTTAAACCCCCACGGGAAACAAACTTCAAAACATCGGAATCTTCTACAAAAAGATCCTTTAATTCTTGGTCCGAGACTTCAAGACTGGGTTTACTCAATAGTTTTTTCTGCCCACCTCCGACTCTCAGAAAAACACAGGCGTTTTTGATGAGCTCTTGGGCCTTGGTTCTTGAGGGAGCTAGCTCCTTTAAAACTAAAGCGCGATCTAATCTCATGGGGAGGTTATTCTTCCTTCTATTACTTGTCCCTATTTAAGTTGTAATCCACGATCAATTTAAGGTCTTTAGCGCGATCGCCAAAGGTTTTTAAAGAGTCCTCACAATCCTTGCTCAGTTTTTCAAGAAATGATTTTGCTCCATCAAGCCCAAGAAGCTGAGTATAACTCGCACTCTCATCTTCACCGTGATCTAAAATATCATCAGCCACTTGAAATGCGAGACCGAGTTTCTCGCCAAAATTCTTTAAAAGAGCTATTTCTTCGGCACTGGCCTGGGCCAAGTAAGCCGATCCAACGACAGAGGCACGAATAAGGGCGCCGGTTTTTAAATTGTGAATGTGAGTAAGGAGGTCTTCATCAATTTTTACTTCATCTTGGCTCGCTAGATCAATAGCTTGCCCGCCGACCATTCCGCGCGGCCCTGCCGAGCGAGATAACTCAAGTCCCGCCCTCAAAGCGAGTTCCGGCTGGTCGAGATAATTTGAATTAATTAAATAAAACGACTCAGTTAGTAGAGCATCTCCCGCTAAAAGCGCAGTCCACTCGTTAAATTTTATGTGATTTGTGGGCTGACCACGACGTTCATCATCGTCATCCATACAGGGAAGGTCATCGTGAATAAGAGAATAGGTGTGTATAAACTCAACAGCCGAAGCATAGGGAAGTATTTTTTCTGCGGGATAATCGAGAAGCTCTGCCGTTAAAATAGAAAGCACAGGTCGAAATCGCTTTCCGCCGTTGAATAGACTGTACTTCATCGACTCATAGAGGCCTTTGAGTCCCATCTCGGAAGCTTCATAGTTAATAACAAAAGACTTAATATATGAATCAACGAGCTGAGCTTTTTCTTTGATCAACTCGGGAGCAGTCATTGTCATAACTCCCCCTACTCTTCTGACATTTCGAAGTCTTTTTCTTTTTTATTGCCCTCTTCATCGACATCGAGAAGAATCTTAACCTTTTGCTCGGCTCGATCGAGTTGTTGATTGCACTCTCTTGACAACTTTACCCCTTCTTCAAATAGTTTGAGAGAGTCATCCAGTGCCAGGTCACCCGATTCCATCTTTTCGACGATCTCTTCTAAGCGAGTTAATTTCTTTTCAAATTCCATCTGTTCAAGACTCCTTTTTTAAGTCTGAAGAAACCTTTTCATTATTTAATACTTTTTTTATTTCAGCCTGGGCTTTGCCCTGGGCGAATTGAATTTCAATTTGGTCATTTTCTTTAAGTTGATCTGTGGAGCGAACCACCTCAGAGTCTTTTGTCACGATTGAAAATCCACGATCAACGACGCGAAGGGGGCTCACAGAATCAAGAAGTGAGCTTAAACGGGCCAGTTCTTGATGCTTTCGTTTTAATTCTGTCTTTAAGGCCCTTTGTGACCTTTGTTCAAAATTAAAAAGCTTCTCTCTTAGAACTTTTAATTTTTGATCGGGCTGTCCCATCAAACCGCGAAGGTATTGAAGCTTCTGTCTGTGGTCTTTAAGCTTCAACGAAATGGAGCGCTCCATGCGACTCATGAGCTCGTCATTTTTTTGCATGAGATCTTGCAAATACTTTTGCGGGTCGACTAACTGTCTGGCCAAATGCTTAATCTGTTGGCGCATGTTCTGCAGCTTAGTATCGAAGCTGAGCTTGAGGCGTCTTTCGAAATTTGTAATTTTATTTTTGAGGTCGTCGACATTATCAGCCACTAACTCAGCAGCTGCTGAGGGGGTCGGCGCTCTCAGGTCCGCAACAAAATCGGCGATGGTAAAGTCAACTTCGTGACCTACAGCCGAAATAATTGGGACAGAACAGTTGGCAATGGCGCGCGCAAGTGTTTCATCGTTAAAGGCCCAAAGGTCTTCCATAGACCCACCACCGCGGCCAATGATCGCAACATCGACATTGCTGAGAAGCTCTAACTTTTTCATGGCCCCAACCAGGTCAGGGGCCGCCGTTTCGCCTTGAACTTTTGCCGGAATCACAGTGATTTGAGCGCTTCGGTACCTGCGCCCGAGAACATTGATCATATCTCGAATCGCAGCACCCGTTGGCGAGGTAATAATTGCGATGTGTTTTGGTAACTTGGGGAGTGGTCTCTTACGTTCTTGGGAGAATAGGCCCTCGGCTTGAAGCTTGGCCTTTAATTGCTCATAGGCTTTTTGCAAAGCCCCGGCTCCGACCGGCTCCATAACTTCAGCAAAAATTTGGTAGTTTCCACGGGGCTCATAAACCGTCACCTTTCCACGGATAACCACTTCCATGCCCGTTTCTGGGCGAAATTTGAGTTTGCTATTGTAGCCCTTAAACATGACAGCGTTAATTTGGGACTTTTCATCTTTCAAACTAAAGTAAAAATGACCAGAGGTGTGGGCTTTAAAATTAGAAATTTCCCCTTGAATCCAAATAAACGAAAACTGCCCTTCGAGTTGTCCTCGAATCAATTTATTGAGTTCAGAAACGGAGTAGACATGCTCTTCTTGGGGTTCTTCGGCGGGCTCTTCATCAGTCGCGACGGCATTTAGTTCATTCGCACTAGTCATGTTTTCAGAGGCTTTAAGTTCTTTAGCCTTTGATTCACCGACTGCTGGGGCTTTCTTGGTGGAAGTCTTTTTCTTTGCGGCCTTTTTAGTGCTCTTTTTCTTTGTCGGAACGGGAGTCTCTTCTTTAGGCTGAGAATCCTCAGCTGTGGTCGTCGTCTCGGTCGCTTCGGACTGACTTTCTGAGAAATCAAAGAGGCTTCCCCACGAGTCCTTGCCACCCGCGCTTTCTTTTTTGCGAGTCTTCTTTTTGATGGGCTTACCCAGGGCCGAAACCCGCTCCCCTGGCTGGGAAGAATCAGATTTATCAAAGAGTGAAACTTGATCGTCAGACATGCGGGCCAGGCTATAATTAGGCGCACCAGGGGTCAATGGAATGCCCCTTAGAGGCCTCGTGTCGAGGCTTAAAATCGGGCCCTAAAGGGGCATGATTGGGGGATCAAGCCCGAGATAGGGTGTTCCCCCTGACATTTGCCGTAGGGACAAGAAATAATTTCAGCCACTTATGGCTCTAGGCCCTAAAATTCACCCCTGGGACTCGGTTTTTGCGGAATCAAAATTGTAGAAGAACCCAGAAAAAACTGAAAGGTTCGCCATGCGATTTCTAGTACTCACTATTCTTGTTCTTTTTAGCTCGATCTCATTTGCTGCCGTGGATCTTGAAGAAAGTAGAATTTCACTTCCTCAAGATACGACAACCATTCACTGCTATTTTCAAGCAGAAAGACGAGTAGGCTATTACTCAAATAAGGTTGAGGTTTTCTTAAATTCCTATGGTAAATATCACATCTACGTAAAACGAACGGGAGCCGACTACTTTAAGAAGAAGCTTTTAGCAAGTTGTGAACATATTCGTGTTGGACCTGATTCCGAATTTAGAAGTCAATAAATTCTAAAGCCACAGTCTTTGTAGAATCCAAGGGGCTCCCACAAAAATGCAAATGAGTGAGAGCTTCTGGGCGATTTGCCATCGTTGATAGAGAAAACCATTGAGGTTTTCAGTCGCCAGTTTTTCTAGTGCCGGAATCGAGCTCAAGATAAAAAACAGGCATCCGTAGGCAAAAACAATGAATGGAAAATAGTAATCAATAACCTCAGGCATAGTATTATATCGGGACGGAGTTGCCTTGAGCTTGAGTCGAGATCTTAAGATCCTAGAATTACTGTTTTATTTTCTTTTCACTCGAAAAAGTCTAATTTTGATTCAACATTATGATACATCTAGCCGATAGGCCTGTGTGAGAATGATACTAATTCTTCTGGCCTTAGCCTGTATTGGAGCAGCTGAAGCCGAAATAGAAAGTCAATTTAGGATTAGTTTAATCCATCCGGACCTGAGCTTATCGTTTTATAATGATGAGGAAGGGGTCACTTTGATTTATCAAAAGAAATATCACTACAGCAAAATCAATCCCTGTAATAGCCAAGCTTTTGATGAGATTTTCCATCGATTTCAGTTCTTAGTAACCAAGCTCGGCGAAGAGAGTTCGCGAAAACCTGCGACCAGTGAAACCTACCAAAAGTATTTTCCAATACTTTTTAAAAATAAAAAGTATTGGATAAAAAAAGACAGTACACTTGCTACGGAATTAAACTCCCTGCGAAGGAGATTTTTAATTCTAAAAAATCAAGGCAAAAACTGTGGAATCATTTAATTTTTTTTGTAAAGAAAAAAATGCCAACTGACAATTTCTGTCTAATTTTGATTTCTTTTAAAATTTCAAATACTTGCTAGACCAGATCAGAGGCCTAAACGAGCGGTTTTTTTGTATGATTTTTTGGGCTTTTTTGCTATGTTCATAGGTGAAGTTCTGTGGAGAAATCCGCGAGAATAAAGAAATCCTACAAGCTCTTATTATGGGGACCGTCCCTGACAATGGTGAGCAAGCCCGACGCGACTCGGGAAGCCTGAAGTTGTTAAATAGTCACCCACCTTATTAAGCTCGGATTTCAGATTCTCGCGACCATAGGACTTTTTTTTTGCCTTTTTTCTGAAGAACCATGTCCCTTTCGCTCTGCTTTATCATGCATACTGGTCGTTAAACCCATCGGTAAACATTTTGTTGGTAAACGCTCAGACGAGGATATGATGCAGATCTCGGGTAAAAGGAAGTTTCTACCTTTTTGACTGGCGTACAAAAGATATTCAGTGCTTGTCTCAATATGAGAAAAACTGGCCTTTAAAGGGCTTAAAATACATCTGTACTTACCCAGTCCCCAATTAAGAC
The DNA here is from genome assembly GCA_030427805.1 of Bdellovibrionia bacterium. Taxonomy (GTDB): domain Bacteria; phylum Bdellovibrionota; class Bdellovibrionia; order Bdellovibrionales; family JAGQZY01; genus JAUHWN01. The sequence continues at coordinate 864,852 of JAUICP010000002.1, forward strand.
ATATAATTAAAGATACGAGAGTTTTAGTACAAGGGAGGTTGTTATCGTGGTCTATTCAAGACATTTACGATTCCTTATAAATGCTTTCTCAATGATTTTATTTTCGCTTTCTGTGGTCTATGCTTCAGGGCAGACGGCTACACCAGATCGCTGTACAACAATAGCAAATAATCTCAATACCGTTTTTGGCGAGCTTGGTGAAATTTGCTCGGCCATTTCAGACTCTGGGATTGAAGGTTGCGGTGATGTCGAGTCGACATGCCGAGAGCTTCGTTTCGATCGAGATGAGTGTTTAAGCGCCAACGATTTCAACCAAGACACCTGTGCCGACATCGTTCGCGTCGACGGAGAACGACCACGCCTCGGTGAACTCGGAAGCCAATGTTCAAACTTAGCATCAACGCAAATGGCGGGTCGCAGAGAGGAAAACCGCGAACTGAGAGAAGATTTAAGAAGCCTTCGGGCCGACCGCGCTGAAGCCGCAGGTAATGGAACCAATATGGCCCAGGCTTTAGCTGATATGGCTCAACAAAACGCCGAAGCCGAGCAACAGGCGGCAGAACAACGAGCGGATGCCATGGATCGTGAGATCGAAGAGATGGGCCGTGCCGATGAAACTCGTAGAGATACAATTAGAGAAGCTAAAGCAGAAATTCGCGCCCAAGAAGACAGTGCTCTTCAACAAAGGGCCGAATACCGAATGGCCAGTGTGCAGATTAGTGAAAAGCTTGCTGAACTTCACATTGCTTGCCTTGATTTAGAAGCCAATTTGAGAACACAAACAGATCAACTCGAAGCCGAGCGTATAGCCGCCCGAGCCAATAAAGCCCAATGTATTGGCCCCCGGATTAGCTGTGTCATTCAAGACGAAGGTGTCACAGAGCAAGATATTATGGCCGCCCGCGATGACTGTATGTACGGAGAAAAGTCAGATCGCGTTCAGCAACAAATTGAAGCCGAAGGTAACGCCATTACCATGAATACCGAAGAGGCTCTTGCTCTTGCTAACTCGCGAATGCTCGAGGCCCAATCAGAAAAAGAAATGGCTGAAGCGACATACGTTATGGCCATTCGACAAATCCAAGAAAACCGCATTAGAGAGCTCGCAGAAATCGATCGATCTTTGGCAGCCCAAAGACAGCAAAATATGAATGGTGCCTTGATGGGAGTGGCTGGTGCCCTCGCTGGTGGCGGTGGTGCTACTGGTGACCCAAATGCTGCCGCAGCTGCTGGGCAAGACCCAAATACAGCGGCCATCAACAACGACATTGCCCGCATGGAAGAAGAGGAAACACTTAACCAGTGTGTTATCAGCTGCGGAACCATTCTCGGTGGTGAGGATCGTGGTGAAGCGAATGCCACAGATGATGGCGGCCACCCAGTTGCACGCGCAAGGTCTAAAGTAGAAGAAATTCGAGCGATGTGTGGCGGCGGCGCCTGCTCCGATGTTTGCAGCGGATATATGAGCCGAATAGAAACTTTCTCCGGCACTCCGGCGAGAGCTCCATCTGGGGAGGATCCTGACATCGAAACACGTAATGTGAACTAACTTCCGCTAGGAAATACAACTTTTCATTAGAGTAAAAACATGTTTACAAGAGGCGGCAGAAGCTATTAATTGCCGCCTTTTTTTTATGAATCTGCTACTATAAGGCGTTAAATTAGTCTCTATCTATAGCTTTAGTCCTGGTTTAGAGTGAGTAAACAAAAATATCTCTCTCAGGAAGTCGAACTTAGAACTCGGCCCCATAAACCAACTGAAGGTAGATGCTGAAGGATACTAGCGCCTATGAATTCAAAAAAGATTATTCTCTCTCTTATCGCGGTCTGTGTAATTGGAGCTGCCGGTGTTGCTGGCTTTGTTTACTATCTCGCCCAAGACCTTCCGCCCATCTTCTCTATGGAAGATTACAGGCCCCTTCTTGTTACCGAGGTTTACTCACGGGATCGCCGCAAAATTGGTGAATTCTTTCGCGAGCGCCGCCAACTCACTGCCTACAAAGATATTCCCAAACAAATGATCGAAGCTCTTATCGCCGCCGAAGACGAGAGTTTCTTTGAACACGGTGGAATTAACTACATGGCCATCGTTCGGGCTATGATGGCCAATATTAAGGCCGGTCGAAAGGTTCAGGGGGGATCAACCATAACCCAACAGCTGGCTAAGACCCTGTTTTTAAGCCCTGAGCGAACCTATACCCGTAAAATTAAAGAAGTGGTTCTCTCCTACCGAATCGAAGAAAACTTCACAAAAGAGCAAATTCTCTTTCTCTACCTCAACCAGATTTATTTTGGGCAAAGCTCCTACGGAATTGGAACTGCAGCAAAAACCTACTTCAGAAAGCCCGTTCAAGAACTCACCCTTCCTGAAATGGCCATGCTCGCGGGTCTACCAAAAGCTCCGTCGGCTTTTAACCCCGTAAGAAATCCATCGCGAGCCAAAACTCGACAAAAGTATGTATTGGGTCGAATGCGAGATGTGGGCTTTATTAGTCCCGAGGTGGCTGAAGCCGCCATGAAAGAACCCTTGAAGGTTTATTATCGTAAAGATTTTAGTGAGACCGGCCCTTTCTTTGTTGAAACCGTTCGACAAATTCTTTTCGAAAAACTCGGAGAAAAAGCCGTCCTCGATGAAGGGCTTCGCGTGTACACAGCCCTTGATTTTGAAGCACAAAAGTCAGCCGAAAAAAGAGTCGAGGAAGGTCTGAGGGAGCTCGATAAGCGCCAAGGATTTCGTGGTCCCCTTAAAACTCTAACGACTGAAGAAGAAGTGACAGCCTTTCTCGATGAATCGAGAAAGGAGTACTTCAAGGATAAAGAAGAATTCATCATGATTGCCGAAGACGGAACGATTCCAGAACTTGGTGAATTCGCCCTCTTTCAAGAAAAAAATGATGAAGGTGAAGTCACCAACACTATTCCTCCCTACTTGCGAAAAGGACAAATCGTAAAGGGTGTTGTCACAAAAGTGGATGACCGCTGGGGTCTCGTTTATGTGCGCTTTGCTGAAAGCCAGGGCCTCATCGATTTAAAAACCATGGGCTGGGCCAGAAAGCCAAACCCAGAAGTGAAGTATACTGAGGATGTTCATATTGAGCGCCCCTCAATGGCACTTAAGCCCATGGATGTGATTCAAGTAAAGATTAAGTCTCCAAAGTTTTACTCGACCGAAATTGTCAAAAAACTTGGTGAACTCAAGAAAAGACAAAAAGACAAATACGAGCGTCCCGAAGATCTACCTAACTTTCATGAATTTGCTGAAGTCGAACTGGAACAAGACCCTCTGACTGAAGGGGCTCTCATTAGTTTCGACAATAAAACCGAAGACATTTTAGCGCTCGTTGGTGGGAACGACTTCGAGAGGTCTGAATTTAACCGAACCATTATGGCCAAGAGACAAACTGGCTCTTCATTTAAGGTTTTAGTTTACGCCGCCGCTTTAGAGAAAAACTATACGCCGGCAACCCTCGTCACCGATTCGCCCATTGTATATCAAGACGACGACCCTGAAGCCAATGAGGGCCAAGAAGATATCGACAAAAAAACCTGGAAGCCCCACAACTACACGGGTTCTTTTAAGGGTGACGTTCTTTTTAGAAATGCCTTGCGAAGATCTCTCAATATTCCAACGATTAAAATTCTCGAAGATGTCGGCATTGACTGGGTCACTAACTTTGCCCGTCGCATGGGGATCTTTAGTCCACTCAACCAGGATCTCTCACTCGCCCTCGGATCAAGTGGTGTCACACTTTATGAGATGACTAAGGTGTTTTCTCAATTTGCTCGCCTCGGAAAGCGCATCCGCCCGGTTCTCATCCACCGCGTAGACACGCGCATGAATGAAGAAGTCATGGGTAAAGTTTCGCTCGATATTCGCTTCGAAGAAGAACTCACTCAACTCGATGAGTTTTGGGACCTCAAAAAAGAAGAGTACCTGACAAAGAAACAAGAACAACTTCTACAAACCCAAAATGCCGATGCCCAGTTCCCCAACGAGATTAGTTCGCCAACGAACAATCAAGATCAGGCCCCAGGCCAGGAAACTGCCGAAGCCAAAGAGAAGAAAAAACCAAAAACTTCGCCCTTTTTCTTTAACTCGCCAGATCAATTAATTCGCCCGCAAACGGCCTATTTAGTGACAAATATCCTTCAGGCGGCAGTGCGAGAGCGAGGAGGAACCGCTGTACGGGCCCGTGCTCTCAATAGGGATGTGGCCGGTAAGACCGGAACCACCAATGGTTATTTTGATGCCTGGTTTATTGGATACACACCACAGGTTGCCACCGGCGTATGGGTCGGATATGACGATGAGAAAACAATCGGCCGCGGTGAGGCTGGCGGTAGAGCTGCCCTCCCCATTTGGCTCGGGTACATGGATGATCTTCACACCAATAAGCTTCCAGAACTCAGCTTTCCAGTACCCAAAGGAATTGTGTTTGCCAATATTGATGCGCAATCTGGTGAACTCGCATCGGCCTCATCCCAAGAAGTGGTGACCCAGGCCTTTGCTGAAGGAACCGAACCAAAGCTCGATACGAACAACCCAGCTCCTAAAGAAGAAGAGGTCGATTTCTTTAAGCAGGATTTAGCTGAATGAGTGATATTCACCTTTGGGGTGTAAGACAGAATAATCTTAAAAATATCGATATCAAAATTCCCCTGGGCTCTTTCACAGTCGTTTGTGGGCCCAGTGGATCTGGTAAAAGTTCTTTGGCCTTTGAAACCTTATTTGCTGAAGGACAGCGCCGCTATATCGAAAGCTTGTCGAATTATGCCCGGCAATTTTTAGGAAAAGCGCCAAAGCCCGACATCGATGGCATCGAAAACATTCCGCCGGCTATTTCTATTGAACAGAAAAATTCTGTGAAAACCAGTCGCTCAACCGTTGGGACTTCGACAGAGGTCATCGATTACTTGCGACTTCTCTATGAAAAAATTGGTGTTGTTCGCTGCCCCACTTACGAATTTGAACTCAAGGGAGAAACACCGGCCGAGGCCGCAAAAAGAGCCCTTAAAGAACACGAAGACAAAAGGGCCTACTTACTTGCGCCCGTTTATTACGATAAAAAAGTTCTCAGCGGCAAAAAACTCCTGCATTACCTTTTGAAAGAAGGATACATCCGCATTTATGTTCCACCCAAAAAAACCAAGGCCGAAACAGAGCTTCTCGATGAGTACCTAATTGCCCCCTGCTTAAAAGAGCCAAAGTCGGGTCAGTTGGGTGAAATTATTGAACTCTCGCCGACGACAAAACTCAGTCAAATGCCCAAACGAGATTTCTACGTCATCGTCGACCGGATTGTGCTCAAGCAAGATGATCGCGCGCGACTGATTGATTCATTTCAACAGGCCTACGAGGCCAGCCTTAAATTTAATACGGGAATTCCCGGTGGACGGGCCCGCGTTGTTACTACAGAAGGTGATGAGTCGGCATTTAGCGAGGACAATGCCTGCTCGATTTGCGGTTTTAGCTTTCCCGATCTCAGCTCAAGACTTTTTAGTTTTAATAATCCTCTCGGTGCCTGTGAAACCTGTAATGGTTTTGGTAATATTCTCGATCTCGATCCCGATAAAATAATTCCCAATCACAATCTGTCTCTCGCTGAAGGCGCCATACAACCCTTCGCCATGCCGAGTGCAGCTAACGATCGCAGAAAGTTACTTTCATACTGTCGAAAGAAACGAATCTCTATTGAAAAACCCTATAAAGAACTCAAAGAAAAGCAAAAAGAACTTCTTTGGGAGGGTGATGATGAGTTCTTTGGAGTACGCGGCCTTTTCGATTATCTCGAAACAAAAAAATATAAAATGCACGTGCGCGTTTTTCTTTCGCGTTTTAAAAGTCCATTTGGCTGCCCCGATTGTGAGGGAACTCGCTTAAAGCCCGAAGTAGAACTTGTCGATATTGCTGGCTACACTATCAATATGCTCTCAGAAATGACCATCAATGAACTCTATGAAGCGATGGTTGATATAGAGCTCAACCAGTTCGAAGAAGAGGTGGCCGGAGAGATTCTCTCGCAGATCAACGCCCGACTCAAATTTCTCGTAGATGTGGGGGTTGGCTATTTAACACTCAATCGCCCGACAAAAACTCTTTCTGGCGGAGAATTCCAAAGACTCACCCTCGCAAAGCAATTGGGCATGGGCCTTTCTCAAGCGCTGTACGTTCTCGACGAGCCGACCATTGGTCTTCATCCACGGGATAACGAGCGCCTGATCAATATTTTAAAAGACCTTCGAGCCCTCGGTAATACCCTAGTGGTTGTTGAACACGATCGCGATGTCATTGAAAACAGCACTCATATTATCGAAATGGGTCCGGGCTCTGGAATGCTCGGCGGAAAAGTCGTTTATGCGGGAAAGACCGAAGACTTTTATAACTTTCCAGATTCCCCAACGGTTCCCTACCTGAGCCTGACAAAAAAGTGGATTCCACAACTCACACCGAGACCCGTCGATAAAGAAACTTACAAGTATAAAATTCAGCTCGAGGGCTGTAAGGGTAATAACCTTAAAAACGTGAACCTAGAGCTACCTCTTAATCGCCTGGTCACCGTCACCGGTGTTTCTGGTTCGGGTAAATCGACTTTGATTACACAAACACTTTATCCCGCCGTGGCCAGAGCCTTGGGAATTGATTTTCTTCCAACCAAGGAGTTTAAAAGCATAGCCGGCTACGAGTTTATCAAAAATGTCTTACTCATCGACCAAAAGGCCATCGGAAAATCCGCTCGAAGTAGCCCCGTCACCTATTTAAAAGTTTTCGATGCCATTCGAAATGTCTTTTCCAGCACTAAAGAGTCTAAAGATCGCGGCTACACGCCTGGGACTTTCAGCTTAAATGTCGAAGGCGGCAGGTGCCCTGTCTGTAAAGGGCTTGGCTCTGAAACTATCGATATGCTTTTTATGGACGATGTTTCTATTCCCTGCGAGTCCTGTAATGGCAAACGCTATCGCGACGAAATTTTAGAAATTAAATTTAATAAGAGAAATATTTTCGATGTCCTCAATTTAACCGTTCAAGAGGCCATGGACTTCTTTGTCTCTTATCCAAATATTCGCAAACCCCTTTCGTTTTTAAAAGAAGTGGGCCTTGAATATTTACAGCTCGGTCAAGCCGCGAGCACCTTGAGTGGTGGTGAAAGTCAGCGCTTGAAAATTGCGAAAGAACTTTTGCAAACTAATCAAAAGGCAACACTTTATATTTTGGACGAGCCTACTACAGGCCTTCATTTTCGCGAAATTGATTTATTAATGAAAGTTCTCAATCAACTCGTAGAAAATGGTGGATCCGTGCTACTGATTGAACACAACCTCGAAGTCATTAGCCGCTCGGATTACATTATTGATATTGGCCCCGAAGCGGGAGACAAGGGCGGAAAAATTGTCGCCCACGGCACGCCCGATGAATTAATGAACCAAAAAAAGAGCCACACGGCTCGGTTTTTAAAAGAGTATTTACTTCCAGAGAATCTAAAGAGTAAAAAGGGATCCTCTAAGGAGAAAGCAAATGTACAAAAGCCTCATGAAATTGTGGCCGGAAATAAAACAACATAAGTACAATATTATTACTTATATGTTTTTGGCTATTATCTTGAGTGCCCTGGCACCAGTAATGCCATTGATGCTTGAATTCCTTATCGAGGACGTTTTTAAGAAAGCCTCAACTACCCAATTGAGTGTTACAGAACTCAAAGAAGCCAAACTTGTTCTTTTGGGTCTACCCGCCCTCTTTTTAATCTCTGGGATTACACGCTTTTATCACTTCTATTTGGTAAAATTGGTATCTGAAAGAGTGATCGCTCGAGTCAGAGAATTACTCATCAATAAGATTCTCGATTATAAATTAAGCTTTCATATGAAATCCTCTGAAGGCTCCGGAGGTATTTTGAGTAAGGTGCTCAATGACACCAATGTTCTGCAACAGGGCCTGAATTACTATTCGGATATTGTCAGAGAACCACTCATTGCCCTAAGTCTTATTGGCTTTATGATTTACACCAACTGGAAGTTGACGCTTTTTTGCCTGATATTTGCGCCGATCTTTATTTTAATCATCAAACAGGTGTCTAAGTCGTTGCGGAAGTATGGCTACCGCAGCCAAGAGGCCATGGATCATTTAACTTCTGCTGTAAAAGAAAATCTCGATGGCGTTAAAATCATTCAGTCTTTTAACTTAGAAACTGAAATGAAGAATCGCTTTAAAAAGCGCAATGATCACTACGTTGAGCAAAGAAAAACGATCATAAAACGGGAAGAATTTGTCAGCCCCCTTAATGAGTTCTTTGCCTCAATTCTTGTCGCCATCATTTGTTTTTATCAAATTAGCCTCATTTCTTCGGGCGAAAGTTCTACCGGAGAGTTTGTCGGTTTTATTATGGCTGCCGGCCTCTTACAAAAACCAATTAAAAAAATACAAACGGCTTTCGTTAAGATTCAGCAGAACATCGTAGTGATTGATCGAATTTACGGAATTATTGAGGCCAACGAAGAGGTGAAAGAAATCGCCCAACCACGGCCCTTCCCTGTCGATTGGAAGAAAATAGAGTACAAAAACGTGAGCTTTAAATACGATGACAGCTATGTACTTAAAAACATTAATCTGACTATCGATCGCGGGCAAAAAATTGCTTTTGTTGGCGAAAGTGGAAGCGGTAAATCGACCCTCGTTAATCTGCTCAGTCGGTTCTTTGATCCTAGCGAAGGAGAGATTCTCGTCGACGGTATTTCGACTAAAGAGTTCAAACTCCACGATTTACGAAAACACATCGGCCTGGTCACCCAGGATGTCTTCTTATTTAATGACACTCTCGAGAAGAATATCCACTACGGAAATCTCGACAGAAACCCCGACGAGATACAGACCGTGGTGAGACTCGCTAAAGCCCAGGAATTTATCGAAAAACAAAATAAAGGGCTAAAAACCATGGCCGGAGAACGGGGCTCATTCTTTTCTGGTGGAGAAAGACAAAGAATCAGCATCGCCAGGGCCATGTTTAAGGATTCCGATATACTCATTCTAGACGAGGCCACAAGTGCACTAGATTCAGCCAGTGAAGTTTCTGTACAACAAGGATTAGACGAATTGATGAAGGGCAAGACGGCCCTCATAATTGCCCATAGATTATCCACTGTCAGAAACGCAGACAGAATCCTTGTACTAAAAGATGGCCAAATTATTGAACAAGGCTCTCACGACTCACTGGTGGCCAATAAGCAGGAATACTATAACTTCTATCAACTACAGATGTCTCATTCTGAGACTTAATCCGACTATTTATTGTCTAATTTATTTATAAAGCCCCCTATTTGATCCTGACGACTTCTGCAAAAATTTTTTTCAGTTTCACTTAAGTCGTAAACTTCTTGGACGATAAGTAAATTGTCTGGGTTTTTGACAGGACTGTAAAAACCCTCAATTTTTTGACAGAGTCTTGGGGAGGAAGTTCGTGATTAATTGGGATGAATTTGAACACATTCATGTGATTCGAAAGCTAAAACAAATTCTAAACTCCTGGTGGAATATCGATACTGTTTTTACAGATGAGCGTGGACACATCAGAGGGTTCGACAATCAAAAAGCAAAGTTAATTAACCCGTCAGTTGAAACCTATTTAACTAAGGATTCAGCGAAGGATAACTTGGCACAAACTGTTGCCAAGGCTATTGACGATTTAAGACTTTCAGAAAATCGTTACTCCATCAGAAAATGGGATATGGCCGGTTTTGATATCGCTATCTTTCCTATATTAATAGACAACGATTTCATGGGAACTGTTGTGGCCATGGGTTTTATCAAAGATCCTAGCGAAGCCCACAGACTGTCCGAGGTTCGTGAGCGTCTAGCAGCATTTGGTGCCAGTGCGGATCTCATTGATCAAGCACTCTCTAAAATCAAATTTATGGACGATCAAGATCGTGAACACTTTTATGATCTCGTCGACCTCGTTGCTAAAGAGATCGTGACTCTTCACCTTGAAATTACACAAAGAGAAGATCGCATCCGCGAACTCAATAAAGAATTGGGAAGTCGCTATAAGTACGACAACATGATTGGTAAATCTAAGCCCATGCAATCTCTTTATGCGCTACTTGATAAGATCAAAAGTGCAGACAGTACAGTCCTTGTTCAAGGGGAAAACGGTACTGGTAAGGAATTGATTGCAAAGGCGATTCACTACAATTCGAGTCGAAAAGACAAGCCTTTCGTTCTTCAAAACTGTTCAGCGTTTAACGATAACCTACTTGAATCAGAACTTTTTGGTCACGTTAAAGGTTCATTTACTGGTGCCCATAAAGATAAAAAGGGTCTCTTTGAGATTGCTGACAAGGGAACTTTCTTCTTGGATGAAATTGGTGATACTTCTCCGCAAATGCAGGTTAAGCTTCTCCGCGTTCTTCAAGAGGGAACTTATACACCAGTGGGTGCCGTCGATACTCGTCGGGTTGATGTACGCGTGATTGCGGCAACCAACAAGCCACTTAAAGACATGGTTGAGCAAGGGACATTCCGCGAGGATTTATACTACCGCCTCAACGTTATCAACATTCGCGTACCACCATTGAGAGAGAGAAAAGAAGATATTCCTCTTCTTTCTGAGTTCTTCTTGCAGCTTGCTGCCGAAAGAACTGGAGTTAAGAAGAAGGTTCTTACTAAGAGAGCTCTCGAAAAACTTTATGATTACTCTTGGCCGGGTAACGTCCGTGAACTCCAAAACGAGATGGAGAGAATGGTCGTCCTTTCAAGTGATGAAACAAAGTTAACGGCTGATATGCTTTCACCAAAAATTATCGAAAGCTCTGAAAAAGGAAAAGTTCAGGGTGCCCGAGTTCACGGTAAGCTTAAAGATGCCCTCGAAGAACTTGAGCGTCAGATGATTAAAGAAGGTTTGAGAAGAACGGGCTGGAACAAGTCAAAACTTGCAAAAGAACTTGGTATCTCTCGAGCTGGATTGATCATGAAAGTCGAAAAGTACGGACTCGATAAGCGTCGAATCGCTAAATCATAAGCTCTGACTCGATTAAAAAAAGAAATTTATTGGTCCCTTTACTCTTGTAAGGGGACTTTTTATTTGGGGATGTCTAAAAGATCTACGTCGAAACCAGCGGCGAAAAGAGTAGTTTCCGCAAGGGTGCCTGAATTCGGAGACCTACCCCAAAACTGTTCACAATCACTACACCCTAAGCTCATTAGATTTTTATCAATAATAACAGTTATTTAGAGTAATGGGTGCCACTAGAACTACACCCCTCTAAAAGGGTGACCAGCCATCAGACAGGTGCAAGAGTACTATATTCACCAGGCACAGGCTTTGCCTTATAGGGGCTCATGGAGATGATTGAAAAAGTCGTTGAACGTGTAAACGAAGTATTCTTAAACCGGTTCGAACTAGAAATCTTAGTTCACCCTATGAGCTATTGTAGTTCATGGGAGCTTTCGTCTCACCAACTTCAGAAATCGCAAACCAGTCTTATATATAATGATGAGACCCACCAATGGGTTTATTTCATTAGTGGAATGTACCAACCCATTTGTATTGTCGAGATTCTTGGCCTGAGTAATCCCAGCGATTCGATACAAGAACAGATGGCTCTTTTTTTGGCGACCAGCTTAGAGTCATTGATTCAAGACCTTGAGAGATGGGATTATTCAAAAGACCCAGAAATTAAAAATTCCGAAATTGTAAACATCTCGAGTTTCTGTCAGTTTCAGGAGCTTTTTGAGTCGATCGGTACAATCCCAAAGACATCGCAACCAAGAAAAGTACTCAAACACATTTTACTCACCGAAAATGAAAGTCTAAAAAATCTGAAGATCGCCCATGAGATCCATAAAATGAGTCGGCGGTGGGCTTTTATGCGAGTGGACTCTAGTTTTTTTGATGTTCAAAATACTGATGAAATAAAAAGCATGGGCTCTGCCGTTATCTATGTCTCCGACTTTCATAAATTGGATTTTGAGGGGCAAGCGCGAATTCACAAAATGATCGATTGGACACCTAGCCAAGAGCTTCCACTGTTTATTTTTGAAGTTCCAGAAAATTCAGATTGTTCAGACATTCTCAATCACCTCAGCAAACGAAACTACATTTCGTACAAAGATAGAGAACTCGATGATTCAATGTATGATTTAAAAGAACAAAAGAGAATTTTACAAAAATTGTCACTAAAGATTCTCGTCGAAGCGAACTCTGGTCCTGAAGAAATCGAAGATCTACCTATTCACAACCATCTCGCTCTTGTCTAAGAGTTTAATAACTATACTTATGTATGCTTGTCCCAATGTAGCTTTTTTGTAGCTTTCTATCTAGAGGCTTGCCTCTTCCAGCAATCTTTGGAAAAATACTTTAATGAGTTTAAATGCTGTAGAAAGTTTGCCCATGAAGGTGTTTAGAGAGTCTAAGGATGAAAAAAATATTTCCGATTTTTTGAGTCCCACTTTTGAATCAGGAAAATACGAGATCTTCCCGTTGGCGGGAGACGCCTCAACCCGAAGGTATTACCGGCTCGTACAAGAGGAAAAATCCTATGTCATTATGGCTTGGGAACCCTTTGAAGATTCACCACAATTTCCCTTCTTAAGTGTTCACAATTTATTTTCAAAAGCTGGTGTTCAGGTTCCAGAAGTCATTAAAAAGTCTCCAAAGCTAGGACTCATGCTTCTTGAAGACCTAGGAGATCTCACACTAGAGAGAAAGTTTTGGGAGAACCAGAACCAAGAATTAGTGATTCCTTTTTACCAACTCGCTATTGACGAACTCATAAAGATTCACTTCGCAACAAAGAAGCTCGATCAAGAATCTACCGCATTCACCACAGTTTTTGATAAAGAAAAGCTTCTATGGGAAATGAACTACGGGCGAGAACATCTTTTAGAAAAACTATGTAAGATTCAATTCAGTGAATCGGAGAAAAATTCTTTAACATCAATTTTTTCTGATATTTGTGAAAAGCTCTCAAGCCAAGAACAGTATGTTTGTCATCGCGATTATCACTCTAGAAATGTTATGATTAAATTTGGAAAAATGCGAGTCATTGATTTTCAAGATGCTCGCATGGGACCCATTCAATATGATTTGGTCAGCCTATTTAAAGACTCCTATGTAAAACTAAATTCTCAAGTCCACGATTACTGTATTGATTACTACTTGGAATCGGCTAAAGAACATTCCTACGAGCCAAACTCCAAGGATGAGTTCCTAAACGTTTATCAACTTCAATCGATTCAAAGATGCTTTAAGGCCTGCGGAAGCTTTGCAAGCTTTAAGGTCAATCGGAATGATAGTCGCTATTTAAAATACCTTCGCAGAACTCTTAAGCACGTCAGAGCCTCCTTAGAGCATTTTAGTGAATACAAAGACTTTAATGACATTTTAGAAAATTACGGTCTCTACGATAAAAGATTCGAAGCATGACAAAATCTTTCATCCTTACCGCCGGAAAGGGAACACGGTTAAAACCACTCACCCTTACGACACCAAAGCCTGCAATTAAAATCAATCAGGTCCCCTTGGTTTACCACAGTATTCACCTTCTCAGAAAAAGTGGTGTTAAAAATTTTGTTTTTAATCTCCATTACCTTCCAGAAAAAATGCGTGAAGCCCTAGAACCCCTGAGATTAAATGATGAGGAATTTTCTTTTAGCCTCGAAGAGGATATCATACTTGGCGGGGCTGGTGGTCTGAGGCACGCCTGGAGTTTCTTTGATACCTGCGACGAAATTTTATACTGTAATGGCGATGAAATTTTTCTGCCAGAGACTGAAGATGTTTTAAAGAAACTCACGAAACATCGAAAAAGTAGTAACTCTCTTGCCACGATCTTGTGTATTGAACACCCTGGAGTCGGAACTCAATTTGGTGGTGTTTGGGTTAATGGCAATAACGAAGTTAAAGGATTTGGTAAAAACCCACCCGAAAAGCACCTCAGCGGCCTTCACTTTACAGGTTACATGGCCTTATCAAAAGAAATCATTAATCACATTCCCGCCGATGGAGAGTCCAATATTCTCTACGGAGTTTTAGACAAGGCCATCGAAAAAGGCTTCACAGTCAATGTTCTTCGCGCCGAAGGATTCTGGTTTGAGGTCGGAAATCCAGAGGGTTTGAAAGAAGCGGAGTTGAAGCTACAAGCTTTGGCTAAAAACGATCATTCGTATTACACGGATCTTAAGAAATCTATCTCAACATGAGAATGGGACCGATCATTATCGTTATAAGATTTATCTCTATACGAGCCATATTAGATTAAGACCCAGACTAAGGTTTAGTTAAGTATTCTTTAAATTTGCTGTTTTTAGGCCCCCTGGCCTTTCGTAAGAGCACGAAAAGCCGAATTAGATAATGTATGTCTGGAGCCAAAAAATGGGTTCTTATAGCCGATGACGAACCAGAGGTTAGAGAGCTTATCGACAACTACATCGAAATGAATTACGGAGAGTCACTAATGGTGGTTCACGCCAGTGATGGCGTTGAGGCGAGCCATAAAATTAAGTTCCAGTCCTTCGATATTATTATCACAGATCTTAAAATGCCAAAACGAGAGGGCCAGGCTTTTATTCAAACGGCACTCGATAGTCAGCTCAATAATAATACTCCCATCATCGTAATCACCGGATATCCCGATCCCAGTTTAGAGAGAAAGTATTCTCACCTTAAAATGATTCCGAAACCATTCGAGATGAGTACCCTACTCGATGAAATTAACAATCAACTTCGTCTTGGAAAAATCGATCAGAGAATCGGTGCTGCCGTTCTCAACGCTTACATCCAAGGTACTGTTGGATTTATATCCAAGGTTATGAACCTTGAACCCGAACAAGAATTAACCGAGCTCAAAAAACCGGGTTACTTTAACACCGGTAGAGAACATGTTCGCATCACCTTTAAGTCGGGTAAAGCCCGCTGTGTTTTTGTAATTGGTTTTGATCATTCAGTTGTAGATCGAATTAGTAAATCTCTCAATACAGATGTGGCACTGGATTCACAATTAATCTGTGTAACCGCGGCCAAGACCATATTTAGAAGGGCGAGTACCTATCTTTGGAAAGAATCAAATGCAAGGCCTATTCTAATTGAGTGCTCCCACATCGCTAAAGAAAACGAAGAGGCACAAAAGAGCTTGGCCAGCTCAAGAGGGATCTCGATACCCCTTAAAACAGAGGCAGGCTACATTATTGCCCAAGCCATTTGGGAAGAAAAATATATTCACAGCCTCGATGAACTCAATAAGAGACCCGCTTAGAAGCTTTTAAATCGTCACTTGCCCCAATAAACTGTTTTTTCTAGCCCCAGTAATAGGCTTTAACTCTAAAGGCATTTCAAAATAGCGATAGCCCGCTAAAAGAGCAAAAGCACCACCTTCAATAGCGTTGGCCGGCCAACCTAAATCTGCAGAAGTTTTAACTTCAACATCCGGTAAGTAGTATTGTATGCGAGACATCAGACTTCGATTGTAAACTCCACCACCAGAAAAATAGATTGTTTCGGGAAGGTCTTTTAAAAGCTTCGAATAGGCATCGGCAATTGTAAGAGCCGAAAACTCACAAAGAGTCGCCAGGCGGTCTTCGACACTCAGACGATTCAATGAACTGCGGTAGACCTTTAAAAACTCTTCACCAAACTCTTCGCGACCACAGCTCTTCGGAAACTTCTTGCGTAAAAAAGGATGTTTCAACATTTTAGTTAGAATTGCAGTCGAAGCCGTACCCTTGGATGCCATCAAGCCATTTCGATCATAACCTCGAGAATCGGGAAAGTTACGCATGTATTCGAGATTCATGAGGATGTTAGCTGGTCCGGTATCGAACGAATGAAAATGAAGTCGGCCTGATCCCGTCTTTTTTAGATAGGTAAGATTAGAAATTCCCCCGAGGTTGTGAAAGGCCAAGGCTTTTGACTTCAAAAGGGGTAAAAGCAAGGTCTTGTGAAAGAAGGGCGCTAGGGGCGCTCCATGGCCGCCTAGGGCCACATCAGCCGCACGAAAGTTAGAAACCACCGGGCAATTGAAGTCTTGGCTGAGAAAATTTGCATCTCCCAATTGCAAGCTTGAATGCCGACCCCGATGGTAAACCGTTTGCCCGTGGAGTCCGATTAAATCAATCTTCCAAGCCTTTGCCTTGGCGATGGCCTTCAGTTTTTTAGAATAAAATTCTCCCAGTTCAAAATGGAGTTCCGAACTCTCCCAGAGGCTGAGCTTGTTTTGTGCTGCCAAATGAAGTTTATCGAGAAGCTTAGCTGAAAATTGCACGGACTTTAAATCAAGGAATTCAATCTTAGGCGACGATCCAGCATTTTTGAAACGACAAAGGACATAGTCGACCCCATCCATGCTCGTTCCACTCATAATACCAACGATGTTTAAATTTTTCTTAGTCATAAAAAAACAATGCCTGAGCGTTTGAGCTCAGGCAAGTCGTTGACCCGTAAATTTTAATTTACTTATTAAGGAGTGAGCGTTCTTTCTTTAATTCGATAGCGTCGCGACACTTTGTCGAATAAGCTCGGCCCATAAGGTCCAGTTATTCCATCTCTCGCTTTGATCGTCATATTCCCGGCAAGGCCTCTTTGTTTCTGATACTGGGCATAGCCAGCGCCACCAGGTAAAAACGATGCGAGATCAACACCTTGGTTTTGTTGGTTTTGGTTATTGGCACCAGCTCGTCGACCACGAACCACACGCCCTAGGCGACCACTACCACCGCGGCGACGACCAAGTCCTCCGCCGGTTGTTCCGCCCATAATATCTGTCTTAAGAGCTATACCAGTGGCTCCGGGGTTCGTTCCGCTACCGAAACCTGTGGCACCACCGCCACCGCCGCCAGCCGGACCACTGCCGCCTGAACCATTGAAGCTCTCGACTTTGGCATTTTGATTACCACCATTTCGATTGCGCGCTCCGGGGCCACCAGGGCCTGAAGCAGGGCCATAACCCGTTGTAGAACTGGCAAAGCTCGTGCTTCCACCGGTACCCGAAGGAGTTCCATAACCCGTGCGTCCGCCATTATTAGTGTTGTTTCCAGTGGGCATCGGATTAAGTCCACCAGTACAAGCTGGATCGTTTGGATTTTGCTGACAAATACAGGCTGGATTGGATCGAGCCTGGGAAGGATCCGTACAATCAATTCCCGCAATGGTTGCACAAGCAGGACTGCCGGCGTTTTCGGGGCGACCACAATAATCACTACACTCTGGTTTTGTATGGGCGTCAGGTCCAGAACATGGCCCCAAGGCCTCGAGTTGTTCCACACAGAGTCTTGATTGCGACATTAAAACGGCCGACTGAGCACCGCCCATGATTCCTGCTCGTGTCGATTGGGTCATGGGACCATTGGTTCGACATTGATAAGCAAGGCGACGCGCTCTTTGAAATTTTTCTGTCACATCGTCAAAATCTTCAGGAGAAACATCGCCCGAACGACGGTAGATTGTTGCCGCATCGATGTACTCAACACATGAGTCTTCACACTGTCTCCGCATGAGAGCACAGCCTCCGGCCCAGGCACCATTGAGGGCCGTCATTCCAGTCGCTACTCTTTGCGCCCTTTTACAGGCATTGAGCATCCCCTGGGTGTCTTGTGCCGAGCTGGCCGCATTCATGGCAGAAAACTGGGAGAGTAAGTTTGCGACCGTCATCATAGTTGGACCGGCTTGAGTTCTTAAAAAGTTTTGTACGGCATTGCGGTCGGGATCATTCATATCCGATCCACAAATGGGAGCTGCCCTTGAGTAACTGCGCTCACATCTATTGAATACTTCTTCACTGGGCTTTCTCGGACCTGTAGCAATGGGCGCTTCTTCACCGGGAGGAACCTCAGCATTGGGATTAACTCCGGGAGTGATCTCCGCACTCGGGTCAATAGTTCCTTCGGGAACGGCATTAGGATCTACTCGACCGACCTGTGTGGGATCATACTCAGCATCTGGATTGTTCGGATCAAAACCCCAGTAACCGCAAAGACTTGAATTTTGATAAGCCTGCATACAAGTGTCCCAGTTCGTTACTTCAACATTTGGGTCTACAGGATCAGGATAATGCCATCCGCCAGGCTGGGCCTCTGCAGCTGGAGCTGTAGGTCCCTGCCAATCGGGATGAAGGTGATTACAATCCAATGGATCTCTGGAGGCAACACAATCATTATAGGCATCCATTGCTTGGGCCGGACGCTCTTCAGGTATAGGCGGAAGCAAAGACTGAGCACAATCTTCGCGACTCATTCCCTCTGCCACACACTCATTGTATCTGACGAGATCATTATTCTCTTGCGGATAATCCATGTTTTCTTCTTCAACCGCCGGCTCGGCCGCCGCTTCTTCGTAGACAGAAGTACCGTTGGGATCTTCACAAAAGAAGTCTGTAGGGTCACAACCAACAGAAGCTAGACCACGATTTGGACGCTTCTGTATCGACGGCTTTAAAACCACATAATTTTTTGTTGGATAACTTGCTTCAAACCTTAATAGCGCTTGAACAAAAAGACTGTCAGTGTCGACTTCTACGTAGTTACTTTGATGTTCGATTCGGAGGAGTTCAATATCTTGAACCCACGCAGAAAGTCCCCCATCTAGATCCACCGGAGCTAGAAAGACTTCTGAGGCTTTAGCCAAGCCGAAGCTCGCTAAAGTTAAAATAATCACTACATATACTTTCATTAAACCCTCGCTTGTGAGTTTCTCAAAGCCTCCCTACTATTGAAAAACTCACGGATTTATTTATTGTCTTCCCTAGGGAAGTAACGACTTTTGTACCTTTTGGTATCGTCGAGTTATTTTTTCAAAATTCGATGGCCCAAGAGCTCCGCTAACTTCGCCTTTTTTAGCGGCAGCTGATGCGGGACCACGATATTTTTTTCCACCCGGTAAAAACTGCTTTAAATTAGCTTTACTGGCATCAGCATTAGCTGTGCGACCATATCGTCCACTACGGGGTCCACCAGCGGCATAGGCACCGCCGCCACCACGACGACCACCACCAATTCCACCACCTGAAGTTCCCTTCATAATGTCGGTATTTAATTTATTAGGATCACCACGACGACGACCATTCAAGCTCGCTGCGCGGCCACCACTACCAGATCCACCGTTGAATCCACCGCCAGATCCACCAAAGCTTTCGACTTTAGAACTCTGACCGTCTTTTTCAAGACCGCCGGCAAAACTTTGATCGACAGCACGGCTATCGGGCAAGTTACCAGTACGGCTGGCAGTCACACTTCCGTTAGGAGTCGCTCCACCAACCGAACCGAGGTCAGCGATGGCAACACCACTATCATTACATAAATTGTTATAGGTCTTTTCGATGGCATCGATATAGGCCGGATCTTCACCGTTTTGTGCGGCTTCAATTTTTTGTTTTGCCATTCCCATACAGCTATTATCGGCCGTTTCAACCGCTTCAGGGTCATCGGCTCCACCCATTGCTTGCATCATCGCCAGAAGGGCAGGAAGCATTTGCGCCAAGTCACCAAGCTGACCATCCATCTGGCCGCCTTCTTCGTTTTCAGCTGTTCGACAAGAATTTAAATCCTGCTCCGCTCGACCTCTCCTGTTTTCGAAGTCTTGAGCCATCTGCTGGTATTGCGCAGACGCGGGCATCATCGTTGAAGAAGCCATTTGTTGGTTATAATCTCGTTGCCTTGCCAATTCTTGCTCTAATTGAGAACAAGCTTGCTCACAAGATCCTGTAAGACCCGTTAAACGCTCTCTCAACATAAGAAGGCGAGCGTTCGTATCGACCGCATTATCAAAACCTGTCTGCGCACCTTCGCGTAGCAAGTTTGCTTGATCGGCACCTTCGGCAGAAATAATTTGGGCCTGCTCTAGGGCACCACCGGGCTGACGGATCTCGTTGACGTAATTGTGAGTGTCATTAGCAATTTGCTGACAACCACCTTCGGACTGACCCGGCTGGGTATTGGTTGCCTGAGCCAAAACATTGGGGGCAGCCGCTAGTAAACTCATACAAAAAATAATAGATAAACTCTTTTTCATAATGCTTCTCGCTCCCTTTATTCCAAAAAGGCTTTCGATTTACGTTTCTTATCATATCGACGACGGATCATTTTAAAGATGTCGTCACTAGCAACACCGATCATGTCACTTCCGAATTTCTTTTTCATTCCAGCAACGCTGGCAATTCCACGCTTGGCATCTTTACCCTTGCGTCCATATTTATTTTTTCCATAACGGCTCGCTGATCCGTAAGCATTCACAGCTCCGGCAGAACGGCCACCGCCGCCACCTTCAACACCAACAGCCACAACATTAGCCTTAGCGTTCTGTGCTTTTACCTGATCCATCGCAGCCAAGGCATTGGCGATTTCCGCATCAGAGAATCCGGCGTCCTTCATTCCTTTCGCTGAGTTGAAGGCGCTTGAAGAAACTTTAGTTCCATCAGGGAGAGTCACCGTTCCATCAGAATTAAATTCATAGCCCATTTCTTTGAGTTTATTGAGGACCCCTCGGGCCTGTATGGCTGCCGGATCGTTGGAATTGAGCCCTCCCATTGTACTAACACCCGAACCATTCGGATTATTAGAACCACTATATATAGAGGGGTCATAACTTGTGCCGCTACTTCCATAACCAACATTGGTTGGATTAATTGTACCGGAACCCGTTTGTGCAGCTCCCATCATCATCATGGCTGCTTGGGCAGCAGAAAGACCACCGAGTACACAGTTAATTTGACAACCAGGACAACCACACTTCGAAAAGAAGGCGGCAGCAGCAGCAGCACTCATGGCCGCACCAATCATTTGTTGGGCTTGAGCTCCTTTAGCACCTCGGTTCACCGAATCGGGTCCGCCGAGTTCATAAGTATTTGCGGCATCATTTAAGTCGTTGGCCACATCATCACGCATATCATCAGTAGCGTTGTTAGTGGCTCCGGCGACCCTTTGTTCATTTCGTAAATGCCGTTCAGCCTGCATCACGGCTTGTTCATTGGCTTGAACTTGTCTTTGTGCTGCCTGCACGGCTGGATCTGAGTAAGGGTTGTAATCATCGCGATAGCGATTGGCTTGCTCGGCTGCTCGAATGGCTTCTGAAAGAGCCCGTTGACTGGCACCAAGATTTCCCTGAGCCGAATCAAGACCGTTTCGCGCGTCGGTTAGCCGCTCATTCATAGTTCGAGAGTCATGTCGATTAGAGTTCGCATTAGTATTATTATAATACTGGTTATTCGAAATATCGTTAACCTCGGTACCAGAACCATAGGTTGAATCTTGATAACCGTCACCATCCATATCGTTAGGATCTGGCTGGTTAGCGTGGGCCATCAATGAAAGGCTAAGGCCACTGATTAAAATGAGTAATAATCGAATGCTTTTCGACACGAACTCCCCCTCTTCTTTGGAGATCAGGTTTTTAGCGGAGGAGGTCTTTGACCTGCAGAGAACGGACTACGAGAGTCCTCCACGACATAAGTCTTTATCGGAATGAGGCAACAAAAACTGAGTTTTTTCGCACTTATCCCTTTAAATTAGTATAGATGAATACTGGGATTTTTGCCGAAACTAGGGTCTCAGAAAACAACAGTGTTTCATTTTGAGGCAATTTCGGTCCGACACCTGGTAAGTCTTTAGACAGTGACAAATGTTTTGTCTATTCACTTTCATACACTTTTAAAAACCGCTCTTAAAAATCATCGGGCGGACTGTTGCGGATCGGCCCAGAACTACCGTCGTTACCGAGTTCATGCCCATTGAAATTAAGATACTTTTTACCGACATGTTTTACCGAATAGCCACTTCGACCGCCGGCAATACAGTTTCCGGGGTTGGGCCTGGCATCGTTTGGTTTGGCAAAACAAGCGCCAAAGCGCTCGTCGGGAAAGGAGTATTCTACGGCCCGCTTTTGCGCCCAACTCGTTAAAACATGATCGATGTTTCGCACTTTCCAAAAAGCGAGACCGAGATCTTGTGCATTTCCAGAGAGAACGACATTGAGTTGGTCTTCTACGTTTCTAGCGATCGCTGGGGAATCAGGCTTAACGGCCCCCAAATCGGGTATAGGAGATAGAGATGGGTAAGTTCCTCGAGCCAGTTGTGTTCGCAAATAATTATTATAATAGCGCGGCTCGATTGAATAGTAAGTAATATCAAAAATGTCAGGAGCGATGGCCGCTAGCTCAAAATTTCTGAAGATACCTCTCGCTAAAGAGTCCCCCGCACCCTCGTATTGATTGGGCGTGATGAGGTGATCGTAATCGGCGTAACGAACTGCATTTTTGGCGACGATATTATTAACGAAAAATTGATTCCACGCCGCTAGAGCCGCCGCCGAACGATAGCCAAAGCCATCGCCAGGGTAGCGCGCGAAGTTCATTCTTCCCGTTGCACCACCACCGGCGGCATTGGCTCTCGGAGGAGCAACAGCATCAGTCGGCGCGCCTGATGATCGTACCGCCGCTCGTGACCAGGTACTTCCGTGCCACGGGCCAATTCTTCCACCAAAAGGTTTTGCGAAACTTCTGGCTTCCATTGAAATGGTACCACCAAAGGGCATAAAGGGTTTTCTGGTTGTCATTGATGCTTTCACGCCAACGTAAGCCATGCACCACGGATTTTTTTCGTAACCAAGACTTGAACGCATCAACGGATCGGCGGGCTCTCCTCGGGCCATAACCTCTAGGGGTTGACCCATGGGAACCAGACCCGGATAGGCTCCCGCCGAAAGCGGAAGAGTCGAAATGGGTTGAACAACCCGCTGACAACCACCGCCTGGATCATTGAAGTCAGAGTAAAAGAGCATGGGGAGAATTTGAATGTCGCTAAATGCTTGTTCAAAGCTACCACAATCCCCTTGGGCTAATCCGTTCATAAACTCAAAATCAATATTTCTAAAGGAAAAGTCTTGGACACTCATGTTTTTAAAAAGCGTCTTTTGTGCACCTTCTGCGACCGAATCGCCATTTTTATCGAGAAAGTCTGAAGGGCTACCCGTTAAATTTCTGCCCAGGGACTCAAACATTTTTTTTCTGACGTTGAGGTCCATTCGGTACATGGCCATGATTTTTGCGGCAAAATTCCAATTGATAGGGCCCGACATTTCACAGCGACGATCGAAAGCGCCCTGGAGTGAATTTACTAAACTCGCAATCCCGTTAACAAAACCTAAGAACCCGGCAATCACGTTGACCGATGGAAGGTTTGAAACTGAAAAGTTAATGTCATTACAAAGGGTCGCATCTCTATCTGTAGCATTGGACTCTTGCCAATCGGCATGGGTTACACAAACATTGGCCGAATCTGTTCCTGGTATGGCGGAGTACGCCGTTGTATCAGAGTTAGGAGAACCCGATCGAACCGGGTGACTCGTTAAACCAAAATCCCCGATTACACGATAGCGAACCGTAGCTAATTTATTAACTTGTCTAATTTGGTAATTAATATGGGCCATGTTGTTGAGAATCTCACCTTGCTTCATAGCTCCGTAATAGGCCGATAAATCAACAGCATTTTGTAAGGCGATTTTATCGTGAACGATAAGTCCGACATTCACGACCATGGCAAAGAAAACAAAAAGCACCTGAAAAATAAGGGCAACAAAAATGGCCATTTGTCCTTTTTCATTGCGTAACATCCCTAGTCCTCCTAATCCGTCATTATAAATAAGCATTCCCTGCTTTGACAGTTCTCTGTTCTCAAGAGAGAATCAGATATGGAAATAGCGGCAAAATATCGACTAAAATCGAGCTTTTACAGTCTTTCACTCTTCATTGGTGTCTTGTTTTTTTCAATAAACGTGCAGGCAAACGTGATCTTCGAAGGCTACTTCCGAATCATGCAACAAAACCAATATATCGGCTTTTTCATTCAAAGATATGAGTACGATGCTAAAAAAAAGCAATTCACGAGCACATCTTTTTTAAGGACGAGTCCATCGGCAGGTGACATCCAAGAGAGTATACAAGCGACAGCAGATCAAAGCCTTAAGCCACTGAGGCACCGCTATACTCTCGTTCGCGGCACACAAACAAAATCAATCGATGCCTCTTATATTAATGGGGTCATGGATGCCATCGTGACGGTCAATAATCGGCCGCAAAAGCTCCAATCAAAAATTGGGCCCCACACCTTTCAATCGACCTTTCTCACCTACATGCTCCTACAAAGCAAAGAAGGAGTTTCAAAGGGCAATAAGTTTCGCTTTCAAGCCATTGCCGAAGAAGAGGCAAAGGTTTACCCCGGAGAGGTTTATGTCGAAAGCGAAATTACTTACAAAGGGCAAAAGGCATTTCGCATTCTCAACACTTTTAAGGGATCTAAGTTTGTTAACGTTATGAATATTAAAGGGGAACCGCTATTTGTTCGGGCTCCCGCTAGTGGCATGACTCTCGAGCTCGTTAACGACCCGATCGATGCGACTTCGAACCAACCCTACAACCCAAAAAACATAGAGTTACTCTTTGGCGGCATGCCCAGTGGAAAAATCAATGAGCTTCATAAAAACCCCAATGCCAGCACCATGATTCAGCAACAACAAATGATGGATCAACAAAAAGTAAAAATGAATAATTCTGGCAAAGCCAACCCATCGGGAAAATCCAATTGAGCCGATCCATCCTTGAAAGACTCATAGGATCACTGGTGAGTCTTTTTGGGGTGCTGTTAATTACATTCCTATTAATTCACTTCGTGCCTGGCGACCCTATAGATCTCATGCTCGGCGAACAGGCCTCTGCCGTCGACAAAGAAGCTCTTCGAAAAAGTCTGGGCCTCGATCAACCCTTCTTTAGCCAATTTAAAAATTACTTTTCTGGTCTTCTACAAGGAGATCTCGGTTATTCACTTTTTTCAAAACGCCCCGTCAGCCAAGAAATCATCGAACGGTTGCCGGCAACCCTCGAGCTAGGAGCCGTCGCCCTCATCTTTTCTTTCTTGATTGGTGTACCTCTTGGGGTATGGGCCGCTCCGAGAAAAAGAAAAATGACGAGAGGACTCTCATCAACATTGAGTCTCGTCGGTCTAGCGATGCCGTCATTCTGGCTAGGACCCATTCTTATTTTTATTTTTGCTGTTCAATTAGAAATTCTGCCGGTTTCAGAACGAGGGGGAATTGCTAATCTTATTTTACCCGTTCTTACCTTGTCTTCGGGATTAATCGCTTTGATCTACCGCATGACACTTGCAAGCGTGCAAGAGGTTCTCGGTGAAGACTACGTGCGAGTCGCACTGGCAAAAGGAAATACTCCTAATCAAGTTTTATTTAAACACGTACTTAAGAATGCACTAAGCCCTATACTCACACTTCTCGGGATTTTACTCGGTGTGCTCCTCACCGGAACAGTCATCGTCGAAACAATTTTTGATTGGCCGGGCCTTGGTACTCTTATATTCGAAAGCTTACAACGAAGAGACTTCCCCGTAATACAAGGGAGCGTTCTCTTTGTGGCTAGTACTTACATACTTGCCGGAATTATTACCGATATACTCTACGTCTTGACTCAACCCAAACTGCGAGGCGGGTCATGATAAGAAAGTTAAACAATAAAACCCTTTTATCCATCGCTTTTTTAGTTTTAATCGTCACCGGAAGTTTCGTGTTTCCAATTTTCTCGAGCGAGAGCGCTTTAGACATGGAGCTGAGCCAACGGCTAAGTGCCCCGAGCTTGGAAGCTCCTTTCGGTCGCGATCAAAACGGTGTCGATGTATTAAGTCAGGTTATTCTAGGAACAAAAACATCACTGACGATTTCACTGGGCACCACCCTACTTTCAGTTTTATTGGGCCTCATCCTTGGAACACTGTCTGGTTATTTCGGAGGAATTACTGATCAAGTAATAATGAGGATTGTAGATATATGCTTTTCATTTCCAGGACTTCTTCTGGTACTCACAATTGCTGCAGTTATTCAGTCCGCCTCAATAGGGAGCTTGATAATTACCCTCTCAATTACCGGATGGGCTGGCTACGCTCGCCTTGTGCGCGGCGAAGTTCAATCAATTAAACTCAAAGACTTTGTTCAAAGTTCTAAATCCTTGGGGGCCAAAAACCCAAGACTTATAATTTTCCATATATGGCCCAATATTTTTTCTCCACTGTTTGTGCAGATGACTTTTGGTTTTGCGGGAGTTTTACTCGCCGAATCGAGCCTCACCTTTCTCGGCTTCGGAATACCCCCTACTGAACCTTCGTGGGGTATTCTTTTAAGTTCTGGAAGGCAATTTCTTTGGGAGGCTCCGCATATAAGCTTTTTTCCTGGACTCTTTCTCTTTCTATTTGTTCTGAGCATCTTTGTACTCGGAGATGAAATGCGCAGAAGGCTCCAGGGACAAAGCAACCAAGTCATTTAGTAAATATCCCCTCCTTTACAAAAGGCTAGATTGATTTGGCCTCTGAATAGTGAGAAATTAAAGGTTAATAATTTCCGAGCCAGGGAGATCGCGTGAAGAAGTTAATTGGCCAACAGATGATGATTGGAATTCAAGGAACAAGTCTAACCGAGGACGAAAAAAAGTTCCTAACGGAAAATGACATTGCCGGCGTCACACTTTTTGGGCGCAACGTAGAAAGCCCCGAACAAATCCACGCCCTCGTCAGCGAACTCCAGGGTCTGCGCAACCAAAAGTCGGATCACTCACCCTTCTTTGTTGCTATTGATATGGAAGGCGGTCGAGTCGCTCGCCTAAAAGCCCCTTTTACCCAATGGCCCACCGCCGAGAAAATGTCGGCCCTCGACTCGACATCTGTTGCCTTTAAGTTTGCTAACATGATGGGAAGCGAACTAACGGCCATGGGTATTAATCTCAATTTTTCCCCCTGTATTGATGTTCTCACAAACCCAGAAAATGAAATCATTGGTGACAGAGCTCTTGGCAAGGAGCCCGAAATAGTTGCCAAGTTAGGGTCGGCACTTGTTAGAGGATTTATTAAGTCGGGCATTATCCCCTGTGCTAAACACTTTCCAGGTCATGGTGGTGTAAAACCTGACTCCCATATTGAATTGCCCGAAGACGACACCGACCTTGATACCCTTAAAAACATCCACATGTCTCCATTCAAAAAAGTATTTCGAGCGCGCCTCCCCATGGTGATGACCGCCCACATCCGCTACAAAAACTTAGATCCAGAATGGCCTGCCACTTTATCTGAATCGATAATTCGCGATTATATTCGAGGGGAATTTAAATTTAGAAACTTAGTTATCTCTGATGATCTAGATATGAAAGCTCTTCGCAATCATTGGGAAGTCGGTGAAATTGCCGTGCGAGCCATTCAAGCCGGGTGCAATCTCTTACTCTATTGTAACGAATTCGATAGCCCGCAAATTGCCATCGACGCCATTGAAAAGGCCGTTAGTGACGGAGCCATTTCTAAAGGAACTCTTGAAGAAAACGCGAAGCTCGTCGCAGAAATTAAAGAGAATTTTATCCAGCAAATTGATCCCCTTCCTTTTGATCAAGCGGCCAAACTTGTTGGTCACGCTAACCATAAAAGACTTTCCCAATCTATTATTGAAGGCGATGTGCCCGAAGATCTATTGGCCACCTAGTCATTTGATTACATAATGCATTTAAAAAGAGAGGACTTCGGTCCTCTTTTTTATTTTAAAAAAATTTCATGTTCATTGTAAAAAGTCTCCTTGGGGGCAACGGGAGCATGGTCCAAAACTTGCTCCTTTGACTTCAGATCCCAAATTCTGGCCTATATTTTGTAATCCTTCCAGACAGTATCGATACTCACGGCTTTGGGAGAGAAACAGATGTGGAATAGCCATCGCGATAACAAACAAAAACTTTCAGGATTCTTGGCACTATCAATCCTCATTCACTTTGGTGCTGTTGTTGGATTTATTTACTACAAACTCAGTAGCCCAGAAGCCCTACCCGAAACTCCTACGAGTCTCGGCGTTAGTGCACTAGAAGTCGTGCAATCCCCCCTTGGCAAACCTGACGTTGGTACACCGGATGCGGCTCCAGAGGTTAATGAAATCCCTGAAGCTGAATTGAAGGCCGCTGAATTAGAACTCAATAAAGCAAAAATGCAGCTCAAGGAGCCCGCCCCCTCTAAACCACAATGGGTTGACGATAAAGCCGACGTTGTTCTTCCGAGCAAACTGCCGGAGGCGAAACTGCAAAATATTAAAAAACCCGAAGCGACAAAAAAACCCGCAAAAAAGAATGTAGCGAAATCACCTGTAGTGAAAAAAACACCGGCTAAGAAAGTCGCTAAAAAATCAAAGCCCCAGACCAAGTCCAATAAAATACCCACAGTTCTTCCCGGTCGAAAAACAGTGGCTACGACAAAGGACTCAGACGTTGGCCTTCCAGAAAAAACAGTTGTGGTTGCGCCACAAATTAAATCAGCAGTAAATGATGAGACAGCTCCTCAGGATAGTTTCGCAGACGACACTAACGAGCCACTCAACTTAAAGGACATTTCTGCAGTGAATTCTGCCCGTGCCACCGGTGGTTTTGATGAACTACCCGAGCCGAGCGAAGAAGCCGTTGATCCCGAAACGGCGGCCCTTGCAGCTGACCTCAATCAAACTCTGGAAGATGACGAAGATTCTTCAGAAACTGTCGATGCAAATTTTAGTGAAGACGATGCTGTTGCTGCGATGATGGGGGAAGCTTCCGACGAAGAAGCCGATCAATCGCCACTAGAAAATGAAGAGGCCGACTCGCCAGACCTTCAGGGTAATGCTTCTGGAGCGCCTGGTTCCGTTGATGGCTTGCGAGATGCTGATAATCTCAAGCAATTTCCTGGCAATAGACCTCCCGTTTACCCACAAAGAGATCGCCTTTCTCGCAAAGAAGGGGTGGTGACTCTGGTTGCATACGTTACAAACTCGGGCAAGCCGACTCAGATCAAAGTTGCACAATCCAGTGGTACCAATCGCATGAACGCAAACTCTTTGCGAGCCTTCACGAAGTACCGATTCTACAAAGGGCAGGCTGGTTACGTGAGACAAACCTATGTTTTCAGACTTTCTGGCGACACTGGCTATGTACCTGCCAGCCTTGGGAGCCGTTAGTCTTTTTCCTCGCGTTTTTCAAATAATGCGCCAATCGAACTATTTGTAGAGAGTTTCATTCGATCTCTCTACAAAATTAGTTGAAATTTCATTCATAATTTAAATGAACTAAAATAAGGCCGCCTTCGCCTTCAGCCACAAATGGGCATCTATCTATATTGTCATCGATGATGTAAAAACTTCAAAACTCAATTTGGAGGAAAGCCCATGGAATTTCGTGCTAAGGCTCGCGAAAAAAATTTTGCATTATTGACGTCAATCGCTTTGGCAGGCTTGATCGCCGTTTCAGGATCAGTCGCATCCGCCCGACAAACCTGTGAAACCCGTTTCGACGGACTTCAAAGTCGAGCAGTAGTACCTGCCCCGCAAACTCGCGCTGTGACCACAAGAAGCTTTTCTCCTGACAGTCAGCAAGTCGCACATACTGACGTTCTTATTGCAACTTTAAGCTTTAATGATCCTCAATTCTTAGCAAGCTACTTTCGAAAGAACTACACCGCCGGCGATGACATCCGAAAAATCATCAAGCACAAAAAAGGACTCATCAATAGCGAGTTGTTAGTAAAGAGACTTGGACAGATTGCTTCAGAAAGTGATCGCAACCAAGACAACTGGTCACCAGAACGAATGGCTGAATTAGCCACTGAACTCATGGCCCGCCTTCGATCCGACCTTCTAATCGAAAAGGGTTTTACCCCTCTTACAAAAATCGATGCTGATCTGAAAGCCAAAAAAATCACTGAGTCGATCGTTGAAGAAGACAGTGACTTTGTTTTCACTGGTGAACAATTTCAAGACATGCGCCAACAATTTGTTAACCTGGCAAAACTTGATCAGGGAGAAAAATTTATTCAGGCTCTGATTTACCACCAAATCGACAAGCTACAGGAACTTTACGAACTCAGACTCCTCCAAGTCAGAAAAAACACTATTATAGAAGAGGCGCGGAGAGCTCGAATTGCAGAGATTAACTCTAGAGACTATGACCCCGACCGAGAATTCGGAAAGTCCTTCTTGTCCTATGCTACGGCACTTATCGGTATGGGATCGTTTACTATTTGGGGGCCCTTTACTCCCCAGGCCTTCTTTTCCATTGAAACACTCTTAATATTACCTGAGTTTGTATTTCTAAAATCTCTATTTCCCTATTCTTTCGAAGGAATTAGAATACGAAGACTCATTACAAACACTACGACCGAATTAAGACTGGCTTACCACAACCGAATTTCAGCGCCTCTTATGAGAAGAATGGCACGAAAGCTGGGTCGCAAGCAGTTGGAAAGTTCAATTGAAGAAGCCATAACCAATGGTAATCAAACGACTGTAGATACAGACGATCTCGCTCTTCCACCGGTCCCAGAAGAAAACCGCATCGAGTTCACTCCCGTTACAGCTGGTGAAATCGATGAGATACAAACTACTTTAAGTGGAAATGAAGCGAATAACCCCACAGAAATTAGTCTTCTGGGCGAGTCCATCCCCGAAGTTCTCAATCGACTCCGTCTCGAGTCGTCTGAAATCGCACTCAGTGGAGCGCAAACAACTCAAACCCTCTTCTCTTATGTGAATAGCTTTACCGATACTGAAAGTATCCGAAGCCTCGAATTCTCTACCTTAATTAAGATCGGTGCGAGCTTAAGTAATCGCAGAGAGCACGTTGTAGCCCACCTTAGAGAACTCTCAGGTGTTTTCGCCCGCCTCGGTGACTTAAGAACCAAAACTCTTCATTTGGCTGATTTCTTAGAAACACAAAAGAGTTCAGACAATCAGAACATTTCTGAAGCCGCAGAAGTCGCACTTGGTTTCGTAGCTCGATATCTTGAAGATATCGACAAAGCAGAGGAGTCGATTAAAGAGATTCAAGGAAACTTCAATTTGCAACGTGAGCTTGCCGAGAACTATCAAAGAAGTTTTTCTCCTGTTGATCCGGAGGTCTCTACAGACACTGCTGAAATTCTCTTACAACTTCGCGAAGCAATCATGTTATCGATCCGCTAAAAAGATTCCTGAGAAAACCAACAGCAAGACCCAACAAAAAAAGCCAAGATTCTATCTTGGCTTTTTTATATTTATTCACGAACTATTGGATTGAGTTCCCTAAAAGGACCCTATTCCTCGTCGCCGAATAGTGCAGCTTTAGACTGAGTCGTGCCTTGATTTAAGTTCTTAGCTTTTCTCTTACGTCCTTGCATAGCACGCTTACGACGTCGAATTCTTGAAGTTTGTTTTGCGTCTGAAGCCATTTTTATCTCCTCATTAGGATAAGAAATGGTGTGTTATCAAAAGTCTAGCCATAAGTCAAGACTGTGAATCTGGGCTCCGCTGGAGCGCTGATCGTACTGATAGCTGTAATCGATTCGCAGACGTGGGCCGTGCCAGCCAAAGCCAGCCGTCAAAAAGGAGTGATTGAATATCCCATCTTCTTGAAATCCCAGGCGAAATTTAAATAGATCAAGAAATTTACTCTCGATCCCAAGGCCGAGCCGACCGAGCAAGTCCTCGTTATCTTCCAGGAGATAGCTGTAATCTCCTCTTACCCTGAAGAGGTCATTGGCGACAAACTGGACCCCCACCGAGGCTGTTGTGGGTCGCTGTAGAGGAGGGAGAACCTCATCGTCTTTGCCAAGGAGGTTTTCAAAGACCAGGGCAAAGGCCAATTGGGGGCTGAAGGCCGCGAGCACCCCGAAGTCTATATTGTCGCGATTCACCTTCTCACCACCTTCTGGCTTTATCTCTAGCCGACTGGCTGAGATCCCAATGGACACCCCTTTGGCGACTAAGCCAGCTATTGCTAGGTGGAAAAGCTGACCATCGGCCCTAAAACCAGAGCTATTGCTGTAGCGAATGCTTTCGTAGGTAAAACTCCCCGGAAAGGCCAAACCCACAGTTCCATCGGTTAAGGTCACACCATAGCTACTAGATTCGAGTGAGTTCCTGGAACCCTGGCGCGTGACCTGGCCGCCGAGATAGTATTTTTCAAGTTGAACGAGACCGGCAGGGTTGATTCGACCCATTTCTGTGGCGTCAGACGCGGCGCGACCAGAACCTCCCATTGACCTAAAAATCGGTCCTTGAGATTCTTGGGACAAAGCGAAATGCAGTTGAAATAAAAAGCAACTAAGTACAACTAGAAGATTTAGGAGATTGTGCGTCGTGAAGATGGGACCCAAAGCTTTTGCTCTCTTTTTAATCATATTCACTCCCCTCGCTACTCTGCGGCAGCCCGCCTATGCTGCCTCCGGACTCCCAGTATTGAGTATGGTCAATCAAAGCCAACCAGACAAAGTCTTTCTGAAAAAAGCGCGCAAGGGAGATACTCTTTTTACAATCGTTAAAAGAGAGGGCTTTTCACAAAATCACTGGAGCCAAATTATTCAGGCTCAAGTACTCCCCAAAAAATTCGTCATCTCTCAAGGACTCAATTTTCGAGTTGGAACTTACAAGAAATCCAAATCTAAAGAGGTGAAGTTCTACGACGCCCATAAAAACCAAGCCTATGTCATCTGGAAGTCAGGGACGACGGCTGGTGTTTTCCTCGCCCCCGTAAATTTTGAAAAACGCTATAAGCAAGTTGAAGGACACCTGAAGGGTTCTATTATTCAAAACATCGTCGATCGCACCGACGACACCCTTCTCGCCTATCGCTTTCTCAATGCCTTTAAACTCGACGCAAAGATGCGCAACTTGCAAAGAGGCGCTTATTATTCTCTCAAGTACGAAGACCTCTATGACGGAGGTTTACGAATCCGAAGCGGTGAGGTTTTAGAAGCTTCTCTCGAAATTAGGGGTCAACTTCGTGAGCGCTTTTTCATTCCGACCGAAGAGGGTGGAGCATTTATAGATTTGCAAAAGAATCAGGACAATAAGCTTCTCTATTCTCCAGTGAACTATCTCAATATCACGAGTCTCTTTCAAAAAAGACGCTTTCACCCGATCAAAAGAAGAAGAGTCGCTCACCTGGGTATCGACTTTGAACTTCCCCTGGGGTCTCCCGTTCTCTCGGCCGAAGATGGAACCATCATGAAGATCGGAAAATCTCGTGGTGCTGGCCGATATGTCGTCATTGAACACGAAGATGGGGTTGTCTCCTATTACAATCATCTCAACAGCATCGAAAGAGATCTCGAAATTGGCGACGAAGTCTTGGCCGGAGAAGATATCGGCACCATTGGTTGCAGTGGCTACTGCACAAAACCGCACCTCCATTTTGCGGTAAAGAAAAAGGGGCGTTTTATTGACCCAGCTCAGGTCATTCGGACCTATTCGGCCATACAAGCGCCTGTCATCGAGTCCACGCGGACCCAATTGTTAAGAGATTTCTCAGATATTAGCGAAACCACCCTTTAAAATGTGACCTCCGGGTCACATTTTCACAACAATTCCCCAACATTCTCAATTCCGAACGGAATTATGAACACGATTCAATATTCTAAAAGAATTCTCCCAATACTTGCCCCCTAGACTGAATTTAGAGTTGCTAAAGAAAGGAGAGTTTATGAATCGCTTTATGCAAGAATCAAACAAACCACAACTATTGCTCGTTGAAGACTCTAAAGTGGACCAAGCATTAATCAAAACCTATTTAAGAGACGAGTATGAGGTCACTTGTCTCGACTCCATTCAGTCGGCAAAGAGCTTGATTGACTCTGTGAGTTTCGACCTAGCTATTATTGACCTCCAATTACCCGATGGTTCGGGCCTCGAGTTCTGTGAAAAGATAAAACTATCAAATGGTCAATTATCAATTCCAACACTACTGCTGACCGCATCGAAAGAGATGAATGCAAAAGTCGCAGGATTTTATATGGGAATTTGGGATTATATGACCAAGCCAGTAGATATCGTGGAACTGAAACTCAGGCTACACAGTATGTTGCTGAAGAGTCGGATCTCTAAAGGAATGAATGTGCAAGAAATCAGTGTCGGAGACTTAACGCTGAATTTGCAAAAATTTGATGCTCGAGTGCGAACAGGACTAGAAGAAGAAGAGATTGTTAGTCTGACTCCGATTGAGTTTCGAATCATGAAAACACTCATGGACCACAAAGATTCAATCCTTACGCGGGACGCCATTGTAAAATCCGTTTGGAATGCGCCAATGAAGAAGTCAATGAATCGGACACTCGATGTTCACATTGCAAATCTGCGCAAGAAAATGGGCCACTGCGGAAGGCAGATCAAAAGCATCTATGGAGTTGGTTACACCATAGAAGGTCAAAACTATGTAAAGGATCATATTTAGTGAAAAATAACAGCGTTGTAACTAGATAGGATTCGAAAATTTGAAGAGGTGCCGAACGTCCACTTTCACCTCTTCTTATCTTTATCGCTCACAGATACTGACAAAGTGAGAACAAAGTGGATTGGGGCCCTCAACATCAATCGAACACGGTTGATTGAGGTTGTACTCCACAGTTTTATCATTGCGCTTATTGTAGCATCCACCCGTTTGAGCTGTTTTAGCAATTATACAATTGTTAGTGAGATCGACCCACCAGTCCTCAGGCTTAAGAATGTTTCTTACTTTCGAAAGTAAGGCTTGGTTACCAGCCAAATTATCTGGAACCATATTACAGGTCACATTAGTTCCATCAATCGCATCATCTTTATCTACAATTTTAAAAACCATAGAAGAGTTACAGGTCCAATTCTTTCTCTTGCTTGCGTCCGAAGCATTTTCGAGGCTTCTTTCAGTCACACCAAAAAGAATTCGCGGCGGAAAGCCCGAGTTAGCACCAACTGGAACTCGGTAATTTAATTCAAAGCCACGACCAAAGACACTCTTTTGTCTTTCGCCTTCCTGACCGAGATCTTCAGGTGAAATGGCTGCCACACCACCGGTTGCAGTGTCACGATATGTGAGTGCTAACACACCAGAGTTATTTGAAGAGTAATTTCTTGCTTGGTCTTCTGTTTCTGAAGACGAAGCAAAACTCAGGGACCCTTCGATACGAATTCCCTTACCAAAGTCATCGCGAAGGTACTTCAAGCGTTTTCCTTGCGCGTAGTAATCGAGCAGGTAGGCAGACGGATAATCTTCACCAAGAGTCGTGAACATGGTTGAATAATCAATACCCTCTGTTCCATCACTACCACTCGTAGTTACAAAGATGGTTTGTAGGTTCTGGTTTCCTCGGAGAGCTAATTGCAAATTCATTGCTTTACTACCGGGGCCAATATTTAAGAGGTCCAAGCGCTCTTTAGCGGAAGACTTTTCAGTTAATTCAAAAAATTCATCGGTTAAACTAATACCGGCATCGTCACCATAGGCACCTACGCGAAACGTAAAGTAAGCACTTGGGTCTCTTCCCGCCGGACTATTCACTTCAGAGCAGGACATGTAGGCAATTTGATCAACGACTGTATCGTAAACGAAGTCTTGATCTGCGGCTAAAAGAGCCAGTCGATCCTGGGTTGCTGGAACGCCTCCCATATCACAATTTTGAAAAAGAATTATTGAGCTTAGTCCCGAGAAGACCAACAGAAACATTGGTCCCCAAGCCCTAGACAAAAAGCTTTGGTTCATCCATTACCCCTCTGACGACTCACATTTATTCATATCGGTTTAAGTCACTAAACGTTTTAGCCCGAAACACGACCTCAGTCTAATTGCTCACCCATAAGACCCATAAGTGTTTGTAAATATTGATTAAATAATTTGAGAAAGAATGGTCGCTGAGCTCCAATCGGAGTATAAACTTGTCAACATCACAGCAATGTGCTTTTTTGAGACATTATGAAGATATCCAATAATTTCAAGATTTTAGTTAGCTTCTTTGCAATATCCCTCCTGGCTCTCAGTGCTTGGGCCTACATTCCCAAAACACGAATGATTCTTTCTCGCGCCATTAAAAACAGCGGAAGTCAGACTTACCAAGTGATTCAAGAAGTGCATTTCAAAACCGAAACCGATGCCCTTGTAGTTAAAGAGTTGTGGACGGTAATCGACGGAAAAACACTTCGCCTAAAAGCCACGGGGGGAACGACTCTTTCTGATCAATGGGAGTTTAATGCCATCTACAAAGACGGCAGACGATTTGTATTTGAAGGCGATGATAAAGTTCACAATTATCCCCAGAGTGTTGAGTTTGCAGAACCATACTTTCATTTTAGAAAACTCGATAATCTACTCTATCAACTCATTAGAATTGATGTTTTGCCCAATACAATTCTTAAACCTAATCAACCGGCCTACTCTCTCAACCAAGTAAAGTACGAGCCAGAGCCCTATGCTAGACTCTCTCGAGTGAGTGGTTACATTGCTTATGCCTTTGGCCAACCAACTCCGGCGGGGTCAGATGTTTCACTACCAGGTGTTTGGGTCGAACAAGATTCTTTTCTCTTGCGAAAGCTCCGCTTTAAAAGTCAGGCTGAGGTTCAAGCCAATAAGTACCAGTCGTACAACTCTGGATTAAAACTTCCGAAGGATCGAACCATCACCTGGAATAATAATGCGGTTTTTATTCGCACCATTTCAGCCAAGTCACTTGGTTCGAGATCGTCACTTCAATCTCGATTTCAACCCAATACCCTTCTCGGTTTAAAGAAAACTATTTCTTCAGACCGCAGAGAGCCTCGCAATGCTCTAATTAAAGAATTCTACGCGAGGTTTCGTTGACCCATGAAGCCTGGCGGGTGGCAGTTAATGCCCCCCTTCCCGAGCCCCTGACCTATTTATGGCAATCAGAAACTCCTGCGCGCGCGGGCCTTCGAGTTGAAGTTCCACTGGGCAAAAGAAAAGTTAAGGGAACACTCATCGAGCCCGATGAAAATCCCAGTAAAGAATTTAAGGTCAAGGCTATTGGTGAAGTCGATGAGGACCAACTCAGCCTCGACCAAAAAGAGCTCGACTTTTTAAGTTGGGTCTCCGAATACTATATTCATCCACTTGGCCAGGTCATCGAAACTGCGTTCCCGCCATTAAAGCGATTCTCACGCATTAAAAAAGAGCGCCCCGAACTTTTACCAGAGGCGCGATCAACTGACGAAAAAATCCTCACGGAAGATCAGCAAAAATGTGTTCAATCCATTAAAAGCTTATCGGGTTTTCAAGCTCACCTTCTTCATGGAGTGACCGGGTCGGGTAAGACTGAAATCTACTTGGAACTTATCAAAGAAGTTATTGATCGCGGTCAAAGCTGTCTCTTCTTGGTTCCCGAAATCAGCTTAACGCCTCAACTCGTACAACGATTTGTCGACCACCTCGGCCCACAAATAGCAGTTATTCACTCCCATCTAACAGAGAGAGAAAAAACTAATGAGTGGTGGAAGGCCTATTTAGGAGAAAAGAAAGTGCTACTTGGCGCTCGGTCAGCGCTATTTTGCCCACTCCCCGATCTCGGCCTCATCGTTATCGACGAAGAGCACGAACCCAGTTTTAAGCAAGATGAAAAATTGAAATATCACGGGCGCGATGCCGCCGTTAAAAAAGCCCAGCTTTTTGATTGCCCTATCATCCTAGGGAGCGCGACCCCCTCAATGGAAAGCTATCGAAATGCTAAAGAAAATCGTTACCATTACCACCAAATAAAAAGCCGAATTGGCAGTGTGCAACTTCCAGATATTAAAGTAGTGCCACTCAAACAAGACAGCACAGAGCGAGAAGAATCTAAAAACTCCCCATTTCCTTTTTGGATGAGCCCCGAACTCTATGGGGCCATTCAAGAAACACTGACTCGTGGCGAACAAGTCGCTCTATTTTTAAATCGGCGAGGTATGGCCGGAACTGTGGTTGACTTTATAAGTGGTGAATCGCCCCACTGTCCCAACTGTGATATTAGT
Organism: Bdellovibrionia bacterium; assembly: GCA_030427805.1. Taxonomy (GTDB): domain Bacteria; phylum Bdellovibrionota; class Bdellovibrionia; order Bdellovibrionales; family JAGQZY01; genus JAUHWN01. The sequence goes on from JAUICP010000002.1 coordinate 902,615, forward strand.
CTCACTCTCCACGGCAAAAATCACTTGCTGTGCCATTACTGTGATTACAGTGAAAGCCTTGAGTACGCGACCCAAAGAATGGGCTCAGAAGAACTCAAGCCTCTGGGTCTCGGTACAGAAAAAATCGAATCGGATCTAGGAGATTTATTTCCGGACATCAAAGTGGCCAGAGCCGATCGCGACGAAATCACTTCACGAAAAGATTTAGAAGACTTAATCAAAAGAGTTGAAGACAATGAAGTCGATGTTTTGGTCGGAACGCAAATGATCGCAAAAGGCCTAGACTTTAAAAACCTGACACTCGTTGGATTAGTACTGGCCGATATTGGCTTTAATATGCCTGACTTCAGGGCCTGCGAAAGAAGCTATCAACTCATAACCCAAATGGCTGGTAGAGCGGGTCGCCACCTTAAGGATCGAAAAGGAAAGGTGATCATTCAAACCATGAATTCTGATCATCCAAGTATCGAATACTCGATCAAGCAAGATTTTTCGGCTTTTGCAGATTTTGAATTAGGGTTTCGCCGCAGTTTAAGCTATCCACCCTATGCGAGGATGGCCGCCTTTCGCATCTCGAGCTTGTCTCAAGAAAAGGCGAAATCATTGAGCCAAAAATTAAGACAACGAGCTGAAGCAATGCAGTCTCGATTCGAAGTTTTTAGTGACATTCAGATTTTGGGACCGAGCCCAGCGCCCTTGGCACGAGTTCGCAATCAATATCGCTATCAACTCTTACTGAAATCATCGAATCCCAATCATTTGCGAGAGCTTTGCCGAAGACTGATCGACAATAAGTCGAAATGGATTCCTTCGGGCACGAAGCTCTTGGTTGATATCGATCCCCAAAATCTCTTTTAGCGACATTGGGACTTTTGTCCGGCCAACATTTCACTGCAGATCTGTTATTTAGGCTTAAAAGATTCAACTCTTTAGCTATAATAAATCAATGGCCGAAGAAGACGATAAAATTAAATCTGCTTCAAAAAAAATTGAAGAAGAGAAATCTAAAGTTGAATGTCCTCGATGTATGAAGACCGTGAATCCTCCGCTCAAGAGTGTTGATGCGGGAATGCGACTTCGCCTGGGCAAAGAGGGTCTTTCTGACATTCCCAACGAGGCTTGTTCTGAATGTTTTAATGAATTCGACAAAATGGTTTCAAAAGGTGCCAAGCTTCGTGCCGAACAGGTTGCTAAAGAAAAAAACCGTCACTTTCTTTGGCAAAGCCGCCTCGGGGTCGTAAAGCAGGCACGCCAACTCATGAAGCAAAAAGCTTATTCCGAAGCAGCCTTGAGTTACGAAAAATATATTAAAATTCTTGAAATAGTTTGTAAGGTTCCCCATGGCACACTTTCTCCTGAACACCTCCAAGGACAAGCTCAAGAACTTAATTTAATTGCCTCGGTCCTTTGGGATCTTTTAAAAATTTACGACAAAAGCTCCTCCCATGCCCAGCGCGCCTACGAGGCTGCAGATAAACTGACCGAGTTTGCTCGCTATTCGAACTCCTACGCAATTTTAATTCGCAATGCCGAAGCCGAGTTAAAAAGAGCGCGCTACCCAGAGGCCTATAAGCGGTTTTTAAAGAAAACACGTGCTGACCGCCCCCGCTGTTTCATCTCGACAGCGGCTTTTGAGGGGCAAAGAACAGAAACCGTTGTACTGCTTTGCCTGTTTCGTGACCACATTCTCCGCACTCACCCGGCTGGCAAAAAGTTTATCTATTTCTACTATCGGTATTCTCCCAGAATCGCGAAGTGGCTCGACACCAAGCCTTTATGCAAAAAAATAATTGCTAGGAGCTTAAAACGCGCTGCACTGGCCCTGAATAAGAGATTCCACTTGAAAGAACTCTAAGGCCGAGTCATCTTCTTATTATGGCTTTAAAACGAAATAAAAAAAATCACTACGACGTCACATTTATCGGCAGCAACCTTTCTCAGCTCTTTATGGCTTATCACCTGCGAAAAACAGGCTTAAAGGTCGCAATCATAACCGAAGATGACAAATTGGGTGGTTCCTCTCGTTTGATTCAATACAAAGGCCATTTCTTTGATCAATGCGTTCAATTTTCTCCATTTCACGAAGATGGATTTCAGAATATTTCTCAACTTTTTACAGATTGGTGCGAAGAGCTCAATCATTCTGAGTCCGAAATGATCTGGCAAACTTACGATTCCGGAAAGACCCAAGAATTTGTCGGCTTCGGAAACGAAAAGCCCGAAAGCTTTGATGCTCTTGAAAGCACCCTCGCACAAAGGGTTTATAACAACTATAATTTCAGCCCGGGACAATGGGCCCATCGCTTTGAAAATGTCGATCTCGGAGATATTTACACCCTACAAATGGTTACTAAACTTGAGGTCGAAGACGGACAAATTTCGAGCTTCATACTCAACGGGGCAAAAAACTATACAACGACAGCCGTCGTATACGGAAATTCACTCAAAGAGATAAAGCGCTTGTTCCACCACGATGATTTGGGAAGCAAACTCATTTCAAAATTTGCAAAAATCCCCGCATGGGCAGCGGTTCATATGTTTCTCGTCCACGAATCGCTCCCTGAGAAGCTCGATTACAGCTACCTTCTCAAAGGCTCTAAGACTGAGCCCTGCCTGGGACGCTTTTTTCAGGAACAAAGAGAAGACCAAATCTTTAACATCAGTCGCTGGGTGAGTTACATCCCCTACGATTTAGCCGACGACGAAGAAACAGCTGGTCAGGCTCTCAGAGATATTAAAAAGCAAATCAAAAGGGCCTTCCCAGAGCTCCACGAGGGCATTCAATTCGAGAGAATTTACCTAGAACCCAATGCCTTAAGCTTTGTTGAAAAGCTTGTGAGCGGTTATAAAATAAATAAAATCAACAATTTGTGGGTTTGTGGGCCCGGCATGTCACCCGCCGGTGGACTTCTCGCTGAATTCATCCAGGGGCAAGATCTCCTGCTCCAGGTCAGTCAGTTTCTAAGCGAAGAATTAGCTGGCGATGAAGGGGCTGCAAAACCCGTTGAAGAGCTCTCCCAGCTCGCCTCTCAGTAAGTATAAGTATTTGAAATTACAGAATAAAAACTAAGCCAATTCTTTCCTAAAAGAATTTGCGGATTTTGTGGCCATGTGTTAGACCCTCATCTACTGAATTAACCATTTTGGTTTCGAAGTAAATTACACACCCTTTGAATTCTTACTGGTGTCCGAGGTCCTTTTTTAGAGAAGAATTTTGGCAGTTCCATTAGGAGCAGAATCAGAGGGGAGGCAAAACCAGTGAGGAGGAAAAATGCCACAAATTACTATGAAATCTATGCTCGATGCTGGAGTCCATTTCGGTCATCAAACCCAGCGTTGGAACCCAAAAATGAAACCTTATGTCTACACAGCTCGTGGTGGTATACACATCATCGATCTGCAGAAGACTGTGGGTGCAACAAAAGATGCCCTTGAGTTTGTAAAGAAAGTTGCCTCTGGCGGCGGCCGAATGATTTTTGTCGGCACTAAAAAACAAGCTGTTGATCCGATCGAAGAAGCTGCAAAAACATGTGACTCTTTCTATGTTACTAAAAGATGGCTCGGTGGAACTCTCACTAACTTTGTAACGATTAAAGAGAGTATCGATCGCATGAAGAAAATCGATCAAATGCGCGAAAAAGGTGAACTTGAATACTTCACTAAAAAAGAGCGTGTTCAAATCGAAAAAGAATATGTGAAATTAAATGAGTACCTCAAAGGAATCCGCAATATGAAGGATTCTCCTAAACTCATGTTTGTTGTCGATCTTAATAAAGAACACATTGCTGTCGCCGAAGCGAAACGCCTTGGTATTCCTATTGTCGGAATCTGCGATACCAACTGTGATCCAGAAACGATCGACTACCCAATCCCTGGAAACGACGATGCAATTCGCTCGATCAAACTTTTCAGCGGCCTCGTAGCTGATGCTTTCAACGAAGGCGCTAAGCTTTACGACGAAAAAGTAAAAACTCAAGCCAACAAAAGCGACGAAGAAGGTGCTGAAAAGCCTGAAGCTAAAAGAGCTGCCAAAAAGGATGCTAAAGCTGCTGGTGGACCTGCCGTTGTTAAGGTGGGTCGCAAGAAGCTCGTTGCTGCTGGAACCGCAGAGGACGTAGAAATCCAGGCTGAGGTCGAAGCTGGCGAGACTCTCGTAGAAGAAAATAAAACCGAAGAGGGTGCAGAGTAATCTGCATCTTTTTTTTGTTCGCAATTTTTTTAACTTAAAAATTAAATAATTAAGAGGTCACAAAATTATGTCTATCTCTGCACAAATGGTAAAAGAACTTAGAGAGAGAACCGGAGCAGGAATGCTCGATTGTAAAAAAGCCCTTTCTGAAACAGAGGGTAATGCCGACAAAGCGATTGAATGGCTAAGAAAGAAAGGTCTTTCAAAGGCTGCTAAAAAAGCAGGACGTGTTGCTGCTGAAGGTCTCGTGTTTGCCTACATTCATGGTGAAGGCCGAATCGGTGTACTTGTAGAAATTAACTCTGAAACTGATTTTGTTGCTAGAAATGAAGAGTTCAAAGGCTTCGTTTCTGATATTGCTATGCACATCGCTGCTACTAACCCACTTGCGGTAACTACTGAAGAATTCCCGCCAAGCGCTATCGAAAAAGAAAAAGCCGTTCTTATGGCAAAGGCGCGTGAAGAGGGTAAAAAAGAAGAAATGCTTGAAAAAATCGTTGGCGGCCAAATTAATAAGTGGCTTAAAGAACAATGCTTACTCGAGCAGAAATTCGTTAAAAACCCTGATGTAACTGTTGGTGAGCACCTTACTAATACAATTGCTAAAATTGGTGAGAACATCAAAATCCGTCGCTTTGTTCGCTATGAACTCGGTGAAGGAATCGAAAAGAAGAGTGAAGACTTCGCTGCTGAAGTTGAAGCTGCTTCTAAAGTTTAAGCGAAAATTGGGGTGGGGAATTGTCAAATCCAAGGTTTAATAGTGTCTTGTTAAAGATTTCTGGTGAAGCCCTCGGTGGTGAAGAGGGCACAGGAATTAACCCTAAGGTTATTCAACAAATTGCTTCTGATGTTGCTGAAGCCACAAAAATTGGCAGCGCCATGGGTGTCGTCATTGGTGGTGGTAATATCTTTAGAGGTGTAGCCGCTTCGGCCCACGGAATGGATCGAGCCAGTTCCGATTACATGGGAATGCTTGCTACTGTTATCAATGCCTTGGCTCTGCAAGATGCTCTCGAAAAAGAAGGCGTCGATACTCGAGTCCAGACAGCTATCGAAATGGCCGAAATTGCCGAACCTTACATCCGCAGAAAAGCCATGCGCCATCTTGAAAAGAAGCGCGTGGTGATCTTCGCAGCCGGTACTGGAAATCCTTATTTTACAACCGATACTGCTGCAGCCTTAAGAGCCATGGAAATCAATGCCGATGTCATTTTAAAAGCAACGAAAGTGGACGGAACTTACGATAAAGATCCAATGAAACACGACGATGCCAAAAAATTTGACGAGATTTCTTATATGGAAGTGTTGCAAAAGGGTTTAAAGGTTATGGACTCTACAGCAATTAGTCTGTGTATGGACAATTCTTTGCCAATTATTACATTTAAGTTAACTGAAAAAGGAAATATTGCTCGCGTTCTCAATGGCGAGCAAATTGGAACCTTAATTAAGTAAGGAGGCGGACATGGAACAAGCCCAACTCAAAACAACTGCTGAAGCAGCTATGAAAAAAGCCATCGATTCACTCTTGAGTGATCTAAAGAAGATTCGTACGGGTCGAGCTAACGTGAGTATGCTTGATACTGTTAAGGTTGATTACTATGGGTCTCCAACCCCTATAAACCAAGTTGCTTCTGTTTCTTGTCCAGATGCTCGAACTTTCCTCATCAATCCTTTTGAAGCATCGATCCTCAAAGATATCGAAGGTGCAATTGTAAAAAGTGATTTAGGAATGGCTCCTATGAATGACGGAAAAGTGATTCGCATGAAGCTTCCAGATGTCACAGAAGAACGCCGTAAAGAACTTGTTAAAACTACTAAGAAATTAGTGGAAGATGCCCGCGTAGGTATTAGAATGGCGCGTAAAGAAGCCAATGATTCGATCAAACAGGCGCAAAAGGACAAAGCAATCAGCGAAGATGATAGCAAGCGCTTTCAGGATGAAATTCAAAAGGTAACTGATAAATTTGTAGCTGAGGTCGATAAGATTGCTCAGGACAAAGAAAAAGACATCATGACACTCTAGGATTTTACTTAAGTGGAAGAGAAGAAACTCAATCATTTAGCAATTATTATGGACGGAAACGGGCGCTGGGCTAAGGCTCGCGGCTACGACCGAACTATGGGCCATATTAAGGGCGCTCGTGTTGCTAAAAAGATCATCGAGGCTTCTGCAGAAATGAATCTTCCCCACTTAACTCTTTACGCCTTTAGCACCGAAAATTGGCTGAGACCACAGTTAGAAGTCAGTTTTCTTATGCGACTCCTCTTCAAAAACCTGAAGCGCGAAAGAAAGTCACTTATTAAGAATAACATTAAGTTCAATGCTATTGGTGACCTCGAGAAACTTCCGAAATATGTACAGGAAGAGGTCCAAGAGTCGATTGAGGCTACAAAGGATAATACGGGCATGGTGCTCACTTTTGCCCTTAGCTACGGTGGCCAACAAGAAATTGTTGAAGCCACTAAAAATATTGTAGCCATGGTCAAAAAAGGTGAGATTAGCGAAGATCAAATCGATAAAGATCTTTTCAGCAAAGCTCTTCCATCAAATCCCCTCCCCGAGGCGGATCTAATTATCAGAACGAGTGGTGAGTCGAGGTTATCTAACTTTCTTCTCTGGCAGGCCGCCTACGCCGAATTTATGGTTACACAAAAATTTTGGCCCGACTTTACTATTGAGGATCTCAATGAGTCGATAAATTACTTTTTCGGTCGTGAACGACGTTATGGTAGAATAAGTGAGCAATTAGGTCCCGATAAAACTTATAAAGTGGACCAAGCAACTTTGAACTCACTTATATGAAAACTCGAATAATATCAGCACTTGTCGCAGTATCTATTATATTTTCACTTTATGCTTTTTTCGAGCTGACAGGCCTGTACATTGTTTGCTCTCTAGTCGTCGCCATTTGTGGTTGGGAATATTTAAAAATGACTTTAATGAAAGTCACAGCCCCCACCTATGTTCATGTTGGTTTTTACATAAGCTTACTAATTACCTATAGTTTTTTCGTTTTCTTTCCACAGCATTCAATTCCGGTTTTTTGCCTGGTCACCATAGTGTTTCTCACGACCCTTCTAACAACCGCAAAGAAATCCATTAAACTAAGTAGAGTGACCCTCAAGCAGGGCCTCGGCGTCATGGGCTTAATTTATTGTGGAATATTTCCAGCCTTTGCCACGCGCCTCTTGCAATTCGACGAACAGGGAACCTGGCTTATTTGCCTTATGGCCTTTGTCTTCTCTGGTGATACTTTGGCCTACATTACAGGAAAGTCTTTAGGAAAGAGAAAGCTTTTTGAAACCGTCTCTCCTAAAAAAACCATAGAAGGCTCTATTGGTGGGCTTCTCGGCTCCGCTCTTTCTGGAGTCGCTTGCTCTTATCTTTTCTTCGAAGGGGATCAGGCCATTCTCATTGCGCTTATTGCCACATTTACTGGACTTTTTGCACAGATTGGCGACCTCTTCGAATCCCTTCTCAAAAGAGTTGCGAAGGTCAAAGATTCAGGAAATCTAATGCCCGGTCACGGCGGAATTCTTGATCGAGTCGATGGAATTTATTTTGGAGCGCCCATACTTTTTATGTGTATCTCCTACTTTGAATTGTAAAAACTAGACCTTTCAACGCAGCACCATACATAAAATCTTAATATCATTGGCTTCTCACAATGAAAACAGGCCTAAAAGCACTGGCATTCGGAGACCAAGGAATCTACAATAGTTCTATGGATTTTAGCTTTTTTGTAAATGGTGTTCAGTCGACAATTGGTTTTATCATCCCAATGATTATTCTTTTGGGACTTCTTATTTTCGTCCACGAATTGGGCCACTTTTTAGTCGCCAAGTTTTTCAAGGTTCGAGTTGAAGTGTTCAGTTTAGGGTTTGGTCCTAAACTGTTCCAATTCAAACGTGGTGACACAGTCTACTGTATTTCGGCATTCCCCTTGGGTGGTTACGTTAAGATGTTTGGCGATGATCCCACTGTTGAAATTCCCGATGACCTAAAAGCCAAGTCCTTCCTGCACAAACCTGTCGGACAGAGAATATGGATTGTGCTCGCAGGCCCCCTAATGAATTTATTCTTCGCCGCTTTCCTTTTTAGTGGAGTCGCTATTGTAGGTGAGCGAACCCTTTCTCCGGTAGTCGGAGACGTTGAAGTCAACAGCGAGGCTTACTCTATAGGATTTCGTTCAGGTGATAGGATTCTTGAAATCGATGGAACACCAATCACAAAATGGAATCAGGCCGAAGATATCATTAATGACTCTCTCGATAAGACCTTAAATATCAAAGTAAAACGAGAAATTGGTGAATCTGAAAAAACCCTAAGCGTTCCAATCTCTGAAAAGCCCAACACTAATATTCTCTCAATGAAGAAAATTGTTGGATGGGTTAAGGGGCTGCAAAATTCAAGCATGCCGCCGCTCATCGGGGTTTCGAATCCAAACTCCTTCGCCGCCAAAATGGGACTCAAAACTGGCGATCTCATTGAAAAGGTCAATGGTGTTGAAGTAACTACCTGGAGAGCTTTTTCGAGACAACTTTTCGAACAAAACTCTGGGCCATTGACATTATCAGTTAAGCGCATGGCTCGCTTAAATAAAGACCTTGAAAAAGATGAGACTCTTGAACTCAAGGGAGAGTTAACTCGGGATCTCTCTACCGTTCAGCCAAGTCAGGTACTTTCTGGTGGCGTCTTTCCCACTAAAGAGGAAAACCCATCAACCATACCCACTGAAAAAACGACATTTCAAATCTTAGCGGACCTCGGTTTTGAAAAGTCGGAGACTTTTGTTCTTCAGGTCAGCGAAGACAAGCCTGCAGCAAAAGCCGGATTGGTCGCCGGTGATAAGATTTTAAAAATCAATGAAACTGAAATTGATACCTTCGACGCCCTTTTAAATACCGTTAAGGGTTTCAAAAAGGACGACCCCGCCCTTGCCGTCACCTACTTGAGAAATGGTGAGTTGGGAACTCTTAATATGACTCCCGAGCTGGCACAACCGGACAAAGACAGAGGAAACTATAATAACCGATACATCATTGGCATTAGTCCTATTAAGAGTATTGCGCCACCTGTAACCTTTATCTATAAAACAGCAAACCCCATTACCATAATTCAAAAAGGAATTGAGCGCTCTTGGTTTTGGACAAAGGCAACTTTAATTAGTTTCGTTAAGCTACTAACCAATGAAGTGTCCCCAAAAAATCTTGGCGGCTTTATCTCAATTGGACAGGCCGCCCAGGCAAGTTGGGAACATGGAATTTCTCAGTTCCTTCGGATTATGGCTATTATTTCGATTAATCTATTTATAATTAACCTCTTCCCAATCCCTATTCTTGATGGTGGTCATCTCCTGTTCTTTACGATCGAAGCACTTCGAGGGGCGCCACTTAGTATGAGGAAATTAGAAATTGCACAACAGATAGGCTTAGTGCTACTCCTTGGGTTAATGGGCTTTGCATTGTTTAATGATGTAGCCCGATTGATTGATTAGATAATTTTTAGCCCGAGGTATCCATGAAACCCGATGGAAATATTTTGGCCATTGATACCAGCACTCGCATGGGTGGTATTTCTATCGTGCAATCGGGACGCGGCCTCATTGAACTGAACTGGATCCGCGAAAAATCTCACACCGAAACTGTCACAGCCGCCATCGAAGAGGTCCTAAAACAAACCGGACTCCAACTCGGAGAAATCGCAGCAATTTCTATTGGAAAGGGACCGGGGAGCTTTACCGGCATTCGAATCGGCATCAATATCGCAAAGACTCTGGCCTATGCAATGAACCTTCCCCTTTATGCTTTCGATACACCTTTTTTGCTCGCAAGCAGTGTCAAAAATTACGAGGGTCCCATACTTGCTGCCATTAATGCTTTTAAAAATCAGGTCTATTACTCTCTTTTTGAAAAAAAAGCCGAATCTCTTCAACTTATCAAGGGACCCGCTGCCAAAAACTTGGGTGAAATTTGTGATCAACTCGACCAACCTCACCTCATTGTCGGCGACGGTTTCGATGCTTATTCTGAAGGACTCAGTGAAGAACAGCGAGCCAAGATTATTAGAGACCATCTTCAATCAGACTTTCCTCTAGCTTCTCAGCTAGGATTACTATGTTATCAGTTTCCCGACTCGACGATAGACTGGAAGGACCTCCAGCCTCTTTATATACGTGCGTCAGAAGCCGAAGAGAAACTGAAGGCAGGTTTACTAAAACCACTGCCAAAAATTTAGTAATTAAAACGGCTTATGATATTTTTTAGCAATCGAAGAAAACACATTTCTGGAAATGATAATGACTCCAATGTTGAGTCTATTTCATCGCGTCGAAATCAAGTTTCTAAACTTGAGTACGGAACGAGTATCGCTATCGGTGGTGGTAAGGGCGGTATTGGTAAAAGTTTTCTTTCTTCAAACCTTGCAATTTGTTTGGCCCGCCTCGGCTACAAAGTCACATTAGTTGATTTAGATTTAGGAAGCGCAAACCTTCACACTGTTCTCGGAATCAATAACCCAAAAATGGGAATCAGTGATTTTTTGCAAGGACGCTGTTCATCGATCAAAGATGTTCAAGTGAAAACAGAAATACCAAACCTATCTTTTATTGGTGGCTTCGACGATCAACTCAATATTGCCAATATGTCTTCTGAAGATAAAGATCGTTTACTCGATTCGTTTAGTGACCTCGATACTCCTTTTTTAATTTTAGATTTAGGAGCTGGTACGACTGAACATACTTTGGATTTCTTTCTCTATGCCGACGAAAAAATTCTGGCCGTGATTCCTGAACCAACGAGTATCGAAAATGCCTATCGATTTTTAAAGTCAGCCTTCTACCGTCAGATCATTTTGTCTGATTCTGATATAGGGATTAAAGATGTCATCGACCAGGCAATGGATCAAAAAAATGCACTTGGTATTAAAACTCCGGCTGATTTAATTCAACACGTCGTTTCTATGGAGCCAAAAAAGGGCACCGAGCTGCTAGAAATTATAAAGGGTTTTAACCTCCATGTTTTGCTCAATCAGGTTCGAGCTCGTAGAGATATTGACGTCGGATACTCCGTAAAGAGCGTCTGCCGTAAGTATTTTGGATTTAACGCCGATTTTATCGGTTATATCGACTATGATAATGCAGTATGGCAAGCTCTGCGAAGAAGGCGACCCCTCGTGCTCGAATATCCAAGTAGTAACTTAGTTGGCCAATTTTTGAAAATTTCAAAAAATCTCGTAAAACCAAAAAGCATTCGCGAAGTTGGCTGATTCTTTTGCTATACTATGGCCATGTCAGCAAACTGGGACACTCAGACATATTATGAAATCCTAGAGATCTCTAACGATGCTCATCCGGCAGAGATTAGAGAGGCCTATCAGCGTGCTAAGAATACGTATTCCCAAGATAACCCTGCTCTCTATACTGTGTTCACAAAAGAAGAATCGAGAGAACTGTTAAACCTAATCGAAGAAGCCTATACCGTTTTATCTAATCAAGCGACCAGAAACGCCTATGATCAAAGATTAAAGAAAAGTACGGATAAAGAAGATCATCCCGCAGATCAGTTTTTTCAAAACGCTGTCTCTGGGGGAAGTTCCAATAGCGAACCTGAACTCCCAGATTTTGATTACGATGAATCAAAACCCAGTCAGGTAAATACTCCGGTTCAATCAATGCCAAGACAAGAACAGGTAAGAATGCCGGAGCGACAAACAAATCCAGCAATCAATACTAAAGAACTTGAAGAAGGTTACGCTAAAACAAGTCTTTCCATCTATCAAATCGATGACCAGATGGAGGAACGAATCAGTTCCCAGTCTGTTTACGACGGTCAGTTTATAAGAGAAGTTCGGGAATATAAGCGCGTTAGTATTGATCGCATTAGTGAAGTGACTCGAATTTCAAAGACCTATCTCAACGCGGTCGAAGATAATGATTATAAAAAATTACCGGCACCTGTTTTTGTAAGAGGCTTCGTCGTGCAAATTGCGCGAATCTTAAAAATTGACGAAAAGGTCGCTGCCTCATCCTATGTTCAATTATTAAAAGACTCTCAGTAGTAAGATATGATTCAGTTTAAAATAAGTGAAGACCTCAATGGCGCTCGAATTGATCAAGCCCTTTTAGAATGTGAAAAAATTATTTCTCGAAGCCAGGCAAAGAAACTTCTTTCTCAAGGCCTTGTAAAATACAAGGGAAAGATGGTCAAACCGTCTTTTAAAGTTGAGGAGGGGATGGTTTTTGATATTGATTTTCCCGATGTCGTTAAAGAGAAACTCGCTCCTTATGACTTTCCCCTTGAGATCATTCACGAGGATTCGGATATTATTGTAGTTAACAAACCCGCGGGACTTGTCGTTCATCCGTCCCATGGTCACGAAAATGATACTCTCATCAATGCTCTCATCTATCACTGTAAAGATCTTTCCATCGGTTTTCACGAAGACCGACCCGGCTTAATTCACCGGCTCGATAGAGACACCAGCGGCACTATCGTTATAGCTAAAAATGAAAGGGCACAAAACTCTCTGGCCAAGCAATTTCAAAAGAAAACCACCCATAGAAAATATTGGGCTCTAGTTTTTGGTCATCCAAAACATCCCCAAGCTAAAGTGGAGTCAATTCTTGATCGGCACCCTACTGATCGAAAGCGCTTTGCTTCTCTTAGAAAAGAAGGCACACAAAGACCTAACCTGGTTGTCAACGGAATCGCTGATATGCAGACTTTAGAAATTATGGCTGATGGGGTCGACCTTAAAAGAGGTAAGAAAGCTGTTACCAATTATCGAGTACTCACCGAGTCCGCGGAGTTTTCTTTAGTAGAGTTAATGCTTGAAACGGGACGAACCCATCAGATTAGGATTCATTTGAGCGAACTCGGGCACCCGGTTGTTGGTGATGAACTCTATGGTGGAAAAACTCGAGCCAATAATTGTAAATCTCCAGCACTTAGAAAATATATTAAAGAAATGGATCGATTTGCTCTTCATGCCAAAGAATTGGGGTTTAAACATCCAAGCCGCGAGGAAAGAGTTTATTTCAATGCTCTATGGCCAAATGATCTCAATGAAATATTAAATCTCACTAAAATCAACTTACCTGATCAAGAGATCCCGGAAGACCTAAACTAGTTGAAACTTTATTGTAAGAGTTTAAGATAATAAAAGTAATCAAAACAAGGATTGGTCTTTGTTTCAAAAAACTCAAAAAGGTCTTTGGCACTACAACGGACTCCATCTTATCTTCTATGGAAACAGCTCCGTGTCTAAGACCGATCTTGAAAATTTTTTCGGACACAAACTCTGCTCTCTCCATCAAACCCATAGCGATATAGCTGTAGAGGCATTTTGTGATGAAGAACTAAAGGGGGACGCTCATTTTAGCGATCGGCCTGGCGAGGGCCTTTTAATAAAGACAGCCGATTGTATTCCACTTTTAATGAGTGACGTACAAAATGGTTATGCCTTTGCTATTCATGCCGGATGGCGAGGGGTCGCACAAAAAATTTTAGAATCCTCACTCGATACCTTTTTTTCAAGCCATCTATTTGAGGCCCCACCTCGGTGGACTGCTTACCTCGGACCACACATTCATCATCAGTCGTTTGAGGTTGGAACTGACGTGGCCAATGAAATTCTTAACTCCATAAAAGACCAAGATCGAATCGCCTATCAAACACCCCATCCAACTGAAAAAAATAAAGTCTTTGTGGATCTCAACAAAGTGATGCGAAGGCAACTCCTAGAAAATTCTATTACCAATATTGAAGATGTGACTGTCGACACATTCACTAGCCCAGAATTTGCATCCTATCGCCGTGATAAGGGAAGCAAACATCGCAATTGGTCCCTGATTTATAAGCCCCGTGGAGACTTTCAATCTAAAAAATGGTCTGAGTTTCTAGATACTTCGTATTAACCCATAAAGAAATGACACCAAGGAATAGAGTTTAAAATTAAGCATTATGCAGCCTCCCTGGTAATTGTTTTTCGATAGATTTCAAAAAAATCTTTAAGTTTGGATTCTAGACCTGAT
>JAUICP010000010.1 GCA_030427805.1 Bdellovibrionia bacterium
GAACTCTTGGTACTTCCCGAACTCTTGGTACTTCCCGAACTCTTGGTACTTCCTGAACTCTTGGTACTTCCCGAACTCTTGGTACTTCCTGAACTCTTGGTACTTCCTGATGAGCTACTACTCGAAGAGGAGTCTGGGCCTGGGCCATGAGCTCCCTCAGCCTGTCTCGCTTCAGCTCTTGCGAAGACAAATAAAGTCGGAACTAAAATCAGAAGAAAAAGGAGTTTGATTTTACTCCTATACAATAACGAAAAATTGAAGCACCTTTGGCGCTTCACAAATTGATCTACAAACATTTAACCCACCTAGTTACCCATTAGTTAGCATGAAGTATCAACTTCTGACTTCGAGTCTAACAGATGAAGTGCGATAGTCTCTGACGGGTATCAAATTGAGAACAGGTTTCGTACGTAATAACGGACATTTGCATTCTCAGAAATTCTCGATGGATTCGCCTTCGGTTTGCGAATAGTAAGAAATCCAGTACTTCATAAGCCCTTCGATGAGGGCGCGGGCTTTAGTGGTGTAGTTTCCGGCTCCCTTCTTTTGTACGAAGACAGCAAAGTAATATTTTTTCATCACACCATTTCTTTTGGCGTAGAAGTAACCGGCTAAGTTGCTATTGGGTCTTAGTGTTCCCGTTTTGGCAAAGATGCGACCACGGGTTTCAAGGTTTCGGTTGCGCCATGAGCCATCAACACCATTGATCGAAAGCAGTTTTTCAAACGAGTTACCGGCATAGGCATTACCACGGCTATCGGCCCACTCAAGAATCGATGCGATCTGTAACCCACTCATGAAGTTTCCGTAATCGCAGCCAGCACCATCATTTAAAGAGGCCCCAGCCCAATCGAGGTTAGGTATTTGCTGAAACATCCACTGCTGTACAATTTTAGTGGCCGTCTTATCGTTGCGGTAAGCATCCGGGCAACTGGCCCCTTGGGAGTAACTCGCTCCAGTGGTGACATGGCCAGCAATGGCTTTACCAGCTAAACGCACATAGCGAGAGGCTTCACCATTGATACTTGATTTGAGCATTCTTGAAACCTTAGTCACACTGACGTTATTTACCTCTTCAAGGGCCGCGAGCGCCGTTGGTACTTTCGATACCGAAGCAAGCCTTCTTGGAGTGGCCGCTTGATAACTTCTCATGACTAAAGAGCGCTCCACATCGACCACTAAGAAGCTTAAGTTCCCTTCTTCGCCCTCGTGTAAGTCTCTTACTAACTTTTGTTCCATGCTCGAGAGAACATCGGGCTTTTTCTTGTGTTCACTTTCTTGATCGTCTTGATCACCTGGGCCGTTGTTGTCGCCGTTGCCATCATCGCCATCGCCGCTCTGATCACCGCCGCCATTATCATTCGAATTACCATCACCATCTTTGATTTCGTCTTCAATTTCATCAGCCACTTCATCATCAATGTCTTGAATGGCTTCATCGGGAATTTCTACAGCGAGGGTTCCATCTTCGTCGATGCCTAGACCTTCGTAAATGGTAAAAGGTCTTTCTGAACAGCCTGTGAAACCTACAAGAAAAGTAAGTAAGAAAAATAAGTATGCTAGTTTTCTAGAAGTGGCTCCCATAAAGGATTCTTCGGAATTCAAAACATACGAGTTTAACTTTTATAAACAGAAATAGGTTACTCGCTAAAAAGCCCCTACTAAGGGACTTAGAATAGATATTAATTTGTTACTTAAGTCGTGGTAGTCATTAGTCGGTCATCGAAATGTCTAACTTGGTCAGTATGTTTCCGACGCAACCGCGCTACCAAAAGGAAGCTTCTACCTAAAGCGCGCTACCCTTTGGTGCCTGGCACCTAAAAGACAGATCCTTCGCCGGTGCAAACAATGGTGCCCGGAGTATCTACGAGTGGCCCATTGATTGAACCGAGAGCTTCAAAATCAAGGGCGTAGGCATCAACCTCATCTTGAAATTCAGCAAAGGTTTGCCCTACCATTCGAACATTTGAATCACTCGGGTCACCGGCAGCGTAACCGTCCACATCTGTTGAAATAACTAAGAAGTCCGGTTTTTCGGTTTCATTTTCTTCAGTATCAATGCATAAAGTCGCATTTTTAAAACGTTCGACAATGGCTTCAGCTTCTTGAGTTGAAGTCAAAACACAATTTTGTGTGGCAGATACATAAACAACGGTGCCTGAAGATCGTTCTACATTAAACATGACCCTTCGACCATTAATCGTATCGACAAATTGAATAGTTCGAATCTCTTCACTAATTTGCTTACAAGCAGTTACTGCAGAGATTTGATCGAGCACTTCTTTTTTTGCTTTAGGTGGCGCACATGAAACTAAGAAAGTTAATACATATAAAGTTAAAATGACTTTCATTTGATTTAACATGGTAATCCCCTTGTAATACTCACCATTAATACAGCGAGGTTTTTACCAGAAACGTCCCACACCAATAAACTTATCATCTCTCACCTTATTCACAGAGATCGAAGTACTCGACTTGATTCAGCCCTGGATCAGCGACAAAAAAGCATTTTACTGTTCAATATTCTTGAAAGTGGCATGTCTCAATATGAGACTCTAGCGACGCAACCGCGCTACCAAAAGGAAGCTTCTACCTTGTAGTCGGCACCACCCTCGAGGCTTGGTAGGCCGATGGGTTCAAAGCCAAGGCGAGTGAGCATTGAGACAAGCGTGGGGTTAACGGTTGTCAGACCATGGATTTCGAGGTGCTCAATTCCCGGCTCTTGGTTTTTAATAAATTCGGCACCTCGTAAGATACCACTAATAATTTTTATAAATTCCATATTGAGAGTTTGCGGGCGAAATCCTAAAGAAACATTGCCTCCAACAGAGATCACCGGAATTGAAATACTGAGAACCTTGCCGTCTGGAGATACTGAGGCCTTAAAACAAGCTTCGGTTGTTTCGTTGACGATCATGCACTCAACTTCGCCGGGAAGTCTTGCAACACCAGCGGCTATAGTCATAACAGCTTCATCATTCCAAGAACGAGTAAACATCTTTACTGCTCCCGGGCGTTGCCAGTAACTTGGAAGTTCTTTAAAGGAATTTAAAAAATGATCGGGACTCGAATTGACTCCAAAAGCCGTTGCCAGAAGCCGATCCTCACAACGAACCTCAGCCTGCACCTGATAAGAAAACAGCAGAAAAAAGGCCAATAGAACCAGTAAGTAAAAGCTATTATGTTCGTTTCGAATAGACCTCGCCATCACTTGGTATTAACAAGCATGCCCAAAAGACAAAAGCTCTATTGATGGATTCATAGAGCCATTAAAAAGGTTTCAATTGATAGGGACCAATTGCGGCCCTAAAGCCACCAGCCACCTAACTCGCCTGGCACCCTAATAACATCCCATGGATCGTGGCCACTTGGGCGGCGATGGCTTCGCTGGAGCCGCGCGGTTCTGGGTGAATTTCAGGGTAGATTTCTGTGGTAAATGAGTTATCGGCTATGGTTCGCATATAGGCTTGGTTAAGCCCCTGATGAGTTGGATCGCTGCCTTGAGAGATAACGATACCATTTTCATTCCTATCGCCATGGATCTCAGGATCTGGAGCAATCGGTGTGACTTTTCGAACCTCTTCAATAATTTTTAAGGCCATCTCGGGCGACTCGTTAGTTACCCCTGAAATCAGGTAATAGCCATTTGGAATTAAAATATCATCAGCCGTCAGGTTAATACCGTAGCGCTGATACTGCGGTGACATCATGGTCTTATCGCGATCGGGAGTTTCGTGAAGATCAACGGCTGCGGCAAAATTTTTACCGGCTCGCTTGCGCGCTTCATCGAGTACATCCATTACTAGTTGTGCTTCTGGCACGTAGGGCTTTGAGCGATCAAAGCTACGGTTTGGATCCCAGGCATCGTGGGTCCAACGCTGATTCACTTCATAGGCAAATGGACTTAAACAGGGGAATACTAAGAAGTTAAAATTCTCGCTATACTCAATGGCGTGATTTTCTAAAAACTCTAGGGCCCCATAAACACCTGACTCTTCATAGCCATGGGTTCCACCAGTCACAATAATATTTGGTTTGCCATTGGTGATATCACCGACTTCGGCGTAATAAAGTGGATAACGGTTCTTATATTCTTCAGCACTCAAAGTTGCGCCATCAATGGCGAGTTCGGTGCGGCCTTGAAGAGTGAGATTTCCGTAAGACTGAATTTTGAGTTTACCGCCGACGGCTTTTAGCTTTTCGATGCGCGCAAGTACTTGATCGGCATAGGATCTTTGAAATTTTTGCCTTGATAACCACTCTAGTTTCTCGGCTTCTTTCCAAGTATCTTTTGATGGATCCACTCTTTCCTCCTCGGTGCCAGGCTCTCTTAGGAAGCCATATTAGCTAAGTTGAGTAAAAGTGCAAGCCCTGGTGAGGAACCCCCATTTTTAGCTGTCTTAAAGTGATATTTGGCTCAGAAGAACCCACCAGATTCCGATAGGATAGAGAGGTGTTTGGTGAGGAAAATTTCGACTTTATTAGGTCTATCGGTTTTGCTTATTCTACTGGTTTTAACCTACCAGAACTTTTCTCCCTTTAATCCCCAACCGAGATTCACTTCTGTGGCCGATATTGAATCCTATGAGTATCTACTTCCCCTTTGGTTAGATCAAGAGCGCATTCATGTACATATCCCACAGTCAGGATACGCCTACGAAGACAGAGATTACTACTTTGGTGCTTCGCAAACACTGAAAGACCTTGGCTTTAACGCTTACACCCGACATATAAAGCCAATGAGTCACGGTCCCATGTGGCCAACACAAATTGCATCACCCCAGTCATCCTTTGATTTAAAAAACGGACAACTCGCTGACGAGCGGTTCATGGCGGGCTTTTTAACAAAACCGGATCGACTTCCGCCGGATCGTTGCCTCGATTCCGACCACGACGATTTTGACAGCGATTTCGATTTAGCTCTTAGGTCAGGAAATTACCCATATACCAATTGCCGAGATTTGGCCCTGCGAGCACAGCTCTCGGCAGATCGGGCTGGAATTAATATGATCGGTTACTATTGGCTTGGTGCCGATGAACCCATCCGAAATGAATTCCCAGAACTCAGTGCTCTAGAGCCAGTCCCCGAAGAGGAATGGCTTCAGAATTTGGCACCAATTGACCACACGTCAATCCGCGGAATTCCCATGCAAGCCGTTGATGTGCAACAAATGAAACACCAATCTCCGCAACGGGCATTTCGACTCAGCTTTGAAACGGACTACAAAAATATCCTCGTCGAAAGAATCAAAGAAGTTGCGGCAAGAGGAATAAAAACCCTCTACCTGGATCACTTTCACGGGGCCCAGAACGGAGACTGGCGGTTTTTTATTGATAAGACTCCCGCCGATCACCCTATGCCCCACACCAAAGACATTTCAGATCAGAACTACAGAAAACTATTAAAGCGTTTTAATGACAACAATATCGATGTCCTCGACCGTATAATGGCAGCCGGTAGAATATATCACGCAGACTTTTCTGCCATCACCAGTGTTAGTTACTTGCCCACTCTTTTTGATCCCAGATCACGAAGTAGTTTAGCCGCAAGAACGCCGCTGGTAAAAACTGAATTTCACCTCCCTCACCGACAGATTGATTTCTACCATCGCAATTATTTTAGCGACAGGACAATGCCAAGCCACTCAGATCTCCTTGATTTTGGGTATGCCATTCTTAGTGGTTCCTCCTATGGAAGGCCATTTTCCGCTTGGATCCATGACCCTGCTCGAAATATTGATCCGGAGGATGTCCACGCTTGGTCGGAACCCGGCATACTCAGCGAACAACAAATAGAATCGGCCGCCGCTTTTGTCATCGGCTCAGGTGGAATCGCCAATCTACACCTTCCAAGTGTTCAAGGACCGGACCTCAAATACAAGATAGACTTTCAAGATTCGCGGTACCTCAACGTCCTTAAGTACTCTGACTCAGCCAAAAAAATGGGGCGTTTTAGACCTTACAAATGGGTCGCCGTTTATTACAGTGAAGAGGCCAGAGATGGTCTTTACGACGAGATGTTTACTCATCCTAAAAAGTCTCTTCAAGAAACTTACGCCAAAGCATGGGATGAACTCTTTAATCCCACGATTCGTGCCTATCAAACTTTTAGAAAGAGGGGAATGCCAGTAAATCTAATCACCGATGTTCAAGTCCTTAATAGTCAACTCGATGATTACGCCTATATTATCGTTCCGTTTGCTAGAAACCGATTGCCAGGCCCCTTGCTCAATAATCTTCAAGCCTATGGAAACAAAGTTATTTATATGGAAGATTCCTTTAGCCAAAGCGAATACAAGGGTGACTTCCTTGAAAGTGATCTTCTAGTGAGAGCTCCTTTTATTCAGGATGCCCCTTTTAGAACTGGCGCTCTAGATGGCATACGTGTTTCTTACTATATGAACCCTAGAGGGCGGGTCATTGCCACTGCCTATCAAGATATTGATTGGCTCTTAGAAAAATGTGTTGATGATTCACCAGAGGACCTCAGAATATGTCGTGAGTCGATGGCCGAGGTGACAGTGACTGACAAGAGTTTCGTGTTGTTTAAAAATCTAAGTATTCATCCCAATTTAAACCTGAACAATTCTAGTTTTGTGAGTACCGAAACACGCATGATTCCTGGAAAAGAGAGAATTCAAATAGAGAACCTTGGACCTCTCGGATTTCTGGAGTTTAGGTAACTTCTCTCAGTCACCGTTTTTATAATTACAATGTAATTTCTAAAGTCAATCTCTGCTCTTTTGCGAGTTTAACGAGTTTTAAGAACTCAACACGTTCTTCTTCTACAGAAAAGAGGCTATCGCTTAAGAGAAAAGCATCCTGCCAATTGATGTGGTCTTTTCGATTGAAAACATCGCGAAGGCGAAACTCAAAATCGAGATCGAAATCAGCATTATTGAGTCGGCTCAAGGTCCCCGAAACATCAGGTCCTAAAGTGACTATTAGTAAATCTATATAATTATCAAATTCAGTGACACTCATCATTTTATCCCCCGGATCTATACCGTAGCCACCCCTGCTACACCTCTAGAATCCGTGATTTGGGGAACTAAAAATCCCTACAAAAATGAAAATTGATGGACCATTCTGAAATAAATCCTGGGTTTTGCTCAAAATAAAACGAAATTTCGTTTCGATCAGAGACTCTTCTCAGTTCTACGACTCGGGAGATTGAATAAAGATCTTGCCTATGCCCATTGAGACAGGGACCTACAAAGCCTACATGTCCTGTGGCAAAGTCCGGTTTTGGTATTGCGCAGGCTCTGGATTACTATAGTGAGAAGATTCTGGGGTGCCGTAGTAATTACCAACGTCGCCTTGCTCGGCCTGGCACAAGCGAACCAGGTTAGACAAGGTATTTCGATAATGATTGAGCCCAACAAAATGCACACCGGAGCGGTGCTGAGCTACGAGATTTCGAGCAGAAGCTTCGTCTCGAGCGAAGTTAATTCGCACCCTTGTACGCATGGCCTCAATGAGTTCATTCACTTCACTCTGTATCCAAGGGTAAGCCCTATTTGATAACTCAGAAGCATAGCGTTCAAATTCTTCGAAACTTGAAATATTCATGTGCTCAACTTCGCTGTAGACGTGCATGAAAAGCGCAATAAACATCATATTTTCTTGATTAGCCTGGAAGCGCTCTCTTTCGTCCTCGCTTCTTGCCTCCCAATAATCTTCATCAACATCTAAGACCTTTTGTTTAAGATCCGACATCCTATCAAGGGGACTCTGTTGACGATACGCCTCACCAACGACCCTTGACTCAGTTCCAATAACGGGCACCCGATTCGCTAATAGAGGATCTTCCATGTAGGTATAGACATTAGCATTTGAAGCGGCCAAAAGAATTTCTTCAACTTCGGATTGATTAAACTCAATGGCTCCACGACCTACTCGGAGTTGATACTGACGAATCAACTCATGTCTCGCCCTAACAAAACCAGGAAAGTTATTCCTCCAGGTTTGTCTGCTTCCTTCGAAGCCTATAAACTCAACTGGAATGGGACTCTGTGGATCTAAAACTTGCTCTATGAACTGACGATCTTGCTCGGCGTGATTCTCGGCGGTTAGATTTGACAATCTCAGCCCCTCGTCTGGTCGTATGATAGGAGTCGCATCAACGCCATATTCGGTTTGCATAAACTCAACCAACTTCCTACGATTCCCCTCCGTCACCAAACTTTGATAAGGTTCTCGGTTGTCGTCTCTGATATCATTGAGCATTTGATTAAATTCAACATCCGACATGGAGGAAAGCTCACCGCTATCGATCTTTTCCACGATGTCGTAGATTTGCCTCTCACCATGGACATGGCCCACCACCGAAATCATTCTGCCATCGGGAAAGCGAATCGATGAAGCTCGTCCCTCTACCAAGGGGTTAGAAATAGGCTCCACTACACAGCTCGATTCTCCTGGTGCCGCATTCGATACAACAGGCGTCAATATTATGAACAGCAGGCTCCAGAGAGGCCTCATTAGCTTTGAAATGGAGAAAAGGGGCATTTCCATGCCCCTTAGATAAACAATAAAAGTGCCAATTCAAATGATCTAGCGACTCCAGTAGCCACAATCCACAGACTCGATGGTTCTAAACTTGAAGTCGAAAGCACAGCGCTGAACCTTGTAGCTATGGGATCGCGACCAATTTCCATCGCATACTTTAATATCTGCCCTTCGCTCTTCGCCGGGGGTGCAAAGATCTGGAAGGGGTGAGTAAAGCCGTGTCTTCTGAATCGTGGCAATTCCAGAAACTCCATCACGAACTTGAACACCACAAGTAACGTTTGATACCGTTTCAAAGCGGTAGTTGTTTCTACAGGTCTGAAGGTCATAGGCCACGGGGCGCTCTGATTTTTCTGGACAGGCAACTTGATTGGCCCTGCGCCACTCTCCCGGTGTACAGAGTTCGGGTAATTGCGACCTAATTTTTTGTTGAACCTCTAAAATGCGACTTCTGACTTCAGAGTTTCCTTCAAAAACTTGCGTAAAAGCATCTTTGACTTCATCGTGATTTGTAAGAGTCGAGCTCACCATTCGAATGTTCTGTCCGTCTGGAGTCTGGGCAATAACTATATTGTCTAAGACATCTATCATATAGTTTTCTGCTCGGGGCTGCATGTTTTCTGGAAGCTTTACGTAATTCTTTTTTAATTTAAAAAAGCTCCAACCGACTGCGAAGGCCTCCTGGTAGCCATAACCATCGCGCTCGTAAAGACCTTTCGAGCTTCCAGCATAACCATCGAGATCAGAAAAATAGGTCTCACTGAGTTCACTCAATTCGTTAAACTCTTCTTCAGAGATCGCACCTGAAGCTTTTGCTTTATCAAGGCCCGCGTGGAGCAACTCATGATAAACGACAACGGCACCATAGTTTTGTACATCCCTTCTAGCCACGTAAACGGTATCTAGGTCCCTGGCATAAAAAGAGTTCGGTAAGTCAGCCATTACGACCATATTAATGCCTTTTAAACCGAGGAGAGTCAGTGGATCAATCATGTCTGCCTTGTGTAAAGAAACCAATAAATGGCGCAAGAGACTTGCGGACTTTTCATCCACTGTATATTCCCAAAGATTAATCGTCCCCGTGGTCACACCACCTGATAAAAAAGCAAGATTACCGATCTGTTCGGCGACTTCCGCATCAATAGCCTCACCGATTCCAAAAATATCATCGGCCGTAGGGTTGGCTAAGCTGTTGAAATGATCAATTTCATCCTTAAGTTCTGTATTTACATTTCTGGTAATCGATTCTTTGGTGGGACCATAAAGCTCTTCATGCTCCACGGCAGTTGAAATACTGCTAGAAATCATTTGCTCAGTCATTGATGGCCCGTAAGGTCCACCATTCGGACCACTTTGTCCTAAAGTATCCGTTCCTGGATCTCCACTAAGAGTACCGGTTCCGCTGCCGCCGTAGACACCACCGCCAAGGGCTTCACCGCCACCACCATAAGTATCTCCACCGCCGCCATAAAGACCGCCACCAACACCACCCGGCTCCGCCGAAAAGCCACCATCAATTCCCATTTGACCAAAGCCGGCATCTTCCCCTCCATTGCCATCGGCATCGCTGTCGGCATAGCCGTAGGCTTCTGCCATGTATCCACCGTAGGCCACTGAAGCACTACCATTCTCGTCAGTTCCAAAGTTGTCAGAACCAGGACCGAATTCAGCTGATGCCCTGGCACCCATCGACAAAAAAAGAAAAACATATAAAATGATTGAATTGAGTAAAAACAAAAACGAATGTGATTTGAGTACCTTTAACATTTTATCCCCCAAAAGTGAGAGCCAATTCAGCTTGGCTACACTCTCAGAATCTAATAAAGACCATTTCGAAAATACTTACAAAAGTGTAAAAGTCCGCTTCAAAATAGAACACAGAGAAAAACTTCTACACGCCTATGAAAATGTGATTCAGAAAAAGACAATTACCCAGTACCCCTTTGTACATGCCGGGACTGATCATTCATAATAGAGATTGGGTGTGGGAAGGTCGATCGTTGCAGGGTAAGTTCAAGGTCTTATTATCAGCTATATTTTTACTCGGGTCCGTTCTGGTATTCGGGCAAAACTGTGGTGTATTTAATCCCAACGAAAAAATTGAATCCAAACAACCACAACTGGTATCGAATGCCGATGGAATTCCCTACGAGGGCAAACTCACCATTGAGGTTCGCGACCGCGTTGAACCGGGTGAAACCGAAGAAGTCACAATCCATGGTGGAACTCCGCCTTACCAATTGGTTGCATCAAATCCTGACATCATCATTGTACCGGGCTCATCGAGTAATCAGTTCTTTATTACGATCCCAGCCAATGCCTCTAGCGGAAAATTTAAGTTAGAAGCAACCGACGATGAAGGACGAATCGGAACAAAAGAGATTCTGATTTTAGGAATCAACGCTTTTATGTACGATCCATCACATCTTGCAATTAGTGAGACTGGAACGAGCATTTACTCAGCCGACAGTGTGCTCGGACTTGTCCATGAAATCGACTTTGAAGGCAAGCTCATCCAATCATTCGAACAAGACTCTGCCTCCTTTTTTCCGACGAAGATAACATCCCTCCCAGACGGAGGACTTCTTGGAATGAATCGCAAAGGAACCCTATTTTATCGCCCAGACACGAATTCAGAGATCTCAATCGTACACTCTAGACCCTTCCTACAAAACTACTTTTACTATAAAGGAGAGATCATTCTCGTCGCTCCTCTCGAGGACAAAATTCAAGTCAGTTTCATGTCAAATTTAGATTTCACGAACCTTGAATGGCTACCCATAGATATACCAATTGAGAGCATTCAATCAATGGGAATGGACACCCTAGGACGATTTTGGGCTTACAAAGGTGGCGTGAAAGTTAATTTTTATGATTCAACTGGTGCGATCAACGAAACAAAAGACCTTGCTCCCGGCGTGACCCATATCCTTGAAGGAGAACCCTTTGAAGATAAGCTCATTGGAAGAGTTGATTCAGAAACGACATCTCGCTTGGTCGTTAATCCCTTCGAGATCGAATCTACCCTAATAGATGCTATTGATAGGGAGTCAAATGAGGTGGTAAAGCCACTTCTAAATATACCAGACCTGGGTATGGTGAGTTTGGTTCAAAAGAATTACAATCGATTCATAAGAATATACAAGGAGTCATCAAACGAAATTATAGAGTGGAACTCAGGGGGAACTAAAGCGCAAAACTTTTCTCATCCTTGCGATGTAACGGTCGATGGTAGCAATAGTGTTTACCTTATTGATCAACTCAATAATAGACTCTCTAAATTCAACTCCAATCTAGAGTTTTTAATGAGCCGAGCTGATGACTTCATAATTCCTCGAATAGAAGAAAGTGGAAAAGCTCAATGCTTCGGAGATATTAACTTTTTATTAGGCACATTCCCCCTTGTCTCAAAAGGTAAAATAAAGTCGATTGCCAACAAAGAGCTGGAGCAACCGCAACGATCTCTATTTAGAGATAAACTTTACTGTTCAAAGGGCTTTCGAAAGACTTGCTCAGAAAAGGAAGATGCGGTTACTCTTGCACAATTTAATCAAATCAACGACAAAATGAGTGACTTCGGCACGACAACGACCTCAGCGACCGCGCCCAATAAAAGTATTTCTGTCGTCTTCGGTCATTTCGGCGCAACAATGTTCGTTATTCGCAAATCTCCAGACGAAAACTCTTCAAAACTCTCCTTCGAAGAACTACCTCTACGAGAAAAACACGGATTCTTCTTTGCTGACCGAGTCGTCGATAGTTCAATGACGAATGATGGTACAATATTCGTGCTTACTGGCAGGGCTGTTTCAGGAAACTTTATGCATGCATTGGATCTTCAAGGAAATATTAAATTCTCGTTCGCTCCCCCTAGAGTCGAAAACAACGAAGGCGGTCAAGGCATGGACCTTCCACGCGCATTCGCTTTAGATCCTATTAATCAAAGAATTCTCATTACTGATGCACAACAGATGAACGTAAAGGTCTTCGATATTAAAACCGGCAGTTACATCGGGAGTATTGGTGATGCCGGGATTAGTGAACTTGAATTTCGCAGGCCCATGGGAATTGCCGTCAACTTCAAAGGCGAATTGATCGTATCAGATACCGGTAATAATAGAATTCAAGTTATACCTAATTATTCAGACTACATTCAGTAATTGTTATAACTCCCGCCCAAATGTCGATTTGCACTCCAGAAGGAACGGCTCAGGCGAGAACTCCCTACTTTAGTTTAAATAAGGTTGAGGAGTTGGCGATATTTTCAATAAAGCCAGCTTCTTGTAATGAGTTTATAACTCGGTACATTTGACTCTGACTCAGATTTAAAACATCTCTTACATCTTGTGCATCGAAGGTGTTTTCCATTCCACTCAATCGTAACTTGTAGCTCATCAGGCTCTCTCGACTTCCAAAGACCATCTTGTCAAAGATCAAGAAGTTTTCTCTATCATGGGGTCTTAATCGATAGCCCTCAGGTGTACTTTCTAAGCACTCATGAAGATTCATTTCCTTAAGAACTTTTTCGAGGCGACCAATGAGGCGATAAACCTTATTTTGACTCTGACTTGGATCGTAGATTTCGATAGGATACAGATAAGTAAAAATTCTAAAAACCGTCCAGGGCTGATAAAAATCAGAACATAGAATTAGTAAAAGCCGATGAATGTCTTTACCAAAGGGAAAGGCCTTCGTTTTAGCATTCATGAAATCAAAGGCATCATCGGCACTCTCAGCGCGCCCTTGTCGAGTGTAGACTCTGGTAAATTTCTGACCTGTTTCTTCTCGAATCATATCTTTAAAGGGCTCAAATGGAGAACCGAAATAGGAGTGATTCACTAACTTTTGGTTATTTGTTAGCTTTCCCACCCGCCAATCGAGATCCCTTAGAATTTCCCAAACCTTGTTCTTTCTTACATTCTGCATAAACTCTTTAAAGCCTTCGTCCTGAGGGCTGTGCTGACCCGAGTATAGCTTTGCCAGCCATAGCCACTTTTGAACTAATAGCGAATAGTGAAAGTTCTTTTCTCCCCCACTTTCTAGGGCCTCTGTGAGCGTTTGAATGCATTGATTATAGTCACCACGTTTGAACTCAACTTTTCCTTTTAAATTGAGACCGTTAAGATAGAGGTGAGGATAGGATTCTTTAACCTCCGGAAGAAATCGCTCCAGCAATTGACCTGCCTGATCGAGATCATTGATCGCCTCAAGACTTGCAATGTAATTGATATCTACAATATTTTTCTGGGTCGGTGACAAATCAGGTCGATCGAGCAATTGACCTAAACCTTCGCTCGCAGCCTTGTAATCCCAAAGCTGAATGCGACAAAAAGCTTCATTAATGGAGGCATCTATACTTGGTTCTACCCGTTCTAAGAGTTGTAAGGATTGATGGATAAGACCGAGGCGACGAATACAGCCGATGTACTCTAAGAGATCCTGTTGGTCTGGCTGGGGTCTATTAAAAACGTTTTCGTTGAGGAGCTTAATACCTAGTGAGAAATCACCAGCTCTACGGGCTAAGCGCGCCAGTGGTGCTCTTTTATTGGTAGGGACGTCTTTTATTACAAGCTTTCCCAAGAGGCCTTGAGCGGACTCTATGTCGTAGTTTTTTATTAACGTATCAATCTGGTCCAGGAAGCTCTGGTCTATGTGTTGCGACCCCATAATGACTTCTCGGTTTTGTACAAGCTCCTCTCAATTAATTCACTGCATACGCATCCTAATTTTCATGCTCCGAAGTCTCAAAAGGAGATCTAAGAACTCGATCATTTCGACTTGAGCTCACTTCGTTTCATAACTACCCACTGTTTTGCGTTTTTGTATGTGTTTTAAAAATCGGGGTTCACCCATTCTAAGAGTGTAGATAAGGGAATGAGTTAACAGGGGGAACAAAAATGATGTGCATGAATTACCAAGTAGCAGCAACGGCGGGAATCACATTTTTCTTATTTTCGATCACCGTATTGCTTTTGAATTTTTAATCACAAACAGGGTTTGGCTCGAGAGAGTCTAATTATTTTTAGTTAAATATCTTAGGAGGATAAAATGAAAGTATTTAAGTATGTATTAATGGTTCTTGTGATTTTCTCAACGCCACTATTGGCATTTGCAACTGATTTAGAAACTCTACAGAGCGAAGTAGAAAGAGCCCATAGACGAGTGGGTTCAGCTCACAAAAAAATCACCAAGGCCAATGCACGTATTACAGCGAGCGCAGAAAAAATTCAGCGTATTTATGAAGAGCTAAATGCACGCCTTGAAGTGATCAGCCAAAAAGAGGCTGAACTTCAACAAAAACTTGCGGCTGTTGACCTCATTCAACAGGACTTAAGTTACAAGCTTGCTAAAGTTCGGGTCGATGATAGCAACATTTATATAGATGGTGCCAATTTACACATACTCAATGGTTCAAGAGACAACGTTAAGAACGCTCTTGGAAATCTATTCGTCGGCTACAACGAAAATACCGAGGTAGATGGGTCCCATAATATCGTCATGGGTAATCACCATAAAGTTTCAGGCAGCTTCAACTATGTTGCCGGTTATTACAATACTGTCGATGGTAACATGGGACTTGTGGTGAGTTCGACCAGTAAGTATAAATCAGGCGCTAGAAACTCTGCCATCCTCGGCGGGATTTGGAACGAGATAGATTCTGCCGAAAGTGTTGTCATCGGTGGGATTTGGAACAAAGTCCACGAGAGCGCTAAACGCTCAGTGGTTGTCGGCGGTATGCACAACTATAATATGGGAGAAACTGAAGACTCGGTCATTGTTGGTGGATCCGCCAACAGAAATAGAGAGTCTGCTCGCCAAGCTACGATCATCGGAGGCAATCATAACTCTAACTACGGAAAGACAAAAAGAAGCACGATTATTGGCGGTAATCACAACAGGACTTTCAGCAACGATGACGTGACTGATTTTACCACACAAAACAACACAATTTTCGGTGGACAGCACGAAAAGATAGTCAACGGATATCAACTCATCAAGTTTGCCTCTGAATTTGCTTACTAATTGTTATTAAAAGGAAGAAGAGAATGAAACATCTAAGATTATTTTTAACCATAGTTGCGAGCCTCATACTGAGCTCGCAACTCGCTCTAGCTCAGGTGGGCGATTATCTTGCCAGTGAAATGAGTCGAATCAGTAAAATTGAAAACATGAATCAAAAAACAGAAAGCGCGAGGAGTTTATTTGAGGACTTTTTTGAGCTGCAGAGAGGTCACCTCAATCTTTTTATAGCAATTAGCCTCGGAATGGACCCATCAAATCCAAACTACGTAAACAGATATGACTATTACTCCTTTAAAACCTTTAGAGAATTCTCTGATTTTTATAGATCGAGGGCCTACGTTGGAATTGCCACGAGCATTGACAAAAAATCTCAATTCTTGGAGGACATCGCCAAAAGAATTAGAAATCACCAGTTCATCAGAGCTTTAGCTATAGACATTATTAACTCTACAAAGTCAGAAATTTCTAACAGCGAGTCTCTTGGTCTCACTCTAAAGTCTGGGCTAAACAAATTCTATCTAAGAGGTGCTTCGTCAGATAAAGGTAAATTACTTCCACTTTTTAGTGACGTTGTTAAATTTCTTATTAATACTTCCAGAAAACCTCAACCAGGAGACTATACAAAAAAAGTCTTAACACCAATCTTTGAGGCTTTGATGGAAATAGAGTCAGATGAACTTGCCAGACAGGCTATATCTGTATTGCAAAACGATATATGGGCCCAGTTTTCGCCACAAATAATTGAAGAATTTCTCGAACGTGAAAATGTCGATTTAAATAAGTCGATTATTTTTAGAGTTCTGTCAAAGGAGAGTTGGGAGAAAGGCTATCCTGAATACGAGCAACTCATTGAGTCTCTCGTTGATTCTGAAGCCTACGACGAACACCTGGTCAGATATGTTTTTACCCAAGGAAGACTCAAAAATCGCGCTGACCTCGTTCTAAAAATCTTTGCTCGAAATCAAGTCAATGACGAATTTATATTTGGTCTCAATGATCTGAGCAAGAATAGTCCAAGTGAAGCGAACCTCGTCCCTACAATTATCAGTGGGCTAATCGATCGAACTGATACTACTGAAGTAAAAAGTAACATTTATGAAATTCTCTATTCGATGTCTGAACGAACTGATTTTTGGCTCAACTACCAAGGCTCATTCTTTAAGGTCGCCAATAAAGCGATCGATCTTGATAACCCCGAATATAAGGCAAGTCCTATTGAATTATCTACCTACTGGGTCATCAAAGCCCTTGCTCTGCAACCAGAGCTCGCCAGGTCCCCGGAGGGTGGCAGACTTATTCGAAGGATCAATAGAATGAAGTTCCTCACTTCAAATATGGATGAGTTTGACGATCTCGTCGACATCGCGCTTAATTCCGCTCAGTTTCAACCGGCGTCATGTATTGAGTGGTTTATGCGCAGCCAATATTAACCCCCCCCTTCAAATGGCCTTCCTCACTCTCGGGCCCTTTTGAAGCTACACCTCAGCCAGCTTACTAAAAAGGTAAGCTGGCTTTTCTTGGTCATCCTAAGGAACCTTATAGCTCTTAAATACCTCAAGCTAACCCCTTGAAATTCCGATAAATTACTGATGAGCAGGGTTTTATTTATAGTAGGGTTGGGGTTATTTTTAAGCCTCTCAGTTGTCGCTGAGGAGCTTCCAACCAATGGTCCCACGGCTGACACCGAAGTCAGCGCGGAGCCAACATGTGAGCCCCCCTCCCAGAGATCTGCCGCCTTTCGATGCGCAGAAGGTGTTTTTACAAGTGTTCGCGCCATTTTTTGGGACCTCCCACGAGGTATGTACAACGCGATCTTTCCAGGAAATCCCCCTGAAAATGAAAACGACCAAAGTACACCGCGAAACTTTGTCGAACGCTGTAACTCCGACCCCGAAATCAAAAGGGGGATGCTGATTACTATTGAGCCACTTCTGAGTGAAGAAGAACTTCAGCGCTTTCTATCTTTTGGATGTGAAAGCCTTGAGGGACGAATTCGAAGAAGGGAGCAAACTCTTCTCAGGCAAGTCAGATACCATTTGGATCTACAAAGAGATGTCGAGCGTGAACTACAAAATGGTGATCACGATGAAGACCGTAGGTTTTACCTCGAACAGCTTCTACAAGATTCTCAATTGAACTCTGAGCAAGAACTTTTCTATTCTCGCTTTACAGCAAGACAAGAACTTGAAGCCCAAGTCCGACAACAGCGAGCCGAACTCTTTAACGAGGGAGTGAATCACCTCTTAAGCTGTTCCCAGTGGCGGGATTATGTCGAAGGCGTTTGCGGTGTCATCGGCGGAGGTGGTGTCATCGGTGGAGTGGTAAAAGGGGCGCGGGTCGCAAGAAGCGTTTACGCTGCAGGGACCGCCGCCAATGCCGCCATGAGAACGCGCCTTGCCCAGCTTGGTTTGACCAACCTTCAGGCAGGCAATGTCCTTTCCCGTTTAGATGCCGCCCAAGTCGATGAACTCGTAGAACTTTTAACTACGGTTCGAGCTGGAACTCCATTGAACCTTCAACAATCCCAACGCTACGGAGACCTTCTTAACGAAGCCCAAGTCCGTGGATTTTTTGCAGTTCACCGAACTACCGAAGAAGGCGCACAAGGAATTGTGGCGGATGGAGCTTTTCGTGCCAATGCCCTCAATCACAGGGTCTATGCCTTTCCTTTTGTTACAAGTGGATCTCAAGTAGCCCGCTCGGGAGTAAACCTAGGAAACTCGACGATCACTTTCCAAGGGCAAGCGGCCAATTTATTTTCGAACCAAACTGTCTTTGGTCCATTTTCTGGAGTCCAAAGAGCGCTCAGTCACCAGACAACCGGAATCGGAAGACTTGTCATCGATGAAGGCCAATGGGTCGATGATGTCTATGTCGTTACAAGAGCCCACATGGAAAGTCTTCCACCGGGTCAAGCTATTATGGGTGCAGCCCGAGATACAATAGATGTGGGAACGGGCCTCTCATACATTGGAGCAATAACCATCGGTGGTTATGGCGATTTTCAAATTGTCATGCGCGAAGGCCAATAGAGCTTTTCAATTAGATATTATCTAAGTGTAATGCAACGTTATATCAATTTTTAATATCCAAAGATCTTTGCCATACTAAGTTCATAGAAAGGAGCAACCATTGAGACAAGAATACAAAGAAACACCGACAGCACAAGATTTGAAGGATATGAACACGCGGATTTCAGCCCTGAGAGAGCGGGCCAAGAAGAGTAAAATCGAAGCTAAGGAGTCTTTTGAGACGCAAATGAAAGCCGTTGAGGATCAATACGAGCTGATCGTTGCCAAAATGAATCAAGTCTCTACTAAAGCGACTAAAGCCGGCGACGAAGTAAAAGGTGGAATATCCACAGCCTGGATGAATTTAAAATCTTCATTTGATCGGGCTTCTAAATATCTTCACTAAATGTTTTCTCTTCATTTCATTCTAGGTGAAATTACAAACCCCTTCGACAATAGAAGGGGTTTTTTAATAGGAAGTATTTCAAACTAGCTCTTTTCAAGCATTGATTGAAAATGCAATGATTATGTTACAGAGTGTTTCAGTTTTAGGTTACTGAAAGCACCGTGCTATAATAGCGATTCCTAGATAGAGGTGCTTTGCAATGGGAAAAATCAATGACTTCATTGATTCTTGTGACCAACTTATTAGATCTGGCGAAATTAATCGCGTTCGCAGAAAATTAAAAAAGTTTTCTTACAATTCCCTGACTCAAAAACAAATGCAGAAACTTGCGGCTCTTTACCGCAGAGTTGGCCTTGTTCAACGCGGGCTCAGACTGTTAACACCCAATGAGTTTTTAGACCGAGAACATTGGCTCAAAACATCCCCCTCCTATTTAGTGGCAGAATACGGAATACTGATTCAACGGTCTGGCTCGATTGATGAGAGTTTACAGATCTTATTAAATATAAAAGATAAAGAGGCTCCTGAAGCCCTTCTGTATAGAGCTTTTTGTTACTTCGCGACCTGGGAAGAAAATAAGGCAGTTGAATCCCTCGAGAAGTATCTCCAGTTCGACCTCCCCTCCTATCAGGTCCTCATCGGCCAGGTCAATCTGGCTTCAGCCTATATTGGCGTCAAAAAATTCAATAAAGCTAAAAAGCTTATCGAATTTTGTCTTAAGGAGTCTGAAAAGAGTAATTACCACCGACTCATGGCAAATATCTTAGAAATCAAAGGCCGAATGCATCTTCTGCAAAATGAGTTACCTCTTGTGAAAGAGTCGGTTCATAGAGCCAAGAGTATCCTAAAAAACCAGCTCTCAACTGATTCGTTTCTGATTAAAAAGGTCGAAGGTATCTTAAAAGCAAGAGAAAGAGGCACCCCTTCTGCCTTTCAGTCTCTACGAAAAGAAGCTCTTGAGAGACAAGATTGGGAGTCTGTGAGAGATATCGACTTTCAAAGTCTGCACATAAAGCCTTCCCAATCTATTTTCGATTCACTTTATTTTGGCACCCCCTATTCTTCCTATCGCAAGCGTCTTGTCAGCGAATTCGATTTGAGCACAAACAATGAATTTCTTATTATCGGTCATAAAAAAGGAAAGATATTTGATCTAGAGTCAGGCACCTCCAATGGTGAAGACATAACAAAACCGGGAGGAACGGTTCACAGAACCCTTGCCATTTTACTTATGGATTTCTACAGACCAGTCCCCCAAGTCGATCTTTTTAAAAAGTTGAATCCCGACGAGTATTTTGACATATTCACTTCTCCTAGCAGGGTCCAGCAAGCCATTCGACACACTCGCAAGTTCTTAAAGAAGTACGCTCCCAAAACTCAGATTCAAGAAATCAAGGGAGCCTATAAAATAGTACTGGGCGACGATATTGCTTTCAAAATTCCAAGAGAAATGAAGACTCCGAATTGGTTTGAAATCCAGTTAAAGAAAATCGATTCTAAAAGTAAAAAGAAATTTTTTAAGACTAAAGAGCTACAAGTGGCTCTTGGCCTGAGTCCCTCGCCATTTTGGCGTTTTATCAGCTGGGCTATAGAGGAGGGCCATATCTCTAAATCCGGTTCTGGTCCTTCAACTGCCTACTCTTTTAAATGATAGATGACTCAAAAAGTAAATCTAAGTTGACGATAACACAAAAGGATTAGCCTAGTACTTTCTAATACACCGAACATATTGAGGAATGTCCTTGTCTATCTGATCCCGATTACCACCAAAGCTACGGGCATGGCCGCGGACATCACCTTCTTCATTGGATGACCAGTATGGATCGGGTCTAAAACCGGGTAAACTTCCGCCTTCTGCCAAGTCGAGAACATGTCTTAATTCGTCAAGAGCAGGAAGGTACCAGTCATTGTAACCCGCATATTCAAGGTCATAACAAAACTGAGCCGCTGGACTGGGGCCCCAAACTTCTACAAGTTCAATTGTATTCTCCTGCCCCTCTTTTTGCTCTTTCAAGTCAGTTATAACTCCACGATTACCCCAGCCTAACATTAGGCTATCGTCGGCACCGTCACATAGAGGCTGTGGGCTAGAGCTACAATTTCCAGGGGTCACCATTATCTTCATGGAGCCAATACTACCACCGTACTGAAACTCTCCAGCATATATAGCGCCACTGAGACACTGTGAACCAACTGCCGTCGTTACCCCTGAAACACAATCGTCGAGAACAAAAGTGGTTCCCATATATATAAGAATATCCCCTGCAAGCGTGTATTCACTCGCAGCGATTTCTTTTGGTTTAATTTCCTTACAATCCTCGATGACTAATCTTGCTGTTTCATCTATGACTTCAATTTGATTGATGATGGGACTTCCATTATCACAAGGATTTTCTTTATCAACATGACTGTACAGTTTACCATCGTAACCATGGCCGTTTGAGGATGAAGATTCTTTTTGTTTTGATCTATCTGAAGAAAAGACCGCCGAGTCGCCACTGCAGTTTTGAAAGGAAAGAACCGCTATTAAAGCGATAAAGTTTAATAATATTATACCTTTTACTTTACCCATATGACTAACCCCACCCTTTAATTGTACAAAAAATAAAGGTTCTCCTCGATGAAAAAATCCGTGTAATTCAAGACATCTCATAATGAGTCGCAAATAACCTATCAATTCGAAGTTCGAAGGATGAAAATAATCACTCGCTTTTTTTCAGTCTGTTTTTGATGGGCCGTTGCTAGCCTAAACTCACATTGGTTAATCGGAGGAATTTATGAAAATAAGGGTAATTCATTTAAGAGGAACGGTTCTACTGGCAATTTTAGTTCTATTTTTACTGCTATCATTCAATGCTCTAGCAACGCAAGTCATCGAAGCCGAGTTCGGAAAGCTCAAAGCGAAAATGGAATTGAGCGAAAATAACGAGACTATATATTCAAGTCGCCGCTACAAGGGACTTGCTACTTACCAACTGTATATCCCGAGTTCCGGTAAATATCGACTTGAATTTAAAACTTACAATCCAACAAAGGACGACTATAAATTAAAAGTTCAAATTAAAAAAAGAAACTACGAGCTTCGTTACAATGATGAGCTGTCTAAAATGCCAGCATGGCAGGTTGCAAAGAAGTCTGGAATTGAGGTTGATTTGAACAAGGGTAAGGAGCAACTGGTAATTCGATCTATCGATGAATTTACGTACATTGATGCATTTCGAATAATTCCACTTAAAATCGATTCGTCCGAGAAGGAGTCCTCTGACCAAGAGGGAGGAATGGATCTTGGCGATATACCAATCTATGCCCCCTCTCAACCCAGAAGGGGTCCAAAGGATGACCCTCGCTTTTCTCTACTCAATAATTTGATTGGCTTTGCATCCGGAACAACGGGCGGCCTAGAGGGCCCTGATTGCAAAGTAACAAATTTGAACGATGATGGGAGTGGATCACTTCGCGATTGCGCCGAAAGTAATTCAAGTCGCTGGGTCGTCTTTGAGGTTTCCGGAACAATCGCACTTAAGAGTCCTATTAAAATTGGTGCGAACACAACCATTGACGGTCGCGGCCAGAATATTAGAATTATCAATTATGGTCTCGTTATTTCTAAGACAGAAAACGTTATTATTCACAACGTATCGGTCTCCAAGGCAGAAGATGATGCCATCACTGTTTACAAAAGCAAAAATGTTTGGGTTGATCATGTGAGTTTGTCCGACTCAGGAGATGGTCTCTTAGATATTACAGAACAATCCTCAGCGGTAACGGTCTCTTACAGTCGATTTGAAGACCACATCAAAGCCATGCTTATTGGGGCTAATAACAAAAGAGAAGATGACCAGAATATCCATGTAACGATTCACAATAATCTTTTTTACAATACGGTCCGAAGAAATCCAGCCATCCGTTTTGCTCGCGTCCACCTTTTTAATAATGTCTTTAAGGATTGGGGTGATGGAACTTCTGGGGATGGCGTATCGGCAACCTACTATTCACAAGTTTATCTCGAAAAGAATATTTTTGATCCCGACCGAGAAGTCGACAGGGCCCTTCGTCTCACCGTTGGCAACTACATCAAGGTCAAGGGCTATGTGAAAGCCACTGGAAACCTAGCTCTCGGAGAAGCCAAGATTTTTAGCCACGAAGAAGAAAAGGTTTTTTTACCGAGTCAGGTCTATAATTATTCGGCTCAAAATGCTGACGATGAGCTCTACCAAGCTATTCTCAGTCAGGCTGGTAGAGCGGAAATTCCCACTTGGGACATGGCTGAAGGGATGGAACCAGTTTTAGAGCCAATCGAAGATGATGAAGAAGATGGATCTGGAAACTGGTCTGGCTCGAAAAGTGAAAAGACCTGCGATATTCCATGCACTTTGTCCGCCGAGGACTTTTCTTTCGTTGGGTTTTTGTCTGATGATGACGGATCTTTTTATTCACCCACAAGTCTATTCAAAGTCAACGATGAGAATCCTTTAGCCACAACTCACTTTTATCTCGAGGATGCTTCAGATTATAAACTTGAAATTACTCACTACTCTCCAACAGGCAAAGAGGACTCTCTATTCTTAAAAATTAATGATGGTCCCATTCAGGTGGTTCATCTGGGATTTTCAGAGGATCTTAGAATAAAGACATTAAATAATCGGAATTTGGTAGAAGGAAGGAATGAAATTACTGTATTTGGTAGAGAGAAGAATACAAAGATCTATCAAATTAGAGTAGTCAATTAATCACCCCAAAGTCTGCGGATATCAAGGTTACTTGAAAGCTTGATATCCGTTTTATTGTATTCGCACCTATTTCACAAAAAAAAATATTAAGTGCTACATCTTTTTGATTTCGTCTTGGACCATCTTAACTACACGAGGGTCCATGGCTTCGACATGATCGTGGGGCCAAGCCACATGGACTTCTTCGTAATTTAAAAGTCTCGATACCAAAAGGAGCTTTCCATCACGATCTTCGAACTGGTAGGTTTTTAGGCCAAAATACCCTGGCAACCTTTTAAGGGTTTTCTTTAACCCCAATTCTTTGACCTCGGTATCCCCCACAAACAAAGAGTTTGGAATTTTAAGAGTGGTGCCCGATTTATTAGTCAGCTCAACTTCCTGGGAATCAACCTTATAAGACATCGTTTCAAGGGCAAATTGGTGTCTGGCACTGAGACTGCGGTCTTTTTCGACCTCCCAAACCTCGAATTCAGACTCCCTAAAAACCAGGAGGTAACTCTTAAATTTAAGGGCAAAAAGCCTGTGGGACTTCACCCCAACAAAGACAATAAATATTAAACATGCCGCCAAAGAAAGGCCCGTGCGAAAAAGCTCCCCTAAATCATCGTCAATTAATTCCATACCTAGCTTCATAAAGAGAACAAATGAAACTACACAGAGTACGATGATATAGATCAAAAAAAGTGTGGAACGGAGACGCGATGTGGGGTGCTCAGTGGTTAACACCTCTGAGCCAAGCTCAATGGCATTTACTTTAATGCCATCGGAGCCTTCATAATTTTCGTAGACTAATTCTTGACCCGATGATTGGGGCGTATCTTCTGACATGACGATATTCTCACGGTTGCTGATTAAAACTGTTTCTGGCACTCAAACTCAAATAATATCTCTTGTGATTCAATTATTCCACTGAAAGCTGCGGCATACAACGTTGAGTATGGCTTTGACCCCTCAAGCCTAATCACTATCCTCGCCTCTATCGCCAATATTTAATTGGATGAGATTTAGCATGACCCCAGTTGTGGCACCTGTGATGAACTCCTCTATTTTAATCGCCACTCTCTCTCGCTCAATTGGGCTGAGGTCCATTTCATCTGTGAGTTCTTTATAAATAGTAAGCCCCTCAGACCCGGCAAGTACCGTATTTTCTCGAAACTGACCAATCCAAGACTTGAATGAGTCTCCTACTAAATCATGGGGTTGGCGTAATCGTGACTCTTTTTTCGCAAAATGATCGAAGCCCAAATAGGTCAGTTCTAGAAGCCCATCATATTCAATACTTGTAATTAACTCGGGCTCTTCAGAGAATCTTTGCGAAAAAACTTCGCGAAGAGAGTCCTTCAATTCACGCCTTCGAGTGACTCGATAGTATTCCCTATTAATCATACCGAGGCCGTAATCGAGAAACCCTGTCATGTAGGTCCCACTACTGTAATTCCTGCGCATAAAGCGCTCATAGGCACGAAAACCCCAGTACAATTGCTCTCTTCGATCTTCAAATTGATCAGTGAGTAGTTCAGAGAAGTCTCTACGTCTTTCGAGGAGCCGCATGTTTTCGGTACCCGGGATTTCTACAAGGTAATTCTCCAAAGCAATTTTAACGGCTTCAATTAAATGGAGATCTCCGATGGAATTATCGAGACCCAAAGTATCTGCCACCGAAGAAAATCGCTCCTTTTGGTTGTTTTCAATTCCTTCTAAGGCCATAATGATAGTTTCGAGAAAGAGTTCCTCTTGATCACTCCACTGGGAATCGACTTGATGGGCTCCGAGCCAAGAGGGGCCTAAAAAATGAAACAGACACGAAAGGTTGTTTCTCGGCTCAGACGTATCGGCGAAAGCTATTGGACTCAGACTTAAAATTGCAAGAATTAGGAGTATTTTCATACTCTCTTAAAGTTCAAATTGAGTGCCTAAACAAATGGGGGTAAGGGACAAAGTAAGCTACATTAGCGTTTAAATTCTAGTCAATCTAACGCTTATTGAAGGAGATTAGTACCTCTACTGCTCCTGGACTACTCTTCGAGGGTTTCTTGCTGGAGTTGGAACCACTGCCGGCAGGCGTGGAGAACCTTCAATTAAGGCGCGACAACGAGCGGGCATACGAAGCTCACCGCTGCTATGGGTTCGCGCCATGGTTCTTTGCCAGCGAGGGCTTGGTGGTTCAGTGGCCGGTTCTGGTGTTGAGGCTTGTTCGCGGGCTCTGCGCTCAAGAATATCTTTTAAATTACTCGGTTGAGTTTTGTCGGTACTGAGCCACCAATTCATTCGTGAACCAGCACATCCAACTCCAGAAGGATCGTCTTCGTCAATGGTTGGTGGGCTTTGGCTCTGACATTCAGTACTTCCGCTGGGGCAATTTAACCTAACGTGAAAGTGACTGGAATGGCCATAGTAGGCTTGAACTTTTGCAAGCCATCTTGGATAACCCGTATCGGTATATTCACTAGGTCTCCGTGCGCGATCACTGGCCAGATAAGAATCTTTGGCTGAACTTTCCCCGTCCTCACTAGCAGCTGTCTCTGGGCCATTAACTCTAAAGTATTCGCAGAGCATACGCTTAATGGGTGGTGATATAAACATTCTTTGCACTCTTGAATCCATCGCAGCCTGACGAATGATCCAAGACATTTGCTCTTGCCAGCGATCTTGGTGAAACTCGGCAATTAACTCTTCACCATCTTCAGGAACCGCATAGGTCGCCATATCGGTAAAAGGCATTCGCCTTCGTTCGTCATCTGATAGGGTTCTCCCCGTGGGTTGACAATTCAATCGAATATCACCATCAAGACCACCTTGGTGGCTGGCGTGTCCCCAGGTCATGGGTCCCCCCATGGGTTGAGACATATCGCCAATTAAAATTGAAGAACAAGTCGGAGTAAATGGGAGTGTACCGTCACCCAAAAAATTCTGTGGCGAAGAGGCAAATCGCCCAAGGTCTCGCATAAACTGATTCATCTCTGGATGAGCCCAATTGCGATTGCGCTGGGGACAGACCACTTCAAAACCCTGCCCGCTGAGAGGCAATTGCTGACCCCCTTGAAAACAACCATAACTATAATAGCCAATGACCTCAGGAGATTGTGTTGTTCCCGATGGAACTTCCCAAGGATTTGGATTTTGAGTTTCGTAGGTGGGAAGAGTTCTACCACATGGAGCAAGGGGATCACTGTGATCGTGTTCTCCTCCGGCAAAAACCAGTGCGTGAAAGCCGAGAATTCCGAAGCTGATAACAAGGCTGAAATGAAGTCTGCACATAGACTAATTATCGAGTAATTCTCGATTAATTTCAAATTTTCCCTAGTAAAAAACTAGGCAATTCGAATGGAACCAAAAATATTGATCAACTCTTAAAACAACCGACAGTTCCATTAGCAACTGTCGGTTCTATTGACATCAATCGAAGTACTGTTGATTACTCCCTCTAAAAAGAACCTTCTGACTCACTCTTTGAAACAAATTGTTAAATACTATGGTGTAGTCAGTGCCACTTGAGGTCTGAATACCATATTTTGAATCTGAAATGGAATTCTTATATATACGAGTGAGTAGCGAAACTCCTCCGGAAAGCTTTCTAATATATATCCCCGTTCGATTCAAACCACTCCCTCTTAACTCATTCATCGTGACAGAAACCTTCTTACTATCTAAGACGTAAATATCAACACCTGAAAAGGTGCTATTCTTTTGATATACAACCTCGTTTTTTGCTATCGTAAACCAGGCCTTTCCCTCTACATAAACACCATGGCGTTTATAATAGATTTTATTTCCTGTTACTTTTCCATCTGTACCAGAGGGGCCAGGAATTTCTGATAAGTCTCTTGCCACAAAAATTCGAATACCAGTTTTGACGCCACTAAAATAACTATTCGAAACCGCATCACCCTCGGCCACGTAATCCATGTTGACACCGAATTCAGCATTCCTACATTCGCTGTGATTCAAGTCAACACCGTAGGAATAGTAGAAATAAAAGCAAGAAGATTTCGAACGATCAAAACCCGAGGAGCTATTCCTAACCTTGACATTTTTTAAAACAGGTCGATTTAAGTAGCGGGCGTGAATACCATATTTAAAATAGGCACCAGAAAAAGAAGCATCGATCAATACATTTTGCATGTTCAAATTAATACTGAGTTGATGACTTCGCTCCTTCGTCTGGTCGTATTCTTCTTCAATTCTCAAAGCCGCACCTTCATTAGCAACAGCGGTCTTTAATGTGAGATCCCGAATCTCAATGGTTTGAGTGATAAGTGGTTGCGCCTTTCTCGAGAAGATATGAAGAAGAGTACCACTTGATTTCGTATAAAGAATCGACTTATTCATACCTCGACCGACTAGAACAAGGCCACCTCCGTTCCACCCTCCGGGATACTGGATATTATTCGTTGAAAGGTCGATCCGCAATCTTTGGTTTACATGAATCACTCCTTCCGGAAAAACAATTTTCACAGCTGACCTACGGTGGATGTCAGCTTTATAGAGCTGAGCCGCACAGTCAAAAGCTTTTTGCATGCTATCCCCGTCATCAACTTCGTCATTAACTTTTACACCAAACTTAACAAGGTCGATTGTTTTGTTTTTAATTTCATTACAATTTCCCTGAGCTAGGCTAGCAGTAATTAAAATAATTAATATTATAAACACGTTTTTCATAATTAATCCTTTGGCACTAGGCTAGAAGTTTGGCTTCAAAAAAGGTTCATTTATATAGGTTTCTTTTCCTTCATCGAAAATCGGTAGACCGTTGTAGAGATGACCCTTCCTAATTTCTT
Organism: Bdellovibrionia bacterium; assembly: GCA_030427805.1. Classification (GTDB taxonomy): domain Bacteria; phylum Bdellovibrionota; class Bdellovibrionia; order Bdellovibrionales; family JAGQZY01; genus JAUHWN01. The sequence goes on from JAUICP010000010.1 coordinate 28,460, forward strand.
TCATATAGATATTGCTATTAATGACTGTATTTGATGCTTCTTCTTGTACCCACACAGCATGGCCCTGTTCATCAAAAACATTTCCTTCGATATGAGTCCTTTCAGTTCCTGGTCCTAAAATGATCGTCATTCTCTGGTCGTTGGGTGCCAAGCGTATCCCATCGTCCTGAGTAATTTTCGGTTTTACACATTCCATTAATATTTTAGGGTATGTAAAGGAATTGTTATAAACAAAGAGCTGCTTCAAATTCGAAACTAAAATGTTTCCGCTGTACTTTTGAACGGTATTAAGATTTACACCACATTTATCTGTCTTATAGTCTTCGTTGAGATAGTGGTTATCTCGAATGAGAGCAATCTTTGCCCCTCGAACTTCTACGTTTCTCAGCACAGAATTGGAATGAGTATTTTCTATTATGACGTCCCCACCGCCCGCTTTAACTTTTATAGCTCGTAAGACTTTGACACCAAATGAGTGATTGTCACGTACAATGACATTGTTTTCGGAACTCTCAATATCGAGGCCACCTTTAGAAAAATGACAACTCGAAGAAGTCAGTGTTAGCCCTTTTGTTCGACGCATGTGAAGGCATGCTTCTCCCACAAACGTATCGAACTTGTGAATATTTATGTAATAAGCACCGTAGAGGTGTAAATTTCTAGCGTAAGTATCTCTATAACCCTCTACTTTCACAGCATAACGAAAGTTTTCGTAGGGGCCTGTATCTCCAGGCCCCTCAATACCATGCGCCCTAATATCTTCAAGAGTCAGTTTTGTATGATTACTGCTTTTTTCGTGGAGCAAAAGACCGCCGTAGGAATCGACTGCTTCGGTAACAAATCCAAGGCCCGAGGCTCTAACAGCACTCAGATTTCTCTGACTAACAGTTACCAATGGGCGTGTGAAACGCCGGTTTCCTAACAACACTGTAGCTCTGCGTGAAGCCCCCATCAGGTGAAAAGAAGTCTGTTCAGATCGGTTCGGATGATCGAAGTTAAATTCGACCGGATTCTCAAGAAGAAAGGTTCCTGGAGGAAAACTCACGGTCACATGATTGTGGCTAGAAAACTTCTTTTCTGCGCAATTAAGAGCATACTGAATGGCAGCAGAATCATCTTTATCATCACCTCCTACTGCACCAAAGCTTCCCACGGGCAGGAGTCCCGATCCAATATTATTACAAAAGGCTAAAGAGTTTTTGGGCAGGTCATCTACTTTATGGCACCTTAAATTACTATTTGCATAAACGACACAAAGTTCATCTTGAGTATTAGCAGTTGAATCAAAAATAGTAGGATACCAATTGTTGACACCTCCATTCCCAGCAAAGAAGATTTGATCAAGCGTGGTAAATTCACCCGGAGCACCACCTCCACGAAGACAGCGAAGGTATATTCCATTAGAGTTCTCTCCGGTTAGGCAAATATCATCTCGACCATCACCGTTTACATCAGCTATATGAAAACTCCAATTTCGGTAATTGCCATACTCGTGAACTTTGATTCGATAGGTATTTCCAAAACGTCCCACCGGGATGTATTCAATACAACGACTGATGATAGATTCGGAAGTTCTTTTAAAAACGCAAAGATCTTCGTCATTATCACCATCTATATTCACTACAATGGGCTCCCAGTTTCGGTAATCACCGCTAGGGTCTAATATCTGATGAGCAAAACGCTGAATCACATATTTTCTATCAGAAACATCCGCAAGGATTCGAGTGCATTTAGCGTGCAGCCCATTTGTCGATTGAGATGAGGAACAAATTACATCTTTTCTCTGATCTCCATCGCTATCAATAGAAAATGGTTTAGACCAAGCCTCATAGTTTCCGTCGTCAACCTTTAATTCAGCGGAAGTAAACCACTCATCGCCTCCAAAGGCTGTGGCACAACGAACAATCCATGCCGTACTTGTTCTCTTAGTAATACAGAAATCATCCCTTGAATCATTATTGAGATTCATGACATAGAGACTCACCTTGTTCGAGTGATCACCATTGGCCAATGTTTTATAGGGGTATGTTGAAAAAGACCCATTACTCAGAGATCTTGCACAACGCAATCTCCATCGAGACTGACTCAATTCATGGACACAGAGATCTTCTTTTCCATCTCCATTAACATCAGCAGCCAATGGAATCCAGTTTGAATAGTTACCAAGGTCATTCGTATCTTCTACATAATCTGAAAAAGAAGTACTTGCTCCAACACCAGTTGAGCGACGACAACGACTTTTCCAGTGATTAGCGTTAACCTCGACAATACACAGATCGTTTCTACCATCACCGTTAAAATCCATACTGAGGCTCTTGCAGTCTCCATTTCTACAGAAACCCTCAACCGCAGCTGCTTCAAGATCCAAATCCCTCGACAAATCGAAATCTTGACTACTGGAATCTATTTTTGACTTTTCTGGTGGAGGATTGAACTCTCCACAACCTATTAGTGTAACAATGAGGCTTAAAGCCACAGACAAACAAAAGAACCTAAACACCTAAACCGCCCCCGGTTAAATATTAATCTTTAATCACATAGGTCTCAATCCGCTTATATCTCTCTCACATTAAAAACTCAGTTTTGTTGCTTCCTATTAGCGACTCGCCTCCCCCATTTCGAGCATCTCTAGCTCTTCTTGGCTCCACTCAACGTGTTTATCACCATTGAGCTGGTAATTATAATCTTCAGCTTCTTTGAGGTCGGCGTAGTACATATCATCAACCAGATCTTGAGGTTCGACCACAGGCTCTTCACCTTCGTTGAGGGCTTCTTTTAATTCCTCGCCTGTTAAGTCAAGCTCGACGTAGGCAAGGTCTCTTTCAGTCACCGAATCCTCAAATGCAATTTCAGAAGCGAGATCATTGATTTCGAAAACGTCATTATCTTCGTTCTCTGCTAAATCACCTTCTGCTGCGCGCTCAATAAATTCATGTTCAGGAATTCGAACTTCCAGATCGTCACCGATCTTTTTGACCTGAATCGGTTCCGTCTCACTGCTTCCATCAGCCACAGCTTGGTTATTAACCTGAGAAGACCTGACCTCATACATAGATTCTGAGGAAGGGGTGCTTAAATAAGCACCCACAAGCAAAGCAAATATGGTAAATACAAAGGCAATTAAGTGCTTCATTCTAGATTCTCCAGCCTTTGGCTTTTAAATAATCCCTCGTCTTACTATTGAGCCTTCTAACAACCACCAGGTTCAACTTTTTGGGTGTTGGTAGATTATTGAGAATATGCGGAATCTTGTTAATAAGCTGAGTGAAACCACTTAATACCGTATTTTTGCAACTATCTGATATCGAACTAATGCTGACATTCTTTGATACCTTGGTTTGAAAACACTTAATGGTATTGAGTAGACTATCGTCAATTCGCAGAGTTAACCTCGAGCGAATTCCGCAGCGTGAGCGCCACCATTCATTGCGATTGAAGTGAACGTGCTTTTGCGGATTATAAATAAGGTGGGAATAATTATAACACGCACGATTGACATAGATCGGGTCACGATAAAAGGGCTGAAAGCTCGCCTTTTTCAACATTCGAGTACAAAGGAGATTGATCGATGCGGAATTAAGCCCTGTGGCTGCTTTTCTTAAAGAGTCATAGCAGTAACGACGAGCCGCCTGCAAAGAAATCTCTACAGCACCTCTATTTTCAGCCTTTGAAGTTTCACGTAAGGCTAGTGCCACAATGTCACGAGTCACCGTTACTTGGGGCTGCTTAGCCAGGACGTTCATAATATTCTTAAAAAGAACGCCACTTTGTATATTCGCGTTTGTCACCTGAACCTGTGCCCTCAGACTTGCCTGGATTTTCTTATTGAGTTGATTTTTAACATCATTAACGAGACGGTTTTTAAATTTTCCGGCGATCCAGAAAATAATTTTCGTTAAAAGGTTCCCACCTTTAACTTGAAGCTTTGTGATTTTAAAGCCTTTAAGAGAAAAACGACTCACCTTTGGTGGCTCGATGATATACGAAGGCTTAATTGTATCCATGATTTTATTAATATCTAGTGTATTCGAGGCTTCGATCTCTTTAGCCTCTAGCTTTGCCGCTCCACAGAGGCTTGCTGAATCATATTTCGCGTATCCGGCACTGGCCTCAATTTTAAACCTCGCCTTGAGCGTAAAGAAAATTGCAACTCTCTTTTTTATGGTTCCCTCTAATGATGAAGTTTTGAGTTTGGCTTCTAATCCGGGCAACTCCGAACACACCTTAGTGTAAAGCGTCTTACCGTAGGGCATGTGACGAATACTGAGGTTTTGATGAATGGGTTTTCTCTCATTCATCCACGCCTTTTTTCTATGATCTAAGCTCGAAAGGACGTAATTCTTATGGATAGGATCCACATCAACTGAGAAAACAAAATCTCGATTCAGGTAGACAGTGGCACCATGGTACTTAACCGATGAAGCATTGTTACCAAAAAATTGACCAATTCGCTTAATTCGGCCATCCATAAGACGAAACCCATTACCATGGCGAAGGGCCGCAAAGTTGGCACTACAGGGATAAGTCTTCCCCATAAAGCTATAGCTACCAAACTTCTTTTGCCAAGCTGTTCTACAGCGCTTGTGAATCTGAGAATTCAGTTGCGCACTTCTAAACTGCATCAGCTTGTCGATTTGATGGCGCGATTTATCGCTAAGGGTCCCAAAGGATGTATTGTGATGAAAGTGATAATCCCTAGCTTGGACTGTGACACTTATAAAAACCCCGACAACAAGACATAGAAATACATTGAGATGACGAATCATTCTTCCTCCCTAAACTATTCATAAATTTTCAATGTTTTCCAAACCCTGAAATAGAATGAGAAGGTTTTTATACTAAAGAAAAGATTCTACACTTAAGAAATTAGAAACATATCCCTTGAAAGACCTTCTATACCCCTTACTACTATGTTCATTTTGAAACAGGTTGCACTCAAATCAAAGGAATTACCCAAGAGTGTATTAAATAGAGACAATCTGGGCTTCCGGTCATTTTTGTGAGAAAATGGGAGCCCAGCGACTTTGGCACTGATCTAAAAAGAAAGGCGAAACAACAAGTCCATGTTGAATCGCCAATATTCTTAATCTTAAATATCGACTTTTCTCACAATAAAAGATTTATACTTACCACCACATCTCACCTTCTCTCCATTATCGTCGGCGGTTACTTCCATGCGTGTCTTTATACCTCTAACATACCATTTTGTGGGATCATCCCAGTTAGGTCCATAAAACTCCTCCGCATCGGCCGCTCCATTGGCTTGTGCCAAAAAGCCAAGAATCCTTTTGAACTGGGGAAACGTCACATCGATTTTCATTTCACGCGAATTACTTTCCGCCGCAAATGCAGTGGCATCCATTCTGTTTATGGCAACAGTCGTAGATCCATTACGATGTTTGAGGTATTTAAAACCATCTTTTAGCGCCATAAAGTTGTATTGCTTAGATATGGGACTAAAGTCATCGTTTGGAATCGTTCCCTCTTTAGGGTTATTTGAACCCGTGGATGCACTCCTTACCATTAAGTTAACAACTGGATGATCGCATCCCTGACACTTTAGGGTCGTAGTAAAATTAAATCGACAGTGACCTTCATCTCCTAATACGGACGTTTTCATTTTTGTATCCACGATATTTATTCTTAAATCTCTATTTCCACTCCAAGGATACATTGCTACCTCATCCATGTTTCGAGAAACGCCAACACCTTGAGATCCTATTGGGGTCTTTTGATAGATGAGACCCGATCGATTGGATGGTCGATAGTGCTGATGGTGAGAAGCTGCGTAAATTCCGACTCCTTCATTTTCACTCATCACTATAAAGCTTTCACCTTCAGCTGAATTTGTAGCGGGATAAAAAGTCCAACCGGGCGAACTTATACCAGTCGCTGATTTTATTTCATTTCCATTTGGTTTACTACAGTTCGTACAATCATAAGAAAGAGGTACGAAGTCGAGGTCACCCGTAGACTCCACCCCTCCATGAAAACTGATTTTTAAATTTGTATCACCTGTATCTCCGCTCCCCGGGTTAAGAAACATTGACCAGTCGTAAGGGCTATTTTCTAAAAAGCCTTTACCCATTTCGACTCTATTAGTTTCCTGTAAGACAGTGTCTCCATAGCTCGAATTCCAAATTAGCGTACCTAAAACTAATACTATTAGACATTTCATTTCATTCCTCCAAACCCCATGACAAATAAGTTATCTACATGGAAAAATATTTTAATATCACTTTTTTATAATTTTTTTTGAGACGTTCTAAAATCCACAGTAATCATCAAAGCGCGCTTTGCCGTTTAGGGTAATTTTTCGCAGATCAAATATAAGATCCCCGTCCCCAGGAATTTGCGGCGATGAGTGATAATAGAGCTTTGCCAAATTCCCATCCTTTGAAATGACAGGCTCGGCGTCAACGCGGGCTCGTTTATCCGGGTGAGCCGGATTATATGGAAAGTCTCTCATACTCACACGACAGGTTTTTTGGCTCTTTGACTTGTAAATCCAAATCTCTCCAGGAAAGGAGTTTGCCACCGGAGAAACAATCCCCAGTCCCATATCAATAACCTGGTAAACCACGTAGAGATCGTTTTTCCACATAAAGGGTTCCATCGATTGGGCACCACCTGGTTTTTTTAGGTCGGTCTGACCAAACTTCAGATCCATCGTCTTTTTAAGAACGAATTTTTTTGATTTCGAGTTGTACTTGTATTCACCACCTTTTTCGGTGAGATCAAGACCAGCAAAGAGCTTAATTGTCGAACCATCCATGTACGGAAAAGCATCTATTTTGTGATGATCATCATTTGTGACATACTGATTGCTTGCGACCTTACCACTTTTCATTTCAATCATTTTTACTTGCGAAGGGCAAACTGAGGATTTTGGTAAGTTACAACCGGGTTCATAGGCTCCATAGTAGAGCTTATGACTACCCTTAAGCCAGCGTGCGAAGTTCACAATAGGCCCAGGAGTTCGTCCATTGATGTAGGCTTCTTTATAGACAACATTGTGTACTGGATTTTTAATCGAAATGTCGACAAGAACCTGCTTAAAGACTTTGTTTCTCGTATCTCTGATTTGATAAGTAACAAAACGCTTTCCCGACGCCTTATTGAGACTGGGATAAGGGAACACTCGCTTTAATTTTTCCACTGGTTTTTCGTTGTCGCCAAGGATTTGAATAACCGGTTTACCGCTCCCCTTGGGGCGAATAAAAACAAGGTTACCTTTGGTATCGAGCATGACGGCGTAAACACCAAATTTATCCTGCCCCCATTGAGGCATTCCAAATTGCGGAACGGCACCAATCTCTTGCCCTTTTCCACTTGCCGGAACGAGATCACCTTTGTCATTCACTTGCGAAAGGTAGGTCTTATACTTCGTCGCATTCTGAGACGAACTCGCCTCCATCATAATGGCGTACTTATTATCAGGAGAGAACTCAATATTGACGTAAGTCTCCGTGCGATCCCCTGCTAGTTTATCTTGAACTTGGGCCATTGCCCCGCGAACTGAAATGACTAAACCCATTAATATTACTAGAAATTTCCCCATACTGTCCTCCTACCTTCCTTACCCATGTATGAATGAAACAATGGAGAACAAGAAAAGTTTCGAAAAAAACCATAATCAACTAGACTTAGCGCCATTTTGCACACCTGTGTTAGGACCGATAATTAAGTATGACTTTATTTGATTTAACACTAATTCCCCAGTGGACATTAAGTTTGATGATCACCTCATCACTTGGGATTTTTGTGACGAGTTCAATCTTACTCGTCCGAAGGTATGACCTTTTAAGTCGATTTAAGTCACGCCCCGAAGAGGTTGGCTCCGTTCAAAAAGAAAAACTCACAGCCGAAGAGCTTGATCAAATGTATGAACGATATATTGGATTCTTAAATGAGAGTCGAGGCCATGAGGTGATTTATTCTCGCCTGCTTGAAAAGGACAATGAATCGGGCTTTGATTTACTTGTTCGAACCAAGGGTGAAGTTCTTGTCATTCGGGCCAAATACTCTAAGGATGATAAGGTGATTCAAGGCGATGAAATATTTCAATTACAAGGGGCCATGACTCACTATCGCCTCACTCACAAAAGCGAAAACCATGTCGTTAGACCCGTCTTTTATACATCGGCAAAGTTTAGCCAATCCGCCCAAGACATAGCGAAAAAACTCGGAGTAGAACTGACCAATTTGGAAATCAATACCAACTATCCAATGGTTAAATGCTGCGCCTTTCAATCAGGACAAAAACTGTACTTTCTCCCCTCTGACAATGAGTATGACGAAATAACTATGTCCCTACACGATGAGAGTTGTTTTGTTCAAACCGTCGAAGACGCCAAGAAGAAGGGCTTTCATCGACAAAATCTTTTAGATCTTATCGCTTAAATTTACTAGGACTGACTAATCCGTCGCGTCTACCTTGGCCAGTGACACGGTATAGTTCTACAACTAGACTGCAAAACTATGAAACGAGATGAACTCCTTAATTACCTCGCAAATCGAATTCACCAGATTCAAACCCATGGACCAACCCTTGTTGGAATTGACGGAATCGATGGTGCTGGAAAAACCACAATGGCTAATGAGCTCGTTCCCTATATAGAGAAACTGGGGAGAAAAGTCGCCCGAGCATCGATTGATGGCTTTCATAACCCAAGAGAGATCAGAATTACTCAAGGTAACTTATCACCAAAAGGTTATTTTGAAGATTCCTTTGATTACGAATGGCTTAACGGGAACTTCTTAGAGCCAATAAAAAAAGTGAGTGTACCCACAGAACTCAAGTCCGCTAAATTTGATTTTAGAACCGACAGCACCGTCGAAAATAAAGCGATTCATGTCGATATAGATACCATTGTTCTTTTTGAGGGTGTTTTTTTATACAGACCTGAGCTTAACTCCCATTGGGATTTTAGAATTTTTGTCGATATTGATTTTGACACCTCCCTTGCAAGGGGGATTAAAAGGGATGCCGAAATTCTCGGTGGCGAGGATGCCACCCGTGAAAAGTACCTAAAGCGCTATATCCCGGGGCAAAAGCTCTACTTTGAAAAATGCCAACCCAAAGAAAAAGCCGATATCGTCATAAAAAACGTAGACCCGGCAAACCCGTTGATCCATCGACAGTGAGTAAACCCCATCTAAGTTAGTTATTATTTTACTTTAGACGCAGTCGCGCTACCATTTGGTTCCCGGCACTAGATAGAGCGGGCCTTAGCGAGCATTTTACGAATTATATAGGATGCGAGCATGGCGACAACGACCATGACGACGGCCCAAAAAGTGAGAAGGGCAAAGTAATTTCCATAAACTGTTTTTACCACTTCTTGGGTAATTTCTTGGCCCTTTTCGACGGAGATCGCCGTCGAAATTACGGCACCGATGATTCCACTGAGAGCCATCGCTACCGAAAAAAGACTCACCGAAAAGGCTTCGATGTGTTTCGGTGTAACCGACAATATAAAGGCTACTACAAGTGAACCTACCACAACTTCAGCGAAAGCCTGAAAGAAGTGGATCACTAAAAAGACTTCTGGGATGATAATTACGTTCTCACCAATATTCATAGTAGCCAAAGTAAGAATGGCGAAAGCAATGGCCGTTAAAACAAAGGCAATGGAGACTTTTGTTGCAGTGGTTAAATGAATGTTGCGATTTTCTAGTGCCGAAAAAACTCCTGCGATGACGGGACCAGCCACCATACACCAGAGCGGATTCATGGCCATCGCCGCCTCGGGGGCAATTGGAATAAAACCAAAGAGATCTCCGCGCATGGTATTAATCGAAACGATATTCATAGAAGTCATCATCTGACCGTAATAAATAAAAAAGGCAGTGGTCAAAACAAACATGATAAGAATCGTACCCATCTTAAGAGTGTCAGCCTTTTCTGCTTTTATCATAAGGCTAATAAAATAGATGATCGCTCCGGCACCAATGGCGTAAACGATATTCTTTCCCATCTCCATATTTGAAAACATAAAAAAGACAAGGCCAATCATGGCGATCGATGTCGCGCTAAAGGCTATCCAATTTTTCATACTGACAGGCTCTTGATCAATTTCAGCACCGATTTCCACAAAGGATTTTCGCAACATAAACAAAATAGCTACGGCAAGGGCCGCAATAGAACATGAAAGAAGAAAGCCTCCATTAAAACCAATGACCGCAACTAACAACGGAAAGAAATACTGGCCCAGCAGTGCTCCCACATTATTCACCGAATAGTTAACGGGAAAGCCTTTTTCAAAATCCTCTTTACCAGAAAAAGTTCTTTTAAAGATCGTCGGATAACTGGGCGACATCAATCCCCGGGCGTAGCTCGCGAGTGCAATTCCCGCTAAGGTCAGGGGCACATTGATCGCACTGGCACCAATGGCTAAAAGTGCAAAACCCACAGTGAATGATGTGAAGGCCAGTCTCAGTGAGCGATAGGCTCCTAAAAACTTATCGGCAATAAAACCACCGGCAATGGCAAAAAGAGGTCCAATAGAAGAAAAGGCACCGACAATCAACATCGTATCGGCTTCGCTATATTTGAGGTCTTCGAGGAAAAAGCGAGTGAGTATGGCCATGACCCCATAAAAGGAAAGACCAAAAGACATCTGGCAGACCATCATCGATTTATTCAGCTTATTCCACATGCTCAATACTCCTGTTCAACAACCCGCACTAAAACTCATACGCCAATTTAAGGAAAGGTTCTGAGACTTCCAGAAAGTACTTGGTACCTGAGAATTTGGGTTCAGGCTAGCGAGAAAACATCATTTTTCGGGTTCGTGGAGTATTTACAATTGAATTTAAGCTACTTACAACCAATTGAGTTCAAGGTCGAGATGTACATCTTTTTCTTCTGCTGATCATCCATAGATTGGAAGGACCCCGTGATCGACGCTACCGTTCGCTCGGCAATTCCGTCTTCCATATTATATTTGGCTTTGTAGCACTCTTTCATTTCTTTGGAGAGTTGGGCAAGATCAAGGCTATTAAAATCACCCGCTGGTTTATAGTTTGATTTTTTATAGGGCGCCATGCGCGCAGTGAGGGCCGGTAATGTTTGGCAAGATGCTTGATGCCGCCCCTTACATGCTTCAGTGTAATTCGCCCTAGCTTTTGCTTCGTCATGGAGTATAACTTCTTCATATAGAGCCATAAAATAGTGGCTTGTAGTTTTGAAAAGGCTTGAAGAAACTGTTTGCTTAAACTGCTCATAACCCAAGGTGTAATTTTCTTTGTCATTGGTAGGAGCAGCCTTTTTAAAATAGGCAAGACCAAGATTATAACGACCTTTTAGCTTATCTTTTTTGCTTTTCGCTTTTTCGACCGCTAACTTCGCAAGCTCTATTGCCCTATCGTAATTTTCCAAGCCCATATAGGCAGCCGAGGCATTGAGATAACCCATATAGTAGTCAGGACCTTGTTTGATTGCTTGGTTAAAATACTTTAAGGATTCCTTAGGCTTTTCAAGGTGGTGAAGTGTTTTCTTTCCTGCAACCATCAGAGCATTGTAAGGAGCCGGCTTACAAGAATTAACGACCTTCACAGCCAAATCTAGTGCCTCATCTTTTTTTCCCTGAGATGAAAGCTGATCAGCTTGTGCGCTCTGTTTATTACACTCCGACCTATCCATCGCAAGTGAACTCATCGAAAAAAATAGCACTATAGAAATATAACCTAGCCACATAAAACTCTCCTGATATGAGAGCTATGATATCTCACCCATGAGTACTTTGAAATTTAGCAAAATTATTCTAGGCTAAGGCCCACAATGACGCGAGCACGCTACCTTTTGGTGCCTGGCACCTCAAAGGATGCACGGAATTGTTCTTGGATTCAGCCCAATGTGTACAATGCGGCTCCCCGTTTGATTAATCGGGTTGATGCTCTTACCAATCAAGATTCCATCATCTTTTGCAAAGTACTCTTTGGCAATACTGCCAAAGATGGTTCGTACTTGGGCAAGCTTCTGTCCTTTTTTAATAGGATCCATCGTATGGGGAAATATCGTTAAGATCCCCCCTTCGTCGGTATAAAGCCAATAGGAGCCATCGCATAGGATGCTATCATCCACCGGGCAACTGGCCTCCCCGGGTATCATTCCAAAGTCGTAAAGAATATTGCGAATTCCAAAAATGGCCTCATCGATCACCGAAAACTGAAACTTGTGGGGGTCTTTTAACTCTATGGTGATACTCTTAATACCTTTTTCGGCAGCACTCCCACGAATGGTTTTATCCGAGGCAGGAATATTGAGAATGATATCTGGGGCTTGAAGCATAGCCATTCGAGCCGTGACCTCATCGCTCATGTCGGCGCGAATGTAATAACTGTTAACCCGGCCAAAGCTCGCCGTGTGGAGATCGATCAGATAATCGAATTTATAAATAATTCGATTCAAGAAACGATGAATGTAGACTTCGCTGTTATTGCCGTCGGGGTTGCCGGGAGCGATCCGATTGAGATCGGCACCATCACTAAAAGTCCTCTCTCCCCTCAAAACACCGGGAATATTAGAGGCTAATACCCCAACGATATTACCCACGAGGTCCTTAGGTCTGAGCTCTTCAAATATTTTTTGAATAACTGGAATTCCATTGAGCTCATTCCCATGGATTGCCGCAGTTAGCCCCAGGGTTTTACCTGGCGTCTTGCCCCGAGCAACAATGACTGGAACACGAATTGGAGCACCAATCCCATTGTTAACCAAGTGAACCCAACCCGGAGTGATTTCTCCAACGGGAAACAATTCAATATCTAGCTCTTTTACCTCGATCATAAGTTCTCCTCAGAGAATTATAATACAATTTGCTAAAAGACCTAGCACTAATTCGCATTAAGATTGAACGGGCAAGACCGGCTCTTAAAATTCAATTACTCAAAGTGAGATTCACAGCTCTTCTTAAAGAAGTCCGCCGAAATAGGACGCCAATCAAAGGGCATGGGTCGAAGGTCTCTGAGGTCATTGCGGTAATTATACTCTTCTTCGAAGCGCTTTAGGGCAAAGCCTTCGCGATTCTTAGAAAAGTAGTTGAGCATATCTTTGAAATAGGAGTTGTAAAAATCAGATTCGCTGGACTCCATCAAGCCAAGATCCCTAGGATTATAGGTTTCATCCGAAAAGGGAGAGAAGCGACTGGCAGAGGTAAAATAAATCCGGAGCTTGTCGTCAGTGCTCATCCCCTGCATTTTCTCGAACCACTCCTCAATTTTAATAATTCGCCCAGCAACTCGGTCAATCACCCACCAACCGCCATCGGACGCCTTCACTATGGTGGCGACATGATACTCCCAATTTAGTCCGTCAGAAAGCATCGGGCCGATGACCCAAGCCTTCATAATCGATTCTTTAGCCACCCCCGAGTGTAGCAAATAAAGGTGGGTAAACATAGCTCGACCAAAGCAAAAACCCAACTGGAGATCTGGATCATACTGCTTCTGTTTATTAAACCCCACAACTTGGTTGTGGTAGTTTTGATCGAGAATTTTTTGTGCTTGGGACTGATCAATAAATTCCGCTCTTCGAGCAGTACTTTCTATGGGCTCTCGTGCGAGTCGCTCCATGCGCCAAAACTCTGCCTTATTCTGAGCTGCGACTTCTTCAACCTCGAGGCTATTGATGTCCTGCTCACGCTGACTAAAGAGATTGCTTGAGTACTCCCCCTTGGAGAGCCAATCGGTTGGTTTCACCCGGGGCTTTTTGACAGTTAAACGAGTCCACCAGGTATTATTCGGGTGGGCTTCAGTTAAAAGTGGCAGAAGCAACAAACTAAATGTTGCCGCCATAATTAGAGTGCTAGCAATCTTCCTCATGGGCTATTGATACGAACAGAGAGTCCTAATATCAAAACCTATTATAGATATAGAATTAATTACTTTGGCTTGCAGAATATTGTCACAAAAAGAGCTTTAGGCAGCCCACTTAATATTGACCTCGGTGCCGTGGGAGTCTGAGGATTCGTCTTTTTCTTGGGAAATTACTTCAATTTCTGCCCCTAAGCGCTCGGCAAAGGCTTTAGCCAGAGGCATTCCATATCCCGTCCCCTTCTCGCCGGCGGTTCCCTCGGTAGAAGTTTTAGATCCCATTTGAAATATTTCTTGGAGCTTCTCTGAGGACATTCCCTGGCCATGATCTCGTAAGGTTAAAGAGACTTGACCATCAACCCCCTTATAGAGCCTAAAATTGAGAGTGCCACCTTTGTATGAGAATTTTATGGCATTGGACACAAAGTTGGCCAAAACTTGGCTCACTAAGATCGTCGGTTCTGAATCGACAAGAAACTCTACGCTATCGTCCCAATCGTACCTAATATTAAGTTGCTTTTCTTCGATTCGATCTTTGTAAATCTCTACACACTGCTTAAGACAAGCTTTCATATCTGTGGGCTTAAACAAAACATCAAACTTACCATCTTTAAGCGTTTCGACAGCCCTTACGGCTCTAAGTACATTCATCATGGTCGAAATCATAACATTGAGGCGGGCAAGATCCTTATCATCTCTCAGCTCAGCTTTTTTCGATAGCTTCTTAGCCTTCATATCTGCAAACATCATTGGATTTGCAATATCGTGAACAAGAACCTTTAATAGGAGATCGATTTCTTCTTTCTGTCGATGAATTTTGTGAATTCTCTCATCTTCTTTTTTTACAAAGTAATAAAGTGTAGGCATTATGACTATGAAGAATAATATCATACTCAGTCTTTTCTCGCTCGTGAAGTCAGACTGTGAAAATAGTACTTTTTCGGAATGAAGGTAAATTTCATCAAGTGTGAAGAAGCCAAAGATCATCACCACGAGGCCAACTCCGAGCAAAAGTCCCTTTCTTGATCCTATGATGGCACCAAAAATTGGAATTCCCATCAGCCAAATGGCTCCAGGAGCGGCAAAGCCTCCCGTTCCAAAAATGAGAAGTCCGGAAATAAACGCAAGATTAATGAAAAACACACTTATCGATAAAAGTGGAGATTTTTGAAAATGGTAGAGTCCCCCTGAAGCGAGCATAAGAATTCCAGAAAGGGCAAAACCAATATTGTAATCCGATGTTTCGTACACGAAATTAAATCGATAAAGATAATAAAGAATGACCAACCAGCTAACAGTATAGAGAACTAAGAAATACTGCTTCTTAGCAGATAAAATTTCTTCAGAACTCTTTTTTGTCAAAAAACTTAGGCGTTTACTCACTATTGGTTTTATCGGATTTTCATCATAACGATTGTAACTAAATGGCGAATTATTCTCTCAAATCGAATTGATCCGAAATTAATGACACTGAATAGGCTCAAAATAAGACGGTTTCTTAGTGTCATAATTATGATTTTTGGTCTGGTTGCTCCATTATTACGACACCGAGAGGCTGTAATCGATTTTAT
>JAUICP010000003.1 GCA_030427805.1 Bdellovibrionia bacterium
ATAAAATCGATTACAGCCTCTCGGTGTCGTAATAATGGAGCAACCAGACCAAAAATCATAATTATGACACTAAGAAACCGTCTTATTTTGAGCCTATTCAGTGTCATTAATTTCGGATCAATTCGATGAGATTCAGTTCTCGTCTTGGGGAAAAGATCTCAAAGCCTTCTCAATTGGCTCTCCCATATATTTACCTTTCTATGCAATATGGCCTAAAGCCAATAAAAAGAGTATGAGCATCAAGAAACTCATCGAATGCCTTCCTAAGAAGCAAAATCCCAAAACGAAACAGCGAAAATAATTAGGAAATTCCTAATCATTCACTTCAAAACTGTCGAATTACTAAGTTCAAGGCTAAAGTTAAATCAACCATTTAGAGGAGTGTTGATGTCAGCTGCTAAGAAGTTAAATCTTGAAGAATTCGATAACCCTGGACAAATAAAGAAATTCATCGACGAAGACATAAACCAAGTGGGCTGCATGCTCCACGCGTTTTACGAGTCTCGCGGAAATGAATTTGTTGAGCTCGATCGCTTTCTGGCAAAAAACCACAAAAGCATGAACAACTACTTTCAGTATCTCGAAAGGGACTATCGCTTCGACATGGATTCGGAGAACAAACTGGATTCTTTCGATCCTCGACAGTTTATTCACAAGCAAAAGGCTCACATCGACGAGCTCAAGAAGATTGGCTGCCCCCAATCCCTTAAAATCATCGAATTCAAAAAATCATTCATACTTTAGGTAGAAGCTTCCTTTTGGTAGCGCAATGGCGTTACCAAAAGAGAATTCTCTTTCGCCCTTGATAAATTTTCGCTAACAAAAGAACACTTTACCGGATGGTTTTTTCGGGCGATGGGCCTATTGAGGCCTGGCTTTCGATTTCGTCCAGAAGCAAGCGGGCCATGGGCCCCGATTCTGTTGATGAAGTGGCGGCACTTGCGATGATCTCAGCTTCTGGGTCAATGTACATACGCGGATGCCTTGAGTCCTCTTTATTACACAGGGCCGGCTCATCCAGAGAAAGGTGCTTGCGGCAATAGAGAGGACGCCAGTTGTAGACTTTGCACTGCCCGCCCTCGTCTAAAAAAACGCATTCGCGATCTTTTCCCTCAAGCTGGTACCAAGTTCGCGAATTGGCATCGACTTGTTTTAGAAGTCGATTCACATCGATTTGGATTCCAAGGTCTTCTATTACTTCTCTTAACAGCACGGCTTCATCTCGAGTGATTGTGACCACTTGCTTGCAACACTCATGGCATCCCGCTTTACAGCTGATTTTAGCACTGAGATCTTTTTGCTTTTCCATTTGCTGATCGAGACGCTGATCCATCGAAATTTGAAAGTACTCGGCCACCCGCTTGGGATTTCTTTCTTTGAGCGCTTTGTATTTTTTTATATGATGATCGAGGCGCTTGAACACCAAATCTTTCTGGGTATCATCCAGGTGATCGCGCAAGAGAGCCTCTAAACTACGACTCAAACAAATTGAATTTCCATCAAGATCAGACATTACGAGCTCCTTGCTTGGCTCTATCCTATCAAATTCTCAGCAAAAAAAGGGACCCGACACAGTGTGAACAGACCAAAAAAAGACCAGCGTCGAGTCTATTGTGCCTGGCACCTAAGCTTTTGACCCGACTGCAAAACTCTGATAGCCCTGAATCCTCAAAAATCACTATTGGAGGGACGTTATGTCTTCAGTAAAAGCAAAGCATATCTTGGTAGAACAAGAGTATGAAGCACAGGATTTGATTAAAAAACTCGGCGAAGGTGAAACTTTCGAAACTCTTGCACAGAAGTTTTCAAAATGTCCTTCATCGCAAGAAGGTGGAGACTTGGGTGAATTCACTAAGGGCCAAATGGTTAAGCCATTTGAAGATGCTGCCTTCGCTCTTGGCGTTGGTGAAACTTCAGCCCCAGTAAAAACCCAATTTGGATATCATTTGATCCATCGCTATAACTAATAAATTGAGGCATTGGCTTTCAGAATAAATCTGGTCCGCCAAGACTCGATTGAGTGAAAGCGAAGCCACAAATAAGAAAAGCCAGCTCAATGCTGGCTTTTTTTATTTCGACCACTTTAGTCTTTCTTCCTTCGTACGCTCTTTCAAACGCTTCTTACGACGACGACGGCGACGATCGATTTCTTTTTTACGCTCAGACTTTTTGTGCTTAGCCATCAAATCTCCTTAATTACATTGAGGGGGTCAAAATAACCCAATTCTCAATTGGGATTCAAGCACTTTTCATCAAACTTGCAGAATCCTCTCAACAGCTTTTCAACTGACTGAAATTACTGAATTTTCTGGCGCCCCACCCTTGAAATTGCTACCAAAGATCAAGGGAGAAAACTTATGAAAACACTAACTCTAATTCTAATTGGATTATTTATCACTACTCACGCTGATGCCAACTCCACCCACGAAAGTCGGATCGATGCTCTCGAAAAGAAAGTGCAGACCCTCACCGAGGCGGCCGGAGACAAACAAACAGCCCAGGATCTCGGAAAAGCCCAGGGAGCTCGTTACCTAGGGGCCAAACAAGGTAATGTAACTATTGGTGGCTATGGCGAGGTCGTCTGGCGTAAAGCCTCTGGCGATAGCGACCCCACTAAGGTTGGGCAAACGACCGACGTCTATCGATTCGTCCCCTACATTTCTTATGGATTTACCGAAAACCTCTCATTAAACTCTGAAATCGAATTTGAACACTCCAACCAGGTCGTCATTGAACTTCTCTATCTCGACTATAATTTTTGGGAGAACTACGGCGTTCAAATTGGACACTTCTTTATTCCTGTCGGGCTCGTCAACACCAGCCATGAGCCGATCTTCTTTCCGATGGTCGATCGCCCACGAACCGAGCGCTTCCTCATTCCAAGCACATGGCACGAGAATGGAATTAATTTTTATAACACCTGGGGCAATCTTAAGTACTCTTACGGTCTAATGACAGCCCCTAATGCTGCCAACTACTCGGCATCAAGCTGGATTCGCGGCGGACGACAAAAAGGTGGACAGGCCACAGCCAATGATCACGTCTATTATCTCAGCTTCGACTACAATATTGATGACTTTGGCTTTATCGGCGGAAGTATTGTTTCTGGAAATTCTGCACAAGGTAACGAGGCTCTCGGTGACGCCAACCTGAGCATTTCCGAAATACACGGTCAGTTTCAAAAGTGGGGAGCCCGGCTTTCTTTTCTTTTTGCCCAGGGCAGCCTCAGTGATACCGATAAAATTTTCACAGCCACGGGACAGGGCCTTGGCGAGAATTCTGTCGGTTATTACGCTACTTTAGAATATGATGTTCTCCAGCTCCTCGACGTCAACGACGGGCAGAAGCTGAACCTATTTCTTCACTACAACTTTCTAAATCTTCATGATAGCGTCGACCCCAGTATTACCAAGAATGAAACTCTCGAAATGACGAGCTTTAACCTCGGTTTTAACTACTATCCAACCGAACAGGTCGTTGTTAAAGTCGAGCATGAGAACTTAAAAGAAAAAAGTGGAGATACCATTGATTCTACAAAAGTTGGCCTTGGCTTTATTTTCTAAAAACAACAAGGTCCGCCTCCTTATTAGTTTGTTAGCTATTTGTTTCAGTCAATCAGCCTTGGGTGATTTTTCCTCTCCCGAGGCTTTGACTTGTGAATACTTCTCTTGTGAGTCCGTCGAAAAAGAAACGAAGGTCGTCTCGCCCGAGATACGAGACCACCTTAAAAAGACCTTGAATCTCAAGCAAGACGTGCGCCCTTTTTTACAAAGCTTTAAAGCCGTTAAAAATAAAAAAGTTATCGGCTACGGACTTATTGATAGCCACCGAGTCAGAACAAAAAACCAAGCTCTACTCTTTATCTTTTCTCCGTCGGGAGATATTCAATCCATAGAAATTCTCGCATTTTTTGAGCCCAAAGAGTATCAACCCAAAAAATCCTTTCTCAATTCAGTAAAAAACCTTGGCCAAAAAATGGGCGGGGAAATTTCTATGCAAACCGGGGCGACACTGACTTCCTATGCCGTTGATCGGGCCCGCAAAAAAGCCTCGTTTTTATTTAATAAATTAATAAAGCCACCTTCAACAGAAGCAGAAAACGAAGCTCTCAGCCTCCATCAAAAGACTTCGCCCGCAGGACTCTAAGGTGAAAGCCTATAAAAGCCATATACCCCACCACGATCAATTGATGAGTCAGTACCTCATGGTGTTCAATGTCTTACTCTTGTTAATAACCCCGGGCCTCGTTCTGATGCAAAGCCCTTTGGGCCTATTGCCATTGGAGAGTCTGACCCATGTTACCGGCAACGAATCTCTCTTTCTCGATCCGGGAGTTTTTTCTGAAGCCCTCACCCACTATCATATACAAATTTTTATTTTGCTCGTTGCGGGCTTGAACTTTGTCGGTTGTTTTCTCAGGCAGAAAACCCTTTCGCCATTGATCAGAAGGGTCCTTTTTGTCTATTTTTCCAGCTCGGCCCTTCACTGCTTCTTCGGACTTCTTCTGTATGCCTGGTCGATCTACTTTCTTTCGGTTTTAAAGAGCCTCACTTTTTTTTCAGTTATCATCTCGTGGCTCATTTTAAGCTATGGTGCCAGTCATCTCTTTTACAAAAAGGCTTTTCAAGTTGAAAAATAAATCGAGCTGGCTACTCTTTCCAATTATCACCTGTTTTTTTCTTCAAGGAGTTACATCTCTATTTATAATCCTTAATAACTATTATGTTACCCAAAGACCCAGTCTACCGAGCTTTGAGTTCTGGATTAAGAGTCAAAGCCACCACCTCTTCGTCATTCCTATATTTCTATTTATTGTTTTTCATTTCGGAATGGTCTACCCAAGAAGAATGGGGCAAAGTCTTCGACTCTTTGTCCTCGTATTGTTTCTGTCTTTGGCGAATATTTTAATTGGTCTTTTACCCACTCTTTTTAGTGACATAAAAATGGGTTTTTACTCAGATCTTAAATTAATAAGTTCTGTCCTATTTCAGCTTTGTTACTGGGGAGCACTTTTTTACCTCGTCATCCCGATCCCTAGGGAGAACAAAAAAACTGCTTAAAATTCTTAGAGGTTTCTACGGCACCGGTCTGATCGATATGAAGCCAGGCTATATTTTTTAATGGAAACTCCCGCCTCACTTTTGGCGCTATAATACTCAAAGCCGTGGTCATTCCATCAATTCGCGCACTCGAACCAAGACCCACCACAGTTATTGAACTCGTACCTTGCTGGGAGTGTCCCTCTTTTAAATCGAGGAGGTGATTATTTTTTGAAGTGCCTCTATAGATATTATAATTACCACTTGTGGAGATGGTACTACCAGGGTGACAAGTCACATAGCTCTTCTGAAAGTCTCTTTGCCGACTTCCTTGGACAGATTTGGGCCAAAGAATATTAAAGTGACAGCGGTGAGAACAATAAATATCACCACTAATTTTCAAAAGAGCCTTCTCTCCGGAATCAATTATTTTCCGAGCTTGATCCAAAGCGTATCCTTTACCGATTCCACCAAAATCCAGGAGTCGAGCATCTTCTTTTATATTGATCGAGCAGGCTTCACTCATTTGATGAGTTGCCGATCCCTTAAATCGAATCAGATCTGCGGTATTTTTCTTTTTTCGAACGCCCCTATTAAAGGCGTAAAGATCTTCGGTCAGTGGTGCGACCTTGGCATTAAATACCCCATGACTCTCACGACATACTTCCTCGGAAATTTTAAGGAGGTTCTTAAAATCAGAAGGTAGCACTGTATCACTATTTTTTCGAAGACCCATGAGATGGGAATCGGGTCTGTAGTTAGAATAGTAATTCTCTACTTTTTGAAAGGCTTTAAATAACATTGGAACTTTATCACGGCTTCGCTTCTCAATAAAAATTTGCGCCTTCGTTCCCATGACAAGTGACTCTCTAAAATCAAAGTCTTTATTCGCTTCTGGAGCCCCAGAATCAAGTAGCACAATAGCGGAATCATCTGGCTTTAGGTCGGGCTGACTTTGACAGGAAAGCATATTCAACAGGGCGATTGGGCCAAGTAGAAAAAGGATTCGGAAGATGAGCTTGCTCTTTTGTTTATTCAATCTAAACTATTCCTATGAGTACAGAATTTATCTATGATTTTCAGTTCGAAGATGGTTCAAAGCGATCCTACACCCTCCAACTCTCAGATAAAACTGGATTTATACTTAGTAACATAGATGAATCTCAGCTACCAGAGTGGACCCATTTATCCTACAAAAAATGCAAAGATTGTCCTCTGGATGAGTCAAAGCATCAGTTCTGCCCTGTTGCAAAGAATCTCTCGCCCTATCTTGAAGAATACAAAGATCAAAAGAGTTACGTAAAGGTCCATGTGCGCGTCACGTCTGAGGATCGGTTTTACGAGAAAAAAACAAGTCTCCAAGATGGACTCTATTCTTTTTTTGGAATTGTCTTTGCGACGAGTGGCTGCCCCAATATGGATTTTCTTCGCCCCATGGCTCGCTTCCACCTGCCTTTTTCTAATGTTGATGAAACCATTGTTCGTTCACTTGGTTTTTATCTCCTCAAACAATATTTCAATATGAAAGATGGTGGCGAGGCCGATTTTGAATTGAAACACTTTGAAGAGGCCTACCGCAAAGTCATTAGAGTGAATAAAGATTTTGTCGAAAGAATTCACTACATCGGCTCCGGTGATGCCGAAAGTAATTCAATTATTGCCCTCGATGGCTTTGCCCAACTTCTACACCTACAGCTCGAACAAGATCTCCCCGATATAAGAGAGCTTTTTTAGGCGCCCCATCAGAACATTCTTTTGATCACTAAAACCTGATCCAACATGGATCGTCGTAAAGAGGCATAGGCCTTGCAAATTCCCTTTCACAAACGTGGTGACTCAGGAATTTTCGATGAAAATAAATGCACTTTTTATGCTTACGATTGCCATCTTCTTTCAGGCTCATATGGCCAAGGCTGAGGCTTTCAAATGTGAAGACTATTTTACTCAGCTTCCGCAAATAGAAGTCCAAGTTCCCGAAAGTCGCCTCAGGGCCCAAGAAGTCCATCAAAACCAAGAACGTCCCACGACTCTCAAATCGCGAATCGTAAAGGCTTTTAAATCCTGGCTGCGAAAGCCCCTCGAATGGATTTCTGGCTATACCTACCTCTTGAAAAAATCCAATGAAGCAAGACTCATCAACCCCGGGAAGTCCCACCTCTACTTCAGAGATTTTCTTTCGACCATGGATATCGATTACAACGTCCAAAGACTGCCCGGAGCAAAAATCGCCAAAACAGGTCCACTCGTCATGGTTTCAAATCACCCTTTTGGCCTCGTCGAATCCCTTGCCCTTGTCGACTACATTATTCAGCAAAGAGATGATCTCAAAATCATTGTGAACCAGGCACTTCTCGACGTGGTCCCAGAAGAACTGCACAAACACTTCATTACGGTCAACATTAGTGATGGAGCTAGTAAAGAAGAAAAGCAAAAGGCCAACCTCAAGGCCATGCGTGAAGCCAATGGCCACCTTTCACAGGGAGGATCGTTACTTCTTTATCCCTATGGAAAAGCTTCTTTGCGGTCTAATAATCCCGTACACAACTACGCTATTGATAGTTTCTGGAAAGTCGGCTTTCTCTCTATGGTCGGTAAATCCGACGCCCAGATCGTAAATTTCTTTGTTCCAGGAGAGAACTCCGATGTCTTTTACAAGTATGGAGATCTTGGCAATGGCTTGGGGCGAATGGTTCTATTCTTACGCGAAATTATTTGGCGAAGTGGCCAAACACTTCATATTGTTCAAGGCACAAGTTATTCCAACAAAGACGTCAGAGAGTTTTTTGGACTGAATCAGAGTCGGAGTAATGAGGCAAAAGTGGCACTTATGGCCTACTTAAAGCTGCGTACCTATTTACTGGCAAAGGACAATCAAGCCGAAGGGTCTTTTGCAACGCCCGATTTAGGGAGTTACTTCACTCCTGGCATCTACAACCTGGGGCCAAGGGTCTTTGCCGGAGACTTGCAACAACTCGTCGATGCGAACCTTGAAGATCTCCATAGCCCTGTTGAAATTCGAGAGTTTTTAGGGGAAGAAATTTATTACCTCTACGATCAATACCAAAGATTCCATTCCGGTAGTTTAATGCCTGAAAATCTGTGAAAATTCTAATCGAGGCTCTTTTAGTCACTTTTGTTTATAGGTTTTTCACGGATAAAGTGAATTTTTATTATCAAATTTTCTCCTAATGCCATGAATTCGCCCTTAGAGGACCAGTAAATTGGCATTGAGAATGCATAAGTTACAGACGGAATAGAAACTAGGTGGTTTTTGTGACTGTATGTACTTCGAGCTCCGACCACCCTAATGATTTGTGAAAAAGGAAATAGTAAAATGGGACGTCAAATTCTAGTTTCATTACTCAGTTTAGTCTTAGTGCTCGGAGTCGCCTGCGGGAACAAGGATAGTGGTAATAACACCCCTACAACGGTTGTTGTGCAAGCAACGCCTACTCCTGTGCAAACGAGAACGATTAACTGTTCGGCTCTTAGAGTGAACCCCTATGATGGTTACTACTACGATCAACAGAACAATCGATATACTCGAAGTGGTGCCTACTTCTACGATCAAAACAATGTTCGAGCTGAGTGTACGGGTGGTAACGAACCGAACCTCGTAGTTTACGATAACGACTCATGCCGCAGCTATGGAGATTACAGAATCTTCAGAGTTGGCGCCTATATCTACTGTGTCCGCAATAGCTACCTCATCCACACAGGTGCTTCTTATGTTTACAACCCTTACTACGGAACAAACATCTACACCTACGGTTGGAACAACAATCGTTGTGATGACGAGTGTGTCTACACCCTCGGTGGACTTGGCCTTGGCGTTACAGCC
This sequence comes from Bdellovibrionia bacterium, assembly GCA_030427805.1. Lineage (GTDB taxonomy): Bacteria > Bdellovibrionota > Bdellovibrionia > Bdellovibrionales > JAGQZY01 > JAUHWN01. Next base: position 8,881 of record JAUICP010000003.1, read on the forward strand.
GGAGCCGTGTTTGGACAGAGTCCTGAGTGGGCTTTGATCGGTGGAGTTGCCGGAGCGATCTTCGGTAATGCTATTGGCCGCAATCAATAGGGCGTAATTAGCTCAATCTTTAAGACGCTTGGGACGTATTGGCCCCAAGCTTTCTATTTGCCTACAAGAAAAGAATATAAACTACTGAAAAGACTTGTATTATCAAGTCTTTTTCATTATCAGCTAGTTAATGACAGAAAATCGAAGTGAGAGTAAGACTGGGAGTTCGAAAGGACGTCCCATGAGTCTTTGGAATATGAGCAAGGGTCAAAAGGCCCAAATCAGCCGACTTGATATCGCCACAGGAGAGCACCTCCGCCGCGTACAAGAACTCGGATTTGAGCCCGGTGAAACGGTCACTTGCTTGAAAATTACTCCCTTTGGGAGTCCTCGGGTTTATCAGGTCGGTCCTTGTGTATTTTCACTCTCGAGGGACCTGGCCGAGAAAATTCACATTGCCAGTGGAGATTCTTAGTGGCCTCAGCTCTGATTGTCGGAAAGCCGAATGCGGGTAAAAGTCTTTTGTTTAATCGCCTTACGGGACTCAAACAAAAGGTCGCCAATTTTCCGGGAGTCACCGTCCAAATTAAAAAGGGTTCTTCAAAGGGAATCGACTATGTTGACTACCCAGGAATTTACTCTTTTGAAGCACTCACCAAGGACGAAGAAGTCGCCATTGAAAAGTTCAAAGAGATGGCCGAGTCTGATGAAGTAAAGGTCATTATGTGTGTTCTCGATGCGACTCGCCTCGAACGCTCTGTCAGCATGGGTGTCCAAGCCCAACAATTAGCCGCAGAAAAAAACAAAGCCTTTATCTTCGTCCTCAATATGATGGACGAGGTTCTTAAAGTCGGGCAATCCATTGACGTCGAGGGACTGGCCAAAAAATTGGGGTCTCCTGTTTTTCCAGTATCGGCCCGACTCAATACAGGTATTAACGAACTCCAAGAAGCACTTGCCAACTTTGAACAACTCGACCTCTATGTCCCGGCAAAGAACGAAAGCAGAACGGGCAAAGACCTTCTTTCATTTAGTCGAGAGGTGCGCAAAGAGTTTGGCCTCGAGCCAGATCTGTTTATTAAAAATCAAAACCGCATTGATCGCTTCTTTCTATCCAGCTGGGCCGGAGGGATTCTCTTTGGGCTTATTATGCTCATTGTTTTTCAATCGATTTTTACCTGGGCAGAACCACTGATGGATGGTACCGAGTCAATAATCCTTTGGCTCAATGAATTGGTCCTAAATTTTATTCCAAAGGGAGTCTTTGCCGATTTCGTTAGTGATGCTCTTTTTGGTGGAATTGGCGCTTTTTTGGTGTTTGTTCCTCAGATATTTATTCTTAGCTTTATCATCGGTTTACTCGAAGACAGTGGGTATCTTGCTCGAGCCGCAATCATTTGCCATCGTCCCCTCGGTTTTTTTGGGCTTTCAGGAAAGAGCTTTATCCCCTATCTCTCGGGGCATGCCTGTGCGATCCCGGCTATAATGGCCACGCGAACCATTGAATCACCCAAGAAACGCTTTCTTACCTTGTTAACAGTTCCGTTGACGGCCTGCTCGGCCAGACTACCCGTTTACGCACTTCTCATTACCGCTTTTATTCCGACAAGTGCTTTTCTGGGCGGATTAATTGGGAGCCGTGGTCTAGCGCTTTTTGCCCTTTATTTCTTTGGAATTTTCACAGCATTGATTGTTGCTTTTGTCGTCGATCGATTTTCGGGCAGAGAAAAAGACGAAGCCCCGTTTATCATGGAGCTACCTCCTTACAGGCTTCCCCATTTTAAACCGCTCTTTTTCAATGCTTTTAATTCGGCAAAGAGTTTCGTCGTAAAAGCGGGTGGAATGATTTTTTCGGTGACGGTCATCGTTTGGCTCCTTAGTTATTTTCCAAACGGTTCTGAAAATCTCAATGAATCCTATCTCGGAACCATTGGTCAAGCCATCGAACCGGTCTTTGCCCCCATGGGACTCGATTGGAAAGTCGGCGTGGCCATTCTTACATCCTTTCTCGCTCGTGAAGTTTTCGTTGGAACTTTGGGCACTTTCTTTGGGATTGAGGGTGCGGATGAAAACATCGGTGGCATGGCTGAACGCTTGCAAAACGGCGGAATGGAACCGGCTGCGGGACTCGCTCTTCTGGTTTTTTATGCCATCGCCCTACAATGTGTTTCGACTTTGGCAGTGATCAAAGGAGAAACCGGGAGCTATAAAACACCGATTCTCGCCTTCTTGGGGTACTCGATCGCCGCCTATATTTTGGCCGTGCTGACCTACCAGGTCTTAGTATAAATTTCACGATGAATTCTAAAATGGGTCCTCGTCTTTGGGTGCCTCTCATCTTTTCACGGATTATTTCAGATTTGATGGGCTCAAATGCCTGTAAAATCCTTCTCAGGCTGATTTGAAAATTCAGTTTCACGCCCTTTGATGGCTTCATTTTTGCTCACTTTTTTAGCGGAAACTAAAGTGATTTTCAGGCTTTGTTGGATTTCCCGTTGATTGAGGTAGGCCCTATGAGTTCAAATTTTTTAGAGGATAAAGACAAGACTCCCTTCTATGATTCCTGGGAGAGCTTAAACCAAGATAAAAGAAATGACTTCATCCGCGAGTCCCTTAAAACCTTTATCACCAACTGTCGAGACAATTCACCTTTCTATCAGGAACGCTTAGCCGACTACAACCCTAAGAATCCAACAGATCTTACGAAACTTCCTACCATGGATTCGGATACCCTGCGCGATCTCGTTCCTCCGGTAAGCTTTAAACTTCTCAGTCGTGAAGTGAGAGACTACAGTGTTTTTCAAAGTGGAGGAACCACGGGATTTCCGAAGACCACTCTTTTTAGTCACGACGAATTAGAAAACTTAAACCTCCCCAATGCACGCGGGTTTTACGCCATGGGACTCAGGGCTGAAGACCGGGTCGGAAATCTCTTTGCCGTAGGTGGCCTCTACATGACCTTCATTCACATCAATCGAATGCTTCAGCAATACGGTTGTATGAACTTTCCTTTTTCTAATCAGACAGCTGTCGATTTCATCCATCAGGCCTTGCGCTTGTATGAAGTCAACTGTCTAACGGGAATTACGAGTGTTGTCCTAAACGCTCTTAGAGGATCTAAGAAGTTAGGTCTAGACGGCATTAATATTAAAAAAGTCTATTACGGCGGCGAACATATTTACCCAGCCGACAAGGAAGAACTTAAAAACGATTTCGGCGTAGAGGTCATTGGGGCCCCTGGCTACGGAACCGTAGATACGTGGTATATCGGTTATCAATGTGAACACAGCCCCACCGGAGTCTTTCACAGTCACGACGATCAGTGTTTTATCGAAATTGTAAACGAAGAAACCGGAGAGTTGTGCAAAAAAGGTGAGATCGGAATGGTCTATGCTACTCCCTTCGTAAGAACCTTGACTCCCGTCGTGCGCTACAAAGTCGGCGATCGAGCCCGTTGGATTGATGACTGTTCTTGCGGAAGGACGACACCGAGATTTGAACTTCTCGGACGAGGTGATGATATATTGCGAATTGGTTACGACTCAGTTGATTACAATTCAATTCAAAATATTGTGACTCCCTTTAAAGAACTCTCCGGTAGCATTCAAATGGAAAAAAGACGACTCGACGGAAAAGACCAACTGATTATCCGCATTGAGAGCGATCATCCCGAAGCCGTTAACCCAGACGTCGTCAAAAAATTAGAAGAAACGATTCTAGCGTCGAGACCGACCATTACCGACCACTTGAAGAAACAAACTATACACCCCTTGAAGATTGAAATCTTAGCAAAGGGAAGTCTGCCCCGAAATCCGCGGACGGGAAAGCTCATGAGGGTTGTTGATGCCATTTAGTGGAGAATTTCGAAATACATTTCAAATGGAAGTTCCATCGGAGTCGCGCTTTATTAACACGTCGGTTGAAACCATCATGAGTGTGGCACAAAACCTGGGGCATAGTCGCGACGAGAAAGCACTCGATCAACTGCGTGAAAAAGCCTACTCGGCTGTTTCTATGGTTCTTTCGCGGCCAGGCGGTGTCCACGAAAGAACCATTCCCATTAAAATCCAAAAATCAAATGATGGACTTTGTATTGAAATCACCAATCGCAACGAACCTTTGGTCTTCAGTAGTAATTTTTCGTCCCACCAGGGCATCCAATTTGAAAACCAAGGACGTGACGGCCAGGTTCTAAAAATTCCTTGTCCTCTAGAATCCTACGAACAGTGCCCAAGCAACCAAGTGCCAGTTAGTGACGAGGGCATTCACATCGGCCCCATGTCTGAAGACGATGCCGGTCAACTCTCGCGCCTCTTCTATCAGACCTATGGTTACGACTATATCAATGAGTTTATTTACTATCCCGAGCGCATTCGAGAGATGATACGCAATAAAGAACTTGAGAGTATTGTCGCTAAAAATGAAGACAATCAAATTCTTGCTCATGTGGGGCTACAAAGGTGGAATGACAATCCACGAGTTTACGAAGCTTCATTGGGGGTTGTTGACCCGAGAATTAAATCACGGGGTCTATTTAGTCAGGTTTTTTCTAAAACCATGGAGATGAGTCAGAAGATTCCAATGAGCTACTGTCTCTTTGACTTCGTAACTAACCACAATTTTTCACAGAGAATTATTAAAGACTATGGTGTTAAAGAGCTTGCGATCTTCGTCGGCTGCCAGTCTAAAAAGAATCAAGCCAGTCTCGAACGACTGGGCCTCGGGGCCGACCCCGATAATATGAATCGCTATACCCTGCTCGTTGGTGTTATTCCAAAAGAGGAGTATCCCTTTGGAAAAAACATTATGTTACCTTCGAACATTGGGGAAACCCTTGGCTTTTTACTCGAAGAATTGGGAATTGAATGGCACCCTACACCTCGCTTTTACCCACTACCCAGCGTTGGTCGTTTTTCAAAACAAATCCATCCACGACAACAGGCCATTGTTTACCGAATTGATCAACCCAGCTTTGATATTCTAAAGACCATTCGAAGGGAGTATCAGCACGCCCTTTCCGACGGCTTTCAATATGTCGCCGTTGAGGTTCCTCTCGATCAAGCCGGAATCGCCCAATGTTATGACTTTCTTGCCGAACAGGGATTTTTCTTTGCCGGATTCGTACCCTATGAATACGGCAGTCGCCTCGCTCTTAGACTTCAAGCGATTGCACCAACTCGTGTCGGTTTTGAGCAAATTCAAGTCTCAACAGAGATCGGGCAAAAACTTTTAGAAATTATTAAAAAGAACTACGAAAGAAACAGGAGACTCTAGTGGAAATGACTTTTGCAAATCAGTTGGCCGAAAGCTCTGATCCATTTAACTGGACTCCTGAAAAGAGTCAGCTTTTTCTCGATGCCTGTCGCGAAGTCGCGACCTTTCACTACAACAATAATCCTGTCATGAAGAATTTCTACGACAATCGAGGTTTTAAACCCAGTGACTTAAAATCATTGGATCAGCTCAATACTTTACCAAGTATCGGTGTTACGGCGATGAAGTACCACCTCGTATTGAGTCGCGACGAAAAACATCAAAGTCTTAAACTGACTTCTTCTGGAACTCGCGGACAAAAGACTCAAGTTTGGTTCGATCAAGAGAGTTTAGATCGAGTGCAAAGCTTTCTTTGGCAGGTCTGGGAGTCTGAAAACGCTGTCAGTAAAGAAGACACAAATTATTTAATGTTTATTTATAATCCTGAACAAGCCAAAGACTTGGGTATTGCCTTTAGTGTAAAAAACCAAACCCAGTTCGCGCCCCCTAAAAAGGTGGTTTATGCTATCGAAAAAAATGCCCAGGGTGAATGGGAATTTAACAAGGCGCGAGTCCTAGAACAAATTAAGGAATTTATCGCTGAGGGACTCCCCCTTCGAATGAGCGGAATACCAAGTTTTCTTTTTGAATTTCTGGAGTTCCTGGACGAGGATCTCACGCTCCCCCCGTCTTCATTTATTTTTACTGGTGGCGGATGGAAGGCTGCTGAAAACAAAAAAGTCAGTAAAGAATTTTTTCGAGAACTGGTCTTTAAAAAGCTCGGAATCCCTGCCGATCGAGTGCGCGACGGTTATGGGATGGCTGAACACAGTTCTCCCTATATGGAATGTAAGGCCCATCGGTTTCACATTCCCCATTTCAATCGCATTATAATTCGGGACCCTAAAACGATGGAAGCTCTCGGTCCCGAAGAGGCGGGGCTCATCGAACTCATTTCGCCCTTTAATACTATGATGCCCAACCTTTCTATCGTTTCCACTGACATTGGAAAAATCGATAGTGATGCTTGCCCCTGTGGATACAACTCTCCAACTTTTAGTCTTCTTGGGCGAGGAGGCCTCAGTAAACACAAGGGTTGTGCCATCACAGCAAACGATCTTGTGAAAAGGAAGCACCAATGATGTACTTGTTTGGTGAGTTTATAGACTCTGATAAAATTGATGTTGAATTGGCTGAACAAATTCTTGAACAGGCCTATGAAAGACAAAGTACTTTTGCCACCTATCCCATCGAAAAAAGCTTTTCAGTTCTTGCCAAGGTGAAGGAACTTTGGAGCGATGAAAACTCTCCCTATCGCAAAGAGGCCCTTGATAAGCTTCCAGAAATTACTGGGTTTTCGCGACCGATGATCGAAGAAGCACTGAAACACGTTCAGTTTATGTTAGACCCAGAAACCCTGCGAAAGAAGCTAGAAACAGAACTCGTGGGCTATCCCCGTTTAGGTGAGTTGAAAGATCAACCCGGCAAACGCGAGTATTTCTGGAGCCCCCTAGGTGTTTGTCTCCACGTGATCTCGGGCAATGTCTTTTTGGCGGGCCTCGGATCATTTATTGAGGGTGTTCTGACCTCGAACATGAGTCTCCTAAAAATGTCTTCCCAAGAAACCTTTTTCTTACCACTGTTTCTTAAATCATTAAAAGAAGTGGATGAGGAGGGTGTCTTGAGTGCTTCGGTGGCGGCCTTTAATTACTCATCCTCACAAAAAGAAGTCCTTGATACATTGAAAAATCAGGTCGACGGATTGGTCGTTTGGGGCGGCGATGAAGCCATCTCAGCCTATCGCAATGGAACTCCAGCTCGAACGCGAATGATCGAGTTTGGCCCAAAGCTCAGTCTGGCCTATATATCAAAAAACACTTTGAAAACCCCTGTTGAGCTGGCCCAAAAGATTGCCGATGATCTCTCCATTTGGGACCAACAGGCCTGTACGGCCCCACAAATGATTTACTGTGAATCTCCTGAACTGGCAAAAAACCTTATTGACGCCTTAACCGTCGAACTTGATCACCTGCAAAAAACGCGGCCCTTGGGTGAAGTCGATAGTCAAAGCGCTGTAGAAATTCAAAAACTTCGTAGCATTGCCGAACTCGAAATGGCCATGGGAATCGGTTACTACAAAGCCCCTCTCAATGATCTTCATTATACACTCTGGGGCACGCAAAAAACTGAAATCGAAAGCTCTCCTCTTTACCGGACTTTACGAATTGTTATGTCTGCGGACCTAGAAACTTTTAAGAAAGAGGCCTCCCAGTTTCGCGGCCACCTCCAGACCCTTGGGCTCGAATGTCATCCCGAAGAGTACGAATCCTATAGGTCGCAATTTTTGGGAACGGGAATTGTTCGCATCATGCCTCTTGGACAAATGGCAGGTGGAGCCATAGATGATCCCCACGATGGACAGTACGACCTACGGCAGTTGATGAACCTGTCTTTTTGTTACCGACCCGTTCATCAAGTCAATTACCAATCCAGTCACTTCGCAGATCGAGCGGATTTGCAGAAGGCCATTGAAGTCAAACTACAAAGACTGGGCGAGAATGCTAAGAAGTCCGAATACTACGGAAAAATTCTTGCAACCCGCGACTTGAAGTCTCTTGAGGATCTCGAAAAATTTCCGATTCTGACCCGTGATCTTCTCGACGAAAATCACTTTCCCCAGAGCGATAATTTAACGACAAAAAATTGGACCGGTGGCTATGTCACTCGAAGCGGAGGCTCAACAGGGCAACCGAAATTTTCGATTTACGACGGCGAAGACTGGCAGAGAATGATGGATCACGGCGAATTAGTCCTTCGATCGGCTGGCCTTGAAGAATCCGATCGCTTGGCAAACTTTATGTTGGCCGGCGACCTCTACGGCGGCTTTGTTTCTTTTGACGAAATCAATAAGATGATCGGTTTGACTTCTTTTTCTTTTGCCGGAAGCCGCGACGCTCAACTATTTAGTCAAATTCAACAGCAATTTGCTATCAATGTGGTCATGGGGGTTCCCACATCAGTTCTTCCTCTTCTAAGAGAAGCAAAAGGACTCAACCCAGACTTGCAGTTAGAAAAACTCATTTACGCCGGCTCTCCGCTCAGTAAGAGCGATCGAACTTGGCTCGAAGAAGAATTGGGCACAAAAAGAATTGCTAGTGTTATCGGCGCCAATGATGGTGGACAAATCGCTTTTCAATGCGAAAAGCAACAAGGTCGAATGCATCACCTCGTCGACGATTTCAACTATGTCGAAATTGTCGATGAAAAGGGACAAAAACTTGAAGATGGCCTCGCCGGACGTATTTTGATTACAAGTCTTGAGAAATTTGCCTTTCCACTCATTCGATACGATATCGGTGATCTCGGTAAAATACATACGGATCTTTGCTCTTGTGGCCGAAAATCTCGAGTCCTAGAGTATCTCGGTCGATCCGATCAAAGTTTAGCCATCGGTATGCTCAATATCGATTGCCGACACTTGGATCCCATTTTTTCTGATTTTGGCGTCACGGAATATCAAATCAGGGCGATCAGTGAAGAAGGTCAAGAGGGAATCAAATTGGCCCTGGAGTCAAACACTTGGACAGAGTCCAATAAAGGACAACTCCAAGATCAACTCTTTAAAAATGTTAAAAATTTGCAAAAGCGAATGGATGAAGGCTACCTCAAGTTCTTTGAAATCGATTTTCTTCGAAGCGGAGAAATCCCGAGAGACCTTAGAACCGGAAAAACCAAAAGGATTATTGATGAGCGAATTTAGTGGAACCTACACCATTAGAGAAGCGCAAAAAGAGGACACTTTTGCGATTCAAAAGGTTTATCAACTCGCAGACGAGTCGCTCTTCGACACGGCCTTCTTTTCGAATTATCAAAGGATTCAAAACTCCTTCAATGCCCCCGATCAACTTTGGATGGTTCTCGAACACGGTGGCCAGATCGTGGGTTTCGCATGGTGCTTTGTTGACCGCTCGCAAAGAATCGCAAAAATATCGCGACTCCTCGTCTCTTTTGAGGATCGCAAAGAAAAACGTGAAAAAACTCGAGCCTTTTTAAAACTACTCATTGATTATATTGGCGCCCTCAGCTGTGGTATTGACATTCTGTGGGCCAACTCTAGACCCCTCGATCAAGATCAAAATCTTCCAGCCGAATTGGGATTTAAAGTCCTTGGAATCTTTCCAAACGGAAAAGAGGAAGATCACACACTGGTCACGGCTCTTATCGCTTATTTTTATGATAAAACCCTTGAGAAAGACCGAATTAAAGACAATCCCATCCATCCGAGCCTCAAAAATCTCTACAATATCGCCAGAGACGAATGTGAACTCCCTGAAGTTACGATCTCTCCCCTTGATAATCCTCCCGAGATCAGTCTTGATTCTCCAAAGCGCCTAGAACTCATAAAGGCAAAAAGCTTTGTCGAACACCGGTTTGACCGATTGAAGAAGAGAAACTTTCTATCGACAACGTTCTACCCGTTTCACAGACCTAATACCTTGATTACTAATCCCGAACAAAGCATCGAACTCTTTGTCCGAGTCTTTCCGGCGCAAAAGATGGCGACAGTCGTTGCCGAAAGAATTGAACTCGATGTCGACCCGATTAAAGTCTATCAACAGGTCTGTCGAATTTTAAAAGATGAGTCTTATAACTACATCGAAGTCATCAATGATGCTGGTGATGTTTGGGGCTGTGAGTACCTCATGAAGGCGGGGTTTGTTCCTTGCTGCTACTTTCCCAGTCTCAAAAAACATAACAACAGGAGACGGGATTACGTTGTTCTAGCTAGGTCCTATGAACATTTTGTCTATCCAAAATTAGAGCTGGATCCGATCTATATCAACTACCTGGTTCAATACCACCAGCTCGCCAGCGAGCTTCATCAGATTCTCTCGCCGGTGCAATCTAAGCATGGTATGAAAATTAAAAAACCCGTGGAAAGAACCTCTGTTCACACCGATTCATTTGGAAGTCTATAGGTTGAAAAATTCGACCTGATAGGCCTCCCATACTCTGTGCTCGCGGTATGGGGCTCATCTTCCAAGGATTCTTACTGGGATCATTTGCCTTAAAACTATCAATGAGCTCCAGGAAATAACCATTGAAATTAATATGAGGACCATCCACAAAATTGAGACTTCGCAAATTAAAGGGGGATTGATCCCCTTCATTAAGAGTCAAGAAGTGCTCTCTCTCCGCTTCAGGGCTTAAAGTGAAAATCTCTTGGCCAGGAACAATAGCTTTGTGGGATTGAAACCCCTCGAACTCTTCGGGATTGAAATCGATATCTATCAATAGCGGGTAATTGCGATCCTGTTTAATGATCTCCAATGAATTCGGCATGACCGCTGAACCACTGGTCAAATAGAGTCTGGCGTCCTTCTTTCGATCCCATGTTCTCTGCACAAATTGAATCCAACGACTCAATGGCACAGGTCTTTGTTCGGGAATGATTGGGTCGAGTGCCCAAAGGTTTCCTTGCTCATCAGGTACTACGAAAGATACATGAAATCGCCATTCGGGGTTGGCAGCACCGGGTCTTCGCAAATCTCCAACGATGAAAATGTGCTGCATTTGAGAAAAGTCCAGGCCCAGCGACGAGGCTACGAGGGCTCCCGTCATCGACCTTCCAAAACAGAAGCCAATTAATCCTTCGGGGTCATATTTCGAAATTCGATCCGTGCGCGCCACGGGGTGAGAAATCTGCAAACCGTAGAGCTTTTGAATCTCTGATTGCGAAACGAAAGGTTTTTGACCTCTCAGTAAGAGCTCGCGGAAATCCTCCATCTGCGCCCAACTTGACGGCAGACATGAAAAAAATATGAAAAGGAAAATGACTAATTTCATAGTCTATTGAGATAAGCAGGATTCATGCACAAGGATCTGGTTTTTAGGTCCAACAGGGGGCTTAAGAGGCTTGGGAGAGTGACTGAGAAAGGCGTTCAAAGAGCCTTTTTTCGATACCCTGAAGAACTCCGGGACTCACCTGCCCTAAGAGTTTCTCCATCTCAGAAATGTCCCCGGCCGCACGGGCAATGAGTGCTCCGAGGAGAGATAGGGATTCTTTGTGCTTATTCTGTCCCGTCTTGGCCAATGACTGCCAAAGCTGTCTCGCATTCCAAAGATCTCCCTTCAGAAGGCGAGTAAAAATCAACTGAATTGACTGAAAATCCTTATCGCTCTGGGTACGGCTCAGGTCATCGGCTAGGGCCCGAGTCTGTTGATTGGCCATTAACTTATAGAAAGCATCCATATCCAAACGCTCAGGAGCAACAAACTCGCTACTTAAACTTTGATCTTTGCACTGCAAATACTGACAAACAAAAAGAGAGTCGCCACTATTGATATCTGCCAGGTATCTATTGGCTTCCTTTTGCTTAGAGCACTCCTCATCCTCAACTTCCTTCTCCTTGACCAACTCGAGGGATTTCGCATCAATCTGCGCGACAAAGTCTTTAAATTGGGGATGGTCTATGGCCGGCTCTTTGAGTTGATTGAGTTGCTTGCTCGTAAATTCTGTCAAAAGTCCGGTCGAACACAAGGCCTTTTCCTTCACCCGAGGCGACCAGTGCCTGGTGAGTTTATAAAGGCTTTTTCGTGAGCCTTCAAATTTTTGCAGAAGCTTTGTGACACGGGCGACCCGCTCTTGAAGTTTTCCCGCTGGGTCCTTTGCCGTACTTGCAGGAAGTCTATCCAGTTGAGGTGTTTTAATTTCTTTAAATTTGCCAAAAGCAATAATATTAAGGACTCGATGCCACGACGTTAAAAGAAGGGCTTGATCCTTCAGCTTCCTAAATTGCCCTTTAAAGTACCGAGACGTACTGTCTGTCTTATGAGGATCGTCATGGAGGAGAATGTGGTCTCTGACTAAAAGGGCGACCGAAGAATCCGGTTTCTTTACCTTCTCCATTATTTTCTTAAGCCAAGCTAAAGATTCCTCGCGGTTTTTAAGCCATAGGAATGATCTAGAGACATACTCCATTTGATCGGTCGTCAATGGATAACCCGCCTGGACATAGCTGGTCAAGTAACTCCTAAATTCACTTTCACGATTAAGAAGTGGGGCTAAAACTATAAGACGGAATCCCAATGTCTTGCGTAGATTCTGATCAACCAACGGATATAACTTTTTAAGGGACTCAAAAAGGCCAACCCATTTTTTTGATTTCTCATAGATTTGAGACTCTTTCCGATATATCGCTGTCAAAAGACCTTTTTGCTCAAAACTGAGATCCAGAGTTTGGGGGTTCATTGATTTTTCAAAGTCTTTTAACTTTTCGAAAAACAAATCATTTTCTTTCTCGGAGTAACTAATCATGAGGTTGTGCCAGGCTCTAAACTGCACGTCTTTATTAAATTGATAAGAGATGGCCTTCTCATACCATTCTCTGTAACCGGTCTCTCCGGGTTTCGGTTGCGATCCACCTGAAAAACCCTCCTGAAAAGCTGATTCCTGAAGAATCTCCTGTAAATTGGCCACAAACTTGTCCAATTCCCGAGAAGAGTCAAAGCGCTTGGCCATTTTTAAGACTTCGTCCGTGAGGGAGTGGGCCAACTCATATTCTTTCTTAGCATACTTTCTCTTATTCTCTTCGAAGTACAAAAAAGCAAAACGAGAACTAAAGCCCTTCTCTTTGAGTAAACTTGGCATTTCTCTTTTTATGAAATCATGTTGACCCAGGTGATTTGCCGCTTCAAAAAGATATCGAGAGATGTTCAATTTTTGCTCTTTAAGAATTTTATTGCGGTAGACCCATTGGGACTCTATGAATATTTTCTGCCATTCATTGAGATTGGCCTTTTTCTTCAAACTCTCTTGGTCAGCCCGCTCAATAATAATGTTCATGGCACTCAAGCCCGCGTCGATATGATTCTTAAAGTTCTCATCTTCGCTGGACTTCTTGTACCAAAGAACGGCCTCCCATAATTCTCCTCTTCTCTGCATTCGCTGAGCACCGAAGTAGTAAAACTGACCTCGTTTTAGATCAAAGAAGATCTTTTGCCAGAAACCATAAAGCTGATCTGTGGCCTTAAAAATCTGTGGGTCATCGGTTTTTCGAGCCTCTTTATGGATAGTGAGAATTAGTTTCTCGATTTCTGAGAGTAACTTTTCTTTGTTTTTTGAAGAAACGACCTTGATGACTGGCTGAATATATTTCTCTAATTGACCAGATATTTGCAGTCTTTGACCATTTGCCAAAAGGGAGCGACTCAACTGACTAAGCCAGGACCATGACTTTGAATCATTGACATGTTGATTAAGTAACCACTGATATCCCGCCACCGCTTGCGAGAATCGCCCCAACTTTGAGTAGAACTCAATAAGCTCTTCAACGGCGGTGATCCAAGTTTCTCCAGAGAATGAAAATATTTTTAGTTCCTTTAGGGCCTCATCAAACGATGTTAACTCTGCGAGCATAATCATCATGTCTTTTCGTGCTTCATCCCGCAAACTACCGGCGGGCAAAGTCTCACCCTTTTCTTCGATGCCTCGGTAGTAGCGAGTTAATCGTTGAAAATGTCTCAGCGCTTTAAACTTCTGCTTGAGATTATAAAAACACCAGCCCGATTTATAGGTACCGTAGGCTGCTTTCTGCGGCTTCCCTACAGAAACTAACTTTCTAAAGTAGCCAAGTGCCGTTGAAAAACGCTTCTTTTCAAAATAGTAATCACCGAGTATTTGGTAGGCGTCTTCTAGATATTCACCACTCGGAAATAATACAGGCAATTTTTTGAGTCGGGCAATAGCCTCACTATCTTGCTCCGCCTCCCAAAGAATAATTGCCGATAAGAATAAGGCTTCTTCAGGAAGCTTTGGTTTTTCCCCTTTAACGGAAACCTGAAACCAAGGAGAAAGCCACTCGTCAGCATAGAGAAGGGCCTCTTTACTGAGTCCCAAGAACTTTTCTGGATCCTCAATTCGATACAGACTTGCCAAATGCCAATAGGTCTCAGCAACCAAATAAGAAATTTCGGGGGTCGAGTTCTTAATTCCAGCTTTCCCGACCCTCTTGAGAAGTTCTTTGGCCCGAAAGACATTGGTTTGAAAATCCTTTTTGGGTTTTTCTTCAATAAAACGAAGAAAGTAACCGTGTAAAAGAAATCGATCTCGCATTTTATTATTGGTTTGAAGATTATGATCCCCAAGATTCTCGAGGATCGGAATCCCTTTGCTGTAGTTTCCGGATTGGAGTAATTCATAGCTTTCGATCAATTGGTGTTCAAAACTACCCGCCTTGAGATTTTTCCGCACGGCACCGAGCCTCTCGACCTTTTTAGCTTTAATAAAAGTCCAGGCCAGCTCGATTTGCGCCATCTGAAAAAATGGAGATCCTTTTGGTACTGCCATAAAAAGAACTTCTGATCGCGCGAGGTCATTTTCTTCGTAAAAAATCCGAGCCATAGTAATGTAAGCTAAATCGCGCCAAAGACTGAAGTTACCATAGGTACCTATGCTGACGTGATTTGATGATATTCGTTCTATTTTTTGCGGTATCTCAAATTTATTTTGTACAAATAACTTCTCAAGAATTTCTTTAGCTTGTTTGACCTGCCCTTTTCGGTAAGCCTTGAAGGCTTTAACCGACTGTTGAACAACATAATCAGGATTACTGGGCTGATATTGACCAAGACTCCATAGGTTTTGACTGTCATTAATTTCTTGGGCGAGTTGGGCTCTCGTTAAAGGAGAGGTCGAAGCAAAAGCAGAAACGCTAAGGTGCATAGAAACCAGAAGAGCGGCGAGTTTCCCTGCCGCTCCAAGAGCTTTTCTAATGTGAAATATGCAATCACCCATTAATCTGCCCTAGGAAACTTCCTTTTCCTTTTCTTTACCCTCGCCCATCTCGCGTAAGGTGTTAATCACGTAGCCGGCCAACTGACGTCTCAGCTTTGGACTCAGACGGTAGAAAAAAAGGCCCAACCCCACTCCACCCGACTCCTGAGGAACTTTCAGTATAATCACCGCACTACTTGAAACCGTACCAATAGATCCCGGTAGGTTTCTAAAGGTGGCCGTCACCTCCATACCAAGGTCGAATTGATCCGCGTCATTGATAATGACAAAGGAACCTCGTTCGCTAATATCCTTAGTCTTGCCGACACTCACGACAAAGTTATTATGCATTATAACTCGCGCCTTTAGGGGTGCACGCGGATACCGTCTATACAAGTTAGCCTGATCGAGACCACCGCTATCTCGCAATAACTTCAGCGAAGGTAATGAGACCCCTTTTTTATTACTAAACTTCTTTGGAGGCGGAAAGGTCGGAGGCTTTTTGAATTGCTTAGAGAAGTCTCTAAACTCGAAGACCCGACGCCACTTTCGTTCACTCAGGTCGGGGGTCCAGATGACATCATCCCAACTGAGCTTTTCCTGTATCAACATGGCCATCACTTCCTCTGTCGACAGAGGTCCTAGTGGTTCCTTATTTTTTTCGTCGGCAATGTACCATTCTTTTGCGTCGGCCAAAGTCTCCTCCAGTGTTTTCTATCGGGATAATTAAAGACAAATTCGAGGTCCAGATTGGCAAAATTAATTGCAACACCTAGGTCGTGATCGGCTAAGGGGGAGCGCCAGCGAGGCCGATAAACATTAGTAATATTTTTTTTAAAAAAAAGGATGGGTTTCGATGAAAGTTTTTTGCTCAATACTATCGATCGTTTTGTTTGCGAGTTTTTCCATAGCAGAAACCAAACTGAGTGAAAATAAACAGCCAGAACAGAAGGTCAACTCACAGGCATACGGCCTTTATCGAGATAGCCAAACCGGTCGTTTCTTTTCTAATGGAAACACCAACTTCTCTTTAAAGCCAAAGGGAAGTTCGACCTACTTAGAACGAATTGAAGTGAGCGTTGATAACGGCCCTTTCAAACCCTATGAAAACAATTTGAAGTTCGACGAAGAAGGCCCACATAAGATTCGCTTTCGCGCTGTCGACCCGGTCTTCAATTGGTCACCAATCCAAAACTTTTCTGTCATCGTCGATAAAACCCCACCGACAACCCGATTTTCTTGGAAGGGACCTAAATTTGAAAACGACGGACAAACCTATATTAATCCTACATCAGAACTTTTCGTAACTGCCGATGACAAACTTTCGGGTGTGTCTCACCATCTCTATCGAAGACCCGGAGATACCCCTGTAAAATTTAAACTTAAGAAGGCATTTAAAACTCCCGGGACTCACGAGTATGAATTTTCAAGCACGGACAACGTCGGCAATCTCTCTGCTTGGAAGACTCTTAAATTTGTCGTTGATTCCGAAGCCCCCACTTCGGAAGCCCGCGTTGAAGGGACTTTCTATAAAAAAGCTGAAAAATCCTATATTAATTATGGTTCAAAAGTGGTTCTCTCCTCAAAAGACAATGCTTCTGGAATTGAAACCATCGAATATTCAATCAATGAAGGCCCTGCTCTGAAGTATTCAGATGCCTTTACTGTTGGAGAGTCTGTCGCTTCAATCAAGTACAGAGCTAAAGATCGCGTCGGAAATACTGAGGACTGGAAGACGATTAAGCTCTTCCAAGATGCCGATGCGCCGAAGGTAAAAATCACCTACAGCGGAACCTACGAAACGATCGCCGGAACCATTTATGCTAAGCCCGGTTTTAAAATCTCAGCTCAGCTCTTTGACAATCAGAGTGGTATTAGCAAACAGTTTGTCTCAAAGGTTGATAGTAGTTACCAATCAACTGATTCTAGAGAGTTCAATTTCGATCAAGAAGGAAAGTATCGTTTCGAATACAAAGTGACTGATAACGTTGGCAATTCAAACGAAATTAATCCTATAAGCTTAATTATTGATGGAAAAGCTCCTGAGAGCAAGGTGACGAGTGCTGAGAAAATAGTAGAGCGTGATAATGTCTTCCTATCTGCAATTCCCAATCAATTGGTGATTAGTAGCATGGATAAAGAATCAGGCGTTGATTATATCGAAGCCAGCTATGACGGAAAGAAGTTCTTTAAAGTTCTAGGCCCAATCGATCTAGCCACCTGGAAAAGTAAACAGAACACCGTTTACTACCGCGCCGTTGATAAAATAGGAAATCGCGAAGAGGTTAAAACAATGACGGTGAAGCTTCTCACTCAGGGGCCCGTTGTTGACCTATTTGTTGAAGGCGATGGGTCGACTCCAAATGTTCCGCTTTCACAGTTTTCTGACAAGAAAAAGGCGAATCGCGTTCCTGCCTCAAAGGCAAAGCCTGTGACGAATAAAAAGCCCGTAAGAAAGAAAAAGAAGTAAAGAGAACGAAACAAGAGACTCAATGAAGTTAGTTACCATTATACTTAGCATATTACTTTTCTCTACTTTGTCGCTTGCGCAGACGAAGAAGAAGAAAATTATCTATAAAAAGTATACGGAGCTCAATTTCTCGGGTGACACAGCCCAAGGTCAAGCGAGAACCCCTGAACTATTTTATATTTTTCAGAGAAAACGTTCTGAAGGGCATAAGGTATTGAGGGGACCTGCAAACTTTCAATACCATGTTCCTTGGACCCAGAAAGATTTACTGGAGGGCCTCCCCCTTGAGTAAGAAAGTTGCCCTCTACCTAGAACATCCAAAAGGACAAGGACGAGAACTCTTAACCCTCGTCGAGAGTTCTCTATATATTGGACGGTCCAAAGAAGTCGATATTGTACTCGACGATATGAGATGCAATGGAATCCACGCCCTCATTGAGCGCGATGAAGAAAAAAAGCAAACACGCCTCATTGATTTAGGCAGCCACTTTGGTACCTATAGAAATCGTCGTAAGGTAAACGAAATCAGTCTGAAACCTGGTGACCGATTTCAAATTGGCTCCAAAGTGATCTGCTACGATTTTGTGAAACGGCAAAGAAATCTCACCGATAACTTTCTCAATGACGAAAACGTTCGCAAGTCCAATGAACCTGTAAAGGTTTTTGAGCCCGATCAAAGAGAGAAAAACCTTCTACAGGTCACTCACTTTTGGGGAGACACTCCATTTGAGATGAGGACTTTTAAACCCGGTACTGACATCAGTGTCGGAGCGCAGAAGGCCGCTACTTTCAATATTTCCCTGCCCGGTGAACGACATATCAAAAAGCCTTGGAAGCTCAGTGAACTGACAAAAGGTGAACTTTTGTTGCACATTCCCCTTGAGGCCTCAGGTCTCATCTGGAAAAAGGACCAGGTCGAATCCATAGACACCCTCAGACATCGAGGCGACACAGGGAAAGAATTTGGTAGTGATTTAGATGTTATTATCGAACCCGGAGATCAGGCCTATATTCAATTGGGCGAAATGGGACTCAAATACGAATTTGTGGCAACTCCAGATAAAGTTGCACTATTTAGTCTCTCGAGCCTCGATAAAAGACTCCTCAAAGTGGGCGGCGCCCTACTCGTCTTTTGGTTACTATTTGCAGGTCTGATACAATTAATTCCAGACGATAAAAAAGAAAAGACTTTAGAAGATATACCGGAGCACATCCGTAAAGTCGTTTACAATGCTGGAATTGAAAAAGCACTTAAGAAGCAGAAATCTGCCATTGGACAAATTGCCCAACCCCTAGAAGGCGGTCGAGCCCGAGCCGAAGAGGGTGCCTCTAAAGCTCGTAAGTCACCCAAGAAAGTAGTGGCCAAGAAAAAAACCGTAAAACGCGTGGTCCCCACCAAGAAAGTGGCGCAAAAACCAAAACAGGTTAAAGTCGACATTGTTTCGGCATTTAAGCCAACATCTAAAAAAACTAAAACATCTCCGGATGCCCTCAAAGCAACAACCTCCCAATCTGGAAACACGGTTTCAGCCTTATCGACCAAGGGGTTTGCTCGGGGGACTTCAGGTCTCGGATCTGGTGGCGGTGGACAAAGTGTCGGCATTGGAGCCCTCAAAGGTCAATCCACCGGTGGTGGAATGGGAGCAGGAAATTTTGGTCTCGCCCCGAGTAAGGGTAAAACGATCGAGTTACCAGAAGAAGAAGAGGTCGTGATCCTAGGCGGACTCGACCCTGACGTCATAGCAGCGATTATCAAAAGATACCTAGCTCAGATTCAATACTGCTACGAACAGCAGCTTGTTATTAACCCCAAATTACAGGGGAAGGTTCTGGCCAGTTTCGTTATAAAAGGAAACGGTCTCATCGGAAAAGCAGAAATTATGCAATCCAGTCTCGGCAGTCCCGAGGCGGAACGTTGTATTACAGAAAAAATTATGAAATGGAAATTTCCAAAGCCTCGCGGTGGTGGCTCCGTCGGGGTGAAATATCCATTTCTATTTATGTCAAATACTGGCAACAAATAAAAGGAGTTCATTGTGGAAACTTTAATTAACATGTGGGACGGCGGAGGATACTTTATGTATCCCATTGCAGCTCTTCTCATAGGATCATCTATTGTCATAGTGGAGAGAATGTATTCCATTCTTTTCGTCTATAATTTTAATGGCGCACAGCTAATGTCTAAAGTGCAACGATTTATTTTGGACAACAATATCGACGAGGCCATCAAAATTTGTAACACAAAGAAAAATTCGGCACTTCACAAAGTTTTCAAATCGGCCCTGATGAATGCAGATCGCCCTTTTGAAGAGGTTCAAGACCATGTAGAGGTTTCAACTCTTTCTGTTGTACCTAAATTACAACGGCGAATGCCTTACCTCTTTACAATTGCCAACGTCGCTACACTCGTCGGCCTTCTCGGAACTATTTTTGGTCTGATTCAGACCTTCGAAGCAGTTGCTGAAATCGAAGGAGCCGCAAAGCAACAGGCTCTCTCATCGGGGATTTCATTGGCAATGGGAACCACAGCATTTGGTCTCGTTGTTGCCATCCCCTGCATGCTTTCTTACGGTTATCTATTTAACCGGATTAACTCGATGGTCGATGAAATCGAACATTATTCGAGTGAGCTCTTACTTCTACTCAGAACGGGTAAAGACTATTTTGATCACTTCGAAGCAAGTGATGAAATCACAACTGACCAGACGCCACAAAAAGCTGGTTAATAAAGAGGTAAAGTTTTATGTTACGCAAGAATAAGAGAAAAAAGAGATTTGAACTCCCCAACGGTGAAGTCAATGTTATTTCGCTGATGGATATTCTTACCACAATGCTCTTCTTTCTTCTCGTTCTTGCTAGCTTCGCCAACCTCAGTGTTGTTAAGTCCAAATCCCTTGTGCAGGGAGAGCCCGATGAAGAGCCTAAACCCACGTTCGCTTTAGAAATAAAGGTTCTCGATGATAAAAGGGCTGAACTCTTCTTAGGACCCATAGATAAAATCGACGTTTACGGTCGAAAAAACTTTGAAGCTTACTTACGAAAGCGATTTAAAGGAAACCCGAAAATAGGCTATACACGAACTCTGGCTTCAGCCAACCCAGAGAGACTTCGAAGCTGGATTCAGAAAATTTTAATGAAAATCAAAGTCGGATTCCCATTTGAAAACAAAGTCGTTATTTCATTTTCTGATAACATCGACTACCAAAACATGATTAATACTATCACTATGGCTCGTAGCATTTCGGAAGAAGAAGAGGCCATCGAAGTTCTTTCGCAAAATGGCCGCATGGAAAACTCTAGAGTTCTTTTTCCACAGGTCATTGTTGCCGAAGTTCAGGGAGGTAGCTAGTGGCTCTCAGACGTCGTAAACGCAATAAAAAAGTCAATCTACCGGAACTCAATGTTAATATTACTGCACTTCTGGATGTACTCACGGTCCTCCTCTTTTTCTTGGTAAAGAGTTTTACGACATCTTCAATTTCAATCGTACCACCAGAGAACCTGCGACTCCCCGCCTCGATCGTTAAAGAGGACGTGGAAGAATCAATGAATGTTATTCTCGCCCAAGACAAGTTAATTGTTGGCGATCAAAGCCTTCTCAATTTGAAAAATAGAAACTTCGACCCCAAAGACATTGGCGGTGACGAACGTACGATTTTAAAGTTGAAAGAGTTTCTAGATAAAGAGTACGAAAAGAAAACCCGTATTTTTAGGAATGCGGGCGATCTCGAACTTCTCCCTCCCGGAAAAATTACCATCATCTCAGATAAGAGGTTGAAATTCTCTGCGGTAAAGAAACTCCTTTTTACCGCCGCTCAATCGGGGTATACCGATTACCAATTCGTTGTTGAAAAAACGAACTAAGACTCTCGTAAGAGTTTAGACTCAAAGAAATCGAACGCCCATAAGAGCACTAATGCCGACATTACTGAATTTAACGCCATAGGGACCGCCGCCTATTTCACTCCCCATGAAGTACTGAAATTCTATAAAATAGGGGGTGCCATCTAAGCCAGCTTTTCTCTCGACCACTAATCCAAGGCGCAACTGAAAGTCTTTAATATTTTTTAATACGTCTGGACTCGCTTCAGCCTCAAAGGTAATTCCACCGATATCTGCTTTAAATTTGTCGCTCAAGGGTTCCGCGTAGGAATACCCCAACTTTAATCCAAGGCTCAATTTATCGGAAAGTGAAATGGGATAGATAAGGTCTCCAGAAAGAATTAAGTATTCAACATTAGATCCACCTTTAAAATCCTCTTCATCCACTTCGTAACCCTGTTGGCTATAGGACAAAAGAATATCAAAACCAATTTTTTTAAAAGAGAAACCATAACCTAAACCGACATTTAATCCTTGAGTATATTTGGTGCTTTTTGCCAGTTCTGAGTCGCCACCGAGTTTGGTAAGATTAACACCGATCAGGGCAATAGCTCCCTTTTTAGTCGAACTCCGAGTTTCTACCTTTTTAACAATCTGCTGCTGCCTTCTCTTTTTCTTCTTTTTCTTTTTCAGACGTTTAATAATTTTCTCGGACTTTACGCGCACGAGTTTGTGAGAAAGATTAACTTTACCCTTGAGAACCTTCGCTTCGGCCAGCTCCCCTCGCACTTGAGTGACCTCGATAACTCCACGGACTTTATTATTGGAACTCACGGTGAACATGATTTCACCTTTGCGCAAAAGCCACTGATTAGCGCGAATAACAACAACTCCCTGGGGGTATACTTCGTACACGTCCGCAGGCTTGACACGTTCTTTGACGACGACCGTCTCGCCTTGGATCCCTTGAGCCTGGAGCTGCAAAGTAAAAAAAGAAAAGATGACTAAAACTAAGAGGTATCTCACTGCCTTTAGGATACCTACTCACTGGCTAATTTGCATTGAGAAAATAGCCCCCTCTCTAGAGGCTATTTTCAGTGGTAACGCGGCGGATTATATCGCGCCATTCTTTTTTAGGTGTTTTTGCATTTGAGTCGCGTGAACGAGATCAATCCCCGCTGATAGTGCTGCAGAAACATGGATGGCCTCAGTCATTTGTTCCGGATCGGCCCCATTTTGTAAACACGACTCTGTATAGGCTTCGATGCAATAGGGGCATTGTTTCGAGTGGGCCAAAGCCAAAGCAATTAAAGATTTCTCTCTTTTTGTAAGAGCACCATCTTCACCCGTGGCCGCATTGTAATAACTAAAAAATTTTTCAGCTAAGGGACCAGCAAATTCACCAATCTTAGCAAAGTTCTTCAAATCTTGTTCTTCAAAATAAGCCATAACGTCCTCCCCGTCTTTTGTTATGCAGTGGCTCCACCACAACTACTGCCCGCACCGGCTGTACAACCCAGACAATGCTGAGCAAATACAATATTTCGGTTCATTAGTTTTTCATAATTAAAATCATCAATCGATCGAATCTCAGACTGAACGGGCATCTCGAGCATCTGGTTAAAATCGCAATCGAAAATACCACCATCATAGGCCACACTCACCATGGTCCGGCACATAACTCCTTCGGCAGCAGCGGGGTTAAAAGCAGACCAAAGTTTTTCGAGATACTCCTCGTACTGCTCTTTTCGTATGAGATCTTGTTTGAAGCGATGTATTGGCATATTCGTTATCACAAATAGGCCGTTAAAGTCGATATCGAAATTGGATTTCAGCTCTCTCTTATATTCATTTTCTAGACTCAATTGATCCGCTGGCAAATAGGGGCCGACAGGGTTGTATACCAAATTGAGCGGTAAATCAGGTTGCCGTCCAAAACCCAAGCTATTGAGTCGCTGCAAGCTTTCTATACTCTTTTTGAAGACGCCGGAGCCCCGTTGACGGTCGGTCAAATACTCTCGGTAATAGGGCAATGACGAAACGATCTGCACTTGGTTCTCTTTGAAAAACTCAGGCAAATACTCCATGGACTCTTTTGTTATGGGGTGAGGCTCCAGGGTGACCGTCAAATTGTGACGGACCATGACCTGCTTTCCGAGCTCTCTCGCTCCTGACACAAGCTTCTTAAACTGCGGATGAAGCTCAGGAGCACCACCAGTAATATCCAGAGTTTCAATCTGAGAATACTCTCGAAGAATATGGAGCACTTTATCAATATGCTCGTCCGACATCATCTCCCGACGTTTCGGTGAAGAGTCAACGTGACAATGCCTACAGGCCTGATTACAGAGCTTTGTTATATTAACCTGAAAGGTGCTGATATTAAGTGGCGCTAAATCGAGATGGGATTCTTTTAACTTCTGAGTAAAACTGAAATTTTTCATAGACGACAGATTGGCAAAGCTCAAACTAAGACACAAGTAAAAACCTCCATTGACCAGGTGCCCGCAAAATGCTCTCATGGGCTATGGAAAAGGCTCCTAAACTATCTATTGTCATTCCAATCGGCCCCTCTGAAGAGGATCTCCTGCATTTGAATTCTTGGATTCAAAAGTCGGAGCCCCATTGGGAGTGGATTATTTCGGCAGTGGATGGGGCTAAAAACCAAGACTTCATTGAGAATCAGCTCGATGCTCGTTTCAAGAAAATCTTTACCCAATCGGGGCGAGCCAAACAGCTCAACGAGGGCGCTAAACGGGCCCGGGGAGATTTTATCTGGTTTCTCCATTGCGATTCTGAATGGAATGATTCGGCCATCAAAAGCATTAAAAAATGCCTCAATAGAAACGAAGACTGCATTTACTTTTTTAGACTCCAATTCAAAGGCAAACGACCCTTGTGGATGTTCCTCAATGAATGGGGGGTTCGAATTCGCTCTGAATATTTGCGGATTCCCTTTGGTGATCAGGGGTTTTTGATGCCGCAAAAACTGTTTTGGTCCCTGGGCGGCTATGATGAAAATGCCGAATATGGAGAGGACCATCTGTTTATCTGGCAGGCCCACAAAATGGGAATTCCAGTCCGCCCCACTTTTAAGAAACTGCGTACAAGTGCGCGAAAGTACCAAGATCTCGGCTGGTCCCAAGTCACTAAAAGGCATCTTTCACTGACTTGGCAACAGGCCAAACCCGAAATTCATGACTATTTAGCCACAAAGATTTACAAGCTCCCCTTCTAATTGGAAATTCACCAATGACCTATCCCTTTGATCAAAAACTTGCCATTGCCGTCTTTGTCAAAACCCCAGGAATGAGCCCGGCAAAAACCCGTCTCGGAAAAAGTATCGGACAAGAGAACGCCGAAGAGTTTTACCTGCATTGTTTAAATATTCTCGATCAACGCTTGATCGACTTTAAAACTCAATTTTCTAGCACCATCGAAGTCTATTGGTCCGTCGCTGAAGAAGAGGGCTTAGATGCCCCCATTTGGCAAAATCACTTGCGAATTTTTCAAGGCGCGGGAACCCTCGGACAGAAACTTTTTAGCACACAAGAGCAGCTTTTTTTGCGACACAAGAAAATCGCTTTTATTGGCGCCGACCTGCCGCAAATCCCTCTCGATCCACTTTTAGAATTTGCGCAAAATTCTTCAAAAAACACGATTCAGTACGGCCCAAGTCAAGATGGGGGCTTTTATCTCTATATGTCGGATCGTTCATTTTCAAAAAACGTTTGGGAAAACGTTGAGTACAGTAGTGAGCAAACACTTAAGCAGTTACGAGAACAGATGATTCAAGAAGATCCCTCAATCGAGGAGCAAAACCTTCTGCCCATATTCCAAGATGTTGACGAAATCTCTGATCTAAAAAAACTTAAAACGAACTCTAAAATTGACTCTCCCGATTACAAAAGTCTCCGAATTTTTCTCGATCAGATCGTTTAGATTCCCATGAATTGGTTTCATTTCGGCACCAAAATAATGGATTCTATTGACCTTTCTTGCGGCATTAACGGCTGATTTTGTCACAACCAGCAAGTGCCTCTTATTGTTAAACTTGTCTATTGACTGATCATTCGCATTCTAAAGAAATTACACCATGGCACACTCACTGCACAGTCAAGAAACAGCTAGCAGATCTTCCCTCCCGTGGATGAGAACTAGCGGCCCTTGTCGCGCTCCCCTTCCCCCCCTGGGTCTTTGCGAGGCAGGGGTTTTTTTTGCTCTGATTAGCTTATTTTCAAAATTTACTCCTCCCCGACCAAACCCTCCCATTTTATGAATCCGTAAATTCTCTTCGCTAGTGATGACAGAGCCAACTGACTTTGTAAGACTCTTATGTAGGAGTGATCAATGTCAGATAAGAAAATCACCTTTAAAGAAGCCCTGATTCAACTCAAAGAAAAAAGATTCGTCGTTGCATTACTGATGGGCTTTGCCGCTGGTCTTCCACTGATGCTAACACTTCGAACCATGCAAGCTTGGATGAAAGATGCAGGCCTGGATTTGACGACCATTGGACTCGTCGCTCTTATTCAACTTCCTTACACAATCAAATTTTTATGGTCCCCTATACTTGACCGATACACGTTACCTTTTCTTGGACGAAGAAGAGGGTGGCTGGCCCTGTCTCAAATGTTGTTGTTTTTATTTATCATTCTTCTGGCGTTTTTGGATCCGAGAGATAATCTAGGTCTCCTAGTCGCTATTGCCGTTATTGTTTCCTATGTCGGTGCCACTCAAGACATATTGATTGATGCTTACCGAAGAGAAACTCTAGCCGAAGAAGAGCTTGGTATGGGTTCGACCGTTTATATTTACGGCTACAGAGTAGCAATGTATGTGACCACTGCAGGCGCAATGATTATTGCAGGATACCTTTCCTGGAAGGCCGCCTATATTGCGATGGGTGCAGCTGTAGTCGTTGGTCTTCTGACGACATTGTGGGCCGATGAACCTGAGGATGTTCCTGGCGCTCCAAGAACTTTGAAAGAAGCAGTTATTCTTCCCTTTCTAGAGTTTTTCAAAAGGAAAGGCGCACTCCTAATTCTCCTTTTTATAATACTATATAAACTAGGAGATACCATGGCAGGAAATATGGTGACGCCATTTTATCTCGATATCGGCTTCTCATTAAAGGAAATCGCACTAATCACTAAAACCATAGGACTTTTTTCGACTTTGATAGGGGCCTTCATTGGAGGACTCATTATTTATAAATTAGGAATTAAAATATCTTTGTATGTTTTCGGTGTATTTCAAGCAATTTCTACAGCCGGATTTGCGCTATTGAATGAGATAGGAAGTTATCAATGGATGCTAGCTGCAACCGTAACGTTTGAAGACCTCTCTGCAGGAATGGGAACTGCCGCCTTTATGGCATTGATGGCTTCGCTATCAGATAAGCGATTTACGGCCACTCAATATGCTTTGCTCACATCACTAATGAAAATACCTCAGGTTTTTGTTGCTGCACCCACGGGGCTCATGGCCGAAAAAATGGGATGGACCCCCTTCTTCCTTTTCTGTGCCGTTATAGCAATTCCGGGTCTTTTGATTTTACACAAAGTAATTCATCTGACTAAAACCGAAATTAAAGTCGACGATGGGCAAACGAAACCAGTTGAAGCCTAATTAGTACCTAGAGGCGGAAGTGAATGCCGCAGACAAGGCCGAACTCCGCTAGAGTAGCCGGGGCCGCTGAGACATCAAAGATTGTTGTACCGGCAATGAGTTCAGGTCTGAGAACAAAGCGCGGCAGCCAATGATAATCAACACCGACGTGAATACCAAAAAAAATTCCACTGGAACCAATCTTAGAAACAACGTCTCTTTCACGGCCAATGGCCCCATTGGCGATCCCTGTGCCGAAACCAACAAATGGGGACCACCTTTGCAAGGTCACTGAACTTTCGAGTTCTTTTCGCGGTATTATTGGAACAGGATTAAGATAGTAGTAGCGAAGGGAACCGCCGGTAAAACCAACACCCGTCGAAAAAGGACCAAAGCGAAACCCTCTTCGATGGCCAATGGCCACCGTCCACTGATCGTGAATAACGGTCTCAACACTTATTCCAAAATAACCAGGAGATTCTGCTCTGGAGATATCAAAGGTTTGGGTGTCACCGACCCGAACATTTTTTTCGATACCACTGGCACCAAATCCACCGAGAACTCCGTAAACGAGATCCGATGGATCAAAGCGCCAGGCTTGGGCCGTCGAGGTCATCAGAAACGTCAGGAATAACACCAAGAAACTTTGGAAGTTTTGATTCAAGTTGGGTCTAAGCTGCAAAATCCTCATCCGATGTATACCCTATTGATTGGATCGCTTCATCAAGGGCTATCTCCCCCTTCTGAACCATTTTTACCAATTTGTCGTGTAAAGAGCTTATGTAAGCCTCTTTCTCACTGTCGGGCATGCGATCGGGTCTTGCTAAATCATCGGCCAAGATCTTTTTTGTTCTTGGCGAAACAAGCTCGAGCATAAAGTCAGCCATGTCGGGAACGATGCGCGCGTAAGCCATCAACTCCTCGTTATTAGCTTTCTTTAAAATCATTTCGAGCGGGCCCGGAGACCACTGCTCTAAGAAAGCAATATGAGGGTTTGTCATTTTAAACTGCTCAATGACGGGCCCCTCGACCTTTGGCAAGACTCTAATTGCCTCAACTAGATCCATTGTATCGATCAGTTTAGATAAGGTCAAAGAGAGTGAAACTTTGGACTCGTCCACTTCCTCACCAAAGTAGGGAGCAATTTTCTCTTCCATTTCAGAAAGACTATCTTTACTGATATCCGAGAGTTTTGCCGCAGCATTAAGCAACTCGACCTTTTTACTGCGCTCGAGGTTAGCGAAGTATCCCCGCCTCATCCCCTCTGGCATGTAAAGAGATACGATCGTTTGTATATCGACATCGTTTCCAAGTAGAACTTTATTAACGGTTCCAAGTGGTGCTTTACCAACAAAACTAAAAGGTCTGTGAAGAGACTCGGTACCGAGGTTCAAAGAGGCCACGAGATCCCAATAGGTTTTATTCACAAGCTGGTACTTCTTTTCATTGGGAAGATCGTGCATTTTTGCAAAGGTATCACCCATTTTCTGCTTGAACTCCTGTGGAATGGGCAAACTCCCCAAAACACTTCCAGAAATTTCTGCAAAACAAGCAATTTGCATCAAACCGTCTTCACCTTGCTCGCACCACTCGTTAATGACGTTTCTCACTTCGCCAAGCATTTTTGGCGCGAGTTCACGTATTTGACCCGATAGCTGATCGATTTTACCTAGGAGCGTAGGATCGGAGTCCATATCGAGGCCCGCGGCGGCAATCACTCCACCAGCGCCTGGCTCTGCACCTTCTCCAGCACCGGCTCCGCCACCTTCGAGTTTATTATTGATCGAAATGGGTGGCCCGGCTTCGCCCTTTTTAGCTCCGCTACCAGAAAGAATCTTAAACAAAAGTACACCCAGCAAGATACTTAAAGCCATGACCATGTGGCCGGCTAAATCCTGGAGCTCTTTTAATTGGTCTACCAAGGTTTTTTGTGGAACTTCCTTTGGTGGAGGAAGGGGCGCAGGAGCTTCAATGGGATTTTTAATAAATTGAACTTGGGCCTTACCGATGGAACCGAATTCACTTTTAACGCGTGAACTGAGCCACTGATCGACCGTCTTCTTTGTCTCTTCACCCATGTTGTCTTTAAGGCCCACTTGAATATTGACCGATCGAATCGTGTATTTTTCAAGGGGATCGACTGCTCCCTGGGGCGTAATCGCATAGCGATCAAACAATTCATCAGCGTTGAGGTAACCCAAGTCTAAATCGGTAAACGGCCTTTGATTGGTCGTTTGTGCCCGCTGCTTTTCGTTGGAAGAATTAATTTCGATTCGGGCTCCGACGCGAAAGTGATTGCGATCAACGATTGTGGAAAGCTCTAGGCTATAGCGTTGAACGATCATCGACTCTAAGCGCGTTTTTGCACTGAGGACATCCGCTTTGCGCAAGGGACCACTTTGTCCGAAAGCGCCCATAGGCAGTGCCATGAGAAGTGCAAAAATAATTCGAATGTTTAAAACGCGAAGTAAGCTAATCTCTTAATTCCCTGTTGCCGGTTGAGCTGGTTTTGCGCCCTGCTGAGGTGCCGTGTTTCCACTGGCTGGAACTCGAGGAGGAAGCCTCGTCGGAAGCTTTAAGGTCTGTCGCACCTTAGCCGCCATATCGATAGCTGTCTTCATTTCTGGGTTCGCAGCAATGGCACTCTCATACCACTTTAAACTCTCTTCAAATTTACCCTGGCCGTAGTAAATGGCCGCTTTCATGCTCAAAGCACGATCAAACTCTGGAAAGACCGCAAGAATTTTATCGATTTCAATCAAAGCTCGTTCAAGCTGCTGGCTCCGAGCAAATTGCTGAGTCAGAAATAATTTGTTCAAAATATCCTGAGCCGTTTTTAATTCTTCTTTTGAGCTCTTTTTTGATCTCAATTTAATATTTAATTGAGTGTCGAGCTGGCCGCTTCCGTTAACTGGAATATAGAGATCACGATCAACAAAACCATCCTTCTTAATAAGTACGTTCACGAGACCCCCAGGAGAATTTTGCCCTTTGAGAATCTCTTCGAGCTCTACTCCTGTTTTTGTCACAGGTGTCGGCCCCAATGGACTCTCCTCACCCGTTGTTTGATCGACTATAAAAACCTCAGCCTTATCGGGTTCCGTCAAAACTTTGAAGGACGTCGCACAAGCTGAGAGTAGAATCAATCCTAAAAAACATACTATTAAACGTTTCATAGCAACCTTTTCCGTTCACTATACTCTTCGTAACGATGAGTCTGATCCTTTACAGCTCTTAGGCTTGATCTTGACCAAGGTCTCAGAGAATTCGTCACTTTTTTGACAACTTACCAAAAGTCTAGCTGGACGAAAGGTGTAGTTTTCGAAAGAATTGTCACATTTAAGAACACATGTATTTACTGAACTTCGATGACGATCATTGAACTCACGAAATTAATGAATCCGGCTCCTGGGTTGACCCGAGTCATGAAGCGATCACCAGAGGTTAGTGTAAGCGCTCCGGAGGTCTGTACAGCGGTGCTATCGTTATTAAATAGAATGGGTGAGCCAGCCACTTCGCTCAAACCTGCCGCGCCAGAGTCATCGCTGTGATGAAGAAGAGAAACCGTGACATCAGAAGAGGCGTCGTCGGTAACAACGGCTCTAAAATAGGTCGTTGGATTCGAATACTGACTCAGATCGATTAAAGCTCGCTCCTCGGTATAGTCTTCAGAAGAACTCACGCTAGACCGGTAGGAATTGAGACGATGAATGATCTGTGCTTTTGATAGGTTTTCTAATCGCACCCAAATCCCCGCCTTGTAGAGTCTGACACTCCCTCCGCTACAGTCAATCTCACAGCGTAAGACGGGCTCAAATAGATCGCCGTTATTAGCAAGGGTAAATTGATCCACACCCTCGTCAAAAGGCACTGAGGCTAAATCAATTGTATTGTTGTAAAAACGAGTTTCGGTTCGCTCTACTAGCTGACCCGAGTTTGAGTTTTGTAGAGCGACGATACCACTCGATGTTCCCTGAGTTGCAACTAAGGCTTCAAACTGCCACGCATTGAAATCAACAATTTTAGAGAGCTTGGTCGTGTCTTTAAGAAACCTTCCTCCATTGGGAACTTCTTCAAAACTTTCTGACGATGTCGAATAAACACCAATACTAGCATCTTGATTATTAGGCGACTCATCGGAACTACTCAAAGGAAAGTAAAGTCTTGTCTTGGTCGCATCGGTCTGATTAACGTAGGCCTTCGCTCCGTAAACATTGAGATCTCCGTCATTCGTCGTTTGTTCGACCTGTATTCTATAAATTTCATATCCCGCGGTTGGCGTAAAAGTCGTGCGATAGCGCGTGGGAGTACCTACTCCCGACGGAATAAGAAGGCTTCCAACGACGACATCTGACTCGTTGACCAAGTGAACATTTCGAGCGGCCCCATCTGAATTAGTCGCTATAACTTCAAATTCATAGCTCGTCACACCGTCGTAGGCATCTGTATCAATACTTGTTTGCGAGCGTTCAAAACTGATGGCTCCCAAAGAGCTTGATGACATTTTCACGTCCGTTAACTCAATGGGAACTTGCAAATCAATATAGCCCGAACGAACAATCGAGTCCTCATTCGAATATTGTGACCGACTTCCATCGGCAAAAATGGCTTCAACAACATAAAAATAATTTCCATTGGCCTCAATTGCTGAGTCCGTATAGGAATTCGTACCTACGTTGGCGATAATCCCATAAGGGCCGCCGGTAACATTACTTCGTCTGACATTATAGGTTACAGCTCCAGCTAAAGTATCCCAGCTGAGGTCAATTCCTCCTGTGGAGTTACTCGCTGCAAGGTTTGTCGGACCACCATTAAGATCCACAGCCTGTTCCGTCGAGTACGCCGAGGGAACGCCCGAATAACTGAGCGAGCGAATGACATAGAAATAACGATTTCCAGCCACGACACTCGTATCGTCATAGGAAGTATCTGTTGGTCCTGGGCTAGCAACGAGTGAATAAGGTCCACCCTGTGTTGTCGACCTCAAAATTTCATAACCTTGAATACTCGGAGTTTGAATCCAACTGAGGTTCACCTCTGAATTAGTTGTAGCTGAAGCATAAAATCCTACTGGTACTAGTGGACTTGTACTTAAATTCACACCGTCACTAGCTACCGACATTGACATCTCAGCGCCACTGGCATTGAAACCCTGATACTTGTAGTAATAGGTATAGTTAGGATCGACGGTATTATCTTGATAGGTGTTGACCCCAACTCCAGATGCGATCTCATCAAAGACAAATCCATCCAACGAGCGGTAAACTGAATAGTTAACAGCCCCAGGAATGGCAACCCAATCGACCTGAACCGTCGAGGCATCAAAATATTGTGCGTCGGGTTTTGTCGGCTCTAACTGGGGAACAATTATAACTTCATTAGAGTAAGGAGATTCAGTCGAGCCAATCAAAGCTTTTACCGAGAAAAAGTAGGTCGTGTCCGTTGTATTCCCGATGACGACAATCCCGTGACTTCCGCTAGAGCTTCTGACTGGAGCTCCATAGGCACCCGAACTTGTCGCCCTATAAATATTGTAGGATGTCGCAGAGGGAACGGATGCCCAGGACAGTATAATTTCCGTACCCGTATTATTGTTTTCAGCCACGAGATCCGTTGGCGTCGACGGATTTCTCCCCGGAGTGTGCCCTGTACTACTTGGCGACTCTAAACTCTGCACACCGTAGTCCACGACAAATTTATAAAAGTATATACTACCGTTGACGACCGTCATGTCGACATAATTGGTCGATGGGTAATCCGTAGCGATTGGAGTAAAGTTTATCCCATCTGTAGATCGATATAGATCATAATCGACAGCTCCCGCAAGAGGTGTCCAATTAATCTCAATCTGTCCGTCACCAACAATTCCCGATGGAGCCGAAGGTTGAGAAAAAGTGGAAGCCGAGGTTGGCGTTGACGTATAATCCGTGAGAGCTACTGTTGCAATAACTCTAACAAAGTATTCCGTTTGCGGTAGGAGTCCCGTAATATTGAAAGTATTGACTCCGGTTGAACCTTTTAGAACATAAGGACCACCGACGTTTGTAGCGACCTCAACTTTGTAAAGGGTCGCACCGCTCACATGGGGCCAATCGGCACGCATATTTGAAGTACTATTAACCGTCAGACTCACGTTCGAAGGAATCGTCGTATCCGTCAACATCCCAGACTTACCAACTGACATTTGCCCTCGGGTTAAGTCAGCAAATCGAGCTTGAACTTTGTAGTAATACCCAACTCCACTCGCCGCAGTTGTATCGGCATAGGTTGTTAACCCTGTTGTATCGATCTCAGTATAAGGCCCATTGATATCTGTAGACCTCCAAATGGCATAATCTTGAACAAGAGCGACATTCCCCCAGCTCAAATTAATTTGGGTGGCAGCACCAGTGGCCGTAAATCCGGTAATTGGGGCTTCGCGAATATCGACCACATTCGAGTCGGCCGACTCAAAACTTCCCCACACGGTTGTGATTTTAAAATAGTTACGATCCTCTAAAACAGGGGCCGCGAGAATGAAATTATTGGTGACGTAAGACACTAAAGTGTAAGGCCCGCCAGGACTTGTCGCTTGATAGAGATTAAATCCATTGTAATAATCAGGGGCCGTCCAATTGAGTTCGATACGACCATCGGATTCTATTCTACGGATGCTTAGATTCGTCGGAGCCACAGGGTCGGCTGCAGCAGTACCACTCCTAATCGCTGTAGGGTAGCCGACAAAAATCTTATCCGTATCAACGTCTATAACGAATGCTTGAACGTAATAAAAGGCTCCCGACCCATTTGCAGTTGGGTCGCTATAGGAATTCGTTGTCAATCCACCGGCTAATAGAGTGAATGGCCCGTCATGGTTATCTGATTTATAGAGATCAAACTTTAACGTGTAACCATTGAGATCCGCATGGACTGCCGGATTCGACCAAGAAAGTAAAATTTCGCCATTACCTGGATAAATATTAAGGTTTGGCGCTTGGGTCGAATAGAAGCCGACGGTATTAGAGCCAGACGACTCGTTAATTCCCCAAATGGATCGAACACGAAAATATTCAAGATCGTCATTTCCATAGCCACAGCGATTGGTCGATGTCGATCCCACTGTTGCTAAGGGGTTATTTGCAGACTTCGTATTTCCGCGCATAAGACGAAAATTATTGTAATACTCAGGCGCAGTCCAAGAGAGCTGAATTCCTCGAGCACCAGCACAGGCTTCCATGGAACTATTTACAGTCATAACCAGGTTAGTGGGAGTCCCAGATGTTACACGAGGCGTAACTGAGGCAATATTGGATTGAATACTTTGGCCTGCTGGGTTTTTAGCAACCACATAGTAATAATAATTCTGACCATTAACTAATCCCGTATCAAAATAGGTACTATTAGTTTGATCAACTCCTATATCAGTAAAAGGTCCTCCGTACTCAGTCGAACGAAAAACTTTATAGGACATGTTTTGTGGAAAACCACTCCACGATAGATTGACCGAAGAACTATCTGGATAAGCTACCAGACTCGCCGCCTGAACCGGTGCCGGTGAAGAAATCGTTGTATTGACGGTCGAAGAGTATTGACTTCGGCCTGTATCATTACTTGCAAAAACTCGATAGAAATAGGTATCACCATCACTCACCGAGTAGTCGCGAAAATTATTGGAAATTAGATCCGAAGCGACCACCGAGAATGGGCCCGTTGGGCTTCCTGACCGCTCCACTGAATATCGGGGCAATGGATTCGACGTAGTATCGGGGAACCAATTAAATGTAACCGAACCATCTAAGTTAGAAATTATTTGCGGATTACTTGGACTGAGATCAAAGTGAGTAAAGTTGGTTAGAAAGGTACAGGCCGATTTCGTCCCTACTTCGTTGACTGAATCTCCGTAAAGAGCGCTAACAGCGTTATCGGATATCTGAACTTCAATCCCAACACCTTCAAAGAGTGCTGGCGAACCACTTGAAAGTTCGTTCGTACAACCAGAATCATCGTAAATTCCAACACTAACTTTGTTCATAAAATCAGAACTGGCGCTAAAACTTCCCGATATCCGCGTAAGTGGACTATAGGAGGGCGAAGCCGGACTCGCACTAAGATAAAGTGGAGCTCCTGGAACTAAATTATTATGAGTATAATTTGTCAAAAAGGTACAACTACTCTGGTTACCAGCATCATCATAGGCTTTTGCGTAGAGAGTGGTTTGAGCATTTTGTGCCACATTTATCTGAATTCCCGTCGTGTTGTACTCGGTAGGGGTACCCTCTCCCAATTTGCTCACACAGGAGAAGCTATCAAAGAATGCCACTCGAGATGGTGGAAGTTGACTGGCAGGATTGTTGAGTACATCCCCTTGAATCATGGGAGTGGTTGAAGAATTGTTTGGCGAAACTGGAATCGTAGCCGCAAAACTGGGATTATTAGGGACGACTGTATTGTGAATAAATTGAGTGATGAAAGTACAAGCCGAGTCATTCCCATAAACGTCGGTTCCGATCGCGTAGATATCAATAGTTGAATTGATCGGCACCATAATTCCAATTCCCGTTGAAATATATTGCCCTCGAGTTCCACTCCCGAGGGCGTTGGTGCACAAATTACTATCGTAGAGAGTTACGTTAGCGAGGGAATTATCCGCAGTTCCGACAATGAATGGGTTATTTGAAGCATTCGTTGGCGAAACTGGAAAAGTTGTAAAGAAACCAGGTGCGACAGCGGCTGTGTTAGAATGACTGTAGCTCGCAAGAAAGTTACAACTAGATACATTGCCTTCGATATCTGAAACAGTGACGTACACAGCCGTATCAGCATTGGCATCAGCTGTAATCATGACTCCAGCGCCCTCAAAATCGGCTATGGGTCCATCTCCAATAGCCATGGCACAGTTTTCATCTTTAAAAAAGTTAACGTGAACTGTTCGTGGAGCTCCCGTTCCACGAATTAATGGCGTCGTACTCGCATTCGTCGGTGAAGCCGGTATGGTTTCGAGGAATAAAGGAGCATTTGGTGCGATCGTATTATGGGTGTAATCAAGCATAGCAATACAAGCTGATCCGTTGCCAGCACCATCAAATGCCTTTGCGAATATGGAAGTGACTGAGTTTGCTGGAATGCTCGCAGCAATACCCGCACCTTCAAAATCTGATTTTGTTCCCGTTCCGATTTGGTTGAGACAAAGATTCGAGTCAAAAAAGTAAACATTTTCAGTGTCAGCAGAGCTATTTCCAGAAATTCTCGGCAAAGTAGTAATACGAGTTGGACTCGGCGGATTTGCATTCACAAAAACGGGATCAGATGGTGGAATATTATCGTGAACGTAGTTTGTTAGTAAGGCACATACAGATGGGTTGCCAAATTCATCAATAGCTTGCGCATAAATCGTCGTCGTCGAATTCGCAGAAACATTTATTTGCAGACCCGCATTTTCAAAATCAACGGGGTCTCCATCGACAAGGAGACTCGTACAACCAGAGTCGGTATATAGGCCGACATAGGTACTTCCGACCGTGGCACTTCCGCGTATGATTGGATCGAGAGCAAAATTATTAGGAGACGTTTCACTCATCGCGATAAAGACCGGAGCTGCAGAGACTTGGTTGGAATGTCGGAATTCCGTCATAAGAGTACAATCTGAATAATTGCCAAAGGCATCCTTAGTTCTGGCGTGAATGGGAGTCGTGGCATTTTCGGCCAATTGAACTTGAATCCCTTGACCGGCAAAGGTCTGAGCCGTACCAGAGGCAAGCAGGTTGGTACAGGTATCGTCGTCGTAAAACTCGATATCACCAGACTCTGGAAAGGTTCTACCGAAAATTCCGGGGGCACTGGTTTCTCTCGATGGCGACTCTGGCGAAATACTACTAAATCGCGGATTATCGGGTTTGAGTTCAGGGTATGAATACTCGCGCAAGAAAACACAATCTCGACTCTGCAAAGTGCTGACTGAGAGCAAAATAGACTCACTACTCACTGGAATCTCAATGGTAGTTCCATTTTCTTTAAAATCTCGAATTAAACTAGAGCCGAGAACACTTCCTGTACAGGTATTATCTGAAAAGAACTGGATCTCATCAATATCGACGATGGCAGCCGATTGAATCTGCCCGGTAATCAACAAAGAAACTGTCGTATCGTCATAGTCCGTCACACTGATTGCCGAAATCAATACGGGGCTCTGAACTGACTTTTCAGCCAACTCCCCTTCTCTACAAGAGACTTGCATGAGAAGTAGTGCAATAAGAAGTATAAATCCACTTCTAATTTTCAATCCCGTACTCCATCCATTCGTTATAGCAGCTCATTCTTAAGCGACTGTTCTGCAAATTCCCCAGTTAATTGCCTAAAAAGATCTTTAACTGGTCATTCGTTCCATCAACAACTGATAGGTCAACAGCCCCATCATTATTTAAATCTTCAATTTGCACATCCGAAGTATTCACTCCCGTGCTCACTTGGTAGGTCACCGAAAAATCACCGACCAGAGAACCCAGCAAAACCGTGGCAAACTGATTCAGGCCGTTTCCAACGATTAAATCTTCTCGACCATCATTATTGAAATCTCCCTTTGAAATTCCAGTGGGCGTATCTCCAGCAAAGAAACTGACCGCCGGTGCAAAGGATCCATCACCGTTCCCAAGAATGACGCTAATACTAGCAGCGTTACTATTACTGACAGCGATATCTACAGCTGTATCTGCATTCATGTGCCCCGCAATAATACTATTGGGTCCCGACTGAACTGTATAATTGGTTCCACTTTGAAAAGTACCATTACCATTTGAAAGGTAGATCCCTATGTTATTATCTGACTGCTGACTGATACCCACATCCACAGAATTATCGCCGTTAAAGTCAGCGGCGATGATATCTGAAGGTTGTGCACCCGTCCCAGTGTCGGATCGGCCACCAAAGGTTCCATCCCCAAGCCCTGGATAAAAAGAAAATGTATTTGCCCCACCATTGGTGACAACCACGTCGATGAGTCCATCATTATTAAAATCATTGGTCGTCATGGCCGTTGGCTGAGAACCAGTCGCATAGACCACAGGTGTATTAAAACCCCCTCCGGCCAAGGCGATGAATACGCGCATGGCATTGGTTCCGAGCTCAATCACACAGATATCGAGCCATCCATCGCTATTAAGATCAACAGCCTGAGCATCGACCGGGTTACTCCCCGTAGCTAATGTTGTGTAAGGAATATAAAAGCCGAGATTATTGCCTAAAAACAGACTAACCGAACCGGCGGCGTTGTTCACAACACCTTTGTCATTAATTCCATCGTTATTAAAATCACCATAAAAGCTACTCGCCGCCCCGGTACCGGTATCGGTCACGAAACCGAGCTTACCACCGGTTTGACTCGGAATAACGTGAACTTTATTTTCACCATTCGAAACAGCAAATAGATCTGAATAGGCATCGCCATTAAAATCACCGGAGCTCACATTAATGGGGCCAATCAAAGTGCTCAGGGCTCCTTGGTCAGTAAATGTTCCGTTATTCAGACCATAGAGTGCAGATACAGTTCCGTCTCCAATATTGGTCACAAATGCATCGGCCCAGGTATCACCATTGAGATCGGTAACATGAAGGGAGGTTGGACTATTACCCACGCTTGTAAAAATTCCCAGATTAAAAGTACCATCTTGATTATTTAAGTAAACGGCAAGGTTGTTATCGACATTACTCACAACAGCAACATCGACGTAGTTATCTGAATTGAAATCTCCGACGTCGAGTCCTGCCGGTGCAACTCCAGTACTATATTTAACTTGAGCGGCAAAGCCACCAACACCATCGTTGAGATAAATACTGAACGAATCTTCACCGGCGTTGAGCGCTACAATATCATCACCGTTAACTCCATCAAAGTCACCCACGGCAACACGACTTGGAGAAACGCCTGCATTGAGAATAATCGGTGCATTAAAGGTACCGTCATTATTACCGGTTCTTACCGCGACAATACTCGTCCCTGCAGAAGGCATAACAAAATCAAGGATCATATCACCATTAAAGTCACCAAGCTTTACGTCAACCGGAAGGTTTTCAAGACCATCTAAGGCCGTATTCACAGGAGAATCGAATGTTCCGTCACCATTACCCGCTATAAAGGAGTACTCAGACGACCCACTACAAGAAAGAAGAAGATCGAGAAAGGTGTCGTTATTAAAGTCAGCTCCCGCCATACCCGTCGGACCGTTACAAAGTCCAAGAATTTTAGTTTGGGCTTGAAACAACCCATTACCCTTGCCGCGAAGGACACTAATAGTGGAGTCACCAGTATTAAGTACCAAGGCATCTTGATAGGTATCGCCATTAACATCGGCAACGACGACGTCATCGGGACTACTACTCACATTGAATTTTAAATCAAAATTCCCTGTATTGTTGTTATTAAAAAGAGTTTGAAATTTAGCAATCGTATTACCACTGGCGGCCACATCCGGAAGATTTCCTGTTAATGGCTTAACTCCAACATTGGCGCGAGCGGATTGATAGAGGTTTTTAACATTCATGGTCGCTAAACCATTGGCATCGGTTTGCTGCAACATTGCATCGAGGAGCAACACATCACCCGCAGTCTTTTGAAAAAGAACCGAGTAATTGGGAACGGCATTGCCATAGCGATCGGCTACCTTAATAATGAGCGGATCGTCGAGCATATTGCCGACAGTTTGGTTTTGATCGTTACCACTATTCATCGGGAACTCAAAATGATCGGGAACGTCCGGAAGAACTTGTACTGAAATTGTTTTTGAAATCCCCTGACTGTCTTCAACCTGAATTTCATCAGTCACTCCAGATGTGGTACCCGCCGTATAGGTATTGGTACCAGCATCAAAGCTTCCACCTGAATTATTATTAGTGAACGTCACTGTGTAGTCGTTGGTCCCACCAGAAATTGCAAAACCCTGGTCATTGGCAACAACCACTTGAGGGTTATTGGGAACGACCTGGAGATTTCTCTTTTGCCAAACAAAGCTGACCGAGGCTTCATTGCCGGCCTGGTCCCTTTGCGTGACCGTAATGTCATAATCGGCATCAGCAAATTTTGCCTGACTGATTGAAAACTCAGAGTTCGCACAAACGGTTTCTCCTGTGGCATCGCCACTGAGAATTATAGTGGACCCCGTCTCACAGCTTCCTTGAACGTCAACTGCAGCCTCACCCGATAGGTAGGGATTAACGAGTGGATTACTGAGAGCCGGTTTAGAAACACTTGTCTTTCTCGTCCACAGTAAGTTCACGGCATCCGACTCTCTACCATCGGTGACTTGAGTGACAAAGAGGTTATAAAGCCCATCGGCAGTCAGCGGTACATCAAAGGCGTAGGTCGAATTTTCGCACGGAACTTTAGCTGACACACCAGTCCCCGAGAGTCTGACGCTATAACCCGTAATACAAAATCCTTCGATTTCGATATTCGTACTATTTGAAAAATAAGGTGAAGTGCTTGGCACCGAGATACTTGGACTCGCAAGATCGGGAGCCAATAAAGAAGGAGCATCCGGCCCTGGCTGGACATTGACTCCATCTTTACAAGATATCAGCGCAAAAACTGACAGCAAAAGAAGATATTTTAATGTTTTCGACCCACAAAAACTTTTCACAAACGTACCTTAAATCCTAATTTTTCTAAATTTGAAGCAGAACTTTAGTCTCGCCTCTTTACTCTATTAACTGCGAAAAGCCCTTTACTAAAAAGAGCTCTCCGCGATGATTATTCTTTATTGAGTTCAACTCCCAATTTCATTAATCCTTTTTCGGAACCCTGATTAACCGGTTCGCTTCAAAATCGGTGACGTAAAGAAATTCATTATCGCCATAAATGTGGCCCCTCAGCCCATTAAATTGTCCTAGGTAAAATCCAATCCCAACTCGTCCGCCAGTACACCAGCCCGGAGTAGACAGAGTCGCACCAGCACAACCCGTTTCACCACCTGTAGGCGGATAGGTCGCTGAAACAGCCCCCTTCCAACCTTCTAGAGTACCCGAAGTTTTATTAATCTTACCGATTCCGAAGGTGTCACCGTCGCGACTGCACGGATAAATACTCATAAAATAGATATCCGTGCTATCTGCCCAAACACTGATAGGGTAATCGCAGTATTGCCCACCACTTGCGATATCTGCAGGATCCGTCATCCAAACATTGGTATATTGATCAAGTCGAGAACGGGTCGCTCCAGCATAGGATCCGTCGAGATTAATTCGATCGATTCGGGTGTTTCTTGTATGAGCCACATAGAGGTGCACTCCATCAGAAAAAATCCCAGCTTGACTATAGGACCAGAGCTCAAAGTTAAATCCACCACCACGATCGTTTCTATAGTTAGCGCGCGAAGCGGTACCGCCCATACACCAACCACTTTGTGAAACGTTGTAGTTTCCGTTAGAACCCCAAGTACAACCCGAAGATGGATTCGAGCCAATTCGGCCAATCCAGCCCTCGTAAGATCCGGTTACAGCATTGTATTTAGCAATTCGATGGTTTTCAGCATCAACAACATAAAGGCTTCCGCCCGTGTATGTAATACCATTAGGTCTTCTCATACCACCATTGGCCTGCCCGTATTCACTCATACCACCGAGACACCACCCCGGAGTAAAAGTATCTACAGGAGCACCATTACAACCCGGGTCCCCACCCGTCGGAGATCGATTAATTCGACCGATCCAACCACCGTAGGCACCAGTTACTACATCAAATCTCTGAATTCGATGAAGTCCATAATCGGTCACATAAACCCAAGTTCCATCGGTTGTTAGACCATGGGGCTGATACATAATTCCGTCGGTGAGATCATCAATCATATTGATGTCATTCCAAGTCCAATTCGGATAGAAGTTTGCACCTGTAC
This sequence comes from Bdellovibrionia bacterium, assembly GCA_030427805.1. Classification (GTDB taxonomy): domain Bacteria; phylum Bdellovibrionota; class Bdellovibrionia; order Bdellovibrionales; family JAGQZY01; genus JAUHWN01. The sequence continues at coordinate 50,699 of JAUICP010000003.1, forward strand.
ACCAACCAGGACTCGGTCCCATTCCGTTGGCCGAAGTACATCCGGCAACTCCACCCGTCGGCTTTGAAGTCACTCCACCGACCCAACCGACAAGTTCTCCGGTCTTTTTACTGATTTTTTTAATTCGCGAAGAGGTTCTTTCGGCAACGAAAATATAATCTGCCGTTGTCGTCACACCAATTGGGTTATAGGACGAATCATCATCAAAACCGTGATATTCTGCAGCCAATGCTCGATCCGAACTCCACTCTTTTGGACTGATACTCTCTAGACCTAACGAGCCCTCGTAAGCACCCGTCGTTGAATTAAACTTTCGAATCGATGGTATTTGTCGACTCACGACAAGTATAGAACCGGTCCCGTCATATACGACACCGTGGGCATTAATAAATGAATCTTCATCGAGACCCGGCTTGTGAGTACCACCAAGACACCAACCCGGAGTATTGTCATTAGGTGAAAGGCTGTTACAGCCCGATCCACCAGCATCACTCATACCCGCGTTGTTAGCAACTTTACCCATCCAACCTTCGATCAGGCCGGTCTGGCTAATTTTTAAAATTCGCTCATCATCGGCCACATAAAAGTTTGTCCCATCACTTGCCATTTGCTGAGGACTCGTCCATGTATAATTTAGGTTACTAAGAAGTCCAAGGTTTGCTCCCGAATCTTTGTCATATTGTATGACCACGCCTCCATATGCAGCCTCAACTAAATAGAGAGAACTACCTTCCACATGAAGTGAAAACCCATATCTAATACCACCAGCGACTCCACCATAATTTCTCGGATCCACGACGCGAGACTCTCCCCCCGTACACCATCCAGGGGTCAACTGACCTGCAGCCGTAATACTACATCCAGCCGCTCCGCCTGTCGGAGTCGTTCTTATAAGACCAACCCAACCAATATAAGCGCCTGTCGCTTTATCAAATTTCTTAATGGCCCCATCTACAGCAACATAAACGTAGGAGTCATCTACAGCGATGCCCCGTGGATTATAGAGACGACCATCACCACTCGTACTCGTCGATGGCTGTCTCGCACTACCACCAATACACCACCCGGGCATCTCCGTATCATTAGCAGCCGTCGTACAAGTTCCTGGCCCACCAGTCCCAGGTCCAGTTGGAGGTGTCGAGCTCGGCGTCCCGATGAAGCCATCAAAGGCTCCCGTATCAGCATTGTAGCGACCGACCGTGTCCCCTGAAATATTGGTCACAAAAACATAGTTCTCATCAACAGCAATTTCTTGCGGGTCATAGAGTCCACCTAGATGTGGGTTACCCCCTACGGTGCGCCCCCCTTTACACCACCCGGGAAGTACCTGATAATTATTAGTCGAAATACAAAGGGCACTACTTGGGTTGGCGAGGTTACTTCCGGTTGAACCAATCCCGTTTTCTTTTCGAAGGCGCCCCATCCACCCTATATATTCATTGAGTTCATAGTCGTATTTAAGGATTTTATCGCCGTCCAAGTCCAATACATATAAGTATTTCTTATCGGGACTCATAGCAATTCGTCCCCCTGTGTAGATACCGTCATAACGAGCTGCCACTGGCTTAATTCCCGTTCTAAATGGTAGTAACTGGCCAAACTCATCGTTCTGGGTAGAAGCCGTTCCAAGAAATCCCCAGTCACTAGTCACAGACCAGGCCTGCGTATCGCTGGCAAGATTCCCATCATTATCTATAACTGTTAAATTTAGACTGGATTCAGGATACTGACCTTTAAAATAAAAGGTCTTTGCACTCTGGCCAGGGTTAAACAAGAAGCTTGTAATCTGATTCGAACATTCATTATCAGAGTAATACTTACCCGCATCCCCAGCTCCAGATAAAAGAGCCGTAATTGGTAGAACTGCGGCCGCTACTTGAGCCTGACCATCAAGTAATTCGAGATCAAATGGCCCTGCACAGAAACTGGTTTCAGATTCAGGGGAACCACCAGGAGCCGTAATTCTAAAGGCTGAAGGCGTAATCGTTAACTGAACCGTTTGCGAATCATTCATCTCACCAGCAGGATCAGATAAATGAATATCTAAAACCTCAGCACTGAGACCCTTGAAGTATACGGTCGTTGAAGCATTTCCATTTGGAACAGTGATTAGGTTATTAGAACCACCACCTGCACAGGATGGAGAGGTATAAAAGAGTCCAGTGGTTGAAACACCATTAACTCCATTAATTGTAAGTCCCGTGTCTGCCGCTGCGACCACATCGTTTCCAAGAGTATCTCGCAGAGTCACCGTAAAGACCGATGAACAGTCACCGGCAATAACGTTGCTTGGCCCCGTGAAATTGATATCAGACGCAAGAACTTTTACCTCTTGTGGAAGAGAAACGGTCGAAATATCTCCACCAGGATCGGCCGCATTCATAAGGAGGACTTCACCCTTTGGATCCTTCAGATAAAAAAGTGTGTCTATATTAGGTGGACCACTGATTGTCAGAGCCAAATTCGCAGGATCAAGCTCATTCACACAGGTAGAATCTGAGTAGATTTTGGCATCAGATCCAGAAATACCCGTAATCGTAACGTTGGTCGCACTAAAAACCTGTCCATCGGTACCATCATCGGCAAGGGGTCTAATGCGAATGGCTGTCGAACACTTACCAGCTGTCACAGTCATTGGAGACGTATCCGGATTTTCGGCTGTTAATCGCATTTTATTTGGCGTAACGAGCAAATTATAGTTAGACGGAGTGAGTACCGCTGAAGCATCGGCTCCAACAATATTTAAGTTCTCCACTTTACTCGATTTGAGATAGAGCGTTCGCGTATCTGTACCGGGCGTAAAAGTGATATTTGAACCCAAAGGCGAGCCACCACAAGTCGAACTTGAGTAAAAAGCTCCGCCACCAAGACCCGAGAGCTGAACCGTCGTATTTTGCACGGCCTTAGATGGGTTACCACCAAAATCCTGAAGCTGAAGAGTAATGGCAGTACTACAATCTCCAGAAAGAACTTCTGCAGGACCCGTCATTGCAATGACCTTAGGAATACCCGCCGTAATATTAAAGTTATTAGAATAAGCCGGAGAAAGGGCTCCAGAGCTGGCAACTAAGCGATATCCATTTGCAGTAATATCGATCCCTAAATCATTAAAAGTAGAAACACCAGCAGTAGCAGTTCTAGAAGTCGTACCACTCAGTGTTGCGCCACCAACATTATTAGCAATCGAAAGAGCGATCACAGAACTGGCTGCTGACCCCGTAGAAATTGTGTTTCCTTGGGCATCTTGAACCGCTACTTTGAGTTCATTCATACTCAGGGCACCGGCTGGTGAACTCGTAGGCTGAACGATAAAGGCGAGTTTTTGCGCCGTTCCCGGAATAAATGGAGCGGCCACCTGAACATTTTCAAGACCCGCAGGAGATGTAATTGACAAGACTCGAGCCGGATTAGAATCGGCAATGGTCGTCGAGATACTTCCTGAAGTTTCACCATTCGCATCCGTTGGAACCAGCGGTTGGGAGAAAAAATCACCCACGTAGTTCGATCCAAAAATCGGCTTAGTTCCAGAAACCGGGTTACCGTACTCATCACGAAGAGTGATATTTACTTGGTAAGAATCAGTTCCGTTAGCTGTTTGTCCCTCAAAAGGAGGAATAATAGCCGGATCAATGGCAATTGTTGACTGATTGGGAGAGACACTTCCGGGAACGATGTTGAAGGTTGCAGACTCTTCTTCCATGGCCGGAGTACCAAAGTCAGTCGAAGAAGTGTCGTTTTTCTTAGCCGTTAAAATCTTAATTCCAGCTTCTTGCAAGTTGATGTCACTGAAGTAGGCTTCACCACCAACAGCGGCGACCGTAGCGATACCGCGAACAGTACCCACCGTTGGCGAGTTATCTGAAACAACGAGGGTAATCAGAGCCGTCGAATCGGGACCACCAGAAACAATGTTTCCATTTTCATCAATGATGCGAACGACAGGTTGTTGAAGTAAAACTTCACCAGCAGCACCATTACCGGGCTGTACATCAAATACGAGCTCTTTTGCTTTACCGAGAGCGGTAAAGGTAATTGATTTAGGGTTGTTATCCTCTTGTCCATCAACCACAATGGCAAACCGACAGGTATAGGTTGTATTTGGAGCCAGGTTTTGAATCACAACCGAAGTGAGGGTCATGTTTCTTACGTTAGCCATAACCTGATAACTATCGTCATCAGCCGTTTTACAGTAAACGTTACCTTGAAGCGCTTCACCCTGACTGGGGTCAGCGTATGTCAAACGAACAGAAGAACTTGAAATAACTTCTGCATTCTCAATCCCAGAGTACGGAATCCCTACGACGTCGTTTGTGTTAGAATCTTCGCCACCAAGGCCATCGGTAGCACGGACACGAAACTTATAATAAAAACCTTCGGAAAGACCAGCCACTGTTGCTTCTGATTGATCTTTAGCGACAGACTTAATCAAACGTGGAGCACCAGCGAGTGTCGTGTCGTAAATGTTGTAAGCGACCACTCGCGAATCCGCAGTCAGTGACCACTTCAGCTTCACCTTATTACCATCAACCGTTTGCACAATGTCGAGACCTTCAAAGTTATTGAAAGTCTTATCCCCGTCTAGAGACCCTTCTTCTAAAGGGATTTCCTCGGGAAGACAGGATGCTAAAAACATCATGGCTGAAAGTAGAATGAGAATTCGTTTAATAGAATGAAAACTAAATTGAAAAAAAGTTTTCTGCGAAAGACTCTTTGTAAAAAGAAAGTCGTTCATAATATTCGTCTCCGTTAACGTTCAACTTAGACTCATTTCCTGAGTCAGTAATTCAGAGTGTTATTACTCTGGGAAACTGGCCTAATTTCCATTAATTATATCGTCTTAAACGTCTAATAACTTAACTAAGATCCAGTTTTGATACGCTCGATAGTGAGACTTTGTAGAGATCTCTACATTCGGATTTTACATGTCAGAAAAGCCTAACAACTTCCGTTTCAATTTGAGATTTTTTTGTATTTTCTTTGGGTGAAGGGAGCCTTCAAATTGAAAAATTATGTTCCACGAAAAGGGCCTAGGTTGAATCTCAGAGACTCTCTATTTGTTCTCGATAAAAACTTAGAAACTAATAGAGCCGAAAACGCTAATCGCGTCGATATAGATTTCTTCAAAGCCGACCTTAAAGCGATGGTTGGAATAGGAAAACCCCAACTGCGCCTGTCTTAGGTTATCAAGATTCATGCTCCAGTCTAAGACCAGGCGGAATGAACTCTCAGCCAATGGATCAGAAAACTCGATGGGAGAATAGTGAAATTCTCCGGAGTAGCTATTTTGTCCATTTCTGTAGTAGGTCGTTCTAATTCCAAGATCGGCACTGTAAAGGCCCGAAAATCCAAAAGGACTGCCGTAGGAGACAAAATTAATGGTACTCGCTCCTAAAAATAGCTTGGTTCTATACTTGGGATTTTTGATCAATTTCACCGGATAGGTGATACCAATCCTCCCCTCCATAAACTGGGGGTTTTGCTCGATCGGCGACGAATCGTAGGTAAAAACCGTAGCCGTAAAATCACCGAGAAGACCAAAGGTGTTCCCCTTATCGGGACTGACATAGCGAACACCAAGCAACAGCGACTGGGCTACGAAGGTTCCAAAACTCGTTTGTTCGTAGACGAGAAAACTGTGACCCAAGGTAAAAAGAACTGAATCAAAGGGTGAAACCAATTTAAACTCTCTGGCTTCGGGCGCAAATAAATAGAGAATTTCCCGTTCTTCGGCACCCTGCTCATTTCGCGCGCGAATTTCTACAGCATTGAGTCTTGATCTCAGGTAAGCGTACAATACAAAGCTGCCATCGGCTTGCTTTCGCATGGGAAGTTTATCGCCAATAAAAAGCTGCCAGCCAGGGCGATTAAATTCCACTTCCAATTTTACGAGGGGGCGAAATGAATCATTCTGTGGGATGAGAAAGACCGGAATTCTCTCTTTGCTAATTTTTAAATCGGAGATGATGTTTTTTCCAGAACGATCGCGCAGAATATGGGCCAGCCAAAGAGCTCTTTGCGCCCGCATGAGTTGCTTTTCTTCTTTACTGATCTCTTTAGGTTCTTCTTTTTTTTCATCTTGAGCCATTGCTTGATGGGCCCCAATAAACATCGGGCAAAATAGGCAAATCAAAAGCAATCTCGATAGTTTAGAGAACATACCTTAAGGTTCTCAAATTCACCGAAATTAGACAACAGATTACTTATTCTTTTTTTCAGACTGACTATTAGAAGGCTTTCTCAACTGAGGCTTTACCGGACTAGCCTTTTTATCCTCGTAGTAGAGCGTAAAGCCATAGTAGATCTTCTTCGGATTGCGAATCAACTGTGGATTATTCTTCCAAATGTCCTTCCAGCGATCAGCAGTACCGTAAAGCTTCTTAGAAATCGACTTAAGAGTATCATTCTTACGAATGAGATAGGGCTTACCCTCTTTGCGAATATAGACATATTTCACATTGTTAATCGTCAGCTCGGTACCAACTTTCATCTTGCGCGGATGACCGATCTTCTTCTTATTGACCTTGAAAATGTCCTTCCAGCGCAGGTAATTGCCGTACTTGTCGAAGGCTATTTTCATAAGGGTATCACCCAATTTAACTATATAATTGATCGTTTTTCCGCCTTTGAGTGGAGGCAATGTACTCGAAAGTGAACGACTCTTTTTGCCTTTAAAGTTCAAAGGGCCATTTTTCTTGCGGTTATTTGCCTGTACGAGGGGACCTCGATCTTCTTTTACGATAAGCTGACTCTCGTCAATCTCAACGTACTCTTCACCCGAATCATCTTCTGGAATTCTACGATCTTCTTCTGCACTATTAATGTTGTTGTAGCTAAAGTCTTTGGAGCGACGACCACTTTTCGTGAGGTTCTCGGCAGCCTCAGAGGAACCCCCCATAAGCTCAGGGTCTTTCATTACAATGGCGCCCTCTTCTGTGATCTTCTCAATATCTTGGGCGATTTGTACGGGTAAAGGAATCGCATTCCCCTTTTGCGCGGCTTTCTGATAAAAACCAGGATCTCTTGGCATCTCGTCACTATCAAAACCAAGCCACGAGGCACAGCCCAGGAGACCAAAAAGCATAAATAAGATTGAAACCGAATAAACTAATAGCCGCTTCATGGACTTTTATTCGGAGACTAGCTGTAGGTAGTTGATACCAAGGTCCTTGGAACTAGACCTTGGTTGTATGGATTTCTCAAATCAATTCGTTGTTAAACGTGTCTGGTAAATTGGATCCCCTGGTGTCAGGGAATCAGATAAATTAAGATTCCGTGGGCGGTAGTGGAGGCACTGGTACGAACTCACTCGACTTCAAGAAGTTCATTACCTTTTTAGCCTGCTTTTCAGCCTCAGCCTGTGAATGCTCAAGAAGCTCTTTAATTTCATCACGCTGCTTAATAAGGGCTTCAAACTGCTCTTCAAGCTGAGCTCTTTGCGCACCAAATGCTTGTGCTTTACCCATGGCAATTTCAATCTTTGAGATTTCTTTCTCAGTCATCTTCAAATACGCGCGCATGGGATTCATCGCAGTCGATGTTTTAATCTCTTGAGCGAGGCGAACCACGTGCTTCTGCAAACCCTCTTTTTGCGAATCAACCCAACGAGAGTAATGGTTAAGCTGCTCCTCGCGCTCTTCCATTTCTTCTTTAAGTTGATCATTCTCTTGTTTCAAGAGTTTGACCTCTTCGATCATCGTGGCGTCGGCCTCGATTTTCTCCTCAAGGCGTCGCTTCTCTTCGATGAGACTCGAAAATCGACTCTGGCCCTCAGTCATTGAAACCTTGGTCACATCAAGTTCTTGAGTGGCTCGTTCGAGTTGGTGAGTCAGAGTTTTCTTATCCTCTATGAGTTGCTCAAGCTCTGCTTGAAGTTTTTCATCACGCTCCTCAACGACACGGTAATTCTCTTGGAATTCCATGCGAGACTGGCGCTCTTCTTCAACCTGAGCTTCACGTTTTTCAAGGAGCTTAATGTACTCCATCTCTTTAGTTTCATAATTAGCAATTCGATCTTGGCGCTCTTGTGCGATCGTCGCAATCTTATCTTGCTCGCGTTTAACAGCTTCGATCGTTTTGTTTTTGCTCTCAATTTCGAGAGTATATTCTTTCTCTTTTTTCGCGAGCTCCGACTTTAACCAATTAATTTTATCTTCAAGCTGTTTCTTTGTGGTGTCGAAATGGGTGGATTTTTGCTCAAATCGATCTTTCAAAGTTGCAATAGAGCTATCTTTTTGTGCGATTTGCTCTTTAAGAACTCGAATCTCTTCTTTGAGTGAATCCGTCTTTTCTTCAAAGTTTTTAACTTCTTGTCTGGCCTCATCATAGGATTGCTGAAGATCCATTAACTTTTGCTTGAGATCTTCATTCTGCGCCATCCATCGCTTGCGCTCGACAATCCCCTCTTCAACCAGCTTCTGCTTCTTTTCAATTTCTTCTTCTTTAGAAGCAATCTCTTGCTTGAGGTCTCCAATTTTAGATTCAAAAAGATCCTTAGTGTCAGACCATTCTTGTTCGCGCTCGGTGAATTCCGTCTCTTGAAGCTTACGACTCAAGTTTTCTTCGCGTTGAGCTTGAAGCTCTCTACGAAATTTTTCTATTCGATCGCGCTCCGTGGTGAGTTCAATCTCGAGAGTCTTGACCTCATCGCGAAGACTTTCTTTATCATCCTCTAGAGACATAATCTTGCTCTCGAGACGATCGTTAGTGCTGACCGATTCACTAATCTCTGAATTAAGAGCATCCTCTTTAGAAGAGTATTCATCAATTTGATGAACTAATTCTTCAATTTGTAACTCTAAGTTGCGCTTCTCTTCGGTAAATGAAACCGACTGACTCTCAACTTCTTGAAGCTTTGATTTAAGATTATTGATCTCAAAATTGCGCTTCATCACTTGTTGCCTGAAATCTGCTTCATTCTTTTTCATATCAGCTTTGAGCTGATTCTTTTCTTTTTCTACGATCAAAAGCTCGTCGATTTTTCTTTGCTTTTCAAAGACATCGGTGCGGAAATTCTCTAGAGACTCCTGCGCAGCTTCAAGATTCTTCTCTAAAATAATCTTTTCTCGCTCGAGATGTTCCTTTTCTGATCGCATGACATCATAGCGACTGGCTATCTCTTTGTTTTCCGCATTAATTGTTTCAAAACGGGCTTCGTAATTTTGAATTTTCTCTTCAAACCGAACTTCAGTATCCGCAAGCTTTTCTTCAAGCTCCACTTTAACTCTATTAACGGTTTCGAGTTCAACACTCAACTCGTTCACCTTTGCTGTTTTTTCAGCAATGGCTATTTTACTCACTTCAGCCTTTTCTTTAGCTTGCTCTAAATAGGCTTGCAATGCTTCCATTTGCCCTTTAAATCGCTCGAGATCCTTTTGCATTTCGGCATTGAAACGCTGGTGGCTTGCGACTTCGTCGTTGAGGGTCTCTATTTTTTCATCGCGAACAGCGATCTTCTTTTCGAAATCACTTTTGGAGAGATTTATGATGCGATTCTGCTCCACGAGCTCTTGATATCGAGTCGTTAGCTCATCATATTGAGCCCTCGCATCTTCGACAATTTTTTCTTTACGCGCGATAATACTTTCAAAATCCGCTGATGTGGCTTTTAAGCCATCGTATTCATTCTTTAACTCAGAATAAGCTGATTCTTTTTCGTTTTTAAGTTCAGAAAAGGCGTTCTCCTTAGAAGCGACTTGGCTCCTTAAAGACTTGATAGTCTCTTCACCCTTTTCGATCTCCGTCTTGAGACGATCTAGATCTTCGTTGGCAGTAATCAACTTATGATGAATGCGCTCATTCTGACTTTTCAGTTGGGTAATACTCTCGCGAAACTGCTCCTTTTCGGCATCCATAATCTCAATCTTCTTATTGAGATTGAGGGTTGTTTCGTTAAGAGTCTTTATTTCGGAATCTTTCGATTGGATGGTTTTTAATAGACGATCCAATTCATTCTTTAACTGCTCTTGCTGATGGGAACTCTCGATTTGTGCCTTTTCAACACGAATCTTTTCTGTCTCGACAGCTTTTGTTTTTTCTTCGATTGTTTTAAGGAGATCTCTCTCTGACTCTGCTTGGACCTCGATTTGATCTTTATACTGAGTGATGATCGACTTAAGCTCTTTTACTTTATTATCAGAGCTAGACAGATCATCTCTGACCTTCTTTAACTCAAGAACGAGTTGATTCTCTCGAACCTCTTGATCCTGAAGACGCTGCAACAATCCGTCATGCTCTTTCTTTGAAACCTTAAGTCTATTAATCTCACGATTGGACTCGTCTAACTGAAGCTCTTTGTTTTGAATTCGAGTCGTTAACTTCTTGATTTCGATTTCGTACTGCTCAAGACGCTTGTCTGCCGCCTGTTTCTGTTCCTCAAAAAACGAGACCTTTTTGCGAAGCCTATCTATAGCTTCACCACGCTCACCCATTTTTAGAGCAAAATGATCCTCTTCTTTTTGAAACTCCTCAGCTCTTCGCTGAAGATTCTCATTTTCGTGATGAAGATCTTCAATTTGACGAGTCATCTCATCTTTTGACTTCAACAGACCTTGACGGCTTTCTTGTAGCTCACTGACTCGCTTGCGCAAAGTAAGAAGCTCATCATTATTCTTTGAAAAATCATTCATTAATTCTGAGATCTGCAGGTGAAGCTGATCTCTTTCGAGAGTAATCTTTTGCGCCTTTTCTATGGCTGCTTTTTCTTTAAGATCTACTTTATCTTTATAACGTCTCTTGAAAGACTCTAACTTTTCCGAAAATGATTGATTTAAGTTTGAAAACCTCTGCTTAACTTGGCTCAACTGTAAGAGTGCTGATTCTAATTCATCTTCTTTAACTTTTAGGTCTTCATTAAGTTTTTTTACGACCTTTTCTTGCTGACGCTTCTTCTCGTCAGTCATCTTGTATTTTTTCTCTAAATCACTCTTCACTTGAATAAGCTGATTGAGACGACTTTTAAAAGTCATTTCAGAGCGATTGATCTTATCTTCTTTTTCTTTAATCGACTTATTGAGTTGATTGAGTTGTCTTTGCGTGCGAGCAAGTTCTGATTGAAATTTAATTTTATCGGCTTCAGCTTTTTCAAGCTTCTTAACGCTCTTTTCGTGACTCTCAATAAACCCATTGAGATCGTCGTAGAGGGTTTCATAGTTCCAGTCAATCTGCCCTACGACCTGCTTCATTTTTTCTGTATCATTGGACTCAAACTTATTACTTCCGCCAGTAGTCGGAGTCGTGTTCGCTTCATGGGCTTGCTGGGCCATCTGGGCATCCCGGATTGGTGTCACAGTGGCTTTCGCTTTCTTTTCGTTTTCCATAACCTAAATTTTCCTCAATCTTTGAGTTTCAGTCCCACTTTAGAGGGTAATCCTTTACTTTTATTATAATTCGCATTCATCAGATCGTGCTGCGACTTAACAAATAGCAGACTTAAGTTAATTTGCTGGGAAAGCTCAGAGGTCATCTCAGCAATTTTCTCGGCATTGGCTTCTTTGGAGATAACTCGGTCCTGGAGCATGTGCAGCTCAAAGAGCTGACCCGTCACACGATTTAAGCGCTCGTAGAGAGGAAGATAGTATATTTGCTTTCTAAACTCTCTTGATTTCATTTGTTCAAAAAGTTCGATGAGTTTGTTTTGGCGTTCGAGCCAATTGCTCGAAAACAGTCCCCAAGACTTTCGGTCTTCATTAGTAGATTCTTTTACGAAACTATCGATACTCGTCTTATATTGAGTTCTTAGCGAGTCAACGACATCGGCGATCTCGTTGAGCTCAAGGCGAGCATTCTGTCTGGTTTGTTCATGAAAGCTTCGCAACTCAGCTTTGTAAGACTCATGATTTTCAACTCCGAAAAGATAGCGATGCTCATAGAGATCCTGATCTCCTTTTGCACATGACGTACAAGTCACTTTAACATCGTAAAAACCTGCAGGGATAAACTGCCCTGTGACTTCGCGAATCGGCTGAGTTTGGAATATTTTTGAACTCAAGCTCAACTCGATCACTTTTTGAAAACGATGGGCACCGAGTAGAGTCGTTGGATCGCCACTAATTTGAATACGAACCTGAGAACCCACTGGCAAGTTAGTTGCCGCCATTAATACTGGATCGCGAAGACTCGAATCCTTTTCGATGAGGGTGAAACTCGCTTTTTGTGTTGTTTCTGGGAGTTGACTTACTGAGTATAGCTTTTGCTTTACATCCGAGGGGAGCTCATCAACAAAGCTTTTCTCCGGGCCACTGGTAACAAGTAAAGTCACTCCAATAACGAGGGTCATGATAAAAAGAATCATGGACGCTCTTCTGTAGAGCCATTCACGGCGGGACATACCAACCGAACTCACCATTCGATCAATCTTAGCCATGTAAGGCGCAGGAATTTTTCCTTTAATCTTCTCGATAATAGGGCTCTGCACGACTTCGTCGATGATGGTCTCAACACCTGTTTGAACTTGATTCGTAAAACTCAAATCATTTTGATTTTGTTCAAATTGAATTCGATCGATTGTTCCGACTCGAGCCGCTCGAGAGAAATCATTGTCGTTCATATTCTTGATCACTTCCGAACCACAGGCCCGGAAACATTCAATTTCTTTAATTTTAGTCCACTGGGAGAAGCCCGGTCGCCAAATAAAGTGATCGATGGAAATCCACTTTTTAAGAAGATAGCGACTCACCTGTTTTGAGCTTAAAGGGCCGAAATGTCGCTCATCGCGAAAAATAAACCAATCACTCAACTGGTGACCGTCTTCGATCACTTGTTGATTTACAGGCGAAACAATATGTTGGGTTTCGGAACTTAGTCTATCCACTCCACTATTTTAGATCGGGAGGTCTAAAGTGGCTATGGCCCTCGACCTATTCAGATCCAAGGTACTTATTTATTTTTAGCGCCATTTTTTTGACACAAAATCGAGAAGAAACAGCACAGGATCAAAGGCTGTTTGAGTCGCTGAGCTTGGCGAAGAAGTTACCTATGGCTCAGGATTAAAGGCTGTTTTGCTGGCTGGGCATGATGATTTTAGTTATGGCTTAGAGTCGCGGTTTTTTTGCTGGTTGGGCGTGATGATTCTAGCTATGGCTTAGAGTGCCAGTTTTTTTGCTGGTTGGGCATGATGATTCTAGCTATGGCTTAGAGTGCCAGTTTTTTTGCTGGTTGGGCATGATGATTCTAGTCCAAGCTCATGGGCGACGTTCCTACCGATTCTAATCGACGGAGGCGTCGAAGCTCATGGGCGACGTTCCTACCGATTCTAATCGACAGAGGCGTCGAAGCTCATGGGCGACGTTCCTACCGATTCTAATCGACGGAGGCGTCGAAGCTCATGGGTGACGATCCTACCGACTCCAATCGACAGAGGCGTCGAAGCTCATGGGCGACGTTCCTACCGATTCTAATCGACGGAGGCGTCGAAGCTCATGGGCGAAGGCCGTTGCGAGAGCTTTTTCCGTCATAAGGCTTGAAAAAACCGGATCAAAGCATGCCTTTAATAATTCTTAAGAAGGCAAAGTGATTTAGACTAAAATTAAGACTATTTCGTGACCTCCGCTGGATCCTTAATACGAGTGGCTCGCTGAATCCTAATAACTATTAGTCCGCAGGACCCTAACTAATAGCTCGCTGGATCCTAACTATTAGCCCGCAGGCCCCTATTAACTATTGGCCTGCCGGTTCCTTAATACCTGTAGTGACTCAATTTCTTCTAAAACCCGTCGCTTAACTTAGACTTTTATCGGGCTGGCGCCCTAAATAGCACCAAACTGGACTCTAAACGGGTTCGAGAACTTCCGATATTTTAAACAGAAGAAAAGGGAGCTAAATCGTGAATGTATCTTCGCTTTTAGGATTAATACTCGCACTCGTGGTGTTCTTAATCGTGGCATTGACCTCGGTAAAGAATCCCGTGGTATTTCTGGATTGGCACGCAGGCTTGATTGTGATCGGTGGTACTTTCGCAGCCACACTTCTTAGTTTCTCTGGGAAGAACATGATTAAACTCATGAAAATCTTCTTAGTGAAAATTCTTCGAGGCAATCAGCAGCAATATGCAGATCTGATTAACGAGATCGTCGATTTAGCCAAGGGATATCGCGAAAACGATGCTTATCTGGCGCAAGCTGCGGAAAATATTAAAAACCCCTTTCTCAAAGAAGCTGTTGAATTAATTTCTGAAGGTGGTCTCACTTCTCACGAGATTGACCAAATTTTAGTGAAACGTGCAAAGACGACGAACAAGCGCTATGAGGAAGATGCACATATGTTCACAACGCTCGCAAAGTTCCCGCCTGCGTTCGGACTTCTTGGCGCCGTGGTCGGGATGGTTTCGTTAATGCAGAACTTAGGTGGAGCGGACGCAATTAAAGGTGTTGGCCCCGCCATGGCCGTTGCCCTCGTTGCCACCCTTTACGGGATTGCAATCGCCAACTTTATTTTTATTCCACTTGGAGAGAACCTCTCTAAGTTTAATAGGCAAGACAAAACGATGCGTACAATGGTCATCGACGGCATGAAAATGGTTCGAGCCAAGAAACACCCCCTACTCGTCGAAGAAAATATTAAAAGTTATATTTTACCGAGTGAAAGGGAGCTGTTCGAACAAGCGAAAGCTGGAGCCGGTGGCGACACCCCTTCGGACCAAGAGGCCGCATAGTGATTTTGCTTAATTGAGAACTCGTTGAATCGGGTTCAGTTGATTTGGGACTCGTTGAATCGGGTTCAGTTGATTTGGGACTCGTTGAATCGGGTTCAGTTGATTTGGGACTCGTTGGATCGGGTTCAGTTGATTTGGGACTCGTTGGATCGGGTTCAGTTGATTTGGGACTCGTTGGATCGAGTTCGACTGGTGAGGGACTCGCGGATTTAAATCCGACAAACAGGACGGGGCCTCACTAGCGATACAGAGTACGTGATAGATAAAAAAATAGTCGGAACATATTTCGACTCAGGAGTAAAAAAGGCAAATGTCAGCATTAGAAGATCAAGAATTTGAAGATGATGCCCTCCTCGATGACGAGGATGACGCCCCTAAGGAGCACGACACCGAAGGTGTATGGCTGATAAGTTACGCGGATATGATGACTCTGCTAATGGGCTTCTTCGCTCTTCTTACTTCAATGTCTTCTTTTAACGAAGAACAGTTCAAAGAAACGGCCGAAGAGGCAGCCCTCTATTTTGGTGGAGAAGTGGTTTCTGCCTACGAAAACCTGGGAAAAGCCATTGAAAAGTTGATCGCCAAAAAGGGACTCGAAGAACAAGTTCAAATTAAGGTGAGCAAAACGGGTATCACTCTCACCTTTGAGGGAACTCTCTTTTTTAGTTCCGGTTCATTTCAGTTGAGAGAAGGCGCTACCCTACTCATGGATCAGCTCCTGCAAATTCTCGATCAAGAGGCTCACAATAAAAAATTTCTTATCGAAGGTCATACAGATGATGTTCCTATTAACAAGGGTATCATCCGCAGTAACTGGGAATTGAGTTCGCTTCGAGCGACAGCCGTCGCCCGTCTATTTGAAAAATACCAGTTTAAGCGCGACCAAATCCTCACTATTGGTTTTGGAGAAACCCGCCCGGTTCTTCGCAATCGCGATGAACAAGGGAAAGCGATTTCTAAGAACCAAGACCAAAACCGCCGAGTCGTTCTCAAGGTTATGGACACCCTGCCGTTCTAGTTGCATTAATAAAAAAAGCCCCGACAGAGCGACGTAATAAAAAAAGCCCCGACAGAGCGACGTAATAAAAAAAGCCCCGACAGAGCGACGGGGCCTAAGAGAGAGATGATGGTTGTGCTGAGGAACTCATCCTTACTTTTTCTCCAGCACAAAAGGTTCACGAGAGGGGTAGAGGTCAATCCTTGACTTGAACCTAGATTACCAAAAAGAGTGTAAAGCCACTGCAAAAGCCTCATTTTGTAGCCGTTAATTTACAATGGCCATGCTTTTTAAACTAGAATCCGTTGAGAACTTGTTACCATCGACTCAATCTGAAGACTGCCCTGGCGTGTTAAGATGTTGTCCATTCACGAGTCCCACAACAACGAATCCCTGTTTTCGTATTCATCACTAAAAATTTAGTTCAGTTCTACAAAAAAACATTTCTGTTTTGACATCGCTGGTTTATTATTCTATATTCTCAAGTAATTTGAAAAATCAGACGAACTTTTTTAAAAACTTAGAGACGAACCCTGGTCGGATTAAGGGAAAGCAGGGGGCGAAATCCAGAGGACGACCTCGAATCCGTCCTCCTAAAAGCTTTGGGGGCTCTTATTTTAAAAACTATAACCCTAGAGAACAGCGACCTATCAATCAAAATCAGGCACTACACCTTGTTCTCAAATCGTCTCAAGCAACGGGGGTTCGCTCTTTCAAAAACAAAAAATTCGAAATAAAAATTTGGCAAATCATCAAAAAACATGCTCAAAAGAACTCTATTAAAATCTACGAGTACGCCAATGCGGGAAACCATCTGCATCTCTTAATTCGGGTTAAGAGAAGGGACTTTTATAATAAATTTATTCGAACGATCACCGGGTTAATTGCAAGGCTTGTTAAATCCATCGAAAACGGGGCACCAATAGTGAAATCATTTTGGGACTCTCGCCCTTATTCAAGAATCGTTGGTTTTCGAGGTCGAGAATTTAAGATGGTTAAACTTTACCTCACGAGAAATACCTTCGAGGCGATCGGATTTATACCCAAAATAAAGCGTTCTAAAAAACTAAACTCGGAATGGAAAGAGTTTTGGTATCGCCTCGTCTCAGTTCCGGGCTAAAACCAACAGTCACTCGCTCTTTGCTATCTTGCGACGACGCCGACTCCGCTCAAAAAAACACCCCCCCTGCACCAAGTGCCATTAGCAACCGCACCAAGCGCTATCAGTAACAGCTCGAAGTGTAGCCAGTCCAAACACCACGTGAAATGACTCTCGGCCATCGGCGACCACTAAAGAACAGCAACCGCTCGAAGCGGAGCCACCCCACCAACACGCAACCATCCCTACCCACCGCCCAACCACCCCTCCAGATCAATGCCAAAGAGCGACAAAAAGACTCCCCTTGAAATGTAAAAAACTATTACGTGGCTTTTACAGGGGATTTACACGCTTTTCTAAAATCCTGTGATATTTTTTATACTTACAGGAGGTATTTCATGATAAATTTAGCATTCAATCAGTCCACAAACGGTTTTGGACAAATAGAGCAAGACGCAGACTCGAAAGGACTCAAACCCATGAGCGATAAGCGCCGAATTTTAATAGTTGAGGATGAAGATTCAATCGCCCAAGGTCTGATTGATGTATTTGTTTTTCACGGCTTCGAAGTAGACCGAGTCGCCGATGGAGGCGAGGGTTTACAAAAAGCTCAATCTGGCAATTACGACCTTTTACTTCTAGACGTCATGTTGCCGACGATGGATGGTTTCACAATTTGTAATAACATTCGAAAAGAAGATCGCAGCCAACCCATCATAATGCTCACAGCAAAAACCTCCGAAGAAGACATTATCACGGGACTCACTCTCGGTGCCGACGACTATATCTCCAAACCATTTTCAGTCAGAGAACTCGTTCTTCGAGTCGAAGCTGTTCTTAAAAGAACCAGCAAAGAAGAAAAAGTATTCGATGAAATTCAGATTGGTAATTACCTCAAAGTCGATGCCGTTAATCTTAAGGGTGAGTATCTTGACGAAACCGTCACTGAAGAAGCCATATTTACTCGTAGAGAAGTTGATATTCTCAAATACTTGGCCCAAAACTCTCACCGCCCCGTCGGTCGCGATGAACTTCTTGAAAAAGTTTGGGGATACGCCAGTGGTTCAAATATCGAAACTCGAACAGTTGACATTCACATCGCCAAACTTAGAAAGAAAACAGAACCACAGCCCAAAGAACCCGTTCACCTTATAACGGTTCGTGGCGAAGGTTACCGACTGATTTCGAGTCAGACTTAAGGGCGCCGAACGAGTCCCAACTGATTTCGAGTCAGTCCTAGGGATCCCGAGCAAGCCCCCGACTGATCTCGAGTCAGTCCCAGGGGCACCGAACGAGACTCAACTGATTTCGAGTCAGACTTAAGGGCGCCGAACGAGACTCAAGCGCTCCGAGCGAGCCCCCGACTGATTTCGAGTCAGACTCAAGGGCGCCGAACGAGACTCAGGGGCACCGAACGAGACTCAAGCGCTCCGAAAGAGCCCCGACTGATTTCGAGTCAGTCCTAGGGATCCCGAAAGAGCCCGACTGATTTCGAGTCAGTCCTAGGGATCCCGAACGAGTCCCGACTGATTTCGAGTCAGACTTAGGGGCACCGAACGAGCCTCAGGCGCGCCGAACGAGACTCAACTGATTTCGAATCGGCCCTAAGTCGAAGACTGAGTTGACAGACCGACTTACCAAAAGTCAGTCTGAAAAAATAAACGGCAATAATCCTCTAGCTGAGTCCATTCAGCTAGAGGAAAAGTTTAGAAGGAAAAAGGACTGCCGCAAAATCGAAAGCAGTCGAAATGATGGCTTTAAGAGAATTATTTTTTAAAACTGGATTTCTAAATCTTCAGAAAAGCAAAAGAAGCCTGCAGGTCACCCTCGGGCTTCTTGCTGTTTTTCTCATAATCCCCATCTTCTTTCTCATTTCTCAAACCTACTCTCAACTCGAGCGCGAAGCTTTCTTCATGCAGAGAACAAATGCCGAAGGTCTTCTAGCACAAATTGATCAACGGGCCTACGAACTCATTCGACTCGAGGAAGAACGTAAATTCGAAGACTATTCTTTCTTGCACTTGAGCCGAACCGGCCAGTCGGGATATCTCCGGCTTTCTCCCTTGGCTAGTATTCCACCCATCACAGCCATTCCGGGAGTCATCGGCTATTTTCAGATCGAACCCGACGGACGCATGAGCTCTCCGATCCTCCCAGAAGATGTGATCGATGCGCGCAATTATGGAATTTCTCGCGAAGAGTACCGGCGAAGACGTGAGCTTATCAACCAAATGAAGTCTATTCTCACCAGTGGACAGTTTCTATCACAAAATGCCAAACAAAGAATTCTGCAGACTCCAGCTATCCCACAAAAAGAAGTAGACGCCGTCTTTGACGAAACAGCTTTTGATGAACCTGCTTTGAAAGAATTAGAAGAAGCCCTTTCTCCTGGCAAAAATCAAAAGTCCTCACCAAAAGTATTTAACAACGGTAATAACAAAAATCGCACAAAAGTCTCTGACCTTGAATTGGATTCCCCCATCCCCGAAGACGATGTGGCTGAAATGCCCGAGGCGAACTCGAAATGGAATTACCGCGCTAAAAAACGTCCACAACGAAAAACCCGACAAATCGAAGTCAGTATAGTGCGCCAGCGAATTCAGATCAAAAATGGTATAGAAACTCGAGAAGTCGGCCGCGGTAAGCTTTACTTCCAACCGCGCCAAAGAAAACTCAAGGGTCAAAATGAGGGCGCACCTTCTAGCCGAACGCAACGGCAATCAGTTGCCCTCGACTCCTCGAGAAATGGAAAAGTCGACTCGACAAGAGACTCTAAAAAAGCTGAAGCCTCGCAATGGAATTCAGGAAAAGCTTCCCAGTCGAATCGCTCCCAGTGGAAACCCTACCCCACTTCTAATGCCAATTCATCGAATCGACTCAACAACAGTGGACAGAATGAATTGGCTGAGGATATGCGAATCAATCGTCCAAAGCTCCCTGGTTCAAGCCCTATTTTTAAACCTATGAACCCCGAGCAGTGGTCTAAGGATAATCAAATTTTGAAGTTCAAGGGTGAGATGGACCCTTTTCAATTGACCCTTTTAGATTCGGGTGAAGTGATTTTCTATCGAAGAGTTTGGCGTGACGAACAACGATTCATTCAAGGGTTTATTCTCGACCGCAAAAGCTTCCTCAATACTTTATTTGAGCAAAGCTACCTTAATAGTGCGCTCTCAAAGTCGACGGACCTTATCCTAGCCTACAAAGGCGGCGTTCTTAAACGCTTTGAATCTGAACCCGAGAAAAGTCACTTTCAGGCGAAGCCTTCAAAAAAACGGGAAATCCTCCTGCTTCGCAGTAGTCTTTCTCCACCTTTCAACGACCTCGAAGCCCTATTCACCATCAAAGATCTTCCCAATTCTCCAGGTCATAAGGTCGTTAACCTCCTGGCAACTATCGTTGTCCTTGTGCTTTTAGGAGGGCTATTTTTTATCTACCGCCTCGCACTTAATCAGTTGGAATTTGCAAAACAAAGAAGTGACTTTGTTTCGGCGGTTTCTCACGAATTAAAAACACCCCTGACTTCTATTCGCATGTACGGAGAAATGCTGAGAGATGGCTATGTCAATGATCCTGAAAAACAAAGGGGTTACTTTGACTTTATCTACTTTGAAAGCGAACGCCTTTCTCGTCTCATTAGCAATGTTTTGCAACTCGCAAAACTCTCCAACGAAGAACCCAAACTTGATCTGCAGTCGACCACACCTAAAGCCATAATGGACTTCATTACATCAAAGGTTCAACCTCAGGTGGATGCGGCCCAATTTAAACTCAATGTTAAAGTCGATGAAGAAGACCTAAAGCGCGGATCAGAAGTCATTTTTGATTGTGAAAACGACGCCATCTCGCAAATATTTATTAACTTTATTGATAATGCGATAAAGTTTAGTCGCAAAGTAGGCGCAAACGAAGTGGATATTGGTTATCGCATTAAGGGCCAAGCCAATCCTGAAGTTATTTTCTTTGTACGAGATTACGGCCCGGGTGTTCCCAAAGACCAACGAAAGAAGATTTTCCAACTCTTCTATCGGTCGGGAGACGAAATGACGCGAACGACTCCTGGAACGGGAATTGGTCTCGCTCTAGTGAGCCAACTCGCCCAGGGTTTAAAGGCCAATGTGGACCTTAAAAATCAAGACAAGGGCGCTGAGTTTCAGATTAAGTTTTCATCTCACCGCCCCGAAGCTAAAGCCTAAGAGTTTTTGGTTTGGTATCTAATCACTCCCAAAGCCCCTGTCTAATCATTAGACAGGACACCCAATTCGTCTTTAATAGGGTTAAGCTATGAAAGTCTCTTCGAAACTTGCACCCCAGCTCAGAGCCATTCCCTCTTTATTTTTATTTCAGAGTCTACACAACGGCACAAGCTTTGTATTTAAGGGCAAGTATGCTCGTGTTACTGACTTCATTTTTAATTCTAAGTTTTAACGTTTTCGAACTCGCCCATCCCGATTGGATGGAGCGCCTCACGATTAAGTCCTGGGAAAGCATCGTTCTCAAGGGTGAAGATTCTGAGAAAGAAAATCTAAAAATAGCATGTGAAGATAAGAAACTGGTTCGATCCATCAAAGAAAAGAGCAAAAAGCCAGTTCTTAATTCAGTTAAAACACTCAATAATATACAAAGCCCCTACCAAGCCATCATTGAGTTTCGCGATGAAGATGATCAGCAAAAGAAACCCGAGCGCATTTACATCCCAAAAACCGCCGACTGTTTAATTCATAGAACGATCATAAACCGTCCTGGAGAGAACTCATGAGATACCTACTTTTATTTATAAGCCTTTCGACCGCTGTTATTTGGTATTCGTTCAACGCCGATAAACTCCATGCCGAAGAAGATCAAAGTCCCGTGGTACTCTACAAAGAGGCCGGAAGCTCAACCATTGCAGCGACGATCTACTGTACTTCGCAGTCGGTGATGAACTACCTTCGAAACGAAGTGGTTTCCAATCCCGTATTCAAAGCCCATCAAAAAACCCTCGACGGCAGCTCACAGGTCTATTTCAAAGTTGCTGGGCAAAACCGACAAATTGATCTCGGCCCCGAAAGCGGCTGTTTGATTACCCAGATATTTAATTAAAACGTAAATCAATCTCTCTACAGCTGGATCAACATCGTCCTACGAGCGCTCCCTTGATCAATCTTATTACAGCTGGATCAACACCCTCCTACGAGCGCTCCCTTGATCAATCGGGTTGCGTGAAGATCAACATAGCTTTACCAGCGCTCCCTCGATCAGTCGGGCTACATGAAGATCAACATAGCTTTACCAGCGACCCATTGCTGTAGCTCAAATGTTTTTAAAACCAAACCTAAATATAAAACGAAAAACCCTCACTTTTTGCAAAACTCCTTGTCATTACCAACAGATTCTCATCAAATGTTGGGTATTGAGCAAAGGAGAACCCATGAGCATACTCTCATTACTATCAGCCTTGTTTTTATCAGCCCACGCAAGCCCGGCTCCCGATTTTTCGAGCCTCAACTGTGAAGCCTTTGATCAATCCATGAGAGTGACAGCAGAACTTCAAGACTGCCAGGATACACGCTATCAAAAATGGAATCGCAGGGGTTGCTACCGAGTCACGGCGACTCAGGGCTCAACAGTTCTTCTCGATAAAGAAATGCTACGGGATTTTATCAGAAAAGAGAGTCAGCAAGGATTTTATGCCCTCTATTCTTACGATAACGACACTTGGATCCTCAATGGCATGATCATTCGACTCACCGAAAACAAAGGTGGTGGTCACGAGTTTCGACTCGATCAGAGAGGCCAGCGCAAGGAACAAATGCTAGTTATGGCTCGTGGTCTGTGTGACATTGATTGATCTGACCCCGCGGTGGTAATTTAAATGAATCCAATGGTTGCTAATATTTAATTTAAGCCCGCGGTGCTAACCCAGGCGGGTCTGATCCCACGGTGCTACCCCTGGCAGCTTTAAGCTGATTGAATTAAAAAACACTCAAAGTCTCCAGTAAAACCGGTTTACACCGCTCACCCGAAGAAACTCTCTCTAGCCTATCTCCTATCTACCGAGTCGCAATCACTTTGGCTATTTCCAATTTAGAATAAAAGAACACCTGGGTATTCATTTTTAGAAATGAGCTGCCTTCTAGTAACATCTAGATGTTTCTCACGAAAATACTGAGCAAGAAAAGAGAGTTTTCAAAGATGATAGTGCCGTCACCTTTTATTTCGCTCCTTTTCACAAATTTGTAGGCCAGCAATTAATCTGCCATAAACAACTTGAATGCTTGCTTTAAAACTCAGAGGAGAAACCGATGATTAGTTTAGATATTCAAAGCGAAACAAAGTCCCACTACCCCGTTGAAAAGGTACTTGCGACCTATCCCAAGCAAATGGACACCCGACGGGTTCAAGTCATCCCTCGTTGCGAAATAGCTGGCATCAAAGAAATGAATGTAGAAGGTGAAAAAACTTACCTCGGTGAAGTCAGGAACTTCAAAAACAATTCGTTTCTCAACGAAAATCTGCCTAAGGACCTCTCGATCAGCTGGACAAGAATGCCAGCCCAAAGAGAGTTACCCGCCCACTACCACCCCTGCGCAAGTCTTATTCTCGTCACTAAAGGAGAAGGTCAATCCACGGGGGACACGGTCGCTGACATTTCTACCGGCGACATAGTACACATACCAGAGTGGAACCTCCACGGCTTTAAAGGAAAAGGGCACGATGGGTTCTCAGCACTCTCGATTCAATTTCAAGAAACCGCCATATTTTCATCCGAAGATCGACCCGAGACCACATACATTGATCGCGAGAGTATTCCTCTTGCAGAAAGGGAACTCAAAATCATTTCGCGAAACTCTCTTCTGGAACTCAATGAGATTTCGCAAAATGGCCAGAAGAAAAACCTGGGAATCGTCAAAAACTTTGCAAGCCACTCGCTCATGAAAGAAAAACTTCCCTCCTACTTTTCGGCCGCTTGGGTTCACCTTAACCCTGGAGAAAGACTTGAAACCCACGTTCACGATACCGACAGTATGATTATCTTGACCGAAGGTTTCGGCAGCCTCCAAGGTGATCTTAATCAGCCACTGCAAGAAGGTGATACGGTCTATGTTCCCGCTGGCTATTCCCACGGCTTTACTGGTGCAGGAGACAAAGGATTTTGGGCACTTTCCATTCAGTTTCAAAGTACCAGTCTCTACGAAGATTCTTTAAACCCTCAAGTTCAGTTCATCGAAGACGAAAAAATTTCTTTCGAAAACTTTCTTAAGCTCAACGAACACTACGTACAAAAATTTTTAGAAAATCCGATATTTAAAATTAATCCCCAGGACCTTCGCGATCGGCCTGAGAAAAAGAAAAAACTCATGGATTGCTTACAAGTAATGAGCGACTCCTTCCAAAGACTTATATTTAGTCGAATCTCTCTCTGTGACGACAAAGCCTATCGCCCTATTTATCTAGAACATTTTCTCGATGAACTTGGCCACGATACCGATTTGCAAAAAGAGCGAGGCGACGATCAACTTCTATGGGACCCCATTCTCCATGCCTCTTGCAGTTGGTTTTACAGTAAGAATTTTCTCATCGATCACCCCGCTCGAATTGTAATGGTGCAAATGGTTCTAGAGCGAGGTGCCTTCTTCTTTTACAGTCACTACAACCAAATTTTAAAGGATGGATTAGAAAGTGATCATATCAGTGAGCACAGTGTCGCCGATGAAGGTCACGACAAATTAGGAGTTGAACTTCTCAAAGAAGAATCTCCGCGGAAGCTCTACACCTATACAAAACTCCTTGAGCAAAGTTGGGACATGTTGGGACAATTTCTCAAAAGAACCGAGGAATTATTAAGCAAAGAATAATAATTTAGCCTCTCACCTAATTTTTAATAGTTAATGCCATACATTATTTCTAAGAAAAACAGCTGTTTACCTGACCTTTCAGCTAGTTTGGTGTTAGATTTTTGTTCTGGCAGGGACGCCAAGGGAGGGGAATTTAATGAACTTATCAAAGCTTAAGGCTTTTGGTCCTTACAGATTAGCAGCACTCGTTTTTCTTATCGCTTTCAATATGAATATGAAATCAGCGGTAGCTTCGCCAGTAACCATTGTACCGATGGACTCTGTTGCGGAATCCAGTATTTTTTCTGGTCAAGTCATAGAATTTGAAAACCAATGGGTTATCAACAAATCACCATTGTGGCATACCGAAGGTCGCGATCTTCATATCATCCAACTTCCGGGATTCACTGGACAGGCGATGTTTGAAGCACTGAGTGCCTACGGAAAAGTTTGGCACTTTCAAGAGGGCGAGTTTGCCGTTATGTCCCTCCCCGATCCCGAACTCAAGTCAGAACTCTCTTCTGCTCTTCACCGAGTTGGAGGAACGTGTGGTGCCATGCGATTCATGGACGGAAGTTCCGTCGGTGAATTTCGAGTCAATGCTCCACAGCCGATCATTAGCGGTCTTGAAAACTCACATTTCGAAGATTACAAGAGAATCGTTGATTCAGTAGATATCAATAATATCCAAAGAACCATCCGTGAAATGGAGTCTTGGGGAACTCGATATCATAAACATGCAGAAGGCCAATTGGCTGGCCACAAAGTTGCGGCCCTCTACGAATCAATGGCAATGGCTGCCGGTCGTGGCGATGTTTCTATTAACCTTTACGATCACTCTGGAACTCCTCAGAAGTCAGTTATCGTGCGCATTCCTGGAACGACCATGGCCGATGAGGTTATCGTTTTTGGTTCTCACCTGGACAGCATTAACCGCAGCACTGGTAATAACTTTGCTCCCGGAGCCGATGACAATGCCTCTGGAACTTCAACAAATCTCGAGCTCTTCAGACTGATGCTCAAGTATAATTTGAAGCCCCAAAGAACCATTGAAATTCACGCCTACGCGGCCGAAGAAATTGGTCTTGTCGGTTCGAATGAAATTGCTCGCGCCTATAAAAAAGCTGGCGTTAACGTAGTGGCAATGATCCAACACGATATGACAGCCTACTCTGGAATCCAGAGTGATAAAATTTGGTTTGTTTCAAACAAAACAGACAGCCAATTGACGGGCCAACTTGGTGAACTCGTTGATCGCTATGTCGGAGTCCCTTGGGGAACAGCTCCTCTTTATTTCGGTTCTAGTGACCATGCTTCATGGAATCGCCAGGGTTATCCAGCGGCCTTTCCATTTGAACCACCGAGAAACACAAACAGAGCTATTCACACTTCGGATGATTTGTTTGATCGCCTCAACGCTTGGAACCAAGCTACGGCCTTCGCCAAAGTCGGTATCGCCTACATTCTCCACTACGGTGGCTTCTAGACGGAAGCTTCCTTTTAGGAGCGTTCTCGTATTAAATAAAAAAAGGAATCCTCTCGGATTCCTTTTTTTTATTCTATTCCCTCAGGCTTGAGCTGAGGCTTTGGGACAACTTACCAGTAAGGACCATCTTCAACTTGTGGGTTGATTTCAGCATTGATAACAATTTGGTCTTGGAATGGCCACCAACGCTTCCACCAAGGCTTGCGAGGCTCTTCTTCTTTATCCTTAGCCACAGGCGGTTTGAACCAACAAAGTGGACGAACCCCACGAACATGACCATCAGCTCTTGTACACGTTCCCTCAGAGTAATCAGAGTCTGAGAGCTCGACACCTACATCCTGAGTACAAAGTGCACCTTGATAATAAGAGTCTAAACGACATTGTGTATCCGGATGGCGATCATCTGTAGAGCTCACTTGAATCGTATCAGGAGTATTATACTCAGGAGGGTTTCGGTCTCCTCGAAGCTTTTGGAACATCTTTCCTACAGAAAGGGCCGCCATGGCTCCTCGATAACAGGCCACTTGATCGTCGCGATCTTGCCACTGAAGATCACACTCAAACTCAACCGTTGAATCAACATCGTTTTTCGCAAACCACTCAGTATTGTCAGCGGCATCGAATAGTTTTCTAAAACACTTAAGTGTCGCATAGTAATCGGATTGTCCTTCGTTTGACGCCCATGATGAAGGCTGCCAGGTGCTTGAAATTTTAGGAGCGCCAGCCAGGTGATGACCAAGCTCATGGCATGCCACGAGAGTGAATCCATCGCGAGTCACCTCAGGGTGACGAGCTAAACCACCATACATATTAATGATGACTTGAGTTCCTCTGCGAATGGCAGAAGCATTAACAACTCCGTCTGACCATCTTCTATTAATAACCAATGTATCACCGTCAGCAGCGATTTCAGGGCCGTAAACGTCCTGAACGAGATCGAGAACATCATCAAACTCATCTTGATCAAGTCCGCCGGCTGTTAGTTGAAATTCCGAGATGTAAAGATCGTTTTCAGGCAAGAATCCCTGACAAAGCTCGTGATTGTGATCCGTAAAAGTGAAGGCTACAAGTGCGCTAAGCAATCCTAGCAACGCAAACAATTTCTTCATAATATCCCCTCTGAATAAATTTGTCCCCAGAACTATCCTAATAGAAACCTGACAAATGCGAATCAGCCAGCCGGACCCAGGCCCGGGAAATGCTTAAAATTTGGGCCTAAGTCCCTCTATAACAAGACGTGTTGATAGCTTTATTTAGTGTTTACTGTAATTTATTAACTCAGGATGACTCTGCTTATTAGGCCTAAAGCCGCCACTGTAGCCTCTTTCCAGGAACGAAATTTCTTATCTCCAAAACTCCTCTTTGCTGTTCAAATTTACTTGAACTCACCCGTTTTTAGTGGGATATCTTTCAAGAATCATAAGGAGGTTCCAATGAAGTCACTTAGCCTTTCCCTACTCGTATTACTTCTCTCTTTTCAATCCAATGCCTTTGCTTCTGGCCAAAAAATGCCTTTAAAAACTGTGGATCAGGTTGAATTGGACGCCTACCTCGGATTGTGGAAGGAGATTTACCGAATTCCAAATTTCTTCCAGGACGAAAAAGATGGTGACCTCGATCCTTGCTTCAACACCACTGCTGAATACGCTCTTAAAGAAAACGGTAAAATATCTGTGACCAATACCTGCGATCGAAAGAACCGCGAGACGGGTGAAATCATTCGCGACTCTGGACTTGGAGAGGCAAAGATTGCTAACACCACTACCAATGCCGAACTCAAGGTGACTTTTATTCCAATCCCATGGATTAAGTGGTTATTCACTGGAGACTATAACGTGATCGGTCTTGGTCCGAAGAATGATGAAGGCCTTTATTCGTGGGCCATGGTGGGTTCAAAAGATCGTAACTACGCTTGGATCCTCGTTCGCGAAAACAATTTACCAGAAGCAAAGATCAAAGAGCTTCTCGACCGTTTCGAGGACTTGGGTTTTGATTCAAGCCGACTCATTCCCATTCAAAACGACCTATAGGGTCCAAGCTTTCTTTGCTCGCCAAGCGGTACTAACAAGAGAAACTTCTTTCGGTGAAAGAAGTTTCTTTTTTTAAACTCCGGAAAACTCCTAAATCCATGAAATCTGGCACTGAAAACGCAATGTACTAGGTTAATGGAATCTAAGTTCTTTAAGGGCTTGCTCCTTTGTATTGGGCTCCTGATTTTTCCAAATTGGGCCCAGTGTTTAGAGACTTGCCAGCTTTATTATAACGAAAATCCGGCCACCCTCGATGGTCATGCGGACCGGTTCTTCCAGGGGCTTTTTCGAGCTGGTAGAAGCCTGGTTACCTTGGGTAATGACAATGACGTGGATTTTCTCAGCCGGGACCTCTCGCCAGAAGAACTTCAATCACTTACCGCGAAAAACTATCAACTGAACCCAAAAGACAAGCTCACCTTTACCGCTCTTGGCTTGATCGTCTTACAAGAAAGTTATGATTTTGCCCTGAGGAAACATCAAGATCAGTTCCAAATCTATTTTACCTTTGAAGAGAATGGACGAAAATTTCACTCTTTCTCGGCTGAGACGGCAGACGCCCTTCCTTCTTGTGAGGAAATCAAATCTCAAGTCGATAGTTATCGAAGCTTAAGACCCTATGTTTTACGGGCTCTCGACGAACGAAAGAAAGAGGATGGACTTCTCGGACCCGAAATTATTCTATGGGAGTCCCTTGAATCACAAAAAATGGGATTGGGAATTCCCAGTTCCAGTGTCGACCGAGCTCTGGAGAGCTATGGTGATCTAATGACTTCACTTAAGGATCTTGTAGAGACCCTTGGACAAAAAAATGACCTCCGCGACCTTACAAGCGAAGAACTCCTTGAAACTCTCAATCGACTGCGGACTCAAATTCTGAGGCATGGTCTCACAAACTATGGCCGGGGAAGAGCTTCGATTGCCAACTACTTCAATGGTGAAGCGGCCAATTGTGTGGCTAATTCAGCCATTATCTTTTCACTTTACCTGGACCTTAATTTAATTCTTCCCGAATCTATGGAATTCGGAGTCGAAGTCTTTACCAATCATGTCCAGCCGGTATTAGTCGATCGAACTGGAGAACGGGTTATTAATTTACTCACAAATGAAATCACCCAGGGCCTGCAATCAACTGTTATTTCACGCAGTGGTTATGAAAAGCTTTTATTATTGCACGCCCGCAGCTTTTTAAGTTCCTACGATGAAATCGATGTCAATTTACTTACGGCTAGCGATTACATTCTTGGTTTTGAATCTCGTAGCACGGAATTTAACTCTGTCGACCTTGAAAACCTCGCAGAGCGCTCCGTTGAGGATCCACTCTATCAAGCTCTTCTCAACACCAGAATCGATGTCTTTGCTTGGAATTTTGTAGGGGCTTCTGAAAGTGCTCCAGGGGAAACTCCCTTTTCGACAAACAACTTGGGCCTCCTCGATGCAGAATACCGAACAACCGAAGACGGTGGCCAAGGAACTTCTCAACAAGAAGGTACCAATAGCCCCATTCACTTTGGACTCAATGAAGATATTTTGAATCGAGTGACAGACGTGATGCTGGCAGAAGAACTTCACGATTACAGATTACTACTTGCAGGTGAAACTCCACTCAACTCATACGACAACTATACAACCTTTAACTTAATTCGAAGGCTCACTGGAACACCCCCTTCCCAAAATGCCGCTAACTTTTTGCTGCACCCCCTCGAATTTATGAATCAAGATGAAGCTGAAACCTACGATCACTCCTTTGATTCCCGGTTTCAATTTACCCCCATGAAACTGGAAGTTCCTGGTGCGAATGGAAACACTATAACTGTATACGCAATCACTATCGGCGAAGAAGAGGCTCACCTTTTCCGAAATCGACCAATTATCGAACAGTACGAAAATCTTATCGCCCGTTCTGACTCTCAGTTTTCAAAACTCAAAGAAGCCAGTCTTCGAGTTAAACAGGCTCTTGAAACCTCTGACTCAATTTATGAACTCGTCTTCTCTGATTCAGAGTTCAATCTCTTTCTCGATGACTTTGCCGAATGGTTCAACAGCTGGAAAGAAAATCAAGAATCCATTCGCGATGAAAACCATTGGCTCAACGCCTACGTTGGTGGCTCTAACATGGAATTTTTTGCGCAAAGAGGGTTCCCGCTCATAAGTTTACGCAACCAACTGATTGCCAGTTACAACCAATTCTTTGACAAGGCTTATCCCAAACTTAAACAGAGCATTAGTTCCATCGATCAACTGGATGAGGAACGACTGCATCGCTTTGTAAAACGATTTAGACTTGTTGGTGAATTTGTCGAGCAAATGAATCAACTCTACCTCCACTACCAACAAACGAATCCAAACTCTGAACGGGAACTTTCTTTGAAACTTTCTCTTCAGACCGCTCTCTACGAGTACTTCTTGCGCAACAAAAGGTTCTTTTTTACGACTGAACTTTCTGAGAGTGAGAAATCTCGATTCGCTCCTTTTGGCCTCACTGAGGTATGGGGAGATCCAACCAACTTACTATCAAGTAGTGATATGGAGTTTCTAGGTCCGGAGATTAACCTCCCGCAGGTTGATTTTGGAGATTATTGCCAAAGACACTCCGGTCCTACGTGGGTCGGAAGCATTGTAATTAATTGTCCTCGGGTTGAAGTCCCAACCCAGGCCCAGGACTTTATCGATGTTCGAAGACAACCGGTCTTACTTAAACCGCAAACCATGGCTGCGATTATCAGTTTAGCATCTTGGGATGAAATATTAGAAACACCTAATCTATTAATGCTCTTCTATTCTATTCGAGAGTCCGTCCTCCCCTACCTTTACGATGACCACTTTGGATTTTGGGGAGACAGTGAGCTCCACCTCTATTCAGACGGCACTGAGAGAGTTGCTTATCTCTACATCAACCTTATAGAAATATTGAGCAATAACTTAAGCTACGCTCGGCAGGACGAACTTCACACGGCAATGAATCTCGAATCTCCTCAAGTTGATTTGAATACGACGATCGAAACGATTATCCAACAAGTGGTCCTCTCCCATGGGGGCGCATGGTCTCAAGGGCAAAGCTTTAGTGCCGAGGAGCTTGAAGATTTACAGCAGGATAGTCAATTTAATCAAATGACCTATGAGAGAATGATCGAAGAAAAATCCCATGATCTCCCACCGTGGATTCGTGCGAATCCCTCCTTTGAACCCGCCTACCGATTTATTAGAGAGATTCTTTTCGAGTCGAATATAGCTCCATCCTTTCCCATCGAAACCCTGGATTACATAGATCACGAGCGGAATTTCTACGCCGTTCTCGATCCCGATTGGCGAGGTAAAATGCAAGTTCAAGGTTTCGAAAGTGGATTGGATCGCATTACTGGAATGTTAAGGAACACAAGTGTCGACCAGCGCCCCCTCCTTGAGATCTCAACTCAATCGGAGTTCGCAAGTACCTATCGGCGTGGAACCTTTTGGGACCAAGGACAACTGTTTGTTCTGAACCGGTTTTTCTATTTAAACAATACACAATACCAAAGCTATTCAATGGTAATGAGCCAGCCCTTAGGAGTCGACACGCCAGAGGAGGTTCTACAGGCTCTTAAAAACGGACAACTATTTAGCATTGTTCTTCCAAGCACAAGCTTAATGACAAGAGACTATTTCAATAGCCGCTACCTTTTAGAGTCATCTCACCTCGGCCCCACTGATCGAGACTCGATCCTCCACCACGAATCCAATATTTGGTAAAAACTTCCTTCGGGTACCAAGTACCTTTTGGTAGCGCAGGACCGTACGGAAAGGTACCAAGTACCTAGGGTGTCTGCGCTGTGGTGCGGAGGAGAGATTTGGGGAAGAAGTAGTAGAGCTTTGCATCGCGCTTCATGACGCCGGCTGATCGCCGGGCCATTTCTCCAAGTCCCAAGTAAAGGTCGAGACGGCCTGGGCCTCGAATGGCTCCTCCCGTGTCTTGATCGACAACAATTCGGTGCGAAGGATTCCAAGCGATGGGCTCTTCACTTTCGGTGGTGAACTCTGGCATTTCGTGAACCAGATAGGCCAGGGCCCCTTTTGGAAAAAAGCTTCGATCCGTGGCCACGGTTCTTCCTGGAACTGTTGGCGAGCCAAAGCTCGTTATTGATCGATCCTCTAACTCCGTAAAAAAAACATAACTTGGGTTTTCATTGAGAAGCTCATCCACAGCTTCAGGAGGAAGACTGCGCAGATGGGTCTCAATGGCCTGCATACTCATCTTCTCGCGAGGTATGACATCGAAAAGAAATTTTCCGATGGGCACATAGGGGTGCCCATTTTGTGAAGAGTAACCAACGCGAAAAAGTTTTCCGTCCTCAAGCTGAACCACCCCTGAGCCTTGAATCTGCAGAAAAAAGGAATCGATGGGATCGACGTAGACCATCTCAAGGCCCATCCCTTTTAACTTCTCATCAACATCAATTTCTTTGCGATCGTAGTAAGGAACAACCAACGGCCGGCCATTGTCCATTTTGGTGAGACGACCTCGTAAAACAGATTGTGCCGACTTCTGCTCAGTGAGCAGTACACCCTCGGGCTTTAGCTTGGGGTAAATTTCAAGAAAACCCTGATAGTCAATTGTAATAAGGTCTTCGGGTGCTTTGTAAAGGGGCCTTGAGAACTTCTCTGTTTTCTTGCGTCGCCCCTGAATCATGGGTTCAAAATAGGCCGTCATAAAAATCTCTGACCAATCTTTAGTGCCATAGACTTCTAAAACATCGAAACTCGTTTGTATCCGCGAAAAAATTAACTGCTTGGCCTGCTCTTCATCCGAAGGTAGGTCCTTTAAAAGATTTTCCAACTCGTCGGCGTACTGAGCTTGGGTAATTTAATAGGGACCAAATCGCATGAATTCTTCAGGTCGTATTCGCAGGTGACTAATGTTTTCTGATAGAACTTGGTGAAGACTCTTAAAATCGAGATCATCCCTAAATTTTAGTTCTTCATCCGAAAGGCGCAAAGCACGCACAGGGTCCTTGAGGGGACTTCTCGCACAAGAGATCAACAACAAACTACTAAGAATTAAAAAATATAAAACGCTCTTCATCATAGGCTACGTGCTGGCTTACCACTCTTTATCTTTAACACCATCATCTTATCAAGAAAACGATCTGGCGCCCACTTTTTCATTACCGAAACAAAGCGACTCGAGGGCCCTACTAAATATCTCGTCTTCGGACGCTCACTGGTCATAGCGTGAACAATTTTTTCGACGACCTTTTCTACAGGAACCGCTGATTTTTCAGTTTCAACGATAGCTTTTTCAAAACTCTCCATCATTGGGCCATAGACGCCAAGGGCTTCTTCACTGGCACCTTCCAAAAATTCTTCTTTGCGACCGAGAGACTTTTGCCAAATCGGAGTTTGAATAGGCCCCGGCTCAACAATAGATACTTTAACATTGTACTGCATGAGTTCCCTGCGTAAAGCATCGCTTATGGCTTCGACGGCAAACTTTGAACCACAATAGGGGCCGAGAAAAGGTGTGGCAAGAAGGCCACTGATAGAACTTATATTGACCACTCGCCCCTCGGCTTTTCGAATCTGTGGCAAAAAGGCCTGGGTCGTAGCAATTAATCCAAAAACATTAACTTCAAACTGTTCACGAAATCTCTGCATAGGCAAAGTCTCAATGGGACCACCGATGGCAACACCAGCATTATTAATCAGTCCCCAGAGAGGCTCCCCCGATAATTGATTTTGAATTTCGCGAACCGCAGAACTAATAGAGGCCGGGTCAGCGACATCAATGCGAATGGGAACAAGATTTGGATTTTTAAAATCCTGAATCTTTCTTTCGTCTTCAGTTTTGCGTACACCCGCAAAGACCTTAAGAGTTTTACTTAATTCAATGGCACTCGCTAATCCGATTCCGGTCGATGCCCCTGTTATCAAAACCGCTTTTTTCATTATTCAACTCAATTACTAGTGCAAGATTAGCCGCCACCGGGCCCTCGGTCTAGAGGCATCGCAGTCGGATTTCTTGATTTTTGGGGGTCCCATAAGGAAATTTTTTAGGTCTGGATTGGCCAATGGTCTCAGTCACTTACGGACTTTCCCCCGACTTTATGCCGCTCTGACTCATTTTTTTTTAACCATCCCCGGCCTTTGTTGAGTCTTGTTCTCCGAAGGGCGATGAAGCCCGCTAAAAAAACAAACAGCTTTTTGAGCTAGGAGGGCACAAAATGATAAGAGAAATTTTTGTAAAAACCGGATTATCTAAAAGAGAAGCAGAAGTCGCTGAGTTAGTTGCTACGGGACTTTCAAACAAAGAAGTGGCGAGTCGCCTCTTTGTTACTGAAAAGACCATCAAGTTTCACCTGACTAACATCTACAAAAAAATGAATCTGACTTCGAGAACACAACTGATCGTATGGAGCCTTCCTCACATGGGCTTTGTAGACGCTGCCCAACCAGCTCCCACTAGAGATCAACAAGTCCTACAGCGCAATGGAGCCCTTTACGGCCAACAATCTGGCTTCCTCAACCAAAACCAATATCAAGGTGGAAATGAGCAAGCTGGAGGCGGCAACACCTCAGGTGGAGACGCTGAAAACCAAGATCAAATAAATGCGATACCCGCAGGAATAAATCCAATCAATAAAGCTAATGCGTCATAACCCGATTTTAGCCCTGCTCCCGAGCAGGGCTTTTTTCGTATTTTGCACCTAATGGACCAGAGCTTAGATAAAGGTCCATATACTATTCATCCTCCCGGACCGATAAATCTTTGGGAGGATTTTTCATGGCATCCGGTAAACAATCAGTATTTTACGTTTCCCATAATGGTGAAGAACAAGGTCCATTCGACATTCAAACGATCGTCGATCGCATCGAAGCGAATCAACTTTTCGATCTCGATTACATGTTTGTAGAAGAAAAAGAAGATTGGGTTGCCATTGGCGAATATCTCGTCGCAGAAGGCATTAACTTTAAACCGGCCGATGTCACCAACAACAACCTCCTCGAAAGCGTTCCTCAGGCCTATGGCGATACGACTCCCGAAGAAAGCCAGCAACAAAGTCATGAAAATGGAATCGATACAAACGCCGTCATGGAGACCGAAGAAGAAATCAAAGCTAAGGAAGAAGCCAACCTCCCCGACCCTTCTTCGATGCCAACGGACGAAAGCGAAGAGTTAAACCATCGACAAAAAATTAATTTGGCAGATATAGCTCCTCCAAGTGATGACCAACTCGAACAGGGAAAAGTCGTTTTAACGCAAATCGAAGAGCAGCAAACTCAGGCAAGTGTCGAAACTCCTGATATCAACGAACAATATGAGCAAGAGTTCAATGATGAAGACACCCATCCGAGTATCCAATTCGAAGAGTCGGCGCGCAGAGCGGCACCTCCAGAAGCCCCAGCCCCTATCGCCAAAGAAGAAGAAATTGATGATGCCAGTGAAGTCGTTGCAGAGACAACGCAAGTTGGTTCCATCGAAGCTGATAGTGACGTGAGTGAATCGACTCAGCCAGAAATCAATTTAGCGGCTCTAGAAAAGCAGGAACAAAAAGACCTCGCCGAGCAAGTCACAGCCGTAGGAATTCCTGTCGAACCCGTTCAACAAGAAAATCAGGCCGAGCCCGAAGAAGAAGTCGCGGTCCATGCACAAGAAAACAAATTAGAGGCGACCGAAACTGCCTCAGAAAATGCGAATTCGAATTCTGAAGAGCCTGAAGAATCAACTGAGTCTAATGAGTCTATAGCTGTTGCGAGCACTGATAACGAAATGCTCAGCCAAGAAGTCGATATCAAAGATGGCGAAGCTTCGGTAGAAATCGATTCCAATTTTGCAGGTAAACTCGAATTAAGTCTTTCAGGAAATGACCAAGTCGATCTCAGCGACTCCAAGCAGGTCGATGTAGCTTCGGGTCGGGCCTCAAAAATCGTTTTATTCGGACCGAGCGAAATCGAAGCTGGAAAACCTATTACCCTAAACTTCCTTGCCCACGACGACTACGGCAATATCGATATTCAATTTGAAGGTCAGATCAAACTCGATTCAAAAGATTTCTTTGAAATTCCTGGGGCCCTTGCCCTCAAAAGCGGTGTTGGGTCCATGAGCTTTACCATTAACGAAGCAGGGATAAAACATATTAAAATCCTCGCCGTCGATCACGACCTCGAGTTGCCAGAAGCCTTTGATTTAGAAGTGTTCCCGGGCCCGGCTCATCAACTCGTTATCGATACTCCCGAAGAACTTTCGGCCGGAGAGACCTTAAAAGTCAAAATCCGCGCCGTTGACCAATTCGGAAATCCGACTAAGAATTTCAGTGGAAAAGTAACTCTAAACATCAAGGGCTCTCTTGAGCCCGTCCTGCAAAAACAAGCTTAGTTTTTTAGAAGTAAATGATCTTTAAATCCCTCTTTAACTCGATCGATTTCCAGTGGGATTTTCATGTATTGACCCTTTCGCCAGAGGTCAACTTGGTCATCGAGATGGGGGTTCTTCAGCCAACCATCCTGGCCACCTAGAAGGACAAAATAATTTTCATTGATATTGGACATATCACTGATATGGCGAGCATTCGCTCCATAGGTTACATTGGTTTCTTCTTCAGAAAAACGGTGGGCCGCCTTCATTAGGGTATCGTTTCCACCACTCGTCTCGTAAGTCTGGAGTTGATAGCGTTCACCTACCACCGGTACGAAGCCTAGAGGATGCTGAAATATCTGTTTGTGCATCTCTCCCCAACTCTTATATTTTTTAAACTGCTCTGCTCCCGATTCCAAAGCACTTACCAGTTTTTCTCTTAAAATTTGAGGTTCTATTTTCTTTAGCTTTTCCAACACAATGGGTTTCCAGTAATCACTTCCCTTGTAGAAATTCTTCAACTCTTCAGACTCTAAGCTCTCTAGTAAGATGGAGTCGGTCAAATGGAAACTTAAAATTTCAAAAGCAACGGCCCCTCGGCTTTCTTTAAGGTAATGACCGTCCCACATGCGGAAAGCCTGCCAGAAACCTGCGGCCTTATCACTGACTTGAAGAGCCTCTCCGACTCGCCGAACGAGCTCTTCTTTTATTCGAAAAGAAGACTTACTAAAAACATCTTGTTGAAAGCCCTTCAGCTCTTCGAGGCCAACACGCCCCGCCTGACCCATCAACTCTTGTAATCGTTCGACTCGATCATTGTTCGAATAGGTATAAGCGAAAGGAATTTTATCTTCGGTCGGTTTATTATTGGCCGAAGCTATAAATCCCGACTGAGGGTTGTAGGCATGGGGAAGTTCTGTCGACTTCCGATAACGGCCCGTAAACTCAGAACTTGGTTTGATCAGCTTTAACTGGTTATTGTTATTCTTTAGGAGGGGCTGGCGATAGGCTAATACATGACCGATATTACCTTGGCTATCGGCGTAGAGCATATTTTGAGCTGACACCGCATACTCTTCAAATGACCTTCTGAATTCTTTGAAATTCCTCGATCGATTGGCCTTAAGAAATGCTGACAGTTCATGGGTGGCCTGGTGACCCAACCAATTAAAGGCTATGGGGTTTTCGCTGGAGAACAGAGGAACATCAGAGATAATGGGGCCGTATTTAGAGTCGCGGACTTCGATTTCTTCGTCAAACCACCACCTCACTTTTATTTTTTCTTTTCTCGTTGTTACACCTTTTAAGTCCTCTTTTGTCAGTTCAAAAAGATGGGTTGAGATGGTACGCATATTTGTCCCGCCCCAGGCAATGTCTCTATTTCTTCCGACACCAATAAATGGCAGGCAGGGTAACATCAAGCCGACCATGTGATAACTCGGTGATTTGATTCCGACAAGAAGCCAAATATTTGGCGCGAAGATTCCTAAGTGAGGATCATTAGCCATGAAGGCTGAAGATCCCTTTGCCCTTTTCTTGCTAACCGCAAGAGAGTTACTACCGGATTTAGAAAATCCCATGATGAGGTTTTCAAGACTCAGAAATGAATCATTAGAAAAGCTAGGCGTTGAGTTCTTGCCGATCTCCAAATACTTGTTAAAGGCCTGCTCCCAGCCTTTTTTTTGTTTGAACTGAATAAACTTGAGATAAAAAGCCCACGTAATATCCACCGAAGCGAGGCGACCTACGCGAAGCACATCCACAACCGTCCATGGACGTTCTGGAATATTAAGGACCTCCATTTCAATGGGGCGCTTTCGATCACGGCTTTTATAGGCATTAATCCCGTCGACGAAGGCTTCAATCCAAACCCTTGTTTTTTCATCCATGGTTCGAATTTGCTCATCGACCGATTTAGAAAAGTTAATCGTTCTTAGAGCTCGATCGATATCAGTAGCGAAGGGCCCTGCCATTTCGGACAACCGAGCTTCTGATACCATTCTAAATATTTCTATTTGTCCGAGTCGCAAATGGGCCTGAACCATTCCCAAGGCAAAAGCTGCGTCTCGATCGGTTTGTGCCTCTATAAATGGAACTCTATAATCATTCCAGTAGATATGGATCGGTTTTTCAACTGGTAAGCCCGAGGTGGGGAATAAATCAAGTCGGTGTGTCGATTGTACAAAGACGGGACGATTATTGAGAACAGTACATGCACTTAAAAGAAAAACCAGCGAAATGACCTTAAAAACAAATACCAAAGGTCCCATTTTACTCTTCAAAAATTTCATTAAAATCGATCTCTTCACCGGCGAGGACAAAGAGTAAACGTGGAATCGTCGCTGTTTTATCGATCATCGTTTGCAAATATGTTTTGTAAGCTTCTTTTGACATATCGTCGGGGCGCTTTAAGCCTACGAGAACCAAATCAGCACCCTGACTATAAGCATTGACTCCCGTTGCAAGGCCTTCGATATCTGGCCTGTGATAAATTACTGTCTCGGCTTTCATACGAGCCTTTTTTAAGAACTCTTTAAGAAAGTTTTCAACACCTTCTTCTTCTTCTTTTGATTCGACGATTGAGCGAATGCTAATTTTAGTGCGCACCCATTCGGTTGAGGTTTTTAACAAAAAGGCCAGGGCTAACATTAAAGAGCTGTTATGATCCTTATCACTGCGCCAGACATCAATTCGCTTGCCCTTATGCTCGGTCTTGGTTGCGGTTGCCAGCCCCTCATTGGAATGACGAACTAAAAGTAAGTTCTTTTTGGAGTGGTAAACGGATAGCATTAAACTGAGAAGTTCATCGGAAACGGGCTTCTCTGTTGGTTGTCCGAGGATCACCGTATTGGGACTCATGGGTCCAATACCATAATGTCGAACAATCGACTTAGCCGATTGAATAAAGTCGTCCTCAGAATAAATTTCGACCAAGCA
The DNA here is from genome assembly GCA_030427805.1 of Bdellovibrionia bacterium. Lineage (GTDB taxonomy): Bacteria > Bdellovibrionota > Bdellovibrionia > Bdellovibrionales > JAGQZY01 > JAUHWN01. The sequence continues at coordinate 90,041 of JAUICP010000003.1, forward strand.
GTTAACACCTTGTTTGGTTGCAAACTGGCGCATTGAATCTTCCATAGAACCGAGGCGCTCTTCGGTGAGGTCTTGATTGACAACGATAACAATAATTGAAATCAGTCCTTCTCCGTGCACCAGTGAGTGAGCGAGTTCAACCAGGTGCCAACGTTGTTTCGGAGAACCTGTGAGGAGCAAAATTTGCGGGCGCCAAGATTTCGCATCGGGCTTTCCTTGGGCCAATTTGTAAATCATTTGGGTTCCGAGGGTTTGATAAAGTGAACGCCTAATATCCGACCACTGCCCTCTAAGGTTTCGCTTGCGCATGATTGAGTAAATGAAAATAGAAAGAAGACCCGCCATAAAGGTCGCACCGGGGGCAATCATAAACATACAGGCGATACAGCCACCAAAGCCGGCAATTGAGAGAACCCATGGAGTACGAATACTGGGGCGCCAGCTCGGATTACCAATAAAGCCTTCGATTCCCGCCGCCAAATTAAGCGCACCGTAGGCCGTTAAGAAAAACATCGATAAGATCTTCGCGATTTCATCGAGGTCCCCCAGTAGAATTCCTACAAGTGCAATTGCAAAGGTCACAATCGTCGCACGACGAGGTTCGTCGGCAGCCCCCTCCCCTTTACCAATAAAAGATGGGACGACCCCGTCTCTGGCGAGAGCCTGTAAGGTTCGTGGTCCACCAAGTAGAGCCCCTAAGCCTGAAGACAATGAAGCCATCCATAAACCCAAGGGAATCAAGAAGCCAACGGCGGCAATATTAGTCATAATCAATGGTTCTTTAATGAGAATATCAGCCGGTACATAGGCGTCGAGAAAGACCGGTATCGCGATGTAAACGATGGTACCAACAAGGACGGCAGCGATGGTTCCCAATGCGAGTGAGCGCCCCGGATTTCGTAAATTTCCACTCAAGGCGACACCGGCCTCGATTCCGGTCACCGCGGGAAAGAAGACCGCGAAAACTGCCCAGAAAGGGACTTTTGAAATTGCCGTTTCACCCATAACCCAATCCTCATTGGGTTCTCCTCCTAAAAAGAAAGAAATAAGGGAAGCTATAATAGTAATGAAAATAAAAATTTGTGCACGAAGAGCTAAATCAGCTGACTTGAAGGCGATGAAAGCGAGAAACAACAATGTCACCACACCGATGACCTGCATGGGGATTTCCGGAAAATAAAAACGAACCGATTCGGCGAAACCTGCCAAGTAAAAAGAAACACCGAGTGCTTGGGCAAAATAAAGGGGAACACCGATCGCTGCTCCCGTCTCGAGACCGAACGAGCGCGATAGCATGTAATAGGTGCCACCTGCCTTTACTTTCATATTGGTCGCGCTCGCGGCAATAGACAGCCCCGTTAGAAGGGTAATTGTACTCGACATAACAACAATCAGAATCGTCTGAAAGAGTCCCACATTACCCAAAACCCAACCCGTTCTGAGATACATGATCACACCGAATATGGTCAGAATGCTGGGAACGAAAACCCCTTTAAAGGTTCCAAACTTTCCTTCTTGCGCATTTTCGTTTTCTTTAGCCAATAGAAAAATTCCTTTGGCTGTAGACTATCAACTATGAAGGAGAAAAAGAACGATCGGAGCTAAAATAAAAGTAATTTACGCAGAGAATAAAAAACCCCCTGGAAAATCCAGGGGGGGATGGTGAGGATATCTCGCATTGGCGAGTAGTGAGCAAATTAATCGTTTAGGTAAACGCTGGGACCTACTTCTCTCCCCAGATTGTGGCTCATCGACACCGGCTTCACCTCTAGACTGGTCTCTTTAGCGTCTAAACCCGGTGCCTTAATCTTTATTTCATGTTCAAATCTTAAAATATTGTCTGATTCAACGAGGTGTTGATCGTTATTTTCGAGATTATTCACGAGCAACTGTGAACTCGATTTTGCTTTAGTCTTCCAAGAAACTGTGACGTCACCATTTTCGTCGACCTTTTCTGCGACATCATAAATGTCCGGACGATCACCCTCGGTACAAGGATTGTAAGAGAAAACCAAAGGTAAATTAAAATTTTCGGCAGGGATGACTTTCCAGCCCCGCTCCATAAGATCGGTGTATGCCTTTTTAGGTGCGGACCCTTGAGTGTAATCAAAAAACATTTTGTTACCCTGTTTTCCACACTGCTTATCGCCTCCCGGCTCTTCTCCGTCATTGAGTTTTCGCATCATTGCGACCAAGGCAATATGGTGCCTTGGGCCCTGGTAGTATTTGATTCGCATGGGTACTTCTGAACTTTCGTTGAGATCGAGGGCCACAGATGAACAGCCCATTCGAGTCATATGAATGCCATCTTCATTGATTAACTCTTTATACTTTCCGTCTTGATCCCGAAATTCCCATACAACGCCATCATCCGCGAGAACAGAAATCTCATAGCGACCCGGAGCTTGATCTTTTCCCAATTTAAAAATGGTACGCATATCGAGGGCAAAATCCTCTATCAAAACTTCTCCGCCATCATCGAGGATGGCCTCGCCAAAGGCATTTATAAAGCCCTTTTCAAATCTTCGAGTCGGTACATTCATTTGACTTAGAAAGAGAGTTTGCTCCTGCTTGTCTCCAAGATCAAAATAGTCTTGAACTGAAGAAAAGTTACTTCCACTCGGTGCGGAGTAGAGGCTCGCGCGAATGCCTCGATGGAAGGATTCTGATTCTTGCTCGGTAAAGGGATCACATATCGTTTTAGTGAGTGGGTGAAAATTCATATCGAAATTCGAGTACTCTACAAAGTCTTCTTCAGGAATAGGAGTGCCATTTTCATTATGCCCACCACCACATGCACTCAGTGCAAGCGACAATGATATGAAAATGAAAAAATGCACGAACCTCATCCGGGACTCCCAAAATCCTTAGACCTTGAACTAGGCTATTCAATTGGGAGCAAAAAAGGAATGAAATTTAGAAAATGGAATCGAATTAAAACTCTAAAATTTCAACACTTTAGGCAAGATTTAAAAATGAGCCACAAATCGCAAAAGAGTTTGTCACTTTCTCTGACTTTTTAACTATTGGCCAATACTTGAGGAGACTAAGAGTAAATCTTCACTTCGAAGTCGATCGAGTGCCGTTCGCAGCTGAATGTACTGCTCTTCAATTCTTATGTTACTCGGAAGCTTAGAGAGCCGATCATTGAGAGCAACCAATTTTTTTTGTGCGATCACTTCAATGGAATTTTTGACTTGGTTTTTAACAAGGTAGTTAACAACTGCTTCGGGCCTATAATCTTCGAGCATTTGTAAACAGAACACATACCAGTGTACGATTTGCATTTCTTCATTGAGACCGACCTCTTGGCGCAACTCCGCAGGGACTCGAACTGATTCCGGCAAATCCATTTCTTTTCGCTCGCGCGCTTCGAGGTGTGATTTATAAATGAGACCGACTCCAATGGAGATCATCGACTCAACAGTTTGTGGAGCCAAGCTCATGTCACTGGTTTTTGCCGAAACAATTTCGAAGAAACAGTCGTAATAGGACTTGGTTTCGATCGCCACACAGTTGTTACTAGCGGTTTCAATATTGGATTCTCTTCTCAACCAAGAAATGAACTCGACTTCTGATTGAACCTGATTTTTGAGGGCTTCTCGAGCTGGGAGCTCAACTTCGATCACATAGACTGAGCCGAGCGCGAATAACACGAGAGCGAGAAAATAGAGCACCACAGAGAGTTGTGGGATCCGGTACTTATAAAGCCACCTCAAGCGCTTCATCTTCGCCTGATGCTTCTTTTTGACCTTATCGTCTCTAAATACTTCCTCTGGGTGAGGCCCCATAATGGCAGCCATATTTTCCTTCCCTCTATACCTAATCTGTTTAGGAGCAAGCCCTATTCCATTAAATGCCTTCTCTCACATCGAGACCCCCCATATTCAACTGAGAGATCAAGTATTTAGCATGCTTCATAGAGACACGTTCAAAAGAAAACGACGAACTTTTTAACAACGTATAAAACTTTGTAGCTTCAATTTGAAATTTTCTTAAATTGATTCGTCAGAAAAATAGGCCGCAAAGAAGTTCTCGACGAGGTCTGAAAGGGGCCGAGCCTTCAATAGAGGGAGGATTCCCTGGTGGTAGTTGATTTTCTCTTCACCTGAGAGAACATTCGTTTTTAAAAACTGATAAATGACTTCAGCCTCTTCGTAGCCAATTCTCGAAAAGGACTCTGTCGATGTAATAGGTAGAAGATTATAAAATCTCCGGGTCTCCAATTTGTATATTTCAGTCAAAACTTTGGCCTTCTTTTTAAACTGCGCACTTTGCAATAAAATATGCTCGTCGGCCGGAATATTAAAAGCGACACTCATAACGGGAATGCCGTGCTTTCCTTCAAAAAAAGAGTGACAAAAGTAACTGCAATCTTGGTGATGGGAATGACCATATTCTCCCAGAGCGCTATGAGTATAGACTTTGCCGTAGCGAGAACCGAGCGTCTTTTCAAAAAGTTCAAATGCTGATTCTTGATTCAATCCCAATTTAGGATCGTCTATGAGTCCACCGTGAATGACTTTACGAATTCCCAACTGTTCACCGGCGCGCTCTAATTCGCGGGTTCTTTCCCCTTCTCGCCCATCGGTTTTTCCACTGGTTAAGCACAGAAGATCGTACTTGATATCCTTAGCCGTCAGAATCAAACCTGCAAAAAATAAGGACTCATCATCAGGATGTGCAGTTACAATTAAAGAGTTCTTTTCTGGGGTCATACCATCATTATGGAATTAACTGCTCCAGATATCAAAATTTCTTTCAATCCGCTTTAATTGGTCCAGGATTTTCGACTTTACGTCCTAAAAATCGAAGAACAGCAACGAGACAAAGGCCAGCTAAGCCATACTGGAGCCACGTAGGAAGCTCTAACGTCGCTGGCAAATATCCAAAAACCAAGGCAACGGCTCCTACCAAAAGGCTGTAGGGCATCTGTGTTTTGACGTGATCCATAAGGTCACACTGACTGGCTATAGAACTCATTATCGTTGTATCTGAAATCGGAGAACAATGATCTCCCATAATGGCTCCATCGAGAATGGCCGCTAAGCAAATTGCCAATAAAATGCCTTCATTTCCCCCTTGAAGGTGGAGTGCCAAGGGCGTGATCGTCGGAATGAGTATTGCCATGGTTCCAAAACTCGTTCCTGTGGCAAAGGCGGTTGCCGCCGAGATAAGAAAGACAATTAGTGGAAGAACCGAAGCACTTATATGGCGCCCGATACTCTCTGTTAAAAACAAGCCTGTTTGCAAGTCATCACAAATGACTTTTAAAGACCAAGCCAATACGAGGATTCCGGTGGGAAGAAGGGCTCCCTTGAGTCCTTTGTACAAAGATATTCCCAGGAGCTTGCCAGGAAGCCGAGCCAGAACTTGAGAGCAAATGACGGCGAGTACTAAACAAAGGCAGGCCCCGTAAAATAAAATCATAACTCCATTCGAGGAGGATTTTAGGGCCTCAAACCATGTTCCGAAAGAGAAGAGTCCAAGGACACCATTGTTAAACCCACCACCGTCATAAAACATGGCTAAAAAGACAAAACTCAATAGAGATGCCAAGGGCAAAATCGCCGTCATCAGATGATGCTTTACTTCCATCGCAGGCTCGATCTGTTCAAAACTTGTCGTTGCCGAAAGTTTTGCTCCTTTGCGACTGACTTCACCTTTGTGAAAAGCCCTGTGCTCGGCCCGTGCCATCAACCCAAAATCACGACTCAGAAAGGCGTTGGCAAAAACAAAAATCAACATAAACCAACAGTAAAAACGAGAACTCAGTGCTTCAAAAAAAAGGCCATAGCCATCGGCATTGAGACTGTATTGCTTAGATATTTCCTCAAACAAGCCCACCTCGTAACCGATCCAAGTGCTGACAATAGCGAGGCCTGCCACAGGAGCACTTGTCGCATCCACAAAAAAAGCTAACTTTTCGCGACTCACTTTATAGCGATCGGTAAAACCGCGCATGCTCGCGCCAACAATCATCGTATTGGCGTAATCATCAATAAAAACGAGAAAGCCCATAATAACCGTCACAACCTGACTGGATTTGCGTGAGCTTATATGCTTTTGCATACTCTCAACCATCGCTGCGATTCCACCCGATACGATAATTACCGAAATCGCCATAAGAAGAACAAAAACAAAGCCCAAGACTTTCAGGTTCTCAACATCTGTAATAGACTGCCAAGCGAGTGAAACTGGATAAATAACGGCTCTTCCGTAGTTTCCAATTTCTCCAACCCCGGCCGGCACAAAATGTAGAAAAGAGCCAATTACGATCGCTAGAATCAAACTCAAAAATATTCGTTGAGTCAGAAAGGCTAAGCTAATGGCAAAAAGGGGCGGAAGGATACTGTACCAGGCCCCTCCTCCGGCACTATCAGCAAAGTAGGCCAAGCCGAGGCAAAGCAGCATCATAAAAAGTGAAATTATAAATTTTAAGCCCCGAAATTGTGATTCCACAATACCCCCTAGTCCTTCTTAAGTCATAGTTCCCCGCCCAGTTTTTGACAAGAAGGTTTTGGCTCCATAATGAAACCACCACTTAGATTTCGACCAAATCTGCAGCTTAGAGGTACCCATTACGTCAACAGGATTTATTGACATCACACTCATGCTGAATCTGAACTGTTTGAGGTGGGATATTCGAAAGATCGTTCAATGTGAAATGGCATTTTGGTTGCAAATTACCTGAAGTATATCCTTGTTACGAAATGACGTTTTTTGCTTTTAAATCGGAAGGCCCGAGATGAAATACTTGCTAATGATACTATTGTGTTCAATTTTTTGCCTACCTGGCTTTGCTCAAGAGACTCGGAACGGTCTCTCCGATGCACAAAAAAGAAGGTTGATCCACGCAGCCCTTGCTGAATTCCCAGATACCTTGGGGCTCTTGTACGACAGATTTCTTGCCAGTGAGCTCAATAATCAAGACCTCGATTATCGATTGCAAGTTATTAAAAATTTGGCAGAGCTTGGCAGCAACGAAAGCGGCCCTAGCCGAAGAAACGCCATGGAAAAAGTTGCTGCGGAACTCCTGGCATTGAACACTATGGGGCAAAATGACCAGACCACCTTGTTTATAAAAAAGATCATTGAGCTTCTCGGTCATACTGAAACTGAATCGGTACAAAGCTTTTCATTGGTATCACTGGTTAAAATTATTGAGGATATGAAAAATATTGAAAGCGAGAGTGACCGTTTGGCCGCGATCGAGGAGCAAACGGCAAACATTCAACGCGCCATTGAGTCAGCTGAGAAGTTAAGCTCTGACAATCCTGAAAACAACAACACCTACTCCCCTCTCAATGAGTTTTTGAAGCTGAATCGCGAATCATTGATGACGGCGGAAATTTTAGCGGGATTTTTTCGAGGCATCACAACTCATCTCCACAGTGGAACTGTAGATGTCATTTATGGAATTCTCGATCAGGATGTTTATAAGCCGGTTCTCGATTTACTCCTCGGAAACAAGCCTATTATGATCAATGGACAAGAGTTTCGGTATCGCCAAGAAATTCGCCAGAAGTTCAATCAATGTTTGGCTCATCCACCAACTGCCATTGTTTGCGTGGGAGTGATCCTCACGGCATTCACGGCTCCTTACTTCGTTGTTGCCATATCGGTGGTTGGGTTATTTTCAGATCGCATCATTGCCTACACCGGAACGAGTTTAATTCGCAAAGGGATCAAGCCACTTCTCTTTGTTATCGATTTTACTTTTAATGGTGGCGTCCACGCTTTTGCAAAGCTTTCGAGCGAAGAGATGGCAAAATTCTTCTATGAACTCAAAGAAAAGGGTGTACTTAGAATCATCAACGAACGTAAGAATGTCATCTTAGCCAATGGTCAAAACCAATTGGGACGTTGGGGGGCTAACCTTATGAGTCGGGCACGAAACATTCAAGTGCCTATGAGCCTGTCAGAATTGTCACAGGGATTAATTTCTCAGGGTGCTGGAATTGGTGAGCTTTATTCTGGATTCCTCGACACACTTAAAAATAGTCGCGATGGCATTTCTGAAACTGGTGTCGGTGTTTTACAAACCTTACAGCTCCTTCTTAATAATGATATTCCAGACCGCGAAGACACAACGGGTCCCGACGCCAGTCGAAGCTTTACTCGCTTTCTTGCAGAAAAAGCCGGTAGTGCTCTTTCTGGGTCTCGAAATATTTTAAATCGAACCGGTGATGGCATTTCATCGGGGACTGATGCAGTAACGCAAACATGGCTTGACCTTACTCGAGAGGTTTTTGCTTCACAAAATGGCTACCGCTGCGAAAACGCAGTGAAGTCTCTTCTGCATTGAACGTTGACAGTCCTCGAGTAAAACGATCTAAATAATATTTATGAAACCAGAGGAACTACCGGCCTCCCCTGCGGCAGACCGAAATAAAAGTTTTATACTCGAAGAGTTAAAAAAAAGAATCCCTGAACTAACGCGACTTATTGAAATCGCCAGTGGAACGGGCCAACACGCCCAGTTCTTTGCCGAGAACTGCCCTCAATGGGAGATTCAAACTTCGGATCGTGAACTTGAAAGTATGGGACTTAAAAAAAGAGTGGCTGGTGCTGGTTTAGAAAACTTACTGACTCCCATTGAAGTCGACGTCACTGAGGAACTCCCCGAGGGTCTCAAAACCTTTGATTTTCTTTATGCGGCTAACTGCATGCATATTATGCCTTGGTCGGCAGCCCCTCATTTTTTTGAAAAGGTCCAGCGCTTACTGGTTCCGGGCGGACAAGCTTTTCTCTATGGACCCTTTGAATTTGACGATATTACGACAGCCCCGAGTAATCTCGATTTCTCGGCCTCTCTCAAATTAAGGGACCCAGACATGGGTTTGAGACACTTCAATCAAGTTTCAGATGAAGCTGCAAAAAATTCGTTGCGCTTTCAAGAACGGGTTTCGATGCCCGCCAATAATTTTATTTTGACCTTTAAGAAGGACGGCTAGCTTACTTTAAAAGCCATGCTAAAAAGGGAAATTTCGAGTTGGAATTAATTTTTAGCATGTTTTGAAGCGAGTACTTGCCACTGCCCATAAATAAAAGTGCGACATAGGCAGATAGAAAGAGTATCGCCATTTCTTTTTTCTGAAACGGATCCGCTCCATGAATAATAAAGGCGGCCACAAGCATTGTTATAATCAAGGGAATGGTCGCAAGCCTGGTAAAAAGCCCCAAAATTAAGAGTAATGCCGCAAAGACTTCAGCTCCAACGGCAAGAGATAGGGCCACCTGGGAGCCCATACCAATGGGGTCAGGAAATTTACCACTCAGCTCAGAAAATTTCGCCAGTTTTGGCCAACCATGGGAAAAAAGCATCAATCCGCCAAAGCTCAAGCGCAGTATAAGTGCTCCCAAATCAAAATGTCCCATGAATTTCCTCCCCGAACATTTCAAGTAGAACTTTTTCAACAAACAAGGTCAACAAAAGAGCTAAAAACCACGGCCAAATCCTGCTAAAGTCCCTTCTATTGGGAGAGTCATCTATGAATGCTAATCTGACCTTAACGCAAATTCGCTATGTATTGGCCGTTGACCAATTTAAGAATTTCCAAAAAGCCGCTGACGATTGTCATGTCACCCAACCGACCCTCAGCATGCAGATTCAAAAGCTGGAAGACAGCCTCGATGTTATGATTTTTGACCGCAGCAAAAAACCCGTGCGCTCGACACCCCTGGGTGCTCAACTGATTCTCCAATTGCGGAAAATCATTCAAGAGGTCGAAGTTCTCGAAACCATCATAATGAATGAGCGGAGTGAGGTGGCTGGGCCCTTTCGCCTCGGAGTTATTCCCACCATTGCTCCCTATCTAATCCCACTTTTCGTGACTCATTTGGCAGAGGCTTACCCAAAACTTCAACTGACAATCTACGAGGAACAAACCGAACAAATTATTAAGAGTATTCTCGAGAATCGCCTCGATGCGGCTCTGTTGGTGACTCCGCTGCACCAAAATTCCATTAAAGAAATGGTTCTATTTTACGAACCCTTTGTTTTTTACGGCCACGATCAACATAAATTTCTGAAGAAGAAAAGTATTAAGGCCAAGGACCTCTCGGGTGAAGATGTATGGCTGCTCAACCAGGGACATTGCTTTAGGGATCAAGTTTTAGAACTCTGCCACGAGTCCTCGAGGGCGCAAAACACAGTTTCGAATCTTCACTTTGAAAGTGGAAATCTTGAAACCCTAAAACAGTTTGTGGATCGAGGAACGGGGTACACGCTCCTCCCTCGTCTCGCCCTACCCCACGCGCGGAGCCAGTGGCCCAAGAAAGCCAAAGAATTCACCCCTCCCGTTCCCTTAAGAGAGATTAGCCTGGTCTATCACGAATCCTTTATTAAGTTTTCAGCCCTCGAAGCGATCAAGAACGAGGTTTTAGCCCACCTCCCTAAGGATCTGGGGCCCGAAAAGGGTGCAAAAGACTTCGTCGTTCCCATAAAAATCTAAAACTTTCGCATCAAGTCAAAAAACTTTTATTGCGTTTGCAATAATTCTGATCGAAAAAGAAGAACAATCTTTCTCATTCGGACAGGTGGTTAAAATGGAAAGTAAAGTTGCACTCATAACTGGCTCAACCAGCGGAATTGGTCTCGGCATCGCAAAAAAACTGGCCCATGAAGGCTACAATATCTGTCTCAATGGTTTTGGTGACGCCACTGAAATCGAAAATATACGGCAAGCCCTCGAAACAGAAACCGGTCGTAAGGTTATTTATCACGGGGCCGATATGACTGATCGTGCTCAAATTGAAGATTTGTTTCGCACCATTGACCAAACTTTTAATCGCCTCGACGTTTTGGTGAACAATGCCGGTATTCAATTTGTCAGTCCGGTTCAAGATTTTCCGGCCGACCGTTGGCAAAAGATTATTGAACTCAATCTCACTTCGAACTTTCACACGATTCAACTGGCCCTTCCCCGAATGGAAAAAAATAGCTGGGGACGCATTATCAACATCGCTTCGGCCCACGGACTCGTTGCCTCACCCTTTAAATCAGCCTACGTTGCCGCCAAACACGGCGTTCTCGGGCTCACAAAAACAGTGGCTCTCGAAGTGGCTGAAAAGAATATCACGGTCAACTCTATTTGCCCGGGATACGTTCGCACTCCCCTCGTAGAAGCTCAACTTGAGGATACGGCCAAAGCCCGTGGAATTAGTGTGGCTCAAGTACTCGAAGAAGTTATTAAGGGTGCACAACCGACAAATCGTTTTGTTGAAGTTTCTGAGGTGGCCGATCTCACCCACTTCTTAACGACCCACGCCGCCCGGAATATGACGGGTTCCAGTTACTCTATGGATGGTGGCTGGACCGCTAAATAAGCCCCCATTTTTCTCTAGTAGCAAATCTTTAGGACGGTATCATAGGAGCGATTATGTCCACGAAAAAATCTGTGAATTTAGCACTGCAAGGAGGAGGAGCCCATGGAGCCTTTGGCTGGGGGGTACTCGATAAAATCCTTGAGGATGGGCGCCTTTACATCGAGGGAATATCAGCCACATCCGCCGGCACAATGAATGCATTGGTTTATGCTTCGGGCCTGGAGAACTCTGGCAAAAAAGGGGCTCGTGAAGCCCTCGAATATTTTTGGCGCCAGGTCAGTTATCTCGGACAAATGAGCAATCCACTTTCTTACCTTCCATGGATGAACCTCCCCCAGTTCAAACACATGAATGAAAACTATCAAAAGTTTAACTATTACTTTCACGAGTTTGTGGGCCGGGTTATTTCTCCCTATCAACTCAACCCCATGGGCATTAATCCACTTCGACATTTGCTAAAGTCGGTCATAGATTTCGAAAGTATCCAAAAATGTGATGGGGTGAAACTATTTATTAATGCGACCAACGTGAGAACGGGGCAAACTAAAATTTTTCATAACAATGAACTCGATGCCGACGTAGCAATGGCTTCAGCCTGCCTGCCCTATATGTTTCACGCCGTACAAATCGATGGAGAAACCTACTGGGATGGAGGTTATACGGGAAACCCTGCCCTCTTTCCATTGTTCTACAACACCGTATCTAAAGACATTGTTATCCTGCATATCAATCCCGTAGAAAGAGAACAAATACCAGTCACAGCCCAAGCCATTAACAATAGGATCAATGAAATTAGCTTCAACGCTTCTCTCGTCAATGAGTTAAGAGCCGTTTCATTTGTCTCTAAATTGTTAAAAAACCACTGGCTGCAAACTGATTATCAAAAACGCTACAGAGAAATTCTGGTTCACTCCATTCGTGCCGATGAGGCGATGAGGAGCTACAGCCTCTCCAGTAAGTTTAATACTTCCTGGAGCTTTCTTAAAGAGTTGCGAGACCTTGGCAGAAATGTCGCTAGTCGATGGCTTGAAAATAATTTCGATCAAATTGGAAAAAACACCACTTGTGACCTAGAAACTGAGTACTATACCCGGAGTTCTTGACCCTCATCCCAGGCTGGCCTACATAGGTCCTTTGCTTTTCAGGGAGAACTAATGGGGACTTTTGGAATCATCCTATCCTTAGCCGGACTCATGTATTTAGCCTATCGAGGAATCAATGTTTTGGTGCTCGCTCCGCTCATGGCTTTATTGGCAGCTAGCTTTGACTCTACGGCTCCACTCCTCGGCTCCTACACCCAGATATTTATGCCAGCCCTTGGCTCCTATCTTCTAAAATATTTCCCCCTGTTTTTATTGGGCGCTATTTTCGGTAAGCTCATGGGAGACTCTGGTGCCGCCGAAGTCATCGGCGAAAGTATTTCTAAAAAAATTGGAGCTCATCGTGCGGCTCTTGCCATCGTTCTATCCTGCGCGCTACTCACCTATGGCGGCGTCTCTCTTTTTGTCGTTGCCTTTTGCATTTATCCAATTGCCCAGAGTTTGTTTAAACAGGGCAAGGTTCCCAAGCGCTTTATCCCGGCGAGTATCGCTCTCGGCTCATTCACTTTTACCATGACCGCACTCCCTGGAACTCCCGCCATACAAAACGCCATCCCCATGCCATTTTTTGGAACCACGGCTTTCGCTGCCCCAGGCTTGGGCCTACTTGCCGGACTCATTATGTTTGGCGGCGGGATGATCTGGCTCAATCGTCGAATTAAATCGGCCCAAGAAAAGGGTGAAGGATATCTCCTCCATGGTGAAATCGAAGTGAACCCCCAGCAAGAGTCGAGCGACTCCAAGAGACCCAACCTTTGGATCTCTTTAGCGCCTCTCCTTCTGGTTCTCATTTTAAACTTTATTTTCTCTAAATATATTATTCCTTCGTGGGATACCGAGTACCTTTCCCAAGAGAAGTTTGGCGGAATTCCACTAAAAAATGTTCTCGGTCTCTGGTCCATCATATTGGGTATTTTTGTATCGGTACTCGTTCTCCTGGCACTGCAGTGGAAGTATTTAAAGTCACCACTTGATTCTATTAACCAAGGGACAATGGGCAGCTTGCTCCCGATATTTAACACAGCATCGGAGGTCGGCTATGGGGCGACGGTGGCCTCACTCGGCGCTTTTACTGCTATTAAAGATGCGGTTCTCGGAATTCTACCTCAGTACCCTTTGGTGAGCGAGGCCATTTCGATCAATGTTCTGGCCGGCATTACCGGCTCTGCAAGTGGCGGTCTCAGTATTGCTCTCAAGGCTTTGGCAGAAAATTACCTGGCCATGGCTGAAAAGGTTAACCTTTCACCTGAACTTCTCCACCGAGTGGCTTCCCTTGCTTGCGGAGGTTTTGATACCCTCCCCCATAATGGAGCGGTCATTACTCTTCTCACCATATGTGGTCTTACCCATAAAAAAAGTTACTTTGATATCTTTATGGTGGCCGTGGTCTTTCCATTTATAGCAACAATCAGTGTCGTCATAGTTGGAAGTCTTCTAGGAAATTTTTAGTTTTTTTACTTAGCTTTGGTCAAATAGAAATTAAAGTCACCGAATCGGCCATAGACTGGAGTCTTTAGTTGGATTCCCGTTTCATCGATGGGCTGCCAATCTCTTTTAATTCGCAAAGGATGCCTGGCCAACTCTACCGTAGAATCAGCCGTGTGATTATCCCAGGTCGCTAAAAATTGACTTTCATCGTCTGGGTTGGCCGGGGCCCAATAACAGCCCGTTGAAGACCCGAGATCCTTCATATGCACATGATCTTCATCGATCCACTCGACGATCCCATGTCCATCGGGACCACCTTCTTTGGGTCGACTCAAGGTTCTTTCTGGATAGTAAAACAAGGCCGCCCGCCTTCCATACTGAGATTCCAAATACTGTTCAGTGGGCCTATAAGTATCTGCCTGGGAGGGCCTGCCAAAAATGACCTTGGCGGGAATTTCATCTTTTGGGATACAAAGTGCGAGGAGAGGATGTTGAACCGTAGCGAATGTCAGGTGAAACATATTCGCTATAAAGCCCTTGTTCACATTACGAATTTGCCAGTTAACGGCCCCTAAACGAGCGGGATAAAAAAGCCCCCCAATGTTTTGAACCAGGCCGCCACCCATAATGAGGCTTTCAGAGCCCATCAAAAAATATTCCGCGCGAATGTTCTTATAATTATCTTCTTCGCCGGGTTCGATTTTTATTCCATCGGGGGTAAAGTATTCAACTTGAATGGTATTATCTATGGTGAACTCTTTGAGATCCCGGTAAATGGTTCTTCGAAAATTCTTGTCACCAGAGTCGATATCTAAAGCTAAAGCCACGCCCGTAGCGATATCATCGGCAGTACATCGTCCTTTTCTTTTAAGAACTTCGTAGACTTGAAGCATTCGACTGGCTTTGGTGACGTTTCCGACCTGTTTGGGCATAGATCTATGATACTAATTGGCTCTAATGCTGTCAGTGCTAGAAGAAGAGCCTCCTCGAATCCTCGACTTTAATCGATGATTCCCGCGCGGCAAAGACTGACGCCCCTAGAGCAATCGGATGGCAAAGACTGTCACGAAGAGGAGGCATTCTGTATATGCAGATGCTGAAGCGGATTTTCGATCTGAGGCTAGGAAAGCTCACTCTCGATCTCGATTTCACTCTCATCTCGCTTTTATTAACTAATGTAATCCCGAGACCAAACCAAAAGGCCGTGATCATCCAATCACGGCCTTTACTTATTCCTAATTTAAAACTGAATAACTAAATTGACGCTTCAACAAGCTGAAGATTTCGACAATATCTTCTCCACTGTTTGTACACCATTTTAATTTCTTGTCTGGCATACTTGAATTCAGCCTTGAGCGCTTGCAGGTTTTCTTGCATCTGTTGGCTCATCTGCCCCATACTCGGAGCTTGGAGTTTCAAGTTGTCATATTCCTCTTTGATCAAACGAAATCGCTCTTGAGCCTGTGCGAACTGTTGGCGAAGATAATTTAACTGCTCTTTAAACTCAGCTTGAGCTTTTGCCGTTCGCGAAGTCAACTTCTGCTGGGCTCTCTTTTCATCCATCTTCATCTTAGCGGCAATAATGACATCTTCTGGAATCATTTTTAAATTCTTGGCTCCTCCAAAAAACTGAAGGCAACGAATCAACCATTTGGTTGGATCATAATCATACCAACGGATTCCATTTCTGTAGTCATTGGCAAATTCGTGATGAAAGTTGTGGTAACCTTCGCCATAGGTAAAATAGGCAAGAACGGCGTTATCTTTGGCCGTATGGGAATCTGAGTAAGTCTGACGACCCGTAAAGTGAGCCGCTGAATTAATAAGAAAGGTCAAATGGTGAACGACCACCATTCTTAGAAAACCGGCGATCGCCAATCCTCCGAGCCAAGACCCGAAGGCCCAACCAATTAATGCGGGTAAAACCCAACCCATAAAAACAGCAACCCAAGCATAGTATTTATCTTGATAATAGAGAATGGGATCTTTTAACAAATCCTTGGCCCAATACTCGTACTTGGGCCTTTTTGCTTTCAAATACATCCACCAAATATGGGAATAACCCAATCCCTTTGTCGACGAATAGGGGTCGCGATCTGAATCGACGTAGCGATGATGGGGCCTGTGATCAACAACCCATTTGATAACAGAATTTTGAAAAGCCGCTGCGCCAAAGAGAGCAAAAAAGAGTCGTGTGAAAAATCCGGCTTCATAGGCTTTGTGAGCGAATAACCGGTGATAACCAGCCGTGATACTCAGACCCGTCGCATAGTAAAAGAAGACAAAAAGTCCAACGGTCCACCACTGAAAGGGTTCGGTCATGAAGTACCAAACAGTCAGCGCGATGGCGATGGGCGGTGTTACACTGAGGAAGATGGCCGGACCCCAGTCGGTACGTTTCCAAATCGAACCTTCGTAGTGTTTATGATAGCGTCGTGATTCAATATTTTTACTCACTTTATTTTGTTCCATTTGTACGCCCCTAAAGACTCAATCAATTTCTTTGAAATGTGATCTCGATTCGAGAGAATCAGCTACAACCGAGTACCACCAACGGTTTCCAATACTAATTCCGTCTCTATAATAATGCAAAACAAGTCTTTATTAACAAAGTCCAATTGTTAGTGGAAGTAAAATAAGTGCTGATTAAATTCTAGTCAGATTTAAGAGCCTGACACTTTCTTACATTCTCATAATGAGAAAGCATAATAAAATCAATAGCTCACAGAAGGGCCTTTGCTGCCAAAAATGGCATTTTATTTGTAATAAATAAAAGGGTAATGGGGTCTAGTGTAAAAAAACTGTTCAACACTTTTTCACACTAGAAAATAGTTAGGTCTTAAGAAGTCATCTTGGAACAACTATATACTTAGACGGGGTAGTAGTAATGATAATTCAAAAGTTCTTAAACACGTGCATTCTCGGTTTAGCCATGGTGGCACTTTCTGCTTGTGGTGACTTCCAACTCGATCAAAAATTCAAAGTCGATGGCTCAAATGAACAGAGTTCAAATAATGGCGGTACGGCTCCGAACCCCAACCCTGCTCCAGTTCCTTCGGGTGGCCCTGTAGGTAGCCTCTCGGCCATCACGGTGGCTGATATGGAATTAGGTCAAACCCAGACAGTGAACTTTACGATCACTGCTGAAGACGATTATTCGGGCCTGGTAACCCTAGCCATCGATCGCACCGCACTTTCAGGCGTTAATGGCAACGCCGATGTCACATTTGAGTTTAACCCGGCCCAAGTTCAACTCGTCGCCGGACAGGTATCACAAAATATCGAACTGATTATTACATCTAAAGTCAGTGCTCCTTCATTTAACCGAATTAACGGATTAAAGGTTCGAGCAATCAGTGAAGACGGAGATAGTCGCTCTTCAGAGACATCATTTAGCATCATGGTAAAGCCGGAAATCACCATTGAAATGTACGGTCTACAAGATGCCATGGGGAACGATATCCCTCCGGCAGAACGCTTTAATAGGCCTCAAGTTATGAACTTCAGAAGCCACTCAGGCAATCTTAGGTTGAAGTTTGTTAATATGGACACCCAGGCCACTCACATCGTTCACGGGAATAACCCGATCGCCCATGGGTCCATCGCCAATCCACTGACCGTCGCTGCTGATGCCGGTGGTGGAGAAGTCACACCTGGCGGCAGCCACGAGCCTGAAATTGAGCCCACGGACAACAACACAGGATCTTACTACTACCACGGTGAAGAAGCTGCAGGCCTAGCTCGCACCATGAATTTCCATCAAGCAAACCCGAGTGCTGCTTCGGTCTTAAGCTTAACAGAACACGAAATCATCGCGACCAATATTCGTATGCTTCAAGCACAAAAACTGGGCGACCAGGGAGTGCCCTGCGATGAAGATCCTAACTTCGTCGGTGGCGAATAAGCTGAATCTGTCGTCTATTTATCTTTTTTGAATTTATAGGGTTCAACGTCGGCTCCTTTTAACTGGAAGCCGACTTTGCCGTATTGGGACTCTGTGACTTCTATCTCAAGTGGAGCTTCAACCCACACCGGACCAAAACTTCTCTCAATATTCATCGCTTTGTCCAACTTAACATAAATCATTTGATTGGGCGGTGGCGGAGGTGCGTGAATACAGGCCATTGGATCTGGGACTAAGAGAAAGTCTTTAAACTTTGATAGATTGTCAGTCAGGGGAACAACAAAGCCGGGGATCTTCACCCGTTTACCCTTAAGCTCAATAAGCTTCGGACTCAGCTCACCCGTTTGTGGGTTCATGCCCATGAGATCGGGCCAGGTTACCACTTGAGCCCCTGTACTAAATACGCGCATGGAAGTCGGAAAAAGGCCCATAAATTCTGCGGCCGCCATTCCGAGAATGAAAAATATAACAAGGCCAAAAAGAGTTTTCTTCTTTCCCTTCACCGGGCATCCTTACTAGTAGGCTTCATCAAAAACAAAGTAAAATCCTGACTGATCACCTGCGATTCCAAAGTCGATGCGAATTCTCGTTTTAGATTCCTGGTTTATGACATAACGAACACC
The DNA here is from genome assembly GCA_030427805.1 of Bdellovibrionia bacterium. Lineage (GTDB taxonomy): Bacteria > Bdellovibrionota > Bdellovibrionia > Bdellovibrionales > JAGQZY01 > JAUHWN01. The sequence goes on from JAUICP010000003.1 coordinate 108,427, forward strand.
GAAACCAAGACTATAACGGTCATCTTCTTCACCCAGGTCCCTGAGGCGCGGAGCCACGCGACCAAGCCCTCCAAACAAAGCATATTTCCAGCGCTCGGTCAGCTCGGATCGGTATTCTGCCTGAAAAAAGGCCCTAGATTGGTCTCTGTAACGCCCTTTATAAATACCCCTGAGGATATTTCGGCCACCGAGGCGCAATAGTTTCTGAAAGGGAATAAAATCACCTTCTTGCTCACCAAAACCCAGCTGAAGAGCCACCGTAGACTGCTCAAAAAGAGGGAGATAGGTCCGCGCATCCACATCCCATTGGCGATAAAAGTAACTCTGGCCTCCCACCGAAAAACGGGAAAGGTGGGAAATTTCTAAATAGGTCCCCACTTCCGGGGACAATTCACTATCTCTCGAGTCATAGACGAGATAGGGGCCAAAACCCAATTCGGATATATTCAGCTCCCTATCCAAAAAACCCAAATCGGTAATTCGCTCATCGGAGTCCGTTATTTCTCTAGAATCATAATCCAGTTTTAGGCCACCATAGATGGCATCGACCCAAAGCCTACGAGTTTCAAACTCCACTCCATGATAGGTTTCGTTGTATTCTTCTTGGTCAGATTTTTGTGTTTCATTCCCCTGGCCATAATAATACTGGGGAAAAATCGAGGCGTATACTTTAGTTTTAACCTGGGATTGGCCTTCGTTAAAGTAAGAGTTTAGAATCACATCCGCATAGACCTGTTGTTGAGTCGTAACAAGGGCGGCAGATCTCAACTGACTAATCCGAGGGACATCTTTTTTGCCTAAGTTCTTCAATAAAAAAATTCCCGTCGCTAATGACGTTTCGGGCGTGTAATAGACAAAAGGTATCCATCGAGACTTGTTAAAGCTATTTTCAACGGCATCGACTTTATCTTGACCGTAGACGACACCGGCCATGAGACAAACGAGAACACAAACGGAGAAACTTCTAGCTGCGAACATACTTTCATATTTCTATTGCTTCGATGGGATGACAAGACTTTTATTTAAATGCTTCAAGAGCCCGATTGCGCTCCTCGATCAGGGCTTTTTTACGCTCTTCAAAGGACATTTCTCTCACCTCTAGACGCTGACCGCTGCGAGTAAAATTGACTTTACTGGGCTCAGAAAAGGTGTTTCGCCCGCGAACGACGCGATTCTCACTACGATCCCGTGTGGAAGTTCCTGGGCCACTAAAGCGAGAAGCATTGCGTTTACGGGCGCCTCCACGACTCACAACTGGCGGCTCGTCGGGCTCTTCTGCAGGTTCCTCGTAGTCGCCTTCATCGGGGCCTTCACCATAATATTCCTCCTCGGCCTCTTCCGAAGCCGGTTCCTCTTCAAAGTCTTCTTGTGCAATCACAGGGCTCTGAATGAGGAAATTGATGAAAATTAAAGTGATTATTGCCATAAAAAAGCGCATATAATGATTTCGGTACGAAATGAGACAAACTAAAGTAAAATAAGTCGAGATCAGCCAAAAGATCCGCTGGGAGTGTTCTAGTTCATGCTGGCCTATAAAAAAGTTCGAGTCCAGAGCCCAGGAAACCTAGACTTTCTATTAGAGACTCTGTTTCGCCTCAATAAACAAAAAGCAAGCTATGCACGCGAACGTGGCCATGTTTTTGTCGACGACCGAATTAGCCTCAGTAATCGAAGACTCGGCCCGGGGGCCGAAATTAAACTGATTACTGAGTTTGGGCGTCCCAATCAAAAATTTGCGAGCATTGAAGCGGTCGAAAACTCTTACTTAGTCATCAATAAAAAACAAGGGGGGCCCACCGAGCTGGCTGACTCGCAAGATACTCGAAGCCTTCAATCATGGTTATTGAGCTATCTTCTGCGACAAAACCCCAAACAGTTTCCCTATTGCCAGGCGGCTCACCGCCTCGACTCAGAAACCACGGGACTCATAATTTTTGCTACAAAAAAGTCGGTGCGGAAAGAACTCAATGACTATTTCGAGAAACGGCAAATACATAAAACCTATCTTTGCGTGACTCGTCCGTTTTCGAGAGATGATTTTAAAGCCAATGAAAAGCTTCTAAAAACTGACTCCAAAGTGATAGTCCACGAAGAGGGAAAAGAAGCTCTGACCCAGGCTCGGTGTTTAAAAAAAGGAGATAACTTCTGGCTCTGGAGCGTTCGCCCAAAGACCGGAAGGAGTCACCAAATTAGAGTTCACTTTGCCCATAGAGGGATCCCATTACTCGGAGACAGCCTTTACGGCGGAGAAAAAGCAGAGCGCTTATTTCTTCACTCCCATAAAATTGAAATTCCTCAAATTAAAAAGACCTATCAAGCGGCTCCTCCTAAAGACTTTCTTCAGGCCTTAGAAGAAAATAGAAGCTGAGAAAATTTCTCGATGCTTTCGGGAAAATATTCTAAGAACAAAAAGGGCTCGATCAACTCCAACTCAATCAGCAAAGCACCCTGTTGAGAAGCAACGAGATCAACCCGGGCGTAAAGCGGAACTTCCGGTAAAGACCCTACAATTGAACGGGCGGCATGTAACATCTGTACCGAAGGACTTTTCAAAAGACTCTTGCCGCCATATTCTTCCTGCACGCGAAAGTCCCCATTTTTTGGGCTTTTTAAAATTGCGTGGCTAAAATCTCCAGCGAGAAACACCAGGGACCACTCACCTTCTTCAACAATTTCTCGTGCAAATTTCTGAATCAGAATATCCCGCCCCCGTAGCTCATTAAAGGCATTTTTTAGGTCTGCCTCACTAGCATCCGAAGATAAGAGAAAGGTTCCGTGGGCCGAAGCAGAGACGCGGGGTTTAACGACGATTCCTTCCTTCTGATTTTTACAATAAAACTCCCGCAAAGTTTCTTCACTGTCCAGTCGAACAAATTCAGTTGGATAAACTGGAAGTGATTGATCCATCATTTCTTTGAGGTAAATTTTGTCAGCATTCCAACGAACTAATGAGAGCGGATTGTAAATTTGATTCCCATTGACTTCAAGCGCTTCAAGTCGAGCTAAAAAGGACTCCAGGTGTTGGTGGTAATCCCAAGTGGAACGAATCAAGAAGCACTCATTTTCTACAGAAGCCAAGTCAGAAAGGTCCCAAGGCTTAATTTGAACATGGAGTCCTCGGTCTTCGCAGGCCTTTGCCAATAAAAGGTCCTCGTGGTTTTTTTGGCACTGTTCACGATTCGAAAGAAAATAAATGGACTTCATAGGGTTTACTTGCCAGGTTTTTATCGACTGGGCAAGTCTCACTAGGCCGACATTTTGCTTTTGTCTTCGTCGATACTCTCGCCGACAGATCTATGAAGTTTGAGCTTCAAGACAAATTCCGTATTGGCATTTTCAGGGTTGTAATTGAGATCACCGGACATGGACTCCATAATGGTTTTGGAAATTGATAATCCCAGCCCTGTTCCTTTGCCAACTTCTTTGGTCGAAAAGAAGGGCTCCATCATTCGTTCATGGATTTCTTTGGGAATTCCCGAGCCACTGTCGGCAACCCTGAGGAGGATACTCTGACCTCGAATTTCAGTTGTCAACTTTATCCACTTTTCGTCGAGATCGCCGATCGCGTCGTAGGAATTATTAAAAAGATTCAAGAGAACTTGCTCCATTTGAATGCGATTTACCTCAACCTCTTGATCGCCGTCAAAATCACTAAGAAGAACTTGAACCCCGTGACTCATAAATTTCTCAGAGCACATGTCGATCACATTGGCCACTAAGTCTGAGAGTTGATAGTTGTGAATCTCGTCGCTTTTGAGCCCTTGGTTAGAAAATCGCAAAAGCCCCGAAACAATTCGTGCAATTCGATTAATGGTTTTCTTCGACATTCCTACGAAGTGCTCTAACTTTTCTTCGGTAACCTCCTTACGGCTGAGCATTTTATCTAGGTTATGGGCTGCCCCCATAAGAATGGCCAAGGGGTTATTAATTTCGTGAGCGACTCCCGCAGCCATCTCTCCCAGTGCTGCCAAACGAGAACTCTGATAGGCTTTAGCGCGCTCTACTTCGATTTGTTGCTGCATCTTTTTTGACTCGGTAATGTCACGCATAACCGAAGTGAGGTAAATCAGCTCACCATCATCATTGTATACACCATTCACGACGACGTTGACAAATTGACCTCGGTTCGACAATTTACTGAGTTCGATTTCTCCTTGCCAAAGACCATTCTCTTTTACAGCTGGCAGTACAACCTCAAAGAAAAACTTTCGTTCCTCCCTCGAAGCGCGCTCCCACATATTCTCATACTTTTTTCCCTTGTCGATTCCTAGGGCTTCACAGTACTTATTATTCATTTCTAGCACTTCACCATCGGGATTGAATAGAACAATAAAGTCAGGAGAGTTATCAAAAATCTCCTTGTAAATCTTCATTTGATTGTGGGTTACTTTTTCTTCGTGAATATCTCGACTCGCCCCCACAATTCTTCGATAGTCACCCTTCTCATCTTTGACCGCAAACATCGAGTGGCGAAACCAACGATACTCACCACTCTTCATACGCACCCGAAATTCTTTTTCTACACGAGGAGATTCGGCAAAGACCTCATCAATCCCCTCTTTTCCGAAAATTTTAGATTGATCTTCTGGATGAATGAGTGAAAGAAAATGAGAAACTGACGGTTCGACTTCGGTTTGATCATAACCCAAGAGTTCGAAAAACTTAGAACTCCAATAAACGGTATCCGAATCAACGTCGACCCAGTCCCAAATCCCAACATCTAAACTCTTTACAGTTAGAGTCTGACGTTCGTAACTTTCTTCTAGGGCCGACTCGACAAATTTCTTCTCAGTGATATCCGTCAAAAATGCAATGACTCCCCTAACATTTTTTTTGTCGTCGTAGTCGGGAACACAGTTTTCGTCAAAGTAGGACTCACCATGGGGTAGAGAAATATTAGTTTCAAAATTACAAGACTTTCCCCCGAGAGCTTTATCAATGGACGGCTTGAGTGCTGCAAACGAATCAGCCCCTAGAATTTCTTCTATGGGTTTACCCAGTTGATCCTCTGATACATAGTGAAAGTAATCAAAGAAGCTTTTATTCACATAGGCGAGTTCATAGTTCGGTGTGATATACATGAGAATGAATGGTCCCTCTTTGGCGAAGGCACCAAACCGGTCTTCGATTTCTTTGAATGAAGAGGCTTTTGATTGATTACTGCTCACAGCTTTATATCGACAAAATCGACCTAAATACTGAGGAATGCTAAGGAAAAATAGGCACTTATTAAGACCTTGTTAAGATGGATAACGAATTGCGTTGAGGTCCGTTTTCTATCGAGGCAAAACTAGACCTTCTCCCTTCGCCAAGTTATTTTGCTTCTTTAACGGAGGTTCGAAAGTGGATCGAAAAGAAGCAATTGATTTATTTGAAACACAACTACAAGGCATTGTCGTTAAAGATTATGGTGATTTTCGTCGGAAGGTAAATACTTACTTTGAACGCCTCCTCGAGTCTCTCGATGAGACAGATCTTAAGAAAGGTCGCGAGCTAGAACAAATTAAAGCCAAGCTCGTTCAGGTGACCAACGGAGAAATTGAACAGGACCGCCTCCAGATATTACAATTATTTAATGAGTTTAAAAAGAAATAGAATCTCGAAGTCATTCTTGCTCGTTTTTTTGCTAGCGTTTTTTTCAGTGGGCACTGGCTTGCGAGCTCAGAACCAGGTCAGTCTCCCCCTGAGTGAAAAATCCTCTTGGAAGGTTTTAAACTTTTCTAAGATTCCTGCAAACAGGGTGAGTTTTACTGAGGACGGTCTACTCATCGATGTTCAAAAGTCCTCAAGCCCACTGATCTTCCCCCTTCCCTCTAGCCCAAAGATAAAGTCTTTTACGGTCAAAGCTCAACTCCTAGAAGGGCAATTAAAAATACCAAAAGATAAAAAGCAGGGCGAAAAAGGAGCCGATGACTTCCTTTTTAAATTAGGTCTTGTCGAAAAGGGTGAGCGCAAACTGAATTGGATGCAAAGACAGATTGCGGCGGATTGGGTCCTTCACTTATTTAAACTAGCAAAAGATACGAGTGGTGTTTCCAAAATTCGCTTCTTCAACCTGGTCAATGATCAGAGCCGAGTCGGAGAGTCGCGAACCCACCCTCTCAGCGATTTAATTTTCGAAAAGAACATTGCTCACTACGAAAATAAAAATATCGAAATCAATTATCAGCTTTCAGAGGCCATTGATAGTCTCGCTTTTTGGCTCAGTCTCGATGGAGATGACAGTGACTCAAGCTTCAAAATACTGGTCAAGGAAATCACCTATACCACCGAATAAATCCACGCCGAATTTGGGGCTCTATTTTGCTTATTAAGTAGTAATGATGAGTCTGGCAAAAGCTCGTAATCTCATAGCTTTGAGTTCAGTAGGAATTCTCCTGTTGATGGCAGCCTGTGCGCCAAAAGATGACGCAAAAAATGTCGATGAACCAGAGGTTCAACAGGAGAAACTAAGGACTAATTGCCTCCAAAAGTTGAATGAAATTACCTGCGTGATCAATGACAATGGCGTCTGCAGTGGCGATGGCACCAAGTACACCCGTCAATTACGAAAGATCTATGAGTTCTATCCCGACGAATTAAAGGCGATGTTTTGTAAACTCGACCGGATTCAAATCGACCCCGAACTGTATGAATTGGGACAATTTCACCAAACCTTTTCGGAGACCTCTGACAATGTCCTGATGAGAAAAATTAGTCTACGAAAAACTCTATTCGAAGAAGAACTCACTGTCTCGGCAATGTTGAGCCTCGAGGAGCAACGTTTTTTTGGCGAGGAGGGCAAAGGCCGTCTCAGTGAACAAAATTGGACTGCCGGTGGCGACCTCAGCCGTGGTCCCATTATCGACGCAGAAGTACCTGCTCCAGAAGGAGTTCACGCTCCCCTACTCCTGGTGCTTACCCACGAACTTGGACATCTCGTCGACGCCCACTTCGAGATTTACCTCACCGAAGACTGTCGACCCAGTTTAGACCTGGGCATCCCTCACTGCCCGGTCAATCCAGGAGAATTTGCCGGACTCAGTTGGGCCGAATATGATCGTCCCCTTAAAAAACCGGAGCTCATTTATCGTAGACAAGTTAACGCCCTTTACAATGGCGACGAAGAGATCTTTATCCCACTTGACGAAGCTGGAAATTATTATCGCAGCCTCTATCAGAGCCGCTTTGTCACAAGCTATTCAGCTCGCTCACCTGCCGAAGACTTTGCTGAGAGTTTTCTTTATTACTTCCTTGAGCGCTACTATCCGGAGTTTTACTACCGAGTTCAAGTGCAAGGTGAGAGCTATTCCATGCGACAAAAATTAAACAGTAAAGTTTTTTCGGCGAAAAAACAAAAAATAGAAGAAATTTTCAATCTACTTGCTGAAGAAATTCAGGAAGATGATCTCGATTCTGAAGAATAATATCAAAAGTTCTAATGACTAGGGCCTGCTCACTGGCTTCCTTTTTTAAAACCGCTTTTAGTATTTTTGCAATATCACCCTTTGTAAGGTTGATACTCTCCTCTAAAAGTAAGTAGTTGATATAGCGAATCGATCGGTCGATGAGTTTAGCATTAGATGGCCGAACATAGGTCATGACATTGCTTTTGGCTCTCCCCATTAGTGTCATTAAAAGAGTCGAATGGGCATTTAGAAGAACTTTTAAAAAGAGATTATTTAAAAGATTACTAGAGAGACTTCGAAAATTAATTTTAATTTTTGGACTCGTCAGCTCGATACCTTGGCCTTGTAGTTCAATTCTAAAATCATGGCTTTGAGAGGGCAGACTCTTTTTTCTCGATATCATTCCCTCTTCACTCATATCGAAGCCGAGATAGGCTTCTCCCCGACGATACTCCAACTCTGGCCAATCCAAAGCTCGTACAGGCCGCCGCAAAACATTTTCCCATGCACGTTTTGCCGAGTGCGTACCCGGAACAAAAAGGTAACACCATGAGAACTCGTCTCCTTCAAAGCGACTGTTCTCGAAGGACGTTAAGCTAAATGTCGGCGACCGTTCCGTCGTATCCGTTAATACAGTCAAAGAGAAGCTTCCAGAAATATAATTAACGAATTCATTTCTTTTGTAAATTTCAGATTCCTCTCGGGTTAAGGGAACCATTTTTGTATAGTTTTCTTCGGTCAAGTTGGACTTTAACTCGCCAATCCAGTCGGCCAGCTTCTGATCAAGCTCTCTTTGCAATAAATAAGCTCCAACGAGAGTCAGTACGGTTGTCGCTTGAAGACGAGTACTCCCAGAAAGGGCCATGGGACTCTTACCCAGAGAAAGGGAGTGAATCCCCTTGTTTTGCAAAACACTCGCACTTCGCTCAATGTTTTCTTCGAGCAAATCTGCTGGGTTACAAAATAGAAAAATCACTTTTCCCGGTGATAATTCCGCAGCCTTCTCTGTCGCACCGATAACATAGGGAGTCTCTCCCCCTTCAGTAAAACTTATGAGGTAATCTCCCGCTCGATATCCCACTTCGAGCAAATGCCTAGCGCCTAAACCGGGATGATCCTCCATCCCTTCAACAGAGCGAACCAAAGCATAATCGCCTCCAGCCATGAAACTCAGTATAGATTCACCTTCTGGAAAATGCTCCTTGCTCCAAGATTCTAGAAATAAAGAAAGTCGTCCCGTCGCTCCACATCCACACAAAAAAACGTTCCTGTTTTCGACAAAGGCTTTTTGCACAACTTCCCTAAGGCGATCGATGTGAGACTCGATTTCTAACAGGTAATCTAAAGCGTCGTGATCAATATCGCGGAACATTGCGAAGGCTTGATCCAGTTTCTGACGAGCGACTTCAGCTAAACCAATACTTTTAGGATGACTCTGTTCCGTCGGTAAAAAACCAAGATCAAATTTTTCGGGGTGGTTGAAGTAGATATCCCAAGCTGACTGCATGAATGTTTGGCCTCAAGAAATTAAATTTACGCTAGTTTAGCACCGCAAAGTGCTTCGTGAAATTGAAAAATTAGACAAAGATCTCTAGACCAAAATCGAGTTTGCAGTGATGTTTTAGATTAAAAAATCCGATGTATTCATATGCGCAAATTAATCCTTTTTTGTTTCGTACTCGTTTCTTGTCAGTCTCCTGGGATCAGGCAGCCGGCCTCCTTGGGGAACCGACTCGCGCCGCCCCAATCATCTCTCAATGATTACCTGAAATGTAGTCTCGACAAACTTCAGGATCGCGCCCCCGAAAATGATATTTGCCCACAGCTCAATAAATGGAAGAGTTCCCAGTGCGAGGACTTTATTGGCCAACTGGCGGCAACCTTAAATATCGAAGCCAACAATTATTTCGCACTGAGCGCCCGCGAAAAAAGACTCTTTAGAACCCATCACGGAAATGCCGTTGAATACTGGGCTCAAATCAATAAAGAACTCGAGGCAAGAGTCAAAAAGAAGGTGGGAGAAACAAGTTTTCCCCAGGCTAAATCCTGCCTTTCAGCCCATCTTCATTTTATACAATCGACAGATAGAGCCTTCTTATCCCTCGCCGAAGCCCATCTTTGGGTCCGATCGGGCTTAACCCCTCCTAGCTCTGCTCAACAAAGACGGATTAAAAAAAGGGACACCGTCGAACAAGTTCTCCGAATTTCTCGCTTACACGGACAAAGACAAGTCACTGAATCAGTCTTTAAAAAGACAAGTTTTCTCCAGAATTCGATTCCTCACAATACGGCCTATCAAACAATAAACGACTTTCAGGATGGAGACCTGGTTCTAATAACTTCTCAAGAAGTTCTCACGGCGAGCCTGAGCAAGATAATTAATATAAATTCGATTTACGATCTCATCGGCATTGTTAAAATCGATCAAACCCGTCGACAGGAACTCGCCCGAGTTTACCCAAAGGTCATTCCTTGGCCAGAAATTAAAAAGACAACCTATGTTTATTACGCCAGCCCACAAAGCGGACTCGTTCGCACCAGTTTTTATGATCTCGAACAAAAAGTAACACGTATGACGACCTTGCGCTGGTACGACAACACAGACAAGGGCAAAAAGTTTTCAGAAAAATTGGCAGAATACGCGACAGAACTTTTCGCCAATCCGTCGAGTACCGGTTTTGACTACCAACAGAGTGCAGAAGTTCAGGGCTCAAAATTGAGTCAGTGGAGTTTCATATACAAAGTAATTAAAGACAAGTTGACCTCAGAAAACTACTACGACTTACTTGCGAAGCAAAGCAAGAAAACTTTTATGGCTGACTCCTATGCCTCTCAGCTTTCACCATTTCTGTGGTCCAATCACTTCGCCACTGAATCGACCCGGCAAATTGACGAATTTCGTGTAGACCCCCATTTCACGACTGTGTCTGAATGGATTAATTTTAGAAAAACAGAGTCTCAGAAAAACTTCGACCTCATTCTAGAAATCATTCAAAGCTGGAAAGGAAAAAGCTATTCCTTTAACACGAGTCTCTCAAGTCAGGATTTGAGTCGCATTCAGCAGTATAACTTTATTCAAGCCCCTTCTGTTCTAGGTCAGGAGTTCTTCTTTGAAGTCCCACAAAACCTTTCCGGAAATCCGGAAAAATCTCAGGATTTAAAGTTGTTGCAACTCCTTGTCGTTCATCTCGCAAGAAACCTAGAAGCTTTTCGCAGGAGCTTTCAAAAAGAAAACAGAAAAATCCCGACTTTGACACAAAAAAAGGATTTTCTCGAAGAACTCCGGAGCAAAGAGTGGGAATTACTGGTTAAGAAAAAGGAAAATACCCAGGTTAATTTAATCCGCCAACTCGTGGACCCAACTGACCATCCTATTCACTACCTTTTTCGCCCCAACCAAATGAACTAAGAATTAGCTCTTGTTAGTTGTTTTGCCGTTTAAAGTGTACTAAAAACAATTATGACTTATCGATCTACCCCCATTATTTATAAACTGGGGCCCGATTTTTACGATCCCGTTCAATGCGCAGATTTCCCTCAAGAGAAACTTGTCTATTGGAACAAACGTGCTGCTAGTACCATCGGTCTCGAACAACTGATTGACGAAGAAATCCGCAATCACTTTGCCCGCTTCAAACCCTTCCCTGACAACATTGAAACTCCATTGGCTCTGCGCTACCACGGTCATCAGTTTAGGCATTACAACCCCGATCTTGGAGACGGCAGAGGGTTTTTGTTTGCACAGTTTAAGAACGAGAAGGGACAAGTTCTCGATTGCGGAACCAAGGGCAGTGGAAAAACTCCCTATTCCCGTGGAGGAGATGGACGCTTAACCCTCAAAGGAGCTGTCAGAGAGATACTCGCCACAGAATTCTTAGAGTCACTTCAAGTCGACACCTCTAAAACTCTCAGTGTCTTTGAGACTGGTGAAGCACTCCAAAGGAATGACGAACCTTCTCCCACTCGTTCGGCGGTTCTCGTTCGACTCAATCGGGGTCATATTAGAATTGGAACCTTTCAAAGACTCAAATACTTCGAGCAAAAACAAAATATTGAAAAGCTACTCAATTACTGTATTGAAAACTATTATCCGTCAATTTCTGGCATCACCTATCAGGAGAAAATTTCTGCTTTTCTCAAAGCAGTCAGCCAAAGTACTGCTCGAACTTGCGCACAGTGGATGGTTGCGGGCTTTGTTCACGGTGTTCTCAATACGGACAATATCAATATCTCAGGAGAGAGTTTTGATTATGGCCCCTATCGTTTTCTCCCCTATTACGATCCCCACTTTACGGCCGCCTATTTTGATTCCCAGGGACTCTACAGCTTTTCTAGGCAGCCAGAATCTGTTTTCTGGGCTCTCCACCAACTCGCTCTGTGTTTTACCGATTTCGACAACGAAAAAAATCTTATCAAACACCTTGATGGTTTTTCTGACGAACTCAACCGTGAATTTTTGCATGGCTTTTTAAATCGGATGGGCCGGAGTCTGTCTACGAGTGATCTCAATGAAGAAGTTATAGAAAATTTTATCAGCCTTTGCTTTAGTTTCCTTCAAAAATCTAAAATCTCCTATCCACAATTTTTTCACGATCTCCGTAGATATCAAAGCTTGGCTGATGCTCAGGCACAAAGTCCTGCCGCCGAGGCTTGGGCCATGGCTCCTGACCTGTTTGACAAAATCAAAGCATTTCCGTCGAAAGACACCCATCCCTATATTGTAGAAAATAAAGAGGCCCTCCACCTCCATATTGATCGCATTGAAGAGATCTGGAAGAAAATAAATGACGGTGATGACTGGAAAATGTTCAATCAGACCATTCAATCCTTTCAAAGCTTTCGCAATCTCGACCTTAGTATGAGTTAATATTTCTTTGCCTAGCCATAAAAATATATGAATGAATTCGACTAACCCTCAAGTGGATCTTCGCTGTCTACTATGCAGGACGAGGGAGGTCCGAAATGAAAAAACTTATTGCACTCATTCTACTTTTTTCAATTCAAGCCATGGGGTCAGAGGATTTGGCCGTTGTTGAAACCGTGAATTCTTGGAATTCGCTCAACAACCCCGAATTCGTACAAAAGAAGATCCTCAAACAAGATCAAGAAAGCGACGTGATCGCACTTAAGCTTCTTAAGAAGATCAAGAATAAAGATCGCTCAGTGACCGAGTACAAGGCACTGCTAAGAGGCGAAGATCTGTACAAAACAAGTTCGATTCAAACATTAGAACCTTAGTAATAGAGTCATGACCAGGATGGTCTAATTTCTAAGACAGAGGGCTTCAGGACGAAAAACTCTTAGTCTATTTCTTAGGTTTCTTTCTCTTTTTTACTTTTGAGTTTCGGGGTTTAAAACAATTCATCATACGGAGGGCGGTTTTAGAGGGGCGTCCTCCGTATACTCTATTCACACATGATGACCAGTCTTTGTAACTTTGGAGTCGTTCCTTAGAACTTAATTTTTTATTGCCGGGCAAGGGGACCCCTCGGCTCGATTGATAAAGTTCGTAAAAATGGGGCCAACAGCCGTCTAAAGACTTTTTTGCAAGATCATTGGTCGGAATAAACTGGGGTAAAAACAATTGTACAAATTGACTCTCAAAACTTTGAACTCTTTTTTGTTCAGAATACCATTCCATGTATTCCTCTGCTTTCCACGATTTCAGCTTCTTTTTAATTTTCTTCTCATTCCTTGCGATCGGGTCGGATTGTCCCTTGAAAGGACACTGTCGAAAAAAATCTTTTTCATCAAGACCCACTTGAAATTGGGTTTGCGAATTGATCTCTTGCGAGAGACACAGTGCCACCAGCAAAGTGAAACTCGATAAAAATCTCTTTTTAAATATCAGAGTCCAAGCCATCATTGCTCCCACCCCGGCTCATCACAACGGCCATTGGGATTTTCTCCCAATTGGGAATCCAAGGTAAATTGCCCTGGCTCCATGCAGTCGCGTATGCTTTGCATGTGGGCCCGCGTTTCAGCAAGCCTCCCCGTTTCTCCTAGATAGGCCAACCACTGATCGAGGTTCACACCTCGGGCCATCATTTCAGAAACTCCACCGGGCCCCGCATTGTAGGCCGCCGCTACCAATAATAGAAAGTCTCTCGGCATATCGTTAAGGCTACGAGTTATAACATCCATATCTCCACCCGACCCCTGCACCATCGCTTCTAGGGCCCTTTGGTCATTGGTATAAATTGAATTTTCTTGGGTAAACAAGGCTGGCTCGGACCAATCGTATTGGTAGCGATGATCGAGCTCCATCGTGAGATCTTTAAGATAAAGAGCTGACGCCGCCATGGACCAAAGCGGATTATTGTATTCCCAGTTATCACACCGGGTTTCGCTAAAATTAGGGTGCTCACGGTACTCAACATCAGGACAACTCGCCGAAGGGGTTCGCTCTTCAAAACGGCCATCTCGAATAACTGTCCTTTGGGAGACTGCGGCCCCATTACTCGCCAAGCAAACTTCGAGCTGAACGGCATAGGTTTCTTCACCCGCACAAAAACCTTGGGGATCTAATTGTTGTGGATAAACTTGATAGGGGTCATTTGTAGCACCAAGGGCCGTTGTCATTTCCCGCCAGTCGGTATAGAGGAGATCCCTTCTCGCCCGGCTCTGTAGAATTCGACGCATGTAACTGATGTCCCGTTCCCACTGGGCAAACCGAGGGTCCCCCGGCTGTGGCGCGTTTTCGAGAAGAGCCTGAAGGCGCAACTCTTCATGGGTGCGATTCGATGTCCGCGACATCAATCTCTCGAGATCGAGCATGGTATCGAATTTAAACTGACCAATTCCACGAGCATCAGAACCACTGACAGCGTCGGCATCAAAGCGAGATTCACGCCACCACTTACAGGCCAAGAAGGCATAGGGCAAGCCCGTGACTTCGGAGACAATTTCAATTTGATCTTCCACTTGTCGATAGAGATTCCAGCCATTAGCTCCGTCGGCATCATTAAGGCTTCCTTGGCCTTGGGGATTGGTAAAGCACCACATCCATCGGCGAAGCTCCTCGCGACTTTTCATGCGAATCCCCGAAAGCCCCAATAACTGAAAAACATCGGTCTCAAGGTCGCAACGTTGAACGGCCCTGCCGGGATCTAAATAGTCTTGATAGGGATTCAACATCATATCGGTACGAGGCCCATCGATTTCATCAAAACGACTCGTCCCTTGGTAGGTGGCCGCAATCCAACAACCGCTCTCAGGACAACTTAAGCCCGATTGATCAGCTAAGCGCAACCAAAGGTTGCCAGAAGCGTCTTCATCGCGACCGATGACCGTGATAACCGATCCCGCCGGAACCTCTACTGGAAGTCGAACACCGTTGGTCGTGGGCCCTGAACGCATGGGAATATCCATATCCACGTTGCTACGGTAGTAACCGAGAATCTCCTCTTCAGTACTTACTGCTAAAGGAAAAATCAGAATTAAAGCTAATCCAAAAATAACGACCACTCTCACAATAATTAGATCGGTCATTCAAGGGTCCAGGCTAAGGATTTCAGGTCATTAAGTGGCGGATTTCATAAAGATTTAGGCATCTTATCTCATTTTGAAACAGGGACTGACAGCCTTGATTTGTCCAAGCACTTTACAGACTCTGCCCATTTGTGACCAAACGAGAGGAGGCCAGAAATGCAAGGCCCAATCTCAGTATCAAATCCATTTTATAGCACTCTCGACGGCTCATTTAGAGAATATCTGGCCCCGGGCTTGCTCTACTCTATAAATGACTCGCTTATCTTATTTTGTTTTAATGTCTGAGAGGAATTCAGACGGGAGCGGGTTACGGGTGACCATTAGGAGTATATCAATGTATCGACACAGCTTATTTAACGCAAAAACCACTCAACCGCTTTTTATTCTTTTTCTTCTTTTCGCAATTCTTGTTTTCACACCAGGGATTGGCGCCGTTGAAGTGATTCGCTATATTCCCCACGAGATCAAGAGTGGAGATACCATCACCGGCATATTAAAGAAAAAGGGGATCAAGAACTACAATTCGAAGAGCAAAATAAGTAAGATGATCGAACTCAATCCCCACGCCATAAAAAATAAGGGTCGCAGGCTTATTCCTGGCCGAGTTGTGCGCATCCCAATGCAGTGGAAAGACGAGAAGAAGTCACCCCGTTACGTAAAAAGAAATGTCATAGACACTCCGATTGATTCTGAAATCGTCGCCGTCAATGAAGGTGGCAAAAGTGTCGCCATTGATATGAGTCAATCAGAAACCACCAGTCCCCTAAAGACCGGACCGGTAGTTGTTTCTCCTGATATTGTAGAAAAAGACAAGACAAATGCCCTTAAGGCAGCCGGTGAAACGGCGGCGGCAACACCGCTACTCAACCAAAACGACTCTTCAACACCACTTATTGAAGAAACTCTCAAGATAGATAGCTCAGAGGGCAAAAAGAAAATTCCTCGGAGTCTTCCCGCACGAAAAGTCGTTAAAAATGACTATGTCGAAGATCAGCAGATTCTAAAAAGTTCGAGCCAGCTTACGACTTCAACCAGCAGCGTATACTCGCCCCGCGAAACAGACCGAAGAGCCTCGATCGAAACTGGAATCAACTTAACAGAAATTAAAGTCTTCCTCATTGAATACCCCGAACTCCTTCAACTTCAATCAGATGCGGGCTTCCGAATTCACGGAGACTTTTCTTGGGATTGGAATAAAAACTGGCAAAGCCGCATTGGCTACGGTTATCGACAGTTAAAATTTAAAGATAAGGATCAACTTGCCGTTCAACAGGAGAGTACCGATTATTTTGAGTATCGGTTTGAGTTGAGCTATATGACCAGCCCCAACTGGCGCTTCAGTGTCTATTCAGAAACCAGGCAAGAAGTTCATGCTTTCTACATCGAACCCAAGGTATTGGGTCTCGATCGAACGTGGCAGAATCGAGCCGGTGGCCAGGTTGAATTTACAACAGGGCTCCCCGGACAACTTCGTTTCCTCGCTGGAGCTGGCGGGGCGATGATCCTTCCCCACTCGGTGGCGGGCAAACAGCTCCGCGCGGCAGCCCTTGGATCGGCACAGCTCGGCCTGGTGATTCCTATCGATCGCAGCGATTTGTCCATTAGCGCCGGATTTCAAGCCTACAATCAAGAAGGCGACATTTCATCTCAGGATACTCTCAGCGCCCAGGGCCAGATTAATTGGGCACAAAATTTCTAAAATGGCTCAATCAGTAAAAACTTGATTGAGCCCCTATTTTTGCGCACACTGCATTCTCAACCAGGAGACGAGAATGTCTGATAAAGCTAAAGTAGAAATCCACCTTGATGCAGAAATCCACAAAATCGAAGTCGATCGCGATGAAACCATTCTCGATGCAGCCTTAAAAAACGGAATCGACGCCCCCTACTCATGCATGTCTGGCACTTGTAACTCATGCCAAGCCACGTTGACCAAAGGCGAAGTCTACATGGAAGAATGGGATGCCTTAACGGAAGACGAGGTCAAAGACGGAGAGATTCTCACTTGCCAAGCCAAGCCCCGCGCCGATGAACTCGTTATTCAATGGCCCGAATAAGCTTTTAAGTAAGATCCTCCGAAATGAGAGACCGTTTTAAAGCAAAAAAAAAGAACCCTTTCGGGTTCTTTTTTTGTTTAATATGAAAACTCTCTACTACTTCTTTTTAGAGTCTTTCTTATCCTTTTTCATCTTTCCCATCATTTTTGAGAAATCTGGCATCTTTGGAGCTGGAGCTTCACCAAGGATATCAAGGAGCTCAACTTCAAACTTAAGAGCAGCACCTGGCTTAATGTTTGGTGGCGCACCACGATCGCCATAAGCGAGCTTAGGAGGACAATAGAGTTCAGCTTTTCCACCCTTTTTGATCTTCTGCAAACCTTCAGTCCAACAAGGGATCACTCGGTTCAACGCAAATTCAGCTGGCTTTCCGCGATCAACAGAAGAATCAAAAACTTTTCCGTTGCGAAGAGTTCCGTGATAGTGAACTTTTACTTTTTCAGTCGCCTTAGGCATGGCACCTTCACCGGCTTTGACTTCTTTGATCATCATACCGGATTCAAGTTTTGTAATGCCGTCTTGCTTGGCCATTTTTTCGAGGAAGGCTGTAGAAGCTTCTTCTTCTTTCTTCTTCATTTCCTCAGTTCTTTTTCGAATCATAGCCGTAATTTTCGGAAGAAATTCTCTTTGCTTGATGGGCGATTCCTTCTCTTCAACACCATCGCGAATTCCCGCTAAAAGAATACTAAATTCGTTTCCTTTAAGATTCAGAGATTGGAGTTTTGTCCCCATATCGTGTCCGATGACATAGAGTGATTTCTCGTCGTCTGTCTTAAGATCTGGAGTTTTTCCAATTCCGCCGGACTTCTCATTACATGAGGCCAGTAAACCTGCTGTGACTAATAATACGACCAATTGGCCCATTAGTTTTTTCATAAATAAATTACCCCTTTTTGGTATCACCAGGTTACGAGGCTAGCTGAACCTCTTTTATTAGGCAAGTCTTCGCCTTTAACGCTTCGAGACTGAAATTATTTGTCTGAAACAATTTGTAAAAGGTGGGCCAAACGACGACTTTGCCTTTCGAAATTATGATTCTCATCAGTGCCAAAATCCGGCACATGTATAAATAGAATCTCGCTCTCAGAGGAGTACTGCAAAAGACTCAGGTAGTAGAGGTCATTGCACACATAGGCCCCCGCAGAGGTCGATAGCTCCGCCGACCCTGGGTCTTTTTCGTTGAGTCGATTCAGCCAATCCACCACAGGTGCTGCAGTTTTAATCACCTCCGGTCCCTGCTCTCGAATTTTTTCTGCGATTCTCCCCTCTGCCGGGCAATGTCTTAGGTTATGGGCATAGTACTCGAGCTGCCAACGCGGAGCGCGATCAGATACTCCAAAGTGAATAATAGTTTTCGACAAGCCGGGCTTTGTTTGCTTCATTGTTGCGAAAGCGCGTTCATACTCAACTGGCAGGACACTGACCTCAACTCCTTTGTGATCGATGGCGGTGACTAACTTTTTTGTTGGATTTTCCTCGAAGTGGGCAAAGGCTTCAAATCCCGTGAGATAAATCATGAATTCTCCGTTTTGGTAGTTGGATAGGTAAAAGTTAAAAATGAAAAGTCTTTTGAAACAACTGAAATTTGATCGAACTATTTGGTCCTGGGCCCTCTACGACTGGGCGAATAGTGCCTTTGCTACGACTGTTATGGCCGTTTTCTTTCCTGTATTCTTTAAAAACTATTGGGCGGGCGACCTATCGGTCAATGAAAGCTCTTTTCACCTGGGCTGGGGAAATTCGCTGGCGGCCCTTTTTATTGCCTTCACAGCTCCTCTTTTGGGAGCCCTTGCCGATCGCGGTGGAAAGCGAAAGAGCTTTCTCAAGGTTTTCATGCTCCTCGGAGTGATCACTACGATTGGTTTGTTTTTCGTTCCTCAGAACTCTTGGTTTTTGGCAGTCACTCTCTTTGTCCTTTCAACGATTGGCTTTGCTGGCGCTAATATCTTTTATGACTCTCTCCTGGTCTCGATCACAACAAAAGATAAGTTCGATCTCGTCTCGGGTTTTGGATTTGCCTTAGGTTACTTGGGAGGAGCGATCTTACTGGTAGTAAACGTTTTTATGACCCTCAAGCCCGAGTTATTTGGTTTCGCTGATAAAGCCGAAGCCGTACGCTGGTCTTTTCTTACGGTAGGTGTCTGGTGGCTCGTGTTTAGTATACCCTTGTTTCTCTATGTCAACGAGGATGAGGCCAAAGGTGGCTCTTCGAAAAAATGGATTCGAGAAGGGGTTCAAACCTTTATCAAAACAATTAAGCATATTCGCCAGTACAGAGAACTCTTCATATTTTTGATCGCTTATCTTTTTTATATTGATGGGGTGAATACGATTATTAAAATGGCCGTAGATTTTGGCTTGGCCATCGGCTTAAAGACGGACGATCTCATCGCTGCCATTGTTATGACTAATTTTGTTGGCTTCCCCGCAGCCCTATTCTTTGGCTGGCTTGGCGGGCGCATTGGCGCAAAACCGGGCATCTTTATTTGCTTGGCCGCCTACTTCGTCAGCTCTCTTATTGGGGCCTTTATCAGTGAAGCTTGGCACTTCTTTGTCATGGCTTTTATTATTGGTCTCGTACAGGGTGGAGTTCAGTCCCTATCGCGCTCTTATTTTTCGCAGATGGTACCCAGAGAAAATGCCTCTGAGTTTTTTGGATTCTTTAATACCCTCGGAAAATTTTCCGCAATTCTTGGCCCCTTTCTCGTGGGATTTGTCTCTCAGACGACGGGCTCGGCACGGGCTTCGATAGTCGTGGTCATTGTCTTTATCAGTATCGGCGCTTTAATCCTCACCCAAGTGAAGAGTGTACAGCCGAAGGCTGTCGAATAAACCAGAGCCGAAGGCTGTCGAATAAACCAGAGCCGAAGGCTGTCGAATAAACCAGAACAGAAAGCTGTCGATTAAACCAGAGCCGACGTCTTTCGAATAAGTCCGAACGAGGGCGGGCGACTACCCGATTCTTCGTATTTTTGTTTTTGATTTTTCTTTGCTCGTTTTTTTTGAGGTGGCAATCTGAGTCACCGCACTCGGTCTTCCAACCTTGGATTTCACAGTTTCACCGCCGAGAGTGACCCGGCGAAGAGTTTCATAGCTACTCGCTAGCTTCCTGCGAATCTCTTTTGATTCCCTGGTCACATTTGAAAGTTTATGGGATCGATTGCGAACGGCTTCGGCACTGGACTGGAGGTTTTTGAGGGCTTCAAGACACTGATCAATTCCCAACTTCTGCTCATTGGTTGCCACAGAAATTTGTTGCATCAACTGGGATAACTCTCGAATCGAAGCAGCGACGAGTTGAAATTTTTGTACGCCCTCAAATGTGGAAGCCGCTCCCTCGCTCACCTGCTCTGTCAACATGGTAACAATAGTGTCCACCTGGGAGGAACTATCAATTAAGAGGCGATCAATGGCGTTTGAAGAGTCACCACTGAGCTGAGCCAACTTCCCCACTTCAGCAGCAACAACCGAGAAACCTTTACCGTATTGACCTGCTCGCGCCGCCTCAATTGAAGCGTTAAAGGAGAGTAACTGAGTCTTTGAAACGATCTCGTTAATGACTTCCGTTTTTTCCTTCACCTGACCAATGATTTCGTTCAATTCCCCGAGCTGATTACTCGAATCCTTGAGCCGACCCACGCTTTCGGTCATGGACTCCATTTTGTTTTCACCCTCATTAGCACCAGAAGCCGCTTCTTTTGCTAAATCTGTTCCGGCCGCTAAATTCTCCATGGTGACATTGATCATTTTACTCACTTCCGTAACCGCCGATGAGGTTTCGTGAATGGCACTCGCCTGCTCTGTGGCTGTTTCATTGAGTTCATGGGAGGCCTTATCGATGACATTGCTGGAAGAAACGATCTCTTTTCTCAAGTCGTCGAAGCTCGCCAGAACTCCGATCAATAGTTTTTTGAGTCGCCCCACAAAAACAAGCTGCACAAAAAATACCGCAATCAGAAGGGCAATCATCGCAAAAATTGTATATTGAATGCGTGCCTCTTGTTCTTCTACGACTTGGTTAAGGCGCATTAAAAATTTAAGAAGACTCAACTCGAGAAGACTGCCGTCTTCAGACAATTTTTCTAAGGCGTCAGCATTTGCTGTTTTTGCCTGGGAAATCATATTTAAATCGCTACTATAGTTCGACCACACGACATCGATGTCGTTGAGTAGCTTCTTGAATTCCTCATCAGAAATTTCAGTAATTCCCAAATCCTTATCGCCATTGAGGAGGGCTCTATGATTGTTTATGAAAATCGATTGCGAGGATTGAAGTTCTAATTTATTGGACTCCGAAGTTTGTCCACTCGCTATGAGATTCGAATAACGGTTCATATCCTGAGCCGTTCGCGTTTGCACTTGAATCACTGAGGAGTACTTGTTGAGTTTTTGCAAACTATGTTGCTGAATCAATACAAATAGGAGGCCACAAACAACGACTAAACTACTGATCGTGAATAGACCTAAAACTTTCCGGCTAAATCCCCAACTTTTCATAACTAATATTGTTTCACAGGTGCTTAACTGAAGAAAAGTCGAGGAGGATTCAATTACGACTAAGTGCCGATCCATAAAAAAACCCGGCAAAAATTGCCGGGCTCAGTAAAATTTGTTTGTCTACAAAAAGCTCGCTATACGGCGGGCTGCTCCCCTCCCTGATTGGGATCCATTTGGGAGTCAGTGGCCTTCTCCTGTCCGATCTGCGCTCGATCTGGATTGGGGATAGGCTCTCCTGTGGAATCTTTAAGTGCAGTAACTGGACGAGCCATATTGTTTTCAGGCGATTTCTTGCGATCGGCCCTGAAGTATTCCTCAGGCGAGAAGTCATCAACTTGAATGGCATCATAGCGCGCAGCCTCTGCCTTCTTTATGAGGTCGTACTCATTATGCGTAATAATCGATTGCGCAAGAGCCTGGTCCAATAACTGGGAAACGCGCTTCTTAGGAAGCTGCTTAGCCCGAATGGCCTTCTTCACTTTTCTCTCAATGGCTTCAGCCGACTTCACAAGTTCAAACGTATGAGCCAAGCGTCCCACAGGATCTTTGGTATCTTCTGAGATGAACACACCCTTGTGCATTCGATCCCGGGCCTCACCCTGGGTTTGCATGGCCTTAGAGACCTCATGGCTAATGCGATCAGAGACGCCACTTCCAAGAGTGTTGAATCCAGACCAAGCCTTAATTGGGCCAGCGAAAAGCCAACTCAAACCAGGAACTGGCAAGTTTTGAAAAATACCATCGAAGGCTTTTTGAATTTCGTGAAGGCTGTGGTCGAGTGCATACCGGACGTAAGGCAAATCTTCCTTCTTACGTCCTTCGGACTCAAACCTCTTAATGACAGCAGTCGCAAGGTACATATGCGAAAGAATATCCGCGTATCGACCTGTTATTTTCTCTTTCATCTTTAGGGATCCACCCAGGGCACCCATGGCAATATCAGCCATAATTGCAAATGAAGCCGAAGCCCAAGATAACTTTTGATAGTAGCGCTTTAATGGACCACCTGGAGTCGACGCTAAATAACCTCGAGTCCAACTCAAAACAATTGAACGGAAAAGATTGTTAACAATATGACCAATGTGGCCCCAAAAGGCTCGATCAAAACCTTTGGTATCACCGGCTTCGAGGCAACGAACTTCTTCGTAGGCAAAAGGGTGAGCTCTTAAAGCCCCCTGGCCGAAGATGATTAGGGTTCGAGTCATGATATTGGCACCTTCAACCGTGATGGCGATCGGAAGACCAACGTAGGCATGGGCGACGGTATTTCTCGGACCTCTTGAAATCGCCGCTCCACCGAGGATATCCATGGCATGATTGACAAGTTCGCGCATCATTTCGGTGGTGTTGTACTTACAAATAGCCGTCACCACCGGAGGCTTAATCCCCTCATCGATAGCGCCACAAGTATATCTACGAGTTGCTTCAAGCATGTAGTTGTATCCACCGATTTTCGCCAAAGGCTCTTCAACCCCTTCGAATTTACCAATGGACACACCAAATTGCTTACGAATCGTCGCGTGGGAACTGGCCACAAGAGAACACATCTTCCCGCTCGCTGACGCCTGTGAAGGAAGTGATATCCCGCGTCCGGCGGCCAAAGATTCCATGAGCATCTGCCAACCTTTACCGATTCCATCCACGCCACCGATAATTTGGTCAACAGAAACGACAACGTCCTTTCCTTGGGTCGGACAGTTGTAAAAAGGCACACCGAGAGGGTCATGTCGTCTACCGATCTTAACCCCGGGAGTGTCGGTCGGAATTAAAGCACACGTGATTCCAACATCCTCACCTTTGCCCAAAAGATTTTCGGGATCGCGCAAACGAAAGGCTAATCCAAGAATGGTCGAAAGAGCCGCAAGAGTGATCCAACGTTTATTCCAATTCAGGCGCACGTAAAGACCACCATCATCACCCTTAAACAATGTCCCATAGCTCGTCAGTGAACCGGCATCAGAACCCGCTGTCGGCTCAGTTAAAGCAAAACATGGAATCTCTTCACCCGTGGCGAGGCGAGGTAAATACTTCTTCTTTTGCTCTTCAGTTCCATAATGAGCGAGAAGTTCCGCTGGTCCCAACGAGTTGGGAACCATCACGTTAATCCCAAGTGGCGTTGATCGACCGGTTAGTTTTTGAATAACCGCCGAGTGACCCAGAGCTGAAAAGCCCAGGCCTCCATATTCTTTAGGGATAATCATCCCCAAAAACTTTTCCTTTTTAATATAATCCCAAACTTCTTGGGGAAGACTTCGATTTTCGTAGATCTCCCAATCGTCGGCCATGGCACAAAGCTTTTCACATTGGTTATCGATAAAAGCTTGTTCATCTGCGGATAGGTCGGGATAGTTTGTTCTTTTGTTAATATCTTTGAAATTTGGTTTACCTGAAAAAAGATCTTTCTCTACCCAAACAACACCGGCGTCAAGTGCCGTTCTTTCTGTTTCTGAAATCTTAGGTATGATCCCCAAAGCTTTCATAACTTTCATAACGATCGTCGAAATAAGTATCGTTCGCAAAGGTTTGATAATGAAAATTAAAGATATGGCAACAAAAGCAATGGTCAATGGCATCGGAGCGCCTAATCCCAGTAATATTCCTGTTACTACAGCCGTCCACAAAAAATATGGAGCTCCTAAAAAACCAAGTGCCAAAATAGCGATCGCGGAACCAATGAGCCAGTACACAGAAAAGTCTGACCAAAAGAATCCATTTATTGCTGAAAAGTCCACGTTCCCTCCTTATAACTGTCGGGCTTTCAAACACAACTCTAAGGATAAGTTTAATTCCATCTGAACCTCTATCCTTCTAAATTCATTGTCATTTTTCCGCAAATAGTGACAAAATGTAAGCCAAAAAATATTAAAACTGTGTGTATTTAAGGATTTGGGGGATCTGTCTCATGGCAACTATCGAAGTGGTTTGTGCTCTTTTGAAGCGACAGGATCTCTACCTTTTTGCCCTTCGGCCCCAAGGAAAACATCTTGCGGACCATTGGGAATTTCCTGGTGGCAAGGTCGAAGAAGGCGAAAGCCAAGAACAGGCCCTGGTTCGAGAGATCAAAGAAGAATTGGGGATTGAGATCAAGTCCCCACGTTTTTTAACATCGGTCGAACACAGTGACTCCAAAATTGCCATCAACCTCTCAGCCTACCTCTGTGAAGATTTTTTCGGCGAACCCGAAAATCGAGAACATAAAAGTTTGCGCTGGACTGACCTTAAGTCGGCCCAAGATCTTCATCTTGGGCCGGCTGACCGTAAAATCCTTAATTATATCAGCACCTTATAGATTAGGCTCTAGCTTAATTTTTAAGCACTGCGCCTTAGTTTTCGGTTTTTTGCGAGAGCGGAAGAATTTATGCGCTTTTGTGTCACCTATTAGTGAAACTAATGAGCCACAATCCAAAAGAATAATTTTATTTTCTAGACCCCATAAGCTATTTCTATGGGTGTCCAAAACGTGAATAATTTTTTAATCACTAGGAAAGTTAAGATGAAGAAGTTTTTGTTAATTCAAATTCTGATAATTGGACTCGGATCAAGCGCACTCGCTTTAACAGTCGTCCCCGAAGAACTGGAGCCAAGTGCACCTGAACCAATTGAAGTTCCTGTTGTGGATCCCCTCCCATCAGGTCCTGAGAGCCCAATTATCCCACAGGATTGTGGAAACTAAATCTTAGTTGATAGCGGACACCCCTCCGTACGTTATCAAGCACTAGTGTGAAAATTGTCCCAAAAAGCCTTCTAGGTCCCCTCCGAGAAGGCTTTTTTTTTGCCCTCAGGTAGAAGCTTCCTTTTGGTAGTGCACTCGCGTTAGTGTATTTCTTCGACGCATGAACGCTACCAAAAGGAAGCTTCTACCTAAAGGTTGCCGACAGAGATTGAGAAGCCTTGGGCTGTGTTGTCGAAAGATTCGGCTTGATCGAAGGAAACACTTAAAATTGCCGGCCCTAAACGAACTTCAAGCCCCAATGTATAGTGAAAGCGCGATCGACCGCCGTAGAGCCGTGTGGGTTCTTGATAGGCCCCAACTCGACATAGAACTTCGGTCGATGATTTTTTCAAAAGCTGATATTCAAGGCCACCGTGATAGACCACACGCGATTCTTCGACGATGGGAATTTCTCCGGAATAAAGACTACTCCCTATGAGTACGGTATCATCAAGCTTCTCGACAAAATCGATATCAAAAGCCAGAAGCAACTTTTCTTTCGGTCGGTATGAGAACCCAAGATTCAATTGTGCCGGTCGCTTCATGTCCCTAAAAAAATCAAAACCCAAAGCTCCATTTTCGGATTCGTCGAAATCGTAATGCAGAGAAGGACGGTAAGAAAGACCAATAGAAATCTTCTTTCCTTGCAAGAAGAGTCCAGCAATCCAATTAAACTGTTGAACCTCTTCTTTTAAATCAATCGAAGCACCCGTATCTTTATAGGCGAGCTTTGCTTGGCTCATCTCACCAAGGAGACCAATAAAAAACTTATCCGTGACCTTAAAACTCAAAGCCATTTGATAGGCTTCAATAAGAGTCTCGGTACTTTGAAAATCAAGCTCGAGATTCTGCGCGTAGGGAGCGGTATAAGCTAATCCCAAAGAGAATTTTTTGAAGTTATAAACCCCTGCAAACAACATATACTCATAGGGGCGACTCAAATCGATTTGATCAATAAGTTCTGCTTCACGATTCACCACTCTATTTTGTGTTCCTCCGACAAGAAAGCGTTCATCCGATGAAGAGAGCCCAGCGGGATTTGAAGCGATTGCAAACACATCTCCGCCAACGCCGACACTGGCTCCACCCATGGCCATAAATCGACTGGAGCCCTGGGGAAAAAGACTGTAAACACCATAGGCGCTACTCGATTGCGCCTGGCCACGAGAACTGAGTGTGAGTCCAATTAATAAAACGACAAGCAACCACCCAGTGTTTAATGCACCTAGACAGCTGCCCTTTTGATTGCGCAAGATTAAATCCCCCTCACCTTGACCTGGTCCCTAGAAAATGTAGCCTTATAGCCATGAGAATTGCCTTCGTCCTACTCATTCTATTTGCTTCACCGGCCCAGGCCAACTCTCTTTTTGTAGAACCCTATGTAGGAATAGCCAAGCTCGAAGTCAGGCAAGATCTTTTAGTCGATGTTGCCGATGGTTTTTTCTTGGGAGCAAAAGCTGGCTATCGATTCAAACATTTCTTTTTTGGCGGCGATTACCAAACAGGGGGGCCCTTTAAATTTGGCGCTCCCCTTGAACAAGCTGAATGGGATCAGAAGATGCTCGGCTTTGGAATTGGCGCTGATTATAAAGTGGCTCGATTTTGGTTTGGTTACTACCTCGATGGTGAGTTCTCGGACAGCATTAACAATTATAAAATCGAAACCCAATCCTATAAAATTGGCGTTGCTCTGTTTGTATCCAAGCATATTCGAGCGAGCCTCGATTTCATTTTTTACGATGTAAAAAAATACGAAAGCTTCGGTATTGAGCTGACGAATCCAGGATTTTCTATGGAGTCGGCCCACGTATCACTTTCACTTCCTTTTGGGATTTAGCAATGGCCCACAAACTCTATCGAACAATCCTATTACCTCTTTGCCTTCTCACCCTTTGGCTTCCGATCGGCGAAGGAATTCCGAGTGATGCCAATGAGTCTTTGTCGCAAATCAAGGATCAAGCTTTTAAAACCTTTGTTGAGAAGTTCACACAAGACTATGCCAGCATCGATTTTGTCGGTGCTCGGGACAAAAGAATTCACGGCCTTAGATATGGTGATGGTCAGGGACAAAAAGGGAGTTTAGTTATCGCTCCCGGTCGAACTGAGTCCTCCATGAAATACGCAGAATTAGCTCGGGATCTGATGCAAAGAGGTTACTCTCCCATTTATGTTATCGATCATCGCGGCCAAGGGTTTTCGGACCACGATGGGCAACTACGGGAGCGCCAGTTTGTCTACGAGTTTAATGATTACGTTGAGGACTTTAAAAAATTTGTCGACTTGGCCGTGGCTGACCCTCAGGTCAACAAAGAGAAGCTGTTTTTAATCTCCCACTCAATGGGCGCAGCCATTGCCATGATTTATTTGCAAGCTCACACTTCGCCGTTTCAAAAAATCGTGTATTCAGCTCCCATGTTTAAAATCGCGGCAAAGGGACGCAACGAAACTCGAATTCTTTGGGAAACTTGGCTGGCCTGCAGTTTATCTTTTTTGAAATATATCGGCCTTCCCAATTGCAATTCCTATGTACCCGGTGGAGGCCCCTACAATCCTGAAACTGACTTGTTTAAGGACAATATCGTGACCCAAGATAAAAGTCGTTACCAGTGGCGGAAGCGCATTTGGAATGAGGTTCCCGGTCATTACCACGGCGGGCCGAGCGTTGCGTGGGTCCATCAGTCGGTTCGGGCCACTAAAGAAATGCGCGAACCGAAGAATATGGCTCGTCTCGAGAAAAAGCCGACCTTGGTCCTTGCCTCTGCTCTCGATCAATTTGTGGACTGGAAAGAAGCTATTAAAATTGCGGAGCAAAGAGATGAGTTTCAGTATGAAGTGTTTAAAGAGGCTAAACACGAACTCTTCATGGAGAAAAATGAGATTCGCGAAAAGGCTCTGAATCGCATCTATAGCTTTCTCGAATCGAGCCCTTAGAAGTCCTTGTAATTAATCGTTTACATTGGGGCTTTCAGCTAGAATCTCTGCAGCCAATGGTTAAAAATGCCGAAAACACTATGGGGGATTCCTATGAGTGAAGCGGCAAAAAAACTGAAGTTATCGAATAAAAATACGGACCAAAATAAGGAATTAGTTCAGCTTTTTTTAAGGAAAGCGAGCGAAGTCATTCTCGATAAGGAGGAACAGATAAAGCAAGTTCTTTGCTGCCTCTTAGCCAATGGCCACATTCTGATCGAAGACATGCCGGGCATGGGAAAAACGACTCTCGTAAAAACTTTTGCGGGCCTGCTCGGGCTTAACGAAACTCGAATCCAATTCACCAATGACCTTCTCCCCGCCGATTTACTGGGAAGCTCTATTTACGATCCCCAAGAAAAAGAATTTAACTTTCACGCTGGCCCCCTATTCTCCCAGCTCATCTTGGCCGACGAACTCAACCGCGCAACACCGAAAACTCAGAGCGCCTGTCTCCAAGCCATGGAAGAACGACAGGTTAGCGTCGACGGAGTGACTCGTTCTTTGCCGAACCCATTCTTTGTCATTGCGACCCAAAACCCAAGACAAACCATTGGAACTTATCCTCTCCCCGAATCTCAACTCGACCGGTTTTTAATGAAAATTCACTTGGGCTTTCCTGGACGTGATGCCGAAAAGAAACTTCTCCTTGGTGAAGACCGAAGTGAACTCATAAAAAATATAGAAGCCGTTCTTAATAGTGAACATCTCGAAGCCATTCAGAAAGAAATTGAACTCGTTCATACTTCGGACCCTATCATTGAATACATCCAAGACCTTCTTGTCCAGTCTCGTTCCGTGGCCGCAGGGCTTTCCCCCCGAGCAGCTCTCCAGTGGTTAAAGGCGGCAAAAGCCTGGGCCTATATCGAAGGCCGAAACTACGTCATCCCTGAAGATATTCAATCCGTGGGGGTTGCTGTTATGAACCATCGACTTTCGAACAATGACCACAGTTTCGGAAAAGACGGCGAGAGTCTTGCCCGGGAAATTATTGAGAGTGTTGCGGTTCGGATATGAGATCCCTGATCAAAGACTTGCCCCTTGCGCGCAAAAAGATTTATATCATTCCAACTCGCTTTGGTATTGTCTTTATAGCCGGCCTCTTTACGATGCTTTTAACAGCCGCGGCCTACGCCAATAACCTCGTCTATCTTCTCACGTTTTTACTGACAGCTATCTTACTCATCGGCATGGCAGAAACCCACAATAACATTAGAGCAGTCTCAATCCATCGAGTTGAAGTCGAGCCAGCCGAAGAAGATGACTTTGTCACTTTAAAGGTATGGCTTAAGAATCATGGTGACCAACCCAAGTTTTCAGTTTTTGTCGGGCTCCAAGGAAAAGCTTTTAAAAAATACAACGGCATGACTCAACTCATTTCACAAAAAAGTTTATCCAGCGTTTGTTTTAAATTTCCGGCGAATAAACCCGGAGTTTATACTCTCCCTAAATTGAAAATATTTACGATTTTTCCACTGGGCCTTTTTTACGCCTGGCGATTACAACATCAAGAACAATCCTACTTTGTTTACCCCAAACCACAAGGGCAACAACGTCTTCCAGAGAAGTCCATGGGACTCGGAGAAGACCAAGGCATGCAAAATCGCGGTGGCGATGATTTTAGAGGCCACGAAAAGTACATTCCCGGTGAGAACCAAAGGCACATCGACTGGAAGGCCTATGCCAGGGGACGTCCCCTGCTCTTAAAAAAGTTTGATTTTGGTGACCCCAGAGTCTTTGAATTAGGCCTCGAAAAAATTCAAGCTCTCAAAACAGAGGACCGCCTTCGTCAGTTAAGTCAGTGGGTTTGGGAATGCCACAAAAACCAAGATATCTATTCTCTCGACTTAGCAGGATCGAGTTGCGATGCCGGCAACGGAGGTCATCACCTGAGAAATTGCCTGAAACTTTTGGCCGAACACGATGTTTGGAAGGCCTCATGACAGAAGGACGCGTCAACGAAAACATTAGATATTGGACACTGGCCCTCATTGCCTTCCACTTTCTTCTTTACATATTGGATATCCCAGTTTGGGTGGCCGTGGCCAGTTTCTCAGCACTCTTTTATCGAGTCCTCGTCGAAAAACAGATCCTAAAACTTCCAGGACTCAGTATTAAACTTCCACTCGTCATTTTCTCAGTGGTTGGGGTTGTCATTGAATACAGAACGATACTTGGTCAAGAACCGGCCACAAGCTTACTCATTCTCGCAGTCAGCTTAAAAGTTCTTGAGTCGGTACGCTACAGAGATGTTCTCATCAGTCTTCTCCTTTGTTATTACTTACTTGTCGGAAAGCTTCTTCTCGTACAAAGCTTCGTCATGACCCTCCTCTTGCTCGTTGATGTTATGCTCGTGAGTTTTGTTATACTTCAACTTCATCAATTTAAGAGTTCCGACCGCTCACTTATAGACATGATTAAACCGATTAGTATTATGGTCTTAAAGGCCCTTCCCTTTTTGCTATTTCTCTTTTTCTTCTTTCCGCGTTTTTCTACGGGATTTTTTAAGCTCCAAGTTCCTCCTCCACCGGGATCGGGCTTTAGCAGTAAACTCGATCCCGGGGACCTATCGAGTCTTGCCCTCAGTGACCGCGTCGCCTTTCGAGTCAAATTTCTTCAGGGCAACCCGCCGCCAATAGGTTCACTTTACTGGCGCGGCGGAATCCTTTGGAAGAACTCTGAAATGGTCTGGGAGAGAGAGGATCAAAAAAGATACCCCAACACTGGATTAAAAAACCTTCTCGAGGCAGAGCCCCTCATTACGGAGGTTTCCCTGGAGCCTCAGTACGGACAATTCCTCTTCGCCCTTGATCGCCCTTATAAAGTTCGTTTTAGTGATCCTAAAAAATCCTCTCGTCTTCACTATCGAAGGGGAAACAGTTTTCAATTTCCGGTGAATCTCAGTCAAAGGGTTCTTTTTAATGTTGAATCCCACTTCGCCACCCGAGACTACCCCCTGAGCGAAGAAGAGCGCGAACTCTTTTTGCAGGTCCCTGGACCACCAAGTCCTCGTATTCAAGAACTCCTCGACCGCTGGATGAAGCAAAGTGAGTTCCCTCTGCAACGATCACAATTTATTACTCGTTTTTTTAAAACCCAAGGGTTCCGCTACACACTTCAGCCCGGAAAAATGACACAAAAAACGGTGGATGAATTTCTTTTTACAAAGAAAGTTGGTTTCTGCGAGCACTATGCTGCGGCCCACGCTAGCCTGCTACGGTGGATGGGAATTCCATCTCGAGTCGTGATTGGCTTCCAAGGTGGACAATTTAACGCCATCGACAACTACTACGTGGTGTCCGATAAAGATGCCCATGCTTGGACTGAATTCTGGGACGAAAAACAACAAACCTGGATTCGACAAGATCCTACAGCCGGTGTTGCGCCACTGCGCCTGGCCGTGGGCGGACGGGCCTTCTTTCAAGTTTCTGAAGACCAACGCAACCGACTGACATCAGCTGATGACTTTTTAAATCTACAAAACAGCGGTCTCATTGGATACTTGAGCCAAGCCAAGCTTTACTTCGATGCCGCTGCCCATCGCTGGAATCTCTTTCTTCTCAAGTATGACTTTAACTACCAAAAGAAGCTTCTCGCCTCAATCGGTATTGGCAATATGAACCGATGGATTCTCTTTCTTCTTTCAGTATTCCTTGCAGGACTCTTCTACTTTCTCTGGAAAAAGCGATTTTATCGCGAACTTTGGGGACGCTCTAAGGTCGAAAAAATATACGCTTCGACCTGTCAGTTTTTAGCTCGACAGAACTCCACTCGATTGGGATATGAGGGCCCCCAGTCCTATAAGAAGAGACTTCTGATGGATTTCCCAGGCGCAAAAAACGAAATTCAAACCTTCTTTGATACCTATACCGAGATCCGTTTTGCGAAATCAACCGCAAAAATTGACCTTCTTCAGGGAGCCGCCGTGAAACTCCGCAAGCAAATTCGGCGACATGGCAAATTACCGGCCTCCTAAGAACCAAATACTAGTCATTCAAATTCATTCCACCCACAACACCAGTAATAAGAAGTGGCACTTCCTTCGCAATTAGAGCTACGAATCTACGAAAGAATACACTTGTAGAAGAACAAAATCATTGTTCGTTGGCCATCGCAGAAGAAGGGTGCACTCGTGCTTAAAAATCTGAAAATAGTTGCTATTTTACTACTCTTTACCATTACCGGATTGGCCCAATCGAACGACATCAGCACAATAGGACAAAACCTTCCAGCTGAGCAAAACGTCGCTATTTCGTCATCAAATATTGGCCTTGTTCGCTCTTGGCACCTTAGAAAAGCTCTCAGAGAGGGACTCCGTCTGAGCCAAGATGACTTTAACTTTCTATTTAAATCGAGAGGCCAACGGAATCGAAAGGCCCTTTTTGAGTTCCTTGCCAATCAAAGCACTTCTGATGAAGCTCAATTAGACCAATTCGGTTTTGCCCTAATGGCCTTTGCCGAATTCGGAATCACATCGACAAAAAGAGAGCGACTCACTACCGATGCACAAACAATACTCAAAATCCTGAGTCAACTTCATAACAGTGATGAAAGTCTCAGAGAGAAGGCCAATTCAATTGTTACCGATTATTTACTGGCTGTGTTTAAAGGTCGAAGTCAAAATCACAAGTATCACCTTGCCGATCTCATAATTTACGGTCACGAACTCGGTCTCGAATTTAGAGAAAATGTTTGGCGACTCCTAGAAAAAAAGGGGCCCATAGCCTATGCCCAATGGTCCCTTGTTCATGAGACTCTTAAAGACCAACAGAGGGATCCTTCGATTCGCGAACAAGCTTCTATGGCTCTCCGTCAATTCAGCTGGGCAAACCACCTCCGATTTAAAAGTGATCAGGTGAGCGAGTGGGCCTACAGTCTGAGCAAGGGTCAAGATTATGCTTCGAATTCGCTTCTCAGTCAGAGGATTCCCTTTACATCCGCCATACGCGGACTGATCGACCAGAACTCTGGAGCCTCAAGAACCTCTCTCATTCTCTGGTTTAGAGAGGCCAGTACACCGCAAATTCTTAGGCAAATTGCCGTTGCCTATCTTTTTAGTAAAACCACATCTGAAGATCGTAAGTTTCAAAGTGAATTTATTCGCAAAGCAATGACCGCAAAAGACATTCAGGATTTTAAAGGTCACTTTTACGACGTCAATAGCGGTGAATCCCCTTCTCTGTCTGAAGAGATGTTAAATGTTCTCGCTGAAAGTATCCTGCAGATCCAAGCGACAAATAATTATGGTGGGAACCGAGACTCTCAAGACCGAAGAAATCGTGCAACTCAACTTCTAGAGATTTTTGTCCCCCAGGCGATAGATTATCCCAATACCCTAGGCCATGTCTTGCACTCATCAAATG
The DNA here is from genome assembly GCA_030427805.1 of Bdellovibrionia bacterium. GTDB lineage: Bacteria > Bdellovibrionota > Bdellovibrionia > Bdellovibrionales > JAGQZY01 > JAUHWN01. Next base: position 141,905 of record JAUICP010000003.1, read on the forward strand.
AATTTGCGAGGAGTTACATTCAAAGAGAACTTCGCGACCGTCCGGCTTCGGTCGAACAACAACTTCCCCATTTTAAGGCTTTGACTTTTAAAAACCCCATTGGTTTTTTTCGGAAAGCCATTGAAAATATCCAATTTGGAATCAAAGCCGCCATCATAGCCAGGCGTAATGGTGTGCTTAACCTAAACGCTGCCATCGACGCCTTAAAAGGACAAACGATCATCAGTGAACGAAGTGATCCACAAAATTTTTCAAGCTTTCAAATTCAATCCTACCTCCTCAAAAAACTGCTCTCCGTTAGTGATAAGGGTCCCGAAGTTCAAATGATGACCTTCGAAAAAACGATCGCCGAAATCGAAGTCTTTTTATCGAGACCTACGGTAGTGAAGTACGCACGGACATCAGAAGATCTTCAGGGAATTTTTGAAAGCCTTGAATCTGAGTATCGGCATCTCGACTCTGAAATGACCTATGGCAAAGGTTTAGATCAACAAAACCCTATAATTTTAAAAATGCCCAAAGAACTCATCCCTGAGTTGGACGATTTTACCCAATCCTTTAGAGACTTTGACATGTATCTCGATATGGGTGGAGCTGTTCAAGGGTTTGCCATGGATCTGTTATCTGCAAACACGAATGGCGGTCGCCTGGCCCGAGAGATGATTCTCGGCGATCAAGAGATGAAGCAAGACATCGTCTTAAGAAGTACAGGAAGTCTCACTCAAGCTTTTGATCAACTCAAAAGCCGAACTAAAACGAGTCTCGAATCGGCCACCGATGGGATCAATCCACTTTTTGCCAAGGTATTGATTCACTTTATCGAAAATTACTTTTTAGACTGGAGCTTTTCAGAGGCACAAGATATTCTCAAACGCATAATTGAAAGGCCCGACCAAAGAAGTCTCGGGCAAATTTTAAGTCTCATCGTTCAATACTCAGACCCCAATGTGATTAAATTCCTGCAAATCGTTAAGGGTTTCCCTCAGCTTCAAGAAAAGGAAATCCAAGATATCCTTGAGCCCCTTCTCGAAGACAACGTTGCTTCCGCCTACGAAGACGTACGCTCCCAATTTCACCCGCCCCTCAACTATCGCTTTCTTCTGGGAGGGATTCAAAGATATGGAAAAGTAGGATCCATTGCCGAAGCTCGCTTTAATTACGTTATTCCCAGCGACCTGAGCTTAGAAGAGGAACAAGAAATTGTTCGGCAAATGAATGACCATCCAGAAGATGTGTTTGAGTTTTTCTGGGGCGAAGTCGAACCCGGTGTTTTGCCCAACATCAAAAACCCCGACCTAAAAAGAATTGTTTCTCGAACAAAAAGACATGGTATCGAGGACAAAGTCGCTCTGGGTAAGCGTCGCCTACTCAACGCCGCGAAGGCTATCGATGAAGATCCGGTACTCAAAGAAGCCAACTTTCCAAAAGTCTACGCGGTACTTGAGAACCTCATCCTTTTAACCGAACGAGAGACCGACTTTGAACTGACAGCTGAGTACTTAGAAAAGGGAAAAAGCTACAGAAAATCGGTAAGTATTCCAGTTCCAGAGGCGTTCGGAGATATTACAATCAATTTTTCAACCCCCGAAGCCCTCAGCTCACAAGAACCTAAAGAGGCACAAAACATGGAAGAAGTTCCCGGTCAGTCTTTAGATAAATTCGCATCTTCTATTGGCGACAAAGCTGTGGCACAAAAAATCGTTGAAGAAGTCAGTCTACTCTGGCTCGAAGAAGTCCTAATTGGCTCGCGCTTTTTTCATGCGGATTTGCAACCTGCTAATATAAAGGTCCACAAAAAAAGTGACTTCGAATACGATGTTTACTTTATTGACTGGGGACTCAGTGGAGAACTGACAGTTGAGCAAAAAGATCAGCTTATGCCTTTTGGGCTGAGCTCTTTTGCCGGGGATCTAAAAAAGATTACTGAAATAATTTTTGAACTCTCGGATGAGAGGCCTGAAGGAGCGAGTATAGAACATCTTCGTGGGGCCCTCCAAGAAAGCATCAATAATTTTCACAGACAAACGGAGTACGCAGGCCCTGGTGTTTCACCTGCGATTGGTCCCTTGGAGTTCATCGTAATGGCCTACTCCGCCGGTTACAAAATTCCTTTGGACTTCTTTGCTGCGGGCAGAGGACTGGGTACAATTATTTCGAATCTCTCTTTAGTTGGATCCGACCTCAATCCTAAGCAACTTTTTATAAAACTCTTCGAGAGAAATCCAATGGAAGGCATTCGCGCTGCTTTTTCAAATCCGGCCGATGTCATGCGGGCCGCTCGCGATGTTGGCCCCCTTGCACTCTTAAGTCGATTCGCCGGTGGCTTATTTACTTCGGATTCCGAATCCGATTCGACCCGTCCGGTTCCGCAAATTGAAAACCCGCTCAGTCGGTCTCGGGGCGAACAGGATCAAAGGGAAATCGATCAAAGACAAAGAGAAGAGCTGATTGCCGAAGAAGAAAGCCAAGGTCTCATCAGGAGAGTGAGGAATCGGTGGAGAAGAGATAGTAGCCGTCCCCTGTGCGAGCACGCTTTTAATTTTTGAAGACATTCGCCCATAAACAACTCCTGTCGAGATCCTAACAGAGTCATAATTGACAGATTCTTTTTGAAAAGAGTCTAATTAGGCCGTGGAGACCTAGGCCTCCAAATTGCAACTTCCAAAGGTATCAAACAATGCTCTCGAAAAAGCAGGACTTTTAGAGAGACTGAATTGAGACCTGGGGGAAACATGGAAGTAGAAAATCTTAACAACGAACAGTCTGAAAAAAGATATGACTCCTACATCGAAGCAATGAACCAATGCCCGCTTTGCACTACAGAACTGGAAATCGTCTATCGAGTGGAAAGCGATCAAGGAAAGGTTCTTGAAGAAGCTCAATGTCCTTCGTGTAAAGTTAAAGCGTCTACTAAAGAGCATCATCTACAATAAACAGGCGTCAAAGTTTTGACCCTAGCCATTCTTTTGACGGGCTCTCACAACTTTTTGACAACATCAAGGAGTGTCGAAAAGGAGAGCTCTCTGGTGGCGGATTTCATCGTCACCCAACACCTTGAGATCGAGATTTCGCGCAAAATAAGCCAAAATATCTGACAACTTTCTATAGAAAACATCATCCATAGATTTCGAAATATGGGCGTAATCGATCCAACTCGCTAAGGATGCTAATTGCCCCAGCCCCATAGCCAAACTCCGGGCCGAAGCTGTGAACGCCTCTTGCCCCTGCCCCATAGCAGTATTTAGGAAATTCATTAATTGTTCCCCCTGGCTAAGCAGGTCACCTTTAAGTTGCGGCGCGCCCGTCAACTTATTGACGGACTCATTGTACCAACTCCAAAACGGATCCAAGCTCCCCTCTTTGTGGAGGACTCGAAGAACATCAAGACTGAGAATGTTGGTCGTTCCTTCCCAAATCGAAAAGACTTGGACATCTCTGTATAATCGGGGAATTTCGGTGTCTTCGATGTAACCAGCACCACCGAAGGATTCAACGAGCTCGCTGATACCCATAACACTTTCTTTCGCCGTCCAGAGTTTTAAGACCGGAGTCAGCAGTCTTAAAAGGTAATTTTCTTCGGCACTCGAGGTATTCACCTCGGTCTTACCCATGAGGTGCGCAACTCGCATCAAAAGGTGAAACTGAGCCTCATGGCGCAATTCAATATTGTAAAGAGTTCGTACATGTAAAGGGTGATCTTTGAGATACCGTCCAAATGCTTTGCGCTTGTGCCCGTAATCTCTGGCCAACATGAGACCGCGATTGAGGGTCCCCACAGCACAAGCCGAATTATAAATTCTAGTAATGTTCAAAATGCTCGAAATATTTTTCACACCCTTACCGACTTCGCCAATCAACCGCGCTTGGCTCCCCTGAAGTTCCAATTCGGCCGTTGGCATGGCTTTAGTGCCAAGTTTATCTTTTAAACGATTCATCTGAATATGATTCAGTCGATTTTCGGAATCGCGAATTTCAAGACAAAACAAACTGAGACCGAGATCTTTATCCCCGTCCCGTAAACGCCCGAGGGCCATTGCCAGTTGGGCCGTAATCGCCGAGGTAAACCACTTTGTCCCGTACAGTTTATAGAATTCCCCGTCCTTTTCAGCTAATGTTTCGGTTCCGGAAACATCGGAACCACCACTTCGCTCAGTCATCCACTGCCCAGCGGTCCACATCATTTTTGGGTCGCGACTGATCAGCTTTTTAAAGTAGTCTTCGGCAAAGGCTCCCGGTTTAAATAGTTCTAATACCCGAGCTGCGCCATCGGTCATACTCAGAGGACAAATCACAAAAGCACTCGAAGGATGCAGGGCTGCGATCCGAATCATTTGATAGACTCGTGAGTATTCAGCAAACTCTCTTTCATAGGCACAAGCGACTATTCCATCTTCTGCAACCATGGATTGCATTTGATCCCAAGCCGGATGCATTTCAATATGATCAATTCGTTTTCCCCAAGCTTCATATCTTATTTGTTTGGGATGATTGGTTTCAGCCAGAACCGAAAGCGGATGATATTTGGAAACAATTCGATCGCCAAACTCGATAAGTTCAGCTTCGATTTTTGGAAAGGTGTCGGGCGCAGTATTCTGCAAAAAATCTTTATATAGAGCCCGTCCCGCGAAAGGATTTGTCAGTTGCGGACCCTCTTGAAAGAAACCACCCATATTTGCCTCCTAGTCAAGATCATATTAGCCCCGCCAGCTGAGACCTGTAAAGCCTCTGTGAGGAGCCCCTTTTAACTTGAAATCGCGGCCGAGCATCATTAGGATGATCACCACTGAAAAATCCAAATAGGAGGCTTTATGGCTTTGATCACAAAATGTCTCGTCGCCTTATTTTTGCTCGGCGGTGGCTTCAATTTCACCCAGGCCAATGCAAATGAGGCAAAAACGACAAAATCTGCTGCAAAGAAGGGAAAGAAAATGTCTGAAACCGTTACCGTTATAATGGATACTTCAATGGGTGGACCCATCGAAATCGAACTCTACGCAAATAAAGCTCCAGAAACAGTTAAAAATTTCTTAGCCTACGTGGATGACAACTTCTATAACGGCACTATATTTCACCGCGTTATTGATAATTTCATGATTCAGGGCGGTGGCTTTACAACAGATATGAAGCAAAAAGGCACAAAAGATCCCATTAAAAACGAAGCCGATAACGGTCTCACGAATGACAAATACACGGTGGCGATGGCGCGCACAAATGTCGTAGACAGTGCCACAGCTCAGTTCTTTATCAATGTTAAAGACAATGACTTCCTCAACCACAAAAGTAAAACACCCAATGGCTATGGATACGCCGTATTCGGAAAAGTAGTCGCCGGGACAGAGATCGTCGACAAAATCAAGGCGGTTAAGGTGAAGGAATCCCAAGTGTCAGAGGCATTCCCTCTCGAAACGATCACAATCAAGTCGATTAAGAGAAAGTAAGGCTGGTACCTTGGGATTTGAAGAGCAAATTAGTCTCTGGTTTTCAGACTATGCCTACCAACCCCTGTGGGTTTATTTTGGCGTTTGCTTTTTTATGTTCGCATCGAGCTTCGGTTTACCTCTTCCCGAAGAGGTCACCTTGGTAAGTGCAGGGCTCGTGGCTTATATGGCCATGCACCCCCATAAATACCCTCCACCGGATGAGGGCGTTCCCGTTAATGTTTACTTACTCGCTACGATTTGCTTTTTGGCTGTCATCAGTTCTGACTATTTAATTTACTGGCTCGGCCGTCATTTTGGGCGGCCCCTCGTCAAAAAGCCTCGCTTTAAAAAGTACTTCCCACCTTCGGTGATTACACGAATTGAGAACTGGGTTCAGGCCTATGGTGTCTGGGCTGCGGGCCTCTTTCGCTTTACACCAGGTCTTCGTTTTCCGGGCCATATGATGTGCGGAATGATGCATCTTCCTCGCTGGAAATTTCTAGCTGTGGACGGTACTGCCGCCCTTCTCACGGTGCCGACACAAATTCTTTTGGTCGCCTTCTACGGCGAAACCATTCTAGAGAAGTTTGGACAGTTTAAACTCTACATCGGCGGAGCGCTCCTACTTATTCTTCTAACTGTGATCCTTCGCCGGGTCTATAAATGGCAAAGTTCACGAAGCTAGTAAACTGACCCAGTTTGATGTTGGGACCTAAATTCAATACGCGTGGTATCTTATATGCAGTATCACCAATCAATGAAAAGGTACTGCCCGAAATGCCCCCAACGCCACTTAGAAATTCGAAAACACGGATTTTTCAAACGAAAATCCGACTACAAAACTATCCAACGATTCAAATGTATTCGTTGTAATACCACTTTTTCTAAGGCTTCAACACAAATGTGCATCCACCAAAACAAAAGACATTTAAATTCAATCATCCTCAAACTCATCGCCAGCAAGAACTCCCAGAGACGAATCGCACTTCTTCTTGGCATTAGTAAAAATACCGTCGCTACAAAAATTAAATTTCTAGCCCGGACCGCCCGAGAGAAAAATCGACATCAGTTGAAGCAAAGTTCGTCAATCCAAGAAATTATTTTCGATGACATGGAAACCTTCGAACACAGTAAGATGAAGCCTCTCAGCATTACGGTGGTCGTGGAAAAGTACACTCAAAGAATTTTGGGAGCCAGAGCTTCTATTATGCCCGCTAAAGGTCTACTTGCTAAAAGGTCGCGAAAAAAATATGGCAAAAGAAAAGATCAAAGACACAAAACGAGAGAACAACTTTTCCAGGACCTTAAAAACACAATTGGACCTCCTGTTACGATCGAGTCCGATCAAAATCCCCATTACATTAAAAGTGTTACCCGATACTTCCCCAAGGCAGAATACATTCAGTATAGAGGACGAAGAGGATGTGTCGTTGGTCAAGGTGAACTCAAAGAAGGAGGCTTCGATCCTCTTTTTTATCTCAATCACACCTGTGCCATGATTCGAGATAACTTAGGCTGTCTGGTCAGAAGGACCTGGTGCACATCTAAAACAATTCACCACCTTCAGGATCGTCTTGATATCTACACCTATTTTCACAACACCTTTCTATTGAAAAGCCGAAAGAAAGCAGCCTACACTTAGTTCACTTTATAAATTGAATCCTAATTCTTTGTTTGTGGGATGAGGAGAATCATTCTTTGTGGAAAGTGTTATGGGGGTTCATTTTTAGGGCTCTTGCCAGCCGGATGCGACCTGGGCAAGAAGGGCAGGAGCCCGGCCCTAAAAATGGACTCCCAGAATACTTGGAACAACTAGAACCTGATTCTCCTCGTACCAAAAACACAGGAATATGGGTCAGTTTACGAAGCTAATGAGTGTCTCATTATGAGACACGTGCGTTCTTGACGCTTGTTCACTATTTGTTCGCACGTATAAATATCTGTGAGAAGTCAGACTTCTAACCCTGATCTGCAAAATTTGCGCGCTAGAACTGGCGTAATTCTTGGAACTATTAGCAGGTAGAAGGGGAGAATTGCTTACAAGGTTTTGGTTTCGAAAATGAGGATACTAAAAAAATTCAATCTTATTCTTATCGTAGCCCTTGCGATGGCCACGGCAACATCATTCGCACAGTTTGATGAAGTGAATAAAGAGGAGCATGTGAAGCTTGAACAAGCGAGACACCTCTTTCATCGTGGGCATTTAAAATTAGCGCTCGAAAAAACAACTTCCAGTTGCAATAAATCCTATAGCCCGGCTTGCTATTTCACGGGAGTGATCAAAGAGAGTCTCGGACAAACCGAGAATGCCCTCTCCTTTTACGATTACTCCTGCCGCCTCAAGTACTTCCAATCGTGCTTTCGAATGGCTCAGATCTATAGCTCACAACGGCAGGTAAAGAAGGCTGAACGCTACTTTCACTATGTTTGTGAATTAGCTCAACACAGTCGTTCTTGCTTCGAACAGGCGCGAATTCGTCTGGATCAACGCAAACGAATCTCTGCCCAGCTGTTATTTGATAAAGCCTGCAGCATGAGTAATGCTTACTCGAGATCTTGCCTCTACTCATTTTATACGTCTTGGATCAACGGCGAGCGTTTTGGACAGATTCGACTCACCAATAAATGTGTTAAAGAGGGAAAGCTCGAAGCCTGTGTGCTCGCAGCCCAGGCCCATGAAATTTTCAAAAACGAAAAAGGAACTTACACCTTCTATCAACTGGCCGATCGAAAGTGTCGGGATCAGCCCCAGCACATTTGCCACAAGATCGCTAATTTTTACATGAAAAAGGGACACAAGAGACAAGCTCTCTTAACCTATGATCACCTTTGCCAGCGTAAGGATTCGATTTCTTGTGAATTTGCCAACTCTATCCGTAGTTTTCAAACTGCCGGAAAAAGCATGCTGAGAATCCCCGCATCTACTTCGATTCCACGTTAAGCTTTTCAGACTTTGACTTCCGTTCCTGAAGCTTCCAGCGATGAACTTGGTTTTCAAAATCTCGCATCATCAACTGAACTTTTGGAACGAGCCAAAGACGGCTCTTTCCGACTCCGTCAGATTTTTTAATATAGATTTCTGACGAAAAGATCTTCTTATCGACTTGGGCCACAACAGAAAACATAAAGCCCGACTGAAAACCAATTCCGAGAGCCCTCACCTTCCCGGTATTTCGCAATCGACGCGTGACCTGTCCTAGGGTCCGATTGACTTCCTCTTCAAAACCTTCCCTTGGCACAAAATTAGAGAATTGGAAATTTTGCATTTACACTCCAATTCCATTACCTCATCTCTCAAGTTATTAGACTCTTGGCGCTACCAGGTCGGTTAATATATTTTCTCTGGCAAAGACATCAAAGCGGACAGGAATGCCCCCGTTTTCGAAATGGAGACTATTGAGAGTCATCCAGCCCCTGGGAAGTTGCCTTATTGGCGCTTGGTGTTTTTTTGACCAAAGCAAGCCAACTCTGACTGGGTCGTATTGATCAATAATTTGCGACAGGACCTTTTCAGGACGTAATCGGGAATCCCTATTAAGACGGGCTCCATAGGGCAGGTTACTGACGACATAGCACTGACCTTTGTATTCTTTAAGGTCAGCCCCCTTGTTATCCCCGTGATAGAAATCAAATACTTCTGCATTGAAAACTTCAGAGTCGAAATTTTTCGACAAAAGCTTATAGGTCTCACCGTCCTTTTCACAGCCAAAAAAAGACTTGAAGGATGGCCAAGCCAAAGAAGTCTGATAAGCATCGACCTTTCCTGCAATGGGCCAAGTTTCAAAACTAAAAGTTCTTAAGGTTTGTGGCTGATTGAGTAAAGCCCCTTCAAACAAAAAACTTCCGCTGCCCATAAAGGGGTCACAAAGTGCATACTTAGAATCATCCGACGAATTCATACCATCGGTTAAAAAGAGCAACAGACCACTGGCCAGGTTTTCTCGAATCGGCGCTTTGGGTGTGTACTGTCGCCAACCTCTCTTGTGAAGGGGCTCCCCAGTGGAGTCAATACTAAGACTCAATTCGTCCCTAAAAAAACGGAGATCTAAACGCATGGCTCCCGGTCGTTTCTTCATTTTTTTGAAATGCTTCAAACAAAACTTTTCTATTTCCCGTTGATGGTTTAAGCGACTCGACCGACTACTGATATTAAATTTTAATTGATCCTTGATTCCGTATTGCCCCCAATCGATTTGCGCAAAAATGTGGGAGAGCTCTTCAAAATCGCTACATGGGAATGTTCCAAGGCGCATTAAAACTCGCGTTGCGGACTTTAGATGATAATTAAGACTCAATCCAAAGTTTAACTCCGCCTCGATCTCAATCCCGCCGGGAAAGAGTTCCCAATCTTCTGGTGGACTGACCTGATGACTTTCTAAACTTGGCAGGAGGTGCAAAAGCTCCCGATAACAAATATTTTCAAATCCGGGTGGAATCACCACGAAAAAACGGAACTTAGGCAAAATCTATTTCTCCAGCGATTAGAGACCGAATCTGTTCTAGGCAGTCCTCGTTAATTTCGTGGGCTAGACCCTCTATTGATATAAATTTCCCCTGATTGCCCAGGTCTTTCATTTTATTGAAACTGGATTTTGAATTTTCGTATTCTACAATGTGGTCCTCGGTTCCGTGGATTGAATAGATCGGAAACTGAAAGGCCTTCTTAAAGTCTTCGAATCGGTAACGGGAGCCAATCCCGCAAATCCATTTTATGGATTTCAAAACTTTCGAGATATGGGGGGCAAAATACCCACCCTGGGAAAAACCGAGTACCTTTGTCTCTTTATTCAACCAATTCAAACTCTCCAATTGTTTTTCAATCGTTCGCAAGGACAGATCCATATCGCGAACAAACTCCCCGCTTCGTCCATCAAAAAAATACCAAGAGTAGGTCATTTTATAGTGGTCCTTTTGCCGGATGGGTACGGGATAGGGTCCGTTAGGAATAAAGAGATTCACATCCTCAGGCAAGGCTGGTCGAAGCCAATTATAAATATCTTCTCCCGTTTGTTTGTAGCCGTGCAAAAGAATGAGGAGCTGCTGACTTCCGGTTACCTTCCGATAAAAGAAACTGGTATCAATCTCAGCGGGGACCTTTATGTCTTTACTGAGCAGGTTCTTACTGTCCGTCATTTTTTAATAACCCAAGAAGAGTATCTGCTGGGATTTCTGGTGAAACCTGCCCCTGAATATTCCACCTCTGTAAAAAACTCTCTTCAAAATGATCCTTACTTAGAAAATAGATTTTCGAAAAGAAGGGTCCCGTCTTTTGTAAAACCTCTTCGAGCTCACCTTTTATAAAATTGGGTTCGATAAAGAAATAGGTCGGCCGGTAGGAATCTCTTAAACTCTTCCACTCTTCGATGCGAGGTATGTGAACAAAAAGTAAATCCCTATTGGGCAATTCAAAACCTGGTTCATTCGGGGAAAGCCACCACAATGTTTCAAATTGGGGCTGATTTAAGTGAATCTGTTGTTCTATTTCTTTGAGGCAGTCCTCGGCAGAATTGCGGGCTTTTATCAGAAAGTCTCGATGATACTCGCTCATTTCTGGCCCAATTTCATCCACAAGAATTTGCGCAAAGCCCTTCATGATTCCCACAGCGGACTTTAAATCGTGCTCACAGTAACTCTTGAGCTTTCTGAACTTCTGAATCTCGCGGGAAATGCTTTCGTTATTGGCATAAAACTTTGTTTTCATAATGGGTTCCTGAACTGATTATGCCATCCTGGACCAGTAATCGTTATTCTAAATGGCTTTTCAACGCGTCTCAGCTAAAAGAAATTATGACCTTGGTCTGCCTAATTTTTTCTCTAGAGAAGACCGATAAACAAACATGGCAGAAGAATCAAATTACAAAATATTTGTGGTCGAAGATTCAATGGATCACCAGATCCAAATTCGCAAGGCACTATCGCACTACGATTTGCGTATTGAGCCCAATATGAAAGAGGCCATGGATCGCATTAATAGCGAAGACTTTGACCTCTACATCCTCGATATCATGCTCCCCGATGGAGATGGTTATCAAATCTGCCATTGGTTGCAAAATAACGAGAAGACCAAGGACCGCCCCATCATATTTCTATCTTCAAAATCTGAAGAGGGCGATCGCGTTCACGGTCTGCGCCTAGGGGCGGAAGATTACATCTGTAAACCCTTTGCCCCCGAAGAACTTCTGGCTCGTGTGGAAGTGAAACTACGCAAGAAGAAACAGCCCGACACCGAACTCGATCTCGGTTATCTCAAGTTTGATTTTATTGCCCAGAAAATTTTCTTGCGAGAAAACGGTGAAGAAAAGCAACTGGATCTAACCCCTCGAGAGTTCAAAATTCTTTCTTTGATGGGTCGACACCTTAACTCGAGTCTCGAACGCCAAATTATTCTGGAAGAGGTTTCGGGCAAGGACGTACACGTCTCAGATCGATCAATCGATACCCATGTCGCGGCCATTCGCAAAAAACTGGGAAGCCATTCCAATCAATTAAAGTCCGTCCACGGTAAAGGCTATATGCTTCTTTCTGATTCGGATTCTCAAAGCCAGTCCGCTTAATTTGATTAAAAGTTAGGCAAAAAACAAAAAGTTCCGTAAAATTAACGCCTTAGCTCACAAGATCAAGGTCCAATCCCGATATATATCTGGGATCCAAATGAATATTAAGAGAGAGTTTCGTTTACTTATACTGATGGCATTAATGCCCCTACTCGGACTAGCCTGTGCTGGCCCGGTGACTCCTTTTGGCGCTATTCATCTCCCTCCACAGAAAAAGGCAAAACCCAAAGAAATCGAATCCAGTTACGATAAACTCATTTCGATCCAGTTCAATCCGCAAAAACAAGTCCTTCACGGGAGTGAAGACTTTGAGATCATTATTAAAGATTCGGCCGGCTTAGAAACCAATGATTCAATCAAGGTTTACTTTAACGGTGTGGACATTACTTCGAGCTTTTTCTACCGAGCCGAAGTGTTTACTGACCCCTCCCAAACTGAACTTAAAGTTCGATTTAAGAACCTTCAACTGCGCCCCGATCAACGAAATGACATAATGGTGCGCTATAAAAATCAACTGGGTATTGTTCGAACTCAACGCTTCGAAAGCCCCTACTGTCCTTTGACCAATTTGTGGAATATCGAAAACGTTCGCCCTTTTCAACCGAGGGACAAAATCATTCAGTTGGTTCAAGATCGCTCGAGCGAAGAGGGACTCAATCCAAGTTTAATCGTTGCTCTCATCGCCCAAGAGTCCGGCTTTTACAGCAAAGCTCTTTCCTGGGCACGGGCCTTGGGACTGACACAAATCACTCCCCTTGCCGAAAGGGACATAGCCTCTAGTCATCCCGAATTTAAACGCTATCCCGACATTAACGATATGTCCTTTTTAGAACTCAAAGCTAAAATTCTTTCTGGAAAAATCAATAGTAAGAACGAGTGGCGACTCGATCCAAAATCTTCAATTATTGGTGGTATCAGCTTTCTCAAAAGATTGGATGAGTATTGGCGTCGAAAAGAAACCGACGAATTGCTCAGAAAGAACTTTGCAAATCCAGAAAAGGCCCGCCTTGATGCCATATTGGCCAGTTACAATTCGGGTGCAAGTCGCGTGCGCAGAGCGATCAAAAAACATGGAAAAGACTATCTGTTTGCCTCTAAAGAATTGAATGCCGCCAGAGAGTACGTTCATAAAATTCAGAGCTATTGCTTTCACTTTAGTGATATTTCAAAGACAAAGGATTAATCACTATGAAAAAACGTCCCGTTAGTTTGATTATACTCGCTTCATTCTTACTGGGATGTGCCGTCGCAATTCCCCTCCAGATTTCGTACCTCTATGGCATATCCTTTATCAATCCTCTGGCGATGTTCCACTACATTTCTCTGCCCAATTGGCTCTTCATCGGCTTTTGTTTACTCAACGCCTACCTACTTTTTGAAGCCTCTGATTGGGTGAAGTGGACTCTTCCCGTTCTGCTTGTGATTACTCTTTGGAATAATTGGTTTGTTAGTCAGTTTGGCCAAGACTACGACGAGGCAACGACACTCGTTGCAAGCGCTCTATTTATCTTCGTCCACGGTCTTATTTTTCATCGGTCAGCGCTGAAGGTTCTTCGCGACCCCAGTAACCGATGGTGGCGAATTCCCCAGAGAAAGCAAATTCCAATCGAAGTCGTGCTCACTAAAATGGGTGGGCAAAAAGTCAGTCTCGAATGTTATGATATCTCAGAGGGTGGAACTTTCCTCCCCCATGAGAATCTGATGAAAGCCAATTCTAATAAGTCGGAAAAACGCAAGAAAGTGAAACTGGATGTGGGCGATCACGTTCAAGTAAAGTTAAAGCTGAGTCAGCTCCATCGGGTCACTTGCTATGCTCGAGTGGTTCGGGAAGCACCTGCCAAAGGAAACTATCCGGGAGGCTATGGCCTGTCTTTTGACGCTATGGAAAAGGACAAGCAGAAAATCTTGCGCTCTTTCATTCAAAAAACCCCAGAGATGGGTAATATTTGGAGTACAGCCTTAGTATAACGCGTGGCGAATTAGAAATAATTGCTACGGAATTCTTATTATCTCGACAGTTTCTGGCAGTGAATCTAGGACTATTCCCAATCGAGGTATTTATGAAAATTTCATCAGGCATTCTTTCTTGTATTGTTCTCTCTTTTCTTGGCAGTGCGCTTCTATTTTCACCAAGCATTCAAGCCCAGGAGGGATCACCGCTCCGACTTAAGATGGCCAAAGAGTTGCCGCAAAGTGTTGTGATTCGCTATAACCACACCTCAGGCGAAGTCGCACTTCTGAGCAGTTCCCAGGATTTACAGCAGGGAGAAGGCACAGAAACTCTTCTAAAAGCACAAATGCAGGAATTTAAATCCTTGGGACAAAAAGAATCCCTAGTCGGTCGAAGCGCAAAGGCCTCTCACGGTGAAAATTGGTTTCTCTATTTTTATGGAAACAACCCCAACTACCCTAGCTTCTTTTACGGAGGCTTCCTCTATCGCCTTGAAATGTATCACGTGTTTCACTGGTATAATTACGAGTTTCGACTTTTCAAAATGACCAGGAATTAGACCTCCGCTGAGTTAATCATTGTCAAATCAAAGCCTATGAAGGAAAACTGAACTATGTCTCAGTTGATCGATTTTCATAGTCTTTGTCTTCCGAATCCTCCCTTTGATCGCGAAATTGACGAGATCAAAGAGCGAATCAAACCCTACTATGATAAAACCAGCCCTTGGCTGCACTTTGCACAAAAACAAATTCGAGACCTACCTTCCATAGCCTCAAGAGTTTCAGAGGAGGTGGGCTACCCGCTCTTACTGAGCCGTCTCCTAATGGAATCAAGCCTTAGGGATCTGCAGAGGCAGCTCGATGAAAACTCAATTTCCTACGCCATGGTCGTTGCTAAACATGGACTTTTAAATAATGAACAGCTCATGGAAATCTGCGAATCAGACTCTCGACTTATTCCCTGCATGCGGATCCCCAGAGAAAACAATGAACCCGACCAGCTCATACAGGACTACTACGACCGAGGGGTTCGCTTTATTAAGCTGACACCTCCGCTCGAAGCCTTTCAGCCCATGAGTCCCCATTATCTTTCAGTTTTAAAGAAGGCCAATGAACTGCAAATGAGTATTATTTTGCATACTGGGGTTATTCAAAGTCGCCTCTTCTTTAAGCGCCCCGAATTAGGTGACGTAGAGCATTTTAATCGCTGGTTCGAGATGTATCCGCGCCTTAGGTTTTTTCTCGCCCATATGAATCTCAACGAGCCCGAAAAAGCCATTGTCGCAGCCGAGACTTTCGAAAACCTGAGTCTACTAACAAGTCATCAATCTTTACGAGATATCACCGAAGCCGTTGATCGCATTGGTGCTGAGCGCGTTTTATTTGCCAGCGATTGGCCTTTTATCGGCGATAATATTCGACTCTCTCTGAAAAAAATAAAACGTGGAAAAAGAGAGGGCCATATTTCATCGGGTGAGGCTGCACAGATTTTGGGTGATAATGCCGAAAAGCTCTTCAAGTCCTACGGAATTATCGACTCATAACTTTGATTTCAAAAGCAATTAGAAGCGAGAGAGTTCGCTGTGAATGAATTCCATTTCGCGAATTTGATTCTCTAAATCTTCAGAGAGTGGCAATAGAGTGTATTCTAGACCCATTCGATAGGCCTTTTGCCTGCGATCGACACCGAGTTTTTGTCGTTCGATTTCTCGAGTACACGTTCGAACCTCTTGGGCAAACTCTTCAACGGCCATGTTAAATTCGGACGTTCGCGGTGTACCCATTGCCGAACGAAGGTGTTCTAGTTTTGCGTGCGAGTATAAGGCGATCATCTGACTAATAATCTGTACACTCATCAGCTCTTGAACCATACGATCCTCAGGCGAGTCATCGCACTGACTCTCGCTTGGAGTTGGTCGAAGATAAAGAGCATCGTCCGTTTCGAAGTTATAACCTCTGATATCATTGATCACCTGCTGCGGAGACCACGAAGTCATAATCGGAAGATCAAGGTTATTCTCAGGTCCTATGCTTCGAAAATTGAGTACATATTGCGGCCCGCCTAAACCGTTTCCGAGGAAACTACCTAGGGCTAAAATCCGTTGAATACCAAAACCAGTCGTATCGATTTCTATGTTGAAATTGGCTCTGGGTACTTTCACACACTGATGTTGCTCTCCTGCCACGTATACAAATCGATAAAAATCTTCATTGATATTGCTACGTCCGTGGAGATAGGAGAGAACACTCGGACTCGTCATCGGATCTAAACTAAAATTCTCATGCAGAACTGCTTCATTAACCAGCATGGTAAAAATCTGTTCGGGTCCCGTGAAAAAATCAGCTTCTTTGGCTCGATGTTGGCGTTTATGAGATTGATCCAAGTAACTCAGACAAGACATTAACCTGGAGAAATCAAGGGACGGCTCCGGCAAGTTAGAAACTTGCGAATAGACTCTGGCCGTTTCAGTTTGAAAGTCATGGGGACTTGCCCCTGCTTTTTGACCTATTCCCGAAAAACCAAAAAATATGAAAATAAATAAAAATTTCTCTAACTTAACTCGCATTTAAATATCGCTTTCACCATCACTTGGAATAGGCAAATCCAATACCAGTATCTCGGGCTCTAAAACCCCTCTCATTTGCCTGATTCCTTTACAGAAAGCGCAAAATGGCATAATTCGCGGCTGAAAGGGCTCTAAAAGGAGGCTCAAATACAATGAATCCCAAATGAAGGAACGCTTCACTAAAAATTCTGGCACTAATATTGGATTTAAGGAGATTGAGGTTTGATATGAAAAAGTATTTTTTTATTACATTAATTGCATTTTTTAGCTCCCAGGCACTGGCTGGAAAATGCCCGGTTTATCAACATAACTCGGAAGAGCACGTTGCCTATCTAGAGACTCTTCCCGACTGTACTGTGAGTCAGTACAATTCTAAGTCCATGGTGGGCTGTAGTGTTCGCGGCTTTATTATTAATGTCGCTTCAAGAAGTTCAGAGCTCTCCAATGCCGACCTCTTAACATTCTTTAGAGGAAGAGATCTTCGCGGCTTTGACTTTAGAAGAGCCGATCTCAGAGGAGTGAATTTTCGCGGATCCAATCTCCGAAATGTTGACTTTACCAATGCCACAATTATGACAGCTGACTTTCGAGATGCTAATCTCAGAAGGGCTGACTTTCGAGGAACTCAAGCTGTTCAAGCTAAGTTTCAAGGAGCTGATGCCCAAAGAGCTGATTTTTCGATTGCGAACTTATCAGAAGCCGAGTTTAACAATGCCGACCTCACTCGAGCTAAATTTAATGGTTCCGAAATTGGAAGTGCGGACTTTGGCGGTTCTGATTTAACTCGAGCCCAATTTAAATATCAAATGAATCCCGGCCAAACCAATGCCGGCTGGTCTCAAGGTAATAATGTCAGTTTCGCAGGTGCTCAACTCAACCATGCCGATATGAGTGGTTTTTGGGGCTGTTATGCCAACCAAAGTGCTGCTCTGAGTGCTTGGACCATTCGTGGTCGCACGGGTATGCGACTCCCGACTCGCGGAATGCGGTAAACCTACAGAGCTTCAGTCGATACGAAAATGCCGTGACCACGAGGTCCATAGTGAACATGGGGCTCGATCATGGCTCTTTGACTCTTTTCATCCTGCCCCCGTAAATTCACTTGCGTAAATACAAGAACGTCCTTCATTCCTCGGGCTTCTAAACGGTCGGGCAAGCCTCCACCAAAAGCCGCGTGAAAATCACCGACGATAATCACGAGCACGTGATCAGGATTTTGCTTCATGTACTCGCTAGCAACATAGGCCATGGTATCGTCCCAAAGGCTTTGGGCGGCAAAATAGCGATCAATTGATTCTTTAGGAACATGCCCACCCATAAAGTTTGAAAACCGCTCATAGTAAGCCTTATTCCCAAGTTCAAATTGAGGGGGTAAAAGTTTTTCTTGTTCGGGAGAAAGTCCGTCCATCCCCTTTTTAGAGATCGTACCACTCACCGATCGAGGTGCATTTAAAGCCAGCGTCTTGGCCTGGGTCCCTCGAGTCGAAAGAACCTGTTCTTTGTAATTGTCATAGGGAGTTTTACCCCACTTCACCTGCTTTAAAAAATCAGCTTCTTCGATATCTCCGGCCAAATACTGATCCACCAATGTTTGCTGGGTAAAATTAAAAAATTCCATTCCCACGGCGACGGTATAGCCCTGGTCCTTTAACTTCTGAATGATCAATCTCTGGTTTTGGTGGTGGGGTTTGTGACCGTGAAGCTCACTGACGATGACAACACTGCCGCGATCCACGGCCCCTAGGAGCTGATCCAAATCAGTTAATTGCGTATTCGAAGCATTGAGCCACGTACCGTGCGGAAAAATAGATGCCGAAGCACAATTGGTAAGTAGCACGAGAAGTAAAACATAAAAGCTGGTTTTCATTGAATCCCCCATAACCGAGCCCATAAAGGCCCTCTGAGGCTAGCAAATTTAGGGATTCAATCAAGGTCTTTTTGCCTTAGAATCCCCTTTGAGGAGCTCTAACCAGTGTTCCATCTCCTTGAGCGTCCATTCCGGCGCATCGAGGGTCAGATCATGGCCTGCCGTGGGGTGGCGGCGGATATCGTAGCCCCAAAACTCGCCAATATTGAGACTACTTTTCGGATTCACCAATTGATCTCCCGCCGAATTGAGAATCAACAAAGGTTGAATGGGAGGCTTCGGATTGGGCCGGTATCGACTGGCAGCGATCAGCTGACGAATAAAATTTTTCGGATTGAGGGGGCGCTTTTTAGCAATCTCAGCCCACTCGAGAGCGATCTCACCGTGGAGTTCGGCCGACTGGCTCGTTACGCCCAAAACAATTCGCTCTCTCTCAAAAAGGGAGTTCGCCTTACCCGCCTGAATAAAAGCCTTGATCGCCTTTGGCGTCAGCCGATCCCAAATTCTTGAAACCCTTGAAAAGCTCGTATTAATCAGAACCGCTCCCTGAAAATCGCTGGAATAGCGATAGAGCCATTCGGTCGCAACCATCCCCCCGAGTGAAAGAGAAAAGAGGTAGTAGTCGTAAACATCTTTTGGATAGTCCGTTTGCAACTTTAAAAAATCCGGGCGCAAGAAATCAACGGTTTCACCAATACTCAGTGGTGACTGATCTTGGTAATGAACACCCGCTCCCGGTAAATCCAGGCAAAGGCAACGGTCTTTTTTAAAATGAGCTTCGATTTTCTGATCAAAGCCCTGCCAGTGGGCTTTCTCTCGCCCTAACCCCCGCAAAAGAATCCACAATCTCTTTTTAGCGCGCATACCAGTACTCCAAGGCTTCTTGCTCCAAAGCTTTCTTGTGTTCGAAGCTCATCTTCAACCATGACTCCGGCGAGTGAACGGCCCGGTGAACAAAATCAAAGAGCGTAATATGCCGCCTAAGAATCCTCTGTCTCCGATGGGGGAGAATCGGATTAAAGGGCCCAAGAACATTGAATATTTGTCTGGGATTCTTTTTAATCCACATCCAACTCCCCATTTCTAGGGTCAGCGGTAAGAAGTAATTCCCCACATCATTTTTCTTCTCAAAGTAACTGTCATAAATGTAATCCCAGAGATCACCATGGGTCGTATATTGTCGCGCTTGGGGCTCAATTCGATAGAAGTGATTGGCATAGCTGCGATCAAAAAGAGTTTTTAGGGAATACATTTCTGGGTATTCTGGAAATGGCTCTACGGTTTTTGCATAGGGAAACCAAAGTCGGTCAATCGCACCAAAGCCCGAGTGGACATCGATGGTTATGGATTGCTGAGACTGGGCATGAAACTTTTGAAAGGCATTGAGAAGGGCTTTTGACTCCAGCTCAATTTCATTTTTTAAGAAGCCACGAAACCAAGGAAGCTTCGGCGACAAACGATGGCCCCCCATCGGAAAAAGTGGAACCCCTTTTGCCAAAATAGGTGCGTTTCGCATAAGATCGACACCGTTACCATTGGCTCTTCTTTTAAGAAACGTTCCCACCGGGTTTAAGAGCGGAACAAAGACCATTCTCGTTTCTTTAAGGCGGTCGTGAAGTGTGTCGTCCCAGGTCAGAAGTTGGCTGATCGTTTCTAGGTAAGCGATAACGACCTTAGAACCGATGCGCTCCAAACCGTGAACTCCCCCGTAATATCCAACGCTGGGGGCTTCGGGGTCTTGGGTCCCGAGTACGATTGCATGGATGGGAAATTCAAGATCCTTGTAGCGAATGGTTTCGAGAATCTCTACATGGGCCTGATCGCCGAGGCTATCAATGACCCGTTCAATATTGGCTAGTTCTGGAAGTTTTTTCTCGATTTCGATGGGAATCAAAGCGCACCTCTAATCCTTAGGATAAGAAAACTTGGGCCGTTTAGCAATTAAGGATTAGATCTAGCCTCTATTAAAGTTCTGATTAAGCTTTGATTAAAGTCTCTGAAGACGCTTCTTGATTTGGCCATATTTTGAGACACGAAAGCTGGCCGGCTTGCGCGGAGTCTTTATCTTACTCGAAATCCCGCGAAGCTTGCTCACCCGCTCACTCCCACTGGGGTGCTTAGACAAAAATCCACCATCACTGGGTAGTGCCTTTAGCTTTGCGAGAATTTTAAACATCTCCTTTGGTGCATAGCCCGCTTTATAGGCCACTTCGAAGCCGTAGCGATCGGCTGCGATTTCTTCGTCCTGGGAGAAACTACTATCAACAATGGCGCCCACACTCGAACCTAAGACTTCGGCAAGGGCCCCTAGATCGACATCGGTCTGCGCATAGGATTTTGCCACAAAAACACCGAGGTTTTTCATAGCATCACTGGTGGCTTTTCGTTCGATGGCAAGAAGACCGTGCTCCCACATTATGTGACCCATCTCGTGGGCTAAAACCAATGCCAGCTGATCTTCGTTGTCGAGCATCTCCATCATTCCTGTCGAAAGTAAAATAAAACCCCCAGGCGAACTCATGGCCATTGGAGTTTTATTTTTAAAAACGCCGAAGAAGTATCCTTTGTAAGGGCCCGACCCTTTTTCGGGTATAGGGTCAGTATGCAGGGATAGGTAGTAACCGACATTATTAATGTACTTATTAACTTCTTTGTCTTCGATCAGCTCATAACGTGAAAGAATATTGGCGCAGAAGGCTCGACCTAAATAGTACTGCTCTGATGGCCCCAGTTCTGACTTAGCTTTTTGCATATCCTCATCACCGGTGATAACTCCGACCGTGTGAACAACACTGGCACAAGACAAGAGAAAGACCATATTGATAAGAGTGATTACTAGGGCAAATATACGTAACATGACTAATTCCTCGCTTGTCGTCCACTCACTAAACTACTGCGCAACTTTCTTCGATTCGTAAATTGCACGAAATCTGGTTCGGTAAATTCAGAAAAACTCACAGAATTTCTCTCGACTTTTTCAAGACGTTTATAGCCCAGTTCAATTTTCGGGTTTTTCCCTCGGTACTCAGATTCAATATCTGGATTAAAACCCTTACCCGCCGTAGCAGCGTCTTTATCACCGTAAGAAGAAGAGATTGATTCTCCTTTACCGATTTCGGCAACCCGTTGCGGACGTTTTTCGATACTCGTTTTTCGCAACCACCCTTTTTGCCAGCGGGTTTTCACATAGGCCGAAACAAAGTACCAAGATTTTCGCGACTTAAGTATTTTTACCCGATCATTGTATTTCAGGTTACTGACTGTCTTAGAAAAGATTCGAGGCTTTTGATAGAGCTTTGCTTTTTCACTGGCGATAACCGCCGTGTTCTCCTCTTGGGCTTCTACATATTCAAGGGGCAAAAAAGCGAAAATAATCAGAATAAGAACGAATTTATTTCGAATCATGAGACCACACTCCCTTGTTAAATTGTGCCGGTTTATCCCCAGTCAGGGCAAGCTCACAACGGGAAATGATGACACGCGACGGACCGAAGCGATCCAAGCTGCGAAGGGCCTCTATAGCCTCGCTCCACTCTTCTTTGCAATAGTGCGAAAAACCCTGTGAAAATGACTGAACCTCTTCAGGACTTAAATCTAGCTTTTCAGTGTAAATCTTCGTGGGTTCGTTCTTACCCTTCACCATGACTTCGTCGATAAATATAAGATCCGGATGCTCACTCAGCCCCATGGCTTTGAGAACTTCTTCACTCACAAGGGTGAGAACATCGTATTTCTTACCCATGGATTCGAGGCGAGCCGCTAAGTTCACAGAGTCTCCAATGGCCGTGTAGTTATAGCGGTTTTGTGAGCCAATATTACCGACAATGGCTTCTCCCGTGTGTAAGCCCACTCGCGCAATAAACTTCGGGCAGTCTTCACCGAGCCGCTTACGGGCTTTTTCGTTAAATCGACCAACGGCCTTTTCAAAATCCAGAAGAGTTTGCAAGCCCAGCTTTGCGTGATCGTTCTGCCCTTCGATGGGAGCCCCCCACAAGGCCATCACTGCATCTCCAATAAATTTATCGACATAGCCATTGTGTTTAAATATCACGTCGACGACTTCATCTAAGTATTCATTGAGAAGTTCTACCAATTCTTGTGGAGGCATGCTTTCGGCAATGGTTGTAAAGCCCGATAGGTCTGAAAAGCAAATTGTAATGTCTCGTCTTTCACCAAAACGTGTGACCTGCATTTCTCCCGATTGAACCAACTCTAACATTTCTTGGGACATGGAGTTGGCAAGAAGCTTTGCGTACTTGCCGCGCTCTTTAAACTCCCGTTGGTAGCGAATACTAAAAAAAGCTCCCAAAAAAGCCGAGACCTGAATCCCCATGGCAAAGGGGTTGAACCAAACTTTTTGCGTCCAAAGAATGATACAGAGAACCAGGGGAACGCCCAGAGAAAAAGACAGAGTCAATCCCAAAGAGGATACCGGGGTTTGTACATAGGCTAAGACAATAAGGCCGATCAGCAAAAGAGAGACAAATAGTATTAACTCTTTATTGGGATTAATCACTTGGAGGTAATCTTTATTGAGCAAGTTGGCCGCGCCGTGAACATGGAGGTCAACACCACTGGCTTTGCGGCTAAAGGGCATGGGCTTAATATCGTAAAGGGCTGCCGCCGTATAGCCGACAAACCACAATTTATTTTCGAGTTCTTTTATCTCGGGTGGAAGTGTGCCGTCTTCTTGATACTGATAATAGGCCCGCATTAAATTGTAATAAGGAACACGAGTCAGATCCTGAGGCCGATAAAAGTGAACTGGAATGGCCGATGCCTCTTCTGGAAATTCAACATCGGGGAAAGCGGCTTGAATGGAAGCATAACCAAGGCTATTAAACTCTTCATCGCCTTCTTTTAACTTTTGCGGGAGAACTCGATACACTCCATCCACTTCAGGTGGAGGTGTCACAGCTCCGTATTTTAAGCCGTCGAAGTTTTCAACTAGCGTCTCACTGGGAGGTAAAATTCGACCCATGGGAGCAGGAAAAATCACGGGTATATCAATCTTGCGTAGTGCCTCATTAAAAATCTGATCGTCCTCGAGACCGTAGGTGGATGGTCGATCAAAAAGAATATCAAAAGAAATCGCTTTGGCCTTTAGAAGCTGACTGACTTCAAAAAGCCCCGCGTAGACTTCCCGTGGCCACGGAAAGCCGATTCCAGAGTCTTCATAGATTTGTTCGAGGGTTCCGTCATCAATTTCGATGAGTGCTACGCCCTCGGGCTTTTCCGCCGGTAAATTTCTTTGTAAAAAATCGTAGACCCACCAACCTGGCCGCTCAAAAAGAATACTGACGGGGTGATAGGCAAAGGTATAAAGGCCACCGGCAAGTAAAAATAACAATACGAGAAAAACGGTTTTTGATTTCAATGAAGGCCCCTATAGTAGTATAAATAAATCCGAACAAATTTGTACTATGAAAAAAAACTCCAAGGGACCGGCCCAAAGTCCCACAAGCCACAACGAGACTATTAAAACCATCTACGAAGATGAGTTCCTTATTATCGTGGACAAACCCAGTGGTTTACCCAGTCAACAAACTCTCGACCCCAAACGCCCTCACCTGTACAAACTACTCGGTGAACAGCTTAAATCGAAAGGTCACGACTATCTAGCGCTTCACCATCGACTCGATGTAGGTACGAGTGGCCTCATTCTACTCAGTAAATCCAAGAACCATAACAAGGTCATTGCCGAACTTTTTACGGAACGAAAAATTCAGAAGACCTACGTTTTTATAGGAAGATTTCAATCTAAGAAAGCCATGAGCGAAACACTTTTATGTTCCGAAGAGCAATGGAAGGTCGACAATCACCTCAAAAAACTTTCTAAACCAAAGTCCCACATGCAAATTGTTCGATCCGGTGGTGACCGTGCCATTACTGAGTTTACAAAGCTCAACGAGCAAGATGGATTTTTACAGGTGTTGGCAAAACCGCTGACGGGTCGAATGCACCAAATACGAGTTCATGCCCTGGCCTCCGGATGCCCAATCCTTGGTGATCGATTGTACAATAAAGCAAAACCCCATTTCGATAGACTCCTTCTTCATGCCGAAAGTTTAAAATTCAAACACCCCGTTTCTAAGAAAGAAATGGAGGTCACCTCCGAGCGACCTTGGGATTTTAAAGAAGTTTTAGCAAATCTCTAGATACTAGTCACTTTTGGCAGTGAGAACAGTAAAAGCTGCTGCGACCACCGATGGTTTTTAGGCGAATGGGCTTTCTGCACTGAATACAAGGTTCGTCTTTTCGCCCGTAAACCTTAAATGAATTTTGAAAGTACCCTTGGGATCCTCCCGCTTGTTTGAAGTCAGAGATTGTGGAGCCTCCGGCTTCGATCGCTTCGCTAAGAACTTCACGAATCTTTTCTAGTAGAAGCGTCCACTTAGGAAGCGAGATTTGAGAAACATTCTTGCTCGGGCGAATGCCCGCTCGAAATAGGGCCTCGCTCGCATAGATATTCCCAACTCCCGTGAGAATTTTCTGGTCCATAATAAAATTTTTGACGACGACAATGCGCTTTTTGGCCTTCATTCGCAAGGATTCCGCCGTAAGTGCCTCGATATTGAAAGGATCTGGACCCATGTTTTTAATAAGCTTGTGATCAAGTTCTTCACCGAGAGGACAAAGATCGAGAACTCCGAAACGCCTGGGGTCGTTGTAAACAAGCTTGATCTTCTTTGAAAACTCTAAGAGCACGTGATCGTGCCTTTTCAGATCTTTCGAGGCTTTAAACTCGCGCCAGGTTCCGGTCATACCCAGGTGATTGATCAAACAGTGCTTTTCGGTTTTAAAAAGAAGATACTTGCCGATGCGATCTATGGAGCGAAGCTTTTCTCCAGATACGGCCTGAAGTTTTTTAACGGGCATGGGAAAACGTAGTTCTTTGCGCTTTAACTCTATCTTCTGAATCTTAATTGGTGGCTCAAGTATTCGTTCCAATCCTCTTCGGACCGTCTCCACCTCGGGTAATTCTGGCATATCGCGAGTATACTCATAATTCCTTAATAATTAGAACCCTTAGTCTCTGCAAAACGCAAATTTGCGGCCCACAGTGAAAATTAGTCATAAACTGTGAAACAATAATATTAAGCTACCAAAGCTTAGAAGCCCGCAAAAAGCCCCTTTCCCCCTTCTACAGGGGTACTAAGGATTTCGGAAAGAATAATTCAAAGAAATTATATGTTACGCAAATCCTGGTATAAGTTTCGCTACTCTAGATTTTCGGTGAGTCAAAGTAAGAAGGAATGAACATGAAAACGTCAGTTTTAACGAAGGTCTTTGCCCTGGTATTTGGCTTTCTCCTTTTGCATCCACTCGCCCATGGCCAAACGAGCTGCCCTACTGAACGCTTGAGAAAGTCCCAATTCACGCCCGAGGGAATTGAGCGTTGGATTCAGGACAATAAAGATGTGATTCATTCGCCAAAAGACTTTATCTGCTGCTTGCCCCGAGAATCCCAAGATAAATATGTCATCGCCCATAGTAGCTTAGCCGCCCAGTCAGGAGATGCCAATAATCCCCGCCTCATCTACTTCGAGAAAGCCCATCACGGGATTGAGTCCCCAAGCTTTGAGCTACAATATGCCTTTTCAGTGAATTCTGGAGCGGAACATCTTAGTAACGGCGATAGCGTCGAATTTGTTTTTGCCGATCAAAATTCTGGAGAGCTCGCCTATTTTGACCTCAATATCTCTGAAGAGTTCAAAGGTTTTGAGGGGGGTAAAAACCCAGACACCTGCATGGCGTGCCACGGGACTAATAGTCGCTATGGCGCCAAACCCATTTTCACTGAAAGACCTTGGCATAACTTTGTCGGTGGAACTCTTTTTGACCCTAAGTTTTTGCCAAACGGAGTTCGCTGTGAAGTGATGCCTCTGCCACTGGTGAAGGCTATTGATCTTCATGCCATCGACAAACTCCTCGTAGAAATGAAGAATCCGGATAGCAACTACAACTGTGTGAATCAAAGCACGCTACAAGACGCGCGGGTTAAAATTGAAACTGAGCAAGATAGTCTTCTCGATATTCGATTTAAAATTGTGGGACTCGACGAATCACTCAGAGTGAGTCACCGCCATCGAATTTGGAGGGACTTAAGAAATAGCGAACAGTGGGATCAGTTCAAATATCTCCTCGTCGGACAACAGGTTTGCGATCCCATTCGCCTCATCGAATGGATTCCTCGAAGTCAGCTAAAAGCCTTTCTCGAGAGAATGGATTTCTACGACGGCAGCTACGCAGAACTATTAAAGTACTTCGGAAACTCAAATCAACTGATCGAAGAGCTTGATCACTTTACCAACCAAGCCATGCTCGAGGAACAGGAAGATTATCGAAAGCGCATGTCAGATTATAGCGAAGTTCTTGAGTCCGAAGAACGATTTCAAGAGTTTTTGGCCTACTCCAACGGAGAAATCTATTTCGGAAACAACCCCAACGCCTGTAGTGCCCATGAGCACCCGAGTATTAAGGTTCAAAAACTGAATGAGCACTATAGTGCTCGTCAATACCTACAGCGATTGATTGCCCACGACAACCTCCTGGCCCAAGAAGCCCAAAACGAGGGCAATGATCCCATCCTGCGCCTTATTTTTGAAGGAATTCTCGGAAACACGTCTCACGATATGAATATGAGTCTTTATCCTGGCGTGAGTAGCAATAGTCTTAATGGTAAGTACTTTCCTGTTTTATGGAATGAGCCCGCTAGTTCTAAACTCTTTGATGTCTTTGAAGAAGTTCCCTTGAGATGGGGCGGTTTTTCTAATGATATGGTCACTCAGATGGGTGAATTGAGAAAGTCAGGAATTCCATTTAGCGAAGAACGACTGACTTGGGGAACCCATAACAAAAATCCAAAGCTCTTTAAATCGAAGTTTCAGCAAAACGTAACTTGTCAGAAGCTAAAAAACCTCTCACGAAGAGCTTTTTAAGGACATCGATTATGAATAGAGTTCTCGAAAACACTAGAACTATGCTGAACTTTTTCTGCTTACTTATACTCGCTCTACCATTTGCACGAGCAGACGTGGCCCCGTCGGATCCCCAAGAATTAGTTATGATTTATGGAGATCCACTCGGCACCTCTCTTTTTGCTGACTATGTTAGAAAAGTGGAATTCCAAATCGAGAAGTCAGACCAAAACCTTCTGAATGATCTCGCTTTTCGCGTCAAAACCACGGGCTCCGAATTAGGTGTTGCGACCTTTGATCAAGGTAGCCCTGTTGACCTGGCTTACAGTAGAGCTCCAGAGAAATTCTATGTCGATCCACAAAATCTCCGTAGACTCCTTTCGGTTCCGACGAGTGAAGTTCGCTTCACCGGAATTCAAGAACTGGGTTCATTCATACCTCCATTATTTTTTGGCTATACAAAGGCCATCGATGAACTTCAGGTGATTTCATTTAACAAACACACCAAAGAGTATGAATTCTTAGTGATCAATAACTACGGCATCGACAAAAAAGCAGAGATGTTTCGACCCAAAAGAAAGTTTTGTATTTCATGTCACCAATCGGGAACTCCTCACTTTAGTCGTCGTCCGTGGAAAACAACAGTTTTTGGCAATGAAACTTTACTGGCTGAGGCCGAAGACGAAGGCGTCAAGCTGGCAGCCGCAGCCGCCTCTTTCGATAGCTCGATTCAAGAAAGTGCCGAGGCCCTACAGGCCCTGAATGTTTGCGACACAGCCTGCCCGCCAGAAGATCTTGCCTGTAAAAAAAGACTCCTCTCTTACGTTTTTCTCGGCCCCAAAATAAAAAGAGAAAATCACCAAGATCAATCGCGCTACTATCGATTTTTTAATAATGATTTCAAGGTGAATTTTTCTGGAACATGGCCCGACGACGACTATTCCTACCCTTCCAACGTGATCACTCAATACGACCCTACAAAAACTGAAACGGACTACTATCTCTTTAGTCAGACACTGGATCCCACGCATATCGCAGAAACATTTTATAACTTCAACGGGAGCCGTCCGGGAAAAGACCACTCTCTTTTCTATGCCCAGTTAGGTAAGCTCAATTCTGAAGTCGCTTTTACCTACTTAACAGAGTTTAGGGGGACGCTCGATTTTGAAGAAGTCGCAAAGCGCGTAGATGGTTTGAGTCGTCACACCATTGACGACAACATTCACGGTACGGGGCTCGAAAACCCTGTCAGTTTAAGACCTCACGTGGGCCATATCCCACTCGATTTTGCTCCTGAGGCCCTTATGAAAGCGGGCAACCTCGGCGCTTGTCATTTTATGCATGAGGAGCAAATTTACAGGTTCAATCGCAAAAAAAGTATTGGGCAAATCTATAACTACTTTATGAATGACCCACAGGTAAATGACTTGATATCAAATCAGTGGCCGCTCAGTTATGAGCAAATTAATCAACTGATTCGATCGACGAGAAAGTTGGAAATCGCAGAGATTCCGATCAATTTAAATATTCCAGATAGAGAGACCGAATTGCGACAAAGGGCCCAAGAAAAAATAAAAACCCTCGCCCAAGCCCCCCCTGCCGTGGATCTCGGTCAAGACTTAAAAGACATCAATTGTGATTCAACCACCAAGTACCTTATCAAAGGTGTCATCAAAAACGATTTTGACCTTTTTAAAACTGAACTGCGAGCTCTCGAGTCAGCAGAAAAGCCCCCATGGACGCGGGAGAAAACAAAAGAAACAATTCAACGGTCCTGCGGCCACTGTCACGACCCCGCCCATGAAAAAACGATACTCCCAGTGAGTCTCGACTTCTATGGTTTAAAACTCTGGGGAACTCAATACGACCGCGAAAACTTAACTCTTGAAAAAGTAGCCTGCATGAATATGCCTCCCGCTATTTTCAAGACAAAGCCCCATCTTGACAACGGCACTCCGGTGATGCTGACCCCCGAAGAACGGGCTAATATCGTTTATTGGTTAAAAAGAGAAGTTGATTGACGAGTAACCTGTAAGACAAACCTTAAACGGTTAAACCGAGGCCCCTAAATAGATACCGATACTCTTATTATTGATGGGGTCCGCCACAAGAGCCTTGCCTGTAATTTCATGGGATTTCGTAACATAGAGACTGAGATCCTCCGAGTAGCGACAAATTTCTTTGGATAGGAGTTTCTCTTTAGCCAAAAATGAGTGATTCATTCCCTTTTCATCGATAAGAGAAATTTCATCACCGGGCTCCCCCCAGAAAAGAAGAGATGAGAGGTCTTTGCTGAAAATTCGATTCTTGCCGGGGCTCTTCTCTACCATGACTGAAAAAAGGAGGTCGTAAAAATCTCGACCCTGCACTCCCTCGGAAAAGCTACTTTTAGATAAATCCTCTGCATATAAATCGACGGCGACGGCCAACGAAAATATCGACCAAAACTCTGACAACACTTTTTGGACGCGTCCAAAGGCCATTGACGGCCTCAGTCCGCTTCGACAGTTTAAAATGAGTATGATTCTTTTTGTGCCCAACGATTGTAGAACTGAAAGATGAAAGCGAATTAACTTGGGATCCATGTTTTCAGGGTCAATCACAAAAAAAACGACGTCTGAATATAAAACCCCACTGAGGGTCACATCAAAGCGACTCAAGTGCCCCGGGTCATCATGAAAATGCAGTCGATACCCCGAAACTTCACAAAAATTATGACTCACGTTCCAAGTGATATTTTTTTCTCGTTCAAAACTAAGACTATCGGTAATTTGGCTCCACTCTTCAAAGGCTTCAAGCCGATCCGACCAATGGGAGAGTAAGCGCCCTAACAAAGTCGACTTGCCACTATTGACCGCTCCTAAGCTGGCAATTTTAATATATCGCTCACTCCTTGATTTCAAAAGTACCCCTCGCGTTTTCTTACCTCCATAGAGTACTCAGAAAAAGAGTCGTCTTCCCGCGAAGCCCGCTCCCTAGTTTTCAACCTATGATTTTCCGAAATGATCTCTGGTAAAATTTGGGCCTCCGACCGGATCGGTCTGGAATTGGTCATATCGCCAATGGTTCGAAAGCGGACAAGGGTTTCGATGCCTTCGCCCTCGTAATCACCGAAGGAAGCCAGTTTTAAACTCCCATCAGCTCGTTCAATAGTTCTACGCCGATGGGAATAGTAGAGTGAGCATAACTCAATTTTTCTAAAATGGGCGTAGCTGAGCACATCCTTTTCAAGCCAATTGTTGAGGGGAAAAGTTCTATAGTGAAAACCCGCCTCAGAGCCGAGCCCAATCCATGGCCAAATCTCAGCACTCTCATCTTCGGGTCGCCACGAGGAGTCCCGGTTAGAACGCTTTGAAAAAAACACTTCTTTTTGCCGGGCCTTATCTTCATCCCGCCGTCCGCCCCCGAGTAAAATATCATAGCCTTTTTCTTTTAGGACTTTCTTTAACGAGTGACTCTGGGAACGGTTTAAGCCAATTTTTGCATCGTTGACCACTTTTTCGATGACACAGGTTCTACCGGACCCTTGGAATATTTGATCGCGAAAGTTAATAACTTCTGAAAAATTCTTACCCGTGTCGATGTGAATTAGGTCATAGGATTTACCGCAGCTTTGGGCTGACATCTCAGCCAGAGCATGAAGAATCGTGGAGTCCTTACCGCCCGAAAAAAGGAGTCCTATCTTTGAGAAGTTTTGAAAAACACGGTCCAAAACAAATCGAGCTTCACTTTCAAGAAAATCAAGAACACTTTGATCTGTCAGAAACTTCTCCTCACGCCCGGACGTTCCCAATTCTAATCGATCCACTTTTTCGCCTGGAGTTGCTTTTGAATTTCTGCAATACATGACTCGGGCGAAACACCTTCTGTACTCAAAGAAAGATCTGGGTTCAAAGGGACTTCAAATGGATCGTCAATTCCAGTAAAATTCTTCAAGGCCCCGCTTCGGGCCTGCTTGTATAGACCCTTCGGGTCCCTCTCTTCGCAAATTTCAAGGGGCGTCGATAGATAGACTTCAAAATAGTGATTCAAGCGTTCTCGAGCCGCTTTTCGCGCTTCTTCGTAGGGAGATATTGTCGATACAATGACGAAATCAACATCTTTCAATTCCTTGATTTCATCGGTTATTTCCAAGTTGTTGTTGATTCGTCCCACTTTTGAAAAATCAGAATTTTTCTTGGTTTTTCGTCGAAGATCACCGTCGATTCTTTCGACCTTAAATGCTTTGACTTTGAGAGCTTGGGCTAAGAGGTCAGATAGGTGAGATTTGCCCGCTCCAGAAAGTCCAATAAACCATATTACCTTGGGAGTATTATTCATTGCGTCCTTGGATTCACACCTTTACTATCAATTAGTTATATTTAGGAGTAATCTACCCAAGAATCAATCTTATTTGAAAAATAAGAGATTACCGAGGGAGGTCAAATTGGAGCCCGAGGAACTGATAGAGTCATTGACTCCTGATAATAGGACTAAAGTAGGTATCAAAATGAGTGGAGGCACCGATAGCTCCCTTGCCGCTTACCTACTCGCAAAAAAATTTTCTAGAGACTCAAAAAAACGCCAAATAATTCCAATCATAATTACCGAACCAAAAGCTCCATTTCAATTACAGTTTGCCTCTCAAGTCATTGCCTTTATAGAGTCTCAATTTGCCTTTCGGTTTCAGACTCCAGAAACCTTTCTCCTCCAACAAGAAGACAAAATTGACTTTATGAGAACCATAGAAAATCAACTTTTTACCAACGATACCGTCGACCTTGTGATTTCAGCTGTTACCCACGAACCCAAAGATCCGACGTTTGATTACAAACACGGGCCAGATGATGATCGAACCCAAGAAAACCAAAAAAACCTTTGGGACGACCGCATTCTTACTCCCTTTATCAACATCGACAAAAAAGAAATTGCTGATTACTATGTCAAAAATGATCTCATTGAAAGTTTATTTAATCTCACAAGAAGCTGTGTGAGTACCACAAAAGACTTTTCCTTCCATTGCGGGAAGTGCTGGTGGTGTAAGGAGCGGCTTTGGGCATTTGGAAGGCTCTAAAAAGTGATTAATAATAAAGAAGTAGAAAATATCGTCGTGATCAGTGCTGACCGAAATGGCAGCACGGCCTTTATGCACGAAGTACAAAGAGTTAAATCTGACAATTGCGATCACGAAATTTTCTTGGGCGAGTGTTTTTCTCAGGACGAAACAAAAAACCAACCTCCCAAATGGTGGACCCCTGAGAAGTACAGTCCTTCTCAGGTTGTCGATACAATAAATTATGGCACTGGAAAACCCGTCATCCTAAAGGTTCAAATGACTTGGCCCAATTTCAATTCGAGTTATTTTGAAATCAATGCCTTTGAAAGGATATTTTTTCACAGAAACCTTGTCGAAAGCACCTTATCTCGCTGTATCGCCCAACTAACGGGCGTCTGGCATCGGAAGAAAGGTGAAACGCCTGCAAATAGCTCTCAGCCAATTTACGTCGATCCTGGGTATTTTCTCGAGCGATTTAACTATCGACTCGAAAGATATGAAAAGTACCTCGACGATATTTTTACGTGGAGCAGTAAGGTGGTTAACTATTCCAACTTTCAGTATTCTACCGAAAATCCTATTCTCAAAAACGCCAGTCAATCTGATCGAGTCGAAAACTACCATGAAATTTTGAGCTTGAAGACACCTCAACTTAAGTCCACAATCATTGACGATAGAGTCAATAACCATAGCAAACGCGTAGATAAGCTCTCATATTAGTATTTGAAGTCAGGACTCGACTTCTATAAAATGAGAATATGTCTACTTTTTTGCGACGTTTTAGTGTTCAAATCCCATTTCTCATAATTTTCTTGTACAGCCAAATCGGTAT
This sequence comes from Bdellovibrionia bacterium, assembly GCA_030427805.1. Taxonomy (GTDB): domain Bacteria; phylum Bdellovibrionota; class Bdellovibrionia; order Bdellovibrionales; family JAGQZY01; genus JAUHWN01. The sequence continues at coordinate 175,051 of JAUICP010000003.1, forward strand.
GGGTAACGATCAAGCTTTTTACGAGTTCTATCAAGGAAAACCAGTTTCAGACACAAAGGCGTGTGCCGATTTTCTATCTAAAAACGACAATCTTCAGAGAATTGCATACACGGTGAGCCATGAAGGAAAATCACTCGATCAAAAATGCTTGATAGAAGCCATTGAAAAAGTACCCTACACCTATTTTTATAACGTAAAAAGCTTCCAGGAATCCTACGACCTCATTTCGTACTACGACGCCCTTGTGCTAAGAGTGGGGCTCGCAAATGCTGATGCCTTAGTAAAACTCATTAAGCTTCTAAAAAATGCAAGTCGTTTTGAACGTGTAACAAGCTATTCGAAGATTTGCCTCGATCGTTTTAAAGAAAAAACCTATAAAACCTGTGCCGCTGATTTATTGTATTCATTAGCTTACATCAATTCAGACGAGAAAAGCTTTCAGAAGTATTTCCAAGAAGGCCTAGAAAAAGCTCGTAAATCCTCACCGACAAGTGAATTCTACTTCATGTTTAATGAACTTAGGTTCTACGCCTTCAGGAATAATTTTCCAAAGGTCAGGGACATCCTTCGAAAAATGAGCTCTTCCGCTGTAATGAAGACCTGCTACGACTGCCGAGCCAATATAATAATGGCGAGATCCTACTATTTGGCTCTTCAGGGCAAATTTCGATTAGCGAAAAAACTTTTAGATACCATTGATCAGTCAAAACTTTCTAATTCCGATAAGGAGTTCCTACGTAATAGTTATCTTGAAGTTTATCCATACCTATACGACTTTGATTCCGTTAAAAAGATTAAAGACCAATCTGGTAAAATCCTCAATCCTCCGGACTCCTATTCTAATCCACGATTATTTAACCAGCTCGGCATTATTATGATAATTAGTGAATACATCGAAACTGGCAAAACCCCTGAAAGGCTTACGGCCGATTATCTCAATAGCATTAAAAGCTCGAGCCAAAGAGAGTACTTAAAGTACGAAATCGACACCTACAATGGCGTCGCCAAAGATAAACCAGTTTTTCCGGATTTCGTTAAATACATTGAATCTAGAATTAATTATGTGACTAAAGCCCGAAAAGACTACGCTGATAAGAGTAAGACCTCGAAGTGAAAAAGCTAAAGTGCTACTATCCGGATCATTACACCTACATCGATGCCGTAGGTGACACCTACTATTGTTGCTACTCCCGGGGGCACTCAAGAGGGTCCATCCTCAAAGAAAACCTTGAAGATATTTTCAGGGGTCACACCTATGCTGAAATTCGTGAAAAACTAAAGGGCGGAGAATTTCCTGCTGGGTGCTTTACCTGTTCCAATTTAGAAAAGTCAGGACTCAGCTCTCCTCGGACCAAAAAAGAAATAGTACGAGATGGCCCCCCTCGATTACAAGAAATCGAAATGAAGTTGAGCAATAAGTGTAATTTTCGCTGTCGCATGTGCTACATAGGAAGCAGTTCGAGATGGGCAGAACTCCCTGAAATTCAAAGAAAGTATCGCAAGTCCGAAAGTCAAACCGAAGAATTTGACCAATCTATTGAAAAACACCTTCAACTTAAGCCCTATGCTAGCTGGCTTTCTAAAGAAAATCACTCTTTACAAAACATATTAGATTCTATGGGGGCCGTTGAACGAATTTCGTTTTCGGGAGGAGAGCCACTTTACCAAAACGAACACTACGACTTTCTAGACGCGATTCCGAAAGATCAGAAGAGAAAAATTGAACTCTTTTATACGACAAACCTTTCAATGCTTAAGTTTGAGGGAAAAGCCATTGATCACTACTGGAACGACTTCAAGAGTGTCGAGCTGCAAGTGAGTGCTGATGGTGTTTACGACGTTTATGACTATATTCGAGAGGGTGGAAAATTCTCAACTCTTGAAAAAAATTTAAAGACAATTTCAAGTTGGGATTCGATCATTCGTACGAGTATCAACTGTACGATCCAAGCCTATAATATCTTTCAGATTCCAGAGATTACCCAATATTATCATTCAGAATTTCCAGATTTTGAGTTAAGACTCGCACACCTGGTGAACCCCCAATTCTTGTCTTCTCGAGTCTTCCCCAAAGTAACCACTGAGCAAATTCTTAAAAGAATTGAGAGTGCTAGCTACTCAGACACGACAAGTCCACAGGAAAACATCGACTTTATCAAGTCCGAGGACCTCAGCCACCTCTATGAAAAGTTTATGGCCTATACAGGTGAACTCGACAAGGAGTCTCATACAAGCTTTCGTGACTTAGCCAAGAAGTACGATATCATTTTGGAAGAAAAATAGGTCAGACGACTTAAACAAATCGATCAGTGACTTGAAGTACCGATGAAAGTTGACAAACAATACGATCACCCCTGCGCTTCGAAGGCAGTGCGAACATACTGTTCATCAAATTGAGATGCTGTAAGTAGTGCTGCTTAGAATTATATGCGGTTTCAAAAACCAAACTGTTGTCAGCACTATCAAAATACCGGTTCACCCGGCGCCCTGACACACCTAAAGACTTCAATAGATTTGTAAATGAAACTTGCTCCTCTGGGAGGTCGTGATCGAGCCAAAAATCTTCAAAAGACTCATAGACTTTTCCAGGGTGAAGACTGGACCGGAACCGAGACTCTACGATAAATTGTCCATTGTTCTGCTCACCTACTTCACGGCCAGGCAGAAAACTCCCGAAAATTGGCTTACCAACTATAGGGGCGCAGAAGCCTAAAACTTGTAACAATTTACGTCTATTCATAAATCAATCCTCGTCTGAACCCAGATCTCTTAAGTATAGAATATAATGAGATTATATGCTTTAATTTTAACATGAAAAATCTCATTTTGAACAATTCACTGACCTTTTGACCATAATTGCATAGAATGGGCTAAATCACTAAGAATGTGAGAAATGATGAATAGAGTCTACGCTCTTCAATTATCCAACTTCCATCCTTCAGCGACGCTTCCACAGGCGATTGGTAGCCTTTGGTCTTATATGTTTCAATTTGAGGCAATACGCGATTCCTATAAGCTCGAGCGGGTTTTTTGGGAAAATGAGGATGCTGATCTCGTTTTGAAAGATATTAAAGATCCCCAAGTCCTGCTTTGCTCGTGCTATGTGTGGAACTGGAGTCGAACCCTCGAAGTGATGACCGAAGTAAAAAGGAAATACCCGAACTGCCTCATCATAGCCGGTGGACCTGAACCCGAGTATTCAGTGGAGTTCATGCAAGCTCATCCCATGATCGACATTCTTATACCCTACTACGGAGAAGAAAGCCTTAAACAAGTCTTAGTCAAGAATCTCTCCGAAAGAGATTTCAGTGAAATCGGTGGAATTATCACAAAGGACTTTTACAATCGCGAGCGGCTCGGCTTCGATCTCTCTGACATCGAAAGTCCCTACCTCAATGGATTTTACGATAAACTCTTAGCACAAAAACGACCCGAGACTAAAAGTGTCAGAGTGGTCTACGAAAGTAATCGAGGCTGCCCCTTCAGTTGTACATTTTGTGACATTGGAGACTCGGCCTATACCAAGATACGAACTTTTGATCTCGACCGCTGTAAAAATGAACTTGAATGGATCGTGACTAATAATATTTCAACAATCGATGTTGCCGATGCTAACTTTGGAATGTTTCAACGGGACGAAGAACTCGTGGACTACCTCATCGAACTTAAGTGGAAGCACAACTGGAAGGGGCGATTTTTACCCACGTGGAGTAAAAAGAAAGGACAGAGAGTTCTTTCTATTGCTAAGAAAATTATAAAAAACGGATTGGATAGCGTCTTTGGATTGAGCTTGCAATCGATTCACCAAGATACGCTAAAAAATGTCAAAAGAACAAACGCCTTCGATCTAGAAGAACTCAGCACAATTGTTCAAGAAATGAACAAAGACAAGGTTAACGTATACACTGAGTTTATCTTTCCAATGCCGGGTGATACCTTAGAAATTTTTAAGAACAGTATTTACCAAGTTCTAGATATGGAACACCCTTTTAATAAGTTTCAAATTAATCACTTAAGTCGATTTAACAACACTCAGATTGCCAGCCAAAATAGTCAAAGTGAATTTGAAATTGAATGGGTCGATATCAAAGGATTTACCAGACATTATTACGGAAAGAACCTTAAAGATACCATAGCCGTATCAATGAAGGGAATGAGCCGAGAGGACGTCTTTGAAGGCCTGTTCTTTGCGAAGTGCTTTGTAATTCCTATTTACTTTTACGGCACCCTTCGCAAAATGATTGATGAGCTACTCGCCAAAGAAGGTATTGAACGAAGTGAATTTGTAAAGAAGCTCTACCAAAATATTCACTCCCTTGAGAGTTTTAAAACGTTTAAGCAGCAGCAAAAAGATCACTATTTTGCTGCTATCGATAAAGGCGCGCAATTTGGACAGGTCCTCTCTGAAGATGCCAACGAGTTCTTTCCCGAGTTTGCCATTGCCCACCAGTATTATTTGAACAGCGACTTCTATGACTTCTTAAGGGCCGAATACACAGACTACCGCGAGCTGATCGACTTCTCTGAAAAGACTATATGGAGAAAAAACAGATTCTCTCTGACTTTTAAAATGTCTAAATACCTGAAGGGAACCTGGTCAATTAGCGACGAACGCCAGGTCGATTTGAATAACTATTTACAGGAGGTTTATGTCAGTGGTCGTTTCGATGATCGTTGGCAAAGCCAATCGATAAGGAAAATAGAAGCATGTTGAAAATTTTAGATCAAGCCTATTTAAACATGGATCCTTACCTCGACCTTGAAACCCTACCTGAGATTAGCCAGGCCGTTGCCGAAAGTTATGACTTAATTCAACAAAACTCCTGGCAGCGAGTCATCGATTTAACAGGAGAAACAGTGAATTGCACATGGAACTCAGAAAAAAGAGGGGCCCTCCCGGCTGATTCTACATTCGCACTCGAAGTCCAAGATCAACTTCTCGCACCCATGTGGATTTTAAATCTCACTGAAGACCGTAATGATCCAAAGATCAATTGTTACGATAGTCTAAAAACTCCCTCTCAAGAATGGGAAAACATTGTCTTCCGCAAGGATCTTAGCCCCTCGTGGAGGCCTTTTATTGAATGGGTGCAAAACATCAAAGTTTTTTCAACATTGGGCCGAGTGAGCATTATTATTGGCCGTCCGGGAGTTCCCGTTTTTTATCACCGTGACAGTGGCGAATACGATGAAAGCTTTAGCAGTCACCCCCATCGGCAAGAATTTGTCTGGGTTCGCCTGAGTGAAGATAAGAGAATATTTATCCTCGATTCCGATTTCGAGCCCCATCAAATTGCATCGAAAACTGCATTTTTTAATCACCATAATTGGCACGGAAGCCACGAATCTTACCCGAAATGGACATTTAGCTGTAAAATTGAAGGAATTTTTACGGATGCTTTTAGAAGACAATCAGGACTCGATAGGAATCAATACTATGGAGAGTAAATAAGAGTGATTCAACGAAATCAAGATCTGGAAAGAATCATTGGCTGGCACCTGGAGATCACCAGACGCTGTGCTCTCGAATGTCCCGCCTGTCCAAGAACTTTTGAGCGCGAAGGCATCCCTGACCTTAATCAGGACTTGTCCTACGAAGATATTCTCAATTTCTTTAGAAAAGACCAACTCAAGTACTTAAAATATATTTTTCTTCAGGGAAACCTTGGAGACCCAATTTACCATCCAAAATTTCACGAAATTGCCGAGCACTTTTTTGGGGCACAACATCTTGCCATTTCAACAAATGGCATGAAAACAAAAAAGTTTTGGGAGAGAGTTATTCAAACTTGGCCAGAAAATTCGTTGGTCATGCTGAGTATTGATGGCTTAGAAGATACCAATCATCTTTATAGAGTTAAGTCGCGATGGAACCTCATTGAGGAGCTCTTCGATGTCATCGCGACCACTAAGAGAAAATGTAAAATTGAGTGGAAATACATTCTATTCGAACACAATCATCAAGACGTAGAAAAGGCCCATGAACTCAGTAAAAAACTGGGCATTGATTCTTTCCGTCTACAGAAAACCCGCCCTTTAACTGAACTCACGAATAAGGGTGGATTCTTAAAAGAGTTCGATGGTAACTATTTCAATTCCGATGAAAAGAAAAAGCCTCTAGACGAACTCGCTCCCTTTTGCAAAACCCTTGATATGCACTATGTTGATGCCACGGGAGCCTACTTCCCCTGCTGCTGGTGGCCCAGTCACTACAAGGACGAAGGGAACGAGGCCTGGGAAGAAAAGAGAATCCAAAGTTTCAATCTCGAAGAGGCCTATTCACATTTTAAAAAATTTACTCAATGCCTTAGTGACTATGAGAAGGCTCCAGAGGTTTGCAGAACCTTCTGCTCTAAATTTGCTGAAAACACAGAAGAACTACTAACTCCTAATTCCCAATTGAATCGAAAATACCTTGGGAATTCGAAAAAAGAATGGGAAATCAAGAAGGACTAATATAGCCCTTGATCGCACTCTTTGCGGCAACAAAAGGAGAACTGAGGTAAACCGAAGATTTTGGATTTCCCATTCGCCCTAGAAAGTTTCTATTAATTGTAGCAAGGCAGTTCTCTCCGCTACCAGTGACTCCCCCATGTACGCCATAACACGCCTTACATCCCGGTGATTCAACCGCGATGCCCTTTTCTAAAAGTCCACTGATGTAACCCTTCTCGAGCATTTTCTTGTAAATAGACATGGTCGCTGGCACGAGGATAACCCGAGTTCCATCTGCAGGTCGCTCATCACCGAGAGCGAGTACAAACTCTTCAATATCCTCAAATTTTCCACCCGTGCAGCTTCCGACATAAACTTGATGAATAGGTATCTTTTCAATTTGTCCAACGGCCTTAACATTGTCAGGACGATGGGGCAAAGCGAGCATCGGCTCCAGTTGGTCCAACTGAATCGTCATTTCTTTTGCGTACTGATAGTCCGGATCCGTCTTATACTCTTCATAGGACCCAACGCCTTGACCGTTCAAAAAGTCACGCGTGATTTGATTTAACTCCATTATACTATTGGTTGCACCTGCCTCGACTGACATATTACACAAAGTCGATCGATCCGAAATCGACATATTCTCAAGGACGTCGCCCGTCCATTCAATGGTACAACCCCGAGCTCCATCCAGCCCCAGCTTACCAACAACATTTAAAATAAGGTCTTTGACCCCGACCCCTTTTTTAAACTGGCCCTTTAGGTCAATACGAATGGTATCAGGCACGGTGAGCCAAGCTTGCCCCGAACCCAAGGCCACAGAGATATCAAAAACTCCTAGCCCTGATGCAAAACAGTTAAAGGCTCCACAGGTTACTGTATGGGAGTCGCAGGCGACAAGAATTTCACCGGGGCGAGCCAATGCTTCTTCCATCATAATGATGTGACAAACCCCATAGTTTTTCCCGTAGGGATAATAATGGGTGATTTCTTGATCTCTAACAAATTGATCCATCAGCTGAACCATGTCCATGGCATCTACACTTTTTGCGGGCATCAAATGATCTTGAAAAAATGCAATTTTATTAGGATTAAAGACCTTCGCCCCTTCACCAAAACTTTCAATAAACTTATCGAGCAAGACTTTCATAACTGGCTCGTGGGCGTAAACAAAATCCACATCGACTACGATATGCTCCCCGGCTTCGACATATTTGTTACCACTTTTTTTCGCCAAAATCTTTTGGCTCATACTCATCGGCTTCATGGTCTTAGCGCCCCTTTCTGCCTAACATAGGAGCTGAGTCCCCCAGCAGAAAAAATCTCTTGTAAGGGGCCAAAGGACGGAACACTAAACTCCTGTCCGTTAATGGTAATCTTAGAATCCGTCATTTCAAGCTTCGCATAATGTCTATGAATCGTTTCGTCAAAGTTATGATCCAATTGAATGGGAATAATACTACCCAGGTTTATGCAATTGCGAAAAAATATGCGGGCAAATGATCGCGCAACCACAACCTTAAGGCCTGCTGCTGCTAAAGCCATGGGAGCGGTCTCTCGACTTGAGCCACAGCCAAAATCTCTTCCCGCGACAATAAAAGTAAAATCGCTACCCTTGCCATCACTTCGAACGAAGGGCTCAATCCCCTGATAATCTATTAAAGCGATTTGCGCCAAATCTTCGTCTCGATATATGGGGTCGTAGCGACCGGGGGCCATAACATCTGTGTTTACATAATCTCCACAGGAGTATACCAATCCCTCTACATTAAATTCTTTCATGGGAATTCCTCAAATCCTCGAGCCAGTTTATCAATTTCGCCTCAGTCGTGACTCGCTTCTCATTTTTAACTCGTTCTGCAAGCTTCGATAAAAGAAGATCATCAAACTCTATTTGATTTCTCTCTAAAATACTTGCGATTTGTTTTTTGCCAGAGTTCGGGCCAATCTCAATCGTCTCTACTCTTCCGAGAAGTTCGGGCTCGTAGGGTAAAAACACTTTCTTATCTTCACCGTAATTTAATTCTTTAGCCTTCAGCAGGGCCGCTGCATGGGTTCCCGCCTGGGTGGCAAAACTATGTTCACCAATAACTGGAGTCCACGGTGTCATTTGAATCCCGAAAGCATCAATTAGAAACTCGCAATATCGACGGACTTCATGCAAGTCAAAGTTATGACCTGAGAACAGGTTAAGGTGGAGCATGATTTGCTCTAGGGGCAAATTTCCCGATCGTTCTCCAACACCAGTAAAAGTTCCGCTGACAATATTAACCCCAGACTCGATGGCTTGTAGGGTATTGGCTAAAGCTAAACCCAAATCATTATGTCCGTGCCACAGCAAAGGGTAATTCCCACCCAATTCACTTCTAAACTTACCGACCAGTGTTTGTACGTCAATGGGCCTGGCCACACCGAGAGTATCACAGAGGGCAACACTACTAAATTCATGGGCCCCTATAAGATTTAAGAGAAAATCGATTCGACTCCCACTGGCGCGGGTGATGTCTTCAAGGTTCAATGAAATATCAAATCCCGATGGATGAACCATTTCACAAAACCGCTTTAGATCCTCTGCGAAGAGTTTCTCCGTCCAGCCCTCAACCTTCCAGCGAACTTCACTTACCCCCCTAAAGGCAGCAATGCCGATGGAGGCCTTCGGAAATTGCTCTCTGACTTTTAAACAAAGGGAGGCATCTTCAGTATTAATTCTCGACAGCAACCAGGGTTTTATTTGGAGTTTTTCAGACTCTAAAAATCCAAGTAAAGAGAGAACTCTCTGATACTCACTAGTAGAAGCCGATGGAAATCCTAAAATAAAGTGGCCGACTCCACAGCGATCAGCGGCCAGAATCATCTTTTCGGCCTGTTTGGGACTCAACTGACGACTTGATATGGCTTGAAGCCCCTCCCTCAGGCTATCATCTTCGATTTCTATATTCATGGGGAGTTCTCCCAACCTCTATTTTTCGCCTTCTCCTCATTAAACAGTCGCGCCAATTTAAGAAGAGCTTCATTTTCTGACGGGCCTCCGGTTCCGATGCGAACCAGGTTAAAATAGCTAAAGTCCCCTAGGGTCACACCCTGAGAGGCACAAAAGCCTAAGAACGAGCGCGCCTCGGTCGGCGACTGAAACTTCAAACAAAAGAAATAGGTCGCAGAATCACAAACTTCAAATCCCAACTCAGACAATTGACTTTGCAAACGAATCTTCTCAACAAGCAGCTCATCTAAGAGCTTCATAACCCTAGACCGATTATTTATTAGAATTCGCGCACTTTCTAGGGCCGGAGTGCTCACCGGAAAGGGTCTGAAGTAGGGCTTTATCGTTTTCAAATTATGCTCATGGGTCAGTAAATAACCCACTCTCATTCCCGACAAACCATAGGCTTTACTAAAGCTACGAATAATATAAGTGTTCTTTCGAGTTCGCAAAAGGCTGACTAAACTTTTATCGGGGCAGCATTCTATATATGCCTCATCAACAATCAAAACTTTTTCGCCGCTTAACAACGTCGAATCCAGTGTCTGGCAGTGGCCCAATGGATTACTCGGACGACAAATTAACAGGGCATCCCCTTCTCCCCACCCGAGGACTTCAATGGCCTCATTTAAGTCGGAGTAGGCCTGAGTCTGTAAACCGTGTTTACGAGCAAAATATGAGAATCCGCTGTAAGACGGCTCTGGGATCAAAAGCCGCAATCCCTGTGCCCGAAGAAAACAAAAAAGAGTGTCGATGGCACCGTCGGCACCAGAACTTAAAAAAACACCTTCTGCCACTAAGCCATTCTGTTCTCTGATCAACTCTATCAAGCCTTGTCCTTGCCCCCTTTCATAGGAGGTCAGTCCGCCTAAGGAGCTCAGAAACTCGGTATAGAGTGTTTCTCGGTAAGGTACTTCATTGAGACTTAAATCAATCAGTTGCAAGATGAGTCCTTCAATTGTCTGAGCTCACAAAAAAGACGCCACATGGGAGGGCGATACAAGCCACAATCATCATACTGCATGTCTCCGGTTTGCAACCCAACTAGCTGACAGAGGCTCTCCAAAGCTTCTTCGGTCCAGTTAAAATATTGGTTATATTGCCAAATACGGTCGTAAAAATAAAAAGCATTATTTTTAAAGGCATCTTCCAAAGAGCCAGCGATCCAGCGGTGGGCCCGCCCCGCATCCTCTTGAAAAATCTTAAAGTAATTGTGAACGTGACTCCAAAAGCAGATCCCGTCATCGGCAAGGCATTCTTTGAGCTTACTCATATTTCGATATTGCTCGTCATAGGTATACCAATTCATGGGGCCAAAACAGATAATGACATCATATTTTTGCGGTGGCTCAAAATCTTGAATTCGACAAACGAAATCGGCTTTATCAATATAGGGATCCACCCCTGTCACATTATTGAGATGCTCCTTATAGCCATTATAGCCACAACCCAAATCGAGAATACTCAAGTCGGGCTTTTCATTTTGCATTTTCTTAATTCTTTCAATCAAATTCTTTCCACGCAATTGCCACTTGTGGTCGATGCTTTCTATTTTTTGACCTTGGTAGTCCTCTACGTCAATAAGACCTTTGTAAGTTCCGCTTTCACTCGTAAAATAATTTCGCGTGTACTGCCCATCAATTTCGTGGACCAAGTCTTCAATGGTTTCATGGGACCGTGAAAGTTTTATGTCGTAAACATGGCCCCGAACTTCTACTTTAAAAGCCTCTTCCAAGGCTTTGTAAAAAGCCTCAGTAATGGGCAGCTGATTCATAGGACTTCGCGGCTCAACCGGCCAGGTTAAGATCTCTTCGACTTTATTGAAAATTTTCATATTCAGGGGATTTCTATAGGTTTTCACTGCGAATTTCCTTAACGAAGCAACGGCGACTCTTGCGACCATACCAGTAAATATTAAGAGCATGATCTCGATAGTCTTTAAATTTCTTACCAATAAATAAATAATGAGATGGACTCTGAACTAATTGGCTTTCTTTTGAAAAGTAGTCGTGCCAATTGTAATCATATCGATCTTTAATGATCTCTGTATCAGTCGGCTTTTCGAGAGAATTATAATTAAACCTCATCAAATCTTGCAGAAGCGAGCTTTTATTGTAAGCGAACTCATTGGATACAAACTCTATAAGATCTTGAGAGAACTCTTTGTAGTTTTTTATTGCAGCCATGGCCGAGGCTGCCTGGTCAGACCAATACATGTCGGTCTCACCAAAGACTTTTCTTCCCCAGGGTCGCAAGTTAAAGAGCGACTCTTTTAGGAGACGTGTCGACTCTTCGTACTCACGTGCTAGAAAGCCTTGACTTGATTTCACGTAATCGAGAAGTGAAACAAAGAAATCACTACGACTGACGACTCCTTCTTTTCGCAGATACTCGACTAAGTAATAACTAAGGCCGTGGTAATAGTAGGCCCCGACAAGGGACTTTCCGTAATAGTAGGAATCGACCCAGTCCTCCGCAGGCATGGTGCTACTTTCATAACAGATCTGTTCACGCTCTTCAGGAGACTCCGTGCCGAAACAAAATCCCTGGGCGGGACTTCGTGTGGTCGTATACTTTAAACCATGGGCTTTAATATAATCTTTATTTGAGAACGGTGTATTTGGAACTACGGAGAGAGGGTGAATGAGTAAACTACCTTTATAGCCTAATTCTAGAATACTGTTAATCCCGTCGATCCAGCTTTTCTTGGTTTCTTGAGGAAGTCCAAGAATCAATTCAATGTAGCTCTCATAGCCTTCATCAGAGTAGCGATCAATTTTATTCTGTAATCCATCGTAATCGTTCCACCGACTAATGGCTTTTAACACGTCGGGATTGAAGCTTTGAAGTGAAATTGAAATCCCTCGTTTTAAGTCGTTGGCCACTAAAAGCTTTTGAATTTTTTCAACGTGCTTGGGTTGATTCTTCGCCGAAGTAAAATTAAAGCTTCTCGGGTAGGACGTCTCCCTACGCAAATGGCAAACATATTCAATAATTTCGATATCTCGTTCGAAGATACCAAAATTTGAATCAGCACATTCGATGTATTCGATTTGATGTTTCGAGGCCCAATCAAGCTCTGCCTTAACACGGTCCATGGCAAATTGTCGCAACTTTTGATAAAAGGAGTCCTGCATGTCACAAAAACTACAGGTGTAGGGACAACCACGATTTGTTTCTATGATAATATTAAAACCCTTGTCTGGATTTTCTTTAATGATTGAATCAAAAAATCCAGAAAGGTAGGGACTGGGTATATCATCAATTTGCTTCTGGCTCTTCCGCTTATTAAAGCTCTCTGAGTTTTTATGAATCAAACCTTCAATCTCAGGATCTTTGTCGTTCACATCTGAGTTTAAATGAATGAGGAGTTCGGCGAACTGCTCTTCTCCCTCAAAGCTTACTATATAATCCAGCCACGAATTTTCTTTTATAAAACTCGGCTCGTAAGGGACATGGGGGCCTCCCATAACCAAAATTGTATCTGGCCACCTCTTTTTGACCTCTATGGCAAAAGCTTTTGAAACCTCCCAGTTCCACACATAGGTACTGATACCCACAACCTTGGGGTCGTTCATTTGTTCTAAATAAGAATCGACTTGCTCTCGAAAAATAAACAGTCCATCGAGATGATAGTTTTCGCTAATCTCAGGAAACTTTTCGGCATACCCCCAAATAAAACCAAGTGGCAGCGGCAGGAAGTATTTACCCGAAATCAGATTTTGAATTTGCATCAAATAGACGTTCTTCTTTGACAAATCAGCCCCTTAAACTTTGCTTACTTTAATGTACTTGTTTTTTTCGTTTTGCTCCCAATCAATTAAAGAGCCATCAAGCCAACGAGTCTTTAAGTCGGCGTAGGAAATATCGCGCCACCAAATTGACAATAAACAACGGGAGCGATCGTCTTCGTTAATAACTCCGTGAATTTTTTGCGGGTTAAACATGACGGCCAAGTTTTCGCCTGTTTGCGGATTCATATCCGAATGATAAAAACGAGAAACTTCTGATCCTCTATCAAAATTATCGTAGAATAAAATAGGTGAATCTTTAAAAGCCCCTATTACCGGAAAGTTAATTGCTACGGGTCGGTTTCGGTCAATATGGGGTGGCACTCCCGGAGGAGGTGTCCGAGTAAAAAGAACGTCGCCAAAATTAATCGGCTCTTTAAACAATTGATAAAGTTCCTGAAACCATTCCGTCCGTTTGAACGAGGTACATTCCGAACGAATCGTGTCATAGGACTCTTGAACTGTCCAACGCAATTTCCCGCAATCAAAGACGTACCAATCTTCGGGAGCGATCTCATTGCGGACAAATTCCTGCAAATAGGCTTGATCAAATTTAATATTAGGAAGCGGAAAAAAGTAGTCTTCAGAGCTCATAGGTTACTTCTTCCTGAATTGCATCCAAGATTCTTGATTCTTCTCGAGAAAACCGAGAACCGACTCTGCATTAGTTTCTGTAAAACAGGTGTGAGGGTCATGGCTAAAGTCTTCGTAGAAAAGCTTTTTAAGTTTTCCATTCTCGATAATCATAGCGTAGCGGTGGCTCCGAAAGCCATAACCCTCACTCGTAAAATCAACGAGCATGCCAATACTCTTAGCCCAATCTCCATTGCCATCCGGTAGAAATTTTAAAGAAGAAAGTCCCTGATCCTTTGCCCACGCATTGAGAACATGACTGTCATTCACTGCTGTCACATAGATTTCCGAAAACCCAAAGTCTTTGAATTTCTCTAGATTAAACTGATAGCCACCGAGCATCGATGATGGGTAATCAGACCAAAAGGCTCCCGGTATGCCCAGAACGAGGCACAAGCCCTCACCTAAAACCTCTCGACTCGAACGAGAAATATAATTCACACCTTCCTTGAAAAAAAATGAAGTCTCGGGAATATCTTCACCCAATCGAAGCATTCTATGGGCCATGGGCCCTCCCTTCATTTAAAATTTTTCGATCCACTTTAAAACCCAGGGAGTGAGCGGCCATGGGCATATGGTCGATGATTGAAATGCCTCGTTTGTTATCGAGGGCTTCAATAAAGCGACGCAGATCATCTTTAAGATGACTCTTGTCTTCTTGCTTTTCGATAAAATTGATAATGCCTTGTATTTCAGAAATCAGCTTTTCATCTCTTTCACAACTGATTTGACTTTTGAATTCTGAAATCAGGCTTGATAGGTCGCTTACAATCCATTCTTTTTCGTGAGGTTCTAAAAGGTCTGGCTGTTGGAACTCGGGGTGATAAACGCGAAACAAGTGAAAACCAAAACTCTTATAGGGCCACATCCAACGAAAATAATCGCGCAATCCAAATAAACTGTAAGCACTGATACTGTGTTGAAAATTAAGACCGACATGGTCATCCACTCGGTCCATCACTCGATGCACGTTTTTAAGCCAGGAATTCCATTTTGTCGGGTAACGAATATATTCATTTTGTTTTTCATAACCATCGACACTGAAATTAATTTCGACTTCGTTAAAATTACCCGTTAGCTCGATAAAACGTCTTGGCACGACAATACCGTTGGTCGTAACTTGCAAGCGCATACCCTGGCTCTGCCCTGACTCAACGAGGATTTCGAGAAACTTCATCATGTAGGGGTTAATGAGTGGTTCCCCGCCAGTGAATTTCAAATTGGTGAGATCTTGAGAAATATTTAATAGGTCCGACCAAAACTTTGGGTCTTCAGCCCATTGATAGTCAATATCGAACAGCTGACTATTCACATCTCCAGTAAGACCCGTTTTAAAGGGAGGTTGTTCATCCCAACCCATTTCACGCCATTCTTTCAAAATGCGGCTCGAAGAACTGGGGTCGCAAAATAGGCAACTGGCATTGCACTTGTTCCCCAATTTAAGGTCCAAGCTTTTTGGTTTTTCCAGAGCTTCTGCAAAAACACCCAATTCTCTTATGGCTCTTTGTCGATAACTTTCGGCCCCATTGCTTTCGTATTCAAAACAAGCTTCACATTCTTTGATCGGCTCCCCGGCCAAATGCTTCTCTCTCACCCAGTTCATGTAATCACTTTGCCAAAACTCACTGAGTGAATGGCTCTTAACATCGAATTGAAAGGTCCCGGGAAACTCTGATACAAAACCGTGGGCCTCTGCCGAAGAACAACAGAGCTTATACTGCCCCGTTGGCGTCGTCGTGATTTGGGAAAATGGATAGGCGCAATAATGGCGTTTTTTCGACAATCGAATCTCCCTGGATACTGGTAACTATTATGGGGAATGTTGAAATGAGGAGCAATACATTAATTGCTTGAGAATCAGATTGTAAGGGCCTAACCTCAAGATATGCTCTATCATCGCTTTATACCTCAGCTGAAATACAAAGCCCATATTTTCGAATCTATTTTATCATTCGCTCGGGAAAATCCAAAACTATGGAAGAACGGCTATGATTCAAATGGTCAATTATGGAACATCAGAGAAATGCCTCTCGATTACAAATCCTTCCCCATCCTCGAAGAGATCTACGAAAGCCTCAAAGCGGAGTTCAAAAGGCCGTCCTTCTTTCTGAGCCATGTGCCTCCCGGAGGACTTGTTAACCACGTGGATCATAGGAAGTGGGGAAACCTTGCTTTCCCCTTGGATGGCCCCTTTGACAACACACCCATTTCATTTCACGACCCCTTCAATCAAGTTATTGAACAATTTCACTTTAAAAAAACCGAGGACAATTCATATATTCCCGCTGTATTCAACACGAGAATGCTTCATTCGGTTCAAGTTCCTCTCGACAACAAAGGGGAGCGAATTGTTTTGATGATGGATCTCTTTGAGTGGCCCGGTCATATTTTTGACAAAATCGATCAGGGCGAATTCTGGAAGTCCGGGCCTACCCTTAAGTGGCAGACCCCTTAGATTTTCATATCGAAGCTCAAATTGACTAATTGCCGCAATCGACGCAAAGAGCCAGTTTGTTTCTCGCCATCTAAGACAGCAGTGAGCTCATTAAATGCCTTCTTATCACATAGAGCGAACTCGGTGAGCGCTTTAAACTTACTCGACAAGTCAGGACGATTTCCTGATACAAATCCGCGATTAAAAGAAAAATCTTTTTTGATAACTCCTGAAACCGTTTCAATTTCGATTTGATGATCCATAAACTCCAGATTCGGATTTATCTGCACATGAATCTCATTTTTCTGGGAATGAAAAGTAGAAATCAATTCTTCGCAAATTAAGAAACTCGAAAAATCCACATCCTGCTTCTGTAAACACAGCCAAAGACAAAATTCGGGGCTAAAGCCAACTTCATAGTTATTTTGAGGTTGATCGTAATGCAGTATTTTTCGCGAGTAGGAAGAAAGCTTAAGGGAAACAGATTTTATATCCCGACGACCCAATGATTCTGAATTCATTAAGGCTAAAAAATTTTCCACCACGGGAACCAGGCAGTGACAGAGTGGATAGGTTTTCGAGTGGATGAAATTAAGGTTAGACTCTAAATATGGAGAGTGGGGCTCAGGGTTTCCTGAATACAATTCAACCAGGCGTTTAAAATCATCATCCGTCATTGGCTCAGCCCGTGGCATTGATCGAACGATCTGACAGGCGACAATGGCATTCTGGGAGGCACGAGCCGAATTGAGAAACTTCGATGGACTCGCAAAAACTAAATGGTTCCCAGAAAGAAGAGTACTCACTGACTTAAGGGCACTGAGCTTTTCTTCGTCGGAAAATTCCAGAAAGTGGCAACAGGCTAATGTTGCGGCGATACTGCCAAGAGTGCCCGTTCCATGCCAGCCACTTCCGTAGTGGTGAGGATTGAAATAGGGGCCAAAAAACAGAAGTGACGACATTCCATAGTAAGCGGATTCGAGCAAGTGATCGACTGATTTTTCATCGTCCGGAAGCGATAAAAGGGCCGAAAACACGACCGCCGAGGGATGGGTTTCGCCAAAGAATTCCGAGTCATCAAATTCGTGGTAATGGCTGAGGTAACCGAGCAAAAAGGATCGATCTACAGCCCGCATGGTATCCGATTTGCGCCAGTTTTTAGATTCGAAGTAAGTAGAAAAGAATTCATCTGCGCTGCGTTTTGCATAGGCGTAAATCAAACAGGAGAGCCAGTCCTTTAAAAGTCTTTTTGCCTCTAGGCAGCCCTTGGTATTTTTACTGGTATGTCCATTGAGACGATTCACTATTTCAAGCAAAATAAAAACCTTTCTCGGTTGCCAGCTAAAACCCCTTCAGCAATACTTATAGCTGAGTGGTTCAACTATAGCTTCTTACAAAAGAGGGTCAATGGAAACTGATCTCAAGCAACTGAAAGCCCTACAAAGACTTTACTCAATGGGTGATTGGCTTAAACTACCCAATTTCGATTGCAAAAAGTTGACTGAGGAAATTCAAAGTTTCGAAAATCAGTGGCCCATATACAATCCTCGAAAACTAAAAAATAGATATGGCTTGAGCGTGACCAGTCTCGACGGTGGGATCTCAGGAGTTCCCGACCTGGACAGCCTCTTCGAATACAATAATGAAAACGGCACACAATACAATAATCAGTCCTTCAAGAGCTTGACGCCCGTTTATCACGCCTCTCCAGAATTACAGAAAATCTTAGAGCCCTATTTGCCTTGGCTCGGACGGTGCCACTTTATACGCCTCGAACCGGGGGGCTACTTTCCTGAACACTATGACATCGGTAAATT
The DNA here is from genome assembly GCA_030427805.1 of Bdellovibrionia bacterium. Classification (GTDB taxonomy): domain Bacteria; phylum Bdellovibrionota; class Bdellovibrionia; order Bdellovibrionales; family JAGQZY01; genus JAUHWN01. The sequence goes on from JAUICP010000003.1 coordinate 193,144, forward strand.
TAATTACGACGAGGATGAAATCAGGTTGATCGGAATGGTCCAGAACACTGATTACTATAGTTTTAAGTTTTGCTATGAAAAACAAATCTTAACTCATCTTTACGACGGAGAGCTATATTATTTTAATGCCAATAAAACTCACTCAGTTTTTGCCATGGATGCTCCCGTCACTTTTCTAGTGATTACTTTGAAATTTACGACTGAAACCTATGAGACACTCGTAAAAAATTATGTCTGCTCCTAAGAAAAAACTTTTACTTTTATCTCACGAGCGCTCCCTCAATAAATCTCAATCCCTTATTAGATACTATAGGAGTCAATTCGATATAACCCTCGTGGTTAATCAAGAGGTCAGTCCCCATAAATCCTATACCCAGCTTTGTTATGAAATTCTTATCAGTCCTAGCTTTCAGGCCGATGAGATCACGGCCAAAATTAAAAGTTGCGATAAAATTCTCTGTGTCAGCGAAAACCTTCTCCCAGTACAATCTCAGCTCGAAACTTACTACGGTATAGATAACTTAAACTTTGAGACAGCAAAGATTTTATCTGACAAATTTCTATTGGCAGATTATCTCAAAAGAAATCATGCTCCCGTCAAACATCCCACGACAACGATTGCGAGAAATAAAGAGGATCTTTCGAGTCTGGAAGGCAGCTTTATTATTAAGCCAAGCATCGGCACAGGGTCCAATTACTTTCTCGATAATCAATTAGATGGTCTCGATTATTCGTTCTGGGGCTCCCATGGGGCCCTCAGCGAGGAACTCAAAAAAAGGCAAGCCTTGGAGCTGTTCTTTAAGCTCAATCGCGAGGGAATTCAAAAAAAACGCTTTAACAACAAAAAGAATTTCATGCTTTTTCAAAAGTATATCCCGGCAGATGGCCCGGTTTACAGCCCCATTGGCTATTTTGGCGAACACGGTCTCGTCATCCCATTTTATTTAAAGCTTATACGCTTTAACTCAAAATTCGAAAATGCCGATTTTCATTCGCCTGATCTCCACTTAAATGAGCTTTGCCATTCCGAAGAGAGACCATCAATTCTTGGGGACCTATTGGTAATGAGTGTTGCAAAAGAAGAAGTTCCCATGGAATTTCAGCACCAAGCTGAGTCCTATCTCAGTTTTTTATTTGAATCTCTAAAAATTAAAGAGTTGTTCTTTGCCGGCCCAGATCTACATAAAAGAGGAAATGAGTTTTTTGCAATCGATTTCAATCCGCGAATGGGGCACTTCTTCAATCTCATCGATCACGTGAATAATAATAATTTAATCGAGTCCTTGGTCAATGGACACCCCCTTAATAGCCTCAACCACTGCCTGTGGGGAGCGATTCCTACGAATCACTCAGAAATCGCCAACGAAGGGAGCCTTTCGGCAATTCGAGACTATATACCGCAAGAGGCTTTACCCCAGAGCTACCCCCATCCCCTTCCTTCAAAAGCCTACCTGCAAAGTAAACCTCGTTCACTCCAGGTTTTACTCCAAGGGAGAAATGAGGCCGAACTCACGCGAAATTATTTTGAAATCATTCAAAAATTTAACTAGAGATCATTGAGAATCTGATTGAGAATGGCCCGTCTGGCTGGTTCGTCTGACTTCAATAGCACATCTATATGTTCGAACTGACTCGATTGACTCTTAAATGATTCATAATCGAAAAATAGATTTTCTAGAACGTCTTTTTCGACGAAGAGATTTTCAAAATCAAAAGAAATGACTCTGGCTATTTTGTTCTTTTCGTGGGCCATAAAGCTATGGTGAGCCTGCTTGATTCGACTTATTTGTGAGTCCTTGAACTCTTTTTTGAGAGCGGCTGGTAATTTTGACCAGGAGTCGAGTTCTGCTTGAAAAATGTGAACACGACTTAGATTTTTAAAAAAAGAATCCCTATGAAGGGGTAAGACTCCTGGGTAAACAGCGAAAATCCTCTCGAAACTATGGGGACTTGATAGTCCAAAATAACCACCGATACTTAATCCCAAGTGAACCTGCGCCTGACTCGCCCCTTCAGGGATCGATTGCAGAAAGTCCCAAAGGCTCACCGAAAACTGATCTTTATACTCCTCAGAATAGCCCCAGTTCAGCTTTTCAATTTTTAAAGACGAAAAGTGATCGAAAAGCTCGACCTCAACACCCTGGGATAAAAAGAAATCTGCAATATTGATTTCACTTTGACTAATACCATTGCTACCATGACTAATAGCGATTGTTTTGGTTTTCTCTCTTATACGCGGAGTCAAACGCCAAACAGATTGATTAAAATCTATGGATACATTTGAAGTACTAAAATTAGAACCATTGAGTGAGTCAAAAGGCATATTAGAGCAATTTTATCAAAACTGCTCTAATGATGGAATTAAAAATAATTCCTCCGAAAAACAAATGAAGATCAATCGCTTTGATGGTGATCAGTGGTGGGGAGTCCTTTTCGCGGATCAACTTATCGCAGTTAGCGGAGCCTACCCCTGTGACGATTTTGAGAAGAATGGTTGGCGCCTTCTTTTTCGATCCGCCACTCTCAAGAAATTTCGCTCAAAGGCAGGACATTTTTCGAGAAATCTAAATCATGATTTTTGCTATGGCCATATTCTCCCTCTACAACTGGAGTTTGCAAAGAAGGCTGGCGCTGAATTTCTTTTCTTTACCACGAATACTGGACACACCGGAGACAAAGACAGTAATCGTGCCGACGAATTCGTACGTCGCGTTCTCCTTCCCCTGGGAGAGGTCGAACTCTACAAAGAAAATGTCGACTACTTTGATTGCAAACAAAATATTTGGCGCTTAGCAAACTCTAACTAAAGGCAAACCCGGTAATGAGATCGAAACTAATCTTTAATTTTTGCGTGAAGTGCTGACTTAGTTGCCGAATAAGCTCTGTAGAAAGCATCGGGACCGCGGTGAAGATGAAATGGAGAAACCCGCGGCAGATGATCGATAAAGTGCCAATGATTGTTCTCGCCCATGAAATTGGAATTTTCTTTTTTACCGGATTCTACGGACTGCCCCTTAGATAGTAAGTAATGAGAAAAAATTCTCTCTTCACTATCAACTTCGGTAAAAGCTCGCTTATCTTTCACTCCTCCATCAACCAGGATCGAATTATCGATATAGCCCGGATGAAACATCAACGGAACACGACAGGAAGAGACCACGTACTCGGGCAAAAGGTCTCCCGATTTTTGCGCGATCAGTTTCAGGGATTTTAAATCGTATACGACAGCTTGAAAGGGCGTCTTTAGCTCGGAAAATTTCTGCGGTATCATCTCTTTCATAATTCCCAAAAACTTTTTCCCCTTGAGCAATCCAGCACCGGGTGCTGGATCCCAAAAGTCGCCGCGGCGAAGACTCATCAATCGGTCAACGAAGCCATCGGGAGCTTCACCTGTGGCCATTGCCGCGCCAACCAAGGCCCCGGCGCTACAACCGGAAATTTTAGCGGGCTTAAGACCTTCTTCATGGAGGGCTTTCCACAATCCACAGTGGGCAAAAAAGCCAAAGTATCCAGAGGAAAGAACCAAGCTAAAATCTTTTTCTGCGAGCCAGTCGGCCAGAGTCTTTTTAGTCATTGCCTTTAAATTAGTGAATAAGGAGCTAGGTCGTCAACAAGGTGTAGATTATAGAGTAATGGGTCAAATGATGGATCATTTGATCAAAGCCTAAGGCATTCCAAAAACCGGGCTTATTTCGGTCGTTAAAGCGCCCCAGGTAGCGTGGGCCGGATTTGATCCGATCCATTGTGAAGTGAATCCCGAAGTCGACGAGGGCCAGCCACCAGAGGCTGGGATTGACATAGAGAGTAATTAAAAGGGTCAGAAATGCATGGACGCTACAATGAAGCGATAATGGCAATAGAAAGTTCCAGCCCGGCATGGCTTTCTTGAGCATATATTCTCTCTGTAAGGGAAAATCAGCAATAAAGTGCTTGATTTGAAAGAGAACTAGCAATGAGAATAATTTTTCAACGGGAAAATCCATGGAGCTCCGGCAGTGTTGCTTTGCATTTATTGTCTTAAATTTACAGAGGTTTTTGAATCTATTTTAATTACTCCCCGACTTTCATTTGATCGAGATTTGTGAGAGCTTTAGTAAGTGGATCAGCAAAAGGGTTTTTTTTCGAATATTGCATTTAACTTAATCATTCCCGTGGTTATTTTGAATAACGGTTCAAAATACCTGGGCGACAATGGTCCACTCCTCGCACTACTTCTAGCACTCAGCTTTCCACTGGGCTACGGACTTTGGGACTACTACAAGCTCAAGAAAACCAATGCTCTTTCAATTCTCGGTATCGCAAATGTTGTCGTTACGGGCGGTTTAGCTTTGGCCGATCTGGAAGGAATTTGGTTTGCCGTAAAAGAAGCGGCATTTCCTCTAATCATCGGAATTGCCATTGCCCTTTCAAGCCGCTCTGAAAAACCCTTTCTCGAGGACTTCATTACCGCTAGTGGCATCCTGCAATGGGAAATGGTCAAAGAACGACTTCTTGAAAATGATAAAATGAAGGAGTGGGCTCACATCATAAAGCGGGCCACCCTCTTCTTGGCAGGAAGCTTTTTAGTCAGTGCCATTGTCAATTTTGTTCTCGCAATTTTTATCTTCAAAGAAATCGACCCGAGTCTTTCTGGAGATCAACGTTCTGAGGTTTTAAACAAGCAAATTGCCGAAATGACATGGATGGGTTTTTTAGTTTTAATGATTCCCTCTATGATTATGACCGGGGCTATTCTCTGGTATGTCTTAAAAAATCTGTCCGCTATGACTTCATTGAGCACCGATGAAATTCTCGGCCAACCGGTGCAGGAACCCGTTCAGAAACCCTAGTTTCCAGGCGCATTGGCCTTTCTGTCTTGGGACTCCAACTCGTACTCGCGCTCTTCAGAAAATTTGAGTTCAACTAAGGTTTGATCGAGAGCTTCTCGGGTCTGGACATACTTTTTTCTTTTTCGGTTGCGAATTTCAGCCTCTTTTTCTAGCTCTTTCAAATAGCGTTGATAGGCCTCTTCTTCATCTTTTTGACTTTTCGCCCTCTGAACTTCTACAAACTTTTGCCTAATTTGCTCTCGCTTCTCTTCCTCAGCACGACGCTCTTTACGCATAGCTTCAATACCCTGGCGCCTCTGCTCTTGATACTCCAAATCTTCAATTTGGCGCTCGTAAAAGGAGAGAATTCGCGCTTTCAGCTTATCGACCTCTTTCTTTTGCTCGGGCGTGAGGGGCTTCTTTGCCTCTGCTGTTCCAGAAAAACTGAGACAGACGCTCGCAATAACAAAGGTCACCACAAAAAGAAGGGGCTTTTTTTGCATTTTCAACATGGGTACTCCTAGAACTATAATAACTCAAAAGCTAATGAAGACTAAATCTTGCAGTTTTCCCTCGACCTAGATCCTATCTAGACCTATTCTTGAAAGCCTATTCAGTCTGATCATCAACGAAAGGCCTCAAATGGATATTCTCTTCGATCTTCTTCGGTTTGCCGGATCCACTCTTATAATTGTCGTGGGCATCATCGCAGTAATGATCGTGCTGTTTATCCTCATCGCGCGCGCCAATATTCGACCCGAACTTGAAATAACAGCCATTAACAAAAGCTGGAAAGAGGCTAAAAACTTTTTACAGGCGCAGATTCTCGGTAAAGCAGAGCTCAAACGCTTTCTTAAGTCTGAGAAGAAAGAAGAGAAAAAGTCGAGTAAAGAAAATGAAAAACATCCTCAGGGCCGTCTCTTCGTCATAGAGTTCGAAGGCGATATTAAAGCCTCTCAAGTTGAGTCTTTGCGCAGGGAAATTACTGCGGTCTTACTCGTAGCCGAAAAAGGAGACGAAGTCCTCTTGAAGGTCGAGAGCCCCGGTGGAGTTGTTCACGGATACGGCTTAGCCGCTTCGCAAATTGATCGACTTAAACAAAAAGGCCTCAAGGTCACCATTTCGGTGGACAAGGTCGCTGCCAGTGGTGGTTACATGATGGCGTGCTTAGGTCACGAGATCATTGCTGCGCCCTTTGCCATACTCGGCAGCATTGGAGTCTTGGCGCAAATTCCAAATATCCATAAGTTGCTTAAAAAGAATGATGTGGACTTTTTAGAAGTCACCGCTGGAGAATACAAGCGAACGGTTTCTCTTCTCGGTGAAATTACCGACAAAGGAATTAACAAGCTCAACGAGCAAATCAACGAAACCCATGACTTGTTCAAAAACTTTGTCTCTGAGCACCGCCCGCAACTCGATATCTCAGCCGTTGCTACAGGTGAGTATTGGTACGGCAAACAGGCCCTAGAGAAAAAGCTCATTGATCGCATTCAAACAAGTGATGATTATATTTTACACGCCATTGATGAAAAGAAAGTATTTCGCATTCGCTATAAGAAAAAGAAATCCATTCAAGAAAAACTCGCTGAAAGTGCCAACCTAGTTGTTCGTATGACAAGTCGTCAATTAGTCAAGTTTTGGCAAGAAATCAGCTTTGCAAAAGGCTAGATTCACCTCGACTTTCCGTTGATCTCTTCCCGTTCTATTTTAGGAATTGCTTAGAATTTCGATAAGATAGATGGTAAGCCGGTTTATTTATAGCCGGTCTTCCAATATTAGGAGGGGATATTGTGAAGACGCAGCCTATTTTATTGTTGCTCAGTTTAATTCTTTTTTCGTTGCCATCGATGGCTGCGGAACCAAGTGCGGATCAATTAAAAAAGTGGGATTTAGAACTCAATCAAACTTTTTCTGATATTGAGTCCGATGACCTTAGAGTTCTCTCAACGGCAGATTGCCGCAGAGAAATCGACCAAGCTTTTTCCGATCAGGCAAAAGATACGGGATCGAATCCAGACAAAGTCGTCACAGACCACATGGAGAAGAACAAAGAACACAGTAGTGGTTTTCTCGGTCGCTACCTCAAGTGGAGCCCGTCCGGTCTTCCCAAAACACCCATTGGTCCAAGTTGTGATAATAAGTATCTCGAAGAAGCCATTGAAGAAACTGCGGGCTACCCCATTGCCCAAGAGGCCAGATTGCGGGAGCACTTTGATCGCTGTGGTGAGGACTTACAAAGAGACTGGCCCGGTAACCTATGGGGCCTCGCAAAGATCGGCACGGTTAAGTACAACATGTGCGATCACCCGCGCGTTCGAAAAATCCACTTTAAAGTTGATGATCAGTACATTCAGAGAGCCTACCTGGCTTTAAAGCCCGATCCTAAACCACGGCCGCTTGTCATCATTAAATGCGGAGCATTTTGTAATACGGGAGACTCCACCGCTAAATGGTCGATGATGCACACCTTTGATTCAGGGCCCTTTAATGCCCTACTCGTAGGGAATTTCACGGGACTTCAGTTTACGACGGACAATCGTCGAATCGCCATTGGTGGCCACGAAGAAGGTATGACTTTTGTCCGCATAGCCAAGTGGTTAAGAAATCACAGACAACTCTCCAAAAGAATTTCAAGTATTCATATCGTGGGAATTAGTTTAGGTGGACATGCTGCCCTTTACGGTGGTTACTACAGCGGCTACAACCGAACCTCTTTTAATCGTCCTCCGATTCAAAGTGCTATCGCCATCTGCCCTGCCGTCGACCTCCAGCCCTCTCTCAAGAATCTTTTTCAGACAAACATCAAGGGCAAAATCATGCGACGCCTCTTTCTCTCTGAGGTGACCAAAGCCATTTCTATCGTTCCCATTTTAGGTGATATTTTTAGAAAGGCGACGGAGCCAGACGAAATAGCGGATAACCCTGAAATCCCTAATCGGATCGCCAATGGAGCCATCAAATACTACAACGAAACTAATTACCGCTGGCAACTTGATCCTTTTGAAAACTTACAGGTGACACAACCTGAGGAACTCTGGAAGCTCAACAAGTTTCAAAGATTCGCACGGGTCACTTCTGATATTCCCGTTCTCGCATTAAACTCGAAAAATGATTGGGTTGTTAATTTTAATATCAATGGTCGAGTCCTATCAAACACCCTCGATCAATTTAGAGGCTTATCCAAACTTCAAGTTATCAACTTTGAAAATGGTAACCACTGTGCTCTTAGTCAAGCCTACGGTTGGGACACGATGACCACCCTTATGAAAACCTACTTACTTTCTAACAGTCCCCAGATTTCTGCGGATCAAGAGGTACGAAGAACAAGTTTTCAGGCTTCAAACTGGGGACTCTTTCGAAATCTCTACAAAAATGAAGAGCATATTAGCCAGTACTGGAAAATTGATTCTGGTGACGATCACTTTGTTGTTCGATTCAAGGTTTTCACTCCCTATAAAAGCTTCGGCTGCTGGAATGAGGACAATAAATACAATTCAAAGAGAATGTGTTACCGAAAGTTCGCAGCCAAGGTACCTGTGGCGAATCTCCCTGTTCAATTAAGAAGAGTCCCTAAGAGCGAGTCCGAGGCTGAAGAAATGAGCCGATGGGCCAATCACAATATTAAGTTTGAAAACTCCGAGGGCCACAATCTCGAAGGAACAGAGGGCTTTCCAACTACAATTCGTTGGAAAAGTTACGAAAACTACTAGATTTTAAAAGATCAATTCTATCTGTAATTATTGAATCAACTCCTGTTCGCAGGAGTTTTTTCATTTGAAACTCCTTATTCACGACCCATGCTGCTACCTTTAAGTTTTTTTCTTTAAAGAGTTGAATCAATTCTTCATCGAGATAGTTGTGATCGAAATGAATTAAATGGGGCGAAGACAGAGCGAGTAGGGCCATCGATTTCAGAAGAGGCGAATTATGAGGATCAGCTTGCCAGGTAACAAGAAGAGCTCTTGGAATTTCAGGTAATGCTTGCTTCAGTTCAAACAAAACGATGGGATTAAAACTAGAGACGAGGACCCTGCGATTTTTTGCAAGACTCTTGTATATAGGTACAAATAAATCTACAAATTCACCCTCTTTACCCATGGGGCATTTAAATTCTATGTTAAATGCCAATTCTTCGGGAACCTCCTGAAAGATTTGATTGAGCCGCGGAACTGAATAATCGAGAAATAGCTCCCTTTCACTGAACGCATCTAAATTACTCGGAATTTCTAGGAGTCGCTGCCCATGCTCATCGTGAAAACTAATCAGTGATTTCTTGAAAATCTGCACATCAAATTCAACCATGGGCGCAAAACTCTCAGTGACCTTTGAAATGGCCTCAATAGAGTTTTCCTTATAGCCTTCCATATGGGCCCCCCGATGAATTTGAAATCGAGGTAAATCCCAAGAAACCGGCCAATCCGGTGCTCTCCAAAAATAATTCATGGCTTTGAAAATGGACTTATACACAAAGAGTAATATGCGGTGGTTTGGAAAAAAATTGAAGGGTTTTAATCTCAATTAACAAGATTAAAACCCTTCATGCGCCCCCTTGACTCCCACCACTAGGCGAAGACCTACCGGGTCTGCCAAAAGCAAACTTGAATTCCAAATCGAAAATGATTAGCAAGCTCATTTCCCGAACGGAGACTCATTGAACCGGTGGTTACCGAAGAAAAAACCAGTGCTGGTTACTCTCCTCCTGGATCATGTTCTGTGAGAAGGTTATAACACATAGCGTTGATATTCCTTCTAGCAAAAGGCCCACCCTGAAAAAGAGACTTGCGACTGAGTCCATTATGGGTTCAAAAAAACAATACTTAATAATTTCAGGTATTTATAGAGGAAATTTTGGTTCTAAAATGAAACCTCAAGAGTCTAAGGGACTATTGAGCCTCGACGTCTTCTTTAGAATCCGCTCCTTTAAGGAAATCAGGCACCAAAGATCCCGCCTTTTTAAAAAGGCGATTGCCGATTTGCCGAAGGAGATCACCACCCTCTTGTTTATTGTAAGAGTCGAGAAGACTATGGACGCTTTCGCGAATGTCCTTATCTTTGAGGCCCGAGACGACTTGTTTGAGTTGCTTCATATCTATTTCAATTTCCGGCTTACTTTTAGTTCCTTGGAGGTTCCAGTAAATCGACCGCAAACTTGGAAACTTAATTTGCAGTTGGCCATAAAGGTCTTCTGACTCATTCCAACCTCCCGTTGAACCAATGCTGATGTCACCTTTGATACTCGCCTTGAACTTTTCCCAACTCACTTCATGATCTTTAAGTCGGAGCCGACTTTTCACATCGGTGATGATCAATTCATTATTCGGGAAACTATACTCTAAGAACATAGACTTCAAGAAATCGTAAAGCTCGCCTTTTATACTGCCCGACTGAGCTTTTAGCTTCATATGAACTTCATTTCTTTTAAGCTCCGATTCGATTTTTAAATCCTTAAAGCTATAGTCAGTCCCCTTCATTTCTGAAGACTTCAAAAGTCCTCGAAAAAAATCGAGCTTCTTATCCAAGAACTTGAGTTGACCCACCATCGCCAAGCCCTGAAGGTCTCCACCAAAAATCATTTTCTCGATAGCGGGGTCGAAGTTGAGTTTCTTTAGGTCGAATTGAATCAGACCCGACCGAAAATCATGGGAGGCATTCGCAGTCAGTGTTCCTTCAATTTCACCCCTTTCAATTTTCCCCTGGTCGATCAACAAGGATATTCGTTCCTCACTTCTGTGGAGTTTAAAACCCAGGAGTTCAACGTGTTGGGATTTTCGCAAGCCACCTCCTGATATTCGTAAATAGGCGTCTTTTAAGATGGCTTTCACCTCAATATCGTTTGCGTTCTTATACAGCAACTCGCCTTGAACGAGGCCGAGGCGATCGAACGTCCCTCTCCAGGCCGTCCACGAAAGAATTTCCGAAAGTTGGTCCAAATTGAGTTTTTCAAAAGCCACTTGAAAAGGAATGAAGCCCTTTCGAACGGACCAAATCAAATTGGGAAGACGTATTTTCCCCAGTCTTCCACTGGTTCGACAATCTTGTACATAGAGCTTCAGCTCCGCCAGACTCGAGATTTTCTCTCTGAAATTGATACGACAGTCGAGCCACGAAAACTCGGGCTTCTTGTTAAACTGTAAGACATCGAAGGTTTCTAATATCTGAGTTAAAGAGGATAATGAAAAGTGATCCATGTTCGATTCAAAATCGAGAGTCCAATCTTCACTCTTTTCTGACTCGATACCAAATTGAAGGAGACTTTCAATTTTTCCTTCAGCGGCTCTAAATCGATTCAACAGCTCGACTCTCTGAGAGTTCAATCCAATCTTAAAAAATATGCGACTCTGATTCTGTAATCGGTCGAGAAAGAGCTCTGGATACAAAAGTTCAAACTGCATTTCTACTTGGGAACCCGCCTCATCGTCTACAGCCTTTGATAAATCGAGATCAATTGTTTGAAAAACAAGTTCTTTAACAAATTCGGGGCTTCTTAACTTCAACTCCCCAATATGAATAGTTCTTAAAGAAAGGTCTCGATAAAGGGGTTTGCTCAATTCTCTTTTAATGGGCTCTAAAAAGCGAATGATATGGGGTCTGAGTTTTTGAACATGAAGAACCGGTTCATCCTTTGCCAATAAAACCTCTTGAACTTGAGCTCTCGCCTTTTCGGGATCTAATTTCTCTATGACTTTTCTAATCTCCTGGGGTTCTTGAGTGATTTTTGATTTTTCACTTTGGCAGCTTTCATCCTCTCTGAGATCGACCAAGACTTGCTCCGCCCGAGCACGTGCAATTTTAAAGTCCCCAGAAAAAACTTGATTGAAAGTTAACGGAAAGGACAGTGAGATTAAATCGAATCCAGGTCCGCAACTAAAGCTTTGCGATTTAACGGAAAGGCTTTCAACCCTTAAAGCCAATTCCGGTACAAACGAGTTCTTAAGGCTAATTCGCGGCTTCTTTAAGATTAAGTCGTAATTGCCAAGCGCCCCTTGAAGTTGCTCTTGAAGTTTTTCTTCTAAAATTTGAGGGTTAGTTACAAATCGAAATGCGAGCCCCAAGAACAAACTCAGGACGAGAACGATTAAACTAATCGCCATGCCCGGCTGGTTCTCAACTAAATTCTTACTCTGGTAGCTACTACTAGGAGGCTTCGCACTCATAATCTAAGCATAGAGACCATAGAGCCAGCGAGCAAGAATCCAATTATTTTGACAGAAGTGTTAATTACTTAAATTCGAAACTGACGATTTCGTATTCTTTTTCGCCCTTAGGGCTACGCACCACAATTTGGTCGCCATCCTGCTTACCAATCATGGCGCGGGCCAGAGGAGATAGAATTGAAATATAACCAGACTTTACGTCGGCTTCATCGACGCCAACAATCTGATAAGAGACTTCTTCTTCGCTATCCATATCCATCACGGTGACATGGGCTCCAAAGACAATTCGATCACTTTGGATTGAAGAGGGATCCACGACTTCAACACCAGCTAATTTAGACTGGATCTCACTAATCCGTCCTTCTACAAGGGCTTGTCTTTCTTTCGCCGCATCATATTCTGCGTTTTCACTTAAATCCCCATGGGACCGTGCCTCTTCAATGGCTTTAATTACCGAAGGGCGCTCCACAGTGAGGAGTTTCTTAAGTTCATCTTCAAGAAGCTGTTTGCCTCGTTTAGTTACCGGCAGATTTTCGTTGTCAGCCATCGAACCTCTCGTGGTTTTGATTAAACATACCTTATAACTAAAACCATTGACGTCTGCAAGCTGAAACGAGAAGATAGGATCGTACGTAAGACCAACATTATCGCGGACTTAACAGGCAGCGTTATGAGATTGAACCCGACTAACATTTCAATCATTCGAAGACTGCTTGTCGGGCGAAACAACCGACCCTTGAAATCCATACTCAGTCGATTGGCCGCTCCAGACCTGGCCGCTCTCTTTAGCCACCTTAATAATGTTGAAATCAGAAACCTTATCGACGCCTTGATCTCCATCGATCGCTCCCACGAAGCTCTACTCGACCTTCCCGAGAGTCGCCTCGAGGAACTTCTGGGACGACTCGACGATGCCCAAGTGCAAGCCATCATTGCCCAATGCCCCGAAAGTGATGGAGCCTTCTTGCTCTCCCTTGTCGACGACCACAGAAAGCACAGCATTCTCGAAAGTTTTTCCCGACAAAAGCGAACCAAACTTGAGCATTACCTCAACTATCCAGAGGACTCCGCGGGCCGATTGATGATTGAAAAGGTTTTCACCCTTCCCGCCGACCTTCCCGCTGGAGAGGCCATCGATATTTTGCGCATGAGATCTCGAGAAGAGAGCATCTACTACATTTATTGCGTGGATAAGGATGATCGGCTGATTGGTGTCGTGTCACTTCGCTCATTGGTCACCGCCGCTCCAGAAAAACACCTCAGAGAACTGGCACGCAAAGATATTATCTCCGTCACCCCCGAAACTCCTGAGGATGAGGTGGCAAACCTTGTCTCTAAGTACGATTTTATCGCATTACCAGTTGTCGACAAAAGCCACCGACTTTTGGGATTGGTGACTGTTGACGATATCGTTGACGTTATTCAGGAACAGGCGACTGCAAAAATTTATGCGACAGCAGGTCTTCAAGAGGATGACCGGGTTTACACTCCGAGTGCAAAGAGTTTTAAAAATCGAATCCCTTGGATGTTTTTGAATCTTATTCTTGCCGCAATCGCCAGTTCCGTTGTTAGTCTTTTTGAACAAACCATGGCGCAATTAATTATTCTTGCCTCGGTAAAAAACATTGTGGCCGCTACAGGCGGCAATACAGCAATTCAAACTTTAACGGTAGTCAACCGAGGACTGGCGACTGACGACTTTCAATTCATAACGATTCGCAAAGCTCTTCTCAAAGAAATTTTTGTCGGTGTGCAAATCGGTATTATTTTAGGCATTACCGCTGGCTCGCTTATTTATCTCTGGAAACAAGATTTACTCGTTGCCATCGTAATTTGTATCTCAATGATACTGAATTCGATCGTGGCCACAGGTTTAGGAGCGATCACTCCAATCGTCTTGAAAAAACTAAATTTCGACCCAGCTGTGAGTAGTGGCGTTCTCGTCACAATTTGTACTGATATTTTTGGTTTCTTTTCGTTTTTAGGAATCGCCTCCTTAGGCCTGAAGTATCTTCCCCAGATTGTGACGACCAGCCTATGATCAAGGGAACTCTTCAACCGGAAAGTATTCACTACTATGAAAACTTAGATGGCCTAGAGTCATCACTGGTTCTGAACGTCTACAGCCCCCGTCTCTTTCAAATTATTGTTCGCACAGCTGCCGAGTACGGCCTTACACCAGTGCCCATTATTCAAAGGTGTCAGGTCTCGAGCCAAACCCACTACTACGCCGATTTAAGCATCTATGACTACCCCGTTTCGATTGATATGAACCCAAAGACCGGGATCTTTGTCAGTTCACTTTCAAAAACTCTGTTACAGGAATTGACTAAAGTATTTAGACAAAAGTTGAGGAAGCTTAATTAAAGCTTCATTATGAGAAGAGGCCTGCAAACGGGCTCTCGCGCCAGCTAAAGATTTACGGTTTTCTAAAAGAAATTCATACAAAATTTAACACTAAGGATATAATCTAGTAGTTGTAAAAAGGAATCACAGAGACTCTATGTTTGATCAGTTATTAAAAGATATCAATGATGCCACCAGTATAGCACTGAGTACACATAGGCAGTGTGACGGTGACGGACTGGGAGCTCAACTCGGACTGTTCCACGCTCTTAATAAATGCGGAAAAAAAGCTCGAGTCATCAACGTCGATGAACTGCCAAAAAAATATGAATTCCTTAGCGGTACCGATCAAGTTGAAATTTTTGAAGGCAAGCATAGCGCAATCAAAGACATCGATCTTTGCCTCATTTTTGATACCAATGATAAACGACTTCTAGCTCCTCTTTACGAAGAGTTCGAAAAATCCTGCAAAAAGATTGTCTTTATCGATCATCACCCTATTTTAAAAGAAGGGCCGAGCCCCACCATGGACTCTGTCATCGACATCAAAGCGGCAAGTACCGGTGAGATGGCCTACCAAATTATTAAAGGACTCAACGTAGAGCTCGATGCAAATATTAGTCAAGCGATCTACACGAGTATTGTCTTCGATACGCAGATTTTCAGGTATGTTCGCAATTCCGCAGCCTCTCACCTTATAGCGGCAGAACTTCTTCCCTATATCGAAGAACCGGGCCTCATCCACCAAAAACTATTCGGAAATTTCACGACGGATAAAATCGCCTTTATTTCTAAGGTCCTTGGCCAGATTCAATACTATGCCGACTCTCGCCTCGCAGTTCTCAACATCAAAAAAGAAGACCTTGAAACACACAACATGCACCTCGATGACTCACGAGATGTCATCGATATGGTTATGAATATTGAGTCCCTCGAAGCGGCAGTCCTCTTCCGAGAGGATGGCCCCAACGATTATAAGCTGAGCCTTCGATCAAAAGGAAAGCTTGAGGTTCTTGAAGTGGCCGAGCAATTTGGTGGCGGAGGGCACAAATACTCTTCGGGAGCCTACGTCAAAGGTGAGCTTCAAGACATCCAAATCAAAGTGACCGCTGAACTCCTCAAAAAATTGGGCCCATCCTAGGCCCATGTAGAACGCATTTTGGATATCAATAAATAGAATTCTTCATCTTATTTTCAGTTAATATCTCGCTAAGGACCCTTCTAAGCCCATGAAAGCACATTGATTTTCGGATTCCCCAAGGCACAGGCCTTGCACTCTGAAGGGCATGTTTCGAAGTTGGTTTATTTGTGCAAGCTCCTGCATTTTTATCACTCTTCTCAGCGCTCTTGGAGTCGCCCAGGAAGTTAGTCATACCGATGTCCAGCAGCCGTCTGCGGGCTCAAGTTATCTTTGGCTACTCAAAGATAGTTATGGGAGTTGTTCTGTGGCGATCGGCTACGTCCACGAGGGCCTGAAGCTTCCAATCGATCCAGCACAGTGCCGCGATGAAGGGGTCAATTGCCTCCACCCTCTCGCTCGCATTTTTCTCCAGTCGAGTCGTTTGGTTTTTTCAGAACTCAATGAACGAGACATGTGGGAGTTTCAAGAGCACTTAGCATCTACACGTAATGTCTCCGAGAGAACCGGTATCATATTCAAAGATCACCCCGATTACCTCGAAACCCTGAGCCAATTCTTAAACGTAGATGTCGATACTCTTTCGGACTGGAGCTATACCTTCACTTACTTACAACTGGTGAATGCACTTAAAAGGGAAGTTCCTTTTGGCGTTGAAATTAACGGAAATTTTGATGATGACCTCTATCGCTTTGCCGATTACTTTGGGGTTCGGCTTCAGTCTCTCGAGCCAGTAGAAACCCACCTCGAATCGGTCCGCTCCCAATTAAGCGCAGACAGACTCATGAATCTGGTCGCAAGTATGCACCGAGTTTCTGATAGTCTTTTGGAGTCGAGCCACGTTTACGACATTCTCGTGCAAAGACTTTCGATTTACAGCCTCTTCCACATGGGGCAATTGGACCGTCTCGAGGAATACTATGAGTTATACGATAACTCTTCAGCCTCGAGAACACGTAGAAACATTCTTTGGGCTCGAGAAATCGAACACAATCGGCGAGTCAGCCTTGGAAATCCAGGGCTCGTTACCTACATGGGTGGAATATTTCACTTTCTCGGTCGCGAGAGCTTAATTAACACCCTTGAAAGTCGTCACAACTTTCAGGCAAGACACCTTAGTGTAGATGATGCTGATCTTTTACTTCGCTATCTTGAAGACAATGATCTATTGAGATCACGACGTCGATTTAATCCCGGAGGCGAAACCTCTTATTTTAGAACTCTGGTACCCATGGGCACCATTGGAAGCAAAGTAAACAGCGCCTATTGTTTCGAAGACGTTTTTGCTAATCTATGATTAATCAGTGCTTCGATGTCTTTTCGACAGGTGCCACATCCCGTTCCAGCCGAAGTAATTCGATTTACAGCTTTAACACTGTGAGCCCCGGAAATAATAGCTTGATCGACCACTTCAGTTGGGATGACTCGACAATGACAAAGCTCCTCATCATTATAAGGAAAATTCCAATCGGCTTTAATTTTGAGAATGAGTTCGCGAATAAGAATATCTGAGTGACTGTCTCCCTCAGGTAAAGCGAGATCAGAGATATTACCTGAAAAGTCTTTAAAGGTCGCTTCGACCTGATCAACAAAGTCCTTACAACCAATAACTTGATAGGAAAAATCTTTGACCATTTCACCGTCGGAACTATAGTTCAGATCTATGGAATCTCGCTGTGAAATGGCTATCTTGATCTGCTTTTTCTCCATAGTTCATGATACGAAATCTATCAAACGAGGGCTAGCCTTAAAGAAAATTATGGAGGTTCAAAGGGATTCAGGCGTATCAATCATAAACGTGACTGGACCATCGTTGATAAGACTCACTTCCATATCAGCCGCAAACACACCTTGCTCTGTGGTTATTCCCTTATCTTGGCTCATACGTACAAAGTCACAAAAAAGCTCTTTGGCCCTTTTAGGATCACCGGCATTTAGAAAATGAGGTCGCCTTCCCTTTCTGACATCTCCTAAAAGGGTGAATTGAGATACAACTAAATGACTGAGACCCAAGTCCGCAAGAGAGTGATTCATTTTACCTTGGTCGTCTGGAAAAATTCTGAGGCTTATAATTTTCTGCAAGAGCCACTCGACCTCTTTTGCCGAATCATTCTCCTCAACACCTAAAAGGGTAAGGATTCCTCGATCGATCTTGCCGTGACTCTGGCCATCGATAGAAACCTCCGCTTGCTTCACTCGTTGTATCAGAGCTTTCAATATGACTCCTATTAAGCCTCTGAGGTCGAGACCTCACCAGGGGGTTCCGTCAGCTCTGGGTATTGTGAAAATAAATTTCTGTAGTTAGGGAAGTATCGAAAAAAACCAAGTACAGAGAGTACCAAGAAAGGATAGGCAGCCGAAATATCTTGCTGAAATACCGCCAGCACTAAGCCATTAATGGCCACCGCTTCGAGCAAGCTGTACCGAAGAATATGGGAAAGGGCTAGTCGCTGAAGACCTTTTACAAAGCTCAATTTCTCGTTCAAAACCTGATCACCAAGTCGCACTACAAAATAACCAACTCCCATACTTGCAATCAAAAAGAGTCCAATACCAAGAGCGAAGATTAAGTTTTTCGCAAAGCTGTCAACCGCTTGTTCTGGCCCTTCGATAAAAAACATTTGTGCATAAACCGCAAAAAGAACAACAAGAATGAGTGCGATCGCCCACACCATTCGACACGTCTTAAGAATATGATTTTCCATCTCTTTAATTTGCTTTAACATTGATTTCTCATTGCTTTCACGGACAAAAACCCCTTCAATAATAGAGAGGTTATGCCATGAAGATCGAAATCGTTCAATACCCAGCTCTGAATGACAACTATAATTTTCTCCTGCGAGATAAGGATTCTGACTTAGTTGCTGCCATAGACCCCTCGGACTTCCAGGGAACTAAGAATAAATTACACGAAAAAGGCTGGCGCCTCGATCAGATATGGAATACCCATCACCACCCCGATCACATTGGTGGAAACCAAGAATTGAAGCAAGAGTTTCGCTGTCAACTGAGAATCCCCGAGTACGAACAGCAGCGAATAAAAGGAAGCGATATCAAAAACAAAGACGGCGATCAATTCGAATTTGGATCGAGTCAATTTGAAGTTCTCTATTTACCAGGTCATACTCTTGGTCATATTGCCTATCATTGCGCTGAGGATCAGGTATTGTTCATTGGAGATGTCATCTTCGCCATGGGCTGTGGCCGAGTTTTTGAGGGAACTATGGAGCAAATGTACTCGAGTATCGAGCGAGTTAAAAGTTTAGATCCCGACACTCTTCTGTACTGCGCTCATGAGTATACTCTCGCCAATGGAAGGTTCGCCATGAGTGTTGAGCCGCAAAACTCTAGACTTATTGATCGCATGCAAAAAGTTAATAAGCTGCGGCAGCAAGGACTTCCTACGGTGCCAACTCGCTTGCGCGATGAATTGAATACAAACCCATTTATGCGCACAGATTCTATGGAAATTCGCATGAATTTAAAGATGGAAAGTGCCAGTGCAGAAGAGGTTTTTGCAGAATTGAGAAGCCGAAAGGACCACTTTTAAAGCTTTTTGCCACTTTTAAAGTTTTTTGCCACTTTTAAAGTTTTTTGTTAGAGCCTTTTGCTTTTTCGACCGTGTAGCGCTCGGCATTTTTTTTCATTTTATTTTGAAAACTCTCGTCTAAATCAAAATTATACTTTTGCGCAAAACGAAGAATAAAAAACAGGCAATCTGCAAGCTCTTCTGAGATTTCGACTCGACTCTTTTGCAAAACCTCCCTCTCCTCCGCCTCTGAACGAAACCTGAAGATCTCAAGTAGCTCTGCCGCTTCGGTTGAAAGGCCAATCGAAAGATCTTTGGCCGAATGATATTGATCCCAATCCCGAGCTTCACAAAACTCTTTCACTTTACTTTTTAATTCTTCTATATTTCGATCGACGTCAGCCATTGTTTTTCTCTCTCATTGCACGTTTCCTCTTTTCGATGAGGGACTGCATAAGGTCTTTTATTTGAAGATTACGACGAAATGCCACAAATCCCCTATTGAGGTAATTGGCTTTTGCGTAGCGCATCGGCTTTAAGGTTTGGATATCCCAAAGCTCGCACCCCGCTTCTTCTAGAATAATTTGCCCGGCAGCGATGTCCCACTCGTGGGTTTCACCGAAGCGCGGATAGATATCGACGGCCCCTCGGGCCATACGACCATACTTTAAGGCTGATCCCAGGCGAAAGAACTCCTCAATTCCCAATTGCTCACGGAATTCCTTGGACTCTTCTCTCTTATGATAGCCGCTTGAGAAGGACCGCTTGGCAGGGCCTTGGTTCTTGTTTTCGACCTTCTGCCCATTAAAAAAACAACCCTTAGATTTTTGCGCGAAATAGTACTCTTTGCTGACGGGAGCGTAAAGAAAGCCGGCGTAGGCTTGTTCGCGGTGAATGAGGGCCAGGCTAATGACAAACTCCCCGTCTTCTTTAAGAAAATGCTTTGTACCATCGAGAGGGTCCAATAACCAAAAACTCTCCAGTTCTGAACCATCGGGAAGATCTTCCCCTTCTTCGCTCACCACCGGATAGGGACTATGGGCTTCTAGGTAGGCGAGAATGTGGTCATTTGAAGCCTGGTCCGCATCGGTAACGGGGCTTGAGTCGCCCTTATAGCTCACCTGGGTTTTCTCAGAACCATAAAACCCCATAATAAGGGCTCCGGCCTCTTTAACGATTTTTTCAATCTCTCGAATCTCTTTGTCCTGAAGCAGTGGACCCCTCCCCCGGGATAGTAAATAGAACCTTAGTAAATTCAAACACTTAAAGCGCTGCCCAGTAAGGAAAAGGAGATGATTTTTCCTCTAGCAAAGCAATTTATTTTGTGATATCACAACGCTTTTAAAGAGTCACTGTACTAAGAGGTCATAAAATGGCGAAGAAAAAAGGTAAAATCAGAATCATCACGCTCGAATGCACAGAAGCACGTAAGGAAGGCAAACCACCTTCTCGCTATACGACTAAGAAGAACTTCCAAACGCATCCCGAGCGTTTAGAAAAAAAGAAGTACAATAAGTTCTTAAAAAGACACACAGTCCACAGAGAACTTAAGTAGAATAATCCCTTCCTATTTGGGATTTCTATTTCAATAAAAAAACGTCTCCCGAGGAGGCGTTTTTTTTGTGCTCTCTCGGCTTTGAGACAAGCCACCGCCCTCTATCTCATTAAAAGGCAAATCTGTGGGGAAATTCCCATAGTTCCCCCATAATTCTAAGAATGTTCCTTCTTAACATGAGTTAAGGGGAGGCATGAATGCAGAAACCAGCTATTTTACTCATTCATCGATCGGGACAGGATGTTTCCGTAGACGATTTAAGGGAAGACGCCGATGTCCTTTCCCTCACTCCTGAGCAGGGTGCTCTCGAAAATGTGAATCTCAATCAATTTCAGATAGTGCTCGTTGACCAAAGCCTCGAGAAATTGCAACTCATCCCCTTTTTAGAGTTGAGTCAAGCTCGTGGAGAATATCAGTCGACGCCCTTTATCTGCTTTTATGGCGAGTTACAAAGCTCCATTCACAATTCGTGGTTCCAAGAAGGGCACTCTTCGAAAAACTTCGACCAGATCCTTGAACTCTACAGTTCTTGGCTCAAGGGGAATGAGGGGATTCAGGAGTCCCTAAAATTGGGACCCATTGAAATTTCCCTTTCCCTTCCAGAGATGAAAATCACTGATTTTGACTACAATGAAACCGTTCATCTCACACCGAGGGAGTACAAAATTCTACTGGAACTCCTTCAGACTCCTGGCCGACCCGTCACACGGGATCGTCTTATGGAAGTCGCTTGGCCAGCGGCTAGTGATGTGAAACCTCGCACCATTGATGTCCACATTGCATCTCTAAGGAAAAAGCTGGGGCCGTTTAAAAGCTACATTCGCTCCATTCAATCGACCGGATATATCATCAGTATGACGTTTCAGTAGCGCGTTTTTTGTTTACAGAAATTAATATAATTGTTTTTATCGAAATATGATTCGAACGTTTATAATTCTACTTTGTTTTTTGACAGCTGTCCTCGACTCCCAGGCCATTGTTGACATCGAAAGCCTTATTCAGAAGGCCAAACCTGGAAAAAATAAATACAACCTTAGCTTGGGCGGAAGTTTTTTAACGGGAAACACCGAGAAATCCTCCTTTTCGGCAAGCGCTCTCATGCTTCGACCGATTGGCGATATTCAAAGCCTCGCTCTCGCACAAACCAATTACGGCGAGTCAGGACAAAAAGTCGATACTCGAAATAGCCTGGCCCACCTACGGTTTATAGGACCACTGGTCGGGAATTTTCTATTCTGGGAAAACTACTATCAAGTTCAATCCGACACCTTTAGAAGACTCTCTCTTCGCGCCCTAGGTGGAGTCGGTTTGCGTTGGAAAATTCTTTCTAATGAAGATGTCCGCCTTTATTTTGGAACCTCTGTATTTTACTCCGAAGAAGACCAACAAGAAGTGAGCGGTTTTAGCGACCAGGGCCTCAAGGTTTACCTGCGCAATTCGAATTATATTGCTCTGAACTATGACCTTAATGACAACATAGAAGTCTTTTTAATTGGCTACTTCCAGCCGCTGATCGATCAAATATACGACCATCGATTGAGCACAAAATTTGGTATAACGACGAAGCTCAGTGAAAATTTAAAATTTAATTACTTGATAAGTGTTGGACACGACAATGATCCTCCCCAGGGAGTTAAACCCACGGATGTTACGCAAACGGTGTCTTTAAGCTATTCCATAAACTAGAGGGTTTATAAATGAGTCAGATTTCAGTTTGGTCACTCGAAGGAAATAAACAAATGCTCGACGGTGGCTCGATGTTTGGCAACGCCCCTCGGGCCGTATGGGAGCGGTGGATTCAACCCGATGAAATTGGCCGCATCCCCCTCGCCTGTCGATCAATGCTCGTAAAAATTGGCGATCAACTGATTCTCTGTGAAACGGGGATCGGTGCTTTTTTTGCACCTAAAATGGCAGAACGCTATGGCGTTCAAAATGGTGACCGCCATCTATTACTCGAAGAATTAAACGAATTGGGATTTAAAGAAGAGGACATTAATTTAGTGATTCTTAGCCACCTCCACTTTGACCATGCCGGTGGACTTCTTTCGCCCTATAGTTCCGGAGAAAAAAGACTTCTGTTTCCTAACGCCCATTACGTCGTTGGCGAAGAGGCCTGGGAGCGGGCACAGAATCCCCACTCAAGGGATAGAGCCTCTTTTGTTCCAGAGATTAATCAAGCTCTTGAAGCCAGTGGCCGCCTAGAAATCATCCAAAGAGATGGAAGGTCCAATAGAGTTCCTCCCCAGATTGAGTTCTTTTGGTCTGATGGACATACTCCCGGGCAAATGCATTGTATTGTAAAAGGCGATCAAAACACTATTTTATTTGCAGGAGATCTGATTCCAGGCAGTCAGTGGGTTCACTTACCTATTACCATGGGGTATGATCGCTACCCTGAACTGTTGATCGACGAGAAAAAGAAGCTTTACGAAAATATTGAAAGTCAAAAGTGGTTTGTTTTCTATACCCACGATAACGATATCGCTTGCTCGCAAATTGCAAAGAACGAAAAAGGTAAGTTTCAGGCCGTATCTCAGCATGCTCAATTGCGAGAGTTTCAAATTTAAAGGAAAATCAAATGGGTGATAATGAAGAAAAATGGAAAAAACTAAAACACCTTCTCGATAATCACGAGGAATTCCCTTTAAAATACTATTTTAAATTTATAGTTAAAGCCGAAAACATCGACGAATTAAATGAATTGTTTTCTGGAGAAGAAACCGACATCAAAGACTCTAAAAATGGCAACTACAAGTCATTTACTCTGACTAAAACCGTTGCCAGCTCCGATGAAGTTATCGAAATTTACAAAAAGACCCAAGGTATTGAAGGACTCATCTCTCTTTAAACCTTTCAAAGTGGCCCAGTTTCATGTGGAATCCAGATAGTCACAAATAGGTATCTTAGATGCAGTATCTCTTATCAATGAAGAGATACTGCCCTCAATGTCCCCAACAACACAGTGAAATTCGAAAACACGGATTTTTCAAACGAAAATCCGACTACAAAACTATCCAACGATTTAAATGCATTCGTTGTAATACCACTTTTTCCAAAGCCTCAACACAAAAGTGTATCCATCAAAACAAAAGGCACCTAAATTCAATCATCCTCAAACTCATCGCCAGCAAGAACTCCCAGAGACGAATCGCCCTTCTTCTAGGCATCAGTAAAAACACAGTCGCCTCGAAAATTCAATTTCTAGCCAAGTCGGCCAGAGAAAAAAATCGACAATTGCTGAAGCAAAGTTCGTCAATCCAAGAGATTCTTTTCGATGACATGGAAACCTTCGAACACAGTAAAATGAAACCCCTGAGCATTACGGTTGTGGTAGAAAAGTACACTCAAAGAATTTTGGGGGCGAGAGCGTCTATTATGCCCGCCAAGGGCCTACTTGCAAAAAGGTCTCGAAAAAAATATGGCAGAAGAAAAGATCAAAGGCACAAAACAAGAGAGCGCCTTTTCCAGGACCTTAAAAACACAATTGGGCCACTGGTTACGATCGAATCCGACCAAAACCCCCATTACATTAAAAGTGTTAATCGGCATTTCCCCGAAGTCGACTACATTCAGTATAGAGGAAGAAGAGGATGTGTCGTTGGCCAAGGAGAACTCAAAGAAGGAGGTTTCGACCCTCTTTTTTATCTCAATCACACCTGTGCCATGATTCGAGATAACTTGGGTTGTTTGGTCAGAAGGACCTGGTGTACATCTAAAACAATTCACCACCTTCAGGATCGTCTTGATATCTATACCTACTTTCACAACAACTTCCTATTGAAAAGCCGGAAGAAAGCAACCTTCTCTTAGTTCAGTTTGTAAATTGAATCCAAATTCCTGTGTTTTAGGGATGAGGAGAATTATTCTTTGTGGAAAGTGTTATGGGGGTTCATTTTTAGGGCTCTTGCCAGCCGGATGCGACCCAGGCAAGAAGGGCAGGAGCCCGGCCCTAAAATGAACTCCCAGGATACTTGGAACAAGTAGAATTTGATTCTCCTCGTTCCAAAAACACAAGAATCTGGGTCAGTTTATAAAGCTTTTACCTAAGAGAACTTTAATTAACTATTCGGGTAAGTAAAGGTATTGTGAAGGAACGACTTCTTTAACTTGGCTCGCAGATTCCCAATAGAGTTCAACAACCGCATGTCCACCATTCTCGTAGAACTCGATGAGAATGTCGTACTTTGTACCGCCGCTCAAAGTAATGGTGCCGCAATCCTCCCTTGGCGCGTGATCAGTCCAATTGATGACCACAGGAGTACTGTCGATATAAACTCGGATACCATCGTCGGAGCGGGTGCAAATTGTGTACTGCTCTGAGTACAAGGGCTTAATCTGACCTTCCCAACGGATTGAAAATTGATCTCCCACACCGAGTGGCGCTAGCCCCCTATCCCAATCGTAGTTTATTTGTGCATCAATCCTCTGGCCGACAAGGGTATCAAAGTTTCTTCCGTCGTGATAATAACCAAGTAAGCCAAACCCTTCATCAGCAATGGATTCTGGATCCGTATCCGAAACAGTCAGCACTGAGTTGCCGGTAAACCCACCGAGACTTGCAGAGATCGTAGTCGACCCTTCGGCCAAGGTTTGTGCAACACCCGACGACTCCGAGGCATTCGAAACCTTTGCTACCGTGGTATTACTCGAGACCCAAAGAACAACGTCCGTGAGCTCACTACTTCCACCGTCATCAAATACACCATAGGCTTGATACTCAATATTCTTCCCGACATTTTGACTGGCATTACTTGGAACGACATTAATGGAGTCCAAATTCGCTGGAGTAATAATGAGACTTGCCGTTTCGTTAACTCCAGAAAGGCTCGCCGTGATCGTTACATTTTGATGGGTGGTCCCCGTATAAGTATTGTTCACGTAACCACCGTTACCCCCGCTCAATATACTTGCAAATCCAGTTTGAGAACTTGACCACTGTACGAGTTCGGTAACGTTGACTTCCGCACCACTATCGTAGACCCCAATGGCCTCAAATTTTACATCTGTGGATTTAGAAATAAGAAGTTCAGGAGGGGAAATTCTTATTTCAGTAAGCGTTGCAGCTACGATGTTAACAGTCACCGACTGACTAACTCCATCAAGACTCGCGGTTACCGTTGCCGACCCAGAACTTCCAATAATTTGAATGCGACCCTGGCTCCCTTGGGTATTTGAAACACTAACGAGACTACCGTTAGAGCTCGACCAAACCACCGACTCTGTAATATCGGGAGTAGCACCACTGGCATAATTTCCCGTCGCTTCTAACTGAAAATAACTTCCGGGAGGAATATCGAGGCTGGTCTCATTAAGACTGATTGTATTGAGTGTATCCGCTGAGGAGACGACACTTGCGTCAGCATCCATTCCCCCAAAGGCACCGGTGATCGTTGCGCTACCCGGCCCTACGAGCTCAACTTGGCCATTGGAAGTGACGATTGCGACACTTTCATCACTACTTGAATAGGTTGCGAAACTTGTAACATCCGAAGAGGACGAATCGCTAAGAATCGCCGTTAACTGAAGGTTTTGCCTCATCCCGACCAGGCCATTGATTACGAAGGGGGTCAGCTGGAGCTCGGTCACAGTGGCGGCCGAGACAGTCACGTCCAGAGTATCCGACTGCGCCCCATAGGTCGCTGTGATTTGTGCAGTACCAGCCGAGATTCCTGATATTTCACCTTTACTTCCAGATGTATCAGAGACGGTTAAAACACCGGGAGAATCAGAGGACCACGTTGCATATTCGGTGATATTTCGAAGACTCCCATCATCGTAGGTTCCGGTGAGAATTAAACTTTGCTCACCGCCTATGAATACATTCGGAGATTGCGGACTCAGAGCCACCGAAACAAGGTTGGCACTATTGACTTGGACCCCAAGTGATTCTGATTGCCCGGCAAAGCTCGCTTGAATAAGGGCTGAGCCACCACTGACACCTGAGAATAGATTTCCGCTAGAGGACAGGATGCCATTGTCGGACGAGGACCAACTTACAAAACTCGTTAGAGTTTTTAACTCGCCGGTATTGTAGAGGCCCCTGGCTGTTGCCGTGGCATTTTCGGAAACATTGATACTCGATTGATCGGACTCGACGAGAAGGTCTTGGAGAAAGGGACATGTTACAGAAATGTTACTGATATCACTTGTTCCCATGGTTCCACTGGCATTGGCGATTTGACAATCGAGACTTGGACTTGAAGGTTGCGTCTGAATACTGACTGAATAGGCCGCTCCTTCTTCGACTTCGGTGGCGAATTCGAAGGTCGAAGCTCCCGGACTCACATTGATTGTTTCAGCACCATTGAGTCGGAGTTGGAGAATTGAATGATCAAGTTGATTGATACTACCACCCACTTTGTGAGTCGGAGTCGGAGTCGGAGTCGGAGTCGGAGTCGGAGTCGGAGTCGGAGTCGGAGTCGGAGTCGGAGTCGGAGTCGGAGTCGGAGTCGGAGTCGGAGTCGGAGTCGGAGTCGGAGTTGGAGTCGGCTCGGCGGTCGGTGTTGGCGTAGGAATTCGCTCGGCGATATCTTCGAGATCATCAGTCGGTTGCTCAGCACAGGCCGACAAAACGACTAGCGCAACCAACACTAGAACCAACTTTAAGAGTTCAAATGATCTTCCATAAATCTTCATCATACGTTCAACACTTCTTCACTGAATCTATATTATGTATCGGAACACTATGAACGGGAGATAACAGGCCTAAAGTAGGTCTTTGGCAATGACTCGTATCTTGTTGTAATTACTTGGCAAAATGCCAGGGCAAAATATCATTTTTTCTTCATATTTTGAGGCTATTCTTTAGGTCAAATCTCGCTAGATTCTAAAGCTAAAGCGTCGTGATATTTCTTGATGTGAAACACTAATAGATCGCGCCGAGAATAATTCTCGGGTCCGGATAAATTTTGAGAGCCTCGCTATGGTCTTCTTGACTCACAACCCCCGGTAAATCACCTTCGCTTGGCTTTATCAATGAAACCTGAACGTGGATATGGGGATTCCACCCCCCGTTTACTTCTTTAGAGCCAACCTCGGCGATGATCTCGCCTTGAGCAAATTCTTTACCAACAGGACTCACCTGTAAACTTTCTTTTGAAAGGTGACCCAGCAAAAGCCAAAACTGAAAACCATTAATCACATGCTCAGTGATGAGCGTCGGACCGTAATCCCAAGCTTGAGCATTGTCTTGAGCAAAAAGTACACGACCATCAGCAAAAGCATGAACTGGAGTTTTGGGAGGCGCACCAATGTCGATTCCCATGTGAATATTGCGAACTTTCCTCAACTCTTCTGAAGAGTACTGTTCGCCCTTATACATACTGGGACGCAATTCATTGTATTTGCCAACACCCCACCGATTAATGGAGTTTTTATCGGCATCGTAGTCACCGCTAAAATCAAAGACGGGATAACTCTCGGGAAGCTTAATAATGGGATGAAATTTTTGTTGAGATAAGGATTCTACAAAACCCATAAAAAAACCTCCGAACCTGTATTTAGTTAACCTAAAAACAAATTCAGAGGTAGTCTCTTTTAAGTTAAATCGTTAAAAATTAGTGTACTCGAACTTTCGACTGAACTAATTCCATATTGCGTTCTTCTTGGCTCATTACCTGATCGTGCAGACTATCTAAAATATCCAGTAGTCTATCGTTTGCATCTAGTACAGCGTTAAAGAAGTCCGTTCCTTGGCCGCTGGCTTCGATCTCGCCAGACTCGCCGCTGAGGCTCAAAGTTACACTTGTAGTTCCTCCCATCACTTCTGGCCGATCAACTTGCATACTTAAAGCCATTGCTGAGGTCAAAAATGGAGTTAACTCTTGAGCTTTCTGATAAAAATAGGCGCGTTCATCACCCGTTAGTTCGAGGAGAGCTGTTGGGTCAATTCGGTTAGACATAACAAACCTCCTATATTACTAGTTTGAGGCTTTGCGCGTTAAAGTCAAGGCTGTCATTTGTAAGTTATTGTAATCATTATGTAAAATAAATTTTATGGCTTCCATAAGTGTCTCAGAACGTCTCAATATGAGAGGTTTTTAGAGACGCTTCATTTCGGTTCGTGGATATCTGAAACGCGACAATCCACAGCCTTTTTGCGTGATTTAATGATTCTAAGGTAATGATGGAGGGGAAGTATGAGTAGAGAAATGAAAGTCGTATTCGCACTAGAGAGCGCTTTAATTCTATTTTTATTGGCTACATCCGTGAGCCTTGTTCTATAAATAAAAACCAGACCAAATTGTAAACCAAAAAGCTCGCACCACCCGCGAGCTTTTTTTTATTTCCGCTTAGTTTTTTCAAATTGAACTCCGTTTCTTTTTAGATCACCTATTTTTTACCTTCTCGAACTCCCCCTCTCACCGCCTCTTCGACGAGTTCCGCAACTTTACCCATCCACAGTCCTTCATCCACATTTCTCGGGAAAAAGTCCTCAGTCGAGCTTCGCTCTCCCTGCGGATTCCCTCGAAATGGGTGAATGTCAGTGGATGGGTAAAGTGAGGACTGTCTGAGGAGAAGAGCGCTGGTGAGAGGGGGAGTTCGAGAAGCCGTAAAAAACTTAGGTATAAAAAAGAAACGGAATTCAATTAGGAGGAACTGCAATAAAAAAAGGCTCACGGGTGTGAGCCTTTTTGTGTTTTCAATGGGTACTTGTTTTTATTTGCTGACTTTGCGCTCACCGTGTCCGATGTACTCAGAAAGAGGACGGATGATGCGATTGTTCTCAGCTTGCTCGATAATGTGAGCTGCCCAACCCGTAATACGACTCATTACAAAGATCGGCGTGAAGAAATCGATTTCAAAACCCATCATGTAATAAGCAGGACCTGCAGGGAAATCCAAGTTTGGATAAATGTTTTTCTCAGCGATCATTGTTTCTGCTAAGCCATCGTACATTTTCATCCACTTTTGCTCACCCGTTGAATCGGCCATGAGCTGTGCGTACTTCTTCATAGTCGGAACGCGAGAGTCACCTTTCTTATAAACACGGTGACCAAAACCCATGACTTTTCTCTTGTCTTTAAGGGCCTGGAGCATCCAGTCTTTCGCCTTATCAGGATCACCGACCTCTAACATCATGTGCATAACTTGCTCATTGGCACCACCGTGAAGAGGCCCTTTAAGAGCGCCAATTCCACCAGTGACAGCACTGTAAAGATCAGATGTCGTTGACGTAATCACTCGAGTCGTGAATGTTGAAGCATTAAAGCTGTGCTCAGCATACAAAATCAAAGAAACATCGAAAGCTTTGATTGTGTCTTTATTAGGGACTTCGCCAAAACACATGTGAAAAAAGTTTTCCGCAATCGAAAGGTCTGTTTTTGGCTCGATATATTCCTTGCCCATTTTATGGCGGTAGAATGCAGCGATCGCCGTAGGAATTTTAGCAAGGAGGTTCATGGCCCGTTCGCGCTTGCGATCACTTCCCTCGTAGTCCCAATGCTCAGGATCTTCGCATCCGATAAAGCTAACAGCTGTGCGAATGGCATCCATAGGATGAGTCGTTGTTGGAAGTTCTTTGATGACATTGAGGCAGGCCTTGCTCAATGGGCGAAGAGATCGTTCTTTTTTCGTGAACTCTTCGAGCTGAGAAGCGTTTGGTAAATCATCATTCCAAAGGAGGTAAGCGACTTCTTCAAAATTACAGTTTTCAGCGAGATCTTGTACGGGGTAGCCGCGATAAACCAACGAATTAATTTCGGGCATGACCTTCGATACAGAAGTCGTATCAATCACTGCCCCTTCTAAACCTTTATTTACATTTACTTTAGACATACTTCCTCCGGATTAGTTGTGTCCTTCTTGGGAAAAATTAAAAATATCTTTATCAAAATCATTGTATTCTTCGTAACGAACTATTTCGTAAAGGCGCTTTCGCGTTTGCATGCGATCGAGAATGGGTTCTTGCGTGCCCTTTTCTTTGATCGAACGGAAGCCATCTTCGACGGCCTTCATGGCTAAGCGCCATCCAGTTACTGGATAAATCACCATGTTGAAACCCAGGTTCTCTAAAGTGGCTTTATCGAGAAGTTTTGATTTTCCAAACTCTGTCATATTGGCCAGCAATGGAACTTTGATTTCTTTACGGAAGCGCTCAAACTCTGACTCGTTTTGAAGGGCTTCTGGAAAAATCATTTCGGCACCGGCGTCAACGTAAGCCTTAGCTCGAGCGATGGCATTATCCAACCCCTCAGAGGCCCTTGAATCGGTTCGCGCAATCAACAAAAACTTATCGTCAAACTTAGCATCGCTGGCCGCTCGAATTTTGCGACACATTTCATCTTGGCTGACGATGGATTTATTATCGAGATGTCCACAGCGCTTTGGGTTGACCTGATCCTCGAGGTGGGCTCCTGAGAGTCCCAACTCTTGCATTTCAATCACCGTACGCGCCACGCTCATTGGTTCACCAAAACCCGTGTCGATATCAATGATCGAAGGAAGGTTGGTCACTCGAGAAATGGCCCGACCTCTTTGTGCCACTTCCGTCAAAGTCGTGAGACCAATATCAGGTAGGGCGAGATCTGTTGAGAGCACTCCTCCAGAAATATACACGCCATCGAATTCCAAATCTTCAATCAACTGCGCCACTAAGGGAGAAAAGGCTCCTGGAAATTGTAGGAGCTTTCCTGACTCTAGGTCCTCTCTTAGTTTTCTACGCTTTTGGCCCGGGGCCGTTGTTTCAAAAATCATAGCATTCCTTAGAAAATTCCACGGTGGTCGCGCTCGTTCATTTCGAGTTGGGCCATCGGGATTTGTACGTTGAGAAGCTTCACTTGATCAGCACTCAAGTTTGGAAGGTCTTGAACGAGATCAATAAATCGATTGCGCTCATCCTGTGTAATAATACCTTCAGTCAGGGTATCGAACTTCTTGATGTAGTTTTCTCGAACAAAAGGACGGGCTCCCGCAGGGTGAGCATTTGCCACGCCAAGCTCATCTTCGATGACATCACCATTATTCATAGTAATAACAACTCGGGCACCGAAACGCTTTTTATCAGGATTTGGATCGTGATAAGCTTCCGTCCACTTAGGATCTTCCACTGTGGAGATTTTATGCCAAAGAGCTACTGTCTCAGGACGTCCCGCTCTTTCTGGAGTGTAACTATTGACGTGGTGCCAAGAGCCATCTTCAAGGGCCACAGCAAAAATATACATAATTGAATGATCAAGTGTTTCGCGACTCGCCTTCGGATCCATTTTTTGCGGATCGCCAGCTCCTGTCCCGATGACGTAATGGGTGTGATGAGATGTATGAAGCACAATGCTTTTAACATCTGAGAAGTTAGAAATCTTTTCACGCATTCTAAAAGCAAGATCGATCAAAGCTTGAGATTGGTATTCGGCTGAATGCTCTTTAGTGTAAGTTTCAAGAATGGCATCTTTTGCTTCACCCTTTTCTGGAAGAGGAACCACATAGGAAGCATCCTTTCCGCCGAGCATCCAAGCAATTACTGAATCTTCACCTTCATAGATTGGACTCGGAGCCCCTTCGCCACGCATACAGCGATCGACGGCCTCGATGGCCAACTTGCTCGAGTGGGCAGGTGCAAAAGCCTTCCACGATGAAATTTCACCTTTTCGCGACTGGCGCGTTGAAAAAGAAACGTGAAGGGCTTGTTGAATCGATTGATAAACCGTATCTGTATTCAAGCCAAGCATCGTACCGATCCCCGCAGCACTTGCAGGACAAAGGTGCGCAATGTGATCTTTTTTGTACTCGTGCAGACAAATTCCCTTTACCAAATTGACGTGAAGCTCGTATCCCGTCGCAAGACCGCGAAGGAGCTCAGCTCCCGATTTACCTTTGGTCTGAGCCACTGCTAAGATCGGTGGGATATTATCACCGGGATGAGAATAATCGGCGGCCAAGTACGTATCGTGAAAATCGAGCTCACGAACAGCTGTGCCGTTGGCCCAGGCGGCCCACTCTGGAGAGAAGGTCTGATCATTTGGCATTCCGAAAACCGTAGCTCCGCCATTGCGTGGATGACAAAGAGCCATGGAGCGTGCGTTAGCAACGGGTCTTCTGTTTGATGCAGCGATGGCAACTGAGGCGTTATCGATAATTCGATTGATGATCATATCGGTAGCACCCGCTGAAACGGCGACGGGATCGGTGGCGACTTCAGCCATTTTCCACGCGAGTTGATCTTCTTTTGCTAGGGGTTCTTTAGAGGGGTAGACACGGACCTTGTGGTTCTTCACAACAATCTCCTTAAAAATGAGTATTTATATATTGAGCGACGCCACAAGTTATATGCGAGTCCCCGAAGGGTCAATACTTGCTGGAGTTGGCCAAGCCCAGAAATACAGAATTTTAGCAAAACTCTAGAGAAATAGGCCTCCTTTGGAGGCTCCCCAAGGGCTGCGGAGGCCCTTTTAAAGACTGGCCCAAAGGCTACAAAAATGTCTAGATCTTCCCATTGTCAGACAATTATACGGACTCGGGAATCAGCTTGAATTAGACTAGGTCTATGGCAGATCGCCCCAGCAAAAAGCTCCCGACAGACTATCCGCAAATGGCTTTCCGAATCAAAAGTGAGGACAAGGACGCCCTGATGAATTTCATTAATCAAATTCACGATATCGCCAATAAGAGTGTCGAAAAAAACGAGAAGAAAGTTAAAAAAAATGAAGTCATTGTCGATGCCCTTTGGTTGGGACTCATTCAACTCAAGAAGAAGTATCGCCACCTAGACCAGGAGCGCGAGCAAAAGGCCCTAGAGGAAAGTCAAAAAGACCAACCGCTAGATAGTGAAGCCTCTTAATCCCCTATTGAAGCCCAGTTTTGTTTCAAAAAAACACTAGAATTGTCGATACAAAAGCATGGCAGCAAACCGACGTTACGAGCCCCACAAAAGGACCTCCCCCGTTTTAGTGATAGTGACTCTTCTATCATTTGGATTGGCAAGCTTTCTCACATACAAGGTTCTAAAACGCCAGGGAATCATAGAACTCCAACCTGAGACCACTGACCTCAGTCAAATCCAGGAGCCAACAGAAAGCCCGACTCTTGATGAAGATTTTTTAGAAACCGAAGCCACCCCCGAAGAGAACTTCGAGCAAGAAATCGTTATCTACGGACCGCCTAAGCCCGACAATCTGGATAAAGTCGAACTCGAACAATTTGAACTCAATAGCTCCACCGAAAAGATCTACATCAGTCCGGTGGACTTTAAATATTTTCGCGATGATGGCTATTTAGTCTTACCGAAAGAGCGAGGAGTTTGGCTGGGATGGGTCAGTCCTCAAGAAGATATTAAATTTGATCTCTACGAACTGATTTTTTCACGCTACAAAGATTTCAGGAAACTTTTGGGCAAAGACCAATTTCGACAGACCAATATACTCCTACGACGATTCCCCTTGGGGAATATTTATTGGAAGTTGCGAGGACGTAACAAAGATTCCGGTGAATGGTCTCCCTACTCGGCCGCAACCCACCTGCAAATCTATACAGAGACTCCGGGAATCCAACCGACGCAAAGTACGGATGGCACCCCAAAACACGGAAAGTTTCACCTTGCATGGGCCCCCCTTCCTCGTGTGACGACCTACGAAATTGAATACGGATTTGAAAGAGATCGACTGGTTCAAGTCAAAAAGACAAGGAGTACTCGTCTTGATATTTGGGCCCGAGGCCAGAAGAGTCTGTACTGGCGCATCCGCTCCCTCAATGACCTGGGACAAGGCATGAGTCAATTTTCAGAGGTCCACGAAGTTCACTTCTTTTCACGGGAACTCGCCTCTGGCTTAAAAAAGATCGAGAGATCCGACCTAAAGGCGCCAAAGCACCTCTATCCAGCGAGCTTTAGTATCATCACAAAAAGTAAAAAGAGCCCCTTGCGCTTTACATGGGAGACAATTCCCATGGCAAAGTACTATGAAATTCAACTGGCCAATACACCGGAGTTCTTTTTCACGGTTTATAAGAAAACCACTAAAAGAACCCACCTAAAGATCAAACCCCAACTCGATTTGGGACAGTATTTCTGGCGCGTTCGCTATCGTTCAAAAAAACAAAATGAATGGTCTCAATGGTCAGAGCCCATGCCTTTCACCCTCCAGCAAAAAACCCTTTAAAGTCTCATTTTGAATGATCAGGCATTAGACAAGATATCACTAGAGTTACAATCATAACACCCCAGAAGCTATTATTTTGAGGATTCCAGGTACAGCCCTTGCTCTAAGATAACAGTGGGTATTGTAACAGGGAGTCCTTTTGGGGGGACAATTAATCCTAGTTAAATAGAATATTAGAAGTTCAGGTATGATTGGTCGTCGACCTTTGAACTTAAATTTTGTCACGCTAAGGTGTTCGCACCTTTGTTATATGCCAAAATGCAACTCTCCTCTCTTGCCGAAGGCCACTGGCCTTCGGTTTTTTTATGGAATCAGGTCACCTGAACCGAGCGACTCATCAGGACCTTGTATATTTATTACAAAGTGTGCGAGCGTCAGATTCATTTTTCAATTCCCTTTGACTTCTCAGCCATAAATCACGATCTTAGCGCCATGGATCGACTCGTCAGTTTTTTTGGAATTATTCTTCTGCTCGCTATCGCATTTGCCCTTTCTAGCAATCGCAAAGCGATTTCAAAACCCGTCGTTTTTTGGGGCCTCGGCCTGCAATTAGCACTGGCTGTTTTGGTTTTTGGTATCCCATTTCTCGATTTTGAAAGCCCCCTGCGATCTTATTTTGTTTACGTTAATGATGCCATTGTCGGCTTCCTCAATTATACGGCACTGGGAAGTCAGTTTATTTTTGGAGACCTGGGAAATAACTCAAAAGGCTTTTATTTTGCCTTCCAAATTCTTCCGACCATTATCTTTTTCTCAAGTTTTATGGCGGTTCTATACCACTTAAAGATAATGTACTACGTGGTCCTTGGGCTCGCCTGGGTCATGAAACGCCTTATGAAAATCAGTGGTGCTGAAAGTCTGGCGGTTGCGGCCAATGTTTTTGTTGGGCAAACAGAAGCCCCCTTGGTTATTAAACCTTATATCGAAAGAATGACTCGATCTGAACTGTACTCACTAATGACCGGAGGAATGGCCACCGTGGCTGGAGGAGTCCTCGCCTCCTATGTTCTACTTTTAAAAGATAGTGTTGACCAAATTGCCGCCCACCTTCTCACTGCCAGTCTGATGTCGGCTCCGGCCGCTCTAGCCATTGCTAAGATCATGCTCCCAGAAACGGGAATGCCCGAAACCATGGGTTCGATCCCCAAAGAAAGTAAGAAAAGTGACTACACCAATGTGATCGATGCCGCCGCCAGTGGGGCTGGCGAAGGATTAAAGCTGGCCCTCAATGTGGGAGCCATGCTTCTGGCATTTATTGCCCTCGTTGCACTGATGAATGGAATGCTCACCCAAGTCGGAGAGTGGATTAGTTTTA
The DNA here is from genome assembly GCA_030427805.1 of Bdellovibrionia bacterium. Classification (GTDB taxonomy): domain Bacteria; phylum Bdellovibrionota; class Bdellovibrionia; order Bdellovibrionales; family JAGQZY01; genus JAUHWN01. Next base: position 229,085 of record JAUICP010000003.1, read on the forward strand.
ATACCTGGGGAGTCGCCCTGGTTCCCGATGTTCTGCTCGTCAATGGCGAAGCCCAATTAACCTGGCAACTTGTTCTTGGCTGGCTATTTTCACCCCTCGCTTTTTTCATGGGAATTCCCTGGGAAGAGTGCATGGTGGCCGGAGCTCTTTTAGGTGAAAAAGTCATTCTCAACGAATACGTGGCCTACTTGCACCTCTCCCAAGTTACAGAAACTCTGAGCACTCGGACCGAATTGATTTTATCCTATGCCCTTTGCGGTTTTGCCAACTTTTCTTCGATTGCTATTCAAATTGGCGGTATCGGTGGAATTTCTCCGAGTCGAAAAAAGGACCTTGCAGAACTTGGTATTAAATCGGTGATCGGCGGAAGCTTAGCGGCCTTCTTAACGGCAACCATCGCCGGCTTATTGATGTAAAAATAGGATCTGAAAGAGTGTGCATTTTTTGATCCTAGAGTTAGAAAACAATTATTGTTTCATGACTCTTTTGAGCGGGCCTGTTAGCAATCTAGCGTCTCAACCCATCTCAGGGTGCAATATTATCCCTTAAATCGAAATTATCGCAGAATGACCCCTCGAACTTGCTGATTTTACTCCCTTTTGCTGGCCCCGGTTTTGTAATTACCTCATCTGATGAGAAAACTAGGTCTTATAAAAAAATCGAACGTGAGCTACTTAATTCTGCTAATCAGTCTGAGCTTTGCTCTGGCCAACTGTACCTTTTATAAGCCCGATCAAGAGGTTCCCGTTCCCGATGATAACGATTCGATTCGCAAAACCTTTTTTCTCGGCGAAGCCTTTAGCAGCGGAACTGAGGTATCGAGCAAGACCTTTCTTTGCGGCTGGGCCCCAGTTGTAGAGACTGGCTGGGCCGCCCATCGAGCGAACTACCACATGTTTCATTCGAACACCCACTGTAATGTTCGCTTTCAAATTACAGAACGAGCTCTTATCGCAAAAAGGATTAATCCGTCCTTTCCCGATCAGCCCGACAAGTGGGCCAACATGCTCGAAATTCCCATCGAAAAACACTATTACTTAGAAGCGGCCAAAGATGGTCGCGGACGAGATACCAATCAACTCGTAGAAAACAGCAGTCGAAGTCACTGGTCGCGACGACCCTATATTAGACTGAATCTCAAGGGTCTAAACATCAAGAGTGGCTTTGAAAACCTCCTTTCTGCTGGATGGTTTTGGAGTGGATCTCCTCGCATCGTCGATGTCTACGATGTTGAATGGGACCCCGAAACTGGTTTTCTAGGACTCACTGTATACGCTCAGTCTGAACAGTACGGCGAAAACTTGCAGGGTCGCATTCGCGTGAATTTTAAGGCCTTCGAACACAATCCCAACTTCGTAAAAACTCCCATGGACCCAACGGTTCAAAAGTACATGAATATCCTTCATATTATGGGGCAAAAGGCCGATGGTCTTTACCAACTTCTCTATGCCGCCCACTGGGATTTAAGCAAGCAACATAAGGTCTACCTTAGTCATGTTCCAGACAAATATATAGAGACCGTTAAAAATGTCGTCGAGAAATGGAATGATGCTTTTGTCGATGTGGGAGCTGTTCCCGAGGGGCATAAAGTATTTATTCCTGAGGTTAAAGAACTCAAATATCCTTTTGATTTGCGATACCCGAGCATTTACTGGGTCGAAGACCAAGAAATATCCGCCCGCTCTCCCCTCGGCGTCGGTCAAACCCATGCCGATGTTCGCAACGGTGAAATCCTCTGGGGTGGAATCGTCATATACGGCGGAATGATTGAGCGTTATATTAATAGATATATAGCGCCGAGCGCTCCATCGTCTGCGACTATGGCCCGCATAAGCCCCTATCGAATTCTCGGTCTCGAAGAAAGAGAGCTCCCCTTCCCACGATCTCTCGATTATACTGGGCAAGCTCTAGCCGGCTTTACGGGTCAATCCCTTGTTGGCGACTATAGAAATCTCATACAATTTCAACTCGACGAGCTCCAGGGACAGACAAGTACTGATGCCACCAATCGTAGAGCCGAATTGAGCCGAATGCTCACTGACCTTAATGATGACTCTTCCATCTCTCGCAGTGAAATAGAAAACATCGCTGGCTCACTGAATAGTCTTATCGGTCGCTACCAACACGATGTTCAGGCTGAAATTAGCAATAAATCCCTAGAAGACTATCTTTACCTCCCAGGTTACGAAGAAAACGCCGAGACCCAGGCACAAGAAGAATTGCTACGGTCTGACCCTGAAAACTCACTTCCAGAAATTCCTGAAGCGGTTATGGCTGCAAGAAATGTATTTGGACTTGATCGTAATTTCGAAATGATGTCGACACAATGGATGGCTTCTACTGAACGCGGTGAAACTCCAAATGTGAATGATGCCATTGAGTCTGTCATTACTGATCTCACCATGCACGAATACGGACACTTCTTAGGACTCGGACATCAGTTTAAAGGAAACCTCTTACCCGATCCTGAGCGAGTTCCACCGGCGATGTATCAAGCGATGGCCGAAATGGCGACCGAAGAGGCCGGGTACAATTACTTTTCGTCGATCATGGATTATCGCCATGGAACGACGGAGGTTCACTCTGATCTCGAAAAAATCAAACCTGGCGAACACGACAAGTTAGTCCTGCGCTATCTTTACAACCAAGAATACCCTGGCTATAAAACGGGCTCCGGTGCAGAAACCTTTTCGTTCTTTAAAGTCCCAGCTGATGGCCGCATTCCGCAATTCACTTGTTCTGATCAACCAGCCACTGCGAGTAAACCCTATAATCCAAACTCAGGAGAAGTGGTTTATCAATCGATTCCTTGTGATGAAGACTCAACAGAAGCCTATGAAGTTGCTTACTTCCCATCTTGTAACGATATGGAAGCGAGCTACTACTACGATCCTATGTGTAACCGCTGGGACCGAGGTACAACCTATCAAGAGGTAGCAAACAACTACTGGAAAGATTTAACAGATAACCTTATTCAGTACCTTTACTCGTTTACAGACAACTCTGCCGGTGCAGATCGAATCGAAGGCTACCTTTGGTATAAAGCGATATCGATGACCGGTCGAATTCGCCTTTTTTACGACTACATGAGAAGAAAGTTTGAGCCCGAAATCCAAAGAATTTCCGAAGATCAACAAGCGCTCTATCAGTTCTCTACCGCTTGCTCAAAAGAAAATGTTGAGGAGATCGAGCACCCGCTTCTCAGAGAAATTTTCAGTCAGAACTCTGAATTCAAAGATCTCTGCGAAACCAACAAACAGAACATAGAAGAATTTAAGAAGATCCTCACTAAACCACTGGTGGATTCAACACGCTACAACCACGAAGACTACTACCTCCCAGGAGGAATCCGTGGAGGAGATCAACGTCGAGACTTCTCACGTTTTCTAGGGACCTGGTCACAAATGACAAACCTGCCACTCAAGGTTTCGTCTCTCTTTCAATTGATGTCTCCAAAGGTGATGACTCCTTTTGGCTACGCATTTTATTACGGCCAATCAGACGCCAACTACTTTATGGGATCGCTCTACCCGAGAGAGTATACGGACACTCTCGGTTCTGCCTTAACTTCAAACCTTCGTTTTCAATCCCTTGGTGATGAGGCGACCTTTGTCGGTAAAGCTGTTTCTTGGATGGGCTATCTTTCTGGTTGGTCACGCACAAATAACGATAACCATAGATTCCCTCTTCGATATATGGAGAAGATTTACGATCAAACAAAACTTGAGCCACAAGTAGCCGTTCTTATTCTACAAGGAATCGACAGCGGTACTCCTGAACTCTATAAGAGGTTTAAACTCACGATATTTGACCCTCTTTCGCGAAAAGAAATTGATGGCCAAGATGCCTACATACTTCCAGAAGGTCACATCGTCGCTCGAGCCAACGATATGATTATTTATCCGCTGACTCCAATCAAGTTCTTCAGCGATTCAGCAGCCTATTCTTTTGCCTACATGGTCACCATCAATCGCAGCGAGGACGATCAGCTTGCTGAACTCGGAGTTAAAGAAAAACTCCTCACTAAGTACAATGATGTACTTAAGTCTTGTATTGAAGGTGATAAGGGTCTTAATCAGTATTTTACGACGACTCCCCAATTTGAGGGTTTTCGCATTCCTAAGGGAATTGCCACTTCGACCGAACTCGATCGAATTTTTAAGCGAAGTATTCAAACAGAATTTAACAAATTCGAAGAAATCACTGGTGTCAGTGAGGATAATTGCTTCGAATCGACAAAAGGAATTGCCGCCGCACTATCGGCAGCCGGCCTACTCAATGGCTACTGGTGGTTCCCGTATATCTTTAGGGTGAATGTTAGTGAATAGGATAGTTATAATTCTCACATTCCTATCTTTTGCTATCACCGCTTGTGATAGTAAAAAAGTGACCCGTCTGGATCATGAGAACAGACTGAGCCCAGAGGTTCGTCAAACTCGTGTGCTTGAGGCCGATGCCGAAGAAGTTCTCGCCCAATTTGATGCTGATCAGGTGGAAGCCTCTGTACGCAATGAAGCACTCAGCGATAAGTCGGCAGAAGCCATCTTTAATGAAATTGTCGAGCCTCTGTTTAGCGGTCTTATGAAAGCAGAAGTTCTCGAACAACTTCACATTCGCTTTGAGCTAAAAACCATGCGCCTCATTAGGTCCATGGACACGGCTCTTCACGCCATTTTACAAAAAAGCCCCGAAAGTCTTTCTGACGAATTTCTCGAAAATTATTACCAAGTCGTTTCTTACGGTTGTACACAGAGAATGCGTGAGTGCAAATTTGAGAGAATCTTTAAGGGCAGCGCTTACTCTGCCTATGTCCTCCTCGAGTATGTTTCACGCAAGGCAATCGCTGTTAGGGATTCTGCTTGCCGTTCGGAGCTGTGCCTTGAAGCGACCCAGAAAGAGCAGTTGCGGCCATTTAGAGACCTTTACCAGGCGATTCTTTTGACCTACGAAATCAAGCCTCGTTCAGAAATGCCGCGACTTAATTTCATATACCTCAACTTCTTTAAGGGCTACCAAGCGTGGTTGATTCATGAATATGCTGAAACCCTTGGTAGACCTGCCAACGAGATTGAAGCTCTCGATTATAGGCAATATGCTCCGCTCTCAGCACAAATCGACCTTTTTAACTCGATCATCAATAACTTTGAGGTCGGCGACCCCTACTCTCCAGAATTTCGAGCTTTTATCGATAACTTTAATCCTTGGAATTATAGTGAACGTGAAAGCTCTGGTCTGCAGCTAGGTACAGCACGAATGTTTGATTTCGCTTCACAGTACTACCTCTACGACAGAGAAACTGGTGAACTCAACCCACAGTTAAAAGAACAGATTAGAAACTACCAAGAAAATGGTAACGGTACCAACCCTAGCTTTTATCAAGAAATTCAACGAATTCTCGAAAAAACACCTGGATTCTTCTCTAATTATGGTATTGATCTCGATGAATACAGCCCTGATAAGCTAGCGAATGAATATTTCTTTATTATTGACCGACTTTATAATCAGCATATCTCATCAGAGTACGCCGATCGAATTTGGGCTAACTCACGTAAAGACAAAGATCTCCTTGTTAGTTGGATAATTAAGTACTTAAAAATTGAATTCGCAAAAACCATCTATTTAACTAATGAAGGTTTTACGGATATTTATCGGGCTGAAAACTTCTCTAATAATGAGATGTTTGAAGTGACAGTTAATGAAAGCTACTCGCTTAACAATCTTTGGGACCGTTTAATTCTCGGAACGGAAATGCTTAATATCTTTGCAAGAGCTTCTATACCTAGCTTTCAGCAAAATTTCTCAAGTTTTAGAGAACTTCAGGATTTCACCAATAGCTTAAAATCCAATATCAAGATTCTAAGTATCTATCCGAACATGATGATTCTCGGGTATTTCTTATCCGCCCTCGACTCGCCATTCACATTTACTTCTTGGTTCGGACAACAAATCGAAGTCGATCCCACTATCGTTATCCGCTATATGCTTAACGGTGGTTTTCGCCCGTGGTTCAACTATGCCAAAGACTCCGTCAAACTCTCAAAGGGTGAAATCGCTCTGGCCTACTACTACATCATCGTCTCAGAGAGCTTAGATGTTTTCCGTTTTCAAAACGAATCTACAGGTGAAGAGTCAATTACACGGACAAAATTCTTCGAGAAAGTCCTCGGCCAATACCTCGATCCGATTCGAACGGATCTCGATGGAAAAGTCAGAGACTTCAATGACAACTTTCTCAGTGAGAACAACCTCAATGAACTTAACCTCTTTTGCGAGAATCCGAGTGCCTATAAATCTATTATCGACTACTTAGATCTTGGAGAAAACGTACTTATTGGATCCGGAGATATTGGTGGCTCTCCCTTCGGACTCGCCTTTAAAATCTACGGTTGGTCCCATGTCAACGAGTTTCAATCGGCTGCCTTTGGTTACGAAAAGGAAATCATCAGAGTTCGAAATCTGATCGATATTTACTTTCAGTATTTGCGAGACAAAGGAGAGTACCAAGAAGGTTCCCCTGAAATCCAACAAATCAATCGAATTATATCTGAGATTGAAGAACTTCGAGAAAAATACATTGGGATGCTTTACTACATTCACCGCATGGTCAACGATTGTAGTGATAAAGTGTACAGGCACACTCGATCTCGTGTCTTTGATATCCTAAGGGATGAAATTAGCTACTTCAAACAAATCTATCAAAGTGCCAAGACCCACGGTGAAAACTTCGATCGAGCGAAGTTCGAAGAAGAGGTTGGACCTTTGTTAGGGGCCGATAATATCGAATATCCCCAGTATGTAATTACTAAGTACGGAGCCTTTGAAAGAATCACTAAAAGACTCAATAGTACACTCGAATCAGTAACAAATTCTCCCTACACATTAACCGACAGTATAGGGGTAGAAACACGGGTGATCGAGCTTGAAGACACCGATGGTATTGATTTTATTAATAGTCCCAATAGCCGTCAGGTAAGAATCGGTGATTCAGAAGTCGATTTTGTACGCAACGCCCTGCGAATCCTCGTTTATAACTCAGGATCAATTTTTAAGTGGCTCGAGTACTACAAAAACGGAAAAGACGTCCGTTACAAAGAAAAGGTCATTCAGAATTTCTACAAATTGAGCCCTTTTAAAGTTCCGAGTGAGTTGGCGGCGCAAAATCCAGATGTTTGTAGCGAAACGGTCCCCAATGATAGCGGCGGCCAAGATTGCATCGCTAAAATCGAGCCCCAGGAACTCCTCGAAGAAGCAGTTCGATCCAGAGAAATCGTCAGTCTACCCGAAGAATATAAAGACGTACTCTTCTATATCGGAAAGACGGATTTCATGCCTCGAAACGATATCAAAGACTTTATCTTTGTACGAAGCTCTGATGCCGTTATTCCGATTTTTGAAAACGTTTATCGAGGCACTCTCTTTGACCAAGGTTATCGGTTCGAAGACGGTACTGGAGTCATGAAAGATGCTGAGCAAGCCGGACTTGCTTTAAGGGATATTGTATACTTAATCTTCCCTCCTAAGACTTACTTCTGTCAAAGTGTCTTCGATTCCTACGACAGTGTCGTTAAGGATCGATTTGAAAAAATTCGCCGTCTCGCTGATGTCATTCGAGAAAATCGCAGTTCGAATGCTTATATGGATCGGATTAATGCGATTAATCTAGAGCTTTCCATTGGCTCAAGCATCGATACAACAGACTTTGTCGGTATCGGCAGCCAAGCTGGCGCATTTCGCTTTGAAGACAATCAGACATACATCAATGATCGCGATTTGAGAAATGCCAGTAATAGAGAATCACTATTTACTCGCGAGTCTAAGAACTTTTTCAATAACAACAATCACTTGTCACTGTGCACACAGGGAGAGGAGGGAATTTAACAATGTCCCTCTCTACGTTCCGAAGACAAAGTCGATACCTTCTGTTCAGTTTGCTTTTTCTCTTGGCGGCCTGTGACCTCCCGACTCGATCAATAGTTCACCATGAACAGGCTATCGATAGTGATCGAAACCTCATTTCAGACGGAGAGGAAGAACTACAATTTCCTCATCACCTCCTCAGACTCGACTCCGAAGGAGATGATCCTCGTTTTGTTGTCAACGAATATCAAAGTTTCCTCGTCGATCGAGACCAGCTCATAGCACAGTACAAAACCAATCAAGAGGAGACCCGAGACCTCATTCAAAAATGGTATGAGAACATTCTCAAACTAGAAAACAGCGAAAGCGAAGTCGAGTTCGTTATCGAGACCCTGCTTTACAATTGTACAACACGAGCCAATGACTGCCCTCTTCTACCTGCTCTGGCAAGTTCTCCGCTCTTTGGCCTTGTTCTCGAAAAGTGGGTAGAAAAAAGTCAGTCACAACTCGACTCAGAAGAAAAAGTGATTCGGTTTTACACCGTACTTCATCTCTACCTAGAAAGACGCTCGCGAGACGTTAACAAGTCCCTCTTTTTCTCGTACCTCATGAATATCAGGAAACTTGAGAACCTCTTTGCCAGCACCGGGCGCGATCGATTGGCTCTTGTCAATCGAGAAGCCTTCAATGAGTTAACGGCCGAAATACTCGATCTCTTCCTTAAAAACGGTTCTGAAGAAGAAATTGTCAACTTAGTGCAGGAACTCAATGTCTTTAACCTCTCTCGCGACGACTTAAGGGATCCCCTCTCACGCCTTATTTTTCAGAAAGGTTTAGAACTCGGCCTTTATATTGAAAATGAAATCAATCCGGCTGTTTCTGCCGCCATTGAATCCCGGCGAAGTCAAACAGATAGCTTTGAGTCGCGGCTTAACACGATTATCTTACAGTACCCCTTAATGGTTTCAAACCTCGAACTTCAACGATCAATTCCGAAAAATGAATACTTTTGGATTATCGACTCCCTATTCTATAACCGACTCGGAATTGACGAAGCGAATTGGATTTGGCAGGCCAGCCAAAAGTCATTGTCTGACTTCAACAGTGTTAGTTATGAATATTTAAAAATTCAACTGGCCCATCTCATTGCTTCAACAAACGAAAAACAAGCACAGGTTTATACTGATGATTCACTTGCCAAGAGCGAAATCATTGAAGAAGCGATTCGCGCCTCGGAGCTTTCAACGGTTAAAGTCTTGAGCTTTTTGGCTCAGGTTGATCGCATTCGCGGTTTTAGTGAGTCTACGGGAGCCCTTAGAGAAATCGAGGGACTTGACAATCGAGGGGTCAAAGCCTTTTTCAATTACCTCAAAGAAAATATTAAATTTCTGATTTCCTACAATCACCACTTAATGGCCGTCTATTACATATCAAAAAGGCAACTCGAATCACGAGTGAAGGTCGGCGGAATTTCTGCCACCACAGGAAAATACTTGAGTATGATTCGGACTTTTAGAGACGACCACTTGAGAAAGTTCCCACTTCTTTTCAAGTATGGAGTCACTACAGATAATTACTCAGCCGGAGAAGAAAAACTCAATTTTTACCAACTGGCCTACGTCTTTGATTTTGCCCTAAAAACGCTGAGCTTTGATCAACTGGGTATCGATCCCGTGGACTATATTAAAATCTTCTACGAGGTCGTCATTGAATCTCGACTGCAAAAGCTACTAGAAAAAGAAGATTTCTCAATTAAAAGACATTTTAACAATAGTTATTACCAGGAATTTCTCTCCTTTTGTGAGGCAGTAAAAGGTGTCGGAGGCTACAAGGCCGAGGCGACTCTCACTTCGTTTGCCTACAAACCGACCCTCGGAGTATTTGCTTACGCACTCCCTGCACAATCTCCGAGAGGCGATGGGCAGAAGGCATTGAATCCCTACGCCATCACAATGGCCGAAGAACTTGAAGCCTATAAGCTCATTATTTTGCGAGATATCCAGTTTGCCGACGCCCTGTCGATCAATCTCAAAGAGTATTTACAAGAGAAGCAGGGTCTTAGCGAAGATGAAGTGAATCAGAGATTTCGTGCCGTTGAGTCCCGCCGAAGTGCGGCCATGGAACAGATGAATCAATTTGTAAGTAACGTAGGGTTATTGGCCAATAACTACAATGAATGTTATGCCCAAGCCATTACCAATGATAAAGAAGTCATGACTTCAATTCTAAAAAATGAAATTGAACACATTCGTAGAGTTCACCGCGCTATGGTTGAAATTCGTAGAGGCGGAAGTCCTGACCTCAGCTTTTTAAGTTTTTCCGGCTATCCAAATTCTTTTGACGGCTACGATCAACTTACCAGTGACTACTACCTCTACCACAAGTTTGACCTACTCATCCGAGCTAAAGAACATATGGAAGGCATCTCCGATTATGCCCGCGTAAAAATCCCAAGAGATTTTGCTCGAGATGGCGAAACCCGAAGCCTCTACACCGAACGACAAAATCAAAGAATCAGCTTCAAAGAAGATGAAGATGAATTTATTCGAAGTGTTCTTCAAGCAACTAATCAATTTGTTTTATGGCTCGAAGACTCCCACATGAACTCCATGATTTTTCCTCTTCGCGATACCTATATGAGTCTCAATGCTGCCCAACGGCTGTTTTACCACCTCGGGCGCGAGAGCGAAATTCCCGCCCAATTGACGGCACAAAGTATGATTGATCACGTTGTTCGACTTAAGGACTATATCTCCATGAGCGACGACCTCAAAGAGATCTTAACTTACTACGGCAGGGATACTCTTTTTGAAATCGAACAACACTCGAGTCTCGTTAATATTCTTTTAAATGACGAATCTCTTTACCCAGAACCTTACTTCTATTGGCTCCTCTACAATGCGAGCTACGAGCGACTTGGAGCCTATTTTGTACGACCTTCTGATGATGTCACGGCCCAAGGGGCTATTAATGACGACCCTTTAAAGGTCGACACAATCGTCTATCCTCACGTCTTTGAGGACTCGATCAACTATGCACAGGTGGCAAGGGATGAAGAACATGCTAAATTTATTTTTCCAGTGTCACCCAAGCTCAGAGAGTCACTCGATTCAATGCTGAAAACTCGGGTTGCGGCCGAAACAAAGTCTTTTAACGATATTCTTATTCAAGTTAAGGAGTTTGAGTGTCGGGATCGCCAACTCCCCATCGGTCATCCAGACAAGATGGTTTACGAATTTGAAATCGGCGAACCCCTCTATGAGTTCTATGTGGATTATTCAAGGTGGCCCGGGCGCTTCTTCCGCGGACAGCGGTCTTTCAATCGTAGAACGAGCAATTTCTATGTCGAAACCACTCCGCAAATTGATATCACTCCTCCGACCTGTTTACCGGAGTAGACAACAAAGCAGCGACCTCATTCTGATTACTTATTGGCCCAGTTATCTCTAAGAGTGACCGTTCGATTAAAGACCACGTGATCTTTGCTGTGATCCCGTCGGTCGGTCACAAAAAAACCAAGCCGTTCAAACTGCACATGACTTTCGGGAGCGAGACTTTCCAGTCCAGGCTCCACAAATGCATTCTTCATGACCTCAAGGGAGTTCGGATTCAATGTCTGAGTCCAATCCTCATGGTTTTTCGAGGCCGGGTTGGGATCAGAAAACAAACGATCGTAAAGTCGAATTTCCGCAGGCACAGCCTCTTCGGCGGATAACCAGTGAATAATTCCCTTCACCTTTTTTTCGCCCTCAGGAGTCACTCCATTTTTGGTGCGTTCGTCGTAGGTACAGCGAAGCTCCACAACCTTTCCAGAGTCGTCCTTAATCACCTCGTGACAGTGAACGACAAAAGCGTAGCGAAGGCGAACGTGACCATCGGGCTTGAGTCGGAAAAACTTCTTTGGTGCTTCTTCGAGAAAGTCACTCCGATCAATATAGATTTCACGGGTCATCGTCAGCTTTCGATTGCCGCGCGTCTCATCCTTAGGATGTTTTGGCCCCTCAAAAACTTCTTTTTTTCCTTCATCCCAGTTTTCGATAACGACTTTAATCGGATCTAAAACGGCAAATGCCCGATCGGCGTAGACATCCAGATCCTCTCGAACGGTCTGTTCAAGATAACTGAGCTCCGAAATACTATTTTTCTTGGTAACACCCACCTTCTCAGCAAAACTTCGAATGGCTTCGGCTCGAAAACCCAAACGTCTTAATCCGCGGATCGTCGGCATGCGCGGGTCATCCCAACCGGCAACTGTTTTATTGGCAATCAGCTCAATAAACCGTCTTTTACTCATCATCGTGTAGTCGAGGTTCAACCGCGCAAATTCAATTTGCTGGGGGTGACATGGGGTTTTTAATGTGTCGAGAAGCCAGTCGTACAAAGGCCTGTGATCCTCAAACTCAAGCGTACATACCGAGTGAGTAATTCCTTCGAGCATATCGGACAAGGGATGAGTGAAATCATACATCGGGTAAATCGACCACTCGTTGCCAGCCCGATGATGGGCTACTTTCTTGATGCGATAAAGAATGGGGTCGCGCAAGTTCATATTGGGCGACGACATATCTATTTTGGCTCGAAGAACGGCTTTACCCTCTTCAAACTCACCCTTTTTCATCTTCTCAAAGAGTTCTAGATTTTCTTCAACGGATCGATTGCGATGGGGACTGTTTTTTCCAGGCTCAGTAAGAGTTCCTCGCGCTTCGCGAATCTCTTCGACACTACCCGTATCCACAAAGGCTTTATCCATCTTGATCAACTCAATAGCGAAATCATAAAGCTTGTGAAAATAATCTGAGGCAAAGTAAAGATGCTCTCCCCAGTCAAATCCCAACCACTTGATATCCTCTTGAATGGCATCGACAAATTCGGGATCCTCAGCGACCGGATTCGTATCATCAAAACGCAGGTGACAACGTCCTTTGAAACTCTCGGCCAAGCCAAAATTAAGGCAAATCGATTTTGCATGACCGATGTGAAGATAACCATTGGGTTCAGGAGGAAATCGAGTGATCACCTGCCCCTGATTTTTACCCGCTTCAAGGTCTTTTTGAATAATCGCTTTTACAAAATTGGGGCCCACGGTTTTTGACTCAGACATCTTCTATGTCACTCCTGTTAGAGAACTTGTCTCCTGAGAATTTGACATAAACAGTCATTATTCTCAAGCTTATATTTAACGGAAAGCCACCGGGACTCCCCGGCACCGCTTAAAGAAAAGGAATGGAAGAAACTCTTAGGAGTCTTTTGCTATGAGGTCTTGGACCAATTGAACGTATTGGCTTTCGGCCTGGGATTGATCCGTTCCAGAGATCTTTGACCAAGCATCATACTTAGCCCGCCCCTTCACATCGAGCATTCCCGGACGCTTTCCGCTGACATCTCCCTCTGAGGCCTGCTTGAAAAGGGCATAGAGCTGAAGAAGAGTGTTATTATCGGGTCTTTTCGAAAGGTTTTTTACGGCTTCGGAAGCTTCTTTAAAATCCATGGTTTCCTCGCAATCAAACTTGAATACCTTATCCTATGGCTTCCTTCGGGGGAGTCAAGTGGGTCTTAGCGCCTAGGAAATGACGGACTTCAAGGTCAACTGACACTCAGAATGCAGTTCAGGTTCCGTATCGAGAAGCTCTAAAATCCGTTTTTTGAGCTCCAAGGGATTGGCACTTGCCTTGACGATATTAGCGATCAGGCTCGCACAGGTCCTTTGGTACATAGCCCAGGTCTTCGACCTCAAGACGACAAAGAGCTTGTCCACAAGGACCTCTCGCTCGCTATCGTTCAGGTAGGTATTAAGATCCAGACTCTTCGCTCCATCTAAAACTTGATCGACAAAACCAATAAGGTTGGTCTCTGAAAGAAACTCAGGATTGACCATAGCTTCGAAAAGACATTCTAAAAAATGCTCCTTACTACCGAAAAGTGCTTCGATCGCCTCAGGCTCAAAACTCAAAGGGAGTCCCAGTTGAACGTCTCTAGGGCCCTTTTGACTCCTCTTTAAGCACCAGAAAGCCTCGGAGCGAAGTCCTTTTGAGCACTTGGGACTCCAAGCAATCTGAGTCATTTCCTTGAGAAGGTTTAGGTCGTAATGAGCTTTCAAAACCACCTCAGAAATTCGAAGAAGAGAGGTGACTAACTCTTCATTTTTGACATCCGCTTCAGCGAGACTTTTTGCCAACAGCGCAGCCCCAAGCTTTTCTTCTCTCGCCTTTCTCGTAAAATGATCTTTCAGTTTTGCAACTAAATTGAGTTCAATAGCCTTTTCAAATACAGCTTCAACTCCTAAAAAGTTTTTCTTTAGTAACAGTTCGAGTAGTAAATTTTCAGCTTTTTCGGGATCGAGGGCGGTTAAAAACTCGAGAGACTCCTCTTCTGAAAGTTGATCGCCAACAAGCCTCAATATCTTCGCTCCCAAGGCGTCTTTGTTGTTTCGCAATTCAATCAAAAGCTCTTTTTTTAATTCATCCTTAACTTCACCACGGTATGATTGAAGAACCCGATCTTTCACTTCTATGGGCAGTGTAGAAAAATTTTTAAAACAGAGTGGAGAGCCAAGGCTTGCCAGTTCTAGCCTCACCAAATTCCTCGCTTCAGACTCTGCCATTGATTCGAATTCGAGTTCGAGTTTTGATGGGTCTTCGAGATAGAGGAGCCACGACAATCGCAAGTCAAAATCATCTGACTGAATGGCTTCTTCTCTTACCTTTTCTAGTACGGTTTTAACTTCGTCGCCAAGAGCATTGATCTTATTGGGGTTTAAAATGAGAAGAGTCAGTGTTAACCAAGACTTCATTTGCGGAAATTCCTCGATGAGGCCCAACAAATGGTCAGTATCGATACTTGGAGCGTACCTTCGTCTTAGCCCAAGGCTAAAAAGATTTCTCCATTGCCAACTCACAAAAAGAGCGAGGGCCTCAACCAAGAGGCGTCCTTGATTATAGAAAAGCATTCTCAGGTTTTCATGCCAATCTTCATTGAATTTTCCCTGACGAACCAAGGCAATGAGAGCCAGGTTTTTTGCCAAATAGCTGGAACTTGATTTTAAAATAGACTCTAGATCCAAATGCACGACATCTTTATTTTTCTTGAGCGCTTCGAAATCGGGATTATTCATTGGAATGAGGCTTATGAACTCGTCCTCCAAGAGAATATCAAATCCCCTTTGCTTCATAAATTTCTCACAGAAACGAATCTCCATGAGCAACTTTTCGACCAGGGTCCACTGTTGTAAATATTGGGAACTGAGGTGAGTTTGCTCCTCCTTGGATAACGAGGTTATTCTCTCGGCAATAGAAAACTTATCGACACCACCCGACTTGAGCATTCGACCAAGAATGAATTGGTTGGATTTTAGAAGCGAAAAGTTGCAGTTCTCACAAGTTTGATGTTCCACCCCTTGCCAATGAAGACACCATACACAGCAATTTAGCTTCTCCAGAGCCCCCTTGCAGACCGAACAACGCTCACTAGTCTGCGGCGAGCTAAATTTGGCATTACAGTCACGGCAGGAATACCTCGTCACAATTCGGACTCCGCTTGACTGGGTCCCAATTGAAGGTCCTCAAAAGAGTTTTGCTTTTTACTGTCAACGTAGGGAACTTGCCGGGTCAATGACCTGGCGAGGTCTGGGTCAAACCATGTTTCAAGGTATAAGTCCCGGGGGTTTTGGTAACTTAAAAAAAGAAACTTAAAGTAATTTAAAATCGCGAAGCCCGTATAGGTGACTGGAATATAGTGCATTTGTCTTTTAATCATAAAAAGACTGAGACGAGCTACAGTTCGAGCCGAGAAAAAGCCCCACCCCATTTGCGAACGAAAGGCCGCCGGAACGATATGACGATAAATGAGGCCCGGATAGAAGGCATAATAACGAGCCACCCGCTGAAAGGCTCTTTTGGACTCGAGGTAAGGCACATAGGACTTAACACCAAAGCTGGGATGAAACTCAATTTCCGAGCCTACAGCCCAAACCTCTGGAGTGCGTCCTTCTTCTTCACAAACCTTTCTATAGGCCTCGATAAGATTCACATAGGACCAATAGTTGGCTGGCATGGACTTTTCAGGCTCACGATTCCCATGGGAGAGAACGAGGACATCGATACCTTTTAGCTTTTCTTTTGCAAAAACCTGAAGGCCATTAAAATCACGCCCATGCTTAAGGCGAACCACGGGATAATTCGATAGGGCGCTCAAACTCGAGAGAAACTCTCGCCCTAGGCCGCTAGAGGTTCCGCTAACCCCATAACGTTTTGTTTCTAGGTGGTGCCCCGTCCCCATCAACCAATCAAAAAGTCGATGAAAAGAACTGTAATAACGATTCGGGAAGATATGATGAAGACGGTGGTAATTGGCCCGCACCCAAAAAGAAAAAAATCGACTAGTTGGTGCCGGTTCTTTTTCGCGGTGATGGGGGTCCTCCCCTTGCCAATAGAGGTTTAGTGCAAAAAAACAGGTTTGAACCGATAAAGCGATGAGGAGCGAAAGACCCGAAACAAAAATTCCTCCTAAAAGGATAACGGCGTAGGCGGTTAAGGCTTCCGGAAGCACGTGATTCACCAGATTTTTTCTTCGGTAGGACTCGTTAATTTTTAGTTTCTCATCAAAGAAACGATGGTGATCGGCGTGCATCTGCCCCAGACGCCGCAATAAGGGATGGGGGTGATTTTCAAGTCGATGGAGGAAGTAATGAATTCCATCAAAGACGAAACTAGAAAGTAACAATAATATAAGAACTTCCAGAAAAGTCGCCACTGGGCCTCCTATTCAAATTGAGACTAACATGGCCAATTTCGTTTAAACAAGTCATCAGATGGCCCCAGTTCCGCCTCCCTAATTTTCTCACTTTTGCACGGACTTTCCCCAGTGATTAGGGCAAAATAAAAGGTGCGAAAGTGGTATGTATCTCCCATTTACCTGAGGAACTTATGCGGATTTTTCTAGTCTTAATTCTTCTCTCTATTTCGAGCATCGCTTCAGCTGGCTCCTTAAAGATCGAAATTATCGACAAAGTTTCCCGAGTCACGGAATACAAAAATGACAAACGAGTGATCCTTATTTTACTTAAAAAGAACACTCAAGACGTCATCTCTCTTCTCATGAAGCGATTCAGTGAGCGCACCGACGAAATCGAAGACCGAAAGTTGGTATTTCTCCTGGTGGAATCCCCCGAACTTCAAGAGAAGTTCCGCAAGAAATACCGGGGATTTAAAAACCGTTGGTATGGGCTTATTGGTCTCGATGGAAAATTGAAAATGAGCCACAAATACATGTTCACCGCCAAACAGATCTTTAAAAAGGTCGACTCAATGCCCTTGAGGCGACAGGAAATCACAGCTCGCAACGATTAATGCAGGGCAAAAGATTTAAGACCTATTTTTAAATCATAGAAAATCGACTAGTCTTTTAATGTGGCAAAGCTAAAAGAGCGCATTCAAGAGATTATTTTTGAGGCCGAAACCCCCGAGGGTAAAGCCTTCGATGTTCTGATCTTGATACTCATTGTTTCCAGTGTTGTGGCCGTTTGTCTCGAAAGTGTGAGCTCTATTCAAGCCCGCTTTGGTGAAGAACTTCTCATTATCGAGTGGGTCATTACCTTACTCTTCACCATTGAATACTTTCTTAGAATTTATTCCGTACAAAAACCAAGGCGCTATATTTTTTCATTCTACGGCCTCATCGATTTGTTTTCGATTTTACCAACTTACTTAAGTATCTTTTTAGTTGGCGCCCAGTCACTTCTAGTCGTTCGCATCTTTAGGCTCCTGCGCATCTTTAGAATATTCAAACTCGGACGCTACGTCGGCGAAGCCCAAACTTTAAAAATCGCCCTTTTTCGATCTACGAGAAAAATCATTGTCTTTCTCGGTTCAGTTCTCAGTATCGCGGTCTTCATGGGAACTGTGATGTACTTGGTCGAAGGAGAAGACAATGGCTTTACAAGTATTCCAAAATCCATTTACTGGTCGATTGTGACTCTGACCACCGTTGGCTTTGGAGACATCACTCCCCAAACGGTCCTCGGGCAAACCATTGCCTCGGCCCTTATGATACTGGGTTATGGAATATTAGCCGTCCCCACGGGAATTGTTTCCGTGGAACTTTCCCAGGCCCATCAAGAGCAACAAGTAATGACCTTCGTTTGCTATGAGTGTGGCGCTGAAGGCCATCACCTCGAGGCAAAACACTGCTATAATTGTGGTGAAAAATTACTCGAACACTGCGACCAAGGCCACATCAAATCACCTGAATGATTTCATATTCTAAGGGACCATTTTTTCCGTTGAGTTCGAAGTAATCACCAACTCGAGCCCCAAAAACATTTTGCCCCAGAGGAGACTCTGGCGAAAGACTCATAATTTTTTGGGATTTATATTCGATGGACTCCCCTCCCCTTTGCGGAAGGGTAAAATACCATGCTTTTCGTTCGCCATCGATTTCGATCTGGACGAGCGCCGTTGCTTCAATCGATTTATCTTTAAAATCTTTGACCTCGAGTAACTCAAGAACTCCGACGACCTTGGCGAGGTCTTGGGCCCTTTTTGCCTGACCGTGGGCCAAGTAAGAAGCTTCAAGTCCACGGGTATCGTATTTATTTTCAGCCTTGGCGTCGTCGGCAATGGCGTAATTGCGAGCCTCGTCAGCCGAATGCAACATGACGTTCAGTTCATCGCGAAACTTTTCGGTAAATTGTTGGAGTATGGCCTGTTTATCTGCAAAATCCACTTTTATTCCTCAATCTAATACCAAATGGTAGAACTTTAAATACCTCATCTCAGGATGAATATGGCGAAAAGGATGATCACTCCCCTGACCTGAAACCCGAAGAACTCTACCGGTCCTCCGCGCCTGAGATAGGGATTCGTCGATTATAGCAGAAAAGTCATCAAAATTAATATGAGAAGAACAACTACTTAAGAATAAATGGCCCTCAGCCGGTAAACACTTAGCAGCCATGGCAAAAATGTCTGTGTATTTCTTTATGGCTTGGGGCTTTGATTTCTCATTGGGAGCCATCGAAGGCGGGTCCACCATGATCATATCGAATGACTCTTTATTCTCTTTTAGAAAGTCATAGCAGTCCTTGACCACTCCCTTGTGGCAGTCTTTCTCCAAACCATTCATTTGCCAATTGAAATGGGCGTTTTCGATCGCATTGGGGGCAATATCCACACTAGTGACTTGCTTGGCACCACCGACACCGGCATAGATCGAAAATCCTCCGGTGTAACTGAATAGATTTAAAAAGCTCTTACCCTGAGAAAAGCGAGAAAGGTATTGGCGGTTTTCCCTTTGATCGAGAAAAAAACCGGTTTTTTGCCCCTCTAATACATTGACAGAAAAGGCGACCTGATTTTCTCTAATCGATATCGAATCGCTGAGTTGACCTTTTAAAAAAATCGGTTCCTTGTGGTGTCGGGACTTGTTGATGATGCAGGACCAATCAAAGAACTCTTCCAAGTTTTCAACGACTCCTTGAGACAGCCAGAACGTTTCGAGTGGTTCACTATCAAATTGTAAAACAGCAACATCTTCGTAGCGATCACAAACCATTCCCGGCAAAGAATCCCCTTCGCCATTAAGTAGGCGATAGGCTGTGGTTTCTGCATTGAAGAGTCTGAGTGCCAAGGCATTGCGCATCTTCTTGGCGAAAAAGGCTCGGCTGGGTGGAGACTTATCAAGAGATAGAATTCGCAGGGCAAAGTCGTGGTCCTTATCGAAAAAAGCCCATGCTAAATGAGCTCCCTTCGGGTCCAAGAGCTGAACCATTTCACCAGTCTTTGCGGCGTCAGCTTTCTCAAGGGCTGACCCATAAACCCAGGGATGTCCCCGGAGGATATTTTTTCGCAAATTTCGTGAAAGTTTTAACTTCTGCATTCGACTCTTTCCCACTCAATCGGTCACGAGACCGAGAACCCATGAGAGTCCTATCACGATGGCCGAGATTAGGCCCGTTTAGGCCTCTCCTTTATAACTATTTCACAGGCCCCTAAAAGCCTACACCTGGGCCTCAGGAGGAGTTAAGATGCGCTGCATTAAGTATTGGAGATTCATATGATTTTACTGATCGCTCGCCTTCTTTTTAGCCTCCTTTTGGGCCTCTCCTCACTGGCCACAGCCCAAGAAGAAATGAGTACCGACCTGGGCCCAGTCTCTGAGCCTGCGGCCCAATTTGTGGACTGGGATAGCCAGCACAATCGCGGAAAAGATAATCATCAGAACTTCACGGCTTACCGGCGCGCCATTCCCTATCTCGAAATCACATTGGATCCAAGCCGGATCAATCTTGGTCGGCACTATGTTGATTGGTTTCAAGGAGGCGACAAAGGACCCCATTGGTTTTTATTGGACCAGGCGGAGTACCTCCCCGAAGACATCCGCAACTTTATGGTCACCGAAGAAGAAGGTGGAATCAAAAAAGTAAAGTGGCTTCTGTCCCCACAAGATGAGGATTTTAAGTTTCGCTTAATGACCTACTTTGCCGATCTCGGGTTGGAGTACCGGTACTTCCGCACCGAAGAGGACGAGGATAAAACCGACCCGCTCTCTGAAGTGAAAGGATTCAACACGGCCTCTCGAAGTGTTATTGTCACACTTCCAAATCCAGAGGGATCTGGTGAGCGAATTTTTAGCTTTAAAACCGCGACCTCTAATCACATGCAAGATGAATCGATTGATCGACCCTACCCAGTCAACTGGTCTTACTTTAATCGCAGGCTCAGCGATTACTACTATAGCCAACGCCACAACCTCAAAGTGGCAAAAATTGCTTGGGAAGCCCTTTCTATGGGAGTCAGTCCCGGAGAAAAAAATGGCGATATCGCCATGTCTGTTCGCTTGATGGAAGAGGTATCAGCTGGAAAGAAATTCCACATGTCTGGATTCGTCCTTCACGACGACATCGAAATGAACAGAATAGCTAAACTCAATAATATGACTCGCAAAGAACTCAAAGAGAAAATCTCATTTTATTTTGCCCAAGCCATTGTCGAAATGAACTTGGTCCTCGGTTTTAGAATGACTTCATCTCACCTGCAAAACATGCGCGTTGAATTTGATGAAAACATGCAACTGACCGGTAAAATTGTATTTCTCGATCTCACCGATGGCTCTCCGGTCCGCGCTGTCATGGAACGCAATGGGC
The DNA here is from genome assembly GCA_030427805.1 of Bdellovibrionia bacterium. GTDB lineage: Bacteria > Bdellovibrionota > Bdellovibrionia > Bdellovibrionales > JAGQZY01 > JAUHWN01. Next base: position 250,080 of record JAUICP010000003.1, read on the forward strand.
AACATGAGCTCCTCGAGTACTGGGAGCAATTTGTCGGTCATACCGAACTTGCCAGCGGTAAGAAACCCAACGAAATTATCGAGACAACCGATTGGAAGCAGGTCCCCTTCGGCAATAAACACATCGATTGGTTTGTTCCCATGATTTCTGACCCCTATATCCAAGGCGCAAGGCTGCGTGCCAGAGAACTTGGCTATTCAAAGAATCACCTTAGAATCGACCATGGAACCAAACAAATTCGCTTTCGGTTTCGGTCTGGAGCGAGTCTCAATCAACTGTTTAGACCTCAAAACACGTGTAGCTTGGGCTTCAGCTCACTGACTGGACTTTAGGCGGCTTTTCGAGCGACTGTGAAGCCTTGTTTCTAGCCAGAAACCCCATTTAGCTATAAATTTATAGACAGGTCTATCATCGTTCACGGAAGGGCGATCAGTGAAATTAGGAAATATTTCGTTTCAAAAGCTATTTTGCATACTCATTTTGAGTGCCGGCTTCATTCATCTACCAGCAAATGCGAATGTCATTGGGAGTGATTTTCAAAACTTTAATCCCATTCCAAGTGGTCTCGACTTTGTAACCGTTCACTCCTCAGAAACATTGCAGCCAAAGATCTTTAATTTTGGTTTTTACTACAATATCGCCTACAACACCCTTCCCTATTTTGAATCCATCGATGGTGCATTGATTCGGGACCGCTCGACTTACAGTGACTCCGTTGGTGCCGTCGACTTTAACTTTGGTTATGGAATTATGAAAAACTGGGATGTCGGGCTCAACGCACCCATGATCGTCAATCAGTCCATCGAATCCGATCAAATCTACGGAAGTTTTTCGCAAAAAGGTCTCTCTGAAATTCGCCTCAACACAAAGTATCGTTTTGTCGGCGACGACTCCTACGGTATCGCCGGTATTTTTACTATTAACTTTAATCAAATCGAAAATAACATTTATTCAGGTGACGGGGCCGGCCCCATCCTTAACTTCGAAGTGGCCGCCGATAAAACATATGGGAGCTGGAACCTTGCCGCCAACTTGGGGTATCGCTTGCGCAGTCCCGGCACTCAAATTGACCCGGTCGTTGTCCCCTATTCCGATTCTATTGTGGCTTCAGTGGCCGCCAGTTTTCTCGTAGCCAAATGGGATACTAAATTTATCTTTGAACTTTTTGGCGGATTCCCAACTGATTCGGCCGCACCTGACGGGCAATCGAGTTTTGAATCTTTGATCGCAGCTAAACATGACTTCAATTCTAGATTCTCTCTTCTCGGGGGGCTCGGTACTGAGCTTGCCGCCGGAACGGCCTCACCAGACTGGCGCTTTTTTACCGGGATCAACTACGCTTTCGGATCTGGGAAATCAACTGAAGTCAAAATGGTGCGCGAGCGCAAGGAAGATCGCATTTACAAATATGCCGACACCGACGACAACTTAGGTGCCGGCGGTGATGAATTCTCTGACGACATCGATGAAACGATCAAAGACATCGGCGCAGACCAATATGCAGACTTCGACACTAAGGCAGAAGATCGCCTACTCAACGAGCAGGGCCTCGAACCGATCGCCGATGTGGATGATCCATTTGATGAAGTCACTGCTATTGACAAAGTCCTAAAGAATGAGAAGAAACAACGAAAAGTGGTCTTTGTTCTTAAAAACGTAAACTTTAAGCCAGGCTCATCGTCTAAAGTTTACGGCCGAGTGAGAACGTACCTCAAAAGACTCAATCAGTATTTACGAAAGCCACCTAAATTCAAGAAGCTAATTATCGTTGGACACACAGACTCAATTGGCTCGGCTAAGAAGAACAAGATTCTAAGTATTCGTCGCGCCAAGACGATTCGCAAATACCTCATCAAGGTTCACAAAATTCCAGCCAATCGAGTGATCGCACGCGGAAAAGGTGAAAGCCAACCGATCGCCGATAACGGAAACTACCAAGGGCGTAAAGAAAACCGCCGCGTCGAATTCCAAATCTTCAATTAGGTAGAAGCTTCCTTTTGGTAGCGCACTCGCATTAATCAAAACAAAAAAAGCCTTCCATATGGGAAGGCTTTTTTTTACGCGCTGTCGCTACCAAAAGGAAGCTTCTACCTAGGGGTTGTCGCACTCGTAGTTGATAATGACACGGGTTCCGCCAGGGATTGGAGGTACGAATGAAATTTCGTTGCCATTCACCGTGTAGTTGATACCCGCTACATTTGGTATTGTCATCACTGTGATATTCTTCGGATCACAGGTGAGATCCACTTTTGAAAGCTGATTCAGAATATTGTTCTGGAAGAACTTCAAGTTTTGCCGATAATCGTTGGCACAAATGTCTCCCACATATCCACCGGTAAGACGAGATAACTCGTCGTACTTGGTTCCAAAGAAACTTGGCACTCCTTGATTGTCTTGATTCGTTTCACACACCGTATCTCCGGGGCGAACAATAATTGAATTCACAATCAATCGCTTGGCAGCGGTGTTACTTGAAAAGGTATTTTGTACCACTTCAATAAATTCAGTCGGCATATTCTTCGGCCCAAGAGGCTGATACTGAGCACTACTGCGAGAACGTACACCACCCACACTGCGCTCATCCTCATCACTGAGAATAATGACCACAAGGGCGGCACTATCGCGCATACACTTAGAGATCGTATTGTCTTCAACTGCTAGGTAGGCTGCTTTAATACCCTGCTCATCGTTACTAAAGCCCGCACCAATTTTAGTAATGGTATCTCGAAAAACCGCATCGCGATTGCCATCAGCTTTTTTAAGGATGTGGTTGTTTAACCCCTCCCAAATAATGGCTCGGCCCTGATAGAAATCAATATCAGTCGTCGTAATACACATTTGCCAGTCAATATTAGCGCCGTCGAGATCACCCACAAAGCCACCGAGGCGATTTGCAATCTTCATTTGCTCAGGCTCCATCGAAGCCGAATCATCCAGAATCAATAAAATGTCGACGTCGGCGTTACCATCTGGAATATCTTGAATGTAGGTATAAGCAGTAGTCGCCGTACAACTTCTCGATGTTTCTGGAGGAGTTTGCGTACAATTAGACTCGTCAACTTCTGTGGAGGTTTGCGTATCATAGCATGCGATGGTTCGTGTTTGCGTTCCGCCCGTACATGTCCCCCAGGCACCTGGGACCCAAACATATCTGAGACTATCACAAGAGTGGACATTACAAACTCGCTGCTCGGCAGGGCGATCGGCCGAAGAACATCGACTCTCATCAACCCGATTGCCCGAAGCATCTTCACAGTAAACTTCTCGAGTTTGTGTTCCGCCATCACATTCAGCGGAACATTCGCCCCACTCAATGTCAAAATTCCACTTAACGCTAAAACCAGTATTGTTACAGTTGGAACCGGTACAGTCATTGGCCATTCGATCAAATCGGGCCTTTGCGCAGTTTTGGGTAATTAAAGTTCCCACTGCGAGAGATATCATAAACGCTGTAGCCACATAGAGGCTAAAATTCTTTTTGTTCATCACTTTAACTCTCTCTTGCTATTAAATATCTACTGGAGAGGCTGGTCTGACACCAGGTCTTCCACTACTACCAGTTCCACGCATCATCGCGCCAATATCATCGGTCGACCAACCGGCATAGGCCGCTTGTCTGACTCTGAGGGTTCCCGTTCCAGCCCAGCGCTCCGTCTCGGGCTCACCTGGCTTACCAATAGGGGTATCCGTTGGTGTTGGAGTTGGGTCCTCACCGCCTCTATTCTTATTGCGATTTCGCATGATAAGAATCAAGGCAAGGGCCGCAACACCGATTCCCACAGGGATTAACCAATTTCTATTTTCTCGCATCCAGTTACCGGCACGTTCGCCAAAACCAGGTCCCTCTTCGGCCGCTGGAGTGATCGTGTTTGGACCTGAATCAATATCAGCAATAATGTCTTCTTGAATGGCAACGAATTGGCCGTGGCGTCTTCTGAGGACTTCACAAGCCTCTTCCTGATCCGCGCGATTGCTCGCAGGAGGATTCGCACAGGCTCGAATGGCCGACTCAATAGCCGCATTAAGCGCGTTCACACTTTGCTGATTATAAGTTTGCCCATTACTTTCAATGACCGCTCTCACGTTTCCAGGAGAGGTCAATGGGTTTTGCTGATCACAAGAGCTTGAAGCATTATTATCGGCTCGCACACAGTAGTTTCCGCCACTCGTGCGTCCAAAGATTACTGGATTACATAGGATCCCTCGCTCACCCTGGTATTGACACCCATTAGAACCGGGAATCGAACAGCTGCCATTCACATATTGCGAAGTCCAACCGGCGTTCACACAGGGATTGCCATCATATTCACTCGCATAGGCTTTCTCACCAAAAAGCAGCATAAAAAGTGCGTTTAAATCTTTGTACTTGTTTACGGCAGCATTTCGAGCTTTCTCATTAGCCTTTTGAACGGCATCCATGGCCATTACTACTTTTCTTAAGTGATAGGTATAAAGTGCTCTTTCGCCTTTATTGAGTTTCTTGACAACAGATGCTGGGAAAAGTCTTTTTGCGGGGTTGACGCCGAGAGCTTTCATCATGGCACCGCGACCGGCGTCGTGAAGCATATCTTTATTTGTAATTTCGTGGCCATTGACCCGGGCGTAAACCTTGGGGCCAAAAACCATTTCCATCGAAACGTATTTTTTATTGTGGGTAAAACTAATCTTGTAAGTATCCTGTCCGTTCGGAAGCTTCACTCGATCCACTTGGTACTTTGGAAGTTTCTTGAGCGGAAGAAACTTAAAGAACTTCTTCGCCCCTTGGTGATACTCAACTTGCTGTTTTTCTAAAAAGAAATTCAACATTTTCTTTTTAGAGATCTCTTGCTTGTTGATAGGTAACTCTTTTAGGAGTTGTCTAACGAAAACCGGTCCGTCTTGTGAAAAGTCTGCTTTGGACTTCGCTGCTACTGCCAATCCTGGTGTATAGGCCATAGCAAATGAAAGAAGGATACATATAATTTTGTTGCTCATAAGATTGTCCCTATTTAAAAAACCTCTGTGTTCCCTACCACCGTCTCATTTTTTATCGGCTTTGATCTGGATTAAATTGAGTACATTTTAAAAAATAACTTGCAAAAAGCCTATTTTTTAGTCTAGGGAGTGTCTCAAAATGAGATTAAGTTTGAGATATGAAACGAGCTTTCATATTTAATACGACTAAAGGCCCCACTTGTTTTTTAAATAGGATTCGATCTTCGTAATATCAGCAGGACTTAATGCGGAATCAAAGATGAGAATTTCACCAATAAAACCCGTCATACGATTGTTGCCGGTACTATCGTCACCCAAATAGTAGTTACCTGTTCCAGTAAAATCGGTATTGAAGTGGGTCGCATTATTGTAGATTTGCGTGTTTGTGTTTTCAGTAACCGTGGCAAATGCGCCGGAGTTTTCAATGCGCCAAATACTAAAACTCCCCTTGGTCAAAGCGGGACTGTAAAAAGTATTCGCCGCATATCTGCGATCGATAAAGAAAGCTCGCGCCCCGCCGGGTCCAATGAACTCGAACATACACTTGTCGGTGAGCCCGTTATCGTATTGCCCTACGATTATAATTGTGAGGTCCGTACCATTATTTCGCGTGAAGGTTCCCTGTAAACCGCGATCGAGGTCGACAAAGCGAACCGCTGGCAAACCATTTTGCACGTCGTGCTGGTAAACCGGTTGCTTGGCAGGGTCCGCCTCGGTCGCCGATTGAGCCGAAGCCGTTTTATCAACCCATGTGCTGACAAGACTCCCATCCGTTGGAACCGAACCGTCACCGAGTATATCTGTTGAATCGAGCCAAGCAATGGGCGAAAAACCCATAATATCAAAAATTTCTTCCGTATCGATATCAGAGTAAGGACCAAGGGCTCCGTTACTTGCGGCCACACGAATCTCATAGGTCACATTAGCAGTGAGACCCGTGAGGGTCGCTGAATTCAAACTTGGATTGGGGCTCAGGTTGGACCAAAGGGATTGCCCTTGCTCTCGATACTGAACCACATAGTGAGTAATCGCCTGACCATTATCAGCCGGGATGGCCCAACTTAAATTCAATGCGGTATTATTAGTACTCGGAGCTGAAACCAGATTCATAACTTTATCTGGTGGCGGAGAAGACGTGTCTACCATCACCGAGGCTAGGCTTCCAAACTCAGCACTCACATCTAACAGGGCGGGATTAGAACTCACTGCCCCTTCGATACTGCCACCATTGAGCTCCAAAGTACCACCAGTTGATATTCCATCGAGATCCGCATCACCAGCTTGCACCACATACTGAAATGCCAAGTGTTGTGACCCTGTCCCCGAAACATAGTTTGCATAGCGAGTGCTACCGCCAACATCCAATGGAAGCCTCGGCACACCCGAGACATTCATCGCTTCATCCCAAGACATGGTGAACTCAATAACACCGTCAATTCCGTAAGTTCCATTTACGGGCATGAGAATAGAGCTCACAGGCAAGTAAACGACCGACTCTCGCGTCCAACGGAAATCACTATTTACCGATTGATTGCCAGCAAGGTCGACCTGATAAACTTCAAAGTCGTAGTCACCATCAGACGACTTCACTTCACTGGTAAAATTAAATCCCCCAGAAGAGCAGTTTTGCGAAACTACCGCCAGAGAATCTAAATCGCGCATAAAAACTTCAGCACCCTCTTCGCAATCGCCAGAAAGACTGACTTGATTGAGCCCCGTACTATGGGGCTGCCCCGGACTTGTAATATTGGGAGCATCGGGAGCTTGCCGATCCAGAATCCACTCAAGACTTGTCGTCGCAGTTTGACTGAACTCATTTACAGCAATCACTTCAAAGAGGTAATTTCCATCAGAGGGAGCCGTCATCGAAAAACTATAGGCAGAACCCTGGCATTGGGTTTCAAAAGAAAAACCACCACCAGAAATTTGAATTCTTTGGCCGCTTTCACAGCTTCCAGAAAGATTGAGCTGTGGGTCATTCGTGATATAGGGCGACTCATGACTTGTAATCTCAGGCACACTTGGGATCGGAAGTTCCGAAGGAACATCTTCAGAGTCGGCTTCATTATTGGGCTGACCACTACAGGAAACGAGCAAAGTCCCCAGGGCCAATAGAACAAAGAGAAAAGCCAGAGAACCGACTTTCTGTCGAGGCTCTTCTCGAAGTATGTTTGAATGCTTGGGTTGATCCCCGTAAACGTTCCATTTCACCAGCATCTCTACTCTCCATTATAGGATAAAATGCTGAAAAAAGGCGCAAAGATAGCTTCACATTTGCTCGCCAAATTGAGATCTAGGCCGACGATCGTATTGAATTAAGACAAAACTCTATCAAGAAGAGACCTACCAGCTCCCCGAATTTTCCATTGAGAGCCAGGGCTCAGCCGGTTCCAGGGACTCCCCTTTTTGTAAGAGTTCAATGGATATTCCATCCGGAGATTTTATAAAAGCCATGTAGCCATCTCGAGGGGGTCGCAAAATAGTTACGCCCTTTTCTTGCAAAGCAGAACAGGTCTCGTAAATATTCTCGACTCGGTAGGCGAGATGACCAAAGTTTCTGCCTCCAGAGTATTCATTCTCGTCCCAATTGTAAGTGAGTTCTACCAGAGGAGACTTGAACTCCTTCGCCTTCTCATGGTCACCGGGAGCGGCAAGAAACACCAGAGTAAAGCGGCCTTTTTCGTTGTCATAACGCCTGGTTTCGACAAGTCCTAGCTTATTGCAAAAAAAATCGAGGGATTCTTCAAGGTTCGAAACTCGAAGCATTGTGTGCAAATATTCCATAAGGTCCTCCTAAACTCAGAAGACCCTAGCGAAGAATAATTGAAATGTAAATTAGGTTTCGTCGGGCGTGATTCCGTTGGCTTCCTGGCGAGCACGCTCAAAGTCCCCTGTTCTTTCAGCCTCAAAATTAGCTTCTCGCACCAGACGCTCAAGCGCCCTTGTGACACAAGCTGCTGGATTCTGCAGATAGGGATTGATTATATCGTCACGCTCTTCTTGGGGAAGGTCCGTTATGGGAATAATATCCATCGTCGCTTCCGCAAAGTCGTAATCAGATAGACTCGTACCGGCTGGAACACGTGCAAAGACTTCACACTCACCAGGTTCGGGCTCTACCAAAATGAGATGTTCACCACTTTCTAATTGAATAGGCCTTGCCCTCTGTTCGTTGGCAGCAAATATCTCGCGCTCTTCGCGATTACAACTTCTTGTGGGAAAAGTTCTTTCATAAACCCGCAGACTTTCGCTATTTTCACTGATTTCTGTTCGAAAGAGTTCAAGATTGGCTCCATTGACATAATTCGAAGCATCAGCAACTGCTGTTAAGTCGACCTGGTATTGGCTATTAATCAAGTTGGTGATTGTCGGTCTTATTCGCATATTCGGAGGGGCTCCGACAAAGTATTCCGTCGGCATTTGTGCATCGTGGGCCGTTAAACCCTCAGCATTTTTTTGTTCGTTGATAATTCTTTCGGCAATCCTTCGACAAACACCTAGGGGACCAGTGACGTGATTTGCGATTTCAAGGATTTTAAGCCCCTCTTCGTCGTGACCAATACAGAAGGGCATGCCCTCCCAGTATTCTTCGCCCTCGAGCTGAAACTCGAGAAGCTCTCTATCGCGTCCGATGTCGAAAAGAGGTTCTTCGGGCATCCAATTCGTCGACATTTCGTTGGTTGCCACATCAGAGACCAAGCCGTCAAAAGCTTGATTCACTTCTCCGTAGTTTGTACAGGTCCTATTGTAAAAATAAGCACCAGCACCACCACCCACGATTAAAGCGCCGACAATCCAAACAGCGATCGGTATCGCCGCATGGGCCTCATTAAAAAATACATCAAATAGGGAAGCATTTTTTGCCGAAAGGAGATTTCGCATTTTAATAAGATTGGCTTCAAACCCCGATTCGGGAACATAGGTAAAAGCCTTGCCATTTATAAAAAAGTCACTGCCCGGGTTCGAGTAATTAAGGGCAATCTTCAGCTGATCCGATCCCGACTGAATCAAAAAACCAAGGCTAAGTTCTTTGATATTGACTTTCTTTGCTCCCGCTTGGGGATTGGATTTTAAAACGCGCTCTAGCTCCGCTCGCAGTTTTTTATAGGGGCCCGTTCGCAAGAGCGTACTCTTTCTAAAAAAGCGTGACAGAGTCTTGTGCTCCTTTAACTCTTGCACAAGGGACTTCATCCGCTTCATACCTTGCGAGGCACGGTGAACTCGACTGATCGCCCTCTTCCGCAGAGCTGTTCTCTTTTCTTTTGAAAGGGATGCTACAGATGGTTTCGTTGTGTTCTTCTTAGTACTCGCCAATAGAATGGGTTGATTCGTCAATAAGAATACGAATGCAATACATAAAGACAATAGCCTCATAGTCCTCTTCACCTCGCTACCCCTATCATATCGGATAGAAGGCCAGTGTTTATAAATGAATCAGAATCTGACGATAAAATCGTATCAAAATGATACGATTTTAGGGTTTTTCAATAAGATCGATACTCTTCTGAGCTGCATCGCGAACTGAATAGTGGCTTTTATCGGTTGCGAGCTTCTTTAGCTCTGGGAGTGCTTTTTTAGCCAAGGGCCCGATTTGTCCGAGCATGCGAATCGCAACCAGTTGGTTTCTCGATTTATTAATATGCTTCAAAAGTTCCGGCACCAATCGCGCTCCCATCCTCTCGGCAAGCTCCTCATAACTAAATCCCCGGTCCCAAGAAACATCGAGCATTTCCGCCACGATCGCTGGCTGATTCGTCTCGGACACCAATAAGACTTCAACACTTGGCTTTATGATGCGGTAAAATCCGCTCTTCTTTTTACGGCCTTCTTTGAGGCTGGCAAACACATCTTCGACTAGGGCTTTAGCCATTTTAGGCTTTTTACTGAGAATGTTGAGGGCAAGAAGTCTTTTTTGGTACTTTTTACTTTTAAGCATTTTTTTAATTTTACTCTGACTCGGGAGTGTCTTTGGGCAGTCTAATCGATTATCGAGGCAGAAGTCGTAAAGATCATCCGTTAAATGTTTTTTATCGTTTTTCGCAAAAACCCTATCTATGCGCTCAGCATTTGTTTTTAAAAACTTTTCTTTAAGTTGCTGCCATTTCTTAATCAACTTAAGGTCATCGTCTTCTTCATCATCGAGTTTCGAAATCTTCCGTGAAAATTCTCTGACAAAATCCAAGTAGAAGCGGGCCAGAGTATCGCTCGGTTCCGCTTTACTAAGAACTTGAGCGAGCCAAGCTAGCGATTCTTCCTGCAAACTTTCGGATTCTTGTTGAAAAAAGAATCTCTTCAATTGTGTGGTCCAGCTTCTGGTATCTTTGAAGTCGTGACTCTTTTTGATTTTATTCATCATGTATCTAAAGAGTTGAGGTTGCCCTTTAAATCGCGACTGATTCAGTCCACGACTGAGGTAAATAAAGGATTGATCCGAACTCAAATAAACCGGACGCCCCAGACGACCTTTTTGCGCAAGATCAATATAGCGATCGAGCCTCTTCTTTTGCCTTTCTAGTTCCTTGCCGGCCCCTACAGGATGAAAGAGGAGTCCACTCGTGCGGTAATGGGCTCGGCCATTGGATCGCTGGAAGAACTCAAAGAACAAGTCGAATTGAGCATTCGTATGGGGGCCGTAATGCGAAAAGAAATTCAAAATCATTTCAAAGCGCTGATCCTTGGGAGCAGCCGTGAGACCTGGCACCTGGGAGAGAAGAAACTTCTCATAGACAGGGCTGCGTTTGCTGTGGCGATTGAGGTGCCCCATTAATCGGCTGTGAAAGCGAAGACAATAACCTCGAAAGGGAATTTTCTTGGCCTCTTTGGCGGCAGCTGTGATTTTTTTTGGACTTGTTAAGTCAGAGAACATTGAAAACGTTTTATCGGTTGGATAGTCGCAGAAGCGCTCCGTCACCTTCACCTGCTCCTGATCCTCTTTTTTAGTGAAAATCTGTATGAGCTGATCAATTCTCTCTAGGGCCTTTGACTCGACTTGCTTTTTATTGCTCGCTTCTTCAGCCGCCTTTTTCACGAGTTTCTCTGGAGTCTTTTCTGTGGACTTCTTTTTGACCCTAGTGATCTCCGCATTGACCGCGCGGTAGCACTTATAAGTCGCTCCTTTTTTTTGGCAGTCATTGCGCAAAGGTTCGATATTCAGTTCAAAGTCCCGACAATCCGCTGATCGATTACAAACTAAATCCAATTCCTTAAAGGCATTTTTTAGGGCCTTTTTTCGGGCCTCGTCTTCGTTCTTCGACTCGCCAATTCCGCAGGTTGTTATAATCTCATTGGAACGCTGAGAAGCCGCCTCCTCACAGAGCCATTTGGCTTGGGAAATGGAACTAAAAGTGAAAATTATCCATACGAGTAAACGACTTCGAAGCATTTTTGATCCTTTTTTTACCAGATTCCCTATGCTGTCACGAAAACGACTGGGAAGGAATGCCCCGGAGGGAGTCAAGACCTTGGCCCATTGGCTTCGGGGCCCTATTTTATAGTGACAAAACAGCGCGTAAAAGATAGTTTTAGCCAAAAGTAAGGGAGATTTAACTAGCATGGCAAATTCAAGTATTAGCATTGGCTGGGCATTTGACCCGTTCACTTCAGAAGCAGAAAATCAGATGAGAGATATCCAATTTCTCAACCTCCTAGCTAAGTCCCACGATATTATCGTTACACCCTGCTATGTGGTCGGAGCCGATATCGGCCATTGGGTCGAGCACGCTATGGGCGATAAGGGAACGCACGATATTGTGACCAATATGAAGAAGCTCTGCGAATCCAAAATCGAAGATAGTGGTGCTCAGTTTCGCCTACACGACCCAAAGATAGTGATTAAACCTTCTTTCTCTTTGCGAAAAGATGTTACAAGCTTTCTCGAAGCCATGTCAGGCTATGACTATCTCATCACTAACGCTCACAACCGCGGCGAAATCGAAACCTTCTTTTTGGGAAGTTTTGCCGAGAGCCTTCTCTTAAGTTCGAAACGACCCGTGATAGTGATTCCTCCTGGCAGTGCTGAACTCAAACAAATTGAGCACTTCCTCTACCCGAGTAATCTCAGTAAAGAGAGTGAAGAGAATCTTTTTGAATATCTTGAAAGCCCAGCTAATTTTTGCAAAAAGGTAGACATCTACTCAAAGGTTTCAAATCCCATTTCTGTTTACACATCGGGGATCAGTGTCCTTACTGGTGGGAGTCCCGTTTCTTTTGACAACTACATGACCGAAACGAGAGATCGAACCCAGAAAAAGGGAGATCAATTCGCTACGGACTGTGGAGACAAAGGCGTTGAAGCCAATTTTGTGATGGACGAGGGCCCGTTCTCAATTGCAGAGGGGATCCACCAATTTGCCGATCGCAATAAGTGTGATCTTATTGCCATGCCGAGCTTTGCCGACAGTCTCGAGACTTTGCTCATTGGAAGCATCACTCGAGAAGTAGTTCGCACATCAAAACGCCCGGTACTCGTTTGGCCACGCCTCCTCGCTAAAAATTAGTCGGCTATGGGGGGCAAAGATAAGTTTATCTTTGATTCTAAGTCCTACGAAGCACTTCTCATTGAACTCATTGAGAGTGCTCAGAATAAAATTTCATTGTCCTTTTATATTTGGGAATACGACTCACTCGGAAAACGAGTTTCAGAGCTTCTGCAAAAAAAGGCCCAGAATGGGGTCTCCATTGAAATCATACTCGATGGTTTTGGCAGCGAGAACTACATTGAGCAATGCCAAGACATGCTCTCCATGAACCCCATTGAATTCTGGGTTTACCATCCGACTCCAAGGGTTCTCAGAAAAGTTCGCTCGAGAATCTCAATGTTTTTTAGAAATTTCCTGTGGACCATTTGGAACCTCAATCGAAGATCCCATCACAAACTAATCATCGTTGATGAGCAAAAGATACTCACAGGGAGTCGCAATATGCACGACGAGGCTCTCAACTGGCGTGAACTGAGTTATTATAGCGAATCAAAGCAACTCGTCAGTGAATTCTGTGAACTCTTCGCACTGATCAAAGCCTATGCGCAAAAACCTTTCTTGCGCAAATTTAAAAAGGCGACGAAAACGACTCTCTTCGAGCATATCATTAGTAATCACAACAAAAGTCATCGCAAGAGAAAAAATCGATTTCTAAGGGGCCTTATTGAAAATTCTAATAAAGAAATTCTAATTGCTACTCCCTATTTTTTACCGGACCCAAGCCACCTCAGGCTTTTCAGAAAAAAGCTTGGCGAGGGAGTAAAACTTCAGTTTCTCTTTTCAGAAATCTCTGATGTTTGGCTTTCTCAACAAGTCACGCGCTACTTTTATGGGAAACTCCTTTCTTGGGGTGCCGAGATTTATGAGTATCAGAAAGCACCGCTACACGAGAAGTTTCTCGTTGCCGACCAGAGAATTCTCTTTGGAACTTCTAATTTCAACTACAGGAGTCGCCTCAAAGACCTAGAAATCGACCTATCAATTGACGACACAGAATCGCTCCTCGCCCTTAAAGAGCATTTTAAAGAAGGAATTCACAATGCCAAACCCATCACAAAAGGCTATCGACAGAATGTCTTCCTGAGAGCCTTCTTATGGTCTATCCTCAAAATTTTCAGACGGTGGATGTAATGGATCGCGCTTTACAGATTCTCAGCTTCAATATTCACAAAGGATTTGACCTTTTAAAACGAAATTATCGACTCGATGATCTCAAAGAAAAGATTAAAGAACATCACTTCGACATTGTTTTCTTACAAGAGATTCACGGAATACACCCAAAGAATCACGAAGACTCCTTTGATCTCGATCCCCTTGAATTCTTTGCCGACGAAATTTGGGACCACTACGCCTATGGAAAAAATGCCGTCTATCCAAAAGGTCACCACGGAAATGCCATTCTCTCTAAGTATCCCATCCTTGAATGGAAAAACTTTGATCTGAGCAATCATCCTCTTGAACAAAGAGGACTTCTTTATGCACTCATAGAAGTTCCCGAGGCTGGCCCCATTCACCTTTTTTGCACCCATTTGGATTTGACCCAATGGGGAAGAAACAAACAATTCAATAAATTGAATTCAATTGTTACAAAATTCGATGGTCCCAAAATTTTTGCAGGAGATTTCAATGACTGGAACTCGAAGTTGCAAGCTTTAATGAAGAATGAAGGCTGGGCAGCTATTTCAAGACAGGCGAGCTTCCCGAGTTTTCTGCCTTTGCTCAAACTGGACAATGTCTTCTACAAAGATATTGAGTATCTCGAATCAATGAAATTCGGAGCCGATGAATGGCGAAAATTTTCTGATCATATCCCGATTGGCGCACGGTTTCTTCTAGACAAGAAGAAAGAGACCAGCTAGCGTTTTCAAGAGGTGTAGATGGCTGAACTTGAATCAGATTTTAAGATCATTTATGTCGAAGAATCCTAATACTTTGACGCCCTATTTTTGGAGTTATTTATTTAATTATGCCTGATTGGAGTTATCACACCTCAATTAAATATGGACTCAATGCCCTTCCAAAAAAGGGGGCTCAATCTGTTGTTCTCGGTTCATTGGGTTTGTTGGGCTCCAATGGAGTTGGCCGACAAATTATTCGTCTTATGGGGCATATGGAGCCCCACGAAAAACTCGCCTATGATTTTATCAACTACAAACTAAAAAGTCCTGTGGCACTGGGACGCTCTGTCGATCCGAGGGCCCGGGCAAAAAAAGCCTTTAATGAGTTTGGAATTTCTTACCAAGAAATCAGTATCTCCTGTGTTGATAATCCCGATGATGTGGGTCTGGATCGTGAGATACCAAGCCTCCCGGTTGTTGACGACACAAACACCCTAAAAAAGTGGACCGAGTCTCGTTCAGTATTTCGCTTGGGAAGTATTGCTTCATCTAAAATTTTAGAAGAAAGACCTGAACTCACAGCACCTCGATGTATCTTCAGCTTTCCGGTAAATGCTCTCGATACAAGAAAAAGTATGAGTGCTGATCTCGACTACTTAAAATCCTGCGGTATAGAATGGATTCAACTGTCCTGGAGCGAAGACTCTAAGAAGAAGCAAATTGAAGATCTGATCGTCCTGTTAAAGGATCGAGGTTTTTCCGTCATTCTTGCGACCGCAGTTTTAGAGCCCGAAGATGCGCGAAATTATAAAGAGCTTGGTATTAAACATTTTGTTGTCAACGAAGCCCTTAAAATTTCAGGCCCCGGTCTGCCCAAGCGACTTAACAATAGTTTCATTGCCAATGAAACCCTCTCTGAAGAAAAAATGCGCCCCACCCATTCGAGTTGGTTTTACGGCCTCTCACTGGGAATAGCCATGTTCATCGGTGGAATCATGGCGTGGCTCATTGCTCATCACAAGGTTCTTCTTCCCTACGACGAAGTTGGCGCTCAACTCAGCTTAGAGCAAATCAAAAATCTCAACGAAAAGATCCTTCACTTTCTCGTTCACGATCGAGTGACCTTGGCTGGAACTATGATTGCCATCGGCATTTTATATTCGAGTTTTGCCTGGTTCTCTATGCGAAGAGGTGAAAAATGGGCTAAAGAAGCTGTCTGTTATTCGGCTCTTTTTGGTTTTATCAATTTCTTTGCCTTTCTCTTTTACGATTACTTTGATGTCTTCCACGCCTTTGTCACGGCCTGCCTTATGCAGATTTTTCTCCTTTGCGTGTACGCAGACCTTCCCAAGTTAAAGAAGGTCAATAAGCCCAGTCCTAAAAACGATCGCGTTTGGCGAATGAGTCTATGGAGCCAAGCCCTCTTCGTAACCCAGGGACTTGGACTCATTCTGGCCGGACTCGTTATCACCTATTTTGGTGCCACCGAAGTTTTTGTCCCCCAAGACCTCGAGTATTTAGGACAACCAAGCGACCTTATTAGGGCTTTTCACAAAAACCTTGTTCCCCTCATAGCCCACGATCGCTGTACATTTGGTGGAATGCTCGTGTCTTCAGGAATATGCATACTGATGAGTGCTCTGCACGGCTTCGAGCGGGGTCGCTCCTGGCTATGGTGGGTTTATATTTTTTCTGGATTTCCACCCTACCTAATTACCCTCTGGGTCCATTTAGACATCGGCTACGTCAACCAATTTCACTTGGCTCCGGTCTATATCGGTATAGCCTTGCTGATCGGTGGGTTGGCATTAGGTGCTCCCTATCTCTTAGACAAAAAACACCTTAAAGATTAGTTTCCATCGGTTTCGATGAGGAGATTACTTGCATTGGGCTTATCGATCGGAAGCTTGTACATTTGCCCTGGCAAAGAACTCTCGCCAAACTTGGAGCCGCGAAGTGAAATAAATAAATCCGCATCGTGAATGTAAAGGCCCAGACCCATGACACGAACAACTTCGTGGAGATCGTAGTTAGGACCTATGAGTCCGCTATACTTCCACTGCTCAGACAACGGGTCCTTATCAAAGATATGCACCACACCACTATTTGTCGCCTGAGGAGTATCCCCTTTGGGGGCTCCAACAAAGAGTCTATTCCCATCGGCCACCATGGACCGAGCAAAGTGGTGGTCTAAATCAGAACCCTGTGGGTCATTGAGTGCGTGAAAGCGAGCATACTGTCCGTTCGCGCCTGAACTTTTTTGATAGACGTCGATGTGCCGTCTCCAGGTTCCGTCATTTTCGTCCTGCTCGCGGTACTTAATAAATAAAAAGTCATCGTGGGCTAAGAAGACTTTACCCCAGTGAATACTCTTGTCTGAGTAGTGAACAATACTTTGCTCTATTCCGAGTGTGGATAAATCATAAACATGCATGGCTCCGTATCTTCTTTCAGGGCCAGCATCCTGGTCACTGGCTTCGAACCTGTAAGAATTTACGAAAAGCTTACCATTACTAATGTCAAAGTTTCGGCCAAACTCACGGTAGTTGGCTGGAGCATTGATAATGTCCTCCAAAGAAAATCCCTGATCGATATCGTAAATATATATTTTCCCGGGACTACCTCCGCCATAGGAACCGACGTAGAGACGATTGCCTTGAACCAATATTTTGCAACCGTAGCGCGTCTCACCCTGTGGAGCGAGTGAACGAACTCGTTCAAATCGTCCCGATCCCAAATTAAACTCATAGACGTCCACCTGATTGTAATGGGCAGAACTTATAAAAAGTTTTCGTTGATAGACCGCGAGATTTTGACCGTAATAGAGTCTGGTTTCATCTGTAGAAGGATTCGAAATCGTTTGAATAAGCTGAGGTTCCAGCCCGGAATTATCGAAAACCAAAACCTGCCCGGCCTTTGCGAAACTATCGTTAGGAGCTCTCTGGGCGGATACAAAAATTAAATTATCAGAAACGACCATTGGGTAACCAAAAGACGAATGTCTCGCACCAATATCGACAATTTGTGGAGCGACAACACGAATTTCTATGGTTTCGACGACTTGGTTTTGTACAAGAATATCAACGAATACACTTCCGAGGTAATCAGCGGCCGTTTCAATGAGGACAGAGTTACCATTTATTCTATCGGCAATCCACGCAGTTCCCTGGGCTATTCTAAATTGCACTGTCTCATAACTTGAATTCACTCGAACAGTAAAGGCAACACCCGATTCAACCTGATCGGGGGCGACAACTTGGATTCCAGTATAGGGGCCACCATTGCCATCCCCAACACTAATTCCAGTGTAGGGCCCACCATTACCATCCGACGGCTCACAAGCTTGAAAGCTTAAGACCAAACCGACTAAGGCAATAAGAATGGAAAATAGACCCACACGTTTCATAGAAAGGTTCCCCTTCAACCTGATATCAGTCTAATGCAGGCCGAAGTTCATTATGATTATAAATTTGTCCGATAAAATAACCTTAAAATTAAGGGGTTTAGATCCTCGGCTCGTCTCACATTAATACAAAAAATAAAATGAAAATTAAAATGGCAGACTGATGCCCGTTAAGAGATCCAATTGCGTCGCTTCGCCGTTCTGAGCTCCCGAAAGAAAGAGAAGTCGCACCTCAGCTTTCAAGTTGAGGTTTTGATTAAAAATTCTCTCCACTCCCGCACCAAAACTATATCCGGCATAATTGGCATCTACCGATTGAAATTGCCTTTGGTTAAATGAAGCCGAAATAAATGGACGCCATATTTCTTGAAAGTAAAGCTTGGCTTCTTCAGAACTGGATCGATATTCAGAAGAGCTCGATATAGGAAAGTAAAAAAGACCCAGGTCAAATCCAAATGCCATATCTCCACCTATGATGCTCGACATGGCCACCGAATAACCCAAGCCAAATTCAATTTGCCGGTGAACCGGCGTTAAATAATTGACCCGGTAAGAACCGAAGTTAGAAAACTCTCCCTCGGATTGATCGGTCTTTGCCGACAGCGAAAAGAATCCTCCGAGAATATCAAACTTACTCGCAGAAGCATGATTGGTTGCTAAAAATGTCAGGCTAAAAAGCCAAATACTAAGCTGCTTTTTCATTACCTGACTCACTGGCGAGTTCTTCTCTTCTCACCATTTCAAAATACACTTCAGCAATTCGCTCTCGAATCACCCCAATTGTTGCCTCACTCGGTCGACTCTCATCGAGTTGCTTCATTTTTTCTAAAAATAAAAATCGTTGTTTTTCAGAAAAGAGACTCTCTATGGCCTGGCGCTCGTCCTTAGGAATATTAAAAAGTGCAAGGGCCCAATCATCGACCGTAAATGACACAAATACCAAATATAGATTCATGGCATCGGCATCGAGAACACGAAAAAACGGTGGCCGCAAATATTCTAAAAAAGCCCCCTTCGCCGCCGTATAGATTTCTCGTTCTTCAGCGACACTGGCTTTTTTCAAGAATCGAAGTAAATCGCGATCGCGAATATAGTCTTTCAGTTCTTTCATGGAATTCTTTGGTTTGAGCTTAAGACCTCTTTCCATGGCCTCATCAAGCTCTTTATCCGTCAATTGTTTATAGGTTTTGTTCGGATCGAGAAGGGCTCCCCATGCGCCAGGAAAAGCAGCGCGACCGATCGGGACAGAAAGAGATTTCGGCATTTCTGACAGTATCGAAAATGCCACGTCTTGGTCCAAATCTCTTAAGAGTTGAGAACTTTGATCACCGAGACGCCAAACTTGAATCACCAAGTCCTGTAACTTTCGATTGTTTGTCTCAGGACGATGGCGTAATAAACTTTCAATAAGATCCAGGGTTTGATAATCGACGCTTCCAGGGTCCGCGTAGGCACTAAACCACTCTTGACCACTCGATAGTGAAAAAATTCGACGTTGATCGCCTAAAGGAAGCTCATTTAGAAAGGCTCCCAAAAGTTTCGGATTCTCTGTCGCCAGCTCTTCAAGAGTTAGCATGTCTCCGATATTTGGAAACGAATCTGAAACGACCAAGTCATTTAATCGCTGCCTAAAAATTTCACGGGTCTTATGATTATCGCTCAATCGGATATCACCCATCCCCGCACCGGAATGAGTGGGTGTATTAGGCGTCTGAGTTTGTGGCATACTCATCGGCGCTACTGGTGCCGAAGGGGCCTTGTCCGATTGACTCTTCACCTGATCTTGTATGATCGATAGGGCTTTGACGAGCTTGCCAATTGAAAGGCGTTGAATAAAGAATAGACCAAACAAGAAGGCCATGATGGTGATTCCAATGATCATTCCATAGATTTCAAGGTCAATCTGGCTACCCCAGCGGCGTCTCGAAAGCTGGATACGATCCCTACCCGGTATGAGGCGAAGATCTTGAATCAAGGCCTCCCTAATTTCTGCCGACTCCCCTTCGGATACTGACTCGGGAATAATTACATTGACTGTCGCACTACGAATTCGATTCGTTAAACTGTAGAGTGAAGCCGTTGGATCATCCCATTCATCCTTTATGTTCTCGTACTCGAGGTCAAAGAAGGGAAGAGTTTCATTTTTGGGGCGATACTCTTCGTTACCGGTAGTTCTTCTTAAGGGATCAATGCGCACAGTAATCAAAAAAGGCATATCCTTAAATCGATTTGAGAGAATTCGATTCGCCTTTTCTTTGTAGTAATCTTCTAACTCTAAAACCCGAGGGTGGCGTGAAGACTCTTGGGCCATCAATGTCACCGAAAAAAGAATACCGATAAAATAGATAAGTACTCTCATATTTTTCATTTACTACCACCTAGCTCTGGTTCAATAATTAGGAGGACCTTTCTCGCCAAATCTCGAAGATCCAGGTCACGATATTTTTCAGGTAATTGCTCGACATACTCTGGTTGCAGGTTCAGGACACCGTATCCAGCTAAACCCATTCGATTCAGAGGCACTCCAGCTTTTTGTAGAATTCTCATGGTCGCAACCGCTCTCAATGCCGAAAGTTCTAAGTTGTCTTTAAAAGCCCTTCCAGGCTTTTGAATCACTTTTCGATTGTCAGTATAGGCCTTCACTCCCAATCGGTATTTTCCAGCATAAGGCATGTATTTGTTAACAAACTCGCGCAAGACTTTCTTTCCTTGATTCGTAGGCTTCGTATCTCCGACGCCAAAAAAGACAATGCCAGGGAAATCAACAACAATACGGTCACCAATTTTGCTAACTTCAGCGCCCCAGTTCTCAACAATTTCTTCGCTCACATCGGACTTGCCTTGTTCTTCACCCACTGACAGGCTTGCGTCGTCGCCGCCGGTGTTATGGGAACCCAGATCTTCAATATTACTAATTAAACTCTGGGCGAGCTTTTCTGCATTAATTTCTTGTTGATCAATCGAAAAGAAAAGAACGAAAAATGCCAATAGTAGTGTGACCATATCACCATAACTAATAGCCCAACTCCCTTCGGAGTCGACAGACATTTCGTGTAATTTCTTCTTTCGATTTCTCAAGGACATTAAGCAGCCTCGCTTTCGGCCATGGACTCTTGCATCCTCTGATGAATGATATCAACTCGGTCTCCAGGAGGCACATGAGAATTCAGTAATTCTTGCGCTTCGAGAAGTGACTTTTGTTCAATCGCCAAGATGACCGCTTCAAGGGCAATTTCAGCTTCAGCTTCATCTTCTTCGCCAAACTTTTGCACACTCTCACCCGCAGGATTGACAATCATATTGGATACAATCAAACCGTAGAATGTCGCTAAAAGTGCAATCGCCATTCGAAAACCAGTTTCCGCCGGGTCCATCCCCTCAGAAATACCACGCATCAAGTGAATGAGACCAAGAACCGTACCGGCAAGACCAAATGCAGGAGGATACTTAGCCAGCGAGCGAATACTATTAGCGAGTTTGTGGGTTCTCACTGACGAACGGTAAATTCGCTCTTCTAAAATCGCGCGAATTTTATCCGGCGTAAAACCGAGGGAACCCAGCTCAAAGCCATCGCGAATGACTTCATCCTTAAGATCTTTAACTTTGATTTCAGGTGCGCTTCGCGTCTGAGCATAGTTTTGGATGTGCCCGAAGTACTGGGACAATAGAAGCTTTCGATTCGTTGATTTCTTAAAAAACAAATGTCCCAGTCGTCTTCTCAATTCTGAAGAGTTCTTCCAGGGAAATGTAATAATGGCCACTGCAAAGGTACCACCGAGTACCACCGCAATTGCGACAAAGTCGTAGTAACTACTAAACCCCGTTTGCAGATGAATAATCGCAGCAATGATCGAAGCTGTTGAAATAAATAGTCCGATTAAAAAGTTCATTCTTGCCCTCCACCTGCGGGAAGACGATCTACACCCAACGAACGCAACTTATTGACCATGGTTTCTGTTCTAGGGTTGTCGGGGTTCAGGCTAAAAGCTTTTATATAGTTGTCATAGGCTCTCTTGAGATCTTTTTGCAAGTAGTAAACGTTTCCAAGCAATCCGTAAACCACTGAGACATTAGGAAACTCTACGACCAATCTCATGAGTCGACTTTCTGCCATCGGGAAGTTTCTTGAAGCAATAAAAGACTGACTCTCAGCAATCCCTTCCGCCAGGGCATTGAGACTCGAGTTAATGTCTTTACACTTTTGCGGAACCGAAACCTCTGACAACTTTGCTGAGTATGAAAATTCGGAAGGCAAAAAAGGTGTTGGTAGTAAAACGGATTTTGCATGATATCCGTCTTTTTCGACTTCTAAACGAATGTTATCAGTCGAGGCTGAGCTAAGAACTTTTGAATCGATCTTAAGAGGTGTCTTTCCGAGGGCCGTTCGCGCTCCCCCATCTTCTGTTAAATAGACATCAGCTTCGTTTGGCGAGCTCGTAACAACAAGCTGACCCGATTGACAAGCCGTGGTTAGCAGAAGTGGCAATACCACGAAAAACAAATACAATTGCGTTCTTATACTCATAAAACACCTCATTCAGTTTTCGACAAATCTGTAGTGTATCTATACAAGACAATGGGACAGTTCCTTGAAATGAAAACCAAAGTCGAGGCACTAATGTTTCATAAGTAGAAAATATCGCGACTTTTGGCGGCAATTTGTGAAGATTCCATGGCAATACCGGCTACTTACTTCAATTAGGGGACCTCTTACCGATAAGACTATGTGAACGTTTGTGGGAAAATTATGAAAAGACTGTCATTACTATTTATTCTGCTGTTATTTGTTTTTACAGGACCCGCCTGTAAAAAGTCGAATGATTTTGCCTTTACCGATGAAGGTAATAACACTCCCATCGAAAATGATGTCGACAACCTCACAATCACTGAAACAATCCCCAACGCCAAAGACGTTGTTATTGAAATTGGAAATAGCCAAACCTTCTTTGCTTCAGCCAAGGCTCCTTTTGGCCGCTCCATCACCTACACATGGGTTCTCGATGGTGTCCAACAACGCAAAGGGGAACAGCAATCTTTTATCATTGATTCTGCCGGATCCAGTCCTGGTGATAAATCACTTGAACTCATCGTTGAAGATGGTGTTGAGACCGAACGCTTTGACTGGGATGTTAAGGTCAATGGTGCACCTGTACTATCGACTTCGATTTCAGGAACACAAAAGGTTTCCGTGGATTCTACGATTAACTTTTCGGTTTCTGCTACGGATCCCAATGATGATGATGTCGTCACCTACACATGGCTTCTTAACGGCCTTCCTTCTGTGAATCTCGTAGGAACCGACAACACGGCTGTATTGACCGGTGCCGTTTCGGATGTGGGCGCAATTAATGTACAGGTCGTCGCAAGTGACGGAACCGCTTCAGATACTCTCACCTTTGCAACTGAAGTAAATCACTTTCCAGACGCCTGCAATAACCTGAGCCAGGATGAAATCTGTACCTATGCCGGAAACCCTAATATCGGTGATGGCATTAACCCCGACAATTCACTCTACGACGAACGCATTCGCCCCATTTCTAGTTGCCAAGATGACGTCGGAAATATTTTTATGACTGACTACCAAAACGATGTAGTTTGGTACTACAACCGCAGTTCGACGACCACCTACAGTCGACTCGGCGTGAGCATTCCACCTCGAACCTTAAAAATCGTTGCGGGAACGGGCGAGGCAGCGTCCGGAGGAGATGGAGTCGCACTCCAGTCAGCACTTAACGATCCAAGGGGGTGTGCTTACCACGCTCCTTCAAAACGACTTTTTGTTTCTGAGTGGTCTGGTAGCCGAGTTAAGTATATTGATAATAATGGGCTTGTCTTTGGTGGAATGGGGTACGGTTCGAGCACGACCAATGGTGACGTCGCCTATAATCACGACTGTGATAATCCTGCCGGAATGCACATTTACCTCAGTGATCTCTACATCGCATGCCGTTCTGACAATATGGTGCGCAGGTGGGACCTCAACACGGATCAGGCCTATGTCGTTTATGGTGATGGCGGTGGTAATATCGATGGCGAAAGCGGTGACCCGACTCTAGCAGGAGCGCGTCGGCCCTACGATGTTTTCGCCGATGCCGATGGTCTCTATGTCGCCCATGATGAAAATCACCAGATTCGATTCATCAACCAATCCGGCGGTAACGTTACTTTTTGGGCAGCATCGACTCCTATCGTCGTTGCGGATAATACGGTTCGAAGAATCATCGGTGATGGTAATGGTGGAAATGAAGATGATGAGATTCCGCAAACAATGCGAGTGAGTAATATTACTGGCGTCACCAAGACGGGCGATCTCATTCTTTATACTTCCAGGGGCAATGACCGTTTTTATGTGGCCAATAATACTGGTGCGCCCGTTGTTATCGACGGTCTCACTGTCGACCCCGGAGAGGCCCGAAGAATTTCTCCGAACCGGGGCTATAACGGAACTAACATTGATCTAGCGATCGCCGAAATCAATGAACCCTACGACATCCACGTTGACAACCAAAACGCCAATAAAATAATTTTTTCAGACTATAATAACTACCGCTTGCGCGAGATCGATCTTTCAACCGATAAAATGAACGATATTATCGGCTCTGGTAAAGGAAGAAATGGTTACCTCGGAGATATCTCTAAACCAACTCTTCAACATCTCTTCAACTACCCTGGTGGCGTGGTTTTTGACAATGACAATCGTTACCTTTACTTTATCGATAAATCAAATAATAGAACTCGGGCTGTAGATCCCTATGGCAATATTCAAACCGTCATTGGTCGTGGCCAAGGTGATCCCGATGTGCAAAATGATGTTCCTTCAAATGCTTATATGTACACGACCCACAATTCGAACGACAATATGATCAATGGTATTGATCTTATGCCCGACGGCTCTGTAATTCAGCTCAATACTCGAAGAGACAGCTTCCGAATTTGGAATACCAGTACCACTGGAAAAATCTACTTCAACACATTTATTCAAGGCGATCGCATCTCGAACGTCGCCGGAGATTATACGGCTTCGGGTAACGGCGGTGATGGTCCAGCCCTTAGTATTAATATGGATAACCCAACGGATGTTGAACACTATAACGACGGAACGGAAGATTTTATTTTTGTGGTCGACCAAACCAATCACTGCGTGAGGATGCTACAAGAGGATGGTGATCTTGTTCGAGTTCTCGGAACCTGCGGCTCCAGTGGAAATTCCGGTCCGGATGTGGCCGAGGGTGCTGTTCTTTTTGATCGCCCCAATGGAATTGCCGTGGATAGTCTAGGTAATCTGTATATTACAGACTCCTATAATTCCAAAATTCGCTATTGGAACCGAACCGCTGCGACGGTATCCGTAGGGATTGTTAATGTCGGACCAGGTCGCGTCGCTACAATAGCCTGCAATAACGGAACTTCAGGAAGCGCCTCAGAAGAAGTTTTTGCCACAAGTGCCCGCTGTAATAGACCCATGGGTATTGATGTTACAGACACTCAGATCTGTTTTGCCAATACCTGGCGCCACAACGTGCGTTGTATTGACAAAACCACCGGAAAAATTCGCACCGTCGCTGGACAACTCGAGGCCACTCCTCGGGCCGGATCCCCTATTGGCTTTGAACAAGAAGGTATCAGTGGTACTTCTGCCACTCTCTACTACCCAAATGATGTTTATTTTGATGCCAACGGAGATCTCTTTATCTCTGACCAATACAATCACATCGTTCGCAAACTGAAGCTTTCTAGCGATTAAGTCCCAAAGTAGGCTGTCGTCTGCTAGTAATATGAATTCCCATCACAAGTTCAGCGATGATACTCAGTTTTAGGGCGTTTGAATTTGTACTGTTCAAACAAATAGGTCACTAAAGGATTTTCAATAAATTTCTGAGTCGAGCTTAAGTGATATTCCACGGAGAGATTGGGAATATACCCGAGACAATTCAACTTTTTTTCGACCAGGAGAGACTTCACAGCAAAGGCCGGCTCAAAGATCAAACCTTGGCCATCTTCTGCCAACAGTTTATGAATACTGGTGTCCTGAGTGCTCATGACTATATTGATCGAAATCTTCTGACTCTCAAAAAACCTTTCGATGTCATGCCGCAACTTACTGTGCGACGTCGAGAGTATAATTGGTTGATTTTCTAGGGAACGCGGAAACTTCTTTTTTAAATCAACAAAACGAGGGCTACCAAAAACCCCAATCTTAAAGCGGCCCAGGGATTTCGAATAAACCGAACGATCCGTATCGGGAACAAAGTTATGATCTGAAATGACCACATCCACTTCGTGACTCATCAATTGGCGGTAAAGTTCCTCTCCTGGACCTTCATTAATTGTTATGAGACTCTCTTCGTGCTTTCGCGTTTCCTCAATAATATGGATGAGAAGATTTTTGGGGACACTATCCATAGCCCCTAGGTTGAGATGGCGTTTCATTTGAGGTCGATTACTCTTAAGCGTATCTAGGAGTTCGAGACCCAATTCGTTAATTTGATTGGCGTATTGCAAAACGAGTTTTCCGGAGTCCGTCAAATAAAGTCGCCTGTTCTTGCGCTCAAAAAGCTTGCGATCGAGAGCTTCCTCAAAGGTCTTCAATTGGGCGCTAAGAGCCGGTTGCCCCACATTGAGTTTCTCAGAGGCTCTCGATATACTGCCCTCTTGCGCAATGACTCGAAAATACAAAAGGTGATGGTAATTCAGCCAACTCATTCCTATCCTCCCAACCTGGGGCTTACTGCCTCCAACCTTATAGTTCGATTTTATCGAACTGTTTAATCATATTAATATATTTTTTATATATTGAAAACAAGACTATCATTAGTTCAGCAAGGAGGACAAAATGAACAACTCAATTCAACTTAAAATCACGAATGATCGCGTCTCAGAAAAGTACAAGAACGAAGTCGTTCAAACAGAAAAGCTGATAAAAGAAGTGGCTCCTAACAGTTCTCAAATCAAAGGACTGATTAGAAGGTCCAATTCCTACTACGAGGGACAAATCCATGTTCAATCAAAAATAGGCTCCTTTGTGGCTCGAGCTTCGTCGAGGAACTTTTTTTCTCTTGTGAGCAAATTGCAAAACAAAATACTGAGACAAGTCGTTAATTGGCGCGAAAAAAGACGCTCTAAAAAACGCTATCACGCTCGAAGACATACTCCAGATCTTCAGATCGTCGAAAACTAAAATTCAAACCTTAAAACAGTGACGCTTCTCTTTTAATTAAACCGGCTGAAAGGAAGAAAAATGAAAGAGACCATACGCCCGCAAAACAATACTCGCAAAAAATTTGATCGCCTAACCTCTCCTTTGCAGGAATTTCTCAAAGTGGAAGCCAGCGGAGGAATCGTTCTCTTTTTTGCGGCACTGGCAGCACTCGTTCTAGCGAACCTCGCAGCCACGAGTAGTTGGTATACTCAATTCATCAATACGAGCTTCACCCTGCAAATCGGAGACTTCAACCTCCACAAAAGTCTCCTACTCCTGGTTAACGACGGCCTCATGGCTATATTCTTCTTCGTTATCGGTCTTGAAATTAAACAAGAAATTTTAAAAGGAGAACTTTCGAGTCTCAAGAAAGCAGCTCTCCCCATTTTTGCAGCGCTGGGAGGAATGATCCTCCCGGCTTTAATCTACCTATCCTTCAATTTTGGAGCGCCTTCTTCTTCTGGTTGGGGCATACCCATGGCCACTGATATTGCCTTTGCACTCGGAGTTCTGAGTCTCTTTGGTAAGCGGGTTCCACTGGCATTAAAGGTCTTTCTTTTAGCCCTAGCTATTATCGACGACTTGGGGGCTATTCTCGTCATAGCTCTCTTTTACACGAAGTCCATATCAATGGGCTTTCTCGCTCTCGGCTTTGCAATTCTCGGCTTACTCGTTCTGCTGAACCACCTTGGATTCAGAAACAAGGGCTTCGGCATTTTATTCGGAACCCTAGTTTGGTTTTCGTTTTTAAAGTCAGGAGTGCACGCGACAATCGCAGGGGTTCTCCTCGCATTTGCAACTCCGGCCTTTGGCTACACAAGAGAGGGACTCATTGATCGTTCCAAGACCCTGATCAACGACCTCATTCATTCATTACACCCCTGGGTCAGCTTTCTAATAATGCCGATCTTTGCCTTCTTCAACGCTGGGATTTTCATGGGTGAAACCGACTTAGGCACCGCCCTTCTCAGTGCAACCTCAATGGGGGTCATAATGGGACTTCTCATTGGAAAACCACTCGGGATTCTCGGCTTTAGCCTTCTTGCGACAAAGCTTGGATGGGCCGATCTTCCCAAAGGGGTTTCGTGGACTCAAATTGCTGGAGTTGGATTCTTAGCTGGGATCGGTTTCACAATGGCCCTTTTTATTAACTCATTAGCTTTTGATAGCGCAGAGCTTATGAATTATTCAAAACTCGGCATCATGGTCGCGTCATTAATTTCGGGCCTCGGAGGTACTGCCTTACTGGCGATCTCGCTCTCTAGCTCCCAAAAAGAAAAAATGGGTGCTGTTCAAGGCCTGACCGAACCGTCCTGAAATTGCAATTGAGTCGATTTCTTGGCTAATAAAAGAGATTCGAAGAGTTTGACTATTGAGTCAATCCCCTCCATACTCCTGCACTTTCAGAAGGAGCCCCCATGTTGAATCTCTTTATTAGCCTTGTTTTTTCAATCTCGGCCCATGCTGCGAGCTACGATGCCTACTCCGTCTGCGATCAAATTAAAAACTATAACTATGGTTACAGCCGCAGCCAATGCGTTGGGATTGTCGAGTCCGCTGACTCATTCGATAGCGATGCCGTTATTCTTTGCGAAACCATGGCCATAAAAGGCCATAGTCAAGCTGCACTTTCTTGCCTAAAAGCCATAAAGAACAAAACCTACAATTGGCAACAAATTGCCAATTGCCAATTTCAGGCCGATCGTGGCTGGTCCCAGTCGGCAGTAAAATGCCTTAAAAAAATTGACCGGTAACCTCGGTTAATTGGCTCTTCTATAGGATTAAAGTTAGAATTAAACACCTCTGCTTTCGCGCCAGATTGAGCGCGAAAGAATCACTCGAACTAGGAATTATTTGTTATATAACGAAGAATTTCTACGACTTCAAAAGGCTTTCTGGCAACAGCCAAAGCCGACGCATCCACCTCTTTTAAAGCGTGATCTAAGGCCTCATCATGGAGACTGATCAATGACTTGCCATAGGCCGCAGCCATACCCGCATCAAAAGCAGCATTCCACTGTCGATACTTGTCGCCGAATCGAACGACAACGATATCCGACTCTTTGATAAGAGTTCGCGTACGAATAGAATTAATTTTCGCCGCCTTATGGTCTTTCCAAAAAGCCGAGGTTTCTTTACCAAGAATCTTTTCGCCACAGTCATCGCTTGTTTCGTGGTCCATTTCTGGCCCCCAAATTTGCACTGGCAAATCCGCCGTATGACAAAAGCTAATAATTTCATTGCGCCAGTCACTGTGAATTTCACCGGATAAATAAATTTTCCAAAGCTTGTGCTGCTCTTTCATATCTTCTCCTACTCAATGATCACTTCTACAGCTTCTCGCGCGTAAATCCAAGATCCATTTTTATCGATGTCACCGATGGGCATATACCCACAGACCGCGGCATCGGGCTCAATACCGTAAGACCTCAACCAATTTAAAAAGGCAGGACTTTTTTTAAATCGACATCTCGTATTGTGGGGATCCAATTCGAGTCCAGATGTATAAATCAAACTCGGTGTCACGTCCCACTCTCTCGGATCATCCCGATCAATAAAAGCCTGTAAATAGTCTTTACCTAAAATATCAATTTTCAAATAGGCGGTATGGTCTCCAGAGTAATATCTCTTATGTTCCTCTTTAATCTCGCCAAACATGTCTTCGCGAGTGGTATTTGTGTCAGCCTTGTTATCAAACTCCAAAATCATATAACTATGATCATCGTATGGAGCAAATTTCAGCATTTCAGCTACCGATTCATTATCTAAAAGATAGGTCTCGAAGTCGTGAACCCCAAAGTTAATTTCTTCGGCCAAAAATAGAAAACGGCTTCTCTTGTCTTCAGAGATCTGAATATGGGGCTCTGAATTCATTTGCCAACGGTTATCAGTTCGAATCGAAGTCGTAAAGGCCCGGTGAAGAGCATTCGTCAAATCCCTTCCCATCCCTTCGTTGGCGCGCAAGGGGCAATTAAAGTGAAAGTCCCGATTTAACTCTTCAACAGCTGAATTGATTCGGTCAGCAATTTCTCTGCGGCTGGGTCGAGTCTCACAAAGACTCTTTGTCATATTGAAGTTAAAAACCTGTGGGTGGGAATCGATCTGTAAGCACTTCTCAACAAGTCCCACCCACTCTTGGACAAAGGGGTTGTCGAGAAGTCGAATCGACCAATACGCTCCTGAATTTTGCTTAAGTATGAGATTCTTAGATGAAGTTGGTGCAGCCATCTGCCACCCTTAGGCTTTTAATGATTACTTTCTGCAGACAAGAATAAATTGATACTGCAATGACTCTTTAGCTTCTTCACATTTAAATCCAGCGGCCTCCAGTTCTGGAGAAGTCATACCGGGAGTACTTCTATGGCTATCTTTGGGACCGGGCCCACCCGTTCCTTTAAGAGGCTCAATAATAAAAACTTCACCATTCTTGG
Organism: Bdellovibrionia bacterium; assembly: GCA_030427805.1. Taxonomy (GTDB): domain Bacteria; phylum Bdellovibrionota; class Bdellovibrionia; order Bdellovibrionales; family JAGQZY01; genus JAUHWN01. Next base: position 280,403 of record JAUICP010000003.1, read on the forward strand.
CGAGAGATCCGTAGAGCTTTTGGGCGTAGCTTTTTCGTTCAGCAATGTGGTGCCAGGTATTGAGGATGACTACTTTGTTTACTTCCTTAACTCTCTCACCCGGTTCAGTAAAAGGAATGAGTTCTGCAATGGCATTTCGAAGGTTCTCAGTCTTAAAACGCTTCTTCATAAACGTAATGAGGTTCTTTTCGACATCGAGGGCAAATACTTTTCCTTTTGTACCAACGGCTTTACTGAGGTGAGGGACGAGATAACCAGTTCCCGCGCCAATATCAGCGACGTTTTCGCCCGACTGAATCCCCATGATTCTAATAATCTCCGAGGGCTTCTGCCACGAATCTCTCTTTTCGTTATCAAAACGCTTTGACCATTTTTCGGCATCGCTAAAGTCGTGTTGTAAAGCGACTCCTGCAGGATGTTTGTGGTCTCCATGATGGGCACCGTGCTTGCAACTTTTGCCGTCGCACTGGCCAGCCGCGCATTTGCAGGTTTTACTGTCACATTCTTTACCCTTATTAGGACACCCTTCGCACTGGCAAACTTTCGAATCAAGCTTACACTCTTTACCGTCACACTTTTTATCTTTCTTACAACAGTCTTTTTTGGCCTTTTTGCCATCGAGTTTGCACTCTTTGCCGTCACACTTTTTATCTTTCTTGCAGCAATCTTTTTTGGCCTTCTTGCCATCGAGTTTGCACTCTTTGCCATCACATTTCTTATCCTTTTTCATGCAGCATTCCGCTTTAGCCTTCTTTTGGCAGCAGTCTTTTTTCTTATGCTGACTCTGACAAGACACAATGGTGAACAATGAAACGACAAAAAGTAATCTCAATAAAATAGACATGATTTTCCCCAGAAAAATTTAATTATTTGAGGAGCTGGAAGTCTTCAAAATCTTGAATCAGACCAGCCCTACAGCCATCAGTTGCAAATCCAAGGATTTCATCATTTCTTTTGAAAATCAATTCTTGATGGTAAGTATGCTGATAACAATCAGCATCCAAAGCTTTGGCCAAAGAACGAGCAAAATCCTGATAAAGGCGCTCGACCTCTTCTCGTGAATACCTGAAATAGACTGAACTCGTGTTCCAAGGGTTTGAAGTCCAAAAAAGGAGGCGGTCCCCAGGACTGATTCCCTTCGTAAGCTCCTCAAACGACGTCATTAGGTCTAGGTTGAGAAAACGACTCTGGGCTAAATGTCCCATGGACGCCCAAAATGCCTCTTCCGAAGAATCAAAGGACTCAGTAATGACGCGATTCAAGTGATAGTCAAATGAAGAGCTCTCGACTCCCCAAGCTAAGAAATGCTCCTTAAGCTCCGCTCTCGACGTCTTCTGATAGGCCTCCTTAAAAAACTCAAGAGCTTTCTGGCTATAGTCCACGATGAAACTTTTTGCCGGGGCTCGACCTTGAAAGTACTGATAGAGAGCCGTTGCCCCCTTAAATCCAGCGCAAACCGTAGCAAAAGTATTGGGCTCAAAGCCCTCCAACTGCGGCAGGCGCATATCTTCATTATTAAAAAAGTAGATCACTTCCGTTTCTGACTTCCACTTTTTTTCACAGTGTTCAATAACTCTTTTAAAGTTCGGACCATTAATATCTCTTGGATAGGAGAAGTCCTTTGTTTTGCGCAAATCTCCACCCAAGTTAATGACATCTCTCCCCGACTCTAAACTTCTATGAATGACTTCCGTGGCCAGGGAGGCTCTTCCGGATTTAATACTCTTGTCACAGGTGGGCTTTAGCCACAAAGGAGTATAGTCATCGTGAACATTTTCAGGACTGACTTCGAAACCAGTCATTTCAAAATCGTAGAATTTTTCTGGCAAGCCAAACGAAGGTTGGCTCCATTGCCGATATTTTCTAATATCTAGAATAGCAAATTGCTCGTGGAGAAAAGGGAGCTTTTCTCTCCCACGATTCATTATATGCCCGCAAAGTCCAACGTCTTGTGACTCCATTCGGGCAAAGGTTCGAAGAACCTCATAGCAAAAGTGATAAACTTCGAAAAAGAAACTACCAGCACCAACGATTAAAACAAAACGCTCATCGTTCTCGGGGATATCCTTAAGAAACTGATCGAGCTGAGACTCTTTGACCGTTTTATGGTGAAGAGGAAAAAGACTGGCATAACTAAAGTTATTGAGACTTTTTTTGAGTTCGTCGGCATTGAGCTCTACTTCGGGAACAGTAATCACAATTTGAAAAAGTTCGGCCAAAATATCGCGGTCCATAGAATGGCGGTACCACTCAGTTCTATAATTTTCGATTTGCTCCCAACTTCGGCCCGAAGTAGCAACCTTGTTGATAAGTCTTTGCACGCGGGCCTTTGGTGATGGAAACTGATTCTGTTCTTCGGCCAATTGTATAAGACGTTGGCGATCAATGTAGGTCGGTCCGTCTATAATCATATGGATTCTATTTTGCTCAGAATTATTCTCAACATAGTGATAATTACCCACATTGATCAGCATAACCGAACCAGCGGTCATTGGGATCTTTTCGGTGTAGCGATTATGATTCCCGTCTTTATCGGTGCCAATAACGAACTCACACCCCTCAGGCATATTGAGCGCTATATTTAAAGATAGACAAGGGCTACCATCCGGTGAATCTCTATGGACCTTAATCTTCGCCCCCGGCTCCAGAAGCATAAATCGAATGCGCTTGCAGGAATCAATATTGGTGAGGCTCTCTATAAACTTTAGTGTTTCTGGACATTCCACGGCGACTTCAGTCAAAGCATAATAAGGGTCGTCGGAGTCCGTGTACTCTGTGTGAAAAAGAGTGTTTTCTTTTCGCCCTTGGTAGGCCCGCAAAGGAAGACTCATCCACCGGGCCTCGTCCTCAGAAAACTCTTGCCCGCGATGAACAACGTACTCATCGAGTAAAGCCTCGGCCTCTTTAAAACAGGCTTCGTGATCAAACTCTACTTTTAAATCGAGATAGGGGTGAACTTCCAGGTGCTCAATCAACTCGGGAAAATAAAAGTACTTGATCTCTTTAAAGTCTTCTTTAGCTTCGACGATCTCAATTTTTGTGGACTCTCTTAATGGAACCCACCGATCCCTTTTTTCGATATCCCCAATGGGCATGTATCCACAAATGGATTCACTGGGTTCGAGATCATAGGAGCTCAACCACTCTTTGAAAATAGAACTCTTCTTAAAAAAAGTTCTCCCCTTATACGGGTCGATTTCGATACCACCCGTGTAAATCAAGTTATGGGTTACATCCCAAGACCTGGGGTCGTCTTTGTCGAGAAAAGCCTGAAGGTGGTCTTTTCCTAGAATATCAATTTTTATAAAAACATTGTGCTCAGTCGAAAAATACTTATAGTGCTCTTCTTTAATCATGCGAAACATGTCGTTTCGAGTTTGATTGGTATGGTCTTTGTTATTAAATTCTAAGAGCATGAGATTATAAACGTGCCTCGGAGCAAACTGACTCATTTGCTCGGAACGCTCATTGGGGTATAGAAAGTTCTCAAAATCGTGCACACCAAAATTGATTTCTTCTGTCAAAAAAGAAAAACGGTCCATTTTTTCGGGCGGAACTTCGAACTGGGGCTCCCCATCCATCTGCCAACGGTTCTTAGTCAGAAAGGCCGTAGTAAATGCTCGGTGAAGAGCATTGGTCGTATCGCGGTCCATATCTTTATGGGCCTTTAAGGGGCAGTTAAAATTGAAATCTCTATTTAGTTCTTCAAGAGCGCTATTGAGACGCTCAATGACTTCGGGCTTTGTCGGAATAAAGGGATCTTTTTCAAGGACGTCTTTATTGTAAAGTTGCGGTTTGGGATCTAGCTCAATACAACGCTCAAGGTGCTGCAACCATTCTTCGACAAATGGATTGTCTAAAAGGCGAATATGCCACTCCCCTCCCCCTTCGGGCCTTAAAATCACTTTCTTAGATGAATATCCCACCCCAATATTCTAGAGGTGCCAGGCACCTGATGGTAGCACACACGCATTATTTTTATGGGTTTTTCTCAATTATCGGGGATCTCAAAGACTTTGAGCTTGGACTTTGCTCCGCGCACCAAGTTTATGGTCGAAGGTGGCCTGTTGAAGTAATCCGCCAAAATTTCTAGGACTCGTTTATTAGCCTTCCCATCGACCGGAGGAGTATTAACTCTCACGACATACTCGACCTCAGAGAGCTTCTCGATCCCTTCTTTTTTACTTCGAGTTTTCACCTGCACATTTATTTTCATAGGGTAGAAGCTTCCTTTTGGTAGCTAGTATGCATCATACACGGGCAAAATACCAGCTTCGATTGGTTAAAGAAGAACTGGGGTCAATGACCCCAGTTTGTGAATAAAACGATCTTCCTACGCTATGAACCTCCTTGCTTAAAATACTTGGTCTTATATTTAGAGCCTTTTAAAAAACAAGAAGACTCATTTTTTTTGATACGGAATTCTTTGTGGTCCTTAGAGTCCTTGATAGACTCATAAGTCGCTGGCGCAACAGAGACAATGACTGCTGCGAGCAAAGCACTATGATTCATAATTAGCTCCTTGCTAAATGTTCAAAAACAAAAATGAAATGATTTGAAACTTAGGCGCGAGCCGGTGGTCCCCGAATATAGGGAAGAAAGAGAGTCAGCTTTGATAAAATCGGAAGATGTGAATCAGGGTCTTCATTCTTAACGCATTCTTTGGTCGTAGAATCAGAAAATTCTAAATAAAGTTTTTCGAATGAATCAGTTTGATCTTCTTCCAGAAAAAGTTCGTCAAGCAGCACAAAATGATTTACGTCGGTCTTTTGGGTAAAGCTTGCAGAGTGGCCCTTTTCGATAGAAGTGGAGGAGAAATCACTTTGAAGTGAGGGATTCAAAGCTCTCAAAATAAGAAGAAAGGATAGAATGTTTAAAGTTAACAAAATCCTCTGCATAGGATTCATTATCCTCTCAAATTTAAAGTTGTACAGGGGTTATTAACTAACTCACATTTTTTTTACATTTCCGAAAGAAGTCTCGGCCATAAGCTAGGCCGTTTGAGAGTGATCGTTCCAAAAAAAGAAGGGAGTTCCGAAGAACTCCCTAGAATGAAAAGAGGGATTGGGATTAAAAGCTGATGTGAACGGCTTGAAGGTCGAGTCTACGGCTGTCGTCGCTCGCATCAGACACATTGACTAGGATTTCCAAGTAACCGTTATCAAGCATTTCTTGAGTAACGGTAAGATGGACGATAATAAGGTGGGAGGCTAAACCCTGGGCGAAAAGTTGCTGGACTTGGTAGTCCACTTCCATATTCATGTTATTTAAGAACCTGTAATTGAAATCTGTTTGTTTAGCAGATCGGTGCTGAAACAAGACTTGAACTTCATCACCCGCCTGAAGTTCTGCACTTCGCGCTTGGGAATCAAAAAAGACCTGCCCATTATAATTCAATACAGGTTTTGATAATTGCAAATGAGACCCAATAATAGAACTCAAAGTTCTCAACATCATGGCAGTCTCGCCCAGTACGTCACAAGTCGTTTCAATTTCCAGAGAGCGAAGATCTTGAACAAACTCATAAATCTCTTCAGTTGTTCGCGTCTGTAAAGCACCTGCGATCCATTTACTTGAAACGTAAAGGGCGCGACAATTGTTGTTTTCTAAGTTCGAGATATACTCAGAGCGAAGTCTCTCCAGGTCGGCTTGCGGAGGGACACCTGTGCCAGAAGGATATTTTCCGGCATACTCAATACTCTCGTCAGCGTTGTTAATATGCTGTTCACGGGTCAGGCTAGAGCCAGCGACAGTTTCTTCGGGAGAGTCAGTTTCTTCAACCAACTCTTGGGATACTTCCTCGAGTGCAGCCTCTGCATTTTCTTCTTCTACAGGCCCAGCTTGAAGACCTTCTTCAACGGCGGCATCAATTCCTGCGGCGAGTGAGTCATCGGTCCCAGCAAAATCAGCGGCGACATCGATGCCCGGGTAGTTTGAGTAATCTGTTTCTACTTCGTTTTCTGCCAAGGCGAGACTTGTGAACAATAGTAGAGATAATGTGATAATGAGTCGTTTAGTCATTTTGGTTTCCTTTCTTAAGTGACTAACAACCCAACCCTAGTTTTCTTCCCTTGCGAGAAGCCCTTGTTTCGAAAAAGAGAATACAAGATCCCCCTTTCCAGAAACAGGTTGATTAAATTAATTTTTTAGGTATTTGTTAACTTTTAAGTTAATTTCGTAAGCTATTGATATGACTTGATATTTCACCCGAGCCCAGGCTCTCAATGAAGAAATTCCGCCAAAGAAGGATAATCAATATCACAATGACCACCTTTTCGAGGCATCCACTGGACCTGTGCGCCTCCCTTTAGAAGACGATCCACTAAAATCTCTGATCCCTTCATGCAGCCCCAAGGATCTTTCTCTCCACAGCTTAAGTAAAACTCAGGAGAGTTCTCCGATGCTGAATAGGTCTTGGCCCTAAAGAGTGGGTCATTGAGTTCCCAGATTTCATTTGTTGGATAAAATTCTTTTGAAAATTTCCACAACATAAAGGCTCTCTTAAGACTGGTACTACTTTTTAAGTAATAGCTTAAAATTGAAAATAAACTTTCGTGGGGCGAAACCGCTGCCAAAGGAGGGCAAAGTGCTACCGCTTTCGAATACACAGCCGTCCCTTTCAAAGCCTCGATAAGAGTATTAAGGCCTCCCATAGAAATTCCGGCAATCATCTTTTTTGGACGTTTCTCCCCGAGCTCTTCTTCGACCCTTGGAATCACGTGATCATGCAAAATTTTATGAAGCCCGCCGTGATCGTCCGATTTGTTTTCTGTCAACAACCACAATTTTCCAAAAGAAAGAGAAACAACGACCGGCGGATCTATTGACTGCGCCCGCCACTCTTCATAAAGCCTACCCGTGTGATAGGTTTTATCATTCCACCAAGTTTCATTACCATTGCGCGCGTGGAGATAGATAAGGAGACTCTTGTTTGCACTCCCTCGATATCGATTTATACAGAAGGCCCAGGGCATCGGCGTTGATTCTTTAAAACAACTCATCTCAACTCCATCGACAGGAGTCGGAATATACTCTCCAGCTCGAGCCTGCTGAAGCCCTAAAAAGACAATAATAAAAAAGGCCATTTTCATGGCCTTAAAGATTTCAATATTTAAAAAGAGTGTCAACTCAGCTACATACTTTTTCGAGCCAAGCAGAGCTCATAGATCGCCTGGTCACTCACAGGAGTCACCTGATCTTGTCCAAACACAAGCGCATCATTCCGCTCCGCCCGTCTCAAAGCCGAGTAGAATACATGGCTGCGAATGTCTTTACATTTGTCCGAAGAAGAAAATGAACGTGTCAGCCCATGTAGATAACTCACTTGAGTATCTCGTAACCCATCTTCAACGAGGTCCCAAATAAGGAGTTCACATGGACTCCCAGATCTTTGCCCACCTTGCTTTTGCTGGGTCGAAACCGCAGATATTTTTGAAAATTGAAAGTCATCATCAGTACAGCTACTAGCGGCGACCAACATGGTTTTCGCCATCAATCCATCGGGAATATGATTTGGACAGCCCGCTGCGCTTGAGTCTAAACTGAGGAACGATCCCGATTTAGATTCACAGAGTTCAGCCATCTTTAAAACAAAACCTGAGTTTTCAGCCGTTACGAACTCATACTCGAGAGTGCGAATGCCATTAATAACATCGGCAGCGAATGTTTCACTTTCTCCAAAGTGAAACGTTAACGAAAGAGGTCCGGCCACTTCGCCGGCTTCATCGTGAACGCGAATGGGACCGGCAACGAGTTCTCTACTGCCTGAGAAATCCACCTTGTAGACATTTAAATCGAGAGCGAATTCTTTATTCTCAGGAAGATCCTCCTTGGCAACCGTCACTACGTGATTGATCGATGGATAGTTAGGATCAGCAGGGTTAGATACGTATTGAACTCCGAGAGAGGTCGGTTCCACGACCTTAATTTCGGGAGCGGCAACGTCTTCTTCTTCGACGACATCGATTAATTGACCGACATGTTTGGTAATCCCCGCGGAGTCTTTAACGTTTGTACAACTGAGTACGAAATGTCTAAAAACACTGGACTGAAAACCAATGCTAAAATGCACATAACTCTTCTTATTGCCATTATCATTAGATGAGGCATTGGTCTGCGACACCTGAAGTTTTCGTAGGCGACCTAACTCAAATTCGATATCGCTGGCTTGATTCGAATCGTCGGTATCAAAAACAATTGCGCAGTAGCTGGCATTCTCTTCGAGTTCAAGGGGATTAATTACTTTTTGCTCTTGGTAGGTTTTAGAAAAAACGCGTAAGGTTCTCTCGTATTGGGTTCCTTCGGCGACTTTAGTGTCTATAAAGTCTTGGTCTGTAAACTCAAGAGGAGCTTTTAAGTAGTATTCTTTAGACGTAATATCGTCCATATCGATCGTAGCAAGGCCACCATCGAGAGCTTCCTTAACTCCATCGTCAAAAACGGGATCTCTAGGCGCAAAATCTTCCATAGGATCTTCAGTACAGGCCAGAAGCGAAAAGGATAGGACCATTAATAACAGTATCGAATTTTTCACAAACAACTCCCCGAAAGCCATTACCCCTAGCTTTCGTCGCCAGGGATACCCCGGGCGAACTCCCCTGTAAACGGAATCTCGGTATCGATTTGTAAAAGTCGATCCAGATGAATTAATTTCTAGGGCCAGGGACAATTATTGGCCATATTCGAAAGAGGATGAGAAGATCGTCTCATTATGATAAACTAAATATGAGTAAATTCACTTTGACATCAATCTCTCGTTTTAAAACAGGTCACGTCCTATAATGTAGAAGGAAGTGATAGGTTATAGAAATAGAGTGAGATGATGTTAAAAAATCCAATTTGGCAGTTTGTTGCCTTTATCATTTTAGTTTTTCCTTTCCTATCCAATGCGCAAAACTTTACGGCTCAAGCTTTTTGCGAAAACCCCTACCTATTTATCTGCGAAACCGACCCCGTACTCCCTGAGCAGAACCCTGGCCGGCAACGAATGCTTGAGATCATTCAAAATTTGAGGCAACAGTACCCAAGCGTTGATACCTTCGTAAAAAACAATCTTTCAAATCCAATTACCGACGAGGAATTACAAAATTTCGGCAATCTCTTTGAATCGGCAGTGATGCGAGCCGAGGCCAATGCTTGGAACACTTTTGCCGGAACCGCTTTTTTTGACAACTTCAGCCACGAATTCATTATCAACAAGACATTTAACGAAGAGGACGGACAGAGAATTGCGGGACTTGGCACCCGTCCGAGTGAAGTCATTGGACAACTCCCCGACTCACACTTAAGACGCTATATGAACACTCTGCTCGTCCACAGCGAATTATCAACGAGTGGTGAATATTCTCGAGTCAAAAATCTAGATCCTTTTTTGGCTCAGGTCACCAGCGATTTTATGGGTGGCGATTTCAGTCCCATCTCTATGTATCGTTTCAACTTAGAGGCTGCTCTCAGTTCAGAGGTCGATCAAATGGCTGCGGGAATGCACGGGACCTTGCAAACTCAATTTACTGAACGACGGGAACGAATGGCAACATACTTGCGAGAAAATGCTCCACCCGAATTGCGAGACACTATGCTCGCTCGGCTCAACGCTCAAAATCTTATTATTACCGATCCGAGTCGCCGCAGCCAATGGCAAAGGTGCTATGCCGGCCATGCCTTTGGTGGCTACAACGGTTTTCAAGATGGTAACCATATCGAATACTGTCCTGGGCATGCCCTTCGCCATCAAAGCGACCCTTTTCACGAGCACTGGCTCTTTGCCCACGAAATCGCACACGCATTTGACAGTCAAGACTTGCCGGAGGCCTATAGCAACGTCATCTCTTGTATGAGTAATACCTATGCCAATCGACTTCTCAATACTCAAGGTCAACCCATTAGCACGATGGAGGGCGAACCTAGGCAACGGGCTACGACTCGAGTGTCAAGAGAATGGATTGCCGACAGCTTTGCCGCATCTTTTATGGCCCATGAAATGCGCAACCAAAATGTCAGTCAGACCGAAGCCTTGAGTATTGTACAAAGACAGTATCGCAGTCGATTTTGTCGCGGCGGAGAGTGGACCGAGGACCACCACGGTGCGCACACGGGCCATCCACCTGATCGAATTCGCCTGGAGGTCTTACTCGCCGGTAATTCAGATATGCAGGCATTTTTTGGTTGTAACCGCTTTGCCAATAGCCGCCCACAAAACAACTGCCAGCACTTTAACCCTAATACAGCGAGAGATGGCGAGATCGATGTTCCATCGTCGACGGATCCTGTCGGCGAAGAAGCGGACCCCGTTTCTCCGACCTTAGAACGTTGAACTGATGCAATTTAGAGAAAACATAAAATTTGATTGAGATAAAAGTTAACTCATCTCCTTCAGGCGGGAGAGGCGGTCGGCTTCGTTTTTTTGCAACCAAATATCTTTTGAGAGAATTTCGTAGGCCTTGCCAAAGTACTCTTTAGCCTTGTTTTTTTCACCTTTAATGAGATACAACTCACCAAGCTCTTCATAGGTGTAGCCACTTTCGTCAACGCCACCCGATTCGGCTAATAATTCCGTCTGAATTTTAAGAGCTTCATCGGTACGATTGAGGAGGCGATAGGTTTTTGCAATACTCCACTTCGCAATCAATACTTGCCCTTTGGCACCAATGTCCTGGTAATGAGAGAGACCGAGCTCAAACTTTTCTAGTGCTCTTTCATAGTGTTTATCCTGAAAAAGATCCCATCCCATGTTGTTATAAAATACACCAATCCAACCGCGAACTTTTTTATCTTCGGACTTCTGAGCTTCTTCAAGACCTTTTTGATTCCACTCCAATTTATCGTTGAGATGACGACTGGAAATCGCAACCATATGAGCAGCGTCGACCGAATAGAGGTGAGCACCTATCTCGTGACCGAAATTATAGGCCTGTTCAAAAAGTTCGGTGGCTTTTTCTTTTTCACCATTAGAGTTAAAGGCTCGGCCTCTTTCTAAAAGGTATCTCACTTTTGCCACTGGAGTTTCTTCACTCAGTTGGGGCTCGATTTCATCTAAGACCCAGTGGGCCTCCGAAAACTCAGCTCGCAAAGAATGGGTTCGCGCAATTTGAGTTTTGATTTGAAGTCTGTAATCAAGTGGAGCTTTCTTTTCCTGATCCCCATAAAGTTTTTCGAACTTCTCTCTCGAATCAAGAGGATTTGAATAGTTCCAAAGCTTATTGATTTCAGGCAAATTCATCGTCACGTCAGACTCTTTCTTGCTACTTACACATGAGGTACATACAAACACTATTAAAAGAACAAATAATCGCATCCTCTCCCCTAGCCCTGAGCTTTGATTAATTTATCAAGAATCCAGGGCAATGGAAGGTACAGAGCATCGTTTGATGGGTCCATAAATTCTGCCCCCGAACAGCTTTAGTTTGACTCTCCCCCTTAGATATTGAGTACTAAATAGCATGAAACTCATTCTCAGTGGTGGTGGAGACTCTGAAAACTTTGTCCAATTGGATCAGCATTTCTTAGGTCTCTTGCCCGAAAATCCAAACCTCCTTCTCATTCCCATGGCGGGAGAGCCAGAAACCTATGACGATGCCCTCGATCGAATTGTCGATACCTTTTCGACCATCCATTTTGATAACATCGACATGAGTCTCGACCTAAAGGACCTTGATTGGGAAACCCTTAAAAAATTTGACGCCATTTACATCGATGGCGGTAATACCTTTCGACTCATGGACTTGGTTCGAAAATCTAACTTTTACGAAGTTCTCAGAAAGTTTATTCACAATGGTGGTGTTATCAATGGCGACAGTGCTGGGGCCATTATTTTAGGAAGTCATTTAGAAACGGCCCATTTCGGTGATGAGGGCGATGATAACGAATCAGACCTAATTAGTTACCAAGGCCTTAACCTTTTAGGCGATACAGCAATTCACTGCCACTATCAAGATAGTGAAAAGGACGAAATCGCTTCCTTTGTTAGGGAATACGGACTCCCCGTCATTGCTCTCCATGAAGACTCGGGAGTCTCGATAATTGATGATGCCCTTGAAGTCATCGGTAAGAACAAGGTCGATATTTATTTTGGCGACCAATACATATCATTAGATCCCGGCCAGAGCATCGACCTCAATAGTCGGTAAAGCACCAATTCATATTCGAATTAAAACAAGGGTTTTCAGTTAGCCTGCAACTTTAACTCTGCTTCTGGAATATGCTTTTTAAGAATTTCTTCTGAAGCGCTACAGTTCGCAAAATAGTCTTCTTGAACTTCTGGAGGAGGAGTCTCCACTTGGCAATACTCAACTTCTTTTTGTAGATGAGCTTTCAGCGTTTTCAGCCCCTTTAGATTTTTGTTACCAACGAAACCTTCAATTTTTTGGCGGTTTTCTCTGACAATTTCTTCTGTGAGAGTCAGTGGCTTTGGCTCTTTAGACGAACAGGCAAAAACACCCATAAGCAAGCTCACAACTAGGACTATTTTTTTCATCAGTGAACCTCGGCTCTTCGAGCCTGCGGGGCGGTTGGATAAAACTAGGTTTCCATTTTTACAGCTCCTCGAGGCAAAGCCTCTGCGGGGCGGTTAGATAAAACTAGGTTTCCATTTTTACAGCTCCTCGGCTCTTCGAGCCTGCGGGGCGGTAAAATTGGAGGTGGTGGAGGAATTCGAATCCCCGTAGATGGATTTGCAGTCCACTGCCTAGCCGCTCGGCCACACCACCTCAAAATCATCGATAATCTGATGAGTGAAAGGCCGTTAGAATTAGTCGAAAATTACACCTCCGTCAATGCTGAGATTCAAATGAGCGGGGTTATAGCGGCAAAAAAGCCAAACTTTGTCACTCGGGGGTAAAATCGATAAATTTTCTGGTCCTTTTTGCCACGTTGCGTTATATTGCCGAATCCCGAAGGAGAAGCGCGTGTTTTTACGACTAGTTATTATATTGTCAATGATACTGAATCCACTGGTGGCCTTTGCCGATCGCAATGAGGATCGCGCAGCCAGCCTTATTCAAGCCGCTATGAAGCTTGAGAGCCAAGCCAGCAACCAAGATCCACAGATGGCCTATGTCCTATTAAAAAGGGCTGAGGTGATCGTTGAAGCAGAACTTCAATACAACGAAGACGTTCTCGGACAACTCAATCAGTCCTGTGGTGCTGATGTCACATCTCCTTCTCCTGTGACTACAGCAAACCCAGTAAACCCTGCCCTACTCAATCCGGATCAAAGAGAACGCGTCGCTAGCCTTAACGAAACGATTCGTAAGGCCTGTCCTTTATTTCCTGCGGATTTAGCTGCTTCTGTAATCGGAGAGCTCAGACAAGCTCGCGCCCGCATTGAACGCAACTATCCCGATCTCATTGACGACGAATTCAAACAAGCTCTCGCTCTCGAATTTCCACCGGCTGGGCAAACTGAAAATTGGACCGCTCCTGAATTTACACCTCTTACTCACGCAGCCATAAGCCGCGCCGAAGAAGTCACACAAAACTGGGCTCTCATTACAGATGCAGAAATCGCCACTGACCCTGAACAAGGATTAAATTTAATTCAATTAGCCGATGAACTTCCTAACTACACCGAAGCTCTCGCGCAACTGGCTACTAATATTTCATATCGTGATATTTCAAGAACGGGTCTGCAAAGACAACGAAATCTCGACCCTTCCGTTTTTTCCAGCGGAAACCGCTTTGGCTCTGTAGGACGCTTTGGCTCTGGTTTTGGTAACCAGTTTATGTTTCAACCGGGCGGTCTTGAAATGTTCATCATGCAGACCAATATTCTCTCAAAAGATTACGAAGCTGAACAAGCCATGCTTTACCGAAGAATGGGTTCACACAATATCGATCGCTTTGCCGATGAAATTATCACTCGTGGTATGGGCCACCATGTTGCCATTGGACTCCTACTCGATCTCGGCTTGGGTACTTGGTTGCCATCATTTTTACAACGAAGAACGCTCCCAGGAGGATCAACCTTTCCTCAGGCTACCGGTAGTGGCTTTAGCAACAACACACTGTTTGCCAATAATAATCTCAATCCAAATGGTGACCCCGCTTTTAAGGCTGAGATCGTAACACCACTTATTGCCCACACTGATGTTTTCTTAAGATTAGCTGCTATTTACGACTACCCTGTACAGTCACGTTCAGACTTTATTATGGAAATCGGTCTTGGTCTTGTTGCCTCAAACATCACACAAATTCTAGTGAGCACTTTGCCAACCAATTCACCGGAAACTCGAGTGACTATTGCTAATAACATCAATAAAGCGATTTTTGGTCCCCGCGATAACTTTCTTTCGCGAAGAAGAGTTAAAAGTCGCCTCGCAGAACTACAAAGAGAAGAAGCCCTTCTTGAAGAAAGAAGACAGCGTATCCTTGCCGAACAGGATGCGAGAGAAGCTCGCCTTGTGGCAAGAAATGAAGGAATGTTGAGAGAAATTGAAAAGCGTCGTGGCCAACTCGAAGCCGCTCGCGCCGGTCTCAACACACAACTTGCAGGCCTTGAAGCCGACTTGCCAGCAAAAGAACGTGCATTTGCTCGAGCGGCTCGCCCTCTTATTACAAACCTTGCTGATGCAGCGAGAGCCTCTGGCCAATCACCCCTCACCGACGACGACGCAAGAATCCGTGCCTTTACGGGTGCCCTTGATGACGAAACTGCAAACAGACCCGTCGTATTTGGTGCCGACGATCCATCCACCTTCCCTGGACAGAGACAAGGTGGTCCTGGTGCTTTCCAAGTGAATCCCGATGGAACTTTTGGTGACAATCCCAATTTCCCTCGTCAACAAGGCCCTGTTTCGCCGCTTCCAGGAAATGGCAATGGAACCGGTCTCCCGACCGGCGACAATCGCTTTCCTCCCGGTGGCCCCGATCCAGGTCCGAATAATCCGAACCCACCTGGACAAGATCCCGACGGTCAAACTGGCAAGAGAGCTAAGTACACCCTTGGCGGAGTCGCTGCTCTTGGTTTGGCATTGGCGGCTAACTCTTTACCTCGTCTCGCTTCGGCTTGGGGATTTGGTCAGTTCATGAAAAGTCGTATGAGAAGTAAATATAAGGCACGTCACGAAGCTATGGGCCAGAATTTCCAAAGACTTCTCATGAGTAACGAAGCTGGTAAATCAGTTTTCAAACTCATGGCTATGACCATTGCCAACAGCCAAGGTGGAGTTCCAAGACCACTCGATCTACTGAATACAGAAATCGTAGACACTGACTCTCGCAGAGAACGCAATCTTAAAAGACAACTTAAGTTTGTTACTAATATCGCACGCTCCGCCCAGTACTGCGAAATGTCTCCAGAAGAAGCTAGGGAACTTCGCCCAACGATCATGAATCTTCAAGAAGAAATCGAAGATGAAAGAAGATCCATGCGTGAAGAAATGGGTTGTACCCATGAAAGCGAAATCCCTGCCGAGGAAGTAGCTGGAGAGGACCAAGCCGAGGAAACCGAAAACTACTATGTTAATTACAATTGTAGCGCCGATGAATACACTGATCCAGAAAGAGCTCAAGCGGTTCGCGATAAGTACGAACACATGATTGATCTCAGTTATTCCTATCAGTTCTGCGGAAACGCTCCATCGAACCTCGCGTGGAAAGATATCGTCCTTGAATTCCAGAACTTTAATACCATCGGTTTTGATATCGGAGATATTACGTTACTTCAAGATGCCCATAATTTTGACGATTTGATTCGCATCGGTGAAATCATTCTTCAACTTCAGTATCTCGATGGAAACAGAGATCCTAACGAAATCCAGTTCTTTAGAAACGTGATCTTACCAGTTCTTGGACTTCTTAACTCTGTGGCTATGAAGTACTTTTACGAGTACATGGCTTTTATGAGCAGATACGGCGGACTCAAAGAATCGATTACATCCCCTCGAGGTTTTCAAATCTTCGTTGATGATGAAGAGCACTTTATCGATTACGATTGGGGTGCTGGATATTCGGAGTGGCAGAAGCCTTCGCTCAAGGCCACCCAGTGGGTTCTTGAACCCCCTCAACCATTACAGATTCCGAACCAATTTGGTTCTCCTTTTGGAAGCACCTTCTCAGGCTTTCAATAGGATCTTTTGAGAGAGATTAAATGAAGAGCTTGCAGCAATTTATTATAGCCCTTGCCATGGCAGGGGCCCTCATCATTGGGCATTCTTTTGATGCAAGCGCTCAGCTCTGTGAGTCGCGCTTTCTCGCACCAGAAGTCAGCTCTATAAACACTCAAATTGAAGATTTAAGGGCTCCTCTTTCTCAAAGCGAAGCGCAGGACGAATTAGTCAATCAAAGACTTTCGGGTGCCACCCTACTCAATCGAGTATTCGCAAAGAGTAATCACGCCCTACAAAAGCTGAAATTCTTCTTAAAAAATCGGAGAGCGGTTCAGTTTAACTCGGCCCTCTTTGAAGAACATAAAAGTCGATTTAAAGATCTTGAAAGCCTCACTGAAGTATCCGTTGAGAGTCTTGATAGCCCTGAAGCCATTTTAGCCTTTATCGAAACTCAAAGTGCCATTAATGGCCAAACGTCGGTCGACTTTCAAGGCCTACAAGAAAACGACCCGCGACTCCTCCGCAAAGTCATCAGAAAGATTAAAAAGCACTTTCCATTGGCCCCCCCCGAAAATGCCGGCAGCCTGAGACAAGGCATTGCCAGTTTTCGAAATTTTCTAAGACCCAATGGATTTAGTGAACTCGATCTACTCAAGATATTCACCGATGTGTACTTTGCCGCTAATAGTCTCGATTATCCAAGGGCCCTTGACGTTAAGTTTCACTATTTGAATATCCCTCTTCCTCGAACAGGGGTATTTCCCGATCGCTTCCGAATTCCGACGCCTATTCCGCAAAGTATGAGGATTAATCAACGTAAAGAAGAACTGGCAAAAATCAATAAACTGATTCAACTGCGAGCTGAGTATGCCGCCGGAAAGCATGGAATCGTCAAAGGCCTTAAAGATATGGGTCTTGAGTTTAAATACACCCCGCGAAACGTCAGCCAGGCCATACTGAATCGAGCCGCTCCTCTTGTAGAAACCATATTGTGGGCGCCAAAACTCCTCGCCCAACTCTTGGTCGGCTGGAACTTTCAACACATGGCCCACGAAACGATCACTAATCCCGCCTACATCGGTAAACCCCGGTATGTAGAAAAACTTCTTAACGAAGGCTGGGATGCCGTCGAGGGCGAAGTCACATCGAGCTGGTTTTACAAAACTCTGGCTTGGACCCAGGTGGGATCACAGAAGCTCATCGACAAAGCCATGCAGGCCCTACGTATTGTGATGTTTTATTATATCGCCTTTGGCCTGAACAGCGCCGGTTATGACCACGGCTACATTCCTCATATTTACGTGCCGACACTCGGAGAGTTCCAACAACTCATGAACGATCCCGTATACGGAAGTTTTGAAGTCAGCAGTAAAATCGAAGAACTCATTAGCTTTTATCGCAATCAGTGTGTTGGCGAGTGCACTATCGAACAAGAAGCCTACATCTTAGTTGACCTCTTCAATCACCTTGGCGTTCAGGATGGCACTCCACAAACTGCGACCTACTTCTTTCCTCCCGAAAAAAGTGAACTCTCTGAACTCGTGCAATGGACCATTTCATCGTCGCTCGGCTGTGGCGAGGCTGAGTTTTGCCCAGCACCGGGAGTCGATATTCCAACAGCCGAATACATTCTTAGAACCGTTCCCATTGAACTGGCCGAAGAAATGACTGAACTCGATCGCATCCGCATGCAGACGCGTATCGATCAACCTTTTCTCTTCTCATTTTACTAGGGCCTTAGTGAATCCGCGCTTTCAATAAATCTTGTGAATGAAAAGACCAGTTATAGGCCTCAATAAAATGGTGTCGCTCAATGGCTGGATTTTCTTCAAGATCGGCGATACTTCTAGAAACTTTCAGCCACCTCACCCACCTGCGATAATTGGTCCCACATTCTTTTTTAAGATCTGAAAAATCGCCTTTGAGCTGCTTTTCAAGAACCGAAGATTCGATCCGTTCATTGACTTCATATTGACCACGAGTTTTTTCGGCAAAGCTTCGACCCTTTATTATTTTGTTTAGAATTTCTTGTGATGTCACTTGCCCCTCATCGAGCTCGTCACTCAAAAGATAAAACAGGCTAAAGCGCTCCATCATGGGCCCCGAAAGTCGCTCTTGATAACTGCGAAGTTTTCGCGAGGAGCAGCGGCAGGACCTCCGCTGGGAGGATTTTCGAGCCGGCATCCAATAGCCACAAGGGCAAAGGTTACTCGTGGCGATTAAAATAAATTCCGCGGGAAAGCTTTTATAGTTTTCACCCCGGTAGAGTTGAATGCGGCCTGTCTCCATGGGCTCGCGCAAACTCTCAATCACCAACTGGTGGAACTCTAAAAATTCGTCTAAAAAAAGAATACCGCCGTGGGCCTGACTAATAGCTCCGGGCTGTACGAGGCTTCCACCGCCGATCATAGCTCGAACTGATGCCGAATGATGGGGTTCGACAAATGGGCGCCATCCCCTAGCTCTACCGTAGTAACGATTGAGTTGCTGAACCTCAATGCGCTTTTCTTCTTTGAAATCGTAAAGGAGAGACCAGAGGCTTCGAGCTAAACTTGTTTTTCCACTGCCCGGAAGTCCTCCTAAAAAACAGGAGTGTTCACCCAGACCGATTAAACTCAGAAGCTGGGCCTGTTCGGTATTCCAAAAAAAAGGTGTTGGTTCCGGTCGTCTCCAGTTTTCATCTTTAACAGAACTCTTTTCTTGGCGACAGGGTTCTGTTACATCCACGAGGGTTTTCAAAACATATTGGTCGGCAAAAAGATTTGGGTTTCCAGGCCCCGTTAAAAAAACTCCATTCCGCCTTTTATAGAAAACCTTATCATCGAGACCGTAGGAAGAAACTTCACCGTTGAGACTTAAACTTCCGTAGATCCAAAGTTCTTTGTTTAAGAAGCTTTCGGGAATAGGTAGCTGGTGACTGAGATGTAAAAGGCCGAGAGCAATCGGAAGGTCCAATCCCTGACTCTTTTTAATTCCCCGCATGGGTTTTAAATTCACAATGACCTGATGGCTTTCAGGCAACTCAAAGCCTAAATGGTGAAGAGCGCTGACGATGCGAAACTGACTATCGCGGATCAGTTGTTCCGGTTGCCCTAGTATTTTTATTCCAGGAAGCCCCGGCACCAGTTCAATTTCGATTTCGATGGTATTGACTTTAAAATGATCTTCTACAAAGGACTTAATTTTCATGGCCTAGCACAAAGCAATTCGATGGCCCTACCAACAAACTATCTACCCTACCTAGGCTATCCATTATTCGATTTCCGAATGGAAGAAAGTAACTAATTATCGAAATTAGATACACCCGAAAGCGGGTGGTGCTCGTCAATGGCTTCACTCATACTGGTGTCGGTCACATTCGTATAAATCTGAGTGGTCTGAATCGAAGCGTGACCGAGAAGCATTTGAATCGATCGCAAATCAGCACCCGACTCTAAGAGAGCTGTGGCGCAGCCATGGCGAAATTTATGGGGATTCACCGTCTCTTCAAAGCCGGCCGTTTTAGACCATGCGGCCAGCCAGCGCCAAATATCAACCCGACTTGGGCGATTGCCACGATCGTTTATTAAAATAGATTTCTTTTGTCCCTTTACCAATCGAGGGCGAATTTCTTTAAGGTAAAGCTGAAGCTCTTTCTTTAGAGGCTCCGTCAAAGGGATCACTCTTTGCTTATCCCCTTTACCAGTCACAGACAACCAGCCCTCAACCTCATGAAAATCCTGCAGGTTAAGACCTATGAGTTCGCTAACCCGACAACCGAGGCCAAATAACAAAAGCAATGTGAGCTGATTTCGGCCCGTCTTAATGGGATCCTTGACCTCGCAGGCATCGTAGAGTTTTTGAAACTCCTCGAGCTTAAGAACCTTTGGCAGGCTTGCTTTGACCTTAGGTGGTCGCAAATGCTTGAGATCCGGAATCTCTCTCCCTTGGGACTGAAGGTACTTATAATAGGTCCGAATAGACGAAATCATTCGTGCTTGGGAGCGCGTAGAAAGTTTCTTTTTCTGCATGAAAAGAAATATGGCTTTGATATCTTGATTCTTCTCGGTGAATTCCTGGAACATCTCAAGATCCCGCCGGTAGGCCATGACCGTGTTCTTCGATCGACCGCGGACGTGTTCTAAGTCTTCAAAAAATTCAACCCAAAGATCTAAAGCCATGCCCAATTAGCCTAATTTTTTGCGTAATAGGCAAGAAAAATCTCTTTTTTCCATAACTTAGGGCTGACTATAAGGGTCAAAAAAAAAAGGACCTCTTTAGCTCGAGGTCCCCGTATCACTCACATTTATGTGTACGTAGTCTTAGTTATTCTAAATAAAACTGCCCAAAAACTCCGCAATTGGTGCCGTTGACAGTTTCGATGATCAACCATTGTTTGATCTTGTAGGGATAAGTATTTCCGTCAGAACCTCTTACTGCGGGGGCTGCAGCCGACACATAGTTGTTGTAGAGGTATCCGCGAATCAAACTTCCGCCGTTGTTAGCTTCAAAACGAATATCTGTAAAAGAATGCATCAACCAATTACCACTTTGTGTGGGATTGACTTGATAAGTCCCAACAGGAATTTGACATTGAGTTCCGTTATTGGTGCTTCGTAGAATTCGTAAATATCCCTGAGCGACAACAGTTCCCTGATAGTAACCCACTTGATTCTGAGCTTGGTTGATAAGGTTTCCATCACCGTAAAAAGTGAGGCCCATTTCCATTTGAACCTGATTGCTAAGGTCGATCACTTTGCCTAATCCAGATGCAATGACAGCGCGACTACTTGGACAACCAGTACAATTCGGCCCAGGAGTTGCCGTGGGAGCGACCACAACATTTCCACCAGTACTGCTCTTTTTCTCGCCACAACCGGTGTTGAAAATTAAGCCGAGGACCATGATTGCAAGCATCACGATAAATCCTAAGCCTTTGGCTTTCATATAAGTTGAATCAGTATTCGGGCGGCCCATTTTGCACTCCTTTTAAGCTCAGCCGTTAATCCTCACCAGAGGTTAATCTTATTCATTAAAAGCTTGAGACTTACTCAAGCCTGTAAAATTACCAAGTTTTCTATAACCACCATTATTGGGGTTCACACTAGAGGTCGTAGAAACTCCGCCTCCAGACATAAAGGTTCTACAGTCGTAGGGACCTCTGCGAATAAACCAGCAGCGAGTCATTGGAGGTTTTGGCGCGTAGGTCGCACCAAAGTTCTTAAACCAAACACTGCCGCCGACTAAATCTCCGACACCACCATCACCGAGGTCTATGACTTCATCAATCACCACGACTATCGCGCCAAAGGCATCTTCAAAAAAGCCGTGCCAGACTTGATCGCCACCACTGGTGAACCAGATATTGTATTGTGCATCTCCAGCAGAACCGTACTGACTTCCAGAGTATGTCGTTCGTTGATCTGAAGAATAAAGATTCCCGTTATCAGTATAGGAAATCGAAATTCGACCACCAAATTTTCCATCGCCATCGCTGAAATCATCAAGGTTGATTTCGATAGAAATATTCTGCGGGTCATTGAGCGGTCTGAGCGTGTAGTCTTCCATAGTTGATGTAGAAGTGACCGTCAGAGGAACTTTATTTCCCTGAGACGTATCATCACCCGACGGTGGAGTTGGCGTTTCGTCGAAACGATCTTCATCAACTACCGGCGTTGGTTCCTCTACTGTTTTTCTTTCTTTTGCACAGCCCTGGATGAATACCATCGATACTGTGAGCAAAAGTATGTATATTGACTTCATTGCCATACACCTCGCTTCACCCTTTGTTAAAGCGAGTCTCATGCCGACTTGACAAAGCCCTTATAAAGCACTGTAATCCTTGGGCTTACTAATTTTGCTGTCTAACTTTTAGATAATTTGTCGTCTCATTAAGAGACAGAAATTGGCGAGTGGTCGCCTTCAATGTCGACTCTAGAAATTTCAAAGACTTAGAAGTGAAATTGCATAAAAAAAGACTGTATAAGATTTAGACAAATTACTTAATACTTTGAAACTATTTAAGTTTTTTGGGTGTTTAAATTTAAGTCTATTCTTAAGTCTACCGAGAGATGAAATAAGGACGTTTAAATGAATTCTACAACAATGATTTTACTAGCATGTGTCGCGTTTTTCGCAATCAAAGTGTTTCTCAGCTAGTAGCTAACTCGCTACTGAGCCGCAGCCAATCGCTCTGGCTCTGCCACCTTAAGTCTCTGAATTTGAACAAATGGATAATAGAGTTTTAGAATGCTCGATGCACTCTTACCTTGGAGCGCATGGGATCTCGCTCCCTTCTGACAGAGCCCCACACCATGCCCATGTCCCTTGCCGTGAACAACCAGTCGCTTCTCTTTGTCTGAATATTTCATATCCATCAATGTACTCTTGACCCTGGAGAATCCAAAAATTCGGCGCATGCCTTCACCACTCATTTCAATGCTTCTTCCGTGACTCAGAGTAAAACTCATGCGCTTGGCCCGGCCACTCGGAGTTCTTTCTGTGATTCGAACGTTTTCAATTTTAGTATTGAGCCCCACAAAATAGTGCTTCTTTAAGCCGGCGAGCAATTGTGATTCGCTCAATCGAGTTCGCCATTGATTCGAGGAACGGGCTTGGCAAGCGTGATCCTTATGCCGAGACGAAGAGGGCTTTCCCCTTTGCCAAACTTCATAGGCCGACTCTGTACTCCCACCGCAATCCGCATGATAAAAGGCGTGAATCAAACGACGGGATTTCGTACCAACCAGGACTTGCCCCCGGGTTTCGTCGACCGCTTTTTCAATTTTCTTTTGAGCCCAGGAAGGAAGATTTTTTTGCGGCCAGGTAAATACCTGATCCATAATTGTCGACTCTAAATCGAAGACTTCTCTTTTGCGCAAAGTTTTACGTTTGAGAGCATAGGTGCGAGCCGCAATAACTTGAGCCTTAAGGGCTTCCATGGGGTAACTCGCGGGCATTTCACTCCCAATCACTCCCTTTAAATATTCTTCCACCGGAAAAATACCAATCCAATCAACTCCCCGGCTATGGGCGTGAATCTTAAAACGCTTGGGGGCGGGGTTACTTCCAACTAAAACGTTTTCACCTTTTAAGTAGAGTGTAGGACTTGGCCAAACACGTCCTTCGCCATTCCACCAACCAAAACTTTTTTCGAGACTGAGGGGGTGCTTCGTGAGCTGGACAAACCGAGCTCCTAACTTTTCGAAGCTGCGACCGGGCATGGCCACCTGCAGAGTTCTTGCACTAATGCGAGGAAGCTTTTTAAAAGAAGAAAGCTTCACTCGAACATCGTGATTCACTGCTAAACTAGAAATTGAGAACGATAGAATCAAACTCAGTAATAATAGAGAGGGAAAAATCCGTTTAAATCCCAGGTGCTTCATGCAAATCCCCTAAACTTCGACTTATCTTCCCAAAAGCCGAATGCCTTGTAAAGTAAACTCGACTTACATCGAGTTACTTTTACTTCGGGATTTTACTGATTTTTTTGCGCTTGATTCTTTTTCGCTTCCATAAAGGATTCAAAGAAGTCGATCGGCAGTGGGAATATAATTGTATTGGTTCCCTCACCAGCAACTTCATTTAATGATTGTAAATAAGCGAGCTGCATGGCTGAAGGAGATTCCGCAAGTTTCAAGGATGCTTGCATGAGCTTTTCTGATCTCTGCAATTCACCTTCTGCCGAAATAACCTTAGCTCGACGTTCCCGCTCAGCTTCCGCCTGTCTTGCCATGGCTCTTTGCATTTCTTTTGGCAAATCGATGTGTTTCACCTCAACGGTCGTCACCTTAATTCCCCATGGCTCGGTGGCTGCATCTAAAAGCTCTTGTAACTTGTGGTTGATCTTCTCGCGATTGGAGAGAATTTCATCCATCTGAAACTGCCCCATGATCGATCGCAAAGTCGTTTGCGCCAATTGGCTTGTGGCAAAAAGGTAATCCTCAACTTGGTTTACCGCCGCATCTGGGTCGGTCACCTTAAAGTAAACAACCGCGTTGACCTTCATCGATACGTTGTCCAAGGTGATAATATCTTGGGGCTGGATATCCATGGTCACTGTCCGCGTATCCACTTTAATCATTCGATCGACCATTGGGATAAGAATGATAAGTCCGGGACCCTTAACGCCTATGGCTCGACCGAAACGAAAAACCACGCCGCGCTCATATTCTTGTAAAATTTTGATCATTGAGAAAAGGAGACTTCCACCAATAATCAGCACTGTAATTAATAAACTACTCATAAGAACTCCTTTATTTATTCCTCTTTAGCGGGTTCAACTAAAAGTGTTAATCCCTTATTTCCATAAACCCTGACGGGAGCATTTATATCCAGGTCTTCTTTTGACTTAAACTTCCAAATTTCACCTTGAATAGTAATCTGCCCTTTCCTCTTCGAAGGGGCTTCAAGGCTAACAACTTTGCCGATCGACCCGGTCAAAACATCGTAAGCTGCGCGACGAACCACACTTCTCGTTTTATAGGCAAAATAGGCGACGGCCAGCATAAGGCCACCTAAAATCAATGCTGTCGGTAAGATAAATCCAAGTGGCAAACTATACCCCGTTTCTGCTGGATTGTATAAAAAGATACTGCCAAAAATAAAAGAAACAATTCCACCAGTTCCCAAAAAACCAAAACTCGGGGTGAAAGCCTCGGCAACCAACAATACGAGCCCCAGAAGAATGAGGGCTAAGCCTCCCCACCAAACATCTAATTTATGCATAGCAATCATCGAAATGATTAGGCCAATCCCGCCAACCACTCCAGGGATAATCGCTCCGGGGTGGGTGAGTTCAAAGTAAAGAAGTCCAAGACTTCCCATGAACATCATATAAGCCACTTCCGGATCTGTAACAATGTGGAGAACCTTGGTGCGGAAGTCCTCATCGAATCCGACAAGCCCACCGACTCTCACTTTTTCAACCAATTGCCCCGACATCTTTACCTCACGACCTTCGGCAAACTTAAGAAAATCATCGATGGTATAGGAAAGATGATCAATGGCTCCGACCTCAGCCGCCTCTTTGGCGTCGACGGCCTTGGCTTCAGTAACAATTTTTTCGGCAAAATCCTTATTGCGCTCTCTCAACTCGGCCAGGCTCAGAGTGAAACTCTTAGTGTCTTCGATGAGTTTCTTTCGAATATCATCGGGCAGATCCCCTTGGCCCGTCACAGGCGTTGCAGCGCCAATATTCGTTCCCTCAAGCGCACCCGAAACGTGACAGGCTTGCATAATAATGGCACCAGCGCTACCCGCTCTCCCACCAGATGGACTGACAACACATAAAACCGGAATGGGTGAGTTGAGAATTTCTTCAACGATCATTCGCGTCGTTTGCAAGCTCCCGCCTGGAGTATTGATTTCGAGTAATAATGAGGCACAGGATTTTTCTTGGGCTTTTTCGAGCCCCCTTTGCAAGTAATCTAAAGAGGCTGGCCCGATCGTACCTGTCATTTGCAAATTCATGGTACAGGTTTGCGCTTGAGTTTTGAAACCAAAACCGAAAACCAATACCATCAAAAGTGGAGTTAAAAAAACGCGCATCACTTCATTTCCTTGAGCATCTCTTGCAGATCCATCCACACTTGCCGTTTGGTTTCAGGTTTTTCTAACATGGTTTCTAAGTTGCTGGTGACTAATAGGGTCTTTCCACTTTGATGAATCAGTTCGTGACTCGGAAAAGGAATCTTTTCATTCCGCCCAAAAAATATGGCTTGATGTAACTCACGCATTTGTTCACTTTCCATCAAGGCCTGAAAATCAGCATAAAGGGCGATGAGAATGTCCGATAAGTTGAGCTTCATTGCGCCAATTATTTTTTTCAGAAGCTGGAATTCTTCAGAAGACTCAAAACTTGAAAAATTCTGCCAGGGAATGACTAAAACAAGGTCCCTTGGTTCACCAATAAAGTGAAATTCAGTGGAATCAGAAGACGCTTCCGATGATTCGGCAGCCCTCTGGTCTGTACGACTGCCACCTTGATCCTGACTGGGCCCAGAGGACATGCTCCCTGCCTCGCCCGGCTCGTAGACGAAATCGCCGGCGAACTGCAGGCCGAAGTCCTTTAGCTCACTGGGTTTAAAAAGATGGGCCATTCCAAGAACTGACCGACAATAGTATTCTAGACCTTTGTCCATGGTCGGCATTATAGACAGGCCCTTCTCAACTTGCGAGTCCTTTCGGATCTGACAAAAAGCATTATTTGAAAATTCGGTCCTGAAAGGGGGCATCTTCTTCCTAGAACCTTTGGCAAGAGGCGTTTTCCAGACCTTTAGAGATTTAAGAGTCCACCGAAAAGCTATTAACAACCAAGTTCAGGAGGAACTCATGGAGACCTTAAATCAATCCCAACTCAACGAAGAACTACTTCAGGACGAAAAGTATTTGGTCTTTTTTGAAAACGAAAATAATTGCCCACTTTGTGGGACCGATCTCGAGCTATCTTACGATAGCAACTACCAAACGAGAACTGTCAGAGAATCGGCCCAATGCCCTTCTTGCAAAATACAAATTAAATCGCGCGAATTTGCCATTCAGTAGCCAAGCAAAAATTCGACGGACCTACCAGACCTGTCCGTCGAATTCTTTTTAGCAGTCGATCAAGAAGCTGAATCACCATTCTCTTCTTCAAGAGACTCTTCGTGACTATTGAAATAACTAAAAATGTTTTGCGCATCTTTTTGTGAAATGCTTTTCACAACCGCCAACTGCTCGACCGATGCATTCTGAATTTTTTCTAAAGTTTTAAAGTGACTCAACAAAGCCTTTTTCTTCTTAGGCCCCAGACCAACGATATCATCCAACTGACTCGAAAAACTCTCTTTATCCCTGAGACTGCGATGAAATTCGATGGCAAAGCGATGGGCTTCGTCGCGCAAACTCACTAGAATCTGAAAGGCACTCGAGCCGCTGCGAAAAGTCACAGGGTTCGATCGCCCGGGGAGGTAAAAACGCTCTTCGGTTTCTTCGATCTCTTGATCTGAAAACTTCCCCTGGGTCCGCGCTTTGGCCAGTCCCACTACCGGTATATCTTCGCGGCCAATTTCTTTAAGGACTTCCACGGCCACACGCAATTGGCCCTTTCCGCCGTCTATGACAATCAATTGCGGATCTTCGTACTCTTTGTGTTTAAAGCGACGTCCAAGAACTTCAGCCATCGAAGCATAATCATTGGGACCTTCAACGGTTTTAATTTTATAGCGTCGATACTGATCCTTATTGGGCTGACCATCCTCAAAGACCACTTGTGACGCCACTGAGTTTTTACCTTGAAAGTTTGAAATATCGTAACATTCAATGCGGTAAGGAAAATCAGGCAAATGAAACTTCTTCTGAATGAGTTTTAAAGCTTTATTGCGTTTTTCTTCTTTAGAGACCTGGCCCATAAAGTGAGATTCTGCATTTTGACGAGCTAAATGTACTAAGCTCTGTCCCCGAGCACTTCCGCCAAAGTAAACTTGAACCTTTCGGCCACTCCTCTCGTGGAGAACTGCAGCCAATAAATTGTAGAGATCCTTACCCCAATCGATGGGGACGATCACCTCATCAGGAATCACATTGTCTTCATAGTATTGATTGATAAAAGAAACGAGCCATTCTCTCGGGTCTTCTTTTTTCGAATCCGGATCAATATGGGCAAAAAAGCTCGAGCGATTTCCTATGACTCGACCTTTTCTAATGTGCAGACTCTCGATGAGAGTTCCACGGTTATCTCCAAAGTAACCAAACACATCTTGATCCACATCATTACTTTGGGCGTCGTTCACAACCGTTTGCTGTTCGAGAATTTTCTTGATCGATTCTATCGAGTCGCGAATTTTTGCTGCCGCCTCATAGTTTTCGTTATCGGATTCGGTCCACATCATTTCTTCGAGCTCGACAATGACCTTCTTGTTTTGATTCCTTAAAAAGTTGAGAGCTCCTTTGAGATCTTTGCGATAGCCCTTTTCGTCGACATAATCGACACAAGGAGCCTTACAACGGCCGATCTGATAGGTCATACAGGGCCGCTTTCTCGATTTCATAAAAGCGTCTTTGCAATCGCGAATCATAAAGGTTTTATTCAAAAACCGAATTGTTTCTTTTACCGCATAACCACTGGTATAGGGGCCAAAATAAAGTCCACCATCACTCCGAACTTTTCGAGCCACGTACAATCGAGGAAAGGAGTCAGCATAACTCACCTTGATGTAGGGATAAGCCTTGTCGTCCTTAAGTCGAATATTATAGCGCGGGCGATGTTTTTTTATGAGTGAAGCCTCTAGGAGAAAGGCTTCGACCTCTGTTTTAGTGAGAATGTAATCAATATGATCGATATTACCCACAAGTAGCTTGGTCTTTGGCGAAATATCTTTCGCTTCAGTAAAGTAACTGCGCACACGGTTCTTTAGATTTTTCGCCTTCCCCACATATATGACTTTCTCGGATTTATTTTTCATCAAATAAACCCCAGCTTGTTTTGGAAAGTCTTTTACTTTTTCTTTAAGCTGCTCTTTTTTTGTGAGGTTTTTATTATCTTCCATGGTCGCGAATCTTAATCTTTGGGCAATTTAGCGGGCTTTTCTAACTCTTTAAGCGCTTCATTACTCGCCTTATCTATAGAGTCACCCGACATCATGGTTAGCTGAATCACTTCAAGTCGGCGAATTTCATCGCGAAGGTTGGCTGCCTTTTCGAAGTCCAATTCCTTCGCCGCCGTTGATTTCTTGTTGTGGAGTTTTTTGATTTCCTTAGCCAGATCCTCTGCCGACCCTTTGTAAACGGTTTTACTCTCGGCTAACTTCATATCTCGTTTGGTCATCCCTGGAAGAGGTGCCGCTGGCGTCGTTGAACCGTATATTTCCAAAAGACCCTCTTTGACTTTTTTGCGAATGGTTTTGGGCTCAATCCCATGCTTTTTATTGTAATCCATTTGTTTTTTGCGGCGGCGCTCGGTTTCTTCCATGGCCGCTTTCATACTATCGGTTACTTTTTCACCGTAAAGAATGACCCGGCCTTCGGCATTTCGGGCCGCCCTTCCGATGGTCTGAATGAGCGAGCGCTCCGAGCGCAGGAACCCTTCTTTATCCGCATCCGTTACGGCAACCAGTGAGACCTCAGGAATATCGAGCCCTTCGCGAAGAAGGTTAATTCCAATCAAAATATCAAAAACACCCAGGCGAAGATCACGAATAATTTCGGTTCGCTCTACGGTTTTAATATCACTATGGAGGTATTTTACTTTAAGGCCCAAGCCCTGATAGTACTCGGTTAGATCTTCGGCACTCCTCTTTGTAAGAGTCGTAATAAGAACGCGTTCATCTTTTTCCACGCGCAAACGAATCTCACCCAGGAGATCATCGACTTGGTGTTTGGCCGGGCGCACTTCTATGACAGGATCGACGAGGCCCGTCGGTCGAATAATTTGTTCAACGATCAATCCCTCACTCTTATTCATCTCGTAGGGGCCCGGAGTCGCCGACACATAAACAACCTTATCCACGTAGTCTTCAAATTCTTGAAAGTTAAGGGGTCTATTATCCAGGGCCGATGGCAGGCGAAATCCATGTTCGACCAGAGTGGTTTTTCTGGCTCGATCGCCCCGGTACATTCCACCAATCTGTGGCACGGTAATGTGGGACTCATCGATAAAACAAAGGTATTCCTCGGGAAAGTATTCGAGCAAGGTCGGTGGCGGATCCCCCGGGTTGCGCCCAGTGAGGTGGCGCGAGTAATTCTCAATGCCTTGGCAAAAACCCAACTCCTCCATCATTTCGATATCATAGTAGGTTCTTTGCTCGAGCCTTTGGGCTTCGAGGTATTTCATATTCGAAGTCAGTTGATTGAGCCGTTCCCGCAGCTCAACCTGAATTGATTCAATGGCTTTTTTCTTTTGATCTTCGGGGGTCACATAATGGCTACCTGGATAAATTGCAATTTGATCGAGATCGGCAATCACCTGCCCCCTTAAGGGATCGACCCAGGCTAAGCGATCTACAAAATCACCAAAGAATTCGACACGAATGACTTGGGAGTCTTCGTAGGGTGGAAAGACTTCGACAATATCTCCCCTGACCCGAAAGGTTCCCCGGTCGAAATCAACATCGTTGCGCTTGTAAAGAATGCGAACGAGTTCGCGCAAGAAGTGATCGCGCTTCAATTCTTTATTGGCAAAAATCTGGAGCATCATATTTTCGTAGGCTTCTGGAGAACCCAAACCGTAGATACAACTGACAGAACTCACGATGATGGTATCTCGCCGATCAAAGAGCGAGCGTGTGGCCGAGTGGCGCATCCGATCGATTTGGTCATTAATCGATGAGTCCTTTTCGATAAAAGTATCCGTCGAAGGTATATAGGCCTCGGGCTGATAGTAATCGTAATAACTGACAAAATACTCCACCGCATTGTTGGGGAAGAGTTCTTTGAACTCTCCGTACAACTGAGCAGCCAAAGTTTTATTCGGAGCAAGAATGAGGGCCGGCAAATTAGTGCGTGCAATGGTGTTGGCCATGGAAAATGTCTTTCCACTTCCAGTCACACCGAGAAGTACCTGGTGTTGAGAACCGGATTCAATATGACTCACCATTTGCTTGATAGCCTCGGGCTGATCCCCCGATGGCTTAAAATCACTGATCAATTCCATGTCGCGAACATAGGCGGCTCGCTTGTTGACACTCATCCTCATAAAAACCTCAATTCACTAATCAGGTAGCTTATAGGTCGCCTCCTCCAGAAACAAGCCTCCCTTGTCAGAATCGGATTCATTTTTCGAATGAACCTTGATTCGACCTTTGGAGCCTGATAGCTTCCCCTTGAAACAGGGCAATAATCACCTGTTTTAAACACTTTAGCTGGCTAAATTTCAATTGATTTTCAGTTGGAAGGGTTTTAGGGTCCTATCAAAAGCAAGGAGAAATGGATGAAAGGGAATAAAGCAGTTCTTGAAATGCTCAACGAAGTTCTCGAGGGTGAACTCACAGCAATTAATCAGTACTTCCTTCACGCGCGAATCTGTAAAGACTGGGGCTACAATAAACTCGCTGACTATCTCTACAAAGAGTCCATTGACGAAATGAAGCATGCTCAAGAACTTATTGATCGCATTCTCTTTCTTGAAGGACTTCCCAATTTACAAAAACTGGGTGCACTTAATATTGGAGAAACCGTACCGGAAATGCTCGAGGGTGACCTTAAGCTTGAACAAATCGCAATCCCGCGCCTGAAAAAAGGGATCGAACTTTGTCTTGATAAATCAGACCACGCCACGCGGGAACTTCTAGAGCACATTCTCGTCAACGAAGAGGAACACGTGGACTGGATCGAAGCTCAACAGAAAATGATTTCTGATATGGGTCTGCAGAACTACCTTTCTCAGCAGATGTAATTTCATAATTCCATGAATGAAAAATGTGATGGAGCTAAGCCGTCTGCTGGGGATCGGTGTCTTGAACCTCTTGCGGGTTTGCTTGATCGATCATCTCTTGGATTTTTTCTTGGCAGATTCCGCAGCTGGTTCCAGCTCCGGTTTTTTCGCAAATTTTCTGGAGTGAACATGGGCCTCCATGTTCGATTTCCGACTGTATTTGCTGATCTCTTACTGCTTTACAAACACACACTATCATGAAGACTAATTTCGGCGAAAACCCCCTATTTAGCAATCGAAAGCTTTTATCAATAAACTTTCATGTAAAGAATTCTATCATTCCGCCTATTTAGACATTTGATTTTCAATACCACTCTCAATAGCTTTTCATTTAGGCCTTATAGGTCATATTGCCTCAGCTAATGGGATTGAGTTTCCCAAAATGAGACACCTCTAAAGTCACTCCCAAAGGGCCTTTGCAGTCACTTAATTTCACCTTCGCCGTCATATTTTACTCCCTGACCGAGGCCCTTAACTAAGCTACCATCGGTAGTAACAACAAAAAGGAAATCGAATGATCAAAACACAGCTCGAAAATGTGATCACTTGGATGAAAGAAAAACTCACCGAAGGAAATTACAAAACCATCGAAATCATCGGAGACCGACAGCTCGATCGCGCTCCTAATCTGACTTGCCTCGCCCACTCCGGCCTCGAAAAAACCGACTTTCTCGACATCCCAAAAGACTTTTTTCAGCAAATTTTTGAACTCCTAAAAAATACTCAGATTTCGGAGAAGGATACGAGCTATCTTGAAATCAAAATTATCGCACCCAATGAAATCAAACATATAAAACTCATTTCTCGGGCCAAAGAGCACGAAGAAAAAGTCGAGATCGCCAAAAAAGAATACATCGCAAGTTTTCCTGAAGAGCCTTTCGGTGAAGACTTCGCCAAACTCGTTGCCGATAGCCTCGAAGAGTTAGGTGAACTCACAAAAACCATCGACCCTCGAGACAACACGGGATTCGTTTTATGGCGTAACGATCAAGGTGGATTCGACCTCGGCACCTATGGATTTGGACAAAGGGAAAGTCTTAAAAACCTTCCCAACAAACAAGAATTTATAGAGTGGATGAGTCAAGAGTCGCCGCGATCACTCTTAGAACTGGGTCTCCCTTTTAAGTCCGTGGAAATCATTGATCTGATTAAGATTCAGCGGATTATCCAGCAAAGAAAACTCTAGAGGGCGGCAAGCGCCGTCTCGGCGCGCTGAATGAGCGACTTGGTTGGAATAAGGGGCACGAGTTCTTTGAGTTCGGCACCGTGGGGTTTTCCGATGATGGCCACGCGGATGGGCATAAATAGGAATTTACCCTTAACACCGGCTTTTTCTTTAACGGCGTCTTGCATTTCAGAAAAGTCGTCGGCAGTGAGGTATTCTTTATCGCGGGTTTTCAGTTCGGCAATCCAAGTGGCAAAAACATCTTTGGTCGAATCCCAAGAAAGTGCGTCCTGAGCCGCCCCATCAATGGCAAAGCTCTGATCATTCATAGGAGCAAAGAGTTCCTTGGCATCAGAGAGCTTATCCATTCGGGTTTTATAGGTTTCCATGGCCGCATTCACCCAAGCCTCATTCACTGAGTCGGTATCAATTACGCCTTCAAGCCAGGGGAGAACTTCTTGCCACAGGCTTTGATTATCGAGTTCTTTGATGTGCTGAGAATTGACCCACGAAAGTTTTTCTTCATCAAAAACAGCGGGTGATTTATTCACACGCGAGATTGAGAAGATCTTTACAAGCTCTTCGAATTTGAAAATATCTTTTTCATCCGGGTGCGACCATCCGAGTAAAGAAATATAATTGATAAGAGCATCGGGCAAAAAGCCTGTCGTGTGATACTCATTACAACTGGTAGCTCCGTGGCGCTTGGAGAGCTTTTGTTTGTCCGGCCCCAAAATCAATGACATATGACCAAATTGCGGCAGAACAAAGTCACTGGCAAAAAACTTCTTAAGACTCTCTTCTGATTTTTTAAAGTCTTCTTCCGAAGGCTTAGCACCAGTGTGGACTTTTTCGAGTTTGTCTTTAACAAATCCCATGAAATCCGAGGACTGAAAGAAACCGAGAACTTCTTTTTGCTGATCAGAACTCTTATGGAGCTCCTCGAGAAGCTCGTAAATCATAAGCTGTCTCAAGGTATTGCTTAGGTGCTCTTCGGCCCGAAGAACGTGACTGATCGACATCAAGGCATCATCAATCGCACAACAAAAATTATAAACCGGCATACCGTTTGAGCGAAGAATAACAAAGTCGCCCACCATATCGGATTTGAATTCCACATCTCCGCGAACAAGATCATTGACCTTAAAAGTCTTTTCAAAAGAGTTGATCAAGCGAACCGCTCCCTGCTCCCCTTTTTTAACCCGCTCTAAGCCCTCTTCATAGCTCACTAGGGTTTCGGGGCGCGGAATACTGTGACCATCGGCACTTTGCTTTTTAAGAGTATCGAGTTCTTCGTCGGTGCGAAAATCAAAATAGGCTTTGCCATTTTTTAAAAGAAAATGGCCAATGGCTTGATAGATCGCCTGACGACGGCTTTGCCTGTAGGGGCCGTACTCGCCTTCATCGGCGAGAGTTCCGGCATTGGGGCCCTCATCCCAATCAAGGCCCAACCACTGGAGGTCCCCAATCTGCATCTTCAGAGCCTCTTCCGTGCTTCTCTCAAGATCTGTGTCCTCAACTCTCAATACGAACTCGCCACCCTGACTTTTTGCAAATAGATAATTAAAGAGGGCCGTACGAGCTCCTCCAACGTGAAGGTAACCGGTGGGGCTAGGGGCAAAGCGAACGCGAATATCAGACATGGTTTTCTCCTTGGGAAGAGACTCTCTTTTTCCCAAAATTTAAGCTAAGAAATTTAGTTAACATAAAAACCTGGCCAGGCCATCAAAAGCTATTTCAGAACAAAAAAAACCGGGTTCAAAGACCCGGTGTTTCAAAGCGCAATTTATTGTGAAAAATCTTAGAGGCCGAAGATTGCCTTTACTTCGTCTTGAGTTTCGAGCTCTTCGCGGCTTTTCGCCAAAGAAAGCTCTTTTAAAAGAAGAGTGCGAGCCGTGTCGAGCATCTTGCGCTCACCAAAGCTCAATTCTTTTTCAACCTTGAGTAAGAAGAGATCTCTGAGTACTTCAGCGATTTCATAGACAGAACCTGTCTTGATCTTCTCCATATATTCGCGGTATCGACGATTCCAAGTTTGGTTGTCGATTTTAATGTCTTTTTCTTTGAGGATGCCGATGACAGTATCAGCTTCTTCACTAGAAATGATGGGTCTTAAGCCCACTTGAGCGACGTTATCCATGGGAATCATGATTTTCATCCCACTATCAATGATTTTGATCGAGTAAAAAGTCTGCTTTTTACCGAAAATCTCTTTAGTTTCTATCGCAGTGACTTGGCCGACGCCATGTCCTGGATAGACGGCGTTGTCACCTACGTTAAATTGCGCCATCGGTCCTCCGATTTGTTCCCTGCCCAGTAATCTCAAAATGAGACAACCCGACCACGAAGTTATATCACTTTTGACACAGATTATCAAGGTGTGCTATAAGTCTTGAACCTTATTTTTCGATTATTCTCGAACTTACAGACAAACTCATGAAATCAGACCCTAAATTTGTGACAAATATTGTCATTATTGGGGTTTATGGCTGATGACCAAGGAGTAGGATTGGGGGCCCATCGGAACATTTGAGCCCATCACTCGAAGCACGTATCGCCCCGGAGACAGGCGCAAATCCTGGTGCTCAAAGTTATCCAAGTGATTCTCGTAAACCTGGCTCTGGCCGTTTTCGTTGAAAAGGACCATGTCCAAGTCATTGACCAGGGCCGTTTCACTTCCAGGAGCTGCGGGGTAATCGGTCCACACCAAAGTCATCGATACCAGGGACGTCTGCTGGAGGGTAAACGAATAATCCTGACTCTGCCCCTGATTTAAACCATCAAGGCGATCCTCTAAGACGAGCTTGTTCTGCCGAAGGCTCGCACTCCCTTGAACCATTCCAAATCCACTCTGAAAACTCGGCCGAGGCCGATCAATTTCTTGAGTACGAGTCCCTTCTCCATATTGACCCGGGTACAAATCGAGAGCTGAGTTCATTAAAAGAGCTTTAATAAAAGAAGCCGACGGATTGCTTCGCGAGTAATAGATTTTCAAACCCTGTCGCACCAGGGCTGCCATACCAGCAACTAAGGGGGCGGACATGGATGTTCCTCCGGTCCAATTGTAAAACTCGTTGTAATCACCCCATAAACCAATAGCCCCCGGTGCATGACTTCGAGTGCTGAGCAAGTTGGTACCAGGTGCCACAACCTCCGGTTTTGTACGTCCATCAAGGGTGGGACCGCGACCACTAAAAGGGGCCAGGCCCTGGACATTATCCGAAAGATGATTACTCGCAAGGGGTTCAACGGGAAATCTCTGATTCAATGAACTCACTTGCGCTGCGGGCAACTGAATTCCACCCACAAAATTGAGATTCTCATTGGCTCCAACACTTAAAACGTTCTTTGCCGTCGCCGGCGAGGCAATCGAAGCCAGATCCACCTTGCCATCACCATCCCAATCACCCGCAAAATTTCCGACGGCTGTAATAAAAAGCATGTCGGGATTCTCCCAAACGAAGCGATCAAAGTCGTAAGAAAGCCCATTGTACTCCCCTAGGTCTTGGCTCGATCCCCAAGAGTTAACGTGAATGCGACTCCCGGCCCCATAGGCTTCTAAGAAGAACTCACTGAGATTTCCGGGCAAACTAAAGCCACCAAAATTTTTTGAGTAAATATCCTGAACGATGGAAGCTGCCATTGGAGCCACTCCAATGACTTGGCCATTTGACGACCGCCCCTGTCCGAGGGCCAAACCTGCCACATTGGTTCCATGTCCATAATCATCGCGCCAATCGGTTTCGTTGTAGATGTATGAGAGACCGCCAATAAAGTTTTCGATCAGATCAGGATGAAGCCCCTCCTGACCCGCACTCAATCCGGTATCGGCAAAACTGATTATTTCACCCTGGCCCATGACTTGATTTTGCCAAAGACTCTCAACATCCAGGGCCCACAAACCCGACTCCGTTCCAGACAGGTCCGCGTAATCATCCCGTCCCGGCGTACTCGAGGCATTGTGAATGATAATGTTAAAACTTTCTAATTCTGGGAGTTTTTCTAAGAATACGACATCTCTACTTTTTGCACGGTCTTTAAATTTTTTGAAATCCAGGTACTCGGTTACTTTTTCAAGACGCCCCGAACCCGTTTTATAGAGAACAAAAACTCCGGGAACAAAGTCACTTTCAATGATTTGTCTTTGCGAAAGAGCTTCACCACTCCGATCTCTGCAATCGAGATCGAGTAAGGCCTCTGTGACATCACCGCGAACGATAAAGGTTCTTTTACCCGGGTCAAAAAGCTCAACGACAAGCTCATACTCTTTTAAGGATTTATTGGTAACGGCTTGAGAACACTCAAGCCAGTGAACAGAGTTCGAAGGCTTTTGCCTATAGAACTCCCTGGCCCCGAAAATCAGCGCACAAATCAGAAAAGTATGTACCATGGCCCGACTCAAGGGCATAAGACCTGCGATAAGCCCCTCCTTCGCAGTGCCCGGAAGACTACTGATTTTCAGACTTTTTGTAAATAAGGCCCTTTGAAATAAACGAAATACTGTATTTTTAACCCTGAAAAAATGACGAAAACCCGGTAATTTGCAAAAAAATCAATTGTGCAAGCAGCTAACTAACCAATGAAGGCGAGTGCTTTATTTCCCTGGGTTTTTAGGAGTTCTTCACGAATGGCTCGGTTTTCGGGCTTTTTAAGTTGTGGATCATTCTGCAGGATTTCAAAGGCGACCTTTCGAGCCTGCTTGAGAATATCAAAATCGCGCACGAGATTGGCCATTTTAAATCCGGGCAAGCCCGACTGGCGCGCGCCCATGAATTCTCCGGGCCCACGAATTTCTAAATCCGCTTCGGAAATTTTAAAACCATCATCGGATTGCTCCATGATTCGACAGCGCTCGGCTGACTCCTTTGAAACGGCCTTACCTAGAACAAGAACACAATAGCTACGGTGGGAGCCTCTTCCCACTCGGCCCCGCAACTGGTGAAGTTGCGATAGGCCAAAGCGCTCAGCGTGCTCGATCACCATGATATTGGCATTGGGAACATCAACGCCCACTTCAATAACTGTCGTCGAAACCAGAATATCAAAATCCCCAGCCCGAAACTGTCGCATGACTTCGTCTTTTTCTTGGGCTTTCATCTTTCCATGAAGTAGTCCGACTCGGTAATCCTTAAAACGCTCACAAAGAATGTGATGTTCTTCCATGGCATTTTTTAATTCGATTTTTTCACTCTCCTCAACGAGGGGATAAACCACATAGGCCTGACGACCTTTTGCCAATTGCTTTTCGACAAAATCAAAAACCTTAGGTCTGCGGCTTTCGTAGGTGACCCTTGTGAGGATGGGCTGCCGCCCCTTGGGTCTCTCGTTAATGATTGAAACATCCAGGTCACCATAGACAGTCATCGCCAAAGTTCGCGGTATCGGTGTTGCGGTCATTAAAAGCAAGTGAGGTGAAACTCCCTTTTGCTTGAGCTTATGTCTTTGCTCGACGCCAAACCTGTGCTGTTCATCAATAACAACCAAAGCGAGATTTTTAAATTCAACTTGATCTTGAATCAGAGAATGGGTGCCAACAATAAGGTCAATGTCTCCGCTGACCAATTTATCTAAGACTTTATTTTTCTCTGAAGCTTTCATGGAACCCGTAAGGAGTTCGACTCGAATCCCCATACTTTTAAAAAGCTCATTGGAGTTTTTAAAGTGCTGCTCCGCTAGTATTTCTGTGGGAACCATCACTGCCGCTTGATAGCCATTTTCGATGGCGACCAGGCAACTCATTAAAGCCACAAGGGTCTTTCCTGAACCCACATCCCCTTGAACCATGCGATGCATAGGGTGAGGTTTTGAAATGTCTTCGAGAATTTCAGCAAAACAATTCTTTTGGGCTCCGGTGAGTTCAAAGGGCAAGCTCGCCTTTAGCTTTTCGACTTTTTCGAGGAGCTTTTTCATGGCGGGAGCCTTGTCGCGCTTAAGTCCCATGCGCTTAGCTGCTAAAAAAAGCTCCAACCAAAAAAACTCTTCAAAAATAATGCGTCGATGATAATCGGACTTGCCCTCAATAAAACTTCGCCCGGCCTCTTTAGGCGGCTGGTGAATAAATTTAAGAGATTCAAAGCGACTGGGCAACTTTTCTCGATCCCTAATTCGCTGAGGGAGTGGATCCATTGCCTGAAGGTCGATCGAAGAGTTAGACTTCAAATCCACCATAGCCTTTGAAATTATCTTTCGCAGCTTGGTTGAAGATAGCCCCTCAGTTTCGGGGTAGATCGGAAGCAGTTCGTCCTCGATAACTTCGTCTTTTCGCACTTCGTGAATATCAGGATGATGGAACTCGAGTTTTCCTCGGTAGAGAATGACTTTTCCGATAACTCGCACTTCGGTGCCATGACTAAAGCGCTCGAAATACCCCTTGTAGGGAACTCGAAAATACTTGCAGTGAATTCGACCGGCATCATCGGCGATCAATACATCGTAGATCTTCCGTCTGGATCGGCCCAAATTATAGCTAGAAACTTTTAAAACTTTTGCTGTTAGCGAAACCACGTCCCCTGGCTGCAGCGAAGAAATACTACGTGCCGCCCGGCGATCTTCATAGGTCCTCGGATAGAACTCCATCAGGTCGCCCACTTGG
This sequence comes from Bdellovibrionia bacterium, assembly GCA_030427805.1. GTDB lineage: Bacteria > Bdellovibrionota > Bdellovibrionia > Bdellovibrionales > JAGQZY01 > JAUHWN01. The sequence goes on from JAUICP010000003.1 coordinate 319,591, forward strand.
CGCAGGCCTTTTTTTCCGAGAATCTCACTCAGTCTCGGGCCAACGCCTTTAACAAATTGTAGGGGTGTATCCAGGTACAGAGCCATATACCATTTATCATCCGCTTAATGATCCGAGTCAATGGTCTAGGACCTAATTTGAGAGGGCCCTACAGGCCCTTTAGATGTGTGCGGGCGTCTAAAAAAGGGCCACACTTTCAATGATTTACAGCAAGAAGCTAGAATCCTTTTCGCAGCCATGGCACAATAATCCCATGGAATTAAACGAAAGTTTCAAAATCAGAGTGGGCAGCCTTCTTCCGGATCGTCCTTTGCCATTTGACCTCTTTATTTTTCTGAATAAAAAAATGGTTCACTACTTGCGAAGCGGCGATGAACTTTCTCAAGATAAAATCAATAAACTGGATCGCGCCGATGTTTTCTACGTCCCACTTGGACAACGACAAGATTACAAGAACTTTGTTTACCAACGGCTTAACGAAGACAATTTAAAAACCGAAGTAAAGGCGCAAATTCTTCGCGAAAGTTCTATCACACTCGTCGACGAAATATTTGAAAACCCCGATGTAGGATCCGCTCTCACCGACTCTAAAGAAGTTATTGGCGAATTTGTTAAATTCGTTGATGAGGCCCCGGAGGGACTTTCTCACCTCATTCACTTAAGTAGTCACGATTTTTACACTTATAACCACTCCCTGGATGTGAGCATTTACGCCTTGGGACTCGGTATGGCCGTTGGTTACAAAGGTGAAGAACTGCAAGAATTAGGACGTGGCTCGATCTTTCACGACATTGGTAAACGCCTGGTCGACGTGAATATAATTTGTAAAAACGGAGCCCTCGACGAAGTGGAGTGGGCGCAGATGCAGCAACACCCAACCTTTGGTTTGCAGATTCTCGATGAATACGATGTCTCTGAAGAAATCAAAGCCTGTTGCTTTGAACACCACGAAAACTTTTTGGGCAATGGATACCCCCAGCAGTTAGATGGCGATGAAATCCACCCCATGGCCAGAATTGTAGCCCTGACGGACACCTACGATGCACTCACAACTAAGCGTTCCTACAACAAACCGATGCTGCCCCGTGAGGCCATTGAGTTTATGACCGAAAAACTGGCCCAGAGATACGACCCTGATCTTCTCAAGGCCATGAATGAAGTCATGGTCCGTATGGACAAAGACAAAGCTTCCGCATAATAACTTAGCGCATTGCATTCCGTCATTCCCCCTATTGGCCGTGGCGTCCCGACCTTTGACAAGGGACCACTTCTGCAAAACAATGTGGTCATTCTGAAGGGGGAGGTTTCGATATGTCGAAATGGATAGCAACTTTGATAATGAGTTTGATGTTTTTTCCTATGGTCTCTGAAGCGGGTCTTTACACCCAATGCCGCGAAAAGGGCTGGGGCGGACAGAGTCACGAAAAATGCGCCAATATTAATGTAGGATACATGCAGTGTCGCAACTACAGTTGGAATGGCCAGAGCCACGATGCGTGTGTGAATGCAGGAGCAGGATACCGTGATTGTCGCGAATATGGCTTTTTAAATCAGAGCCATGAAAAATGTGTCAACGCTCGCAGTGGATACCGTCTTTGCCGAGAGTATGGCTGGGGACAAAGTCACGACAAGTGCGTAAACGCGGGCCCTGAGTATGTTGAATGTCGTGAATACGGCTGGGGACAGAGTCACGAAACCTGTATTGAAATTTCAGTTCCCGATGTCAGAGGACCGGAAACGACTGACACGATGGGTGCTCCGGAGACAGCTCCGCAAGAGTAAGACGCTCATCTCAACAAAGTTTTTTGCTAAGGCCTTTCTTTTGAAAGGCCTTTTTCTATTTGCTGCAATTGCCTTTCAAACTTTTTCGAAGTACCGAGCGCCTTCATTAACGTTTCGCTATGGCTTTTTTTATAATGATCGGCTTCGAGCCAAAGCTCTTCAAAAATCAAAGACGTGGCCCCATGAAGACTTGAAGGAAAGGCGCCATCCTCTTTTTCGCCGTAGCTGACAACAAGTCCCCGTTGGTAGAGTTGCTTCATCGCTCGGTTGTAAAATCGAACCATATCCTTACCTTGAAGTTCACAGAGGGCCTTAATTTCTTTGGTCGATAAGGGTGAGTTATGTTCCAACTCTTCATAAATCTGCCTCGATTCGCGGGTCAGTCCAGCAAAGAGATCAAATTGATTTTTTAGGTGTGAGAGATAGGCCGTAAAAACCTCTTTTGAAAAAAAGGTAGCGCGACTCTGATACCATTTGGAGTAGACCACTTCTCCCGAGTCGGAAAGTTCCTTCATAAGGTGCCATAGCTTAAAAACGCGTCCATCACCTTCCTCATCCCACTCCCAGCGCATCTGTGTACGAGGATGTAGGCAGTACCAAAGGGACATGGGATCTTTCGCATCTTTAATCGGAAAAACTAGGAGTACTCCCCGTTTCTCAATATGTTCAATGGCTTTTGCTTTACTCATAGGAGCCTATATAAATAAGCTCCCGAGCAACTACAAGAAAATTATGATTTGATTATTCGTCGAGCATTCGAGTGGCTAGATAAGAAGGGCTGATAAAACCACCAGGGGCGAGATCAGCAAAGCGTGAATGATCGCGAATCTGAAATTCAGGGTTCCAGTTCTCAACTATTTTAAAAATGGCTTTGTGCTCTTCAGATTCAATCCAGTCGGTATCGTGGCGAAAGCTCGTTAGAACATTAAATGCCGTAGCTTTGTCGATTGTCCAAGTGTTGGCGTTATTTCTACGCAACTTACTGAGTGCTAGAGCATTTTCATTTTCAGGGCGAATTCCCCAGGCACTGGTAGTATCACTTCGCTTTAAATTCGCTTCAATGGCGGTCTTCACTCCAGGGAGAACGTAAAAATCTAAAGGTAAATAAGCTTCTACTTCGGAGGAGCCCAGGGTTTGGCGACTTCTTGTAAAACTCAAAAGCGCTTGAGCGGCCTTTTGACGAACCTTGGAGTGAGTAATGAAATATCTCAGTTCCTTTCCTGTACTCATTTGTACAGAAAGGTGATCACGGGTCACTCTGTAAACATGAAAATCAGAGAGGGCGCGATAATAGGTTTTCAATTGCTCCCAATTGACGTCTTTGCCCTGAATGGTCAAAATATCTCCGGCTAAAAAATCAGAAACAATTTTCTTCTGACTCGATTTTTTAACCCTAACTTCTTTCAGTATATTTTTGAGCTCTACCACTTGGATTTTTCGGTCCTCTAAATTGAGCTCTTCGGCACTGCGCTCAGATGAAAGAGCGATTGCTCCATTGGCACCAAGAAGAATTATTAGAATCATGCTGTAAATCGTTTTTGTAAGTGCTTTCATACACACTCCTTATTTCTTCCCCTCTATACCTTTCGATAATTCAAGCTTCGTGCCCCCCATTCTCAACAGGTTCGATGTCACAAAATAAAACGTATTAAAATGAGACAGAAGTCCCTTTTAGTAAACAGTTGTTAAGGCTTTTAACAGTGCTGGGACGATAGAGATAACCTGTTGATATATGGCTGGATCTCTTATTGCTTTTAAAGAGAGCGTAGTAAAGAGGGAGGGTTTGTGAGACTTTTGTTTTCGAGAGCAATTTTCTTATTTTCTATTGTATTTTCGACCACATTTGCATCTATTCAATTCGCTTCAGCAGAGGCTATTTATTCCGATTACGATCCGTTTCAATTGCCAACCATTGGGAGAACTGAGCGCACTCGACCGCAAAGTGATTTACAAGATCCCTTTGAAGGGATCGGCAACGCCTGGATTGTCGACGAAGGCTATCAACAAGACCAGGGCACCATGGATTCTCGAGGAGCCGTTAGGGGTTACATTGAATTTCAAAGTCTCGACAATCCCGTTGTTAGGTGTCTCATCAATAACGGAGTTATAACCGAAGGTCTTTTGGCAAATCCTTCACTCACAAATGGCATAAGGGCCAATGAGCTCGCCGCCTCTGAAGGCAATAATTTCACCAACGGTAGTGGCGTTCGACTCTATGGTGATCAACAAAGTGGTTATGTGGTCGATCTGAATTTATTTTACCGCGAAGGATCTAACACGAATGAGCTTGTCGCCAATGTTCGTCAGTGCTTTCCGGCCGATCATTACTCAGAAAACAAAAATTCAAATAATTCAGGACAACCTCGAGTCATTCCTGCAAGTGCTCCAGCACCTGTCAGTTATGGCGATGATGGTATCGAAATTTAGAAATGGGTCTAAAGGAGAAACAAATGAATTATCTGATTGTACTTTTATCTTTGACTCTAAGCCTTGGTGCTAATCTTGCCCAAGCCCAGTCGATCTGGGGAGATAATGGAAATCCATTTTTCGTTAATCCCGACTCTTTTGACCCCGGAAGAGGTGGCGATGCCCCAAATGCCTACGATGGTATTGAGCTAAAACGCCTTGAAACCCACGAGATGCCAGAGGGAAGTGTTCAAAGGGACCGACTCGGTTACGCCTACTCCCTCGATTTGCAAATATGGTTCGAGGATATCAATAATCCTATTGCTCAATGTTTAGCCGACGCCGGAGTTTTTCCAGAAGCTTTAATGAACGGGAGTCAGGAAAGCGTTAAAGCCCACGACCTTCCATTAGCCTCTGAAAACGGTGGTTATGAATTCAATCGTGGTTTTGCCCAAAGGATGCGCCCAGGTGGCGACAAGGAGTACTTCGATCTCAGTCTTTCGTTTCCGACCGGCTCTGACTACAACTCGGCTGTAGCCAATATTCGAGACTGCTTTCCGCCTGAGTTACTGTCTCAAGCACCGGCACAGTCAAACCCCACCGCGCAACCTAGGGTTATTCCTGCGTCAGCACCGGCGGTTCAAGCACCAGAGGATGAAGGCGTTGAAATATAATGGGAGATCCACGTAAATATAAAGCCTCACTTAAGTTGTGTTCGCTTTTTTTAATACTTTGCTTTTCCTTGAAATCGCAAAAGACTTTTGCCAGTGAAGATCTGTTTTTCGTTGAACCTTCGCAAAAAGAAGAATCTAGGCAACCCGACTTTAGCGACTTCAACCTCACAGAACGTGACCTAATGACCACCGGAGAGGTGCGAAAAATCGAAATCGACCTCACTCTCAATAACTTGAGTAACGAGTCCGTGACCTGTCTCAATCGACTTGGTGTTCTTCCCAATCAACTCATTAACACCATGAATTCTACGGAACAAAGAGGGGCTCTTCTCCCACCGGAATTCGATGCAGGTCGCGCAGGAGATTTGGCCGAAAACTCTTTTGTGAGCATCCAGAGGGACTCGCAAACAAATGGAGCCCCCTATAGTTACCACCTACAGATGATCTACAAAGACGAAAGAGAACGAACCTTTGCCGGTGACACTCAAGCTTTCATTACTGAATGCCTGGGAATTCAGTTTGCCGGCGGAGAGAGTCATCGAAGAAATCAGACCGGCCCATCGGAACCGAGGATTATTCCCGCATCAGCTCCAGCAATACGTCCGGCTCGCAACAACGACCCCGTCGACATTTGATGATTAACGGACAAATTCTTTGATCCCGCCTTCGAGGTGGGAAACATTTTGGTAACCGAAAGCGATCAAGGCCATTAATGTGGCGGCAGATCGAATTCCCTTTTCACTAATCAGAATAATATGGGTATCTTCTTTGATTCCAAGACCCTTAAGTGATCGCTTCATTGATTTTCTGAGCCGCCCATCGTCTCGATAGAACTCTTTCCAAGAAATATTAATCGCGCCAAAGTCCGGAGTGTTCACCATTAAACCGAGGCCCGATTTGCCGAGGTACTCTTTCTCGTCGCGGACATCGATGATTTTTATTGAATGTTCGGCATGGGAGGCCCCGCGGTGTTCGGTATATTCACCGGCCTTACCCATGAGCTTTTTAAATTCCTGTTTATTGAGGAAAAGACGTTTTTCGAGCTGGGCTTCCCAAGGTTCAGCATTCTTAATCTTAGCCGTTTTCTCGTTGGACCACGGCCATTTATTGAGACGACTTTCCGAAACAAACTGAACATTTTTAACGCCCATGGAATAGAGCGCGAATGCAACTCGGCCTTCCTCCCCTTTACCACCAGAACCCTTTCCGTAGATAATGACGTGAGAGTCCGGATTAATCCCCTTTAAAGCAAGACGTCTTACTAATCGAACGGGATTATTCGACTTGTTCTTAAGACCGTGGAGATTATTAAATTCATCGACATTGATGTGAATCGCACCATCCACATGGGATAAGGAGTACTCAAACTGACTGCGCACATCCAAGACAATGGTATTTTCTTTAAGGGTGATTGGGGTTTTACTCCAATCGTGCAGAGGTTCTAATTTTTTAAGAGCTTCTCGATTTTGAGTGACCTTTGCTTTGGTCTTCTTCGGAGGATGGGTTTGGCAAGCGCTAAGGCTCAAAAGAATTATGATAAAGCCAATTCCTTGCAGTAATTTCATCTCTAACCTCCTCCATGAAGGATCAAACCCCAACTGACATTGAAGAACAAACAGTTGGGGGGACTCTTTTACATATTAAACACTTTACTTATGCTTCATCGTCGGAAAGAGCAAAATATCGCGAATACTGTGACGATCCGTTAGAATCATTACAATTCGCTCGACTCCGAGGCCAACTCCGCCGGTCGGAGGCATTCCCGTTTCAATGGCGTGAATAAAATCTTCGTCCATTGGCTGGGCCTCTTCATCCACAACTCTTTTAGCCTCTTGCTCTTTAAGACGAGCCAATTGATCTTCGGGGTCATTTAACTCTGTGTAGGCATTTCCTATTTCCATGCAAGCAGCAAAAGGCTCAAAACGTTCAACGAGACCTTTTTTATCTCTGTGCATTTTAGTTAAAGGAGATACCTCAACCGGGTGATCAATCACAAATGTCGGTTGCCAGAGGTGTTCTTCGGCAGCTAATTCAAAAAGCTCCATGATCATTTCACCACGGCTTTTTGGCTTTTTCATATCGCTACCAAGTTCCTTGGCCTTATTGTAGATTTCGTCATCACTGGCCGACTCCGGATCGATTCCGGCGTGCTCTTTGACTCCATCGTATACAGAGAGGCGCTTCCAAGGTGTTGTAAAATCAATTTCTTTTCCTTGATAGTTGACCTTCTCAGAACCCGTGATGGTCTTAGCCAAATGGCAAACAAGTTCCTCGAATTGATCCATCTGATAGTTGTAGTCCGTGTAGGCTTCGTACCATTCGAGCAAAGTGAACTCAGGATTGTGCGAGCGATCGATACCTTCATTTCTAAAGTTTCGGCTCACTTCATAAACCTTCTCAAAACCACCGACCACAAGACGCTTGAGGTAAAGTTCTGGAGAAATTTTCATATAGAGTTTCATGTCCAGAGCACGGTGATGGGTCGTAAAAGGAAAAGCAGCAGCACCACCATAAATCGGTTGCAGCACTGGAGTTTCCACTTCGAGGAAGCCTCGATCATCGAGAAAACGACGAATCTCACGAATGATTTGCGAGCGTGTCTCAAAAACCTTTCGCGATTCAGGATCTGTAATAAGATCTAAATGGCGATGACGATACTTGATCTCCACATCTTGAACCCCGTGGAATTTTTCTGGTAAGGGCTCTAGAGTCTTACACAAAATCTGAAAGTTCTTACAGTGCAGAGAGAGTTCCCCTTTTTTCGTCTTAAAAACAAAACCCTCAATGCCGACGATGTCGCCGAGATCAACGAGTTGAAAGGCTTTTTTTGCCTCTTCACTGATTTCATCTTTTCGCAAATAGACCTGCATATTGCTAGACTGATCTTGAATATTAAAGAAGGCCGCCTTTCCCATGGGTCTTTTTGTCATCAAGCGACCCGCCACTTTAAAGTGGGTTTCTTCTTTAGCCTCGCCGACTTCAAGATTATCAAAGTCTTTGCGAATTTCCGCAAGAACGGTACTACGCTCATAGGTATGAGGAAAAACATCGATCCCCGCTTCGCGGAGTTCATTGAGTTTCCGTCTTTTTTCGGCCCTTAAGGGATTTTCTTTTTCGCTCATTACAGTGAACCTTTATAAACATCCATGACTTCATTGAGAAGAGCTATCGCCTCTTCCTTAGGTCTTTGAAAGGCATTTCGCCCCATAATACTTCCAAAACCGCCACCGCGTGCGAGTTCTTTTACTTCTTCCATCACATCATCTTTTCCTTTAGCAGCACCACCACTAAAGATAACAACGCGACGACCATTAAAGGCTGATTGAATAACGTGTCTGGCTCGATCGCCTAGTTTTTCGATTTTAATTCCTTCAGATTTATAAACCTTCTCAGCTTCTTTTTGTTCAATATGGGCACTCGGGGGTTTCACCTTAATAAAGTGGGCTCCCATTTGTGCAGCGATTTGCGCAGAGTAAGCAATAACATCAATGGCGGTTTCACCTTCTTTAGAAAGTTGCTCGCCACGAGCGTAGGACCAGATAACAACGAGAAGTCCTGCATCTTTGGCTTCTTGTGCCGCCGCCCGAATTTCTTCATACATTTCTTTTCGACGAGATGAACCTGGATAGATCGTGAATCCAATTCCCGCACAACCCAGGCGAAGGGCATCTTTAACTGAAGAGGTCACTGAAGAAATGGGAGATTCCGAAGAGTAGAGAGTGTCTGAGTTATTTACTTTTAATATCAATGGAATTTCGCCGGCAAAATCCCGAGCTATAGCCTCGATAAAACCAAGTGGTGCTGCGTAGGCATTACAGCCTGACTCAACCGCGAGTGTCGCGTGGTAAAACGGATCATAACCATCTGGGTTTTTTGCAAAACTTCGAGCCGGTCCGTGTTCGAACCCCTGATCGACCGGAAGTATAACGACTTTACCCGTACCTCCCAATTTACCGTGATTGAGGATTCTCGCCATATTGTTTAGAACTCCTGGATTTTCCGATCCATACCAACTTAATATCTCTCTTACTCTAGGTGTCATTTGCTTTCCCTTCGAATTTAAAAACCTTCAAAAGTTAGTCATAGAACGCAATGAAATCAAGCCTTTCCCTCATTCTAGGCGCTTGACTTAAGGCTCTGACGCGCGACAATCAAGGTATGAGCGCTAATAGAGTCCCCTACCGTCGATTCCTAATCTTTTTTGTCTTTATTCAATGTCTATTTTTTGCCCTCACCAGTCTCTTTGGCTTTAGTTTTTCCTCTGAAATGGAGGATTATCTAGAAACCCAAACCCTCTCGAACCTGGATTTTTTCGCCAAAGAAAAGATCGAAAAGAGGTTGCGGGAGAACTTTATCTATCTGCAGGAGTTTTCTCCCCTGTACTACGATTCAGGCCCTCAAGCTCTAGAGAAAAAGGAAGACCTCAGCCGAGTTTTTAAAGACCGAGGGGTTCAGCGCTTGATGCTTTGGACCAGTGAAGGGTCCATAAAAGATTTATTTAGGAGCGACGATGCCCCCGAAGTTTCGTTTATTAAAAAGGCTTTCGACGCCGAAAAACCCTACTTCTATTTGCGAATTGCTGGGCAGCTCTTTGCACTTGTAAAGGCCGAAGTCTACGGGGTCAACGGCCGGCAATTTCTCGTCGCCATGAGCCCCATTCAGCTCATCGACTTTATCCCACTCTTTGAACTCACCCAAAGCCAGTTTGCCGTTTTTAGCATCGGAAGCGAGAAAGAAATTCTCCAGCACTCCCTCAAGCTTTCGGCCCATCACAATTTTAAAACTTGGCTGAGTCAAATTTCTCTGCCACCAGATACCAGCAAAATGAATCACCTGCACTTGGGAAGTAGTGTTTTTCGCAGCTATTTCGCCCTCATTGGCGTCAGTCCCGACGAAACGGAAAATTACTTTATCGCCACCCTGAATGAGAGTGCGACCAACTATAAACCCCTAAAAATCTACCGAGGACGCTTGGTCTTGATTTTTCTTTTCACGGTTATACTTAGTCTCTATTTTGGCTTCCACTTTTTGAACGACCAAAAATTAAATGAGCCCGAGTCACCTTAAGTCTTAGAAGGTAATGACTTTTCTGGTCGCCTTTTCAATCGAAGTAAACTCATTTGATAATTGGTCAATTAATCGACGCGCAAAATCTTTTGCATCTATTCCAAGGTCATCGAGACATGAAATCGGAACCGGCGCTCCGGTCTTTTTGATATTCAATGCAAAGTGAATTAAGGAGGAATTCGCAGAGCAACTGGCAATACTCACATTGAGCTTGCCCCCAGCAATATAGATATCATCGCCTTTTTGCTCAATCTCACTCAGTTTCAAATCGGGTTTTAATTCACCTAAAATTTTAATACATCGAGCTCCAATGAGCCTTTGAAAACAGACAGCTCCATGAAGGGGCCAGTGAAAAAGCTCAAGAATAAGGTGAAGCATTTGATCGGATGCAATCCGATCGGAGTTTCTTCGGTCCTCACCGTCAATCAAGTGTTCCGTTTCTACTTGGCAGGGACCAATCCACGCGAATAGTGAATCCCCTTCAAGTCCCTGCTCGAGATAATTATAGAGGGGCTTTAACTGGCGCCCATCGTAGGTCATTTTATCGTCGCTGAAAAGAGTACTTAAACTGACTGCCATAATTCATCCCACGGGATTCCCTTGCTCTCTAGGGCCGACTTAAATCTTAAACAAGACTCGCATTGGCCACAGGGCTTTTCTTCATTGTAATAACAAGGCCACAATTGATTCAACTCAACTCCGAGCCCCATGAGTTGGGTCAAAATTTCTTTTTTATCCATTTCAAGGGTGTAAGAGTGAACCTTCACTTTATTCTGCGTCGAAAACAAAAACGAATGACTTAGAGACTGGAGGTACTCTCCGCTATTGTCGGGAAAGGTTTGCGCCTCTTCTCGATTAAATCCGACTATAATCTGCTCAGCACCCAACCCCTCGGCATAGGCGGCACCAATATTTACAAAAATTCCATTGCGATTGGGCACCCAAACTTGCGAGGCCGACCAAAGAGATTTCTCGTGACTGTGAATATCGAGATCTTCGGCCTTGGGAATTCGAGCCCCTTCATTGACGAGGGAGGTCTTCGTAAAGTTTTTAAAAAAGGGCAGTTCGACGACCTCGTGATCTAAACCCAATTTATTGCAGAAATAGGCCGACTGCTTGAGTTCAGGGTCTTTTGCCCTTTGCCCGTAATCGAAGGTCAGAACTTTAATCACTTCAGAATTTTTATGGGCTAAATGCAGATTCAAAGTCGAATCTAAACCAGAAGATAAAAGCACAACGGATTTCAAAAAACACTCCTCATTGGGGCTCGCCACCCATTGAAATAGCAAGAGTCGATGTCATTGTCAGCTGAGGAGTTGATTAATGAAGAAGATCTGAATCGTCCGGAGAAGGCTTTCTTGTCCCAGACTTTTTCTTAAAAACCTTTGAAATGGTCTGATCTTTAATTTGTGAGGTCATTTCTGTGGCTTTTTTTACGATTTCTCGGGACTGGCTTTTAAGGTGAGCCGAATTTTTTAGGCTCTCTCGCATTTGATCGGCTCGTTCAAGAATCTGCTTACCGATGACGTGCATGATATCCAAGTTATCAGATGACTTGATCTTATCGAGAAAAGGATCCAGCTTTGCCGTCTTAAAACTCAACAAATTTTCATCTATTTTGTTAGATTTTTTACCTTTTTCTTTGGAACTGGAATCCGATTCCGAATGCGCCATTTCCCCTCCCGCAATCAAGGAGGCTAGCACCCTTCAACTTAAGTCGCAAGAAAACTGTAAGCGCCTATAATTATTAAAGAAATCTAAACAATTTCGAATAGCCTATTAGGCTAAAACCTAATCTACTGATCCCACCGGGTCCTTAAATCCGAAATCAAAAGCTGGAGGCTTTTGCGTCCCGCAAAAAAGTTCCACTGGGGCTCGGCTAAGACTTCAACCTCTACTGGAAGTTCAACATCGCCAATAAATTCTAATCGCGGCTCTGGAGAAAAAAGTAACCCATTAATGCTCAGGCCCCCCTGCTCGAGCTTCAAACGAAAGTGTCCACCTTTTAAAGACTTTACCTCGGTCAACTTTAAGTTTTTAAAGAGAAATAGAGGTGTTTCAAAGGATTGCCCGAAGGGTCTCAGTGAATCGAGCCAGGCCATAAACTCTTGGTTTAACTCTTTAAGCTCTACTTCACAGTCATAGTATCGACAAATCACCTGCTCTTCAGTGTCACTGCTAAAATCATAGGACCTTAAACTCTCTTCAAATGAATTTAAAGCGCTTGGGTCCAATTCAAATCCAGCAGCTTTTGCGTGCCCTCCAAATTTGCACAAACTCTCTGAGCAGTGATTCAGAACGTCGACTAAATTACCACCCCAATCCTCAGGAGCACGGCCTGAACCAAGAAGAGCGCCTTCATTTTTAGAAACCACAAAACTCGGTTTACCTGTATTTTGCACGAGGCGAGTGGCAACCAGACCTAAAACACCAGGGTGAATATCATCACCGCGGGCGAGAACAAAAGATTCATCCTTGTATTGATCAATCTGCTCAAGCGCTTGGTTCTCTGCCGCTTTTTGCAAACGTCTTCTCTGTTCGTTAATTTCGAGAACTTGATCGACTAATAAATCCGCTTGCGATTGTTTTTCACATAAGAAAAGCTCAATGGCGCGAATATCACTACCCATCCTTGAGAGGGCATTGAGTTTTGGAGCCATTCGAATCGCTACATCGGAACCCGAAAGTTTTGTTTTCCAAAGACCGAGCCGTTTCATTAAGGTTTGAAGTCCGACTGACTCTGTTTGTGCAAGACTGAGAAGTCCATGTTTTACCAAGATTCTATTTTCATGGAGCAAAGGAACCATGTCGGTTAAAGTTCCAATGACAAAGCAATCGAGCCAGGATTTTGTATTTATCTTCTCTGTGAGGAGCCCTTGCTTTTGCATCTCTGCTTTTAGGGCCAAACAGACGTAGAAAATAACACCGGCACCACAGAGATGACCCATTTCAGAAGAACATTCCTCTTGATTGGGATTTACGATGGTTAAAGCTTTGGGGAGTACTTCTTGGGGAAGATGATGATCGGTAATGATCACATCCATACCCAGCTCGTTCGCCCGGTCGCAAGCCTCGACGGCGGTAATTCCCAAATCGACTGTTAAGATCAAGTCGACAGACTGTTCTTTAAAGCGCTCCATTAAAGAGGCATGGAGACCATAACCATCTTTAAAACGATCCGGCTGAAAATAATCTAAGTTTTCAAAACCCATTTGTTTCAAGGCTTTTAAGCAAAGTGCCGTCCCTGAAGTCCCATCCATGTCGTAATCGCCATAGATCAGAATTTTTTCCTTATTTTTGAAGGCCTGAATCAGGCGATCGAGGGCCTTGGGAACCCCTTCCATGAGATGGGGAGAACGTAAATCCTTAAGGCTTTGCGAGAGGACTCCGCTGATAGCATCTTGCGAACGAAATCCGCGACAATACAGAAGACGCAAAATAAAGTCAGGCGTATCTAGCTGTAAAAAGTCGGGAGGTACGCTCTCACGCACCTCCCAAGTGGGCTGTTTAGACAACAGCTCCCCCCTCCCGTGAGGCCTATTTCGTCTGGATAAAACCAGGCTGCTTAGGCCGCTTGACTTTTATCGATGTATTTTTGCACCACCAATACAATTGGTGAGGCCACAAATATTGAAGAATAGGTTCCGACAAAGACTCCTATTCCCAAGGCTAGAGCGAAATCGGTAATCACTCCCCCTGCCAAGAAATAGAGAGCTAATACGGCAAGCATTGTTGTAACCGAGGTAAGAATCGTTCGCGACAACACATCGTTGATAGAACGATTGATAATCACTCCGAGCGGTTTACCTTTGAATACCTCTTCGTTTTCTCGGATACGGTCGAAGTTAACAATCGTATCGTTCAGCGAGTAACCAATAATCGTTAGAATCGCTGCGAGAATTGTCACGTTCACTTCATGCTCAATAAGAGAAAAGATTCCGAGAACGACAATGGCATCGTGAAATAAACAAAGAACGGCTCCAGGTGCGTACTTATAATCAAAACGCAATCCGACGTAGATTAAAATCATAATCAAACAGTAAAATACGGCGAGTAGACCATTTCTTTTTAACTCGTCACCGATCTGCGGACCGACCGAATCAACTCGACGAATACCATCGGCATTCATGGGCATTTGTGCCTTGAGCCCTTCAGTCACTTTTTGAATCGTCTCGTTATTCAGCTTGTTAGTTTCTTCTTCAGTCTTACCGGAGGCAGACTCAAAACGAATGAGAAACTCATTTTCTTCTCCGAAGGATTGAACCATGGCATTGTCATAGCCCAAACTATCGGTAAAGGCTCTGACCTTGGCCACATCGACAGATTCTGAGAACTGAACTTGAACTTCAGTTCCTCCAGAAAAATCAATCCCGTAGACAAAACCCTTCGTAAAAATAAGACCTAAAGAGATGAGAACGGCTACGACAGAAATCCCTGCCATCAAGCCCGATCGACCAATAAAATCAATCTTCCCGCGTTCAGCATCCGTTTCTGGATTCGATTTATTTTTTGCTTTACTCACGGCTCGCTCCTTAAATCGCTAATTTCATTTTTAAACGTTGAACAAGGACATCAACTACTGCTCGACTCACAAAGATCGCTGTGAACATAGAGGTCACAATACCGATAATTAGAGTGACAGCAAAACCGCGAACAGGTCCCGTTCCGAAATACATAAGAACGATACAAGTAGCACCCGTCGTGATATTGGCATCAAAAATTGCTGAGAACGCTCGTGCATAACCCTCGCGAACCGCAGCCGTTAAGGCCGAACCCTTAGCCAGCTCTTCTTTAATTCGTTCAAAGATAATGACGTTGGCATCAACGGCCATACCGACCGTTAAAACGATACCAGCTACACCGGGTAGTGTGAGAGTCGCGCCTAAAGAAGTCAAAATCGCAAGTATGAGAAGAACGTTAAAAGCCAAGGCTAAATTGGCGACGAGGCCAAAGCCTTTGTAATAAATAAGCATGAACACGAGAACGAGAATCGCTCCGAGAAGTCCGGCCATCTTTCCGCGATCGATGGAGTCTTGACCGAGTGACGGTCCAACCGTTCTTTCTTCAAGCTGAATCAGATCCGCCGGAAGAGCACCAGCTCTCAAGACCGTAGCGATCACTTTCGCTTCTTGAAAGTTCTCATCGCGGCCACCGGCACCACCCATAGTGATTTGTCCACTTCCTTGGGTAATAGCACTTTCAATATTTGGTGCAGACTGTACGACACCATCGAGAACGATGGCCATACTCCGATTGACATGGTTTCGAGTCAGGTCGGCAAATGGTCCCGTGCCCTTGGCGTTAAATCGAAAACTAACGATCGGTTGGTTACCCTCACCAAAAGTAGCACTGGCACTGGCTAGGTTTTCTCCGCCCACTTTATTATTTTCTTCAAGAAGCCATGGAATTCGACCCGCCGCCAGAGTTTTAGCTCCGGGAGCTTTTTGAAAGTAAACATAGGTGTCTTTTGGCAACTGGCCCGTCTTAGCCAATTCTTCGTTGAGTTTCTTGAGATAATCTTTGTACTCAAGCCCTTCATCACCAAACTTAAATCCACCGGTTTCTTCGGCCTTATCAATCATCTCTTGTAGATTGGCAGGTGGCTCTTGGCTGGCAATAATAAAAGCCAGTTTCGCCGTCCTTTTAATAATGTCTTTGGCGTAGGCCGTCTGCTCACTCTTAAGACCTGGAAGCTGAACAATAACTCGGCTATTCCCCTGGGCAGCAATATTTGGCTCACCTAAACCAATGGCATCGATTCTGTTTCGGAGAGTTTCGACCGTTCTTTCAACAATTTGTTTTTTGAGACCACGAATATAGGGTTCAAAGTATCTCGCTTTAACCGTCGTGTCCGTACTCTCAATCACTTGGAGAATGGGTCGATAGTTGTCTTGGTCCCTCGAAAAGAAGACTTCAGAAATGTACTTTTCAACCAATTCTACCAATTCGGGGCTTCCCGCATTGATAGTCATTTCGCCTCTGAGAAGGTCTCCGGTCTCAACTGACTGAATTTCTTTTTCGTACTGATTTTTGAAGTCTGTCTTAAAGGATTCAGCAGAGAACTTCGTTTGCTGACGAATGACATCGTCAACGCCCACACCCATGACGATGTGGAGACCACCTTGAATATCCAATCCATAGTTGATCTTGTCTTTACTGACCCAAAAGTCATCTTTACCGAAATTAACGAAATTGGGGAGCGACCACGCAATCCCCGCTAGAAGAACTAGGACCGTGATGATAATTCGGGCCCTTAAACTCTCAATAAACATCTTTTATGCCTCTTCTTTTGCTGATGATGCTACACTGTTTTTTAGACAACGTACTTTTACGCCGTCTGAAATTTCTAATGTTACCCACTGGTCGGTGATTCCTTCAATAGTTCCGAGAATACCGCTTGTTGTCAATACTGAGTCCCCTCTCTTAAGGTTCGAGAGAAACTCTTGATGCTGCTTTTGTCTTTTGGTTTGAGGTCGGATCATTAAAAAGTACATTACGACGAGCATGAAAATAAAAGGAACGAGAGCTGTAAAGCCTCCTGCTCCCCCTTGAGCACCCGCTTCTTGGGCCCAGGCGATTTGACTCCATAGCATATATAAACCTCCATTGAACAAACACTGGTTCATCCCATTAAAAGGACAGGGAATCAATCAATTGTTCCTTGTTGCGGCAAGACAAAGGCTTCCTGCGAGGTCTTAAAAAATCAAGGATTCTAGTTCTTTGGCATTAGCCAGCGAGCTAAAAACTGATCCCTAAATTGGCTCCATTCGCCAGCGAGAATAGCTTCCCGCATTTGTTCCATGAGGTGAAAATAAAAGCGAAGATTGTGAATGGTATTGAGTCGCGCCCCGAGGATCTCACCGGCCATATAAAGGTGCCTGAGGTAGGACTTGGTATAATTTTGACAAGTATAGCAATCGCATTCCGGATCGAGGGGCGAAGGGTCCTCTCGGTACTCTTTGCGCTTGATCGAGACTTTTCCCTGGGAAGTGTAAAGGGTCCCATTGCGCGCAACTCGAGTCGGAAGGACACAGTCGAACATGTCGATACCACTATCCACAGCGATCACCAGATCGAGCGGAGTCCCCACGCCCATGAGGTAACGCGGCTTATCTTCTGGCATTTGCGGAACCACATCGGGCAATAATTGGTGCATGACTTCTGGCGGCTCACCCACACTGAATCCACCCATGGCATAGCCAGGAAGATCCACCGAGAGAATTTGCTCCAAGCTCTCAAGACGCAGATCCCGGTTGAGCCCCCCTTGGACAATTCCAAAGAGTAGACTCTCTTCGCGAGTCATTGAGTCCTTACAGCGCTGGAGCCAACGATGGGTCAATGCCATGCTCTCTCGGATTTTATCCTCAGGATTGGGCCAAGATAGGCACTCGTCAAAAGCCATGATGATATCCGAGCCGAGATCCATTTGAATCTCCATGCTCTTTTCAGGACTGATAAAAAGCTTTTTGCCGTCAATATGACTGCGAAACTCAACGCCTTCTTCTGTGATTTTTCGAAGAGCACTCAGTGAAAAAACCTGGAATCCCCCACTGTCTGTCAAAATCGGTCCATGCCAATTCATAAATTCGTGGAGCCCGCCCATTGTTTTTATGAGTTCTTCTCCGGGGCGAATATGGAGATGATAGGTGTTTCCGAGAACGACCTGACAGCCAATATCTTTCAGCTCATGTGGACTCATGGCCTTAACGGTAGCCTTGGTTCCGACGGCCATAAACACGGGCGTTTTAAACTCCCCGTGGGCGGTCTGAAATCGGGCGGCTCGCGCCTGCCCATCTTTCTTCTCGAGCTGAAACTGACCAATTGGATTTTCCATGGGGCGCAGGCTATTAAATTTGCTCCCCATTGCCAATATAAATCTTAATTACACTGAAATTGCGGACGTGAATTCAAACTGGCTATACAATTTTCAAGGCGTCCAAATGAACTGGATACTCTCGGCATGTGCGAAGATTCAAGAGTTCGAATCTGCGCCTCAGTCCCATTGGAATCCTGACAGGATCTCGATGAAACTGCAGACATTCTTTGGATAGCACCCGTAACACGATGGCGATTTTTGGCGAAATTAGAAATCGTATCATCTATCAATTTGCGGATACCTGGTCTCTTCCGATTGACTTGCGAAAGACTTCGACATCTTTTTTGGTAGTCCCCATCACTGAGGGCCGCCACCAAATTGATAAACTCAACTCTTTTGCGCTTAATCTGATTGGCGAAATTAGCCAAATGAGATCCGATCAGACCTTGGTTACAGAGCTTAAACAACGCCCCCGTCGACTGCACAGATTGTTCAGCACTCACCACGTGACGACTGAATTGATTGGCTTCTGAACCACAAAAGTCAGCTCGAGCCTGATACAAGCCAATTAATAGAAACAAAAGACATTGCAATAAAATGATAAACCACGAGCGAATACTAGAATTAGCTCTCACACTTTCTAGTGACCTAGAAATAATACCCATACACTTTCCCCTTTTTTAAAATTGCCTCCCTAAAGCAATTTACAAATTGTGCAAAGCCAGGGCCAAGAGTCAGGTGCTCGGAACGCTCTCCCAGCCATGGGCACCCTTACTTTTTTTTAAATACCAGACAAAAACCGTCTCACTGAGAACGATCAATGACGACCGAGTGCATTGAATCTGCGCAAAAAGATCAAATGGAGACCTGCAAATAAAACGTCAGTTCATTCTCTTATTTACATCATTCGAAACGAAGCTTGCACCTCAATTGAGAATTCACTAAGAGGGTGAAGTCACTAAAGGGGTGGACCTATGAAAAAATTTGGACTCTTTGCTTTTATCCTAATGCTATCTGTAGGAGCAAAAGCAAATAAAGATCAAGTCGACTATTCAATACCATTTAATCAATGGGCATCGGATCTTGCGATCATTTGCTCTAATTACGATTTTTCACAGTTTGGTAAATACGACCTCTATTTTGTCGAAAATAGGCAGGACCTTTTTTATGTTACAACTCTACCGAACTATACCGCCAGGGACTGGAAACCAAAAGTTTTAGCTGTTTTTCAAACCGATGGAGATCATTGCGCAAAATATGATGTCTCAGAGGCGGCTAGCTTTATTGAAGGCTTTCCACAAGAGCTTCCAATAGGCCTTCCATTTCCTCACGCCAATCGAGAACTCTTTAAATGTCGAACTGAAATGTTAGAGCTCAAAGCTCGAGGCTACTCCATCGGGCGTCCTCAAGCTCAATTAAACGACGGAAAGACATTCGGCGTCCACATTTATAGATTTCCAATTTTCGATTATTATAACGAGGAACTTTCGTACACGGTTAAATCCTTTTCGAAGGTCGATCCCATGAGAAATTTGGGCGAGGATTTCGAACACGTTCTTTGTAAATTTCAGTGATGTACCTTTGAATTACTTCGTTTTTTCGAAGGCGCAAAGGTCACCATAGCTAAAAAGACGAAACTTTCTTTCTATGGCAAAAGAATAAGCATTTTTAACGGTTTCTAAACCTGCAAAGGCCCCGACAAGAGCTAAAAGAGTCGATCGGGGCTGATGAAAATTGGTTAGCAGGCCATCAACAATTTTGTATTTAAAGTCTGAGTGAATAAAAAGATCACTTTCACCAATATAATCGTCATCGACTTTTTTGAGTAGCCCCGCCCCGTAACTTTCTAGTGACCGAGCCACTGTTGTTCCAAGTGCCCATACTCGACCACCAACTTCTTTTGTCCGCTTAATTTCATCAATACAGGCCTGGGGAATCGAAATATATTCGCTGTGCATTTTGTGCCCTTCAAGACTATCTGCATGAATGGGTAAAAATGTTCCAAGCCCTACATGGAGAGTGAGTTCAGTAAGAGCCACTCCTCGATCTTTGAGCTGTTCAATGTCTTTTTCTTGAAAGTGAAGGGAGGCCGTTGGTGCGGCGAGGCTCCCCAAGTCTTTGGCAAAAATACTTTGGTACTCACTCTCATCTTCTTCCCTTTGATGACGCTCTTCTCGAACCTTTTGAATATAGGGAGGAAGAGGCATTTCTCCATGGGCTGAAAAATAATTGGTATTAATATTTCGATCGAGTTCAATAATTTGCGGCAAAGTGGATGTAATAAGTCGGGCCGTAATCCCATCGGGAAGAGTTTCTTTGCTACCCTTCTTCCACCTTCTGGCGGGACAGAGTACCTTCCACCGGTAGCGATCGAGAGCTTCTATGAACAGAATTTCTAAACCGGACTCGGTAAAGACTCTCGCCTTGATCACTTTGGTATTGTTAAAAACAATAAGGTCTTCAGGGTTAAAACGGGAAAGAAAACTCGACCAAGTCAACTCTTGGGGTTCTCCTTCGTCGTCGACCCACATCACCCGAGACGGGCGATCTTTATAGGTAGCTACGAGATCTTCGGGATAGTCATAGTCGAGATCGGACAATTTCATAGATGTTCTGATTACAAGTTAGAGGAAAAAAAGTCTACAAATAAAAAAGGATGGGCCCTATGCTTCCCATCCTCACCAAATATTCCCACTCCTAGACCCGAAAGTAATCTAGTCGTTTTTAGTCCCTATTTCGTCTACCACGGCGGCCGCGTCTACGTTTGCGGTCCTTCGTAATTTCTCCCACTGGGTTTTGATCAACAGTATTTCTGTCATTGCCCTGTGGTGGTTCAATTTCTGATGCAATTCCTGTGGTAATTCCTGACTCGGATCCCTTTTTACCCACAGCTCGTAAAGGGTTTTCGTTGGCTCTATCTTTGATGGAGCGAACTTCACCGTCAGTGAGTGCTTGCATCTGTTTTTTAATTTTTAATCTCTTGCGAGCTAATTTTGTTTTTCGAGACTTTTTAACCATTTGATCAAAAGCCTTGAGATCTTCTTCCCCTGCGAAGATCACTCCTTGAGCGAAGACTGGTAAAGCGAGACCCAAGGCAGCCGCAAATATTAGAATGTGTTTCATTGCGCTTTTCATTTTTGTTCCTAACTCTCTGTTGCCCTAATAAACTGTAACTTTACCTTTTTCTGGCTCAATACTTTATTATCTTCACTGTAAAACTTAACGAGAACTTCCTTTGTTCCCTCAATGTTCGACTTAATCACAAATGGAATAAATTCCCTGTCAAATGAGTCGTCCCAAGCAACCCTCAATGATTGCATGGTGTTTAGATCCTCCATGGTCTTCGAGTAAAAATAAACCCCCTCCGGCAATTCGATTTCTGCTTCAGCAAACTCTGAAACATTTAATTCCGTCAGTGGAACTCGAACTGCGTAAGGCTTATTAACTTCAACTTCGAATCCATCCTGAGATTGCTGAAGCTGAAAGATCCCCAGTGAAACCAATAGAATAGTGAGTGCAAAAGCTGCAAACCGCCACAAAACCAATCTCCCCCGACTGGCCTGTCGCTCTCTGAGGCGAGCGAGAATCTGACTCTCCACGAAGTCAGGAGCTTGAATCGGCTCTTTTCTCAACTCTTTATATAAATGTTCAAAATTACTGTCTTTTTCCATATTACACTTCTTATTCTATCTACAAGACGAAGAACTCACCCAGAAGTTTCAATTTCTTCAAAAATATTTTTTAGGAGCTTGCGAGCTCTAAATAGGCGTGATTTCAGGGCACTTTCAGATATCTCCAGGATTTCAGAGGCTTCTGAGTAGGATCTTTGTTCCAAATCGACACACACAATGATGATTCTCTCCTTTTCTGGGAGTCTTTTAATAGCCTCCTGCAGGATGAAGACCTGGCGCTCCTTATCTGTGTCAAATTCTTGGTCCTGAATCTCAGGTACTGAGTCTAAGGCCACAGATGATGTGTTTGCCTTCTTTCTCGTGTGATCGATGAATTGGTTTTTGGCGATCCGAAAGAGCCAAGACTTTAACTGCTCTGGTTTTTTAATGGTGTCTATTTTGGTGAGTAATTTTAAAAAGGACTCTTGTAGAATATCATTTGCGAGCTCATGGTTTCTCGTTAAATGAACGAGAAAGCGAAATAAATCGTCTTTATAATGGTTAATGATCTCCCTGAGAGCATTCTGATCGCCATCTTGTGCATGTTCCAAAAGCTGCTTGATATCAATTGTACTCAAAGATCTATTCCCCAATTAAAGGAAGCCCCAAACTTCCAGCGCACAAAATTACTATCGATTCCTACAGAGGATACCATAGTTGAGCTTCTGTCTCTATAGGACACATTAAAAGAAATTGAAGCGTCGTAATCAATCTGAAAATCTATATTAGTGTAGAAGTCTAAATTTGTATCCCGACGAACCTTATCTTCTGGAAAGAAATTGGATTTAAATCGATAGAGACTGTATCGAAGCCCACTCCTTATATAGGCTTTTTCAAAGGTAAAGGTGCCCGAACCTTCGAATTCAAAGCCCTCGTAAGCCTGTGGGATCTCAAATCCATCTCCATCAAAGGTACCAGCTTCTGTATCTCGATAGCCCCCTTGAAAGTAGGCTGTCACTTTTGCCGGAACCCTGAGTGAAGTTCCCACGAAAAGCTCTCGCCCTCCCAAGTAGTCGAATTCGTTATTTTGTGCAGTGATCAAATCATAGTTAACAATAAAGCCAAGACTGGCTTGGGTAAAAGTACGAATGGTGTGACTGAATAGCCCGGTCCGCAGCACATAAGGATCGTAATCAAACAAAGAGTAGTTTAATTTTGGTGTCAAGTTGAGGTCAACGAGACCGAGTGGAATAACAACAGGTGCCCGAATATCGATATCGGCATAATCCTGGCCATCGAGCTGAGAAAAGAACTCTCCGTTCAGTGAAAATACTCCTGCGTAAAGTAGCCCCTTAGAGGTCTGATTAAAGTGCGAATAACTGGCGAGTACCGTCTGTCCGCTAACACCCGAAGGATCCGCCTTTTCGGTATAGAAATTTGAATTGTACATCTGCTCAATACTGAGCTGTAGTCGATTCCCCTGGCGCTTTTGGCTCCGCTCGATATTAGCAATGATCGAATCAATATCTTGAACATTATCGGAAGAGTCATAGCTACTTCTTGCTTTTCGCAAAAAGTAACGACTCCTCTTTGTTAAACCTCTTCTTCTTTCACTGAGTCCCAAAAGGTACAGGGATTCACCGCTATTGCTCAGTCCATTGGCCCTGCGAAACTTCATAGAAGCCTCTTTGTAATTGCGGCGCTTAAACTCTTCGATCCCCTGAAGTACAATTTCGTCGTGGAGAATCTCGCGACTGATCTTCAATTCTCGATTGAGGCCTGTGAAGCCTTTTTTAACTCTCAATTTCTTTAATAGGCGATAGGCCTTCTCGATCTTTGCTACTCGGGCGTAGGCTCTCACTAAATAAATCCGAGCGGGATATTTAAGGGGTGACGAACTTTTATGCACTTTTAAATAGTACTTAATGGCAAGACTATACTTCTTCACCATAAAAGCAGAGTTTGCCAAATTAAATTGAATGAGAGGTTGGCCGGGATACTTCTTATTAATCTCTCTAAATCCTTTAAGGGCTCGTCCCATTTGACCTTCTTGCGCCCACGTTAATGAACTCTGCAAGAGTCGACGACTCCGAGAGTCCATTGGTTGGGCTCTGGCTTCGTTCACAATAAGAGAAGAGACCAGTAAGAAACTTACCAGTCCCAAAATAAGACGCCTTAAAAACACACCTAATTATAGGTAACTATTGATAAAAAATTAATTGCATTTTTTTTGAAACTTTTCGAGAGACCTTCGTCTAGTATACAAAGAGACAGCATGGAACTTTGGGATTCCTTAAAAGAATCCCGCTTAACAGACTTACAAACTCTTTCCTTCTATTTAACTATACCTTTTTACTACCCCAAGACCCATTTTATGGGTCTTTTTTTTTGCCCTTTTAGGATTGGTCGCACAAAATTTTGGGCTTTGGTCAACTCTGTCTTTAGTCTCATGTCTCTCAGATTTTTAATCCTCTACAGGACCACTTGAAGCCGCAGGATCGACTCCACTGCCATTATCTTGAAAGGGATGGCAGGGATTCACTGGGACTGAACCGGCAAAACGACTACAGCCAAGGTACTCTTGTAACTGAGGGCTACCGCCAAGGATTCGATTGAGGCGAACATCGTTGTCCGCATGACCGTGATCACCAACAGTTGAAGCTCCCAAATCGTTACAATAGAGCCCTTGAAACTCTCTTTGCAAGAGTCGGAGGGATTCCGTCTCGGACAAATTGTTATTACGAAGATATCTAACAGTAGCGGCCACACCGACGTAGTCGGCGGTCAATTCAACCATGCTATTATTAACATCGTCAGCAATGGATCTGTGGCCCTGCCCTGAGTGGAGATCTGCACCCAACTCCTCTTGAATACATTGCACATAACTCGGGTGATAATTATCCCTCGATCGATCGTGATCAAAAAGATGTCCTAGCTCGTGGTGATTCGAAAAAACGTTCATATGCTCTTGGTTGCTGAACAAAACATAGTTATCCGGGCATCGGAGCATCCGCCCAGTTCCAGTTTCTATTGAAGCATTATTCACAAATAATCTTCGCGTACTATTACAACTCACCTGATCGCTTGAAGCAAGGTTCAAGCTAGCCCCACTGAGACGAGAATCTATTTCATCGGCACTCCCCGCGTACCCTAACTCCATAAGCGTCTCTCGCATATTGTCTCGTTGAGCCGAGAATTGAGCCTGATGTCGAGCGAGTCCCGCGGCAATTTCCTCTTGAAAGAGGCTTCGCATTGAAGCGGTCAGTTCCTCGTTGATTTGCTCCAGATCAAGTACATTAGTTATTCCGAAGTCAGTATTAGCTTGATTGAGAAGCGGGTCCGCAGAAACGATCTCCGAAAAAAAAGTCTTTGATTCTTCTGCACTAAATCCATTTATTGCCTGAAATTGCCTTTGAATCACATGAGCGTATTGACCAATCTCCTTCTCTGGAATCATTAAGTAATCAGTTGCGACTGTATTTGCATATGAATTATACATACCAGTAAAATCAATTTCACTCTGAGGACGACCCGCAAGCTCTGGAGATAATTCTAAATAGGTTTGGACAATTCGACGACCCAAGTAGAGCCTAAACTCACCGTTAAGCCCCATGAGTTCTTCGAGAGTGGGTTCAAAGCCCCTTTCATTCATAAACTCAGCAAAACTAGGATGCCTTTCTTTGAGACGGTCTACGATCTCAGTGATTCGGTTTCGTAGCGCCGGATCTGTGTTGTTTGAATTTTGATTACAAATAAAAGCCCGTGGATTTTGACAAAATGATTGGGCCGTAAAATTCTGAGCTTGGGAAATATTATGATATAGCAGTACGAAAAGTACTATATATAGGACTCTCACTCTTCTACTCTCACTCTCTTGACCCTTTTAACTTGCTCTTTTATTTTATGCGACAATTTGTAAAGCCTCGAATCCACAGAGCGAAAGTCTCATAATAAGACATGAAAGAGCATTTAAACTCTCTCAAAGGCAAAAGCCGAATCGGAAGAAATAGAAATCCATTTTTTTAAAAAACTTTCGCAACGATTTCATCGGCGCTCGTCTGATAAACAGAGGGCCCGAATCCAAGGCTCTCTTAGAAGTTTTAGCACGAACTATCCTTCTATTTAACTATACCTTTTCTACCAATCTGGCCCATGCACATGGGCCATTTTTTTTTGCAGTCGACTGGGGACATAAATTGTCTGCACTGTCTACAACCTAGTCAGGCAGAAAAAAAATAATCAAATTCTTGAAACTTTATGACTATGCTTCGTCTTGTCCATAGCAAGGGACTGGCACGTATCTACTACTACCTTCACAACATTGAGGTGATACGTGTATCAATTAAAGACATCCATTTTAGTATTAGCATTAGGATTCATTCTTGCCGGCTGTAATAATGACAAGAAGTTTAGTCGCGCCGAAACTTTGCTGAGTAACAGTGAAGAGAGTGTCCTCGAAATTCCAATTGAAATAGATGAAGAGATCGAAGAAAGAGTCGAAGAGACACCTGAACACATTCCTACGGCAAAAAAAGAAGAAAAAGAATGTAAGAAAGATAAGAAGGGCCCACGAAACTCCCATAGATCGAATCATCGACATGCCAATAGGCACAAGAGATTTTCAAATGGCTGTACTAAAGCTCAACTCTCCGACATCAAGCTCTACATCAAAGGACTTATGCTCAAAGACGAGCACGGTGATTTCGAATTAATTGATATTGAAAATCAAAAAGATATCATCGGCTTAAAACAAGGGATCGCATTTAAATCTCCACTTGATGGAAACTTTGATCAAATGTACGTCGCCGTCGACCTATCGAAGAGTTCGGTTTCCACTTCGCGCGGAGGCATTTTCAAGTTAAAAACTCCTAAAATTAATCACCGAATTATTAAACTCGAAAAACAAAAAAATATCAGTTTGCTCAACGGTCAATCCTATAATCTACAACTTGATGTCTCACCCGAGGACAACCTCGTGCAAAACAATGCTCACTGTTTTTTAAAACCTGTAGTTAATAATAGTGAACTACAGGAGGAATAATATTTTTAAATAGGACACGGATGGGGGATCTATGAACGTCGTAAGAAAGCCAAGTCACCGAAAAAAGGCTCGAATTAACTTTGAAGAAGCGGATCAAAAGTTTATTGAGATTCAAATTCTTCCTAGTATCGCTAAACACAAGGTTCAACTGTTGAATATCTCTTCAACAGGAATGGCCGTTAAAATTACACACGATCAACTTGAAAATATTGGTCATCTATCGCCACAAGATATCGTCTATGTCGATCTGCAAGAAATAAATCTCGATGATGAACTGCCAGTTCTTGAAATTGTTCGTATTACAGCCTCAAATGAGGGCATTGATGTTGGATTTAGATTTAAATGCCTCACACCGATTTCTGCTAACTACCTCGATTCGAAATCAAAAAAAGAAAGCCTCATGAATTTAGTTCTCACCGTCGAAAAAGAGGAAATTCTCAGCTTTAAAAATGCAAAGAAACGAGAAAAGAACGTCCCCAAGTGGGAGGCGATCGCCTGCTTTTTGTACGACGTTGTTCATTACTACCGCGGTCAAAAGTTCAAACTCCAAACGATTGACGCTAAAACCGTGGTGCCAGAGTTTTTTCGTCTCTGAAGAGAATGACTTAATTGAAAAGAATTCTAAGAAGTGTGGCATTTGGTTTCCACAAAAATAGGTCTCGCCCGCGAGACCTATAAAAGGGGAACTCTAATGAAAAGAGAACTTAAAGCTATTTTGAATTAATCCGACTGGGCACTGACTTGAGGCCGAGCAGCCTCAACATAAGTAGTCCACCAAAACCAATGTATGCCACTGAAAAAGACAGAGTGATCAGAACTTCTGTCATAGAACCACCTCCCTGTGGATCTCTTGTGAGAGGAGCTGAAAACTCATCATGAGTTTCAATCGCTCCCCTCGGTCTGTTTCTTTTTGCAAGGCCTTGCGAATCCTTCGCAAGTCTCGCACTAACTTTTCGTAATTTCTTACGCTCACCTTCCCCTCCCTGGGTCGGCTGAACCGTCTTGGTTCTGTTTATAGGACAGCGGTGGTTCCAATTTGGGTTAGTTTTTTTCAATAAAACTTTCTAATACTTATTATTTGGGATCACAGAATGTGAATAAGGGTCTAGTTTGGTGCTATATCCACCAAACTTTTGCATGGAGGCTAATTATTCTACTCTCTTAGGCACGCATTGGCTGCTTCACCGACGTGATTCTTAGCTTTATAGCGGGGAGAAACTCCATCTCTATAGAGTGGCCGATAGCCAAGAATTTCACGATTATCTCCTAGAGAAAGGCAAACGACCAAAGGGAAGTCATCGAAGGTCGGCTCATTGAGATCGGATTCAGTATAGTCAAAGAAGAGCTTTTTATTAGTATGAGGAAATGACTTGGCGATCGTACACCCCACCACGAGGCGCTTTGGTTCATCATCAACACCTTCTTCAGACTCTGCCAACTCCTTAAGTCTTAAGGTATCGACAAATTCTTCAGGGGGATCAGACTGGCAAAGGTAACTGTGCTTATCGTCTTTATGGCGCAGTAAAGTTGGTTGCCAATTTTCATCGAGAATCTGTAAACCCACTCCAATACTGGGCTGATCATCATTGGCAATTTTCAAAGGCCAATTCAGGCGACGCTCATCCTTTAAAACGGGATGTTCAGCCACAACTTGAATCTCTGTTTCACCCGCCTTGAGAGGGATTATGTAAACACGGTTTCCCTGGGCTTCGGCATCGATATAGGTTCGACAAATAGATATGTTTTCACATTGAATAGAAAAAATTCGTTCCACGGACTTGGGATCGAGTCTTTGCGAAAGGGGACGACCTTCGACATCGAGGTCAAAGCTAATAGCCGTATCAAAGTGGGTTTTAAACTCCCTATCTTCGTAAGGACGAATTGGCCCCTCCCAATGGGGTGCACATGCTGTTAGCAATCCGAGCGATAGAAGGATAACTAGAGGTGAAATTTTCATGTTGAGCCCTCCTCTTTACCCCTAAAATCATCAATTATTTCGTATAATTACACAAGCTTTTTGGACAATGCTTGACAGCAAAAGCCGGCCTATGATTATATGCTCTCCTACTTTCATAATGCGCGTGTGCTGAAATTGGTAGACAGGCTAGATTGAGGGTCTAGTGTTCGCAAGGACGTGGAGGTTCAAGTCCTCTCACGCGCACCAAATCCACTCTGTATATTTCATCATTTGAGTTCATCTTGATTTTTTTAAGGGACATGGGGAATACAATGATCGAAACCATTTTAATTAACTGGCTACCACTCTTACTTTTGTTAGCGCTCGCGGCTACAATCGGACTCAGCGCCTACGCTGTTGTGAGTACAATCTCAAAAGCACTCAACAAACCAAAGAATTAATTTTTAAACTGACCCAGAATCCTGTTGTTCGAAGGCCTTTTTCACTTAGTGATTCCAGCTATTTATCGCAGAGATTCAAAAAAAGAACCCTGAAAACCAATGCAAACTGTTGGAATAATTGGCGAATTTAAAATATCACCAACACCAATTTGGGTCAGTTTCTGGTAATTTCCAATAATAACTTATGGGCCTTGTTAAGCTTGTGCATAAATGAAGATTCATGGGGAATGAAATGAAAGTTTTCGTGCTGCCCCCATACTTCTCGAAGCTTGAGGTCAAGCTCGACAGCCTCTTTCAGGGTTTCTTTCCGCGTTGGATTTCCCCCTTCGATACTCATATTTCCCACAGCGGCAGTTTCAAAGAAGACAACGGCATCATAGCGAGCAAGCTCCTTTTCGATAGAGCTATTCACCTCTCGAAAAAATTCATCCCGCCCATCGGGCCAATAGATGGCACTATCAAGTGTGCCTCGATCACAAAGGAGGATTCGGTCGTGGTACTTGGCCCCTTGAACATCCTCGAGGTTTCTCTGCACGTGGTAGATCGCTCTTTGTGTTGCGCGTCTGGCAAATTCTGATTCATAGCGCGGAAATCCTCCAGAAAAAAGCATCGTTGCCGCTTCTGGCACCACCACAACAGAATCACCGATCTCGCGCCTCAGTAAATCGACTGCCGTCGTTTTACCGGCCCCGGGGCCCCCGGTTAGCACGACTCGTTTAATATGCTTATTATTTGCCATGAAAATGTCCTCAACACTTGTTTTAGGTAAATCAGATCTTTATCATTAATGCAATGACTACAGATACTAAAATTATCGATCTCATAAGCCCAAGTTACAAGCAAGATCTCATCAACAATCGCCGGCTCTCCAGCTATATTGACGAAGAGGATTATCAGCTTCTATTTCTTCGAGCGGTTAAAGCTTTCAATGATGATATTGATTTTCAAACACTGTGTTTTCTTTTTAAAGATGGTGCCCTTTACCATTACGATGCTGAAATAAAAGACTTCATGCTAATGAAGCGCGAAAATTCATTTCAAAAGGAAATCACCAAGCTATTGCGACACAATAATAGTATTGTAAAAACCTTCAGTTCCGAAATCGAAAAAATGGAAGACAGTCTTTACGACAGAAATTTTTCGAAACACTTTATCGACTTGTGGTTTGACCTTAGAAATGATCTCTCAAAAATCGATCGCTACTACACGCGCTTTCTCGAGGTTTTTCAAGAGTTCCAGATTAATTCCACCGACAAAAGAAAACTGAAAGCGAGTGATTTTAAGCAAATTGTTTCACTTCTTCAGTTTGAACTTTCTAAAATCAAGGATGAACTTTCTCGCCTCGACACTCTTCACCACTACTACCTCTCCATTAAAGGAGATCGCCTGAACCGAAGTATTTTCTTTCTCACGGTGGTTTCAGGAATTTTTCTCCCCTTAAATTTAGTGGTTGGTTTTTTCGGTATGAATACAGAAAACTTATTTTTTAAGGACAATCCCCTCGGAACCCAATACGTCGTTTATGTTTTAGCGGGACTCGTCGCATTGATGCTCTTCTTTGCACCGATTTTCCGTGTTCTTGACCGATTTTTCCTAAATAGAATTCTCGGGAGAATCAATATCTATCAAAAGCTCAACCAACGAGTCGATAAGTTCTCAGAAAGTTTCAAAGTTGAATAAATCAGTCATCGCTATCATCATATCTACTTTGTCCCTTCTCGTGTTTTTTGCAACGAACTGGTTTCTAGATCCTTTTTATTGGATCGCATCCGGCGATATTCAGCGGATTTGCCAAGTCGCCGAAGACTTTGATTCCGAGGCCTATGAGGACCCGGCCATGGGAGCCATGGACTTTGCATTGAAAATAGAGAATGCGACCTACTCTCGACATACAAAAGAAATGATGAAAGCACTTCACCACGCCGACCCCGAGCAAAAATTCGAGCTTTTTAAGTTAGGAGCATTAGAAGTTGGCGCCACAATCGAAAATTGCGACGCCCTTAAAACTGCCTGGTCCGGAAAGTAGTCAACTTGGCATTAAATTGAAAGATCAAATTCATTCACTTATTCTTTCTTTCATACCTGACAAAAAAATGCCACCCACTCCATGGAGCGGGTGGCTGACAGACTAAGAATTACAAACCCTATGGCTTTTCACAGCGCGCCCTTAATCGCGGACGCATCATGCAGTTTGGTCCACCAATGAGTAGACCTTGATCTCTTTCAAGTTTTAATATTGTTTTAGTGCCAGCTTGGAGCTGGATCGGCTCATCAAGACTCAGCTTTAAACCCGACGACCAAGTACTGGGTGCTTTAATCTTGAGCATCTTCCCATTTCTAAATTCAACTTCGACAGAAGCCAGTAAAAGTCGAACTTCTTTAGCTTCGATATCTTCACTTGCGGTAAGCTCGATACCAGCTTCAAGCTCTGATACATAAAGAACTGTGTCTACAGCTCCTAGAACTTCACCGTTATCACCTTTAAGAACAGCGAGAGAAACTGTGAGACGAAAGTCTTTAATAAAACTCGGTCCGCACATTCCACCGTTTCCAGGAACCATTCCACCATTACCTGGTTGATTGCCATTGCCTGGATCTGCATCTGGATCAGTATCGGTATCGCCTTGCCCGGTCTCGCTATTTTCTTTATCTGGAAGACTGTTATTGCCCTGGCCTGGGCCAACTTTGGAAGCGACATTACCTTCGCTAAATAAAATGTCATTCGAACAGGCCGTAAAAGCAAACATGCTAGCGACCATCATTAATATTCGAAGTGCCCCACCTATATGATTCATAAAACATTGCCCCTGTTGCACCCTAACTACCTACCCCATTAATGAGCAAATAGGAGGCCAAGCTGAAACGGGTTGTTTTAGATCTGAGTCAAAATCCCTATACAATCGAAAAAATCTGCCTAATATTTAGACGACTCACTATGATATATACAGCCCAAGAAGAATCTGTTTGCTTTGAGGCAAATGGGTACCCTATGAGGCCGCTTTTTCTTCGTTATCGATATTGATTTGATTGAGAAAGGAATAGGCTTCTGTAAACAACTGAGAGTGAGAAGCTTTCTTAGTGATCAAACGCGAAAAGAGCTTCTCGACAGAGTCGAAACTCAATGTTCCTTTTTGATAATCCGCAAGGATGTGACTGACTACCAATATTATGGCTTCGTATTGGACGTCGTTGAGGTCCACAGGCGCTGTTTTTGCCTTTAACTCATGGATGATCTTTTTGGTTTCACCGATCCAACTGTAAGCTGCTTGAAAGCCGAGATCTTCATCAACAATTTTGAAAATGCGCTCCCGGTAGGATTCTTCTTCTTTTGATAACTCAGATCGCTCTTTTTGAAAGAGTTCATAAATACCGGCGCTTAAATTGAGACTTTCTTTATGGGGATAGTTAACTCCAACACCAATACTCGCGGCAAACCAAACGATGGAACCTTCCTCATCCATGGCCTGGGATATAAATCCAGAGAACCCTGTATCAACCAACTTCAACAAGCCAGAGAGTTGTTGGTTGAGACCGAGACTCGTTCGAACTTGTCTCAATATCAAAGCAATATCCTTTGCTACAGTTTGCATCAACGCAAACTGCTGCTGACTAAACTCAGATTTACCTCGCGGGTCAGCTACTGTTAGAACACCGACAAAATCATTATCCGTCTTTAAGGGCAACAGCATACATGATTCTGATTTAAAGGACTCGTTCCGTCTCTGTTGAATACCCAGTTTTTCTTCGAGGTCTTTAAAGTTCCGAACAAGAATGGGAGTTCGATTTTTAAAGACATGGCCTAACAAGCCCTTATCTGTTGGGATGACATGGTTCACAAATTGAGTGGAGTTCCATGGACCATAAATAAATTCTGCCTTAAAGGATTTTTTTGAAGCGTGATCCTCTAAAAAATAAATAGTAGAGCGTTCAGCTCCCAAAAACTTGCAGATTTTCTCTTGAATTAAATTGATATCGTGATCGAGATTCGACGAATCAAAAATCAGACTTGATAGGTCCACGAGCAACTGACTCGTTTGATGCCTTTCCATGAGAAGACGCGTGTTCCAGACCGATAGGGAGAGCGAAATAATCAAAACTCCGAGTGTAAACAAAAAGGGATAAAAGATTCCAACTTGCCTAAGAACTGTCCGCACCTCGGACCCAATAGAAAACTGTGGACTATGGGAGAGGCTATAGATCACCGTCAAAAAGAGAGAACTCGCTATGAGATAACTAATTGAACGCACGTAGAGATTTAATGTCGAATGTTGGGTTTTTAGGAGTCGACGTTCTAAAGACAAAGAAACCATGTACAAAAGCGTAATCAAGCCATAGGCAGAAATGAGTGAATAGGCCAGTTCTTTAATCTCTTGAATTGAGATAACATCGGGATGACTCGCAACCATAGAAAGATAAAGCGCGATCCCCGTCACAGTGAGTAGAATATTATTGAAAAACTCGAGTCGCCCCTTTCGATTGACCCGCAAAAAGGCGGACACCATGAGGCCCATCGAAAATGCAGAAGCGATCAGACCAACAAATACAATAAACTTGTCAGACATCACACTGTAAAGGTAAAACTGCGACTTCAGTAGGTTCGCACTGGAGATCACAAAAAAGAGTGAAAAGTAAAGGAACTCAAGAGCTTTCTTCTGATAGAGGAAGTATATTAAACAGCCAATTCCCATTAATAATGCTAAAACTAAAAATACAAATCGCAAAACGTGGTGGGTAATGAGGTTTTCTACCAATCGATTAAACCCCGTTGAGAACTCAGAAATATAAGTCCCCCCCAATTCGCTAAGGCTCACAATGGCCGGAAGAGTTCTCGCTTTTCGTTGTGCGTGAATAAGTAGAATATTCTTCTTTTCCAGTAGACTCGAGTCGAAACTATACTGGCCAATGATTCCAGAATAGTTACTCCCCCCAATGAACTTTCCGTTGAGATAAACACGGTGGTAATCAGGAATGAGTCCGAGTACCAAACTCGGGTGAACAAACTGATCGTCCAAGCGAAAGTGAACCTTGTACCAAACGTTAACGATTCCACTTGAATTAAACTGAAATCGCTCTCTGTCTTCAAGGAGCTTCCAATCACTGTCTCTCAAAAATTCCTGGCTCGAATGATCGACTTTTTCCGTCGTCAAAAGGTATTGCCAGCGATTTTGCAGATAGAACTTTTTAAACTGGGGTTTCTGATCCGAAGTATACAGAGGTGGAACATCGGAAAAGTCGAGACGCTCTGGCTGGTAATCGTTAGAATTTAACTTAAGGCGAAAGAACAATGAGAGAAAAATTAAACAAACACCCAGGGCGAGAAAAATGGCCGAACGAAATATCAGACGCTCTCTGTTTTTGACTCTATGATTTTCAATCGGCTTCATTGAATTCATATAGTACTATCGGCAATTTACGTGTTAATATTGATAAAGACTGGACCAATGTTGAGTGCAATTTATTGATTAAAATCTACACCCAGTTCCATCAAGGATGAGTCATGAATTCTTTTATAAAAATGTACCTACAATTTAGTGAAAAGTACCTTCCAAAGCTCTATATAACCTGCTTTGTTCTGAGTTTGATTGCACTCCTCGGTCTGGTTTCAATAGAAAGTGAGAGACTTCTTAGCTCGTCAACCAACCTGCCCCTGACTAAGGGCCAGATCATTTTGGAAATACTTCCGGCTAAACTCGAAAAAGCTGAAAACTCAGTCAGAGAAATTCACCTCATCGAAGACGAGCTCTCATTGAACCAATCGAGTCAAAGTTCGATGCGCCTGAGTTTCGAGATCCCTTCCGAAACCCTACTTCAAGCGCAGAAATTGAAATTAAATAACCTCTGTTTGGGCCAGTTCCTGGGCATCGTCAAAGTGTTTTATGAAACAAAAGATATCTATGGGCGCGAAAACGCAAAAACACGCTTTCCTCTCTGTATCCCCATCACCAATATTCAAGTCATTGAAGAGGAGTTTGCACAATTCGTAGTCTATACCCATCCGACAAATTCAACGATCGGTACACGGGCCCGAGTTAGTATTCGAGATTACTTTGGCTTTGTCTCCAGTGAACGTTTCAGCGAAATTCAAGAATCATTCTATTTCAGATTTGACCTGTATCCCTACCTTCTTTCACTGGTTTTTTTAATCCTAGGATTGGTATTCTACCTCACCTATCGCCTCCAAACCGCTTGGAAGGACTCTCTGACTCTTAGTGGCTTCTTTTGGATCGAATCCTTACTGTCGGCCTTACAAACAAATTCTCTGTTTCAGTTCATTGCCGATGACCTGTGGATTCGCGCACTCCTTGCCCTTAGAGTTTTTGAATGTTTCGCCGTTCTCAGTCTTGCGCTCCGCTTTGCCCGTCATAATCGCCCTTGGATTTCAGGACTAAACCTCTTCGTATTCTCATCAACACTTATTTACTTGATATTTGCTGAAGATGTCGTCATTCAAAGTCAAATATACATTGTATCTAACTACCTTCTACCCGTGACTCTATTGAGCTCGGCAATACTTCTCTTTTTTAGAGCCCTTCAGCTAGACCCCCTTGCCGATGGAAGCCAACGCCTCGGACATCGACAGGATCGTCTCATCGGATTCGGAACAGCCTATGTCGTTATTGCTGTCATTTCGTTTTTCTTTGGAAGAAGTGAAGAAATCAATTTGTTTTCTAGCCAGCTCAATCAAGCCTTCTATATTTTCTTCGGAATTTTGTACGGACAAATAATTTACAAGGAGCTTGCTCGAGTCAATGTGGGAAGCTGGCAAAACCCCAAGAGCGAATACCATCAAATCGAAAACAGCATAGAAGCTCTTTCTGGCTGGGTTTTTATGATTGACCTCAAAAAATCTGAAATTCTCTTTCGAAAAGGAGCCAACTTCGGCCAAGGAGGACAGCTTGTTCTCGACTGCATCTCGCAAATATGGCGACTCCTCAACGAACAGGGAGCAATTGTTCTCCAATGTGAAGGTGATTCAGTACTCGCCTTCTTCAAGGCTGATGAAAACCTCAATCTCAAAAAGGTTTTAAACACGATCAATAAACTCAATGGTCTCATTATTAATTACGAATCTGAATTACAAAACCGCTCTATTTTCCGTGAAGGCGAAATCCAACTTAAATTTCGATCGGCCCTTTGCCCCGGAGAGATTCGTCCCGTTTTTCGCGAGTTAGAAGGGCAATCCATCCCAAGTTGGGCTGAAGCTGGTTCGACAAACCCCTTTGTGGAGTGCTCTCGACTCCTCGAAGCCGATCGGGATCTCCCCGACTCACTCAAAGCACTTTCGACTTTGATCATTGCAGAAGAGATCATTGCTAAAGAAATGAACCATCTCAACCAAGAGGGCTTCCCGGTGTTTCTTAAGCCCTATATCACCAAGTCCGGAAAGAAAACAAAGATCACCGTATTTACTCCGCGACTCTCAAGTTCGGTCTTTCCTGAGAACGAACAGAATGAGTACCTCGATCTGTAAAATTTTCCTGATTCCAAATTGGAACCTAATTATTTTTCTATTTAGCTCCATTCTTTAAAAAAGACCGTGAAAAACTTTTTTTAACCAATGGAGTTTTGCCATAAGCCCCCTCCTTCTTGGACAAAACCCCATTTTTTTTTAATGATTGGGATCGGTTAGAGGAGGATATTAATGGGGAGAAACCTTTATTCGGTTTCAATGGTATTTCTACTCGTATTATTCACGATCGGTTGCGAAACGAAATCAGTTGATTCGAATTCGGACCCAAAAGAAAACCAAGTTGAATTAGCGACAAATTATGACTCTGCTTTGAGAGAAGATTCTTTCTTGTCTTTGGAAGAGGCTCGCTCCCTTTACTTTTCAACCGGGGCAATGGCCTGTGATGAAATCAATCGCGATTACAGCTTTGACATTATTCAAGTACTCAAATCCAAGAGACAACTCATTGCTCAAGATAGCCCTAAATCCGAATCCTCTGAAGATACCGACTCTAGAGGGCCTCGCGACGTTGTTATTCGCGATAGCTGGGCGAAACTTCACACATTCTTCAGCCGCAATAGAAATTCTAAAAGTGCTCAACTTTGGCAGAAAATCTATAGAAGAGCTACAACACTCTATTTCGAAGATAGTAAAAGAATTCGCGGGCAATCCCACCCTCTTCTCTATAAAGACAATCGTGAAACCTTAGAAAAGGCTTTGAGAGAGGTTCAAACTTGCCTCGATTTAGACTCGTGTCACATCTACGATTTTAGCCGCCGAAGCATATACTTCTTTAAAGAGGGCCCCCGTCACAGAGCTCTATGGAACGACTACTACAATAATATCGGAACAGATCGGTCAAAGGTCGCACTCAGTGATTTAGAATCTTTATTACTCAAAGATTTAAATCACTATGTTTTTCAAAAAAATGATTCCGTAGAACTTAAAAACCAAAGAGAACTGCACATTAAGCTCAATCTCCAAGGTTTGGGTGAAGACGGTATTGAACAGCTTAACAGGGCCCTTGATGAGTGGAGCTACGGAGAACACCACATTAGCTTTAGCCACGACGAATCTGGAGCGAAAATCATTGATAACAAAATCCAGGGCGGGCGCTCTTTCTATAATCGCTCTCAAAACACGATTGTTCTACGCCAGGGCTGGAATCACAAGACCCTAGCCCACGAACTGGGTCACCTTATTGGTTTTCCTGATAAGTATTATTCAAGTTTTAACAATATCGAGTGTTTCTACCAGTTTGAGTTTAACACTTCCGATATCATGGCTTCGTCTCAATCTGGAAATGTCGGCTTCAAACATTGGTCAGAGATTCAAACTAATTATTAACTGACCCAGTTTGATGTTGAGGGCCAGATTCGTAGCGCCTGGTACCCCTAATGCAGTATCTATAATCCATGAAGAGATACTGCCCCAATTGCCCCCAACGCCACTTAGAAATTCGAAAACACGGATTTTTTAGACGAAAGTCAGACTATAAATTCATACAACGATTTAAATGTATTCGTTGCGATGCCACTTTTTCTATGGCTTCAACTCAAAAATGCATCCACCAAAATAAACGGCACCTGAATTCGATGATCCTCAAACTTATCGCCAGCAAGAACTCCCAGAGACGAATCGCCCTTCTTCTGGGCATTAGTAAAAATACAGTCGCTAAGAAAATTAGTTTTCTAGCCCGGATCGCCCGAGAAAAAAATCGACAGCAATTAATCCAAAGTTCGTCAGTTCAAGAAATTATTTTCGATGATATGGAAACCTTCGAACACAGTAAAATGAAACCTCTCAGCATTACAGTTGTCGTAGAAAAGTACACTCAAAGAATTTTGGGAGCCAGAGCTTCCATTATGCCCGCCAAGGGCCTACTTGCAAAAAGGTCTCGAAAAAAATATGGCAGAAGAAAAGATCAAAGACGCATAACGAGAGAGCGCCTTTTCCAGGACCTTAAAAACACCGTTGGATCTCCTGTTACGATCGAGTCCGATCAAAATCCCCATTACATTAAAAGTGTTACTCGACATTTCCCCAAGGCAGAATACATTCAGTATTTAGGAAGAAGAGGATGTGTCGTTGGTCAGGGTGAGCTCAAAGAAGGAGGCTTCGACCCTCTTTTTTATCTCAATCACACCTGTGCCATGATTCGAGATAACTTGGGATGTTTGGTAAGAAGGACCTGGTGCACATCCAAAACAATTGACCATCTTCAAG
This sequence comes from Bdellovibrionia bacterium, assembly GCA_030427805.1. GTDB lineage: Bacteria > Bdellovibrionota > Bdellovibrionia > Bdellovibrionales > JAGQZY01 > JAUHWN01. The sequence continues at coordinate 358,022 of JAUICP010000003.1, forward strand.
ATCGTCTTGATATCTACACCAATTTTCACAACAACTTCCTACTGAAAAGTCGAAAGAAAGTAGCCCACGCTTAGTTCAATTTATAAATTGAATCCAAATTCTTTGTTTGAAGGATGAGGAGAATCATTCTTTGTGGAAAGTATTATGGGGGTTCATTTTTAGGGCTCTTGCCAGCCGGATGCGACCCGGGCAAGAAGGGCAGGAGCCCGGCCCTAGAAATGGACTCCTAGAATACTTGGAACAACTAGAACCTGATTCTCCTCGTTCCAAAAACACAGGAATATGGGTCAGTTTTAACTAATTACTAGTTCCTCTTAAAGAAAGTCCCTGGCATCAAATACAGAGTCCAAAAACTTTTTAAACTGGCTCGACATATAGGAACGGCATTGAGCCTCATTTTTATTACTTCCAGCATCGAGCAAGAAACTCGACATTGCACAATAATTCACGACGTACTGATTATATTCTAATAGGGCTTTGGAAGTTCTTCGATCCAAGTCGTTAGTAATTTCTTTAGCCCGACTCGCTCGATAGTATTTCTTCATAAAGTGGTGGTAATGATTTACGAGAGGCTGCAAGTCTTGTAAAGGCTCAGACCGCTCCCCCTGTCTTAAGCGAAACTGAGGGCACGAATCAAAGAGTTCCACAAGAGCATTCCTCTTGGTTAATCGCTTTTGATGACAGGAGTAGGTATCCTGTAAATATTCACGAAGTCGCGCTTTCACTAAAAAACGGCAATTTAAAAGTGCCACATCAAAACCCGATTGAGAGTACATATAAGAGTTCGAAACCTGACAGAGATTCTCAGTAAAGGTTTCGAAGGATTTAAAAAAAGATTCGGTATAGTAGCGAACCATCTCACTATTCTGCGTGAGGTAGGGAAAGTACTGCTGGTAAAGCACGCGATCGATACTCGCCTCAGCGCTTTGAGCACATGACTGAAACCCAAGGTTGGATTGCGAATGGTTGATGCAAGAATTATAGTTTTTTCTAAGGTCCCTCGAGAGCTGTTGATCATTGGAAGCGACGGCCGTAGCCATTCTTCCAAGTAGGCAGGTCGACACGACAATAATTGATACGATACGCAGACTGATATGAATCATTTACACCCCCATAAGCACCTAGGTACTTTTCAACACTCGAGGGTATGTCAAAGCAAGCTCAGTGCCAGAAGGCGCTCAAGATTCGCTGAGAATTTTAAAGGCGGAGCGGAACAGGTCAATTTGCGACTCCGTAGCGCTCGCGTAGTGAAATTGAGGCTTCCAGGTGCCATCAACAAGGGTGTCGCTAATGACGAAACCACAGGAGACATCAACCCCTCTAAATTCGGCAACCGCATAGATCGAGGCCGCCTCCATTTCGACACATAGGACATCGGAATTTCTATAGGTTTCAACGTCGGTCTTCATCTCTCGAAAGGGCGCAGCCGTCGTCCAAGAGGTCCCCAGACTGCACTCTTTTCCCAGACGCTCCAGTTCAGATCGCCACTTCGATGTTTGCTGGCTCGAAGATTCCACTTCTTTTTTTGGATCGAGGTAATGATAGGAAACTCCGTCATCGCGAATGGCATCTTGGCCAAGAATAATATCTCCAACCTTCAGACTGGGCTGTATCGCTCCAGCGGACCCAATAAAGAAGAAACGCTCAACCCCACTGGCAATTAATAGCTCGAGAATCATCGTGGTCGATGGTCCGCCAAAACCAAAGTCACCACAGAGGCCGATCGGTCCTTTTTCGGTCTCTTTTATATAAATACCAGGGCGAAATCGGTCTTTCTTTTCGGCACCAACTTCTTCAACACAACTGCGGAAGACGTGATTTTGAAAAAACAAAATCATCCCTTGCTCGGGGGGATGTTCGATACCTCGTCCCCTTTGCACAAGGTAATCGAGTTGATCCGAAGGCTTTACAAGGGGACTGTCTTCAATTTCTGTCTGATCGTTAGAACTCATAGGTCGGTGTGCAAATCCTCTTTCAAGTGATCTCTCAACTGAGAAGAAAACTTATAATCCAATTCGACACCTGGCAGAGTCACTTTCAAGCCCTGGGGAATATCAACTCCCACTTCAAAGTGAAAAAGTATGGATCGACTATCTCGATCGAGCTCGTCGGGATAAATCATTTTGCCAGGGATCGGCCTATTATCCTCAGTGTACAATGAGACATGTTCAGGCAATTTCTTCCAGGCCATTAACTTTTCTGCCCGCTCTTTACTATCTGTAAAACTAAAGTTGAGGCGACAACAAAGAGATCCTTGATCTGGAATAAACCGGTTGATATCGGCCATTTCCGCCTCGATTAAATCGTCTCTAGTAATGTCTTGATCTTTTAAAAGAACCTGCAATTCCCAAAGTAAAATCTCTGGATTGAGAAACTGAAACTCAAGGTGACTTCTCGCTGGAATTTTTCGCGATCGAATCAGTTCATCGATCTTTCTTTGTTTTCCAGCAAATTGCTCGGTGAAATCAGAGTTATTTAGTAGTTCATCTTTCTTTATTTTACGCACGGGAACTTCCTAAAAAAGAGTATAGTTTGTTAGCTCAATCTTAATACGATCACTGGCAAAACCAAACGATTTAGAGGCGGTCTAGGCAATTAACGCTGAGCTTAAACCCTAGAAATCCACATAATGCCCCATCGAAAAGTCACTGGAGACCCAATTTTCAATGGCCTTGACCCATCGAGGATGACTATTGAGGCAAGGGATCATTAAATAATCCTCACCACCGTGATCAAGGAAGGTCTCACGGCCCTCTTGTCCAATCTCTTCGATCGTTTCTAAGCAGTCTGCGGTGAAGGCTGGGCAAACAACAGCTAGGTTTTTAACCCCCGATATTGCCAGCTCCTTAATCCTATTTTCAGTCGACGGCTCCAACCATCTACTGGGCCCCAATCGACTCTGAAAACTAGTGCTCGCTCGCTCCTCATCCCAAGAAAAATGTTTGAGCAGACCTCGAGTCGTTTCTTCGCAATGAAAGCGGTAGCAATTGTAATTCGCTTCACAGGCTTTTTCGCAACACTGCGGGAGCTTATCACAATGATTCTTTGTAGGGTCCGTCTTCTTGACGTGACTAACGGGCACACCGTGGTAAGAAAATAAAAGGTGGTCTGCTTTAAAGGTTCTTAGAGATTCATCAATTAACTGCGACTTGGCCGCAAGATACTCTTCTTCGGCGTAAAACCGATCGATCACTTTGAGTTTTATCTGGCTCCCTTTGCTACTCAATAACTCTTTGACCTTTTCTACTGTAGTTCGAATCGTCGATTCCGCGTATTGAGGATAAAGGGGTAAGAGAATTATTTCTTCGGCCGATGTCTGCAAAATAGAATCGATTTGGCTTTCAAGACTCGGCTTTCCGTACCTCATACCCAAATAGACATCAATCTGCCCTTGCAATTGCTTTTTAAGGGCATTGTACAAATCCTGACTATTAAAGAGCAAGGGCGACCCGCGGTCCGTCCAAATCTTCTTGTAATTCTCTGCACTGGCCGAAGAGCGACGAGGCACTATGAGTAAGTTGACAAGGGCCCAACGAATTGGGGCCGGCATGGTCAAAACAAAAGGGTCCGATAAAAATTCTCTTAGATAGGGGCCGACGGCCTCCGCGGTTGGAGCTTCTGGAGTTCCAAGGTTTGTTAACAATAGAGCTGATTTCAAAACTCACTCTCCCCAATTTTTGCAGCCAAGGTTTTTGCTCGACTGAGTATCTTAGAAAGTCCGATTTCACCCAAGTAATTTCCGACCACATAGGGTGACTTATGATTGAGTAAATCTTTGCGCAAAAAGGTTTCAAGATCTTTATTATAGACCGGAAGGGCATCTGGCCAAGCATAGAATTTCGAACCGACAAGTTGGGCTTCTGGTGCAAATCGACTCCGATCGGCGAGAATATTCTCAATCACATCCTCTTTGGGCCGATCAACGTAGGATTCCGGCAATATGTAGGTTTCTGATCGGTAATCACTCCGATGAGAAAATATATCAGTATTAAAAAGAACACCTAAACTATTGAACGAGTATTCCGAGGGCAACAGACAGCCAAAACCTCGCGGTTCCCGGCCCGTCGGTTTAAAAAAACAGGTAACACTGAGAATGCCAGCACACTTTAGATTTTTCATTTCCTCGGCGACGGGCGAGTCGAAAGATTCAAGTAACTTCTTTGCCGCTGTAAGCCCCGTAGCTATAACAGAAACATCACCTGTGTCTTGAGTCATATTTACTGAATTGAGGTGGATAATTCCGCCCTGGGATTCTATTGAATGAACGAGTCCTTGTATCAGCTCTCCCATTCCTCCCTTAAAAGAAAGGGTGCCTTTGAGTTCAGTTCGACGAGCTTTCTTTTTACCGAAAAGGGACTGCATTAATAAAGTCGCACTTAACTGCCCGGTATTCGCTCCATAGATCCCCTGAAATCCAGTCAATATCACACCGTGGGCAAAGGACTTACTAAAGTTTCTTTCTGCCCACTCCTGAAGGGTCTCGAACTCTTTTGGCCGAATTGCGGAACTCTTTAAAAGGTAGCGAAGGGTAAAGAGAATTAATCGGGGCCACTCCGTCAGCTTCACAGGAAAAGACATGAGGTGGCCCCTAAAAATATATCTTTTCTTATTAACTGCTAATGGCTTTAGAAATTTGATCCCAATATCTTCGCAAAGCTCAACGAGGTCATCCGAAGCGAGCAGCCCGTTCGCAGCAGACTCCGTATGTCCCCACTCGGTTGTATGGCTTCCTAAAAGCCCGCCACAAACTCCTGACTTTTCTCGAACTTCAACAGGTATTCCTCGCTTGAGAAGAAAGTGCGCTAAACAAAGACCAGAAAAACCAGCTCCATATATGACCACTTTCTTTTTATTCACGGGCTCTCCAGGCGATCAGTCATTGCAAGGGCTAGAAAGTGTCTCCACGTCGAGTCAGTAATCAATGGATCGGGAATGCCCAAGGACTTCCAGTCGATTTGGTCTTTTTCTATGGTACCTAAGAGATTTAAGAACTCGCCGTGCTTTTTTTCTTGGTCTTCAGAAAACAACACGACCGAGTCCTGAACAGGGTTCTTTCTTTCGAGTTCTCGACTGTAAACGGGAATATTTTTATGGTTAGTCCAAAAACCGCGCGGAAATTGACTGAGTGAACCGACACCCAAGCCTAAAATTCCAGGAGTTTTAGAGAAACTCGGGCCACTAATATCCAAACTTTGAAAGCCCTGACTGATCTGTTCTTGATGACGAGTCCAATATCCAAACCCTAATGCAACATACCCGAGCCGACTCAACTCTTGAATCCATTGAGTCTCTAAGTCAGCCACAAATTCAGGAGCAGGAATATCCGACTCCTTATAAAGCCTTTGATTCTCCTTGATCCATGGAACTTTAACAAAGTGATTCAAGGTCACCGCTTGAGGTCGATATTCTTCAATGAGTTTAAGGTTCGCCGTGAAGCTATCTTCCGTTTGAAAAGGAAGACCCAATAAAAATTCAAAATTAAGTCGATCAAAAGTATCTGAATCGAGACCTTTTAAAAACTCTTGGATCTCGATGGTGGAATTTCTTTGTATGCCTCCGAGAACCTTGGGGTTCGTGTCCAGAATGGCCAAACGAAATTGACTCAAACCGTAGTCCTTTAAAAAGTCGATGTACTCTTGATCCAGACATCTCCAATCTAACTCAATCAGAGTATCATCAAAGCGATGATCTCTTTCGATTTCTAAAATATGGAACAGTTTTTTAAAATTCTTAATCGAAAAAAAGTTTGGTGTTCCCCCTCCAACGACGAGACGAGAGACGTTTAATCGACTCACCCCTAATTGCTCAAGGAGACTCTCTTTTTCAAAGCTCAAGTACTTAAGGTATTTTTCTTCCCAAGAATGGTCTCCGGTGATCGAGGTATTACAAGCACAAAAACTACACATTCTTTCGCAAAAAGGAATGTGAACATAAAGAGAATTTTCGACAAAGGCCCCGTCCAACTTTTCAAGAAGTTCGTCAAAGGAGACGTTCTTACTCTCGGCCAGGGAACTGGGGTATATCGAAAGGCGCCTTTTTGCTTTTTGATTCTCAATGATACTTGAAATCATACTTATTTAAAGAACTCCCGCAATCTCTGCACGAAGTACCGAACATTTTCGTTAGGAGACTTGGGCAAAACCCCATGCCCCAGACCGGCGACCCAACCTTTTCTTTCTTGATCCGATAACTTTGCAATATGGGTAAAGAATCGCTCCACTTCAATCTTAAAAGCCTCATGCGGCAGAAACAAAAGTGTTTGGTCAAAATTTCCTTGGATAAATCCAGGTCTGTTTGCGTTTTCCAATTGCTTTTTAAGATCAAAACGGTGATCGAATCCCACTCCCGCTAAATTGGATTCACGGGAAAATAGAGGATGTTCGTAGTGATCCTGGGTCGTTCCCTTCGAGTAATAGCCCAATCGCTTTGGAAAATTCTCAGCTATTTTTTCGATATGGGGGAGAACATGGCGCAGATAAAGGGCTGGTGATAATTCGCCGGCCGCCGTATCCATCACCATAACGACTTCTGCTCCCGCATCGAGCTGAAGTTTAATGTTTTCAATCAAAAATACGGTCATTATTTCGGCAAACTTCTCGTAGAGTTCGAAATATCTTTTACTTTCTATCAAATGACCTTTGTGGGAACCGTCGACAGCGTAGGCAAAAAGAGTCCACGGGCCACCGACAAAACCAATGAGGGATTTATCTTCAGGCAGTCGTTCTCTGGTCTTTATAACCGCTTCAGCTTGAAACTCCATGCCCTTAACGGCCGTTATTGGATCTTTGAGCTGGCTCATAGTTTCTGGTCGAAGTTGCCACTCTAAACTTGGCGCTGGATTGTAATCCAAACCCATTCCCAAACAATCCAGCGGAAACAACAGGTCACTAAAAAGTATTGAAATATCAAAGTCAAAGTCTTCGATGGGCCCTAAGGCAACTTCAGCTGCAATATCAGGCTTCTTACAGAGCTCGATGAAAGAATACTTTGCGCGCAGCTTTTGGTAGTGCTCGTGATAACGACCTGCTTGGCGCATAAACCATACCGGCGGGGTCGCCTGTGGAATAGAGTGGATTGCATTTTCAAATCGCTTATTCGCTATCTTCATCATACTTAACACCTTGCCATTGATATCCGATACCACGAATAGAGCGAATAATGTCAGCCTGCTGATCGCCCAGTGCTTGTCGTAATCGGACAATTGAATTGTCTACAGTTCTCAAAGATGGAAACTGATTCTCACCTAATATTTGATCCAAAATTTCTTCGCGACTGACCACCTTAGGAGAGTGATCAATCAAGAATTTTAGAAGTTCGAAATCTCGTTTAGAAAGATATTGCTTATCCTCACCTTGAAGCTGAACAGAAAGTTCCTCGAAATTGATCTCAACATTCTCTAGCGTCAATGTCCGTGGCGACCTCTTATGGGCTTTAAGAACGTGATCAACTCGCAACAGGAGTTCTTTAAAGTGAAATGGTTTGGGAATAAATTCTTCAGCTCCTAATTCAAAGCCTTCGAGTCTATTTTCGGCCGTATTCATTGCCGTCATAAAAATAAATGGAATATCGAAATTATCCTTAATCCAATGGGCCAAATCTAGTCCCGTACCATCGGGTAAGCCTATGTCGAGTATGAGGAGATCAAAATTGGACTGATTAAGAAGATCTTTGGCATCAGCAACCGTTTTCTTCCAGTCGACAAGAAAAGAATTTTGCTCCAGTAAATCGACGAGCGCTTCACCGAGGGAGGGGTCATCTTCGACTAATAATACCCGAATCATGAGCCTCCCTTCTGACCGAGCGATAACTTTGATACAAAGCCCCGTCCTCCGGGTTCAGAGTCAAACTGCAATCCTCCACCCATTTGCAAAGCTAGGTCTCGCGCGAGAAAAAGGCCAATTCCGCTTCCCTCGGATTTCTCCGAGTCCCACAACTGCTCTCCGAGTAGTTCCAGATTTCCTTCGAATCCCTTTCCCCGGTCGTAAAACTCAATGACTACTTTTCCGGCATCCTCACTGATCTCGACAAAAACTTTATTCACTTGAGCATGCCTAACTGCATTTTGTACGAAATTTTTCATGATAATCTCTAGGGCTCGTCGATCGACATTGACCTTGGCCGAACCCTTGACCTCGAACTCAATCTCGGGCCACTGAATTTTCAAACTCTCAATTATGTTTTCGAGATCAACTTCTTGTAGAAATAATTTATGGGCCCCCGGACGCGAAAACAGTAATGAGTTTTCTAATTGCAACTCCAGTCGGACCGTATCTTGAATCAGTCTCCGCGCATCTTTATTAGTGTTAGGGTCATTGGCCGTTTTTGCCTCAAGTGATTCGGCACGAAGCCTAAGGCTGGATATGGATGTCTTTAGATCGTGGGTGAAAGCCGCAAAAAATCGTTTCAGTCGAGTCGACCTCTTTCTCTCGAGAAAGATATAGTAGAGAAGACCCATCCCTCCAGCAATCAGTAAGAAGAACAGAAAAGTTCCCTCTTGAATCAGCATGCGGTGCTGCCTGGCCACCTTGGCTTCTGGGTCACCGAGGATCTCAGTAATTCGATTTAATTGGTCCAAGCTAAAGATGAGCCACCAAGTTGCCAAAGACAAACTCGTTACAATCCAAAGGACGGCGGCTACAATCTGCAGGTTTCTGCTAAACTTCATAGACCTCTTCTACGGACTTTTTGATTATTTGCGTAGCTTCACTCAATATTTCAGGAGTATGGGCATGGGACAGAAATCCAACTTCATAACCGCTTGGAGCTAAATAAAGTCCGTGGTCGAGACACTTGTGGAAGATTTTCTTAAATTGTTCTCCATGACCTTCTGGAATGTCTCCAAGGGACCTTGGAATATCCGCCTCTCCACCGTACATCCAAAAAAGTGATCCTTTTCGCAAAAGTCGAATGGGTAGTTTCTTTTCTTCAAAAAACGAATTGAGATCCTCTTCGAATTCGCGACCTCGTCCGTCTATTGATTTAATCACTTTCTCCTTTTCAACTTTTTGGAGAGTGGCAAGTCCTGCCACCATTCCCACTGGATTGGCACTGAGGGTTCCCGCTTGGTAAACCGGGCCACTCGGGGCAACCATATTCATAAGGTCTTCTCGTCCACCATAACAGCCAACGGGAAAGCCTCCACCTATTACCTTTCCGTAGGTGACTAGATCAGGAACAACTCCTAAATCTTCAGCCATACCGCCCATTTTGATTCTAAATCCCGAAATCACCTCATCAAAGAGAAGCAGAGATCCATTCTCTTTACACTTCTGAGCAATTGCCTGAATAAACTCTTTTTTCTGCTGAAGAAGTCCGAAGTTTGCTGGCAATGGCTCGAGTGCTACCATCGCAATCTCACTTCCGAATTCATCCATCAGCTTATTGAAGCTTTCTATATCATCTAGAGGGCACACTAAAGTATTCGAAGCTTGCTCTTGAGAAACTCCAGCAGAGTCACTCGCAGCCAAACCCGCCAATCCACTACCGGCCTTAACCAGCATCGAGTCTACATGACCGTGATAACACCCTTCGAATTTTAAAATTTTAGATCGACCTGTTGCTGCTCTCGCCAAACGAAGGGCACTCATCACAGCCTCTGTCCCCGAGTTAACGAATCGAAGTTTCTCAACCCAGGGAATGCGGTGGGTAATCCACTCAGCCAATTCCAGTGAATAGGGCTCGCAAGCACCAAAGGTCCATGCTTTGTGAAAAATGCTACTCACAGCTTCAGCAACATCCGGATCGCGGTGACCTAAAATGAGAGGGCCAAAGGACTGACAGAAATCAATATAGCGCTTACCTTCAACGCTGTATAAATAGGCCCCTTCAGCGCGTTCAAAAAACAGGGGTGAACCGCCTACAGACTTAAAGGCTCGTACCGGACTGTGGACTCCACCAGGTGCTACTTTTTGACTACGCTCAAATAATTCTTGAGAATTCATGAGTTTTTCTCCTCGCGTTGTTGAATATGCCTTAGCCAGTGCCCAAAACTCAAAAATGGGTAGGCTTTTATTCCTTGGCTCTGCAAATAATTATAGGTGGCCCCTGCTCCACAGGCGTGGACGACGTTCCCGGGGTCCTTGATCTTATGCTTTAGTGACTTATAAACCGAAATGCTCGGCCAATAAACATGGGTCACCTCAGAGAGGTTGACTTCAATTGAGTTCGAAATCAATTCATAGGTAGCAATTGTCGTCGGAGCTTCGACACCATTGTGACTCAGTTTTATCCAGGCTGGTTTTAAACCGAGTATAAACTGAATATCTTCACTTTCTTGCTCTCCGAGGCTCTCGGCGCAACCACTGACCCAATGCCCTCTTTGGGCGAGCTTCTTCCACGTCCGCAATCCAGCCGCCCAAATCAAGGAACGCTTATCAAGAGGCCACTCGTCTGGAAGTGCCGTTGATTTCGCAATCCAGACCTGCGCCACTCCAGATTGAAAATTCTCTGGATAGGGAATTCTCAATCGGCTTCGCGTAAACAAAGACTTAAAGTCCTCTGGGTTTTGTGGCCACAGCCTGCTCAGGTCTGTGGGCAGTGGCATCTCTCCACTTGTTAAAATCTCTTCTTTGTCGAGAACTTCTCCATCATCGGTTTTACCTTTTAAGAAACGGACGACGCCATAGTCTCTCTGAAACTGACTCACTCCAATTTTCTGATGGCAACCTCCGCCGAAAGATTTGAGAGTTTCTCTCTCCCATAGAACATCTTCATAGGTTTCAATACAGTGTATCTTTTTAAAGTAGGGGCCAAGCTCGGCCTCACGACTTTTTTTAATTTCTATGGCGAGTGCTCCCTGGGCAGCTGCCGCCGGGTTCAAGCATAATGGCAAAACCATAAAGTGACATTCACTTAACACCTTTCGAATGTCTTTTTGTACCGGATGAAACTCCTCTTGATGGGCCGATAGAAGTCGATCCAAGGCCGCTTTTGCGAGCACCAATCCATCCGCATCCTTATTTTCCATGAATTTTTTTAAACGGGTAGGAATGTTTCCGCGAATATCACTAAACTCTAACTTCTCACACGGAAAGGGTAATAGCTCGGGCAAAAATGCTGACATGTTATAGATTCTACGTGGTGAAGATGTCAGAACATTCAACTGAGGTTTATCAAAAGATGACTTTTTAAAAAGAAAAAGGTCTCGCATATCTTCGCGCACTTGTGTGGCAATGATCATAGTTTCGGGACGCTCTTCGGTCGGCAAGTCCTTCCAAGAATGAACAATACAATCTGAATTTTCAGCTAAAAGATCGTCGACAAAGTCTTCAGTAAAAACACCTTTTTCTGGCATTTTCCAAAGAGGATCATCGAGGTTTTGATCACCGAGACTCGATTTAAATTGAAAATTGATTTCTAACTCAGGAAAGTGATTTTTTAGGGCATCACCGACTCTAAAAGCTTGAAGGCGAGCTAAATCACTTTTTCTAGAAGCTATGTTAAGGCGCATAAATCGTCCCAGCCAAAAGGTCTAAACTCAATCTCATTAGCACGTTTTGCCGTTAAGTTTAATATCTCTTTTTGCGCTTGGGCACGATAAATTTTTTGTTTCTCTTTATTGGCGGATATTTTTGCAAATACCCCCTTCAAATCAATAACACTTACATTTTCAATTGCGATGGGATCCTCTTCGCACTCCCCTCTTAAATCGATAATTAGATCAAACTTTAAAGAGCGCGTATTCATCCAGGCCGCGATATCAGCTGAACTCAGGGGCGCAGCGATAACTAAAGCCAGGGACTCATCACGAATAGATTCTTTTTCGAGTAAAGACGAAAGCTCCAGACGAGGAAACTCATTGACCAGCCCTTGAACTTTTTCTGGCGATCGAGCGTGTATCACGAGCTTTCCTTCAACCTTTGACAACCATGGAAGCATTTCTTGAACTAATTGTCCGGCACCAATGATGTGAATATTCTTTAAATCCTTAACTTCTCTACGAACAGCACTGCCGTAGGATTGAGAACCTCCACCGTGAAGGTGTTTTTTGCGAACGACTTTTGCGTCTTGGGACAACTGACGAAATAATTTGTTAAAGCGGCTCTTCCACAATGCCTCAGGTATTTCAAACTCACTCGAGGCCTGCTTAAATTGCCCAAAAACTTCAGTTTCACCGAACAAGGGTGAATGAAGACCACTAATGACTTCAAGAATTCGTTGATAGGCAGGTGCGCCATGAAGAACTTCTACATCCTTATCCTCGGGCCACTCGAAAGACCAATCCTTCCAACCAATGGTTAAGGACCGCAAACAGGTCTTCATCACAAACCAAGGGTTTCCCTTTGGTTCAATAGCCGTTCCCGATGATTTTCTATGGATGAGCACAAGATCGTTTATCAACATACTTTCAACTTACTTTAGATTGAGTTTCAAAGTGTCACAGAACTGTCACAAGAACGGACTTTTCAGAAAAAGTAGGTAATTCAACGCGTTAGAACTCAGGCTTTTCGGGGTTATTCCACCCGAATTGTCTTATAGTGATACATTATGAGGCATTGTCTATTGATTGTACTATTGTTTTTGCTGTCCGCTTGTGACCAGGGTGGGAAGCGAATTGAAGTTCGCAAAGGGGGTGACCCTGCTGCGTCAAAGGCCCGAAACCTCGCTCTTGTCCAACAAAGCCAGATTTCCGAACAAATCTTTCAGATTCAAAAAGCAAAACGTTACCTGAGCCTATTGCTCAACCCACCCAAAGAGGCCATTCAAATTCAGTGCTTGAGGATCACTCCCCTTTCGGAGTCCCTTTTAAGACTCCAGTACGACTGCTTGTTTGAAACCCAGTCCTTTTCGAGTCGAGAAAAAATATTTGCTCTCTTAAGTGGAGATGAACTTTTAGATCTCAACGAAAAGAAATTAAACTCTGACAACCTCAAACTCTATTTGCGAAACTTAAGACAACCCGAAAAAAACTTTGCGGAATTCAGCGTTGACCGAAAGTGGGAAGTTCTTGAAGAAATCACAGAAGGCAACTCTCAATACGTAAGGCTCTATCACTCGTGGACCCTAGAGAGAAGTCGAAAGAACCCCCGCTTTTATCGCAATGAATATGCCATCCAACAAATGCTTGTCTTTCACATGGACACACAAACAAAGCGCCTCCTCAGCCTCGAACATCCAGTGCGTAGCGAAGCCCATTTCAATTTAGAAATTCGCGGAAACTCGCCGCAAAAAACCTATTCTGGAGTTCAGAGCATGACATCGACAGATCGCCTGCTCTTTAAAGGTCCCTGTTCGATGCCCGTTGGTGATTGGGAGTTCGAACTGAATATTGAACAAACCACCACTAAAAACAAAGGCCTACTCAGGGTGGGTGAAGCGCAAATTCAAGATCGCAAAAGCGGGAAAAGATGGTCCACTTTTAATGGTTGTTTTTCGAACTACTCCAGGGACTGGATTGATTTTTAATGGGTCTTGAAAGTCTTGCTCAAAGCCTAAAAAATTCCACTCGTGTGGCCGTATTAACCGGTGCTGGCATTAGTGCCGAAAGCGGTGTTCCTACGTTTAGGGATCCCGGTGGAATTTGGGCCAAGTTTCGTCCCGAGGAGTTGGCGAGCATGGACGCCTTTTTATCCCACCCAGAACGGGTTTGGGAGTGGTATCACATGCGCCGCAAAACAGTGCACGAAGTAAAACCCAACCCTGGCCATGAAGCCCTCGTTCAACTCGAAAAACTCATTCCTGAATTTCAACTCATCACTCAGAATGTCGACGACCTTCACAAGCGTGCCGGTCAAAAGAACATTCTAGAGCTTCACGGCAACCTGACCCGAAGCTACTGTGTTTCTTGCGGAGAACCGGCCTCCCCCGAATACCTCAATCAATTCGAAAAAGAGATTCCCATTTGCCCTGCCTGTGGCGACAAGCTCCGCCCGGATATTATTTGGTTTGGAGAAATGCTCAACCCCGATATTCTCAATTCTGCAATTGAGGCGGCCCGAAACTGCGAAGTATTCTTGGTGGCAGGAACCTCGGCTCTGGTTTACCCCGCGGCTGGACTCCCCCTAGAAGCTCTCAATAAGGGTGCTCAGGTCTTTGAGTTTAACCTGGAAGAAACGGCCATCAGCCATCTGGTTCACGGCCATTTCCCGGGCCCCTGTGGCGAAAGCCTCCCCCAGCTCCTATCTTTGCTTTAAAAGCCAGGTCTTGTCATAGCCCATGCTATTCTTGTGATTTCGGTGACTTACCCACCCCTGTATCATTTTATATATTTTTATTATTTTCTTGCATAACTGTATGTTCTTTTATATACTCTTATTCATTGATCACAAAGGATATATAAAAATGGTATTTCAAACACACCACGAAACAATTGACGTAAACTCTAAAGCCCGCCAGTGGGTCCGCGCCGAAGAGGGCGGAATGATTGCTGGAGTCGCCAAAGGGCTCGCCGATTCATTTGGCCTAGAGCCTTGGCTGGTTCGAACTCTTTGGGTCGCCTCAGTTCTCTTACTCGGTACTGGTCTTCTCGTATACGTCGTTCTCGCTTTCACCCTTCCGCGTAGAGATCGATATGAAGAGGCCCTAGAAAAGAAGATGGTTCTCGGTGTTTGCGGACGAATCACTCGACGCACCGATGTTGAAATCGGCGTAGTCAGATCGCTGGCCGTGGCTCTCGCCTTTCTTTCACTCGGGGCCACCGTCGTCGGTTATTTAGTACTGTACTTTTTGATGCCCGACAGTCAGTTTGTTCCCATCGAGACTAAGGCACGAAAAGCGAAGCATTAAAAAAGGCTTAGAGATTTCTTTGTCTTCTTATCAGCTCCTAAAGTGACAGTCCCCGAAGTCTTTGCTATTATTAAGTCTCATTAACTCTTCGACTTCGGGGTGCTTTATGATTTTCTCATCAAGCCGTTATCAATACTTAAGAGACGAAATTTGTGGAATTACAGGGCTCCCTGCCGGTGAGATCGAAGCTTCCACATTTCCCGATGGAGAACGCTATCGGCGAATTCTTACTTCGGTCGTCGGCAAAAACGTGGTCCTTATCGGAGGCACCGTCGATGACAGTGAAACTCTCGAACTCTATGACCTGGCCTGCGCCCTTGTAAAATATGGCGCTTATACTATTAGCCTCCTCATCCCCTACTTTGGTTACTCTACAATGGAGCGCGAGATTCTTCAGGGTGAAGTCCTGCCGGCCAAGACGAGAGCACGACTTTTTTCTGTTATTCCCGCAGCCCCCGGTGGCAACAATGTTATTCTCTTAGACATTCATGCTCCGGGCCTCCCCCACTATTTTGAGGGAGATGTTCGAGTTCGCTCTTTAACCAGTCATGACCTCATGGTCGAAGCCACTGAACAAATCGCTCTCGACAATTTTGTCATTGCCTGCACAGATTCGGGGCGAGCTAAGACTGTTGAAAAACTGGCTGAGAGCCTGAATACATCCGCAGTCTTTGTCTTTAAAAAGCGAATTGATGGGCAAAACACCGAGGTCAAAGCCGTCGCCGGCGAAGTTAAAAATAAAACCGTAGTTCTTTACGACGATATGATTCGCTCTGGAAGCTCTCTTATTGAAGCAGCAAAACAACTCAAGGATTTTGGAGCGACAAAAATCATAGCCCTCGCGACCCACGGGCTTTTCCCCGGAAACGCCACAGAAAAAATTAGGGACTCTAAACTCTTTGATAAAGTCTATGTCACAAACTCCCATTGCCGTGTGAATCAACTGACCGACGACGATGGGATCGAGGTCATTAGTGTCGCACCAATGCTCGCAAAGGCCCTACGAAACCAGCACACAAAAACTTAATTAAAAAATACTTGCCCTAGCGAGTCGGTCTGTTAAAAACTACTTGAACTCTAAATGAAAATGAATTGATATCAGGCAATTCACAATGAGGAGAAAGAGCTATGAAAAATGAAAGTAGCCGTCGTGAGTTTTTAAAGAAGTCACTCCTAACTGCTGGTGCCACTGGCCTAGCTATGAGTAGCCTTTCAACAAAAGCTCAGGCTGAAGCTAAGAAAAAATACAATATGCTTGAAGAGTCTGACCCCCAGGCAAAAGCCCTCGGGTACTTTAAAGATGCGGCAAAGGTTGATACTAAAAAATTCCCCAAAAGAGCGACTCCTGAGGCAAAGAAAACCCAGTTTTGTAATACTTGTGCCCTTTACAAAAACGTTGAAGGGACTGGTAAAGACGAAGTGGGAACTTGCACTCTTTTTATGGCACCAAAACTTCGCCATGTAAAAGGTTTGGGCTGGTGTAACTCTTGGGTAGCAAGACCTGCCAAGTAAGGTTCTTACAGATATCTGTTTTTTTAAAAAAAGGTCGGACTCACCGACCTTTTTTTTGGGGATTCAAGAAAGATCTTCAACTCCATGTTGAACTCTTTAATTCAAGTTTCCTTATCCTATCGTCCGACAAAACCTAGAATTTTTTCAGCAGAATAATGGGGATAGCCTTCACAATCGAAGTCTGTGGTCGAGAAGTACTTCTTTTGTTCCGAGCTTTTACAACGATAAAGAGCTCGATCAAAATCTCTGGTTTTAATTCTTGAAAGGTATTTAAATGCGCCAATCTGGTGGGCCGAGTTAATCTCACATTGGGGATCCGTAGATTCAAAACGGTTAAACTGAAGGTTGTCATAACAACTATACAAGGTCAGCATATTACCAAGGTTAAAAATAGAAATGGAGTAGGAGTCCACTTTCTCCCAGCCCTCAGCCTCACCGTCGACACTCAAGTAGTAACTGGATCCTTGAATGGACTTATAGCGATTCAACTCATGGTCTCGATAATCATGTTGCTCTAAGTTGCCTTTTTGATTTTCGCTGACATAACCCAAGACACCTTCAATCTCAAAGCCGAGAGCTTCATCACATTCTGACGAATACAGTGTTGTTAAGTAGGATTGGTTTTTCTTATTATAGCAACGAATCAGTCGAGCTCTTGCTCCATTAGTATATTGGCTCGCGATGAATCCAAGGGCTCCTTTGTTCTTGACAAAACTTCGCTCTGGATTCGGCTCACAAAGTTCGTCCGTCGAAAGGTAATGGGAGTTTGCCTCGGTGTCGAGGCAGAGGTAAAGCCTGCGCGAGTCTTCTAATTGTCTGTAAAATAAATTAAAGGCGATTCCCTCAAAGAGAACCTCATCGGCGATTTTCTGATCACGAGCGAGATACTGTGAATTCCCAAAAACAAAGCGACCCGTTTGAAAATAGAAATAGCGAAAGACCGGCTTTAAACTTTCTTCTGAATAATCTTGAATATTCTGATTCATGGGAGGGTTAATTATATATTCGGCCAAGCGCGCCCTGGTAAGATCGAGTTCACCCTCGTTAGCAAGGTTCTGAAACTGATCAAACTGACTATTCAGTTGTTCTTCTGAAGGTTGTTCAGAGTTAAACTCAATGAGCAAACCTTCGTGGGAAGGTCCCCCACAATTTTGAAACATTAAGAGAGTGAAACTAGCCGCAATAGCTAGAATGACAAAAGCTTGCCTCTTACTGTCTTTTAAAAATACCATCGACCAACCCTAGTACAATCTACTATTCTCACAACCCCATGCCTTTATTGATAGTCTATTTACGCAACTGTTTCAGATCAAAACAAAGACTTCCTTATACCCTCTAGAAGCGGCACTTTGCTTGCGAGGTATTCCTACATTTGTTTTTTGTTATGTTTTCAAAAACTTGCCTTTAAAAACCACGGGAAAACCCCATTAAACTTGTTATTTTATACTCTTACTTCATGTCGTCAGAACTCTGATAAAAAATTGCGCTCCTTTGACAGAGAACTACCCTTCTGCTTATTCTCTCAAAGCTTTCGCCGAGGGGGGCTAAAGCATTTCAACTTTGTTGGGGAACAAAGTTCACAATTAGGAGGGGAACTATGCTTTTCAGAAGAAAAGCAAAAGGCTTGCTATTATCTACAGCATTGCTTTTGCTAGCCAATTTTTCATATGCACAAGAAGTTAATAAACACTTAGAAGACGAAGCCGGTTTTTACGATATCTCTTCGGTAGAGATTGTTGAAATCCAGGGCTTTGCCGATCCTTTGGGACCGATTGCACCTGGGGCCGACGATGATGATGGTCCCGTCAAACCTTTTCCACCGGTGCCCACACCTCCTGGTGGTGACGATGACGACGACACGACAAGTCCTTTTCCTCCTGGCGGTGGAACCTTTCCTCCTGGCGGCGGTACTTTTCCTCGTCCCAATCCTTTTCCGGGTGGCGGAACCTTTCCTGGAGGTGGCTCTATTTTTAGACCGACCTATGGAAATCAATGGCTAATGATTGGACAATTGGTTTATCAATTAGTTAGAGAAAATGAACCCGTCGCCAACTCCGATACCGAACGCTTCTCAGTCATGCCGATTGAGGCGAACCAGTGGGAAAAAATGGAAGGCTGGACCGGCCCCCATGTCCGCACTTTTAATTTGCGAGCTAAGAATGGTTTCGGAATGAACGTCGTGAATTTTCAGTACCAAGTCATTCTCTATGCCAATGGCTCTCTCGAAGACAAAGGCTCTTATGTCGCTAATCTACAAATCGTTCCACA
The DNA here is from genome assembly GCA_030427805.1 of Bdellovibrionia bacterium. Classification (GTDB taxonomy): domain Bacteria; phylum Bdellovibrionota; class Bdellovibrionia; order Bdellovibrionales; family JAGQZY01; genus JAUHWN01. Next base: position 376,526 of record JAUICP010000003.1, read on the forward strand.
GTTTGTAGATATCAGTTGGGGCTTTAAATTTGACAGTGATGTTGAAGTAGGTGACGTCATGAACATGGGCACTGTTGAAGACCCCATCGTCGGTGTGCACATGCAGATCCAGTGGAAAATTCATTCTATGTTAAAACACAGTCAAGGGATTGACTCGTTTTTTGTTCGGGGAGATTCTGAAATTCAAAAGATACCTTAGGAATTCACTATTGTGTTTTAACCACTGGATGGTATCAAGGCTCACGGACGAGCCACTTCTTTTTACTAGAACAGATAACCCAGTCCGAGAGTCAAAGCTAAGCCTTGATTGAAAACCCACTCTTGATCAGATTCAGTGAGAGAAATGACACCGTGGTAAAGCTGTCCTTCGACATTGGCGGACCAGTTTTTATTGATACGGACATTCGCACCCATTCCAACACCCATAAGGACATCGAAAGAGCTGATTTCTTCACTAAGAATTTCGTCTTGATCCGTAGAGGTTGAAAAGAAACTACTTCCACTGAGACGGTTGTCAGTAACAACCTCTTTGCTCATGGCAAAGGCAGGGATAATTCCGATTTTTGCAAAAAAGCTCGTCTTACTATAATCCGTTAAATAGTACTTAGCGAATATTGGGAGTCCAATGTATTCTACGTTGATCTCTCCACCGCTCGAGTTCCCGCCAGGAACGAGGGCACCAATATCACCAGTGGCGGCACCCGCCATATAAAAACTTAAACCCGTTTCGATGGTGAACTGTCGCATCCCTAAATTAAGTTCTGTCAGAACTCCACCTAAAGCACCAGTTCGACCTTTAAAATAATTCACTTCATCTTGGGAGTCATCGAGAACGAAGTTAGCATCACCACCACCTAAGCTGAAAACACTGAAGCCGGCTTGGGGCTGAACTCGCAAGAAAAAGTGATCGTCTTTTTTTACTTTTTGGAGACTGACTCTCTCTGTTGCATAAAAGTCAGGCGCTTGGGATCGAGATCTCTTGCGTGCCGAACGGCTACGACTCTTCGATCGCGACTTCTTGGACTTTTTGAGCGTCTTTGACTTTTGCGATTTAGATTTAGGAGGAGCTACCCACCATTGAGCATAGGACTCAGAGATAAGGCTAAAACTGACGATAAAAATTAGGGCTATCACTCGCATGTTATCACTCCTCTAAAGAAGAAAATTCTATAGATAGTGAATTGCAAGGCTGATGCCGCCTAGAGCATCCCCGTAGGAGCCGATGAAGTGTCAACTCTGTTGACACTTCATGCGCAAAGACGCCCTAGAAAAAGGAGTTTTGTCTCTTGTGAGGACTCACAAACATCCAAATGAGGCGGCTGGCGTTGGGACCTTCAGGATCAGAATATTGCTCTCCCGCCTTACCTCCGGACCAAGCATGATCCATGCGATCGACAATGAGAGAACTCAAAAATGGATACTGCCCTCGATTGTAGCTTATGAGAGTCGCTTGCTTAGGAGCGTCCTTGATGTCGCGAGTCGCGAAGACTTCATCGCTTACACTGCCATTGATTTGACGGTCATCGAAGAAATCGTTGTAAATTGCAAATTGTTGAATCAAAACTTGGGAGTGCCCCATGGCAACGATTGTGTCATTCAACCCATGCACGGCAAAGACTGGGATTGTTCTCCCTTTTTCACCGACGCAATTGATCGCCTTTTCAGCCAGAGTTTGTGGATTCAAACGCTGTGGATTGCGCATCACCGATTGCGCTTCACCGACAGAGGTTGCCGCAGCAAAAGCCAAACCAGAATGTACGGCACCAGCGGCAAAAAAGTCACTATAACAGCCCATTAGATTCGCAGCCATTCCTCCGCCCGCGGACAATCCCGCCACATAGACTCTTTGTAAATCGAGAGGCACCTGTTCGGCGGCCAAACCAATGAGATCGAGTATCACTTGCATTTCGTTATTTGCAGTACGCTGGTGGTTAGCTGGCTCAAACCAATTCCAACATTTTAGAGGGTTATTCACTCGACTCTGATCAGGATAGATAACTACAAAACCATTTTGCTCAGCCACCTGATTCATTTGTGTTGAAACCGCAAATGTTTCTCCCGTTTGTAAACAACCGTGGAGCATGACCATTACCGGTGCGGGCTGTTGAATATTTTGTGGGATGTAGAGCCTTTGGTCTTCCATTTCCAACCATGGAAACTGCGCTAAAGCGGTATGACTCATAACAAATACGACGAGACTGAAAATTACGGATTTCATAGTGATTCCCCTTCCTAGACCTTTGAACATAGTCCAAGGAAATCATTCCGTAAACGCACAAAAAACGCGGCCGACGGGCGTTAAGTGCTTGAAATTATTAAAACTGCTTATTTCTTTAGCGCAATATTTTGTTAGGGTACTGTTGGCAAGAGGAAATGCCAGATCCACTGAAGCAAATTGGCGCTTTAGAGTTCAAAGAGCTTTTCTTTAACCACGGATCCACGCTTCGTGAACTCAGTCTCCCCCAAACGCCAAATCTTTATGTAGTTGTAAAAAGGAGCGTGGGAATAGAGATGGTGAACCAAGTGGTAGTTTTGATAAAGAAAAATCGGCGTGAGAATTTTTGGAGTACGAACATTGGTCGCCGTGTATTGATTCGTCTGCAACTCGGGGTCGTGGGGATGATGGGGCAAGTAGTTAAAAAACAGAGCCAAAAAGAAGACGCTCAAAAAGGCAGGAACTAACCAAAAATACAGTACAAACCAGTCATAACCAATATTCCAGAGGTACACAGCAAGTCCTACATTGAGAAACAAGTGAACTACATTGTCGATACGATACTTCCAAGGGAGCTTACGTCGTCGACTCCAATAAACCCCGTAGTAATAAAGACTCTGCGTGAGCCAGCGCAAAGGCAAAAACGACTTAGCACTATACATGTCCGGGTCTTTTTCGGGATGATTCGTGTAACGATGATGTTCTAAATGGATGAAGCGAAAGGCCTCAAAAGGTGAAAATAAAAAACTACCTGAAATCCATCCCACCGTTTTATTAATGGCCTTATTACTTGAAATACAGTTATGCACGGCTTCGTGCAGACACGTGTAAATTAAATAGCAGGCGACTGTACTCGATAAAACTCCGACAAATAAAGGGATGAGTCCTTGGGAGTAAAGGTAAGCTGACCCACCGGTTAAAATAAATCCACTGACAAATAAGACCATGGCAGGAAGACTGATTTTTGGGGAATTACAAAGCTCTACTATTTGTTTTTGCACCAACCGGTCTACCGGGCCAAATCGTTTTTTAGAAGATTGAGGAGCTGTTGTAGAAGTCATAAACTGATTCGTTTCCATGGTCACCTATTCGACAATAGTTTCAAATTTTAGCGACTCAACTCGACGTTAATTGACGTTCAAGTCCCTAATTGTCCGCAAAAGAAACAAGGATCTCCCTTGTTCTAAAAAGGACTCGATGAGAGCCCTCGGACACGTTTTATAGAAAAACTATTTACAAATGAAATGCCAAAAGGAAGCTTCGCACCCTTACATTTGGCGGGCGCGTTTATCCACAGCAAGAGCGGCCTCACGCATGGTTTCTGCGAGTGTTGGGTGGGCATGAAAGCTGCGCGCCAAATCTTCAGCACTTCCACCAAACTCCATGGCGACGACGGCTTCTGCAATGAGCTCAGAAGCATTGGGGCCAGTAATATGAACCCCTAGAAGTTTATCCGTTTTTGCGTCGGCCAATATTTTTACGCGACCATCGGTCATTCCGAATGCTTTAGCTCGGCCGTTGGCACTAAAAGGAAACATTCCCGAGTTGTAGCTGATTCCAGCATCTTTTAACTCTTGCTCGGTCTTACCCACTGAGGCTACTTCCGGCCAGGTATAAACAACACCTGGGACGGTGTCGTAGTTAACGTGACCATAACCAGTGGCTAGATACTCAGCCACAGCAACACCCTCTTCTTCGGCCTTATGGGCCAGCATAGCCCCTTTTATAACATCGCCAATTGCAAATATATGGGGTTGGCTGGTTTGTAAATGCTCATTAACTTCAATACGCCCGCGATCGTCGGTTTGAATTCCGGCATTTTCGAGGCCCAACTTATCGGTGTAAGCTCTGCGACCGACAGCCACAAGAACGCGGTCTACCTCAAAACTATCTTCACCACCCTTTTTCATATCCTCATAGCTAACAACAACTTTATCGCCCTTAACTTGGGCACCAGTTACCTTCGAAGAAAGCTTAAACTCCATTCCTTGCTTCTTAAGAAAACGTAGAATGTCCTTAGAAAGTTGGATGTCCATTCCTGCAATTAATCGATCTGCAAATTCAACAACAGTCACTTGGGAGCCGAGTCGACTCCACACCGAGCCTAACTCTAAACCAATAACTCCACCACCAATGACACAAAGACTCTTGGGCACTTCTGAAAAACTGAGAGCGCCCGTCGAATCCACAATTCGATCGTGATCAAATTTAATATGTGGTAGTTCAACCGGAGTTGATCCTGTAGCGATCATAATTTTGTCAGCGCCAATTTCTTCGGCACTTCCATCTTTTTTTGTAACGACAACCATATGAGCATCCTTGAGAGAGCCATGGCCCTCAAAAGTTTCAATTTTATTTTTTTGAAAGAGTCCTTTCACTCCACCGGTCAAATCAGAGACAATTTTTTCTTTTCTCTTCATCATATTTGGAAGATTGAGTTTAAGATCAGCAATATCTATCCCGTGCTCTGAAAACTCTTTCTTTGCGGCGGCAAAGTGTTCACTGGATTGCAGGAGGGCCTTAGAAGGGATGCAACCAACATTAAGGCAGGTTCCGCCAAATGTCGGGTCCTTTTCTACGACAGCTGTTTTCAAACCCAATTGTGCAGCACGAATCGCTCCGACATAACCACCAGGGCCCGAACCAATAACTACTAAATCAAACTTCTTATCAGCCATTACTAAATCTCCAAAAGGATCCTTTGCGGATCTTCAATACAATCTTTAACTCGAACAAGAAACGAAACGGACTCTTTACCGTCGACAATTCTGTGATCGTAGGAAAGGGCCACGTACATCATCGGACGAACTTCAACTTGGCCATTGACCACAACGGCTCGTTCTTCGATTTTGTGCATTCCCAAAATCCCGACCTGTGGAGGCGTAAGAATGGGAGTCGACATCAGTGAACCAAAAACACCACCATTTGTAATAGTGAATGTCGCACCACTGAGGTCATCGATTGTAATTCGACCTTTTCGAGCCTTTTCCGCATACTCTTTTATTTTTAATTCGATTTCGGCCACCGACATTTGATCCGCATTTTTTATCACTGGAACCATTAAGCCCTTAGGGGTACTCACTGCAATCCCGACGTTATAAAAATTGTGGTAAACGATATCCGTTCCATCGATTTCAGCATTGACGGCTGGATACTCTTTGAGAGCTTCGATACAGGCTTTAACAAAAAGACCCATAAAACCAAGGCGAATGCCGTATTTCTTTTCAAACTTATCTTTGTACTCCGAGCGAACAGCCATAATTTGCGACATATCGATCTCGTTAAATGTAGTGAGGATCGCCGCCGTTTGCTGGGCTTCAACCAATCGCTCTGCGATGCGCTTGCGAATGGTTGTCATCTTTACCCGCTCGCTCGTACCCTTCGCCGCAGGAGTTTGTACTGCAGGCGTTGACTTGGTTTCCTGGGGACTCGGAGAATTGGTGGCCGCTTCCATGATATCACCCTTGGTAAGGCGACCGCCTCGCCCTGTGCCACTTACCGTACTTGGATCTACACCTGTTTCAGCCACCGCTCTTGAAACCGCAGGGCTCAGATGCTGTTGTAATTCCGGACTGGCTTGAGGACCACCATGACTTCCATTTGAAGATGCAGCCACTGGAGCGGCCTCCTCACTGGTATTTTTGGGCGGCGCTGACTTAGGTTCTTTGGGAACCTGAACGCTGGTATCGATCACGCCAATTACAGTTCCGACTTGAACCGTTTCATCGGCTTCAACTTTATGTTGGAGTTTGCCGTCGGCCTCGGCAACGACCTCCATACTCGCCTTATCTGTTTCGAGGACCAAGAGGACATCATCGCGCTTAACCAGGTCACCATCTTCCTTGATCCATTCTGCAAGAATGGCTTCGGTCACTGATTCACCGGCTGCTGGTACTTTAATTTCAACTGACACTGTTTATCTCCTTGTTCCTAGAAACAATTATCAATAATTTGGTTTTGTTCCTGCATGTGGATCTTTGGATTTCCCGTAGCAGGAGAGGCGCGGAAGGTCCGTCCCTCATATTTTAATTCAACATCTTTCATGCCGTTGGCATCGAGGCTCTCTCTGATAAACGGAGAAATGTAACGCCAAGATCCCATATTTTTTGGTTCTTCCTGCGCCCAAATAACCGATTTCAATCCCTTGTATCGCTTTAACTCCGACACCAAAAAGTTCTCAGGATAGGGGTAAAGCTGTTCCACTCGAACAAGTGCAACATGTTGTGCGGCAACCCCCAGTGATTCCTTTTTCTCGAGAAGTTCATAGTAAAGTTTCCCTGAAACCAGAACCACACTGTTCACTTTTTTCGGATCCGCTTCTTTATCACCAATAACTTCAGCAAAGAAACCATCGGTAAGATCGGAAACCGGCGAAACAACCCGTGGATGTCTCAACAATGACTTCGGAGACATAATTACGAGTGGCAATCTGAAATCGCGACGCATTTGTCTGCGCATGGCGTGAAAGAGCTGGGCTGGTGTTGTTAAGTTACAAACCTGCATATTCTGCTGGGCACATAATTGTAAGAAACGCTCAAGCCTTGCACTACTGTGCTCGGGCCCTTGCCCCTCGTATCCGTGTGGAAGTAAAAGTGTCAAACCACTCATGCGCATCCACTTTTGTTCTGCACTGGCAAGAAACTGATCAATAATGATCTGCGCACCGTTGGCAAAGTCACCAAACTGGGCTTCCCAAATTGTTAAGAACGTTGGGTCAGAAGACGAATTACCATACTCAAAACCGAGAACACCCATCTCCGAGAGGAACGAGTTATAGACACAGAACTCTTTATCTTCGCGAAGAGTTTTCAGCGGATTGTACATCTCCCCCGTATTTTGATCGAAGAAGCAAGAATGTCGGTGGGTAAAAGTTCCTCGAATACAATCCTGGCCCGAAAGTCGAACTGAGTTACCCTCGAGAATTAACGAACCATAGGCGAGAAGCTCCCCCATTCCCCAATCCACCATTTTGGTTTCTTCGACCATCTTCTTGCGCGTATCAACAAGGCGCTGAAGTTTTTTGTGAATGGTAAAATTAGGAGGAATCGTCGTCAGAACTTTTCCAACGGTATCGATGTGCTCTTGACTTGCCTTTGTTTCCCAGGTGGTTTCAAAATCTTCTGGACGGGGCCTACGCATCCCCTCCCAAACGCCACCAAAAGCGATGGGCTTATTTTTAGGCGGATTCGCTTTAACATCATCGAGAATCTGCTGCAGGTTATCCATTTTTTCTTGGTAAAAAGACTCAAAGAAAGCTTCATCGATCACTGAATTTTTGATCAGCTCTTTACCATAGATCGTACGCAGGGTCGGATGCTTTTTAATAATATCGTACATCTGAGGTTGAGTGAACATTGGCTCATCCCCCTCATTATGACCATAGCGGCGATAACAAGTCAGATTAATAAAAATATCTCTTTTAAACTCTTGGCGGAAACGAATGGCGATGTCCATGGCTCGAACACAGGCTTCAACATCATCACCATTTACATGAATAACGGGAATTTGCTGGGATTTACCCACATCCGTCGAATAGGGAGAACTTCGCCCCGACTCTGGATTCGTTGTAAAACCCACTTGGTTATCTATCACCACGTGAATGGTTCCGCCGACGGTATAACCTTTAAGCTGGGACATTTGCAGAGTTTCAAACACAACCCCTTGCCCCGCCACAGCGGCATCACCGTGAATCAGCACGGGAACAACCTTTTCGCGATTCCCGGTATCTTTTCTCACTCTTTGTTTCGCCCGAGTCATTCCCAAAACAACAGTGTTTACCGCTTCGAGATGGGACGGGTTAAACGCCAGAGAAATATGACAATCTCCGTGGGGAGTTTTCTTGTCGGCCGAATAGCCGAGGTGATACTTCACATCGGAATCAAAATTTTCTTCATCGTGAATCGCAGTGCCGGCAAATTCAGCCAGAATGTTATCCAGCTCCTTGTCCATGAAATTGGTTAAGACATTAATACGTCCACGGTGGGCCATACCAATTACAATTTCTTCAACTTTGAGGCTCGTTCCTTTGTTTACAAGTTTATGCAACATCGGAATAAGAGCGTCGGCCCCTTCGATAGAGAAACGCTTTGTCCCCTGGAATCTTCGATGAATAAACATCTCTAGGGTTTCGGTGCGGACCAACTGCTGGTAAATCGACTTTTTCTCTTCTTGATCGACTTTATAGTCAACTTGTTCGAATTCTTTTGAGAACCACTCGCGAATTCGCGGCATGGTATCAGAAGTCTGGCACGAAATTGTACCGCAGTAGCTCTTCTTGAGGTGATTAATAATTTCACCGAGCTCCGCATCTTTTTTTCCGACGATCGACCCAATAGAAAACTTCTTTTTGAGATCTTCGTCTTTAAGATTGTAGTCTTTGAGTTTAAGAACCCCTTCATTGGCCGGCGCTAAAGAAAGTGGGTCGAGCTTGGCATCGAAGTGACCATAGTCACGATAGGAAGTTATAAGATTGTAAACATCCAGTTCTTGACTAGAAACCGAGCCGGAGAGGTTCTGGGCAAACTCGACCCCTTCAAAGAAGGTTCGCCAGTCTTCACTCACCGATTGCGGATCATTGAGAAAACTTTGATAGAGCCCTTCGATATACTCCATATTGGTGCGACTTAAATAGCCAAACTTGTGCACGGTGACCTCACTCGGTGTAATTTAAAAAAGCCAGTCTTTTCGGGCTTGTTGTACCACTCTTATTATTGATTGCCAAAGCACTTCATACAGGCTTTTTCGCAGCTGCACAAAGGGATTTCAGTCTTTGATATGGGGAGTAAATTTCCTATGTCTTCAGTCCTAATCCCAAGAGCCCGAACCGTCCTCACGGAGCCGAAGAATGTCTTGTCAACTAGCCCTTCGATCTAGACAATAAGTCCATGGAAGACACAACTTGGATACACAATCTCGATCCGTTTATTATTGATCCTTTTCTCATCCCTCTCCTCAACATGAATTTTCCCGGAGTCCGCTGGTACGGTCTCGCCTATTTTACGGGATTTGTTGCAGGTTTTTTCATCATCCGCTGGATGGCCGAGCGAAAACTCAGCCCCATGAAAGTAGAAAAGGTCGCCGACTTCATAACCTACATAATTCTTGGCGTCATGATTGGCGGACGCCTGGGTTACGTCTTCTTCTACAGCCCCGAACTTTTGACCGAGTGGAATAGTGACTTTCCCTTTTGGGGAGCCCTCGCAGTCCACAAAGGAGGGATGGCAAGCCACGGTGGAATGATCGGAGTCGTTGTCGCCTGTATATTGTTTGGCAAGCGCCACAATATGAGTCCGCTTCACGTCGGTGATCTCAGCATCCTCGGTGCCAGTATAGGAATTTTCTTGGGCCGAATTGCCAACTTCATCAACGGCGAACTCATGGGCCGAGTCGCAGAATCTAAAATCGCCTGGGCTGTGAAGTTCCCTCAAGATATGCATCGCTGGATTAACTTTTCCGATGCCAACTGGGCCACTCAATACAAAGCTAAACTTATGGAGTTAAGTGCGGTGGTTCCCGAACTCGGAATTTCGGGAGAACGATGGAAGAGCTGGGTCTCGGATGTCGGTACCTACATTGCCGCCAAATCGCAAAATCTCGGCAACGCCGAATTGAGCAGCATGTATCACAAAATTTATTTGCCAGCCCGAGATGAAATTCACTCGGTGGTTTATAAACTTCTCGAAGCTCCAGCTAAAGGCAATGAGGCTCTCACCCAGGCCCTGGGCACAGTATTGGAAGCACGGCACCCTTCGCAGCTCTACGCTGCACTTTCTGAGGGACTCATTCCGTTTTTGTTTATTGTTTTTCTATGGAGAAAACCTCTCAAGCCGGGCGTTATCGGCGGAGCCTTTCTGACTCTCTACCCCATATCGCGAATTATCAATGAGCAGTTCCGCCTCCCCGATGCCCACATTGGCTACCAACTCTTTGGCTTAACTCGAGGGCAATGGCTAAGCATCGTCATGTTCTTTATGGCTGGTGGGTATTTGCTTTGGTGCATGAAGCGAGATGCGGCACCCATTGGCGGCTGGGCAAATATACAACCGCCAAGCGATCCACCTGAAGGAGATGGGAACGCTGCCAAACAAAAACCTAAAAAGTCGGATAAGGACGCTTCTAAAACTCCTTCTACGACGTCTCAGAAAAAGCGCAAGAAACCTAAAAAGCGTAAAATCAAAAAATAGTAAATTCTTATTAGAAGATTCAAACCCAATTCTTAATTGGGTTTTACGTAGGGAGAAAATTCTTTGAAAATTTTCTGTAGGTACTCGGTATTCACGTGAATCGATTCGCGATTAGAAAGCGGACTAAAGATAATTCCAAAATAGGTGGCAAATACGGCTCTCGCCTGGGCGTCAGAAAGGCTGGGCATGAATTGTTTTATCTTTTTAAAAAACTCATTTTCAAGATGAAGAAGACTTTCACCGATTTCGTTGGGCATGGTTCGGTAATTCAAATAAAAGGCACAGAGAAAGGGCGCTTTCTGGTAGATTTCAAAAGCGTCGAGCATCGACTCTAAAAACTGCCCTTCTTTCCATTTGCGAATACGTTCTTCAGTAAGACCAACGAGCTCCTCGCCAATCACTTTCACGCCCTCTTTAAGAATGGAAACTTTTGATCGTCCGAAGTAATAGTAAATTAGAGAACGGGTCACCTTACTTTTTCGGGATAACTCAGTAATGGTCCATTTTAAATGGCCTTTTTTATACTCAAGCTCGATGGCTGAACTCAGCACCGCCCAAAATGCATCATCTTTTTTATTTTTTGTACCGCTCTCACCTGACATGACCTCTCTAGTTTGACAGATGTTTTATGAGTCTGTCAGGTCGAATTCTATTTTTGACAAAAGCCCTATGGAGATGTCCAAGGTCCCACCTCTACTGGCAGTTTACTTAGCAATGTGTCAAAGCTTTGCCTTTCATTCCGGGGCCCTAAGAATTATAACTCTCTGTGTCAGGGGGGGCTGACAAAGAGAAATGAGAGGGATTGAAACCCGTGGAGAGGGGTTTGAATAGCTTAAATCAAGGACGATTGAAGTCAGGGAGGACCCGCACGAAGAAGAGACCGCCAAGGATGATCGTGCAGGCTATTCAAGAATCGAGCTCTAGTAGGACCAGGTCCGCCGCCAAGTTTGGGTGATTGCTATTTGTTAAGGGTAAAGGTGAGTTTGGGAGTGAAACAAGGGGTTTATATAGAACTCAAGAGGTTCTGTTTTAATATCCATTTCCTCATTTCTCTGACGGCCACTTCTTAGGAAGTGGCCTATTTTTTTGTGAAATTAGAAGGTCATAAAGAGGCCGGAACTTAAGAGCGTTGTGAAATAGTTGGCCGCTGCTTTGTACTCTTCAGCCTGGAAGCCGAAGATAAACCCGGACTTAAAGGTTCGGCCCCATTGAAGCTTGAGATTCGCCCCAACCACATTATAAGCCGAAAGGGTTTCATCTTCGAAAGTCACAGTCGTGATGGGAGTTTGGTAATAGATATTTACAGCCATTCCCGGACCGCGCCCACTTGAAACATCGATTCGAATTCCAAGACGGGCCTTGACCACATTCTGAGTTTCAACGCTGTAGAGACTCGTGCCCGTTTCTCCGACGAAAATCACGCCATCGTAATCAATCGCTAAATAGGGGGTGTAACTCAAACCCATTTTTCTAAGAAGCCCGATTCCATATCGTTGCGCACTGAAGTTCTTTGATTCAACGGTAACGCCTTGGGGGGGTTCGAAACTATAACTATCAAATGTTCCGTCGACAAAAAATCCCCATTTTTGCCCCGTGCGCTCGATATTGATGGCAGCACCGTAACCCGAGCGCGATAAAAAGTTCGTCGACTGACCTGTAGTCAGTCTCTCGAAGCGCGAATAGTTGTAAGTCGTAGCAACATCGTAAACCATACCGCCCGCTCTGGATTGGGCCTGGGCAAGACTTGAAGCAAAGACAAGCGAAGTAAAACTAATAAACAAAAATAATCTATTTAACATATCCGACTCCTGATTAGAGTCTATATGAGGGCCTACTCTCAGGTAAGTCCGGTTGTTAAGCCTCTATTAAAGACTGTAGCGAAGTCCTGCCCAATGTTAAGATTGGGTCGACTTTAGATGGGCTATTTCAAATTGGGGTCCTGAATCTAAGAAAAATAAGGATTCGCACCCATGTCGTGATCTGTGACATCGACCACTTCTTCGATTTCTGGAATCTCGGTCTTTAGAGTTGTCTCGATCCCTTCCTTCAAAGTCGCCATAGACATCGAACAGCCCTGGCATCCGCCCTCAAGACGAACGAAAACTTTATTGTTCTCAACATTGATTAAATTAATAAAACCACCGTGTCCGGCAACAGCAGGGTTAATTTGCTGATCGATAATTTCTTTCACTCTTTGGGCTTGTGGACTCGAAAGGTCGACTTGGGACTTGGGGAGTTCCGGGTTTTCTTCAACGTCCTCGCCTTCAGAAAAAGCGTGATCAAAGTGTTCACCGATGAGGCCTTTGAGGGGCTCTTCTAAAACTTCCCAATCAACCCACTCTTGCTTAGTGACGCAGACAAAATCTGTTCCGACAGTGACTCGATCTGTCCAAGGAAAGCCAAATATTTTTCGCGCTATTGGAGAGCGAAAGGCTTCGCCCGAAGAAGCGTATTCAACCCGCTCTTTAGAAATAGTTTTACCGATGTGAAATTTCATTTCTTGGTGATTTTCTGTAGGCTCGGTTTTAACTTGTATTTCTGCCATTCTTCGCTCCTCAAGTGAGACTTTTTCAGCGCAATAGCGCTGCTTTATATTACCAGCTTTCGCCCTTTAACTACCATCTATAACACTATTTGAAACGAGTAAAGTTGACTTTTAAATCCGCTTTTAGGTGCTGATTAGATGCCAGAAAACTAACTCTAGAGGCATTTTGTAAGGTATTTTGACAGCAAAAAAATTCTTCTGTCTCAGAATTATCTCATCCGGTGCAAAATTTGACCCTCCAATCGAGACATCTGATCATATAAGTAGGGAAAGTTATTGGGAATTTCTCAAGAGCGATGAGTGGCTCATTCTCAAAATTAGACGAATTGATTTTGGGAAAAACCAAGGGGTAGAAAATGAAGAACAAAACCTATACTGCTGGCATTTGCCTCAGTCTTCTCGTTTCGATCGTGCTGCTCGGGCAAGCCTGCGAAATCAAGAAGCTTGGCGGCAGCTATGGTGAGCTGTCCTCAAACTCCGAAATTCCTGGAGGGACTCCGCCCAACCCCGAGGAACTTCCACTAGAAATTATTAGCCTCAACTCGGAACGACTTTATCGTTCGGGCGGTTTTGTCGATCTCGAAATAAATAGCTTTCAAATCAATAGCCACCGCATTCGCATTGGTGGATCCCTTTGTTCTGCACTTTTTGCTCTCAATGCTCAGGGGAGTGATTCTCAGAACAAGTATCGCTGCTATCTCGGAGCCAACGAAGGTGTTAACTCAAAAGTAGAAATAATAAACGACAATGATGATATTCTCTTCAGCCATGGCAATGACATTCTTTGGAGAGACTATCTCGAAATTAATTTTATGGCCGGACTCCTGAACAACACGAGTTTGCAGCCACCTTTGCCCGCCGAAGGCATTAAAGGTGATGCTCGTTATTCAAATATTTCGGGCCTTGCCGTGGATGAAAAAGGGCAATTTGCATACATTTCCGATTCCCAGGCCCACCTGATCCATCAGTTGAACTTGTTGACCGGTGAATCGAAAGTCTTTTTGGGAAGTCTCAGCGAAATCAATAGCTATAACCCTGGATATCAAGATGGAGTGGCTGCAGAAGCTGAATTTTCATCACCTTCAGAACTCGCTCTAAGGGATGGAAAACTCTACATCGCAGATGAGGGTAACGCTGCCATTCGCGTCTACGATTTTGAATCGAATGAGGTTTCAACCTTTTTGGGAACACCCAACGATCGACAGGTAATCGATTCTGCCAATCGCTCAGAAGTTCGCATTGCAGACCTCTCTTCTCTCTACATCCTTGGCAATCAACTCTTTTTTGCAGATCTCAACTGCCTTCGAGTTTACAACTTCGCCAGCGATGAAACGCAAACTCTCGTCGGACAAGTGGGACAAAATTTTGATCCCGGCATGACCTCTTGGACTGCTACGGATAATTCTACGGTTACGGAATATGTTTTACCTCAAGTTATTGAAAGTCCGAACCCCTACGCGGCCTTCAGTGATATTGATTACGTTGTCACACTCCCAGAGAAGGCTCTTCGAGTTTCTTTGGAGTTTGAGTATGTCGATGTCGAAAATGGCTTTGATTTTGTCAGAATCCTCGGGAAAAAAGGCATTGAGCTGGATCGCCTCACTGGAAATTCAGGGGGGACACTGATCACAGACTTTTACCCCGTCAACGACACAAAATTAATCGTTAATTTACTCAGCGATGTGTCGGTCCAGGCAACTGGTTTCCGACTCGTAAAAGTTCACTACATTAAAGAGTCTGATTTCGATCGCCCTTTAAGCCACAGCCTAGATGCTACCTTCGATAACGCCCTCATAGGTCGTATCGAAAGTATTTCTAGCGATGGTCAAAACCTTTTCATTGGTGATTCCTTGGGTAACTTCATTCGCGAAATCAACTTTCAAGAAGCTCAAGTAAAAACTCTCTTCGGAAACGGCTTTAACTCGACGGCTACCGTTCTCAGAGCCGACCTCCCCGACAATTCGCAACTCGGCATTAATTCTGGCACCGCCTTAAATGGACTTTTTGTTGACGGAAAATCCATCTACTTTAGCGATGCCTCTGCAGACCGAGTTTTGAAACTGAGTCGAAGCCATGGCCAAGCTGAAGAACTCATTTTTACCAAGTCAGAAGAGGGAATGGCTCCCGGCGAGACAGATGGGGGACTGGGTGAAGAAATTCAGGTCCTCCGTCCAGGGCAGCTTCATTTTCATCCACAACTAGGCCTCCTTTTGGCCAACCCATGGAATGTAAGAGTCATAGAATAGAGTTCAGTGCTTCAGGCTCGACCAAGAGCCTGTTTCAGATTTTACCTAGACTTTACGTTGATTCGGAGTCCTGGAGTTCTCTTTTGTAAAAAGAACGGTCAAAGGTCGAGAATCACTGAGCCTTTCATAAAGTCAGCCCCATCCTTTTCCGAAAAAGAGACATAGGTGAATACCTAATTTTTGATAGGAAATATTAATGGGATTTCAATACCATAAATCAAAAAAGAAGGTGGACGAGAGTACACAGTGGTCATCTTATAGTGACCTTTTCATGATGCTCGCGGTTGTCTTTTTATTAATGTATGTCACTTCGAGTGTGCGCGAAGGTGCTTTTAGTATTCAAAAATACCAAGAGTATCAACGCCTTGCTAAAGAAGCTGAGAGCTTAAAGGATCAACTGAGAGTTTATAATACTCTCAAAGATGATTACCTCGAGAAAAAAGCTTCGCAAGATGAAGTAGAGACCTATGAAGAACTCATGGCTAAACTTGATCTCTTGCAAAACGAGAATAAAGACGAGGCTCGCAAGTTAGAGCAAAAAGCCCAAGAGAACAAAGCTAAGGCGACAGCTCTTAACAAATACCAACAGATCATTCGCAATATTATCAATAACAACGTGATCGCTCGAGCCCGTGTCGACAAGAAGAACGAGATCATCACACAGAAGAATGAAGAAATTGAACTTAAAGAAGCTGATATCGACGACCAGCTTATTGCTATTTCAAAACTTGAAAGAAACGTTAAGCAAAAAGAACAGCAAATTGAACAAAACAAAAGACAAATTGCTAAGGTCCAGAGTCAGCGCGATCAGCAGATCCAAAAGATTAACAAGATGTTCCAGCAGCAGCGAATCACCAAAAGCCGAATGCGAGAGCAAATTGCTAAACTCAAGCAAGATGCAAATCAGCAAATCCAACAACTCGAGTCCAAGGCACAGCAAACTCAGAGTGAGTTGAAACAAGTTTCTCGTCAGTTAGCCAATGTGAACACTGAACTCATGCAGGCCAAAGATACCATCGAGGAAGAGAGCAAGAAGAACGAACAGCTTGCTGAAGAACTCGCTAGTGCCGCTGACAGAGCAAAAGAGCAGATGGAAACTCTTCAAGCTGAATTTGATGTTAAAAGACGTCTTGATAAGCAAAAGTTTGAGAAAGCTCTCAAAAGAGAGAAGCTCTCCAAGGCGCAAATCAAGAAACGCCAACAAGAGTTTCAAAAACAGGCGAAGCAAAAAGAAAAAGAACTGGCAAAGAAGCTTGCCGGCCTAAATACCAAAGTTGAGACGACAGAAAAAGAGCTCAAAAAAGCCCGCGAATTGTTAAAGGCTCGCGAAAAGCTGGCAAAACAAATCATAAAGAACTTCAAAAAAGAAGGTATCAAAGCAGGTGTCGACGAAAAGACCGGAGATGTTTTACTAACATTTGGAGATCAATATTTCGACACAGGTCGTGCAAGTCTTAAAGGTGGAATGATTGAGAAACTCAAAAAGTTTATTCCTATTTATGCTAAATCGCTCATGGAAGACCCTAAGACGGCTGAGAAAATTGATTCTGTTGAAATCGTCGGTTTTGCATCCCCGACTTTTAAAGGCAAGTATGTCGATCCACGAAGCATGGATGAAGAGACCAAAACAGCTGTAAACTACAACCTGCAGCTTAGTTTTGATCGAGCAAAATCAATATTTAACTATATGTTTGATAAATCGAAAATGGATTACCGCTACCAAGGAGACCTTAGGCCTCTTGTTAAGGTAACGGGTCGAAGCTTTTTAGCTGAAGACATCGAGGGACGCTCTATTGCGAGTAGCCTCAGTCGCAAAGAATATTGCGAAAAATTTGATTGTAAGAAATCTCAAAGAGTAATTATTAAATTCTCTTTGAAGGATTAAGGGAGAGGGACAATGTTTTCACAATCGTTTATTCAAGGGATGGTCGATGCACTCGTTGTATTCGCAACAGATCTCCTGCTACCATTAATGGTTTTCAGCTTTATGCTGGCCCTAGTAGCAAGATCACTCATCTACTACACCGTCTCTAGGCACGAGTGGTTCACCAAAGAGTTTGAGAAAAGAGTTAACCTCTTTCTTGAAACAGAAGACCATAAAAAAGAGGTCAGCTTCTTTGTAACCGCAAAAAGGATTCTGGAAAGAACTTTCTATGAGATCTTTGAAATCAGAGACATCATGAAGCGTCGCAAGCCAGACATACTAATGTCTAGAAGCGATCGTCTCTTCCTCATCAAGCAAGGTTGTGCTTGGCTAGTTAAGGATATGCAAAAGCAAATCAGACACTTACGCCACGGTAAAACAGATGCTCAGCCAAAACTCATGCAGATGACTCGCTCCTCTCTGCAAAACAACCCTGCATTTAACAAGTTATTCGGAGTTGTCCCCTCTGCTCCAATTAACGAAGTGCTTAACATTCTCCCCGGAATCTTCATCGTCGCCGGTATTTTTGGAACGTTTTTAGGAATTATGAAGGCCCTACCCGAACTCGGTACTATGGACCTTGCCAACTCTGAGAAGTCAAAAGAAGTCATGGACCAGTTCTTACTCAAGATCTCATTTGCAATGAGTACTTCTCTTGTTGGTATCATGCTTTCGATCGTAATGAACTTTTTTAATACCCTATTCTCACCAGACAAAAAATTCGTTGAGATCGTAGAGCGATTTGAAAATGCCTTGGATCTTCTCTGGAGTCGAAGTAACAACAATGACTTACCAGAAGACATTCCTGATTTTGACGAGCACAGAGATGCCATCGATGCCCTAGCAGAGAATGCCATTAATCAGACAGTTAAAGAAAATAAAGTTGCAAGTAAACGAACGCCTAATAGTGAGAACAAGCCACCTGAGCCACCACCCCAGGAGACTGATACTAAGGCGTCATAGCCATAATTGACAGGGAGTATGAGCAGGACGTCTTACCTCTTTCGTATTCTAATAAAAAATAAAAAGGGAACAGAGGAACACTTTGTTTCATCGAACCCTTTTACCTTCGGGAGATCGGAAGATGCCGACGTATTTTGTAAACACGTCGGCGTTAGCCGTTTGCACCTCATTGTCAAAGCTGTGGGGAGCAAACTCTATTTTCAAGATCAAGGAACTCGAAACGGAACTCACCTCGGTGGCATGGCGATTGATACACAAAAGGATATTGAATACTCACAAGGCCAACAATTTACTCTTGGAACCTGTGAAGATGTTTTTAGTGTCGAAATGTTTCGACAGGGCCTCTCCCCTGAGGAAGAGGCTTCTGAAGTTTATCAAGAAGCTAAATCTAAAGCCAATAAACTCATTGAGAAGGCTAATAAGCGCATCGAAACGGCCCTTGAATCTTCGGCTGAAAAAATAGAAGCCCAAGAAAAAGAAGCTGAAGAAGACATTCGAAGTCGTCTCGCTTCAGTGGAAGAAGAAAAAGAAAGAATCGTCGAAAAGGCACGTTTTGAAGCCGATGAATTGGAGCAAGAAAGTCTCTCGAAGGCTAACAAGCTCACCGAACAAGCCAACCGAGAAGCCAATGAAACTGTTAACAAAGCCCAAGCTGAAGCCGATGAAATATTAAACGGAGCCAAAGAAAGTGCTTTAAAAACAGTGAACGAGGCTACTGCAGAGGCTACCGAACTCAAAGAAGAGGCTGAGGCCTACGCTACCCGCCTCAAACAAGAGATCGATGAAGAGGTAGATCGACTTAGGGCCGACAACCAACTCAAAGTCGATCATATGATTAATGAGGCCGAGACCAAGGCGGCAGAGATTGTCGAAGCCTCTCGCAGCGAAGCCCAGGTGGTAGGCGACCAAGTTATTGCAGATTCCAAGCAAAAGGCCGTTGACCTCTACGAAGACTACGAATCTCGAGGTCAAAAGTTTTTAACGGATGCCGAAGAGCGGGCTAAGATCATCGTGAGTGAGGCCGAAAAGAAGGCTCTTCTTCTGGCCGACGGAGCTGACTCCCAGGCTAAGCGCACGATTAATGAGTCTGAAGAACAAGCTTCCGAAATTATCACAGCCGCAGAGATTAAAGCTGATCAAATTCTTTCCCAGGCCGGTTCTGAAGCGCAAAAACAAATCGATGATGCCGATTCATACGCTAATGAAACCATTGATACCGCTACAGACAAAGCCGAAGAAAAAGCTGAATTCGTTCTTTCTGAGGCAGAAGACAAAGCCCGTCGAATGGAAAAAGAAGCTAAAGAGAAGCTCGATTCGGCCCAGGAGTATTTGGATACTGAGTCACAAAAACTTCGTGATGAGGCCGAAGATGCCAAAGTGAAACTTCTTCTCGAAGCGGAGCTTAAGGCAAAAGCCATTTCGCAAAAAATGATTGATGAGGCTCAACAGGAGTCCGATGATGTTCGTGCCCAAGCGATCCACCAAGCTTTGGAAATCAAAAAAGAAGCTGAACTTAAGGCCGAAAACCTAATTAAAGGGGCCGAACTCAATAGAGATGAAATCATTGAACAGGCCAAGGCAGAAGCTCAAACAATAGAAGAAAAAGCCCACGCCCAGGGCGATACGATCATCGAAGAGTACAAGGTTAAAGCCGATGACAATTTCGCCGAGGCCAAGAAAGAGGCCGACCTCATAATATTAGAGGCTAAGGGCGAGGCTGCCAATATCGTAGATCGCGCCAAGGGTGAAGCCTCGCAAACTGCGGACAAGCTCATTGAAGAGGCCCAACATACGGCGAAGGAAATTAAAGACAAGGCCATCGCCCTCAAAGAATCGACTGAGGATGAGGTCTCTGAACACAAGGCGCAAATTCTTCTAGAAAAGCAACAACACGAAGTAGAGCTTAAAAACTTACAAGAGGAACTTGACCGTCGCCAAGCTAATCTCAACGAAACCAATACGCAGATTGAAGAGATTAATCGCAAGCGAGAAGAAGCTCGCGTTCAGTTAGAAAAAGTTACAAAAGACTTAAACAACATTGAAGCCGATTATGAAGAAAAAGATCGAGAAATGCGCAAGACCCTACTCGATCTCACTACGGACTTGGAGTCGATTAAGACGACAATTACTAAGCAAAGATCTGTACTCTCTGGACTTGAAGACCAACAGGGGCAAAAAGAAAAAGCACTCTCAAAGCTGAATAAAGAGTTCGAAGAACTCAATGTTGAGTTTGCAGAATTGAAGGCCGAAGCTGAAACGATTATTGATAAAGCTCAGGCTGAAAAAGAGGGCTACTTAAAGGATGTGGTTAGCCTCAAAGATCAGAAATCTGATCTCAGTTCGCAGGTCGACGATCTTAAGCTCGCCCTTGAACAATCAAAGGGCGAACTCGATAAAGTGAATGAGCAGCTGAATCTCGAGCTCTCCGAACGCCGCGAAGCCGTCGAGAAAGAAATCGAAGACAATCGTCGAAAAGGCATTGCTGAGATCGAGGCCATGCGCCAAAAGGCCCAAGAGGAATCTGATCAGCTCACTCGCGAGGCCAATGCTTACTTTGCAGACAAAAAAGATGAAGCCGATCGCCTCAGGGCTGAAGCACTTTCTGGCGCCCAGGAGGAGGCAGAAAATATCATTCATCTCGCTCAGGCTAAAAAGCTCGAGACCGAAGACAAGATCAAAAAAGATCTCGAAGAAAGTAAACACTATATAGATACTGAGTCGAAGAGGTTCAGAGATCAAATGGATAGTGAAGTGAAGGCTTTTGAGATCGAGAAGAAGACTTACTACGATCAAGTTCACGCAGAAGTGAGTGCGATTAGAGAAGATCTAGAGCGAAAGCACCAAGAGTTTGATAACGAACTCCACAAGCGTCGCGAGGAACTGGAAAGTAGCTTCAACAAAGAGCGCTCTGACTTTTTACGTGACTTCAAACTCGATCAAAAGAAACTCAAAAGTGAACGCAAGGAATTCGAAACCACTCGCGATGAGGTTTACGAACAAATGAAACGCGAAGCCGCCGGTGAGGCCTATGACCTCATGGACAAGGCTAAGCAAATGATTGAAGACTCGCAAAAAGAAGCCGCAGAGATCAAAGAAAAAGTGTTCAATGAAATTGAAGCCATGCAAGAAGACGTTCGCCAAGAGGTGGTCAAAAAGCGAACAGAACTGGCCCAAGAAATCGTTCGACTTCGCAAGAACGCTCAAGCTCGCGTTAAAAAGCGCGAAGAAGATGCCGATCAAGCGCTCGCCGCGATTCGCCTTCAGGCCATTGAGGATGAAAAGGACCGAGTGGCCCGCGCCGAAGAAGAATTCCAAGCTCGAGTCAATAAGTATGTTAAAGAAGCGAGTCTTAAAGTCGAAATGCTCGTCAGCTCTAAAATCCCCGACTTGATTGCAAATAACGAGGACGCACGCGCGACTAAGACTCTCATGCGTGAAATTCGTGAAACGGTCAAAAAGATACTTCAGGGTGAAAATACCGATGGTGAAGCAACGGTAAAGAATATTATGGATTACAACCCAGATCAGACCGAGAAGACCAAAATGTGGTGGAAGAACAGCTCTAAATTCGCTGCCGCCGCTGCCGTCGTACTCGCTGCTAGTTTTATCTTTAGAGATAGCATTAAAGATGCCGGTGTTGCGATTCTTTCCAGTGAGGGACCCTCTGCCGAAGACCTTCACCTTAAGAAAATAAAAGAAGAGCGCGAGAAGAGAAAATACAAGCCTAAGAAAACCGGTGATTACAAAAGCTCGTACACTAAGAATATTCTCTATACGACTGACTACTTAAAGATTAAGCAGAGTAAGGACTATCAAGATAAGTGGATTATCGAAGCCAATGACTACTTTGTCGAAAAGCTGGGATTGAGCGATAATACGGTGGTTTCTTTTATCGCTCTAGAGAATAAGATGATCAACAAGCTCAATAAACTGAGCGAGGATATCGACTCTAGAGACATCTCTAAGGGCGTCGATGCCATGATTAAAGAAGAAGAGCAAATGGTGACTCAGCTTATGGTTAAGCTTGAAGGTGAACGGCGCTATAAGAAATTCGCCAAGTTCCGCGAAAAGTTCTGGGATAATTTCGTTAAAAATAGAAAAGTAAGTTCTGAGTAATACGATTACTCAACAACGGATTCGTCGGGTGCGCGGCGTAGATCGTCAATAAATTCGGTGGTACAGTATTCGAAGTCAATTTCTTCAACGTCTCTGAATGAGCGACTAATGGTTTGCCCGCGCGTGAGGCCAAAGGTACCCGGCCCGTAATCGCCTCTAAATCGAAAACTCTCTTTGTAGACCTTGAGAACCTCACCATCTTTGATTTCGACAAAGATGCGAGCTGCTTCTTGCACCCCACTCAAATATTCATAATCGGTCTCGAGTTCTAGATACTTACTGAGAGGGATTTTGATTTTAAACCTAAATTTCTGGGGAATCATAAATTCGACGACGGTATTAGGTAGGTCGATTCGGTCACTACTAAACTGATTCCCTTCTGAATAGCCATTCAGGTGAAAACTGTAAAGAGGCTCCTCTTCAGAGCGACTCTTCTCAAAGAAGGGCTGAAAAAGCTCTTCTTCAAAGCAAACTTTTTGTAGATTCTGGGTATAATCGCTGCGAAACGTTTCGGAGTCCCTGTCTTTGGGCTCCCCTTTGTATTTATAGTTCATGTGAACAAAATCAGGGACACCAAAGTTTTCTTTAAACTGATCATAGTCCGTAATCTCGCTGGCATAGGCATAGGCATCTAGCACAGCGCGAATAAATGTATTGTCATCGAGAGTCGCCACTTCACATTCTGGATGGGGGCTTCGCCCCGCAAATTCGAGACATTGGGCATTCGTAAAAGAAAGGTTATTGGGAACTTCTGCATAGCGATCGAAATCAAAACTAATTCCTTCGACGATTTCGACTTTATTCCAATGTCGCAATATCCCGATCATGGCTTGAGTCACTCCAGATTGAATAATGCCGACCAACTCACCATCGCTATTGAGAATGGGACTCCCTGAATTTCCTTTTGTAATCGTACAGCGGTAAGAATAATCGGGATACTCTGAGTAGGGATACTCTACTGCGAGTAGAGTTTCTGAATAGGGACCTAAGTAATCCATATTGAGAAGACTATTCCCTTGCACCCGACAGTAATTAATATCCATACGACCTTCGATCGAATACTGTCCAGGATCGACTTTTATAACTTTTAACTGATCATTGACTTGTACGGGTCTGTCACTGATTTGAAAGGGCTCTCGATCAACGGGGTCAATTTCGATGATCGCGTAATCCATAATGGTTCCTGGGATTCTATCGTGCTCACTGTACTTGATGAGCCTTTTACAGTTTCTACTGACTTTGGGTAAATTCCCCTGCTTTGGAAACTTAATAGCAATGTAATTGGCACACTGACCGGGATTTTCTTTAATCAAATCACTGAGGCAGTGGGCATTGAAAGCAACAAGGTTTTTCTTTTCTAAAAGAAAGCCCGTACACTGGGCCATTTGTGCACTCTGAACAAAGCCCGCTTCTTCGTGAACCAGAAGTGTTACACCCACCGATGCCGAACAGGCATCTTGGTCAGCACAGTATGTGAGAGGGATGGATTTTATTTTTTCATCTAACTCAGATCGGGTGCGAAAGGTTGGAGTGGGCTTATTGTTTTCTTCATAGCCATCATCTCCAGCACATGACACCAGAAACGCCATCGAGACTATAAATAAAACTTTAAGAGTTGATTTCAAAACTCACTCCCTCTAACCACCCGCTTTCACTCAGACAAGCAGGCCTCTTTTGTAGAGGGCCCCGCCCTAAAACTCAAGTTGAATCAGGCTTCAGTGATCCAAACTGAAAAAAAGGCAAAGCAGGTAACAAATTACAGGGTGCAGGGAGTATTTATGGCAGCTTCATTGCAAATAATTGAGGTTTCTCGGTCTGACGGTCGCCAAAGGACTCGACCCGAGTTCGAGCAAAAAACACCAGGTGCCCTTCAAAAAGGTATAAAAAGACCGGAGAAAGCTCCATTCCATGGCGACTTTCGTGGCTGGTTTGAAAGCTATACCGAATATAATTGACCTTTGGTTTTGTAGGTTTTTGGGCCATTTTTTTAGCAGGTTCCTTCGCCTTATTCTTAGTCGGGTTAATAGCCTTTTCCTTCAAGTTTTTTTCCTGTTTGGGGCGCTCACTCATCTTAAAATCAAAATTGACCAAAAACTCGGAGCTGGTTTTTTTCTTTGATGTTTTTGCCTTGAAGCTGAGAAAGTAATCAAAGTTTTGATGGTGAATCCACTGCTCGCCTTGACACTTTTCATTGGCCTTATTTTGACAAATGAGTGAGCTAATATAAGGCAAATTGAACTGCAATTCCTTAAGCCCTAAAGCACTGTCAGTCGCGATTTGCTCACTACCCAAGAGCAGAATATTGTCTTTGAGTTGATCCAATTTTTTTGCCGAAAATGGAAGTTTCTTGAGTTCATCGCGAAAGTTTTTGAGTCGAGTTTGTATTTGTTCTTTAGAGTCGCAACTTCCCGCCTGAACTCGATCACTCCTTAATTCAAAGCTCTTTGCTAATTGAAAATCACCTTTTTTCTCTAACTTAAAGAGGTGAATTCTTCGTCCCGGAAACTCGTCTTCTTCAAAGAGGCAGAGGTTTTCGGGGTCCTCATCGGAACTGGAATATTTCTCCCACAAGAGAAGGTAAGGGGCTTCAAATGAGAGGACTTCAAACTGATTGCGGTCGAGACCATTTTTGGGCGCTGCTGAGGCTCCAGTTGAAACTAAAAAACTCAATAATATCAATATCTTTAGCATGAGCTCTCCCCTCTGCTCATTTATTATAGATTTCTTACAGGTCATAAAACAAATGTGGACCCAAGGCTCATGACGCGGTAAATCATACTCCTAGGAGGCCCTATGAAAGCTCTATTTGGAATTTTACTCGTTCTCTTTTCAGCCAATTTGGGGGTTTGCCAAACCTTAGCGGACCAGCTCGACGCTGTTATCGAAAGCGAAGCCGTCGGCCTCCATTCGTCGGTTCTTAACAATGCCCAACTTCAACCCATGCCCCAGGCTAACTATGTCATGATCAATATTGATTATGGACCGATCAATGCACTCAAACAGAAAATTGAACTCGGTTTTGGCCAACCTTTAGTCGATCGTGGTGAGGCCCATATCACGGTGATTACTCCTCCCGAGTACGACATTCTTAAAGAGCATTTGAGTATTCAGCAAATAAATCAGTTTGCCTTCATTGATTTCCGCCTTCAGGAAATTAACTTTCAGCCTCTTTGTGTGGGACAAGCGGCAAAGGTCGAAGGTGGAACGACTCTTCTCGCTTACTATGTTGTCATCGAATCCCAAGAACTTCTGGAATTTAGAAAAGAGCTCCATGCTGCCTATGTTTTAAATGGTGGTCACCGGTCAAAATTTGATCCCGAAGCCTTTTGGCCCCATATCACAGTGGGTTTCACTGATAGAGACATCCACCTCAGCGATGGTGTTTATAAAGGCGAGAATTCGTGTTTGCTAAAAGTCGTACTCACTCGATAATTGAAGAGTCCTAACCAATTCCTACCGAGCGCAAGAGCCGGCGTATAAAGGCTTGGGGTCTTTTGTTAGTGTATTGCTTGGCCCAGCGAACGGAACCGGGCAACATCCAAAATAGGACGTGGTGTAGAAGACGCCGTGGAAGTAATCGCCGTAGGTAATAAAAGAAAACCGCATCTGGAGAAGCAGGAATACGCAAGGGTGGATTTTGTTTTTGAATCGCCCAATAAATCTTTTGTGCTACTTTTTCTGGCGTCGTTGTTGTTAATCCCATAACTTTGGCAACAAAGGGTTCCATACTATCGTAATAGTCTTTATAAAAAGTGCCACGACCCTTTGGATTGGAGCTCTCTGAAAAATAAACATTTTTAAATGAATTCGAATTAACAAAACCCGGCTGCACCAAGCAGACATTAATACCAAGGGGTTTTACTTCGTACCACAGGGCTTCACTCGCTCCTTCGACGGCATACTTCGAAGCACTATAGGATGACATCGTTGGCATGGCCAACATTCCGGATACACTAGAGACATTAATGATTTTTCCTCGCCCCCTCCGACGCATAGAAGGCAAAGCTTTGCGGATCAAAGCCATGGGGCCTAAGTAATTCACCTGCATTTGATGAAGCTCTGAATCCGGATCCATGTGCTCCACAACACCACGATAACTAATTCCCGCATTGTTAACTAAAATATCAATCACATTCCAATCTAAATGGAGCTTTGAAAAAAAGGAGTCAATACTCTGCATAGAGTTGAGATCGAGAGGCCAAATTCGCACAGTATCAGATTCGCTGACGCCCCCTTCTCTGATTCTATTGAGGCTTCCCTCTCGAGCCGTGAGAATGAGTCGGTAATCTCCCTTCTCGATGAGGAGTTTAGCCAGGGCAAGACCAATCCCTGAACTGCAACCGGTGATCAAAATCACCGGCTTATAGTCTTTTGAATTGTCACTCTCGTGTTTGAAGTAGGACAAGTAAACCCCTCTAAACAGTATCCGTTTAAACTACTATTATGGGGGAAATAGGGGTTCTTTAAAACGTGATTCAGTCCTAAAATTAGTCAGCTGCAAATCATTTAACTTCACTTTTGAACTGTTCAGATTTGAGACATCCTAAAGCATTAAAAAAATTAGACATTTTTCTGCAAATTAATCAAAGCCGAAAAGGACGCTCTCATCGTTATTAGCGGCTCCAGTATTTGAGTTGGTCTCGTACCAAGCAGCGGCAGGAACCGTAGAAACAAAGCGCGTACCGGCCGGTAGATTGGTTAAATAGACTTTATAAGGAACATTGGCATTCTCACTACCGCGAGCGAAATCAACACTCGATGAGGAACCATCGGGAAGAATCACCTGAACCGAGCCCGGTAAAACAGATACCAATGCCACATATTGAGCGGCCACGTTGATGGCGTACTTCTTCTTCATTCTAGATACCGGAACAAATGGAGCCGAACAATACCCATCGGCATCGGCATTACTATTACCGACTAGGGCTTGATCCGATTGAATTCGCAAAGCCTCGGCCGTGTAATCCTGACCCCGGTCACCGGGGCCAACGCCATTGATCGAGTAGGAACTCCCCGAGCTAATCGTCGGTGTTAAAACCGTTCCTCCCGAATGGGTGATGGTTATATTCGCTGAGGCTGCCGACGTCGTAATTTCTCCGGTACGCGACGGGATACCGACAATGTCTGTACTTTCTGGCAAAAGAGGTTTCGGATCGATAACCGTTCCTCCACCACTACTGTACATGTGGGCAATAATGAGTCCCGTTGAAACCAATTCAAATCCACCGTAGTCATTAACCGAAAAAGTGTGAGCTTGGCCACCGAGAACGGCTTGATCCACTAAGACGGATCCACCCTTTTTAATTGTCACCTGCGAGTCCTCAAAGGCGTAGACACTAATAATATGAGGTTTATTTCTTGTACCGGTAAAATAGAAATTCTTCCCAGACCACTCAACGTAAGACCAAACCATATTCCCTTTGAAATTATCACCGGCACTCGCTGAGCCCCTGCGGCCGGCCACAAAAACTGGCTTGTCGGCCTCAATCACATCACTTTGACTCGATGAAAAGACGTGGGTTTCGCCGGCATTAAGAGTCACTAATGGCGTAGTATTTAGGCTGATCACCGTATTATCTTCAAAGGCCACAACAGCACTTTCTACAGCCCCACCGAGATTCATTGCTTTATAGACATCGGGTTCAAAAAATGGATCGTCCACGGCCGTCTCTTTACTGACGATATTAGAAAGCGCTGAAGAAGCTCCATTATAGGCGATGACCGCAAATTCATACTCAGTCGAGTCATCCAAGTTCATAACTTCAGCTGATGTTAGAGTACTCACACCATCCTCAAACGAGATCCATGCCGAATCCCCTTTAACGCGATATCTTAGCAAGTAATCCGTGATCGCTCGACCGTTGTCAGAGGGAGCGGACCAAGTCAGCTCCACACTCGTGGTATAGGCAGATCGGGCCAGCAAGTCTGTAATCGCTTCCGGTGGACCGGGAATGGTCCACGCCGAAGAATGAATCGGATCACTTTCGTTACCGGCAACATCAACAGCACGAATCGATGTAATATAGGATTCTAGTGGCACTAAGCTGAGGCCCGTTGCTTGGTAGGTCAGGACATTCCCAATATCCGTCCACAGGAGAACATCTTGGGCACCAGCCGTTTTGCCAATTGAAATTTCGTATGACTTTAAATCCGTTTCGTCAGCTCCACTATTCCACGAGTGACTGGGAGAGCGACTTTCAGTCATATTATCAGAAGAACTCACAGGTCCGGTCAGGGTTGGCTTCGTATTGTCGAGGACCAACTGAATGCTCTGGACCGCCCCTTCCGCTCCACTAGCTTGATCTTTGGCTTGAATATGAAAATAAAAGCTTCCAGTTCCCGACGTTATACTGTGACTTGTTTTATTCTCATAGGCTAAAGCACCGAGAGCCGGTGTATCGCTGGCGGATACCTGAAAGCGGTAGTGACAATTTAAGTTACAGGACCAACTCAGTGACTTCGTTTTTGTCGGACTCATATCGTCTGTTAGGCCTGAGATGATCGGCACCGGAAGGGCGACACCGCTTCCTCTGAAATTTTGCTGTAAATTTCTATCTTCTATTCCGCTATTCAACGACAAAGCAAATGCAGTGTTATATTCGCCAACACTCGAAGGCGCAAATTCCACTAGAATTTTACAACTTGCTCCAGGGGCGAGTTCTGTTCCGCAATCCCCTCCATCTCCAGGGTAGGTACCACCTTTGATTTTAAATGGGAGATTGATTTCTTCGATGGCCAGATCAGTCGCTCTAAAACCTCCATTATTTTGCAGAGTCATTTCGAGGTCTTTAGACTGCCCTACGTAAACATCGCCTAGGTGGTCTTCCGAGAGACTGAGTAAAACATCCGCCGGTGGTATAGCGACTCCCGATAAATTAACACTAAAATCTTTTGTCGCATCAAAACCATTATAATAGTTAATAGAAAGGCGGGCCGAAAGGCTTTCGCTACTGACTTGTGCAAGACGAATCACCATTTGGCAGGTTGAACCACCCGCAAGCGTTTCTCCACAGTCACCGCCTTCTCCGGGGTAAGCTCCACCTTTAAATTGAAAAGCCGATCCGTCGAGATCAATGGCGATGTCAGTAGCCCCAAGAAGTCCCGTATTTTTTAGAGTGAGTGTTTTGTCAGAATAACCTGAATCCGAATCGAGACTTCCCACCTCGAGAGAGGTTCCTTCGACGATCGTGAGATTTGCTAATTGTGAGGGAATCAGTGACTCTTCTTCGGGGTCACCTTCAGGTTGAGCACTACAGGACAACAATATGCCGAGCATAGATAAAATGATATATAATTTAAAGTCTGAAACTTTCATATATCCTATTGTCCTTATCGCCAACGTACTACGTGTCTATAATTATAAAAGAACTCAGTTGCTAAACCAAACTTATGGAGGGTGTTTCATTTCATAGTGAAACATCTTTTAGAAATTTTAACGTTCTTTAGGCGAGTGTTGTAAATTGACAACGTAACGACTGATATTCGAACAATTTGCAATACTTAAGTCTTTTTTTAAAAAAATCATAACAAGAAACAAACACATTTTCTCATCCTTACTCGCGTTTTATAAAAGTACATTCAGCAGAAATCCCCGGGATTACTGAACAATGCTAAAAAGTCCCTTCGTTAATAAAAAATTAGCCTTTAACCCTCCTATTATTCATAGGATTCTATGGCCTGAGTTAACAACCAAATTTGATTTTGAACGTTTGTGAATGGGGTTTTGATTATGAGAAAGCATCTCTTTTCCTTTATCTTTTATTTCCTAGGAATTATGGCCTCACTTGCACTCACCGCTTGCGGTGGTGGAGGTGGAAGTAACGGCGGAGGCTCTGGTGGCGGTGACGCTGGTGGTGCCATCGACAATATCTCAGGGCTTGTCAGTGAAAGTGCGGGCTCGTCGACTATTGGTGGCCAAAGAATCAATAATAAAGTCGGCACCATGAGTGTTTCAGGGTGTACCGCTACTGCCTACGACATTGATACCAATGCCGTGGTCGCAACGGCAACAACGGATGCCTCGGGTAAGTACATCATTGAAGGTGTCACTGCGGGATCTACTTATAAAGTTGTTGTGACCTGTGGAAGCAATAGCTTCTCAGTGGTTGCTTCGGCAGAAAATTCTGACCCAGCCGAAAAAGATGACGATGAATTTGTTCCAACTAACCCGAGAACGACGATCATCGCCGCCTATATTGTTAAGTCTATTAAAGAGGCCGTTGATGAGGCCACTGATGGATTGCCAGCAGCCGCTCAAGATGCCGTAAAAAATGCGATCTTGGCAGCTCTCGATAATATCGTTCAAACGATTACAGAGACCATCGAAGAAGCCATTGAATCAGGTGCCATGGAAGAACCAAGCCTTGGTACAGCAAAGACCGTAGCCGATGGCTTGAAGGATGCCAACGATGCTGGAGCGGTTGATACCACTCTTGGTAATGCGAGTGTGAGCGCCCCCAAGTCAGTTGATCAAGCCATCAATGGTGCTCGCCAAGCTTCGAAATTAAAGTCAGCTTGTGATTCATCGCTTGCCGGTGCAGACATCAATAAATGTCGCAGAGCCATGGCTCAATTTATGTATAATGCCCTTGGATTCGCCGTCGTTCTTCTCAACGACGGAAACGGTATATTTGCAAATACAGGCGCTGGTGATTGTGCCGGATCTGATACAGTTAATGGCGGATCTGACACTCTAGACGATATGTTCCCCAATGGTGAATACGCCGATCCCAATGATTTCGACAGTGGAATTACTGATGGTCTTCTTTGTTTGATTCAACCGAAATTAGGACGACCTAATCGCAATCGTGGTTATAAAGACGGTGGTGGCGACGACGGTGGACCCATTTTCGCTGAAACGGCCGACATGGATAATGATGCGAGTGCGGACGTTGGTGTTATCACGGCCATCGCCGATTCACTATATAACGGCAACACTTATAATTTAAAATCAATGGATCGCCTTGTATTCGACCACTCCAATGGTTCGGGTATGAATATGCGCATGGTTAAAATGAGCCGTGAGTTTAATGAAAACGGTGGTGACCCATACATCGGTAATGTCATGGCGGCTTGGAACGGAACGGCTTGGGCTAATATGGACACGTCAACTGCGTGCCAAGGTGGAAACCCTTGTTGGGGACCTTGGGACCTTATCGAGTCTTTTAACTTTAGTGATATGACTTGGGCATCGGCGCAGGCCAATGGCACACTAGCAAGTGCTGTCAATGCCGCAAGCCACGTGGACTTCAATGTTTTCTATCACCAGTATGCTGGCCCCGTGCCCACTCAATCGCAACTCGACCAATCTATTGACAACGAGCGCGTGCACAAAGACTACAATATCTCTGGTGAAAAAGAATTCTATGTTTTAACAAACGCGGCACCTAAGTTTTCAAATGATGGATCAAATCCTTGTTACGACAGAGATCCTGGAACCCCTTGTGTTGATGATAGTGACAACCCCATTTCTGCGGTTCGCTTAAATCTCACTCTTGGGGCCGAAGATGCTGAAGGCTTTAAGCCAGTGACAGCCATCGAATCAAATGCCAGTGGTTCAGCCATGCTTCGCCCAGTCTGGGGTTACCAAGGCTTTACCGGTGTTTTTGAACTCGTAAACTTTCAAACAGGACGCCTCTTACAAGATGAACTCATGCGAGTTCGCGCCCTCAAACTCGTATTTGATGGAAGCGAGTGTGGAAGTAACGGACTTCCTGCCCAGGGTGGAAGCTGTGATGCCGGCTTTGTCTTCAACGTTGAACCCGACTGGAGTGGTTGTAACGGTCCTGGTGATCCTTGCCCTGGTATCTCTGCGAAGAGTGCAACTCCTATTACTGTAAATGGTGGTGATCCCTTTAATCTGAGAAAGGATTACCTTCAAACTTGGATTGATTTGAGCGGAAACGGTAGTGGCCCCCATGCGGGATTTGTTTCTGCCGGAACATGGGATAATCCAACCATTGCCGATGTCATCGTAACTGTAAATGGTGGATCTGAAGACACCTTCGGAGCTGGTAATGGTAATGGCGACATTGATGCCGGTGAACATGGAGTCGTCATTAATTGGAATTGCCCAGGTGCAAACCAACCTTGTGTACCAGACGGTTTTGTTCTGATCAATAACGCTGGAACCCCACTTGTCGACGATACACTCTGTGCCGGATGTTCTGCTCTAGGCGACTTCCAAGGCTTGGGAGCGGCGACAAGATGGCCTGCCAATGTGATTGAAGCTATTGCCGTAAATGGCGGAGGAGATATCTCTTCGAATTCTGTAACTTACCATGTTTTCACTGGTCCTGTTCGCAACCCGAACTTTTCTTGTGAAGCAGAACCTTTCTTTGTCGATGGCAACGGAAACGGTCGACTCGATTGCGGTATCGTAAACGGAGTCAGTTCTGCCATCAATGGCGATAAGTCCTATTCTGGTGAATGGGAATTTAGAGACGCACTCAATTCATCGGCGATTCCCGCCGGCACGGTCCTAAGACCTCGCGAGAACGCTTTTGTTTATGGCGACCCCATCGGAACAAAGAAACTTCTTTCAAACGCCTTTAACGGTTGGTTTGATGGACAACACACCATTGATCAAAACACGAGCTTTGACTCCATCCAGGTATTTGCTCTGATCTTCCTTTTCTTTGAAGCCGATTCTGAAAAGCACATGGAAGAACTTTGTAATGGTGGAGCCATCGGCGGAACGACTGCCAGTTGCGATGGATCTTTTGTTCCCGTGGGACCATTCGATGCGAACTTCTCTTTGAAGAATATGAATGGAACGATTGGCGGAGCCATCGTCGATTTTAAAACGAATTAATTCCTAAGTGTTCAAAACTTCTTTTTTTAGAGGGCCTATGTGGGCCCTCTTCTTTTTGCAAAAAGAGGGCTCCTTTATGTCCACCCAGACAATTCAATTCCACTCAGCCCATGTATAGAATAACAAACTGCCACTTCAATCCCACTGACATAAAACAATGGCTAAAGGCCAATTAAATGCCTTCTAGAACGGAAAGTGTCTCATATTGACAGGGCCGGGATCGACGCGACCAGTCGCTCTGCCGGTGGAATTTCGCACCAACCGCGTGATTGAACTAGAGCCAAAGTGTCCAATAAACTGCATTAGCAGTGCATCATTGTCCAGTCAGGTCTTGGTGATAATCCCTTCAGAGTTTTGTTAAGCCGCAATATTAAAGAGATATTTACAATTCGTGAGTTTTTTTCAAGACTATCGTCGTAGGACGGTACTTTTATTGCTACCGGCAATTATTGGACCGGAGTTTTTCAAACTTCGGAGGGGGTAAACAAAAATGAAAAAATCTTTACTGCAGGGTCTCAAAACCTGGGGTCTTGGTTCCATCTGCGCTTCAGCTCTTGTTTTTGCTACGACAATTGCCAGTGGGCAAAGCGCTACATCTATAGATATGAGTGATATTGGCGGAACTGATTCTTCAGAAATCAGAGCACCGCAACCAGAAACAACAAAAAAGACCGACGATATCGAAAAACTCGAAGTTACTGGATCTTTGATTAAGAGAATTCAAGTTGAGGGACCTGAAACTCTTATCACCATCGACAAAGAGGCTTTGGATCGCTCTGGCTACAACTCTCTTTCTGACGTTCTTCGTGAAGTCACAGTTTCTGCCTTTGGTGGTCCTCGTGAGCAATCCGGAAGCAATGCTGCTGGTGTTGCCTCTGTTAACTTAAGAGGTCTTGGGCCCGAGAGAACTCTCGTACTTCTCAACGGAACGCGCCTACCAAAAGATCCAATTACAGGTGCTGTGGACTTAAACTTAGTTCCAATGGCCGCTGTCGCTAAAATCGAAATCCTACCCGATGGAGCTTCTGCAACCTACGGTTCTGATGCCCTCGGTGGAGTTGTAAATATCATTACTCGCAAGGACTGGTCGGGAACGGAAGCGACTGTTCGCCAAACGATTCCTGAAAATACAGGCGGAACACGAACTGATATTTCTGTCGTTAATGGAATTAATTTCGGTAAAACAAATGTTACGACAACGGTTTACTACCGTAAAAACCGTCCTCTTTGGGCGATCCACAGGGACTATACCGATGATGGTTTTAGTGCCACTGGAAGCCCGGGTACAGCGCAAAAGCTCAGTACAACGAAGCGTACTAAAGCCGGCGGCCCCGTGGGAGAAGGCCCTCTCGTAGCGTCTGAGTTCTGCCCAGAAGCTGATCGCATCGAATTCAATTCACCGACAACGGGTGCTAACAGTTACTGTCAGTACAAGTGGTCCGATCGTGCCACTTCTCTTCCTGAAATTGAGCAACTCTCAATTATGAATGAAGTGAAATCTGAGTTTAATGCTTCAACTCGCTTCTTCACGCGAATCATCGCCAACCAAAAGTACACGACTTGGCAATACGCTCCGGCTCCAGGAAATTTAGAAATTCCATCTGGTGCAGCAAGCAAATTGAACAAGGGCCAACCACTCCAAGGCTTTGCTGCTGGCGACTCTCTTCTTTACAAATACAGAATGAACGAACTCGGAGACCGAATCTCTGATATCGACACTCTTTCTTACAGCACGACGGCTGGAATCGAGCGCGATCTCGGCGAAACGTGGGAAGCTAAATTCACCCTTTCACACAATCGCCTACGCAAAGAAGATATCGGATCGAGCGGTTACGCCGATATCCGTGTCCTCAATGAACTGATCGAAACAGGAAGATTCAATCCTTCGGCTGCAGAGGGGCAACGT
The DNA here is from genome assembly GCA_030427805.1 of Bdellovibrionia bacterium. GTDB lineage: Bacteria > Bdellovibrionota > Bdellovibrionia > Bdellovibrionales > JAGQZY01 > JAUHWN01. The sequence goes on from JAUICP010000003.1 coordinate 411,437, forward strand.
GGAAGTCTAGAGGCTGCTCGATATGTTCCTTTTGAAAACTCCATGTCTGAGCTTAACCAAGTTGAGCTTCGCGCTTCTGGTGAAATTTTCGAAATGGCTTCTGGCCCCGTTGCAATGGCGATCGGTACCCAGTTCACTTCTGAAACCTACCAAGATATTTTTGATAGCTTGAGCGTTCAAGGACTTGTGTTTGGTAACGCCGGAAGCTCTGGTGGTGGATCACGTTCGATCTATTCTGGTTTCACAGAATTCGTTGTTCCCCTTGCCAAAACTTGGGAACTTCAATTGGCTGGACGCTATGACAACTTTAGCGACTTTGGTTCTACTTTTAATCCCAAAATCTCTACCCTCTACAGACCAAGTAACTCTTGGCTCCTAAGAGCTTCTGGTGGAACCGGCTTTAAAGCTCCTAAAATGGTTGATCTTTATGCCGCTACTTCAAACGGCTTCCCAACCTTTCTTGACAAAGTCGCCTGTGCGAAGAATGGCGGAAACGATTGTAACCCGGCACAGTGGAATGTGACTTCTGGAGGTAACCCAGGTCTTAAAGAAGAAAAGTCAGTCTTTGCGAGCATGGGAGCTGCTTATCAACCGAGCCAAAATTTCATGATTGGTTTCGACACGTTCTACGTAAAAATGGATAACGTTGTTGATATCGACTTTGAGAAAGCGACAGAAGCCGAGCAACAAGGAATTGATGTTCAAAGTTTTGGAATCACTATCACTCGTGATGCCAACAACCAAATCGTTAATATGGACGCTCAATTGCAAAACCTTGCAAGCCGCGAACTCGCCGGTATCGATTTCAAAACCGATGCCAGTACGAGAACTGATATCGGTCGCTTCAGCGCTGCCATGACTCACTCTCACCTTTTCTTTTACAAGCAAGAGCTTTTTCCAGGTCTTGGAACTGAAAATATCCTTGGTAGAAATAGCTATCCGCGCTTTAGAAACGTAATGAGCTTTGGTTACACGCCGAATGGTGCAAATCTTACATCATTCTTTACTGCTAGAACCATTGATCGTCACGAGAAAGCAATTGCTGAACCAAACCACGAGATTCGTCGTTATACGGAATACGACATCACTGTAAATTATGCAGCCCCATGGAATGCAGATATTTCCCTAGGAGTGAAAAATGTATTCGGGACAACTGCGCCATTGGATGATACAAATGGAAACAACCAGCTGGACCCAGATTTGTATGACCAGGTGGGAAGACTCGTTTTTGCGGGTTATACGCAAAATTTTTAAGGACAAGGGGTCAATTCGTATGAGAAACATTCGTACATTGTTAGTCATTGTCTCTCTTTTCAGCATGGGTTCGGCATTCGCGAACCCATCTGCTAAAGTTGACAAAACCAAAGCTGAACAAGCTAAGAACCACGACCAAGCAGCGGCTTCTCAAAAGAAAGTCACTCAGGTAGCAAGTCAAACTCGCACCATCACTGATGACTACCGCATGGTCCTCAAGCGCATTGAGAATACAAAAGTCTACAACCAACAGTTGCGGGACTTTATCAAATCGCAAAATGAGGAAATGGTTAGTATCGGACAAAAGATCGAGAGCTTAAAAACTACCAATAAGGACATCATTCCTTTGATGGTTCGCATGCTCGAAACTCTTGAAAAGTTTGTCAATCTCGACACACCTTTCTTGCCAGAGGAACGATCTAACCGTCTGACTCAGCTGAAAGCTATGATGAAACGTGCGGATGTTTCGACTTCCGAAAAATACCGCAGAATCCTTGAAGCTTATCAGGTCGAAAATGAATACGGCCGAACAATTGAAGCTTATCGTGGAGTTCACAAAGTCGGTGAAAAAGACCTCACTGTGGACTTCCTTAGAGTTGGTCGGGTTGCTCTCATGTATCAATCTCTCGATGGTGAAGTCAGCGGACTTTGGAGCCAGAAAGAGAAAAAATGGGTTGAGCTTCCTTCTAGCTACAAGCGCACTATTACTAAAGGTTTAAGAATCGCCAAGAAGCAACAAGCTCCTGACTTGATTCCGATGCCTATTACAACGCCGGAGGTTCTCTAATGATTAAAAAGATCCTTTTACCATTAGTCTCTTTGGTGATTGCCTTTTCAGCACATGCTGAAGGCGAAAAACAAACATTAGATGGTCTTCTAAAACAGGTTCTTTCTGAACGAAATGTCCAGTCAAAAGAACTGAAAGAGCGCGAGCAAGAGTTTATTAACAAAAAGGCTCAGCAGAAGACTTTACTCAATAAAGCACAAAAAGAACTCGCTGCCCTCGAAGCGGAATCAAAACGCCTCAATGGAATCTTTGAAAAGAACGAGAAGAAACTCTCGGTTCTCGAAGAAGAACTCAATATTGCAGTGGGAACTCTTGGAGAACTCTTTGGAGTGGTCAGACAAGTTTCTGGCGATTTCGCAGGAACCGTTCAAACTTCAGTGATTTCTTCACAGTTTAAAGGCCGTGAACCCTTTTTGAGAACGATGGCCGAAACGAAAAACCTTCCAGATATCCCTCAGCTCGAAAAACTTTGGTTCGAACTTCAGCAAGAAATGACTGAGTCTGGTAAGGTTGTTACATACAAAACAACTGTAGTTAAGCCCAGCGGAGAAAAAGTAGAACTTCCCGTCACTCGTGTCGGAAGCTTTAACCTCGTAGCTGATGGCAAGTATTACGTTTATCAAGGCGAAACTCAGCAAATCACCGAGCTCGCTCGTCAGCCTTCTGGCCGCTACCTTTCCCTCGCTGATGACTTCGCAGACGAAGATGATGCCTTTGCACCTTTTGCCATTGACCCGAGCCGAGGAACAATTCTCTCCATGCTCGTGAATGCTCCTAGCCTGAGCGAACGTATTCAACAAGGTGGTCTCGTTGGTTATGTGATTCTCGCTCTTCTTTTACTGGGTCTCGTTTTAGCTGGTGAGCGTTTTGTCACTCTACGCAAGCAAAAAGCCATGATCGACGAACAGTTAACTACTGATGAGCCGATCGAAGGCAACCCTCTTGGATCTATTCTTAAAACTTTTAACGAGTTTAAAGACAAAGACCTTGAGACATTAGAACTCAAAATCGACGAGACGGTTATTAAATCGACTCCGCCGATTACAAAAGGGATTTCTACTCTGAAAATTCTTTCAGCAGTGGCTCCCTTATTGGGACTACTCGGAACAGTAACTGGTATGATCCAAACGTTTCAGTCGATCACTTTATTTGGAACTGGAGATCCTAAGCTTATGGCCGGTGGTATCTCTCAAGCTTTGATCACAACGGTTCTCGGACTTGTTTGCGCCATTCCTCTTCTACTCATCCACAATTATATTAATGGAAAGAGTAAAGGGATCCTGCAAATTCTCGAAGAGCAGAGTGCAGGCTTAATGGCCCAAAAAACACAAATGGTTAAAAAGGACTAGCCTGTGGGATATATCCTTGAGCTCGTTCAAAACTTTATGGATGCCGGTGGGCAAGTATTGTGGGTGATTTTCTTCACAACGCTTGCTCTTTGGGCCCTTATTCTAGAGCGCTTTGCCTTTTTCAAATTCGAAATGCCAAAGCTTAAAGAACAGGCCCAAGAACACTGGAAGGGAGTTGGTTCCCACGAGTCGTGGTCGGCCCATAGAGTGCGCGAAATGATCATTTCTCAGGCGCGATCTGAGATCTTTCGCTTTGTTCCCGCCATCAAGACCTTAGTGGCCCTATGTCCACTGCTCGGATTATTGGGAACAGTAACAGGAATGATTGCAGTATTCGATATAATGGCCATAGCCGGTACCGGAAATGCTCGAATGATGGCCAGTGGTATATCCATGGCCACTATTCCGACCATGGCGGGTATGGTTGCCGCGCTCTCAGGACTCTATTTTGGAAGTCTTTTAGAGAAAAAGGCAAAAAGAGAAACAGAATTTCTTTCTGAAAAACTCACTTTTTAGTCGAGGATAAATTTATGAGACGTAAGAGACGTTTAAATAATGAAGAAGAAACAAGTATTGATTTAACACCCATGCTCGACGTGGTTTTTATCATGCTTATATTCTTTATCGTGACGACTTCATTTGTTAAGGAATCGGGAATTCAAGTGAATCGCCCGAGTGCAGCGACTGCTGAAAAGAAAGAGCGAGCCAATATTATGATCGCTATTTCTGAGTCGGGAGAAATTTGGATTCAAAAGCGTCGAATTGATATTCGTTCGGTTCGGGCCAATGTTGAAAGACTGCACGCAGAAAGCCCCGAGGGCTCTGTCGTCATTCAGGCCGACAAAGATTCAAAGAATGGCCTACTCGTTCAGGTCATGGACCAAGTAAAGCTTGCTGGTGTTCAATCTATTTCTCTAGCTGCAAAACCTGGAGTGAACTAGTATGAAGCGATTAGGCTTAGCCTTTTTAGCAGCCTGTGGGGTCAGCTTTGGCCTTTTCTTTTTAATGGCATCACTCATTAGCGGTGGCCATAAGGCGATTGAAAAGTCAGATAGCGAAAACTTTATTGAGTTCTTGCGCGTAAAAAATGATGAGAACCTTCAAGCTCGGGATCGAAAGCGCCCTAAAAAGCCACCCGAGCCGAAAGAAGCTCCGCAGAGACCAAAGCTACAAATCGCTCAAGACCAAACTCCGCAAAAACCGCAAATGTCTATGCAAGCCCCACAACTCGCCGACAATTTAGCCCTGGGTGACGGTCCTTATTTAGGTTCTGCTGCTGCTGGTGGCAGTAGCGACTCTGACGTTGTGCCATTGGTTCGCATCGAACCTCAGTACCCGCGCAAAGCAGCCATGCAGGGTAAGCAGGGTTTTGTTGTACTCTCTTTCGACATCACCGAGACAGGTGCCGTAGAAAACGTAAACGTCTTGCAGTCCCAGCCGAGACGAATTTTTGATTCAGCGGCCAAAAGGGCACTCCGCAAGTGGAAGTACAAGCCCCAAGTAATTGATGGAAAACCGACCAAGAGGAAAAACCTCAAAGTCCAACTAGACTTTAAACTCCAAGGTTAAGGCAGAAATGTTTAGCCAATTAAAAGGTTTAAGAATTATGAGACAAAATTTTATTACTCAAATTCTATTAGGAATGATCCTCGTACTTTTCACACTCGAGGGTTTTGCTTCTCTTCCCAAAATTGGTGTGAGCCAAAAAGTTTCGGCCCTAAAAAGTAGAAGAGCGGCCCTCACTTCTAAGAACGTCTTCAAGAAATTACAAAGAGCTAACGAGCTCTCAACCAGTGAAAACTACGACAAAGCCCTATCAATTCTTGATAAGCTTCTCAGCCAGACAAAAGAGCGCCCCTACGAGTATTCCCAAGCCCTGCAATCCAGAGCCTTTGTTTTCGCTTCTCAAGGAAAATATAAAAAAGCGATCGCTGACTTTGAGGAAGTTCTCAAGGTTGGAGCTCTTCCCTACGGCCCTACCGTGTCTAGCATGTACACCCTTTCTCAACTTTACGGACAAATTGGGAATTCCAAAAAGGCCCTTAAGATTCTTATGGAATGGTTTCAGAGCGTGGAAGAAGCAAAACCACAGGCCTATGTCTTTTATGCGTCTATGCTCTTTGAGCAGGGTAAGAAAAAACAAGCTCTTGAAAATGTTGATTATGCCATTTCTAAAAGTTCGAATCCCAAAGAGAATTGGTTGAAATTAAGCGTAGCCCTCAACTTTGAATTAAATCAGTTTAAAAATGCTGAACGCAGCCTTCGTATTTTAACGCAAATGAAGCCTGGTAATAAGCAATACTGGAAGCAACTGGCGGGCACCTATATTAATCTCAATGACTTTAAACAAGCCCTTGCCACTTTTGAACTCGCCTATAAGTGGGGTCACCTCGAAGACGAGAAAGATCTTATGAATCTGGTGAGTCTTTATATCGAGCGAGGTATTCCTTTAAAGGCTGCACAAATTCTTGAGAAGCACATGAAAAGTGGCCAGATCAAGAAAACTAAGAAAACCAATAAGCTTCTTTCACAAGCCTATTACCAGGCCGAAGAAATCGAAAAAAGCATCCCCCCTATGAAGCTTGCGGCCGAACAAGCAAAAGATGGACAGCTGTTTTTTCAGTTAGGACAGCTCTATCTCGAGAAAGAAGATTTTAAAACGGCTATTAAGTACCTCAATAATTCAGTCGCCAAGGGCGGCCTTAAAAAGCCCGGCTACGCATTTCTGAGTCTTGGTATTGCCCAATACCAAACAAAGGATATCAATAAATCTTTAGAATTTTTGCGTAAAGCTCGCAAGCATGAGGAATCTGAAAGTGCGGCCACTTCTTGGATCAACTTTATCTCAGCCGAAACTGGAGCCTCAGACTCTGGCCAGATGAAGCTGTAATCATCAGCTTCATCAACCTCTTGAGATATTCTGACTGATAATTCTGTATCAAATTGAAACTGACGGGCTCAAATTCAAATGGGCTGCTCCCGCATAAACCATTAGTATTATTGATCATTTCAAATGTTAAGAAGTCTTGATAGCTCAACTATTGGGTCTTCGCGCCGCTTTTTGTAAACTAAGAGTGTTCAAAACTAGAGGTTTATTATGCGGAACGTTTGCTCAAAAAATATGAATTCTCTTCTCTTTTTCTCAGGGCATTTTTTTAAGTCCTTGTTTCTTAATCTTATTTTACTTCTCTTTGCTCTCAGTGTGATTGGCTGTAGTGCGCAGCCAACTGATGATGTCGAAGATGTTCTCGAGCAAATTCCTGGCGGTGTGAATCCCGCTGGTCCTTCTAACCCCGGCAACGATGATTCAAGCCCTGCCCCTGCAGAGCCTCCTGTAATTAGCTATAAGTTTTTCTACGATGAGGACTCAGACTCTTGTGTTAACGCAAAAGGCGAAACGGGCTATAACTCGGAACTGGGTGAGTGCTCTAACCTCGAAGGATTAAGTCTTTCTGCCGAGGATTTTAAAGCACGCAACTTTCGAGGAGCTAATTTTAAAGGGGCCCTTCTTGAGGGAATCGACTTTTCAGAGGCCGATCTTTCGGGGGCCGACTTCAGTAACTCTGTTCTTGATGAAATTAGCTTGTTTTCTGCCAACCTTGAGAAAACCAAATTTAATTTGGCAGTGATTCACAACAGTGATCTGAGTCTCGTTAAGATTCTCGAGCTCCTTAAACTCAAGGGTATTAAACTCGGCAAACGCAATCGCCTCCCTAAACTCAATGTGATTATCGAGGATGTCGTTAGCCTCCCTCACATCGAAGAACCCATCACAGAAATGGATTTTTTAGAAAATGATATTCGCGCCATTCACCGCGAAGTCGTTTCTATTTCCGAAGAGAAAGAAAAGATTGAAAATGCCATTGCGGTGACCAAAGAAAAGCGCAATGAAGTCCGCAATGAAGTGGTCGCTTACAGAGATGCAATCAAAGCCAATCGAACTGAATACAAAGCCATTCGAGAGCAATTTGTTGAAGCAAGAGGACTTCGCAAGATTATTGCCCGCGACCTAAGAAAAGCCGACAGTGCCGATCTCGAACTTGTAGAGGCCCTCAATCAACGCTTAAATGAAGCCAAAACAATTGAAAATGAGCTTAAGTCAAAAATGAATGTTCTCAATTTTGATAAAAATGAACTCAAGGCCGAGCAAAAGCTAAAAAGTGCCGAACAGAAGGCCCTACAAGCTGACATTAAGGCCCTTAACCTTGAGCGCAAGGCGAAGATAAAAGAACTCAAGCCCCTGCTAAAAAGCGAAAAGCTTCTTGCTCGGGACCTGAGAAAGCTCGCTGCTAAAATGGCTCGAAATTAAGATTCCCACCCTAAACTATTAAAATTACAGGTTTTTATCATAGGTCTCCCGAAAAAGAATGATTGACATGGAGACCCTATTTCAGTATTTATCTTCATTCACGTGGCGAGGTAGCTCAGCTGGTTAGAGCACCGGAATCATAATCCGGGTGTCGGGGGTTCAAGTCCCTCTCTCGCTACCATTTTTTATCTAAGTAATCATACAAACTCACAGTTGATCCCATGAAACTAGTAACCTTTATCGTCTTCGCCTTATTACTTAGCTTCTTCCCGTCACGTTCAGAATACGCCCACGCCAAGCAATATTGGGATTGCGAAATATTCGTAGAGGGTGTTGGAGTCTTTAGTGGTTATGGCCTTACAGAAGATGAGGCCTATGACGATGCTCTGAACCACTGTTACGAGGCTGGATTACCGACTCATCCTAATATTTGCTTTAATTCGCGATTCCAGTGTTACTGAGCTTGAGAAGCTCCAATTTTTAGTCAGAGCCTCATTTCTTTGCCAATAGTCTTATAAGAAATAACTCTCGCAAAGGGGTCTGACGAGTAGAGGCCGTAGGTCACGTCCTTCTATTCCTTCGTCTCGCATTAATTCGATAGCCGCTCCTCCAGTAACGACACTCGATGGAGTGACGACGTAGGGGTGGGCCGCCCGAGTCCCATGTACAAAACGAACAAGGCCCTCTGATTGATGGAGTCTTGAGTTGGCAAAGCGCTCAGGCTTAACGATGACAGGAGAAGCCTCGCCTCTATTTTGATTGGCCCTGTTTTCGAAACTCTGTCGCATTTGAGCCACCCATGCATCGTCCTTATCAACTTCACCATTGGGCACTTCAACCAGTGGTAGAAGCTCAGCCGTTAATTCTCCCTCTTCATTGCCAAGCATATAAGGAAGAACATTTGTTTGCACTTCGAGTACGAAGACTTTCTTTTGCTCTCTTAACTTATGGGCCGTACGCCTCGCTAAAACAAATCCTCCTGATTTTGCGACGAGCGGGAACTGAGCAAACCAGTAGGGAATAGTCCCTTCAGGAAAAAGATTAAAAACAGTCCGTCCCTCAGTTTCCCCCATCCTCGCTAGGGCCTTTTTCATCCACGAACGATCTTCAATAAAGAAGGTATTTGGATCGGTATTCTTTCTTACAAAGAAATGGGGATAGACAACCTTCATCGTCAAAAACATGGTTTCTCTGGCTTCGAGCTGCTTCGCTAGCTCGTCGAGAACTTTAGCATCAAGAGGGGCATAGTCGTGATTTGCGACAACAATAACCACGGCATCATCCGGGAGCGATCGCTTTATTTCTTCTACCGGAATCCCTGTAAAGTGGGCAGGCTTTCCGGTTCTACTGATGTCTGCGTAGGTCAGTCGGTTTCTAACGAAGTCAGTTAAAGGTTGGTTTTTAATACACAGCTTCGTGATATAAGTACAAAGGTTCCCGAAAATTCGAGCTTTTGCCGGAAACTGATCGAGGATTTCTTGAATAACAGGCATGTGCACTAATGTTCCAGCATTCAAGTCAGCAATCGTGCGCCTTATGGTCGCAAGGGGCCTTCTCAGCTTACGTCTTCGGCTATCGAGATTATTCGATATTTCAATCATGGCTTTAAAGTTCTGGTGCAGAGACCGCGACAAATTAGACTCTAGTTGTGACATTTTAACGGCTGCTTTCGCCTTATCATCACTCGCTTCAATCTTTAGGAACTCTTGGCTGTAGCGATTTATGGCTTGGCTCACCTTTTGACTAAAAATCTCTAAGTATTCGCTCATCGAAGTTCTAATAGAGTTCTTAATGTCATCTGGCAAATTCGAATTTTCTACCATGGGAAGAAACGTATTGTTAACCCGATGAAAAACAGCATCTCTCAGGCTAACAAGCCTTTGGATATAGTCCATTTCTCTGGGAGCATCTATAACAATAGGGCTCAGATCTACACCGGGATTGTCAGTTGACGTTTTTAATCTAAGAGTTCCTGCCTGGGACCAATCATGTCCCAAAGCACTCAGCCTCTCTCTGTGGGTTCGATTCACTTGATCAATATCTGCAAGCCTCAAAGCCTGGAGAACCTTTTCTTCTTTCTGCTGCTTAGGCTTGATAAAACTTCTTTCTTCGGCAAGAAATTCCTGGGGAATTTGAGAATTAATAGAGCGACTCGCAACAAGGCTCTGCAAGGTATCCTCATAAACCGATTCAAGCCGACTTAGCTCCTCTTCGTCACTAGAGCTGCCAATAATTTCTCTGCGAAGTTCGCCCAGAAACTGTAAATGAGTAGGAGTATCAAACTCGCTGAACCCATTACTCCTTAGTTGGTAGAGTTTAAAGGCCAGTCTCTGTACCTTTTGAATTAATCGTTGTTTTCTTCCTTCTAGCTGGAGATCCCCTTCAGAAACCTCATTTTGAAATGGGAACTGATTGGAGCTAAACATTTGAATTTTTTCATCCAGATCCGCCTCCCATGTGCTGAGCTCAGTACCCAATCCCATTTGCTCAGAAAAGCTCACAAACTCACCTTCCATTAAAAGATCAGCAAGGTTCATTGCTAAAACCTCGTAGGTCGCGAATGAAGACTGGGGCGTCATAATTACATTCATTTCTCCCACAGCTTCCGGTGAGGTATTAAGGGCTAACTCCTCTCCAAGAGTTGTAAAATCTGATGGCCCAATAAAATCCAGGGTCGGCAATCCGGCATTTATAAGAGGACCATTGATAGCAGATCTGATAATTCCTTGGGACTTTTTGGCCTCACCAGTCGCTGCACCCAGTGCAACATCAAAAAGATGTTCTGAATTTTTAAATTGCTGAACAAAAGATAAAGTTGAGTCCTCAGAGGTTTGCAAGGCATAGGAGTTACGGGCCGCCCAACTATAAAACCAATCTAAATCATATCGTTGCGAAAGTGCTGCGACGAAAGCAATTCTCTTAGTCAGTGCTCGAACAAGTTGTTCTTTAGTCGCAATACGATTCTCAGAACTGATATCCTGTAGTGAAACTCTCGGGAACCCTAGTATTCCATTGAATACTTGGTGAGCCGCAAAGAAAAACTTGAAGTCTTCTGATCGGAGGTTCTCTCTTGGGAGTATGAGCTTCGCTTGATCAGTCAACAAGTGAACCTTTGGCAAATACAGATCAATAAGAGTTTGTGGAGAGAAATCTTGTCCATAAAAATTGAACGGAATCCCCTTCCCTTCAGCAATATTCATCGCTTCTAAAATTTCGAGCTCGGTTTGACTGTAATCATCTGTAGAAGAAATGAGACTTGCGCCCGAAAAGACATCGGTCGCTGTTAGTTCTGATTGGGCATGAGAAACAGCGGTAAAGCTCAACACAAATGCAATTTTAAAAATCAGAGTTTTTTTAGCGAATAGCAATCGATGCACGAGAGTACGTACTACAAGAATGGGAGTGGACACCGTAACCTTCCTTACTTTCAAACACTGCTCAAAGACGTTAACCCCTCGTCTTTACTCCGTATCCACTCGAAAATTCGTTCGTGACGCACTGTATCTTATTCATACTGATAAGTCCAGAAAAACCTGCATCGGCGTCTTAAGGATCTTTCGCAGACCCGCCAGTTAATCATGGGAAAGCTAGATTATGAATTTATTTTCATGATCTGCATGAGTAGGTCATAATAGGGGCAAAAGGATTGATCTTGATATACCTTCTCGCTGGCCTCGCCGCTCTTCTATTGGTGTGGATTATCTTGTACTTCAACAAGATGGTCCGGCTCAGTAATCACCTCAGTGAAGCCCATAGCAATATCGACGTTCAACTTAAAAAGAGAATGGACTTGATTCCTAACCTCGTTGAAATTGCCAAAAGCTATGGTGTCTATGAAAAGACAACTCTTGAAGAAGTCGTCAAGCTTCGCTCCGGCGAAGGTGACCAAGAACAAACCGAGCGCCTCGTGTCTAAAGGGCTTAAAAGTTTGCTCGTTCTGGTTGAAGACTACCCAGATATCAAAGCAGACGAAGTCTATAATAATTTGTTTAAGCAACTGGTTGAAGTCGAAGAGGCTATTCAACTCACGAGGCGCTATTACAATGGCACTGTTAGAGAATTTAATATTGCCAAAGAAGTCTTCCCCAATGTTCTTCTCGCAGGACTATTCGGATACACACAGAGGCATTACCTCGAATTTGAAACAGCCACCGAAAAAATCAACTTTAGTGAAAAATAACAGAGAAGGAATATCGACGTGACTATTCTCCCTAGAACCTTCCACCCCTTATCGATCTTGATCGGTTTTGTTTTTCTCCTCCTTTCGGCCCAATGGACTCTCGCTGCGGAATCGATTGAATCCTTTGATGTTGACATTTTCGTCGGCTCCGATCGCTCTATTCGTGTCGAAGAGACCATAAGAGTTAAAGCAGAACGAAGAAATATAAAACGGGGAATCTACAGAGAAATCCCCATGTTTTATCGAAGAAATGATGGCTCCACTCGATTTATTAAATTCAATGTTATCGACGTTAAAAAAGACGGTGGTTACGTCTCCTGGTTTCTCGATGGCTCTGGCGGAACATTGAAAATTTATGTTGGTGATCGCTACCGAGAGCTCGACCCTGGTTATTACGAGTACACGATTATCTATGAAGTAAAAGACTATATCTCTGACTACCAAGAAAAAGAACGAATTTACTGGAATGTGACCGGTAACTATTGGCAGTTCTACATTAAAAAGGCGAGTGTTCGAGTCCATTTTCCGCAAGTGATTACCGCTGAATCCATCCACTTTGTAGCAGGCTTTACGGGTCTCTACGGCGCCAATGAAGAGGACTCAGAGTATCGGCTCACTGAGTCTGGAGAGCTCGAACTCTTCACCACCAGGGAGCTGAATCCTCGAGAAGGACTCACGCTCTCAATGACTTTTGATAAAAACCTGCTCACCCCAAGCGACAATGAAATACAAAAATACGCTGGTCTCTCTACCGACTACTTTCTGCGCTACTTCTATGCTCTTTGCATTGCGCTCGCCTTTGCCCTGATATGTTTTGCGATATGGTTTACAGTCGGTGTCGATTACGCCGGAGACACCATCATTCCTCGGTTTGAACCACCTAAAGGAGTTTCTCCTGGGGCCGCTCGAATGATTCATCAAATGAAGTATGATCCCGTTTGCTTGACGGCGAACATTCTCAATCTTGCCGCCAAAAAATATCTCCATCTAAAACTAGATGGCAGCACCTACGAAGTCGAGTCTCGCCCCGCTTCTTCTGAGCAAACATTCGAAGGCCCCGACGAGAGCAATCTCTTTAACAAGCTATTTATGTCTAGTGATAAACTCAGATTCTCAAATGCCGTTCATTCAAAAATATCAGGTATTCTGAATAGCCATCGAAAAGCCGTCACCAAGGTCGTCAACGCAAACTACGTGGTACAAAATGGGTTTTTTAGGGCAATCGCCAATTTTCTTTACCTTTTGACCCTACTGGGAATGTCGCAATTTCTACCCTTTACTTCTATGGCTAATTTTTCGATTGCCATCGCCTCTTATTTTTTAATTTCGATACCACTCAGCCAAAAACTGCCTGGGGCCCTTTTGTCGGATCGATCCAATTATTTTACGACTCTTTCAGCCTCGGGAGTCAGCTTCTTTTATTTTGGCTTTATCTATGTCTTGGCGACCATACAGTTCACTGGAGACGTTTCATCAGTTTCGGTATTCTCCTGGGCATTTTCCTGGGCCACTCAAGAATTCATTCTTGTGTTTCTACTGGTCAGTATTCTCAACATCGTGCAAATTAGCTTCAGCGTACTTGTCAAAAGACGAACGCCTGCTGGCTACAAACAATTTCTACATATCGAGGGTCTTCGCATGTACCTGAGCTACGCTGACAATGGTGAAATTAAGAATATCTCCCCCCCCGAAATGAGCGATGAACACTTCGAAAAACTCCTTCCCTACGCCGTGGCCCTTGGCTGTGAAAACACTTGGACCCAGAGGTTTGAAAATCATTTATTGAAATCAAGTCGAAGTGGCGACACCAGTTCCCACTATCCGCGCTGGTATAATAGCTCTTTCGCCGATGACTCGAGAAGCTTCTCTAGTTTTGCAGCGGCGGGAGGTATGGCTGCAGCGATGACCTCGCAAATTTCAAGTTCCGCTGTGGATCCGAGTAGTTCTTCGGGCGGCGGCGGTGGTGGCTTCTCCGGCGGCGGCGGGGGAGGCGGCGGGGGCGGCGGCTGGTAAAGGTCCGAGAGAGTTATTTTACCAAACTCGTCAAAACTTCTTGAACTTCCCTTCACAATGGACTTTAAAGCCATTTATGGGCCAATTAACTGCAGAACAAAGTCTCTCTCATATTGAAATTCTCATTCAATCAAAAAGCCTGTCTGAGTTTCTAGAGCGATTTATCGATTCAAAAAAGCAATCCCGACCGGGCTTTTCAATGCGGTCCTTTGCCAGTAAACTCGGATACAATTCCCCTTCCCTGCTCTCTGATATCGTTAATGGCAAACGAAAGGCTTCTGAGGATTTTTTAGATCGCTTGAGTCAGTATCTCAGTCTCAACTCACTGGAGAGTCGATATCTAAAAAACCTGGTTAAGATTCAAAATCTTTCGGATCAAGAGGAGATGAGAGAGACACTGGTGGAAAACAATAAGTGTATTAGGGAAGTCCTACTTGGCCCCATCGTTTTACACGAAAACTTAGAACCCCTGGATCTATTGTTTATTGAACACCTTCGGCAAAACCAAAGAGTGAGTGAAAAGGATTTTTATTTTTTCTGGAACGATCTCTTTACAACTGATGAATGCAGACAACGAGTTGAAAAACTGCAAAATCTAAAAATTATCGAGATCGAAAAGCAGCAAATCACATTTTTAAAGCTTCCCAAGCGATTTAGTTTTCAAGGAAAAGACTTTAAGTCCCTTCTAGATGTCCTTTCGCAGCTCATCGATCGAGATCAAATTAAAAGCAACTCGATCCTGGTGAGTTCGCTCTCATCTGAAGACTTTAAATTGGCCGAAAACTACCTAATGACGGCCTATAACCAAATCGCCATGTTGGCACAGGCCTCCGAAGAAAAGAAAACTGCTGAAGACGCAAAAATCAGGGTTTTCAGCAGTCATTACTTTAGCCTTTAAAGCGCTTGCTCAAGAGTCGATTGAATAGAATCTGTACGCGTACTCACAGCATGCTCATTAGAGTAACCCGTGTCGATTTCAAGAACTCCGTTTGCAAACTTAGCTGTGTAGCAGTCACTTCGTCCTTCTACGTTTTTAATTTCAATTTTCTTCAACGCCTCTTTAAGGGCCTCGGCTCCCATATCGTCCTGTGTAATGCTACTAAGAGCCTTTACCAGGGGAGTAAAATAAATGGCCGGTAAGGCTTCGGTGTAGCGATGACCTTGGTTGTCCACTGCCAAAGATTCCCAATTGATTTCGATGGGCACATCAGTTTTTAAAGCCGCTTTCAGCTCTGTTTCAATTCCCGGGTAAATATTGTCTTGAAAGTCTTTGATAGCACGTTTTTCAGCTAGTCCCATGATTTCTCCTTCTAGGTGAATTTATAAAATACCTGTAGGTTGAAATTCTAAAAGACAATTTCCGCCAAGCAACAAGCTTTTGTACCTATGAAAAGTCCTGGGCCTTTCGCTGTCCGCAGACGCGAACAGGACTCACTTTTAGACGAGGCTTATTCGAAAAGCCCCTCAGTATCCTCGTTGAAAGTCTCAAAGGCCGTTTCGCTGGAAAGGTTATTACTCTCCAACCAAGGGACTTGAAGTGCTTCTGAGTTAAGCATTAGGTTGAGTTGAAAATGGGTAGAACTATGGCGATCACTTTCTGTGGCAATCTCTTGAATCGCCAAATTCATTTCTCGCTCGAAAGTCGCTATCTGATTAAAATTATGGTGAACCCGCGCTTTTAGGTCAGAAAAAATATCCTGCTTAATACCAAGCGCTACTGGAAAGAAAAAGATTTTCTTTAATCCTTCGGTCAGGTGGTAATCCTTCGCACGCTTCAGATCCCCCACCCGGGTTACGGCCGCATCACACCCTTTATCACTCAGACAAGCAAAACTATTGCCGAGAAGCTCCTGAGAAAGCCCAGTCATTATGTAATTAAAAACACCAAGCGGCTGTTGTGATTTCGGATTAAAGAGAGTTGGTGCTAACCCCTCGTAGGGGTTCATTGTATCGGGACGCATCCTTCGCTTTAAATACCCGTAGACTTCTACCTCTTCTGGCTCCGAAATATCGGCAAAGAGAAAGGGTTTTAGAGACGCCCTGACCAGGTCACTGGCCTCTATTCGATAGGTTTTTAGGCAGGAACTCGGGTTGAGACTCGACTCCTTAAGACACTCTGGTCGCTGGTAGTCATATATAGGGATATCGCCCATTTTATAGAGAATGAGCTGGAAGTGGGCCGAATAGTACTGAACCTTAAAAAAGGCTTCAGAGAGCTGATCTTGCCACTTCCCCATTTGATTTTTAAAGCTCGCAGTCTCTTCGGCTGCGGGCCGAGAGTTATACAATTCCAAGGCTTCACCGAGAAACTGCTCCTCACTCGTTCCCGATTCAATTTGAAAACTAATGCGAGGAAACTTATTACTAAAATAGCTATAGGGCTTTCCATCAATCTGTACTTGGAGACCCGAATTGTTTCTCAATCGACCAGGAATAGAAATTTCAACTCGCGGGCGAATCTCCTTACTACCATCAAAGCTCCAGGGCTTGAGATAACTGTTTGTGGCCTCAAATTTGGTCGGGTGATAATAAAGCGCAATGGCTGGCAAGCTTTCACCTGAAGAATTCTGATATCCAGTCGAAAGGTGGTTCCTCACTCTTCTCATGAGATCGAGCTTGTGAAAGTGATAAACGACCTTGTTCCCGATTTTTTCAAAATGATCAAACCCCTTATAATTGTCGGGGTACCCCTCATCAAATTTTAAACTCTCATTGGCACTTTCGAGACTAACCTCACCCTTTTGGATTCCTTGAGCCAACTTATAGATATCTTTCAGGTACTCCCTTTCATACTTGATAAGGGCCACTTGCCTTTTTCTTTCGGTCTCAATACGCAAGCTCTGACAAGCTTCAGAAATTTCGTGGATCTGTACAACGCGAGTGATAAATAGATTCGACACCTTTTCGGCCTCATCAATTTTACTTTGAAAGGCTGATAAGTCCTCTTGAGAATGCTCTTTGGCAATCTGATAGAATCGCTTAATCAACTTCATTCTGTCTAAAAATTCGGTTCGATGACTATCGAGCAATTCGGCAAAGGGTACAATATACATGCCGTCTTCTTCAGCATCAATATCAGAGAAAACCTCTGAGTAGTAATTGTATCCGGAGGGAGCTCCTGGGCTACTGCCACCTTTAAAATAGGTTTCAAAAGAACCTTGGGTAAAGTCATCGAGATCTTCGAATCGCAGGCTCTCGGTGTAATTGGGATTAAAACAAAACCCAATCAAATTCTGAAATTCACCGGTACTGAGATAGGTGTCAATCAACTGATTTGTGTAAATTCGGTAACGATTTATATTCTGTTGAATCAATCTCTCGTAGGCTTGGTCAAGAAACTCCTTAACCGATGTATTGAAAGCTGAATATCCGTCAATGGCGATCGAGTAGTAAAATGATAGTATCAGTTCGTGGGGATAGAGCCTATTCAGTTCCGTAGTAAATTTGAACCATGGCCTACGGTAGCCCCTAAAAAATTGGGCCATAATACTTCGCGCCGAAATAACGAATTCAAACCAAAGGATCTTTATTCTCTGGTTATAATTCATCTTAGACATTTGCACCATTAAAGGCATCATTAAGGCGTAGGTAACCACCATTTCGATATTGCGATCGACACTGGCAAAGTACTTATTGATTTCCGAAAGCTGGCTTGAAGGAGCCAGGCTCAAACTCAAATCCTTTAATAGATTCGTATTTTCTGTAAACTGCATCCACTCTTCGCCGATGAGCTGTGCTTCGTAGAGAAAGTTATCAAAGATGGTCGAGTTAATGGCCTCCTCACTCAATGACGAGCTGGTTTTCTCAATAAACTTCCGACGCATGAACTCATTGGTCGCTTTGACTTGTTCGGCCATCTTTAGCTGCAGACCGGATTGGGCGATGGGGTAGAAGTTCGTTTGAATGCCGAGCGCTTCCCGCATCTCCACAACTTCTTGGATGCCAAAATCGGCTTTGTAGATACTCATAGCGAAGAAGAAATCGACCCGAGAGTTTTCGCTCTTCAAGAATTCGAGATCGATGTTTAATTTCTCAATCATATTAATGCCGAGCGGGGTTCTCTTTTTCAGGGCCCCTAGTTGAGTTTCTTCATAGGTATTGATGGTATTATTAATATACGCTCTAAAAGCATTCTTCAGCTCAGGTGACTTTTTTAAGTGATTCGTAAAAAGCCCAAAACTCATCGCCTTAAGGGAATTCTCAATTTCATCATTCGTCTCACTGCGAGGTTTCCAAGGCTCGATATAAAGTAAAAAAGATAGTATATTTCCATCTGAAAGAGACTCACTCTTTTCGGCCACCTCACCAAGAAGAATCATATGGCGACGGTAGAAAAATTCATCATTGCCAGTTTTAAAGAGGTCTGATTGAGCCAGTTCCTTGAACCGAGCAAAATAGGCATCTAACACAAAAGTAGGAGCTCTTGAATTACCCAAGTCGAAGGCGATAAACATTATTTTATAATAATCGACGAGCGAGGTTTCATGGGCGGTCGCAGCGATTACCACAAGCTCATCCAGGTAAGGCGTGCCCCTGAGTTCACCAAGGGATCGACATTGGGACTCATCACTCATACATGGGTTTACATAAATTTTCTTAAACTCACTCAGGTCACTCCCATTGAGCTGAGAGGATTTATGTTGTTCCGTAAGAATTCGACTTAATAATGAGAGCGCTTTTATAAAGCCACGTGTTTTAGGCGCTTCACCAGATTGAAAAACCTCAGAGTTGAGAACCCGTGGTCGCAAGACTTCTAGACACTCCTCAGCTGACTTCTCTCCACCTTCAAAATCCCTTAAAAGCTGATCAATTTCTTCGTCACCTGATTGGGCAGTTAACTTATCGGAAGTTTCAAAAGAAACTTCCGGCGCTGGGCTTTGATGATCATAGAGCGGATCACTGTAATCAACTGAACAAGCGCTGCTCAGAAGTAAAATAGAAAGTCCTATAAGGTGCCAAAGGCACTTATTCAACTTCTTCAGTGTACTTCCCTCCAAATTCAGCAGGTAAAAACTGACCATCAGTAGAGTCATTAACTGTGGTCAATTGACTGGTGAAGTCACTCAACTTAGTGGTCGAAATATAAATGGGAGCCTCGACAGTGGTACCTGAAACAGTGATCGTTTCTTTATCGACGACGACACTCTCCTCTAAATTAATTTTGAACTCAGAAATTTGATACTTTGGGTCGATTCTATAACTATTCAAGGTATCCATAAACTGCTGAGCCTTTCGCGCATAGTCAATTGTCTTCGGTAGGTACTCGCTTTTAATGCGCACCTTGATCTCAGAAGAGGGCTTAAAGAAGAAATTAACAAGAGACGTTTCTGTCTCGTAGTAACTCACGGCCTCATCGAGCCAGAGAGTTTCAACTTTCGTAAAATCGGGATCATCCGAAATAATCAAATGAAAGATTTTGTCAAACAATGGAAGCTTCCTTTTTGACTTCTTCTCCATTATGAACTCATCAAGAAGGGCACTAACCGGATACTTCTCATGGGTTCCCGTCCATTGAAGATTCTCGATATCAAACTGATCAAGATTGAGTAAATTCAAAACCTTAAAGCCCTCTTCGACGATATCAGCCGAAGTCACATTCATACACCCTGAAGCATCCAGGTCTTCACAGGCTCCTGGTGTTAAAGAATAGGGACTCATCTTATAGAGCTCCGCGAGCATTTCGAGCTTGCTCTTAAAGAAAAAGACATTGGTCGTTTGCTCATACCAGTCCAGTTTACTAAAAAAGAATGAAAGGCCCCTTTTAATAAAGTCTTCTTTTCTCTCGGCTTCTTCGAGGGTGAAGTCCACACGCACAGGGTCTACATCAGAACTGGTCAGTACCGACCACGTGTCGAAGTCTGGCAACATAACTCGCAATTGCGGATAAACGTCTTTCAAATAGGACTTCATGCGCACAAGCATGTCGAATTTTCTGAATTCGTAGATCCGTTCAGTGACCTTGCCACGAAAGCCCCGATTCCTGATTCCATCAGGAAAATCTGTATCACTCAATTTATGATGATCTTGATCGAGTACTTCCTGACGGAGTCGATTGTAGGTATCATCATCGATGCCATCCCAAGTCTGAATACTCGGGAAACTGGATTGTAGCGAAGAAATCTTTTCTGATTTCTCCTGCCCTTCCAATTTCGAAAGCGCATTTTTTTCCTGGAGAACTCGCAATTCAATGATGTCGTCGTAGACCTTCGCCATAAACTCTCGCTCTTTACGAATAAGAGCGTTTTGCAACATGTATTCACGCTTCACCAGCAAATGATCACATCCATCGAGTCGTAAGTGCATTTGATGAGTACTTCGAATAAGACTGGCCTGAAGATCTTCTATTTGTTTAAAAAGGGCCATTAAACCCGGCATTTCCTTTTTCTCATACTCAGCCACCATATTTATCATATGCTTCATGTGTATGATTTTCTTTTGCAGGTGAGTGCGTATTTTTCGAATTTGTAGGGTTAAGGATTGACCGCGGTAAAACTCATTAATGAGTTTAAAGTAGGTTCCACTGGTCGTGATTGTACCCATTGAAACGTATTGAGTGAGACTATCAATATCTGTAAACAGTGTCTGACTTCTCTGTTCAAACTCATAGTCACCAGAATCCATGAGATGAGCCAATTCATCGGCTTGAAAACGCCTTTCTTCGCCGCAAGCGAGCTCCAGGTCACGGTAGTCTTTCGAATTCTGTGTGAGAAAGGAGTTAAACTTACTGACTTTATCAACGAGCCCATCAGCTGCCGTAATCTCTTTCTGAAAATACTCTTCAATGAAAGCCTTAAAGAAACTGTCGTAATCAATGGGTATTCTCTTATTATTCGAAAAGGTACTAAAAATCTCCGTTGTCAGTGCAAAGTGAAAGGCATACAGAAGCTGCATCTGATTAAGACCCACTTTATTGTTACCAAAACTAAACCAAGGCGAGAGATTTCCATCTAAAAAGAGGCCGATAATGAGAGCGGGGTCAATGACATAGGTTCCCCAAAAGGTTTGAATCTCTCCTCGGAACTTTTCTTTGGCCATAAGATAAATCAACATCATCATATTCGGATAAACAGCCAAGTATTTAATATTCTGTGAAAGACTCTCAAAACGCCCTTCCAACAACTGGTAAGGATCATTTTGAATAAGGCTAGCACTTCCATAGCGCTTGAACTGTCGATCTAAAAAAGTTCGAAGTCTTCTTATTCTATTATTAAGAAGGCTATCCCACTGGGTGTGAAGATTCAGAGTTTCGTTAACAGCTCTCCTTAAAAGTACTAAGCTATCCGCATAGCGCTCACTATTGTCAAAAAACGATCGCATCCGACGATTCGTCTTAATGATCATGTAGACAACCTGTACCTCAACATAGTCTGTGACCACTTGAATAATAGCCTCTTTGTCTTTGTTAGTATTTCTCCAAAACTTAGAGGCTTGATCGATAGTCATATGATCATTGAATAAACGATCAACAATGTAAAAGTATTCGTTGGCAGGAAAGACCTTTGTGAGTTCGAGGTTTTCAAGTGTTTTAGCTAAGTCGCCGTCACCCTGGATATCTTCAATGATAAAGCGAATTCCCTCATTTTCTAGATCCATTTGCCGATCGATAGTGTCAACGAGAAGCTGATTCACCTGCTCGTCTTCGTAGAGATAATAGCGACTGGCTTGATCGATGAGGTGTTGAGCACTTTCTTTAAAAAGATCATCTCCGTGACGAGAAAATTCCCAAGGATTAAAGTTATCTATAAATTCTCGGTAGGACACAGAGTTGGGGTCAGCCCCTTTGAAGTCGATTAGAATATTGTGAAATACTCGAGAGAGCCGTGTTAATGACCACTGGGGAAAGGCCTCTGGCTGTTGAGCCAAGAGTCTACCGTACTCTTGGGCGCGCTTAATAAAGTAGAAATCGAGTTCTTGATCCCGAGTCCTATTACTCATGTCCATTGCCATCATGAGATAGCGGTAGTAAGAAATGACGTCATCTTGGGCTGTGGCAATTGCGACAGCTACTTTGCGGCTGCTCGGGTCCATGGCAAGAAGTCGAATATTTTCACATCCGCCTTCAAGATTCTCATCACAAGAGCGATCGAGCATCCCTTTGTAGTGATCCAGTACCGAATTTTCTTTCAGAAGCTCAGGGTTTTTACTATTCACTCGCAAGATCGCTTCGTTATAGATCCCAAGCAAATCAATAAAAGACTGCTGTTGATTGAGGTCGGGCTTAAGGTACATCTCACTATCAAAATAGTCTCGCTTAATAGGCAAAATGACTTTTTGTAAAAGTTCATTAGAATCATCTGTCGCCAGAGCATCGCGATACATGGCGTTTTGCTCTAAAACCAGCTGCGAAACCACCTCTGGGCTTTGTTCAAAATCAATTTGCGTATCGCCGACCGGCCCATGGGTAATGCGGTGAACCTCTTGCGTACAAGATAAAAACAAACTACTAAGTATAAGTAATAATATAAGTCTCATAGCGCCTACCACAGTATATAGTCGAATGCTTCTTGGGTGAAAAATCCATTGAGAAGGGCCGAAGAACTGATAATCAAACCAATCCCCTTCATCGTCTCTTCGCAAACTTGTGGATTACTTTCTTGCCAATAGGTTTCAAATGAAGTTTTCACAGAATCCTCAAATCGGATTCTAAGTCCCTTGTCAGTCGCTATACCACTGAGAACCTCAAATCCGACGAAGTCATTATTTGTTTCATTAAAGAAGGCGTTCAAGCCATCTCCATCTCCATATACGCAGTTCCGTAGGATTGACTGGTATTCTTCGTCGATTCCCGCACGCACGGAAACTCCAGTGAGTGGGTCGTCATGCTTAGAAGTATAATTCATCTCTAACGACCAAATGTATCCAAAGGCATCATTCACAAAACGAAATCGAGTCATTGGTAAAAAGAACTGACCCTCTAGCCCCTTCGCCAACACTCGCCCCTCAGGAAGCAAGAAGGCGTATGGTAAGTCAATTTCTTGTCTCTTCGCAAAGTCCATATAAGTGGTTTTAAATTTGAAGACTCTGGTTGGTGTTCTTCCTTGAGGCGGATCTAATTTAGAGAGAAGGACCGGTGTCATTCTAAAGTTAAATTGCGTCTGAGATCGAAGATTATCGATATAATCTTGAGGAAAGCGATTGGTCTTATCATTACTCAAATAATTACTGCTAAACAAGAACGATGGCAGATAAAACATGAGACGACCCATTTCGGCCGATTCCTGATCAATGGTTCCACCAAATCTTAAACTATTTTTAACGGCAGCATTAATGGCACCCATGAATTCGTATGGAAAGAGGGTCTGCATGGAGTAACGAGCATCTGTATTACTGTACCTTTGAATCGGTACTTGCCATGGCCCCCACATAAACCAAGGAGTCGGAGTACTGATTGCCAAAAGTGCTGACAGCCGAACCGGGAGGAAGCTAATTTCTCTATAGCGTCCGAAAATACTCCCCCAGTCTCTGGCAATATCTCCACCACCGATTCCAGAGGCTACATAACCAGCATCATAATCAACAATATTGTAATCACTCCCCTTGCGTTCAAGAAGTTTCTTAAACTCAAGAAGAACATACTGACTCGCTCGACAAAGATTGTGGATTTCAGACTTTTCTTGCGAGTTACCATCGACATAGCTCAGGGTTTTAAAGGCATCTTTTGTTGATGCTGGAGCGAGCTCTGGATTCAGACAGTACTTCGAGAAGTTATAGAGGCTATCCTGGCTGGCGCGAATCGCACTAAAGGCGTTAGCGTACTGCGGATTATTGTCGATTCGCACCCTCATCTCATCGTAAAAACTTCGAGCATGGGAAAACGACCTCAAACTATGGTACCAAAGATAGTACAGTCTGCGATCAGGATTATCACCACGTGCACTCGTAAACGCATTGAGACTGTATACAAGACTCTCTTTGTAATCTTCCATAATAGATTCAGCAATCGTGAAAGCATCGTAACCACGATCCCACCTTCGACAATAGGGATCCATTGCTAGGGAAGCTTCAATGTCAGAACACGCTTCAAAGTAAGTGGTTTTCATGCCCTCATAGTCTGAATCAGGTGGAACATCAGGAATTTTACCGTTATCAGGAACCTTCGCGAATTTAAAATCATCCATACCCGGCTTAAAAACGGGGTACTTTTGATTGTAAAGATACTCCACCACTAAGCGATCGTGGGGCCCAGGTACAAGCTCATCCTTGTCGTATAAAATTTCGGTACGACCACTACTGTAATCCATAACGGTTGTGTAGTTCTTGTAGTTGTCTTGAGCCATTGTCGTTAGGGTTTCCATGTATTTTTCAGGAACAGTTCCTTTTTTAGGAAGGTAGTTACCTTTAAACTGGTGACCGAGACCAAGAAAATGACCGATCTCGTGAAGAGTTAATCCCTTTACGACCGCATCAGCTGCTTTTTGCTGGTCGATGCGATTTCCGCGGGCGATTTGCGAAGCAATTCCAGCATGCCACTGGGGTACAACTTCGTTAAAACTCCGATCGGCGTCAAAAATATGGGAGAACCTAGAACTATTAATTTCTTCACTGACAACTTGATAACGTCTTTGCTCCTGCTCCACCGCCGACATTTCACTAAAGCCGTCGCCCAAATAGAATTTGGCAAAATTTTGCGAACCCGCCGAAGAAAGATTAAAATCCCTTTCGAATAACTCATTCTGATTCGGCAATACTCCATCTGATTCTTTGTAAAGATAGTCATCTTGAATGTAGCGGGAGAAGTCGAAAGAACTGAGAAAACTAGAAAAATCGGTCGTCTGAGGTCCCGCTCCAGCGATTGAACTCAGGCTCGAAGTCAATTCAGCAATTCGTGACTCTCTTTGCTCGCGCTCGGCATCGGTTTCATTGGCTGGGGCATTTCGCAAAGACTCAAGCTCCTGAAGTCTCGCGCTATAGGCCATTGAAAGAGTCGAATTCAGTTTATCGAGCCCTTCTGGAGAAAGCATGTATTCGAGACTGGAGTCACCAAATAGTCCGCGTAGAGGTTTTTCAGAATTTTGCAAATTAAAAAACTTATGCAAGTGGAGTCCGTCGATCGGTGCGCGAGCGGCGTAACTCGCACTCGGGGTATAAGCTCTTACAAAGCGATCAATCAAACCACCGTAAAGAACAACTCCTCCCCAAAGAATCTCACCATTTCGTACATCGGCTGATGCTAAACCAATTCCAAGCCCAGAATGGGCTGAAATTTTGCGGTCATCGACCCAGTTAATTGTTGGGTATCGAAGATCTAATGGGTACTCAAGCTCCTTATCGGCAACCACAAATGGTTTGTGTCCTTCGGGAGAAGCCCCCGTATTTTTGAAGAGGGTGTTCCAATCTTCAACGGCTTCGACGGCAATTTTTCGATAGTGGTCGGGAAAGCCGTTAAGATAGATCGTATGTGTTTTAGAAAGGTCCCAGTGCCCGGCATAAAGAACGGGTTCCGTTCCCTCTACTTTTTTACCAAGAATATGGAGTGCATTGAGAAACCTAGAGTTTCTTTCATCATAGGGCGTTTTCTTAAAATCAGGATTGTGCTTAAAGGTTTTAAAGTTGACGCGAAACTGTCCCTGAAGCTCAGAAGAAAAGCCAGAGTGCATGGCTTCGACGGTAAAGCCAAGAAATCCATTTTCATGATCCCATTCAATTTCTCGTACATCGATAGTTCGGGTACTTCGCCCAAAAAAGTTCATATAACCAGCGTGAAACTGAATGTTTTTTAAGTTGAGATCCATGTAGGGTCTGCGGTTCCAAGGATCTCTTTGCGTGTTTTTTATATATTTGTTGGTATCCCGTCCGCGACTATCGATTGCAGGTTCGTAGTGGTAATGGGACTCAATGGGAATAGAAATAATCTTAGTCCACTGACTCCGATCATCGGGATAACTGGGGTTAATCTGATGACCAACAACGGCCGACTCAGTAATGACCCACTCCACATTACAGTGCATGGTTTGGGTAGCAGCACCGTGGGAGAACCAGTAATGAGCGTACTCCCTTTCGCGAATAGGCGCCCAAGCACAAAGAAACGTCTTCGGCTCCGTTTTGCCATTGGCCTTTGCCGAATTCACAAAAAAAGTTTTTGGAATTCTCTCATCCAAATTGTTAATGGGTGGCTCTTCAATACCCGGTCGTGTGAACGTACAACTCGCGAGCAAAGTCAGCGCTATGAATCCAATTGATAAACCTAAAAGACGATCTCTCATAAATATCCCTAAAACCGATGGGCTCTTTCGAACCCTTTTGTGCATCGCGCAAATGTACGGCATTTTTAAGATTTTTAAAAGAAATCAGTGATTTAACTCACCTGAGGGGGAAAAAAATTCTAGAAAGAACCCCAGAGTGCCTATTTATGTCTCTCCTATAAGCACCTGTTTGATTTTCTATAAAGAGAAGGAGGATCGCCCTATTGAACTGGAGAAATTACAAGTTCCAGCCCAAAAATGTCACGATCTGCATTGGAGTTTTTTAGGAGGGATCGGCATAGAATAACCGTCTTAATTTTCGCCCTCTTTAAAAAAGTGGAAGCGAAAGGGGTAATCAGAAGGCTCACCATTACTGGCTCGAAAGGTATTTACCAAAGCCATAATGAGTTCATAAAAATAAGAGAGAGTTGCGAAGAGCCCTAAACCTAGAAAAAGAAAAACAACAATTATGGCTAAAATACCAACTCCAGCCGGAGCTAATTGCTTAATGGCGCCGATGGTATCTTGGCTAAAATCGATGGCAGCACCACCGGCGGCGAGTCCGAGCCCCATAAAAAGAAACATCAAGTAACCGACGACAATTCCGACTCCAATTCCAAATTGCACGAGCGTCCACGTAATGTGAAAATTTAAAACTTGTCGCCCTTCGCGATCAAACTCTGGGATCTCTCTTTTCTTTATAGACCAAAGTACAAGGGGCCCTAAAATACTACCAAGGGGAACCATAAACCCGGCAAAAGTCGAGAGATGGAGGGCAACAAACCATGAATCGTCTTTGCTGTCTCGCTTCACATTTTTGTTCTGAAAGTCACTTTGATTGGTGCTCATAGAACGCAAGCTATACAAGCTTTCAACTAAAGACAAGTTTCCTGTGAAATACTCGATTAAGGTGGGAGTCCGATGAAAGCCTAATTTGACAGCAGTAGGGCCTCCCAGGGGAAAATAGAGATTAGGGAAGGTGCCATATGAAAAAACTTAGCGTTTTATTATTAATTCTAATAGTCACTTCAATTTCTTGTTCTTCTGAAAAAGAAAAACAACCAGAAGAACCACGCAAAGATAAACTCAGCCCTTTAAGCACCATCGTCGTTAGTGATGAATATGGACAACCTATTGCTGGTGCAAAAATTCTTATTGGCTCCGAAGAAGATGTTCCCTTCAACGACAATGTTCTGACTTCAAAAGCAAACGGTACTATCGAAATCCCGAGTGCTTGGGTTTCACCTGAGGATGTCACTGTTCGTGCCCCCGGCTATGTCACTACTACTTACAAGAGCCAGCCCCCTGGAGCCTTTAACTTTATGATCAAACACGAGCAGGGCGAGAGAAACATTGTTCACAACACCCAGCTTAAAAACTTTCAAGATGTCACCGGCGACGGCAATATCGATGTGGGCCTCACCTTCCCCGCTTTTTACAAAAGTCAGTTTATCGACTTTGACTTAACCGACTATGTCAGCCTAAAGATGGACGAAATAAAAATCGTCGGGCAAAGCGTTGAAATTCCGAGTAATCTCGGAATGCCAAATCAGACAGAATGGTGGGGTTTTATCCGTGTCCGTCTCAATAAACCGAATACAAGTATGACGTTTTCAGATTCTGGCCTACAAAAACTCGCTGCCGTACAGGCTCGATTCGATTTGAGCGATATGATCAAAGAGGTTCGCTCCAATGATTTAGAACCCTTTTCACTTCTCGAACTGATTGAATTTAAAAATGGTGGTGTCAAAGAGGTCAATGTCATTGAGAACCAACCGACCCCCTCTAAAGTTGAATTGGATCTTTATAAGTTTAACCAAAAGTTCTCTGTTTACGCTCCAATTTACGATTCTAAAGAAGTTCTACTGGCGATGGCCCTTGAGCGAACCGGAGGCCAATACTTTCCTTCGGATATCAAACCTCTCGAAAGCGGACAACAGCGCGAGCTGAAAACGAGGGGGCACAATGATGGGATTGTCCTTACACTCATGCGTTCGAAAGACCTTGAAAGTGGGAACGCAGAAAAAGTTGCGCGCCTTAGTGGTCGCATCTATAAACAAAATCAGTCCAACCAAATTGAATTGCTTCCAATCATAGAGCCTCCTGTCCTCACCAACGATGGGCTTAAGCTCGATCTACCAACTCAATACTCAAACGAAATCCATCCCTCGGGTATCTACCTCAGTCTGAGCAAGGTGACGAGCGAGAACAACCAAGGTGTCATCTACGACCTCAAAAAGGTTCTCTGGGAGGTTCACATCCCTGACTGGAAAGAAGATATTGAACTTCCGAATTGGACTGAGCTCCCTGACTTGCAAAAAGACCAGCGATACCTTTGGGAAGTCGTACTCCTTGCACAAAGTGATGCCAGCCAGGCCCTTGACATCGGACCACAAAAACTGGAATTCACTGACATTTTCTCTAAAAATGCACTAGAATTTACTAAGTAGCATCTAGAGGAATTGCTTTGAGAAAGAGAATTCTGTTTTTCATTTCACTTATTTTTTTAAGTTCATGTGCTTCAACACCTGAGCCAGCTCCCCTATCTTATTCCCGTGTTTTCAAAGCCAAGTTTGAAGAGGTTTGGAGAGCGTGCCAGCAGGCCTTGATCAAATACCCCATGAGAATTAACAACATGGATACCGCCGTCTTACAGACAGAGTATATCAAGGGACGCAGGGCCTTTAGGCCACCGACCAAGCAAGGGGAATACCCAAGCTCCTATCGTTATCGGCTGCAGATCCGTCTTGTAAGAGGGAATCTCAACCCCCAGGAAGAGGCCATCAAAGTTACCATTGCGAAAGACGCTGAAGCCAAAAAAGACTTCTTCTCGGACCCCAAAAAACTAGAGTCTGACGGTCTCGAAGAGAACGTTATTCTCTACCGAATTGAAAGAGAAATTCAAATCGAACGGGTTTTACAAAAAGTCCAAAAGAAAATGAATAACTCTAGGTAGAAGCTTCCTTTTACTCACAAGATCACAGCAAACTTTGCGAGAAGCTTCCTAGAAGTTAGTTTTGAGCCAGTTTTTCCAATAACTCACTTTGAAAGACGTCGGTTCTTTAACCTTGCCCAGTCGAACTTTATTGATTTGCTCCAGGGCAGCAACACCTGCTTCTTGGACTTTTGGGTCTTTGTCGTTCAGTACTCGCAAGAAACGCATGCTTTCTTCGGGGCGAGTCACTTTAGACAGAGCCTCGACAATTTTTCGTCGAATGAAAAGTCCTTGGCCACGATGAAAATTCTTTTTGTCGTCCAGTCTCTGCCACAAGATCGCCGTTGAACTCGCATCACGGTGTTGTCCAATAACTTTAGTAGCCGCCGCACGCACTAACAATGAACTATCATTCATCAACAGTTGCTTGGCCCAGAGAAGTGCTTTTGACTTATCGATGCGCGAAAGCGAATGAATCGCTGCCGATCTCATAAACCACTGTTCACTGACGAGAGCTTTTTCGACCTCGGGCATGGCTAAATCATTTCCGATTCGAGCCATGAGAGTTAATGCTCGCCAGCGAGCTTCCATGGATGATTTTTTGTTAAAAGCTATAAATTGCAAATTCTTATAACCACGCGGACCTTGCTTTAAAACCACATCGAGTCGATTGCGAAAAGGCATGGCAAGAGCCGCCTCTGTTCGACCTAAAGGAACTTCCCGTGGGTAGATGGCGATATTTTTTTTGATTTCTTGTTTTTTAAGATCAATCTTTGGTGGATCTACTACGATTCCTCGTTCCGAGGCAAAAGACGCACTAACTAATAAGAGAGAAATAACAAAGCTGATTAGTCCTTGAAGCATAATCAATCCCCTTTCCCTGGGATCAAAGAGATCTACTCTTTTGAATCATCCATTTCTGAAGCTTCTGCGACAAGTTTATCCGTATCTAGAGTAGATTCCAAGGCATTATCATCATCTGAGTCCTCCGCTTCACCAAAAGAAGCCAATTCACTAAGAACAGCATCGGCATCGACAGCTGGCCCTTCGTCTTGCTCAGGGGAGTCTTCTCCTGCGGCTTCCTGGGTTGGAGTATTTTCTTCGGCAAATTCAGCCATGATTTTGGGATTTTCTGGTTCTTCAGCCACTGGGGTCGTTGCTTCACTAGAGCTGCCCTCGGAGGCTTCAATATCGGCCATTGCAGCCTCAACCATCGCTTGGGAGTCAGAGGGATCAACTGCTGCTGATTCTGCTGGCGACTCAGCCTTTAACTCGCTTGGTTCATCCGTTTTTTTTTTGGTTTCGTCCTCTAGGGAATCTGCATCTTCAAGATCTCCCGCCTTTTGATTTTCGACAGCGGCCGCAAACTCAGCCATGATATCATCGTCAACGCCACCGTCATCGGCCGCTTCTGCTTCTACTGCAGGCTCTTCAACTTTCTTGTCTTCAGCTAATGCCTCTTCAATACTCGCCGGTTCCTCAGCTCCTCCCACTTCGGGAGAGGACGATCTCAAGGCTTCGATTTCAGCTTTAAGCTGGGCATTCTCTTCTTTGTACATCGAGAGATCGGCAATATCGTCTTCGATAATTTCATATTCGGCGAGGCGAGCTTCTAGCTCTTCAATCTTAGCCTTAATATCATCTGGAAGCTCTCCGTCGCCAGATGAGTTTTGTGCTTCATTGCGGAGAGTTTCCATGTTTGTTTTTAATTTTTCGATCTCGGCTTCTTTGGCTGCGATGGCACTTTCTAATTGTTCTTTTTCTTCATTCGGAAGTTCTTTATAAACAGTTTCGACGTTACCGTCTGGAGTGACCTGTGTACTCACTCCCGCAGCTCGAACTTCTGTCGACTCCAAAACTTTTTTAAGAGTTCCTTCGAGTTCTCCCATGTCAGGAAAGGATCCACTGCCGGAACTCGCAGACGCACCCCTTTTTCCTGCACGCATTGAAACGACCAATATTCCAATACCGGTAACACAGATTAAAATCAGCAATACCGGGACGACAATGGCGCTGTATTCGGAAATGGTAGATAAAATCATATCTAAATTTGAAGACATAGGATTATTCTCAGAGTTATTTCAAAAAAATTCAAGAATTCTCGGACTTTACTAACATTGGTAGAGTGTCCCATGTCCTTTTGATTTTACGGCTCCGCCTGTGCTAAAGTCTGTGCCATGAATACAGAATCCAAATCCCTATTGATTAAAAACGGACGTGTCCATAGTGCCCAATTTGACGGCAAGCTTTATCAACATTCATGGATCCAGGTCGACCTCCTCTGCGAGGGAGGCAAAATCAAAGAAATGGGCCCCAGCCTCAGTG
Organism: Bdellovibrionia bacterium; assembly: GCA_030427805.1. Lineage (GTDB taxonomy): Bacteria > Bdellovibrionota > Bdellovibrionia > Bdellovibrionales > JAGQZY01 > JAUHWN01. The sequence continues at coordinate 442,771 of JAUICP010000003.1, forward strand.
CCAAGGCCGATGAAGTGATCGATGCCAAGGGACTTCATGTCCTACCCGGCTTAATAGATAGTCAGGTCCACTTCAGAGAACCGGGAATGGAACACAAAGAAGACCTTGAAACCGGGACTTTAGGCGCTGTGCTTGGAGGCATTACCTCAGTCTACGAGATGCCCAACACCAATCCCCTGACAATTAGTCAGGAGCAGATCGAAGACAAAATCCAGAGGGCCAGCCAAAAAGCTTGGTGTGATTTTGCCTTCTTTGTTGGAGCAACGCCGACCAATGCCGAAGAACTCGTCGCCCTTGAAAAACTTCCGGGTGTGTCAGGTATCAAGATTTTTATGGGGAGCTCAACAGGAGACCTACTCGTCGAAGAGGATCAACACCTTTTAAATGTTTTGAGTCATGGTCAGCGCCGGATTGCCATTCACTGTGAAGATGAGGAGCGCCTACGCAGTCGTTTTGAAATCGTGAAAAACGGAGCCCCTGTGAGTTACCATAGAATTTGGCGAGATGAAGAGTCCGCGCTCAAGGCGACCCAAAGAATCGTAAGTATCTCGCAAAAAACGGGGCGCCCTATTCACTGCTTGCACATTACGACCAACCAAGAAATTCACTACCTTGGACAAATGAAAAACAAATTGCCTCCGGGACAACTGACTGTTGAGGTAACCCCACAGCATTTGAGCCTTATGGCCGAAACAGCCTATGATGAGCTCGGCACTAAAGCACAGATGAATCCTCCGATTCGCTCTTCGTACCACCAAAGAGGTCTTTGGGAGGGAATAAAAAACCGTACAGTTGATGTCATCGGGTCTGACCACGCTCCACACACCCTAGAAGAAAAAGCAAAACCTTATCCGAATAGCCCTTCAGGGATGACAGGAGTTCAAACCATTGCTCCGATCATGCTCAATCATGTTAACAACGGAAAACTCAGTCTTGAACGTTTTGTAGAACTCTTAAGTCTTGAGCCTGCTCGAATATACAAAGCTAAAAACCTGGGACCACTTCATGAGGGAAGAAAAGCAAACATCACCCTGGTCGATATGAATAAAGAAAGAGTCATTGAAGACTCTTGGATTGCTAGCCGCTCTGGATGGACCCCCTACCACAATTGGAAGACTCGAGGCTGGCCCGTTTACACGGTCATCAATGGACAAATTGCCATGAAAGATTTCGAAGCTGCAAACTCTCACCTTGGGCAAGCCACACTTTTCGATTTTGAATAGATGGAAAAATAGATGAAAAACTGGAGAGTCTGATGAAGAAAAGTTCAGACTCTATAGTAACCCTTAGATATCACAAGACTGAAGCTGAGAATTAATCTTCACCTTGCCACCCTCGTAGCAAACAACGTCGCAGCTCCCTTGAGCTTTCTCAATAAAACATCTTCCAGATCCTGAGGCTAACTCCTGAGTGAGCTGATCATCGACAACTTTAGCAAGTGGAGCACATCGCCTTTTGATGATGATACTATCTACAGCCTTGGCCCCTAAAGAGGCTTCGAGCAGGTACTCTTCTCCACAATTCAGTTTTCCTAGGTCACTGAGTTCTAATTGAAAACCACCAAGGTCACAGGGAACTCTTCCTTTATCCATAACGAAACCATCTTCATTTAAAACGACCCAACCTAATTGGGCCTCTCTGTTTTTAGAGTCACATAGACCATCAAAGGCCATTTCACTGGCATCGTCCTTAAACTCGACGAAGTCTTCAACGAATGAAACTTTAAAACTTGATTGGGGATCTATAATGCTAACTGGGGAGCCCTCATCGACAGGAATAAAATCCTCAGAATCGAGGTGAGCGCTTTGGCTTTGGGCACAGTTTTGGTATTTTGTAACGAGAATAAAACTAAACAACACAAGCGAACTGACACTAATCCACTTTCTATAGTTCATCCAACCTCCAACAGATGTATCCTTATCGGACGGATCAGGACGATCATCCAGTCCACAAAGACAAATTGTCGAACTTTTTAGATCGCCCTGATTTGATTTGGAGCTCATATCCAGCAAAGGGAAAGCAACTGTCTCATTTTAGGATTGATGATTTACCCATGCAGCCGAGATGGAGGCTTCCAATTACTCTCTTTTGCGAAGGAGGCTCCAATAGAGTGGGCCGAAAGAGTAGGTTCCTCCCGGCAAAATCTGGCGACCGAATTCGGTTTCCTGTGAAAAAGGGTCTTCATCGAGGCTCAGTAACTCAAGATCAGCCCCTTTTTTATCGAGGAGCCTCCCAATGACCCCATCGTTTTCAAGTGGAGAAATTGAACAGGTTGAATAAAGAATCGAAGCTCCAGGCCGAGCCGCCAACAAGGCCGAAGTCAAAAGACCATACTGACGTTTCGCTAAACGTTTTGTTCTCTGGGGCGTCCATTCACTGATTTCACTGGGGGTATTTATGAGATGCCTTTCACCCGAACAAGGGGCATCGACTAGAATCGCATCAAAAGTTTCTGGGTATTTTAATCCAATTTTTGCTCCGTCGTGCCCCTTCAAGAACAACCCCTCCCTCTGCTCCCTTGGAATATGAGATCGAAGCACTATTTTTAAGCGATTCCGACGTTTTTCTGAGAACTCATTAGAAATTAACTCCCCTCGGTTATCCATAGCTTGCCAAAGAACTAAAGTTTTTCCTCCTGGAGCAGCACACATATCGAGAACTCGCTGTCCCGGCTGGGGCTTAAGGGCGCGCGCCGCAATGACCGACGCTAAATCCATTTCGTAATAACATGCAATTCCCCTTGCATCCTGCTTTTCATGCCCCGAAGTCAGAGAAAGAAAACAATCGTCATAATGAATTGTCTCACCCGATAAATTGCACTCTGCAAATGAGTTCCCGCGAAAGATTTTCTGATCATTTTCTTTGAGAGAGGCAAATAGCTGGGACCAACTCTCCTTATAAATTTCCCCATAAAAATCCGTAAAGACCTGAAGGCCACGCTCTTTCTTTGCCATGACTGTTCATACCAAATCTTCGGGCATAAAAAAAGGCTTCTCATAGGAGAAGCCTTTCGCAAAACAATCCGAGTCCCTAAGCGACTATTCTTGTTCAAAAAGTCTCATAAACCTTCTAATGAAGTAGATATTTGACTCTTCATACTCAAGGTCATCAGTAATTTCTTGGATTTGCGCATCAAGTTGCCCTGATTTAACGGCGGCCATTAAGCCCGCAGTCTGCTGAATCACTTCTACATAACCATTGAAACCGCGAATCACAGCGAGAATGGCCTCACGCTCTTCATCACTAATTGCCGGCTCCTCTTGATTTTGCTCAGGAGCAGAAAATTCGCCCAATTGCCCGGGAACCGATCCCACGACTTGATTTGTCGCCTCTTCGGTAGCCATTTGCTGGAAGTTCTCACCGAGTTTCCCTTGAGCCACTTCATTAATCTTCTCCGCAGACTCTTGAAGCATCTTACTCATAATACCAATGATCTGATTCATTTGATCCGGAGAAACCTTATCAAAATTATCCTTAAGGGTGATTGTCAGCATCCACAGACTCTCGGCCCCTTCGGAGTTATCAGTCAGCGTTCCGGCGAGGTCGGCCAATTCTGGAACTTTTAGAAGCGCTTCGTGAAGAGCCAATCGAGCCTGCTCTCCTTGGGTTAAGACTTCGCCCACTTTTTCGGGAGTGTTTTCTCTCACATCGAGGATCTCATCACGTTGCTGAGAAAGCTGAACAGCCTGTCTCACCATATTAAAGGCAATCGACTCGCCATTAACATTTTTAGAAACAGTAAATGTATTGAGACCATCAGCTGATGTGAAGCTCACTTTTTCAGTATCAATTTTATCAGAGCTACAGCCCGCTTCGCTATTAGCGCAAATTTTCAATTGCGAAACAATGGAGCGTTCGCTCTCTGAAGCAAAGTTAGCTAGTCCCGTGATAATCATCATCAAATCCATATTTGACGGATAGGCTGCAGGAACGAGTACGTTCTCGGCTACCGTACCATCCCCTTTAAGCACATTACTGGCAGAAATAAATGGATTCTCTGAAATAACCGAGTTTGCCAAGTTCATGACCAAATCACGCGACTGAGGAAGTAGATAAGCATTCGCTTGGAATCCTCTTTGTCTATACTTTTGAACGCCCACGTCTCGAACGGAAAGAGCCGAAATCGCTAAGTACTTGTCGATACCGTAACCGACTCTTTGAAGCTTATACATTTCGCCTTCATACCTCTCGTAGTATGAGAGAAACTTAGCGCGTCCGCCTCGATTCATGAAAACCAAATTCTTTTTGTTTTCGGCAACGAAGGCATCAACCTGATCCGGACTCATATCTTGAAGGCTAGCAATTGTTCTTAAAAGTTGCTCTCCCTCAGCCTGTACTTGAGCCGTCGACTTGGCTGTAAAACCACTTCCCTGACTATCTCTAGATAGAGCCGGAAGAGGCGTGATAATTGGAATCACCTGAGTCGGTGAAACCTGTACTTCTCGGTACAAATAGTGGCCTGGCTCAGGAGCCGATATAATATTTTGAAAGAAGTTATTCGCCAATTGGTTAGCAAAAAGGAGGTCAGCCATTTTGTTCGGCGTATACTCCCAAAAGTTTTTATAGGGTTGGTTTGTCTCTGGGTTTACTAAAGCTCGCGACCAGTCCTTAATATCCCAACCAGAAAGACCCCATTGCCCAGCTGTCTGAGGGTCACAGACGTTACCCATTTCACCAGCTTCAATTGAATCCTGTTGAAAATCAAAGGCACAAGTGCCAGCGCTCAACTGAGTAATGTCAAAGTCGTCTCCGGGTATGAGATTAAAAATCATTTCATCGTAGACCTGACGAACATTGACGAAACTTCGCATTGATCGCCCAGCAGCTCCACCCATGGTAAAGTCAAAAGTAGCTCGATCTCTTCTAAAGTGAGAACGAAGATATCTGGCTTCGTAGTTTTCAATTTCTGCGAGAGTAATAAGGGTCGCATTCCATCCACGATCAAATCGTCGGCACGTAATATCTTCACCCACGCGCTGATCCGTACAGAACATATAGTTAGCCTGAACAATTGGATCTGCCATTTTCTTGGCGCGACTGTTAGAAGCACATCTCTCAGCATCACCTTTTAGATTTTCATCGCAAGGGAAACCGTAGTAAGCGTATTTAATCGCCGCTTTATCGTACTTACCGAGGCCACCAATGCCTTGGAAGTAGAAAAGATCACCGTAGTCCATGACAGAACTAAAGGCGTACTCTTCGAGGTCTTCAAATTTAACAGAGTCATCCCCTGCCATAAATTTTTTGTAACGCTCCTGGAACTCATCGTGAAAGTTAGGTCGATCGGCACTTCCGGCAAAGTTGTGACGAAGTCCGAGGGCGTGCCCCATTTCGTGGGCGGCCAACATACGGAAAAGATTCTGTTCAATCTCTTGCTTAACGAGCTTTCTCACTTCGCTAAATGGCTTGTCTCGGTTCTTTCGAATGAGCTTCCTTAAATAGTTATCAACGGCACTGACAGCAAATTCAACGGGCTCAAAGTTGATGCCGTATTGGCTCGCCATTTCATTCCAACCGGAAAGGTCTTGGCGAACTGAATTATTTTTGAAAGATCGCAATGCCTGTCCAGGGTGAAGGAAAGGCTGAACCGCTTGAAGTACCTCATTGAGTTCAGGATCCAAATCACTACCAAGAAGGTCTTGGGCACTGGCTTTTAATCCCGAAACCACAGGGGACTGAAGCTTAGCAATACCGAAGTCAAAAACTTGTGGTTGAAGCTTAATAGCCTTCTTAAAAGGCTCTACCGCAGCTTCGGCACTTGGTGCGTAGGCTTCTTCGGCAAAAGTCCCTCTAAGACTTCCAGGGTTCATTGCGAAATAATTTTGTTTTACTGAATTCGTTTGAATGGGCTGCATTGTTTTTAAATGATTGACCCATTTATCAGAAATAAACTGAGCACCTGGATCGAAGCCCGCAACTTGGCCAGCCGCTTTAGTTCGAGCGAAGGCTTTAAAACCTTGGGTTACTGGGTTCAACTTCGCAAGGTTCTCACCAGGTCTTCTGGCAAAACTCTCGACAAACTCAGGATCTTTTTCAAGTTGGTCGAGTAGATCATCCATATAGCCAATAGTGTATTGAACACCATCGGTGTACATAATGGCTCGAGCCGCAATAATTTCACCAGTTCGAGGGTCGGTAACCGTTTGGCCGAGACCGAGAGGACCCGCTAAATTTTCAGGCGAATACACGACCAAGACGTTCTTGCGAGGATCAGACATATTAGCGCGCTCTGATTCATCGAGAACAACCACGTCATCCTGCCGCCCTAAAGCCTCTTTAAAAGCTTGGTTCCACATACCAACAACTTCACGAATTGAGTCGAGGTAATGATCATCGAATTCTTTATTGAGGAACCAAACGATTTGGTTCGTTGAACAGCTTGCTGCCGTTCCATCAGAACGTGTTCTACCTGGCTCACAAACATTGTGACGATTGGCCATGTAAAGAACGTCATCGTCAAGAACACCTTTACCATAGGTTTTTTGCGTTCTTCTTGTTCTAAAATAACCGAAACGAGCAAATTCAGTGTCATCATAAGCAAGGGGCTCGTAATCAGAGTCTTTAACAGGCATTAAGTGAGTTCGGGTTCTCACAGTAAAACCTTGGTGGGAGTCAGAACCAAAGAACATGTCATAAATGACCTGGTAGCTCCAAGTCCACTCATAGCCCAAGTTTTCTTCGACATAGAAAGACATGTGACCATCATCTTCGATCTTAAAGTTCTCTAGGATCTTGACGTTTTGTTGGCTTAGGGATTGCCCCGTCCAAAGGTCATTTTCAACCTTAAACGATGACTTATTGGGCTTTTCCCAATTCACACGCATGTATTTTCTTCGGTACCAAGGGCGATCCTCAGTATCCTCTATAATATCGTTTGTAACTTCACCGTAGTCGTTATCTCCACGCTGAATATCGAAATGCTTTTCGATCGGATAAGAGGCTATGACGATCCTAACATCATCCCTACGAGGGTTGGCCGGATACACCTCAACGAACTGAAGTTCGTCTTCTGTAATGACCGTCTCGACGATACCAAAATCTCGAAGCATCCCCGGAACCGCTCCGACACGGTTTTTAGAGGAAGCCTCTTCAACACCGCGAACGAGCTGAAAATGTTTTCCTTTAATGGCCTTTGACTCTATATCATTGGTAAATGTACCAAAGGAGGTCTTAGCCAAGTAAGGTTCTTTTTTCACGTGATTGTCTAGGACTTGCTTCTTGGTGCAAGCCGCAAAGACGAATAGCAAGAGTGTCATCATGACGATCTTTTTCATTTTACTTTCCCCGAAAAAGTTAAACATTTCATTCCCCCGTCAATCTAAATAGATGCACTTAGGTTGACGTATACAACAGCCTTTCTTGGATCTAAGAGATCAACCTCGGTCCGTTGTCCTGATGGATCGAGAGTTAAGGTCGAAGATGAAAAACCAAGACTGGCTGAAAAGCGTTTTAGAAAAGAGTAAGTCGTGGACAAATTGAGGCTCGCAACGGTTCGAGTGACGTCCTGAAAACTTACGGTATTTTGAAAGCTCATGGTACCACCAACAGAAAGGCTCTTAAGCACCGAGTAGCGTGCTCCCGTGCTCATTCCGTAAACATGAGGTGAATTCACACTACCAGCAATTGTCATGTCGTACTCATAAAAGCGGTAGGTGTAGAAAAACGATTGGCTTAGGTTCCACTTGCCAATGCTCTTAGAAACGTAGATTGAAGGTCCCATTGACCCTCTAAAAGAGGCCTGGGCCGACTCTTTAGAAGTTCCTAGGACTCCATCGAATCCCACACTTGAGTAGGAGAAAAAAGGAAGCTTAATCTGCCGACTGACAGATCCCGAAAGGTTCCCCAATCGAGTCGAGCGGCCGTTTGTCGGTTCATAGGTCAACTCTTGAGCTAGAGATGTTCTCAGGCTCAATGTCGTTTTGGATTGTGCATGGGTCGCCGTACCAGAAACGGAAATACCGAGTTCTTGATCGTAGAGATCTGTTTCAAGAGGCTTATTTATTTCAGAGGAGACTGTGGTACTCAGGCGTCCTTGATAGGACCAATCGCCATCGATTTTCTTCTCAATGGTCTCGCCCGTAATCGGGTCGATTTCGTAGACGACCCCTTCTTTTTTACCCTTGCCCTTGCCCTTTCCCTTTACCGAATTGACTTCATCGGCCTGAACATCAGAAAGGCCTAAGGATAGAGCAATGATCAAAGCCATGGACATTTGACCCACTAATTTCGAGATAATATTTTTTTTGAAGCGTCCAATACTGTAAGAGAAGAGTCCCCTTCTTCTCACAAGTGTTAGAGTCACTTCCTTAGATTCTAACATCATTAAATTTAATCCCCTTTTTCACTCTGTATTCAGAGTCCCCTCTAAAAAGGATTCACCAATCAGATCATGTCCTGGTCTTTTGTCACGAAAATATTAAGGCTCAACCTGGACTTAAGTGAGGACTTCGACATAAAACACTAAAATTACTAATGAATAGGAACTTTTTTAGAACCTTAAAAATTCTTAAACACCTAGACCAGGTGCAAACTGCTACCGAGATTGTCTTATATATAACAAAACCCAATATTATACTTTAACCAAAAACTTTATAATAAATTCTAAAGTGAAACTTCTTGCCTACTAATAAAGTCTCCTTCTCTTTTCCACTCAATGCCTAATAGAGGCGGATTAGAGAAAATTAAAGCTCCAAAGAAACTCAAAACAGAAGGTTTTGAAATCACCCAGGAGGGGGACATGTTGAGAAGAATTCAACTGCGGGGACTGATCACACTTTTACTTTCGCTTTTTCTATTGAGTGCCTGTGAACCTTGGCAGGATCAGAAGTTAAAAATTAGAAAGCCCGTCGCCGATAATGCCAGCGAAGAAGTCATCTACGGCGATGATAATAGAAAAGACCTCTATGAAGTCAGTAACAACCTCTATCTTCACTTGGCCCGCTCTACAGTTGCCCTCGTCTCCCAAAGTGACCTTATTCCCTCTAATCAGGGCGATTGGTATGATCACCCCCTACTGAGTTTTAAAGACTCCTATGGCCTTTGCCCGAGTGAACCATTTAACAGTCAAAATTCCTTGGCCTTTTGCTCGGGAACACTCATTGCTCCCAATCAAATCCTGACCGCTGGTCATTGCATCACTTCTCAATCAAGTTGCGATGATACCAAATTTGTTTTCGACTTTGCTATTCACAACCAGGGACAACACCCCAGGGGCAGCCATAAAGATGATGTTTATCAATGTACGCGCATCCTTCACCGAGCCCTTGATTCTTTTGGCCCTGACTTCGCCATCGTTGAAATCGATCGACCTGTCACTGACCGCTTCCCCGTCCACCTCGGCAAAAGAAATCAGGTTCAGGCAGGTAGCCCCCTTGTCGTCATTGGACACCCTTCTGGAATCCCCACTAAAGTAGCCGATGGGGCTCGAATACGAACGATGACAGGCAAAGGTTTTTTCGTAGCTAACCTTGATACCTACGGTGGCAACTCAGGAAGTGGTGTTTTTGACTCTGTTAGTGGCGACCTCGTTGGAGTTTTAGTGCGCGGAGAAACTGACTTTGTCTACGATAGAAATCAAGGTTGCACTCGATCCAACAAGTGCGCAGAGAATTCTTGCCGTGGTGAGGATGTTACGGATCTAGATCCCATCTTGGGAGCTCTCGGTCTCTAGGAAACAAAAAAGACTCTCGGTTTAGTCGCCGAGAGTTCTCCACTGAATAGTACTCGGCAAATCAGTCGTTGAATAAGCCCATTCGCCATAATCATTAGCCAGTATGATATTCGAATTCGCCCATCTAGTTTTTTCTTGGGCTTCCGCTAAATTCCTAGCAGGGGCCCGAATGGGACGAGGTAAATCTCGATTCGAAATTTGCGCCCACGTTTGTCGAAAGCAGCGTTTTTTAGTCGATCGTCGCCCTTCTTCTTGGCAACCTCTTCTCGTTCGATCGAGGAGTTTTAGATAGAGTGTTGCTTTGGCCGACATTGGTTGAATTTCCCAGCGACCGCTAATAAAAATTTCACCCGGATTGAGATGGTAATTTCGACTCTTTTTAAAATACTTAAGGGAACTGCTATAGTCCCGGTAATTTCTCAATAACTCTGGTGAGTTTCGAAGGACGAAACTTCGCATTAATGAAGAGACTGTCTTCCATCCATAACCAACGTTTAAAGCACAGTGATTCCCCTTATCCACATTGAGCATTTCAATACTTGAAACCCCCGGATTTTCACTAAGAAGGTCCACTAGTTTTTGCGTATTATCTTTAAACAATACAAACCAATCATCACGATTACCACTGACCAAAACAGGTGTGCTTTTTACCTTCAAGGCATCTTTTTCAAAATTGTTGTAATCAAGGAGCTGATCGCCATCATTAATTTTTGGAGACCGATAGGGCTCCATACTCCACAATTTCGTCTTGTCTTTCAAAAAGTCGGCAGCCGCTACGGCAATTCGACTGGGGAGTTCCGACGTGGCGAGAACCTTCCCATCTTGATTGGTGAAAATTGGAATCACATCGGGAAAAATTGGACCAATCTCACTGAGAAAGTGTTTAAAAACCCTTCGCATAACACTTCCATTCACTGTTGTTTGAAAAAGATGATTCAAGGAAGAACGAAGATCTACAACCGGACATATTGCAAAAATACTATCAAATGCCCGGTCTCCGCTTTGCACGAGATTGTATTCGTTAAATAAACTGGTAAAAAGTGATGTGTGTCCACCGAGACTAAAACCGGCGAGGTGAACGCTCGAAATGACTTTTGCAAGGGGCCCCGTTTTCAGCCACTTCGAGATGCGAATCATCAAGGTCCCTTCCTCGAAACCGCCGATGCCAATTCGCTCATTGTCGGCGATAAATTCGTTACCGGTGAAGTTACCCAACAAAAGAACGTGAAAAGGTGCTGTGTCAAAGGTTTGAGTCATCAATCCGCGAGTCGTTCCATCTCCAGAATCACAGTAAGCTCCACATTTGAGAATCAGTAATGGTTTCTTGGTCGATCCTGGCTTTAATCCCAGATAGCCACGTAGCTTGTAGAAGGGGGCTATCTTAAAGTGAATCTTTCTTACGCCTGGGTGGCTGCAAATATCGTAGCGCGAAGAAACTAACTGCAAAAGCCCTTGTGTCGGACCTGGCCAATTACTCTCCCACTCGGACTGACAGGTTTTAAAGTGAAATCGAGCTTTTTCAGAAAACTCGGCGTGATTGTTCGTACTGAGCAAATGTCGCTCGAGCTTTTCAGGCAAACAGCTCAAACTCGTCTCGAAGCGATTGAGACCGTTAGGTGTCCATTCTCCGATGGACTGACTTTCTTCCTCTTGCCTTTGCATTATTGAAAAACGTGGAAGGGATGGATTTTCAAAATCGACTTCTATAGAAGACCTTTTACACTGCTCTTGGCTTAAGACTTTGTTACCTTGATTTTGAAAGTCGAGAAAAAGTTGGTCGACATTCCAAGCAGCACCCCGGCTTGAAAATAAAAAGAATGTCATCACCATCAGGAAATGAAGAACTCTCAGCATAAAATCCCCCCCATCAAATACTCTAACTGACAGATGAGAGCTTTGTCATTGTCTTGACCTTAATCTAACCGAGTTTGTGCTTAAGAAAATGTTCAACCATATAACGGCTCGGTTGACCGCCTGGACCATTTAGATTGAATTCGAATCCATGGGTTGTGTAATCAAAAATCAAGTTGTAATGGTCGACATCTTCTTCTCGGAGCTTCTTTGCTAGACTTTCAGCCTGGTTCCATGAAACCATCGGGTCAATTTTTCCGTGGAGACTTAAAGTGGGCACCGCCTGAACGCCGTCAGACCGACTTTCTAATTTTTTTTGCACGTAAAAGGTGGGACTCGCTTCGAGATAGGCTTCTTGAGACTCCTGTGGATTCGAACCGAGAAGTTCCTTTAAAAGGTTTGGAGTGTCCAAAATATCGCCCGGGCTCCCCTCCTGCCAAAACTGGTTCATATCTGTTATTCCATAGAAGTTGATGATTCCTTTAATATTAGGAATGACCTGGCGGTAGGCTGCCAACAGTGCTAAATGCCCTCCCGCTGAACGCCCACTAATAACAATCTTTGAACTATCAAACTTCAATTCGTCTTTTCTTTTGAGGAGGTCCCGCATTACAAATTGAACATCATTAAAATGTGTTGGCCACTTGTATTCAGGAAGCAATCGGTAACTAATTGTCGCAACGTTGTAGTTCAAACTGCACAACCATCGATTATAGGCATCCACCTGGGTCCTCGTACCGTGCTTCCAAGCACCTCCGTGAATATTTACTATGAGAGGCCGATTTCCTTCTTCAGCGAAAAGAAAATCAACAAGGAGTTCGACACCCTCTTCAGGATTCACTTGATAGGTCTTACGCTTACAGGGAAAGGCTGAAGAAAACGAAAACAATCCCAGCCAATTAATACGAAAATTAGGTTGCTCTAAAAAATAGGGCGGATTTTTTTTGAGTCGACTCTGCCACTTGAGCAACTCTCGAGTTGGCTTTGAAACTTGAACCAGAGAAAATAAATTTAATAAGAGAATTGAATAGCCTAAAACACTCCCGTCAAAGGAGAACACTGTCAGTACAGTTGAAAAAATCAGAGCCAGCAAAAAGAAAACTGAGAACTCGGTGATTAAAATATGGCACCACCAAAAAAAACGATACTGGGGCACTCGAATATAAAGTAGCGACAAAAGAAATATTACTACACTGAGTAGAAACAATAGAGTCATCATAGGGCGAATTCCTCACAAAAAAATCGGCGCTCTATTTGGCGCCGATTTGAAACTATCTCAGTTTTGTGTTCGCGACTAGTCTTGACTAAGAACAGCAGCTTCCTCATCCAGTTTTGAAAGCCAGAAATCACGAATGATTTCAAAGGCCTCATTGAGATCATTGGTCAAAGTCTTAAATCTCCACGGGGTTTCACCACCGATCCACTCCATGAAGAATAGCTGCTGAGATGTGAAATTGACCTTCTTTTCGCTCTTGAAAACCGAAGGAACCAATGGAAAGCCCTGCTCATGGTGAATATTAAAGGCCAGGCGTCGAGCTGTCTTACGAATTTGTGGATCTTCAATGGCAAGGAGGTGTTCTTTGAGTTCCACCTGCCACATATCAGATGCCTCAGAAAGCCTTGCCCACTGCTGCTCTGAAATCTCAAGATTCTTTATCCATTCCCGTTGCTTATGCCACATGAGAGCCGAATGCATATAATCGTGAATTAGAAATAGCCCCGAAGGTCGTAGAAAACCATCGGCTCTAATCGGCGTATCTGTAAGTCCAAGAAGGTAGATATCTTTCGTCATTAAGAATTGGAAAATGTCGATGCCGAAGTGACCATGGCTCGGGACAAGGATATAGGGAAGCTCATCCATATCATAGGCCGCATTATAGGCCCCTTCAAAAGTAGATCGTGAGTTTTGGTAACTCTTAAGAAAACTTGTACGTGTGACAAATTCATAGCTTCGTCCCCGTAAGTTTTCGAGTTCAGTTTCCATATCAAATCGTCTGTAACCTTGAATTCGACGCTCTAGAACTAAAAACATGCGATCCTGAAAACCCATATTGAAAATATCAAAAAATCCCATCACTCGAACGTAATAGTGGCCTAGAGCTATGAACTCGTCGTAGGCGACGCGACCGTCTTCGGCATGATCTTCCAAAATATCATTGAGTTCGTTGAGGTACTGAATGGCCGTATCAAACTCGGAACGCAATTTAGAGGGAAAGAAAACATCTCGCAATCGGGGCACTTCACCACCTGTAAAAAGCGAACGCATCTGACCAGTAAAAGTTGTCAGTCTTTCTTTTTTCGATTCAAACTCCTTAATTTTCCCTTGGAGTTTTTCGATCATAATCGGGATTTCAATCATTCCGACTTCACTAAAATCGAAATTGAGAGGAGCGCCAGGGTCGACTTCCTTTTGCGCGCGAAAGCGAGCATTGATTTCCGCCTTAAAGGCATCGGGATCTTTAACGACATCTGCAACTTCAGAATTAATCCTAGCGAAGTGCTGGCCCCAAAGCTGAGTGGCTGACCGGTCATTGGCCCGTAAAAAATCTGAAGTTAAACCAAACCCCGATAGGGTCATCTCGCATCGGATATGCTTAGGACGACTGTTACTTAGAAACTTATTCTCAGCGTGAACACTTTCGAGATGGATCAACGTGCTGACGAGTACAGTTACAACGAAAGCCACAAATTTTCTGTAATCCCAATTCTTCACTAATTTCATTCCAAACCTCGCAAATATTGAAGACTTATCCATATCTCAATACTCACTAATGCGCCATGTCATAGATCAGCCGTGAAATCATTTCTAATTTTTAAGAAATCCAGCGTAATTCGTCACCCCAGCTATGGGCAAAAAAAACGGCGCTCCTAGAAACGCCGATATTTAATCGCAGATTTATTAAGTTGAGCCTACTCTTGCTCGAGGATCGCTCTTTCTTCATCGAGTTTAGAGAGCCAAAAGTCTTTAACAATTTCAAAGGCTTCGTCTAACTCTCGCACCATTGTTTTGTAAGTCCAAGGTGTTTCCCCGCCGATCCACTCCATGAAGTAAAGCTGGCGCGTTGTGAAATTAACCTTTGTTTCTGTTAAAAACACGGAGGGTATCATTGGAAATCCCTGCTCGTGGTGAATATTAAAAGCCAAGCGGCGTGCTGTTCTACGCATCTGCGGGTCTTGGATGGCAAAGAGGTGCTCTTTGAGCTGTACTTGCCACATATCAGAGGCTTGAGAAAGTCTTGCCCACTGTTCTTCGGTGATTCCGTTTTCTTGCTTCCACTTACTTTGCCAATGCCACATAAGGGCTGAATGCATGTAATCGTGAAGCATGAAAAGTCCTGCAGGTCTTAAGAATCCATCAGCCCTAATTGGCTCGTCAGTCATTCCGAGAAGGTAGATATCTTTAGACATTAAAAACTGGAAGATATCGATACCAAAGTGACCGTGACTGGGTACTAAAATATACGGAAGCTCATCCATCTGCTGAGGCGCATAGTAGGCACCTTCGAAGCCCGCTCGAGACTCTTGATAACTCTCTAAAAAGCTGTCTCTGTTTACAAACTCAAAATTGCGACCACGAAAATTATCGAGTTCCGTTCGCATATCAAAATCTTTATAACCTTGGATACGTCGCTCGAGAATTAAGGAAGCTCGGTCTTGAAAACTCATCTCAAAAGTATCGAAGAGCCCCATTACCCGCGCATAGTAGTGTGAAAGAGCGATGAATTCATCATAGGCAACTCTGCCATCAGCGGCGTGTCTCTCTAAAATATCATTCATTTCTCTTAAATATTGGATGGCCAACTCAAACTCTCTTCGCAATTTTGAAGGAAAGAAGATATCTCGCAAACGAGGAACTTCAGTGCCTCCAAAGATCGCGCGCATTTGACCAGTAAAAGTTGTCAGCCTCGCTTTTTTATCTTCAAAAACTTCAATCTTCTTTGCGATTTTCTCTAGCATCACCGGAATTTCAATCATTCCGATTTCACTAAAGTCAAAAGCCAGGGGAGCGCTTGGGTGCGCTTCTTTTTGCTGGCGAAACCTTCGATTGATTTCTGCTTTAAAGGCGTCTGGGTTATTAACAACAAATTCTACTTCAGGGTTGATTCTCGTAAAATATTGTCCCCAAAGCTCAGTCGCAGAAAGACCTTTTTCTTTTAAGAACACCGATGTTAAGTGGATATCCAACATCGTCATCTCGCAGCGATACTGCACCGGACGATTTTTGATGAGCATATCGGTAGGCTGAGCATTTGCCTGCTGAGCACTTACGCTCTCAACCTGAACAACCGAAAAAATAACTAAGGCTACTAGCCAATAACCAATAGATTTAAAGTCCCATAATCTTTTCATAATCTTCACTTCCCAATAAATTTGAAATTAATTCACACCTTATAACGCATTGTATTATTTTTATCTAGTGTTATCTTTGCCCAAAAATTGGCAGTTTCGGGGCCTTTAGCCCCTTTTTTAGGCCTTGCCTTCGATTTGGTGTAATTTCTGGATGAAAAAAGATCCCATCCTAATATTTGCGCCTATTTTTCATAGTTTAGCTCCACCCGAGCAAACCGAGGCAGCTCCATATCCATGAAATTTATTTAGGAAATTTGCAGCAATAACTTATTTTTGACTTTAAATAGGAGGGAACCTCCTATATTATGCACCGCATTAATAAGACGGAGCCTTCATGCTACTGAAAGATTCAAAAACGATTTTGATCAGAATTGTCCTTATACTTGGAGTGCTCACCCATTCCTTGAGTTCAGTGGCACAATCAACCTCAAGTACTCATGGTTCAAATAATCGACCCGAAGAATCACAAACTCTTTTTGAACAGAAAATCCGAGTTTACCAAGAAACCTTACTCAGACAAAAAGACATTTTTCTCAGTGAACTGGATCAGGTCAATGACTTGAGTGAATTTGACAGAAATTACGTGGCAAAATCAGCAGATGATTTTTTTTCGACACTTATTCCTCAATTTTCAGAATTCATAGAAGCGTACTCTCGAATGCTTACCGGAGCCGAAAGTGCTTCGAGCATTGCCGACCGAGAATACAACCTCAGAATAGCTTCCGACTACGGAATGCAAGCCCTTCATAAAATTCTGCTCGATCTCGATGCCGGCAATCGAATCAACGAAATTACTATGTTACATGTTTTAACAGACATGACCCATGAAATGCGCACGCAAGGTGCCGTCGAGAGTCGCCCCAAACTCGATCTCAATAATATTTCGGTCTTAAACAGAACATTTCTTGAAATGTGCCGTGGTCTACTCGGATGTATTCCATTTACTTCATTTGACTTTCTAATGCGGAATTTCGACTTAAGTAATTTTCTACACCATGACGAAGACCGAATTATTTACAACTTAAGTAATGATTTAACTCAACAAAGTGACGGACCTGAGGTCCATGTTCTATCGCTCAACCACGAGTACCCCTTGGTTGACACCATTGTCGGCCATCGAGTGGCTAAGCTTCTTGGGGCCGACGAATCCATCTTTGTTCTCGGCGCTGGAGCTTGGCCTCAGTACAGCGTTCTCAATCGAAAATCCAATGATGTTGTTCTCACGGGAGAAGGAGTTAATGTCCTTCAAGAAATGAGTGATAAGGTCGATCAAGCTCTTGCTCGAGGTAAAAAGAAAATTTTTGTGGTCATTAACCCACAGGGGCAATTCCCGAGTTTTGCCGCGCAAATGCCTTTAGTTGCCAAGGCTGGAGCCTTTGTTTTTGCCAGAAAAATTTCCAACCGATTAAAGGGCCAAGCCAGAGTGTATTTAAAAACTGGCTATACTAATTTTATCGAACATATTTCTCGGCGCGGAGAAGAAAGGGCGGTTGTAAATATGAATCGAGCTCTTCTCGTCCCAGACTCTAAAGTATCGAGAGGTGATTCTTGGATCGAAGAACAAAGGTTAAAATTCGAAACAAATGCAAATAGAAAACTCGGCTTATCAGGAATCGATTTAATAGATCGCGAAGAAGAGAGCGGTCACCCCAATTATAATTATCTGAATAGTTACGAAATAAGGAGAGTGCGCTGTGAACAGTCTTTTGTCCTCCTTTAAATTTATGAGAACCACAGTATTTAGTGGGCTGCTCTTAGTTAGTATTCTTCTATCCTCATTCGCCTATGGCCAGGTAGCTGATTCTGGCCGTGCAACAATAAGTAATCAGCAAGAAATTGTTTATCTCGATAAGCTCACACAATTTGCAAAAAATATGAACTTCATGATCGATCGGGTTATCATCCCGAAATTAATGGAAAGCCACAGATCTTGCCCCCAGGGCTTGTGCGCCGAAGTTCTCAAAGAAATCGAGCGGTTTCGAACCAACTTCTCTTCTCAAATTGCAAAAATTCGCGAAGAGTATCGTGTTAACTTCTTAACTGAAGTCGCCCAAAGAAACAGAGCACGAGTTTTAACAAGACTCGAATATACGATGACTTCAGCCATGCAAGCCTTTCTCTACAAGTCGCGATCGGCCCTTAAAAGAAGATGGTTCTTCAAAAATAGAAACCTTCGTTCATTCACCCGTCGACTGACAAAAATTAACGAACACTTAGAAGCTAATGAGTATGTTCCCCTTGGTATGGCTATCGATTTAGCAAATCTCTCTCCAGTTCCTTTCGGAATTTTTTATGGAGCCTGGGAATACATTAAGGCCCGGTTTTTATACAACCGAACTATTACCGACATCGCCGAACGAATCCGCCCCGGCGGCTACCTACCCAACAACGACCAAGTCCAGTATCGGGGTTGGAATGCTGACGGCGAATTAAAATTCCCAGAAGATTCCGTTGTCATCGTTGCGATCAATCACGACGCTGGTGCCCTCGACGGCATGTTGGCGCTGGCAATTAATAAGCGCAATGGTGTCGAAAACAATCTCTTTTTAACAACAACGGTTGCTTACCCCGCACTCACTGCGATCTTCGACCACCAAGACCCTGATGTTTTCTTTAGAGAAAGTCGAATGTGGCCGCGAGCTATGATTCGCAAGATAGAAGAGTCAGATGAAGCCGTCGGATTTTTTACTGGTCCCGAGGGAACATTATCAACTCCAGGGGTGCAAGCTCCCTTGGTCGCTAAAAGGGGAACCTTCTGGATGGCTCGCCAACTTGCCAGGCGAATTGATAAAAAAGTCTATATCGTTCATGCGATGACAAACGCTCTCGACTATTTCACCGACCCGGCAACAACAGATTTTGTAGTCAATATCTTCGAACCAGAGCTGGTTCCGAGTGGCCCCATTACACGCCCCAGGGACTCTTGGTCCGAAGAGCAACGCTTTCTTTTTGAAAACAGAGCCAATCGGGCCCGAGCGACTCGACTCATCGATGTTAATGCTCGCGAGAGTATTGAAGGACTTGCTATTCCTAAGGTCGTAAACCACTCTCAGCAATATGCCTGTGAATATGGTTTTTACCGAATCAACTAGTTAGTTTTCGGCCCCAATCCTTAAGTAAATCATTAGAATATATCCATATTTTAGCGCACAGCAAAATAACTGCGTAGTTCTGCTTTCAGCTGACAGAGCGTCATTCAGCATTAGTGACAAAATACGGCTAAATTTGTCAAATAATAGGGTGATACGAACGTCTTCGGAGGGAGGACTCATCATGCTACGACATATCTATATAATTATCTTCTTCAACTTTTTCGCACTCACAAGTATTCAAGCTTTCGAAGTGAAAGAACTTTTCGCTGACTTTGAAAAGCAAGGGAACACCATTCTCACGAATGAGCAATGCAAAACCCCCTCGCTTCAAATTCGCTTTGATGACCCGTCTCAACCACAGGTTCATACGGGAAATAATCTCAATGATGCTTTAGATCCGGCATTGGGTTTTATTGAGTGGACTCCAACGGGCCTCAACGAGTACGAAACCAGCCTCACCTGTCACCCCGATCGCTTTGAGAAAAAACTATTGCGAACTAACAGTCACCGCGAGTTTTCAGAAGTGGCGCGAAACCACTATACAACCTGTCGTTCTGAACTGGAACGACACTGGCCGGGATCACCCCAGGGACTCATCCAAATGGTCTCTATTAAATACGACTTCTGTGATCACCCCTATGTTAAAAAAGTTCACTTTAATCTCCCACCATTTTATAAACTGCGTGGCTACCTCGGCCTGAAGCCGGGCAAAGAAAAGAAGCCTTTACTCATTTTAAAGTGTGGCGCCTATTGTGATGCTGGTGATCGATCGACCGTTTCACTAATGACTCATACTTATGATACGTCACCCTTCCACGTTCTTCTTCTCGGCAATTTCACTGGAACTGAATTTGTTTCGGACAACCAAAGAGTTGGAATTGGTGGCTTCGAAGAGGGCACCAAAGTGGTTCGCCTCGCCCAGTGGTTAAAAGAGGGCCCACTCGGTAAAGCCATTTCAAGTGTTCACTTGGCGGCACTGAGCCTCGGTGGTCATGCAGCGCTCTACAGTGGCTTCTATAACGACTATAATTACGATAAATTTGGTGAAAAACCTCTAAACAGTGTCTTTGCTCTTTGCCCCGTGGTGGATTTGAAACAAAGTCTTTCCCGCCTCTTTAAAAAGGACCTTAATGGTACTGTCATGAGAGTCATGTTTAGAAGTAACATCGCCAGTGTCGGCAGAATCTTTCCTGGAATCGATAAAATCTTTAAGAATGAAGATGGAAAAATTATCTCTAATCCGGAACTCCCAAATAAAATCGCCCAGGCGACAGTAAATTTTCTTAAAGATAAAGTCTCTCAGTGGAGTATGGCTCCTTATCTCAATCCAGTGATGACCGACGGAGAATCTTGGTTTCAAAACAACGATTTCCTCAAGGATGCTTTAGGCCTACAACAGACTCCTCTTCTAATGAGTGGTAACAGAGATGACTGGGTCGTATCTTATGACGACAACACCAGACTTCTTGAAAATCTTCTTAAGGAAAACCCCGGGGTTTCGAGTATTGAAATGCTCAATGTCGATAAAGGAAACCACTGCGCCATGAATGTCGGTTATGGTTGGAAAACCATGTCTTCGCTCATGCGTAGCTTCGTTCTTAAAAATGCCCCTGAATTTTCTTCTCAGTTCGTCATGCAAAAAAGCCCGCTAAAGTTCTACCGCAAGGGCCGAAACTTCAAACTTAATGAGGGCGAACTTTTCATTGGGACTCGATGGGAAGTTTTACCAAACAGAGCGAAGGCTGATGTTTATTTTAAAATCCTCAATCGTAGTATCAAAGGCTGTGAAGACGAAACTCGAAAGTCCACAAAGAGTAAATGTTTTAGAAGTGTTTGGGCACAGGTCTCAAATCGACATCTACCCGACCCCTTGAAAACGCCGGCTTTGAACAAAGTTCAAGCAGAGCAGATGACAAGATGGGCAAATACTAACATCATTCCCGTCAATGATTTTGGGGAATGGGCCTACTCTGGATCGAGCCTGCCCAGTGCCATTTCATGGAGAGGCTTTAACAACAATTAAATAAATTTAACATTAGAGACAAAAGTAAAAGAGCGGGTTATTCACCCGCTCTTTTTTATTCGTCTAAGAAGGCCCAAACCTTCTCTTGCGCTTTTTTACTCAAGGCTTTGAGATCTCTAATCAAGTAGACATCACCATTAACATCCTTCACAAGAAGACTGCCACTCCCGAGTTCTCTCGGCCATGAGTTCAATGGTGTTTGAAAGTCACGATCGCCAAAGGTGGTCCTTACGTTCCACACACGAAGCTCAAACTCTTCGCGAACATCGTAAACATCGATGACTTCAAAAACAAACTGCTCTTCAAGCATGGTTTTCAAAAGCGCATCTCGCGAATCATGATCAAGATCCATCAGGTTGCTAACGAGATGAACCTCTTTTAGATCAGAATTCTTGAGCGATAAAAACCGATCCGCTCCTGACCACGGAAAACAAAGCTGAACACTGACACTAATCTCTTCTTCGCCAGCTTTCTTAAACAAGAGTAAACCAGACTCTGAGCGCCTTAGACTCACTTTATTTTCGGGCGAGGATACAATCCTCACCCGCCTTTTGTTTGCATCTTGTCCTAACATTACATTACTCCCTTAAAAACTGACTCCCACTGAGTCTTTGCTGGGTTTCAAACAACTTTCGGTACACGCCACCTTCGATTCGCAATAACTCCTCATGACTTCCCGTCTCCACCAGTCGACCATCTTTCATGACAAGGAGACGATCGGCAGCCGTTAAAGTCGAAAGCCTATGGGCAATGGCGAAAACAGTTCGACCCTTACAAAGAGTATCCAAGGCATCTTGGATTTTCTTTTCGGTCTCACTATCCACGGCGCTGGTCGCCTCATCGAGGATGAGAATTCGTGGATCGACCAAAATCGCCCGCGCAATCGACAGTCTCTGTCTTTCACCACCCGATAGGGTGTGCCCACGCTCTCCAACCATGGTGTCGTAGGCCTGGGGAAGCTTAATAATGAAATCATGGGCATTGGCCGCTTTAGCCGCCTGAATAATTTCATCAAGACTCGCTTCTGGCTTTGCATACCTAATGTTCTCTAGGATTGTCCCGTGGAACAAATAAGGGTCTTGCAAGACCATTCCCAACTGCTTTCGATAGTGACCCGATTCAAGATCACGGAGATCCACTCCATCGACAAGAATTTGGCCAGAACCCACATCAAAAAATCGAGCGAGCAAATTAACCAAAGTTGTTTTACCACTACCACTCGGACCAACGAGACCAATCATCTCACCTGGTGAAACATCGAAGCTCACCGCTTTTAACGTTTGCCGAACACCGTCGTAACTAAAGCTGACTTGCTTAAATTCCACTCGGCCTTCTACGGGTTCCAGTTTTACTGCTGATCCCTGATCCTTAATTTGCGGCTTCGTATCTAAAACCTCAAATACTCGGTGCGCAGAACTTGTCGCTCTATTAACCATTCGAGCCATTTGCCCAATAATTTCAATGGGCTGAATAAACATGGTCAAATAAAGTACGAAACTGACAAAAGTACCAGCACTCAAGGCAGTGACTTCTTCACCAGGACTGAGAACTCGCGGTACACCAAAAATCCAAACCGAAAGAATAATCGCCTGAATACTCAGCATTAAAAGCGGCCAAAAACTAGTCCAAGCTTTGTGAATACGATTAAACTCGCCAAGGACACTATCGTTTCGTTTTTCAAAACGACTCACCTCATACTCTTCACGATTAAAGGCTTTCACTACCTTAATCCCAGGGATGGTATCCGAGAGACAGTCCGTTAATGCGGACCACTTTCTCCATGCCCGCAAGAAGAGACTTTGCATCTTCTCGCCATGTCGAAAGATCATGTAGAGAATCAATGGCAGTGGAACCACAACCAAGAGCCCTAGGCGCCAGTCCAAGTACAAGAGGACACTTCCAAGACCGATGAGCATGATAATTGAGGTCGTCACTTCAACGACTCCAAAAGCTATAAAATCCCAAATACGATCGGTATCTGAACCCACCCGCGAAATTATGCTTCCCGTTTGCTTACTCGAAAAGTAATTCAAACTTAGCTTTTGCAAATGGGAATAGACATGATCGCGCAGATCCTTTGCCACATATTCCCCGAGATAGGCCATCTTACTCAATCGCAAGTAGGCAAAAAACTCTCGAAATATATATGTCAGTGCCAAACCAGCAATCGTATAGATACTGATTTGTATAGCTTCTTCATAACTCATTGCCCCAGTTTGAAAGGGTTTAATAACCGAATCGATTAAGTAACCCGTTATAAACGGTGGCAATAGGGCCATGGCAGTCATTAATAGTGCTCCACCCATACCAATGGCTACGCTCAACTTATAGGGCGCCAAATAACTTAGGAGACGAAAAACAACAGCAAATTTATTTTTCGCTACCGACGCTTGGGCCTCTTTAATAGAATGCAGCATGCTCTCCTGGTAAATCTCATCCGAAGAAACCTTATTTGAAGTTTCTCCGTTGAAGGATTTATTTCCAGCCTGTTGGTCTAAAACAAAAGCAATATTACTGACGGCTCGTCTTTGGCGATGGCTATATCGCAAAACGAGATGGGGAGCCTCTATATCTCCACTCAATAAAACGAGTCTTGTATAACTGAGACCAGGAATCTCCTGAACTCCGGTTATTAACTTTCTGTCTATATACTTAAAAGTATAGGACTCTCCGTCTCTTTTGACATAAGCAATTTCTTTAGCACCTAAAACGAGCCACTGCTCTTGGCTTTTAAATTGAGGATTCAAATCCACGTAGGCGTAAAGAATGACGGCTTGTCCGTTCCAGGCTTTTTCGACCTGACCCCTTACTTCCACCGGAAGTTGAGAAGCCTGAGAGTAATAGTGCTCAAGCATCTCGTTCATCCTCAAGTGATGTTTTTCTCTTTGTAATCTCATTAGAATAATCCTCCTCTATAATAATTTGCGTTGGCTTCGGGCTTCTCAAACTCGTAGCGAGCCAAGGGCCGTTTCTTTGGACCGACGAGAAGCTTTAACTCTCCCCCACGGATAAAGATCCAACGTAATTTTTCGATTAATAAATTCACTTTCTTTCGCCAAGGTTTCGCCTTGGCCCGCCTGCCTTTCCACAGACGGATCTCATAAACTTCAATAGCTTTCATTTCCAACTCCCTACTTTTGGATATAGCTGTGCCCGATCTGATTTTTCGAAAACCAAATAGAACAAATTAAAAAATTGATTTAAAAATTGGGTTCTGAAAAATTCCCAAATAAGGTTTTTTCCAGATAAAGACAAAGTCCATTTTTGCGGGTTAAATAGGCCAAATGACAATAGTGCCAAAAGACAAATAAACCAGCTCCAGACGTTGTCTCGAGCGCTAACTCTATTTAATTGTTTAGGAAATTTAAATCGTCAGTGGAGATCGAGTCGATCATAAAGCGATGGTATTCCCATATCAGAGATAGCGCAGACTGTCTGAAAGTTCATTCCAGGGACCTTGATGATGTTTTGAATTGTAATAACCATTGGCTACCTCCTTTCAATGGGATAATTAAGTATTAACTACATTGTATAAAAAAGGAAAGCTTTTTTTTACAATATCTCATAATTTATTTTGAACGGACTCGATCAGTACAAAAGGAGTAAGCTTGAAGGAGCGCGAACATTCAACTGAATTGCAATTTTTTATCTGCTGTAATGATAAACCAAAAGGTGAGTGCTGCTCCCCGAAAGGCGCTCTGGAGCTGCGTTCCCAGCTCAAGGACTGGGCGAAACAAAATAATCTTCACCCAAAAATTCGCATTACTGCCTCGAAATGCTTGGGCTTTTGCTCCGAAGGAATAGCTGCAGTTATGCACCCTCAAAATAAAACTTATGTGAATATCGATGGAAAACACCTCGACGAAATAAAGAAACTTCTCCTCGAAGAATCACGAAAGCTCGAAAAACAAGATGATTAATCCCCATACTTACTATGAAAAGAAAAAATTACACCCCATTGATATCGACATTAGTAATTGCAAGCGCTGCAAACGACTCATCAATTATTGTTCGAAGGTTGCCCAAGAAAAGCGAAAGTCTTTTGAAGATTGGGATTACTGGGGCAAACCCGTTCCCAATTTCGGAGATTACAGAGCGAAGTTAATAATCTTAGGATTGGCCCCGGCAGCCCATGGAGCGAATCGCACCGGACAAATGTTTACGGGTGACAACAGCGGGCTCTGGCTTTTTCGAGCCCTCCATCGCGCTGGTTTTGCAAACAAAGAAAATGCGAAAAGTTTAAAGGACAATTTAAAACTCAAGAATGCATTGATCACTTCGGTCTGCCATTGTGCTCCCCCTGCCAATAAACCTACAGCTAAAGAAATCGCAAACTGCGCAAGTTATCTTAAAGAAAGTCTCGAAGTCACAAAACCCAAAGTATTTCTCGCCCTGGGCGGAATCGCGTGGAAAGAGCTCTTTCGTTTTTTAAAAAACGAAGGCCTGTGGACCCAAGCCTATCCGAAGTTTGCTCACAACTCAGTGGTAAAGCTAAATAAAAATCAAATCGCTCTTAGCAGTTATCATCCAAGCCAACACAACACATTTACCGGGCGTCTCACTGAAGACATGTTTGATGAAGTTTTCGCAACGGCCAAGAAACATATTTGACCCTAGGACTTAACTCCCAGGGCCAATTTTTCCTCGTCACTCAATTCACCGGTCTCTTCTTTAGCTCTACCCACCACAACTCCAAAAATTCCAAGAATATCGTCGAGAATGGCAATGGCCACTGGTATTACAAAAACAGTCATAAACGCGCCGAAGAAAATTCCCCAGCCCAGAGCTAAGGCGACTGGGACTACGAACGGATCAAGTCCGCCAAGGCCATAGGCCGTCGGCAAAAGACCGCAAACCGTCGTGATCGTCGTCAGAAAAATGGGCCTTATTCGCATGCGAGCGGCATCAATAATACTCTGAACGAGATCCACACCTTCTTTTCTCTCCTGGTTAACGAAATCAACAAAAACGATTGCGTTGTTTACAACAACCCCTGAAAGGGCAACAGCCCCCAATAAAGCCATAAAGCTCAAAGGCTCACCGTGAAAAAAGAACGTCCAGACAACACCACAAAGTCCCAGTGGAACTGAGACCAAGACTAAGAATGGCTGAAAGACATTCTTAAAGAGGAGAATCAAAAGAAAGTAAATCATCATGATCGCTAAAACGAAGGCTCGAAAGAGACTCATCATACTTTCTTGGGTGTCAAAATCTTCTCCACCAAAAGAAACACTCAACTCAGGGAACTTTTCTTTAAACTGAGCAAGATTCTTTTTAATTGCTTCAGAAATCTGGGTCGCAGTCGATACTTCAGTATCGACCTCACCCGTAATACGGATCTCTCGTTTATTATTCTCATGGGTCAATCGCTCAATACCCTGACTTTTTTCAAACTTAGCAATGCTTGAAAGTGAAACCAAGTTCCCCACGCGGTTGGGTATCTTTAAATTACTGAGTGAATCAACTTTATTTCGATCCCCTTTTTCAAGAAGGACTCTTACGTCGATTTCTTCATCGAGTTGAGTAATACTCGTAGCAACAATCCCCTCAAAGGCCGCTCGAACCGTATTTCCAATTTCCGCGACACTCAAACCCGCAGCACTGGCCTCAACACTATTGACCCGAACAACAACCTCTTCCTTACCAAGCGAATAACTGTCCGTTAAATCAGAGACTCCATCGAGACCAGAGATAAAGCTCTTCATTTCTTCAGAACCGGCCAATATATTTTCGTAAGACTCACCTTGAATTCCCACACTAATTGGCTTACCCACCGGAGGCCCTGGATTGATTCTTTGAAAGACAACTTTCAAGGGCGCAGTATCTCCAATATTGGTTCTAATTTCTTCGAGAATTTCTTTTGCTTCTCGCTCTCGATCGACTTCTGGCGTGAGAAAAACCATAATCTGGGCGTATTGACTTCCTCTTTTGGTATTTGGGTCGTCTACACTCTGCTGCTGAATACCAATCGTCGTCACAAAACTCTCAAGTTCAGACTTTTTAACTCTTTCTGTAACAACTTTTTCTAGGGGCTTCATCAAACGAGCCGTTTCATTGAGACCCGTTCCCACGGGCGCTTCGGCCTTGATCATAAAAGCTTCTACACCATCAGGAGGAAAGAGAATGAACTTAACCTTAGTAACTGCAAGGACCCCAGTCACAACGATAAAGGCGAGTACGCCAACGACCATGACATATCTAAAACGGATCAACTTTTCCAAGACGGTCAGGTAATTACCAACAACATACTTCTTCCATAGGGCATCAGTCTTATGGGTCAGCTTATTACTTATCTCTAGGGTACCTTCTTCGGTTTTGCGCGGGCGAATCCATCGTCCAATATGGTAGGGCAAGATAAAGAAACATTCAGCCAAGCTAAAAAGAAGGGCCATAATAACGGCGTAGGGGATGTAGCGAATAAATTTTCCAAAAATCCCTGTCATTATCATCAGAGGGTAAAAGGCCATAACCGTCGTCAGTACTGAAGCAAGGACCGCCGGCCAAATTTGCTGTGTTCCCAAGGTCGCAGCCTTAAGCGGACTAATGCCCTTTTCCATGTAGCGGACGGAGTTCTCCATGACGACCACGGCATCATCCACCAGCATACCTATGACGATGATTAGCCCCATCATCGTTATCAGGTTCAGTCCCGCCCCCTCCGTATAGAAATAAAAGAGCGTTGCAAAAAAGGCGAATGGAATTCCGATGGCGGTAACAGCCGCGACCCGAAACGGCAGAAAGAAAGACAGAAACAGAAGCACGAGTCCAAGACCGATAATTAAATTATTGGTCAAAACTCCAAGTCTCCGTCGAATGAAATTAGAGAGATCATTAACGTATGAAATCTCCATTCGCGAATCGAGAGTTTTCTTGTATTCGTCGACTTCTTCTTTAACTTTATCAACGAGCCTAACGGCATCGCCGCGCTCTTTTTTGAGTACGGTCAGGCGAATCGATCTCTTCGCATTTGTATTATTGTACAAAGTTGCTTTTTCTAGCTGCAAACTCACCGTGGCAACATCACCAATTCGGACCGCTTCTCCCAAGTCGTTGGCCCGAACCACAGTACTCTCCACACCGCGAACATCTTCAAAGTCACCGACAGTCCTCACAATCAAGTCGCTCGAAAGTTGGGCTTCGGTTGACTCCCTTTCAATAACTCCACCGGGAATCGAAATGTTTTGCCCTTGCAGGGCTAAAATTAAGTCATTAAGGGATAACTGATATCTCGAAAGCTTCTCCGGCAGAGCCTCAACTTTTATTTCAAAGTCCCGCAAACCACTATAAGAAACCCGCGCAACATCGGGTAAAGCTTCAATAATCTTCTCTAATTTTTTTGCCTCAGCACGGATTTTCTCTTCAGAGACTTCACCGCCAATGGCGACCTCGATAATAGGTACGAGGCTTGAGTCAATGGCATTAACATCAGGATCTTCTGCGCCCTCGGGAACATCAAATCGATCGACGACTTCATCGACATCGACTTTTGCTTCTTCTTGGGAAGTCACATCGGGGTCGAGTTGCAAGACTATATAGGAACGACTCTCCTGGCTCGTCGAGGTCATTTTTTTAATGCCATCAATCTCTTTAAGGTCACGTTCAATGGGGTTCGTTATTAGTTTTTCAGTTTCCTCAGCAGTGGCTCCCGGAAAAATTGTGGAGACGACAATAATGTCGTAGTCCACATTCGGAAAGACTTCTCTGCGAATCAAGATTGCAGCGGCAATTCCGACGATCAAAACGAAGACCGTCGCTAGGTCTGCAAAAACACCCTCTTTAGTAAAAAAAGCAATTATCTTACTCACCCGCTTGCTCCTTAAGGGTTTGCATAACGTAATTTTCTAAATTCCCAGCGAGAGCCTTAATCTCCCACGCGACTTTTCTCACTTCTGCTAAACCATTTCGATAGGTCAATTCAGCAAAAACCAAGTCATTCTGCGCCTGAATCACATTAAAAGCGGGGATTCTTCCTACACCAAATCGTCGCTCTTCAAGTTTCGCTCTCTGCTGTTGGTGAAGCATCGCTTGTTTAAGACTTTTAATATTTCTTTCGATGCGAAATAGGTTTTTACACGCATTGATCCAATCAATATTTTGATTCGATGACGATTGCTCATAAAGAGTTTGCGCTCGCATATTGTTCGCCTTAGCTCTTTGCAGGTCGGCTCTCTCTTTGAAGGATTCAATATTCCACTTCATACTCAAACCGACAGTCAGTCCGGGAGTGCGAACTTTCGTGAATTCTTCAAAACTTTCGGCTCGGTCAGGATCAACACCATTGGATGTTCCAATAAATTGAAACTGGAGTTGAGGATTGTGGTAGTTGCTCGCTCGCTGAAGAATCTTTTCACTAGCAAGAGCCTGCCTCTTAAGTTTGACGAGGCCCGCTCGGGTCAAGGGAGCCGGATTTAACTGAGATTCGCTTCCACACAATCTTTTCGAGTCTTGAACGGGCTCGTCGAGAGCCAATGGAATCTTAGCAGGATCAATATCGAGCCAGGTCTCTGGAAATTTCAGAGATGTAGCAAGGGCTCTCCATATATTGGCAAGGTCTTGTCTGGCTTGGGAGACTTCATTCTCAGCATTGATTGCCGAACTCTTAATCTGTAAGAAATCCGGTCTCTCGGTAGTTCCTCGATTGAGCTTTTTGCGACTAATTCGCAGGAGTCGTTGATTGGCTTCAAGGTTTTTTTGAGTTGCGACCAACCGAGCTTGAGAAACCCAAGCTTGGTAATAGAGTTGATTCAGTTGAATGACAAACTCTGTTGCCCCTTCTAGAAACTGGGCTTCAAGGGCTTTTTTCTGCAATTCTCCGGCATCCAACAAGAGGTCCGTAGATCGTCCCAAAAAGTCCTGCAATAAATCCTGGGCTAGAGTAATTTGCCCGCGACTCTCATTGTATTCACTGGCCGGAAACACGCCAAACTGAACATCTCCATCTGTATTTTGAAATTCAAAACTTAATGAGGTTCCCGTCGAAAAGTACTTTGAGATTCCCACCTTGTATTGTTCCGTTTGAATTCGCGTGGTCGAAAGAGCATTTAATGGCTCTGAACGATCATCGTGAACCCCAAGGCTGGCATCAAAAGTCCAATCAAGTAATTGAAGACTCTCAAAATAGACAGCGTCTTTCTCAATTTGGTCGGCCGTGATAATTTTAAATTGATCCGAAACGCCAATGGCTCTCTTTAATATGAGATCCATATTAATTCGCTGCTGGGGAAGCGAAGTAATTAAGGCTGCTGCATCCTTAGGAACGCTATTCAAAATTTTCTTATCGGCCTTTACATTGACCCGTTCTTTTTCTGTGATGGCCAGGGATTGGAGAGAAAAAACTAGGATTATCAAAAAAAGCCAAGCTTTCATTATGTCCCCCTTTGAGGATGAAAAACTTGGCCATCTTAGCGCCAGAAGGGCTATTTAACAAATACCCAATTGTTTTAAATTATTGAAGACTTGCCGTCTTTATTGGCTTCTCATTAACGCCATTAATTTTCGCCTTCACTTTCTCAACGAGAGCCTTAGGGAGCGGCGCATAAGAAAGCTGGCTGGCCATCTTTTGCCCCTCGTCCATGGCCCAAACAAGAAAGTCTCTGAGAACTATTGCTTTCTCTTTAGGCATATCCTTGTAAATCAAAATATAAGTAAATGCTGAGATGGGATAGGCTCCCTTGCCAGCGGGCTCAGTGATTGAAACACGGAAGTCCTCAGGCATGGTCTTTACAAAGGACTCGGCGGCCATGGACACAGACTGAGTGCTTGGCGCGATGAATTCTCCTGCGGCATTTTTGATCGCAGCAACAGCCAATTTATTCTGAGCCGCGTAGTTGTATTCAATATATCCGATCGATCCAGGGGTATTGGCTATTTGGCCTGCCACTCCAGGGTTTCCTTTTCCACCGAGGCCCGTTGGCCATCTGACGGCTTTGGCTGTTCCAACAGTCTTTTTCCATCGTGGACTGACCTTGGCTAAATAGTCTGTAAAGACATAGGTCGTCCCACTGGAATCTGATCTGCGGACGACAACGATAGATTTTTGCGGAAGCTTCGCGCTTTTATTCAAGGCCTGAATTTCAGCGTGGTTCCACTCTTTAATTTCGCCCATGAAGATTTTGGCAAGAACAGCTCCATCTAACTTAAGAGATTCTTTCAAGCCGGGAACATTGTAACTGACCACAACAGAACCTAGAACAGTCGGAATATGGATGATTGGCGATTGGCTTTTTTTGAGTTCACGCTCTCTCATTGGAGCATCACTGGCTCCAAAATCTACGGTCTTAGCGAGAAGCTGTCGAATTCCCCCACCACTGCCGATCATTTGGTAATTGATTTCAACATCAGGGTTTTTCTTATTATACTCAGCAAACCATTTTGAATAGATCGGATACGGGAAACTCGCACCAGCCCCAGTTAGCATTTTGGTATCAGCTGAAGCAGAAACCGAAATAAGCAAGGTAAAGAGAACCTTAATAATTAGAGAACTTTTCATCGAAAACCCCTTTCTTAAGAAAGATTTACCCCAGTCCGAGCTATTTTCATGTCAGGATTCCGTCAAGATCCCAATATTCCCGATCTGGACTGACTCAAGTCATCATGATTGAATGACGGAACGTATAGTGCTTTAATGAACTAGATGAAAGTCGCTGCTATTGATGCTGGCTCAAATGCTGTCCGGCTCCTTATCGGAGAACGGGACGCTCTAGGTGGCATCCATATAATAGACAAATACCGAGAACCGATTCGCCTTGGGAAAGACGTTTTTTCTAAGGGAGAGATTCGCAAAAAGACGATTGATCGGCTCCTGACTGCCTTTAAGAAGTTCCGCAAGGTCATAGATAGCGAACAGGTAGATTTGGTCTATGCCGTTGCCACTTCAGCCATGCGTGAAGCTCAAAATAACAAGAAAATTTGCGAACTATTGCTCGAAGAAACCGGCATTCAACTCAAAATTATTTCTGGTGACCAAGAGGCTCAGCTCGTTCATGCGGCCATTGCCTCTAACCGTGATGTCAGCAAAGATCCCATGGGTCTGATCGATATCGGTGGGGGCTCTGTCGAAGTGGGGTTTTCACAAAACTCAAAATTACTTGCCCGCAAAAGTTTTCCCTTTGGAACCGTTCGACTCCTGCAATTAATGAACGAAAACAACCTTAAAGAGAGTGATATTGGTAAGTATCTCGACAAGAATGCAGGGAATATTGAAACCTATATAGAAGACGAAGCCCCTGGCAAGCCAATAGAAATGGTCGTTGGCACTGGTGGAAATATGGAATGTATGGGACGACTTCGGGTTGTACTTTTGCAAAAAAGTTCCATGTACGAAATTTATTACGATGAACTTAAAGAACTACAAAAGTCCATTGTAGAAATGTCAGTAAAAGATCGCATTCAATATCTTCGTCTCCGTGCGGACCGAGCCGACGTCATATACCCTGCAATTATGGTAACTCTAAAAATTATGAAACACATGGGAGCTAAGAAACTCTGCCTCCCTAACGTTGGACTTAAAGAAGGGCTTCTTCTGGACGCCTTTAATAGCCTGAGTAGCGAGTTTGGCTCTGAAACCTACTCTGGAAGAGAAGCACTTCACTACCAATAATGAGCTGACCCAGAAGAGCTAAAGCTAATTTCTTTTTAATTAAGAGATTTTTTCAGTCGTCTCTCTTTGGGCGCTCGGCAAGATTACGCAACTGCCTTGGACGCAATAACCACTCTAACTGAAAGTGAGTCTTTTCGAGGGGATTATAACTTTGAAAACAAGCCGCTCCTGCCTTTTTAAAGGTAAATAGGGCCCGTTCCTCGCCGGTCAAAAGATAACCCGAGAGTAAACTCAAATGGGGTTCATGCCCCACAAAGCAAACTTCGAAATCATCAGGATCTTCACAATCAATTTGCTTTAAATAATCAATGAAACTTTCATAGGGACTCGTCGGTCGCATCACTTCACTGACTTTGTAGTCGGCCTTTGGAAAAACTTCCCGCAAAAAATCCGCCGTTTGAACAGCTCTCACCAAGGGGGATGTTACGATCAAATCGAGTTTAGGTTCGATTTTCCTTAAAGCGAGAGCCGCCCGCGCCATTCGATTCCGCCCCTTTTCGACTAAAGGTCTCTCGTCATCATTTTTACTATGTCTTGCGAATTCCAATCGATCCATGGCAATACCATGGCGAAAAAGCATAACTCTCACTGGTGCTGATCTCCATCTAAATGACTGGGCTTATTGAGTCGTAGGATTTCGCTCATGAGTCGAATATGACTCCCCTTTGAATCATCACCCTTGAGCTGTTCATAGGTTCCATCACTGGCCATCAACCACGACTGCCTGGTATCGCTGAGATGAACATCGATACTATCTTGAATCTTTTCTTTGAGGATCGGATCAAGAATGGGGGTAATAACTTCGACTCGATCATGAAGATTTCTAAACATCCAATCGGCTGAACCGATGTAGTACTCACCGTCAATAATGTTTTGCCCACCATTTCTAAAATAAAAAACACGGGAGTGCTCAAGAAATCGTCCGATGATCGATCTCACTTCAATGTTTTCGCTCATTCCCTTAACTCCCGGGCGCAGACAGCAAAATCCACGAACAATGAGTTGGATTTTCACTTTGGCCTGAGATGCTTTATAAAGGGCCCGAATAATATCAGAATCTTCCAAGCTGTTAAACTTGGCAACAATCTGGGCGGGTTTACCCGCACGGACATTATCTATTTCCCTTTGGATCATGGAGAGAAAGTTGTCTTTCATATTAATCGGAGCAACAAGTAGCTTTTTGTAGTCCGACTTCAAAGAGCGACCGGTCAGGTAGTGAAAAAGCTCGACCACTTCCTGGGTGATTTCAGGCCGACAAGTAAACAATCCAAAATCCGTATACAGGTTCGCCGTTCCTCTATGGTAATTACCGGTACCAATGTGAACATAGGCTTTAACACTGTCTTCTTCTTGGCGAACAACTAACAAGGTTTTTGAGTGAGTTTTTAAACCAACGACTCCGTACACAACGTGAACACCGGAATTTTCCAGTTCCTGGGCCCATTGAATATTTCGTTCTTCATCAAAACGGGCTTTTAATTCGACAAGTACGACCACTTGTTTGCCCATATCCGCAGCCTTGATGAGCAAAGGAACGATACGACTGTTGTCCCCCGTTCGGTAGAGGGTCATTTTTATACCCAAAACTTTTGAGTCCTCAGCCGCATTTTGAATAAAACGCTCCACCGAGTGTGAAAAACTCTCATAGGGATGATGAACAAGAATGTCGTGTTGCTGAATGATGGGAAACATTGGACCATCTTCAATAAGAGAAATCGGCACCGTTGGTGACCATTTCTCAAATTCTAGGTGGGATAACTTTAAATCGAGAATAGGCTTTACGTCTGTGTAGTCGAGAAGTTCTGCTACTTCGTAAATATCCCCTGAATGAAGATCCAACTCCTCTTTCAAAAGGTTGAGCATCCACTTATCGGGATTCGGACCGTGTTCGAGGCGGACACAGTTTGCAAACCGCCTTTGTTTCAACTCTTCTTCAATCATCTCTAAAAGATCTTCGGCGTCCTCTTCATCCCTTTCGATATCGGCGTTTCTGGTGATTCGAAATGGCATCACACTTAAAACTTTCATCGCAGGAAATAGATCATCGAGATGGTGAATGATAATATCAATCAACGAAACAAATCGATAGCTTGTTCCTTCAATACTGACACGAACCCATTGTGGAAATATTTTAGGCACCTTGACCCTGGCAAATAACTTCTCGTCCCGCTCAGGGTGTCGCAAAGTTATGGCAAGGGAAGTCGACAAGTTAGAAATAAACGGAAAAGGATGCCCCGGATCCACCGACAAAGGAGTCAATACAGGGAAGACATGGGAGCGAAAGTAATTTTTAGTCTCTTCCTTTTCTGATTCAGATAAGTCCTTCCACTTCAGTACAAAAATATTTTCTTTTTCTAGGGCTGGTATAATTTGATTTCGATAAATCGTGGCTTGCTCTTTTTGTAGAGGAATCACATATTTCTCAATGGCCTTGAGTTGCTTTCCCGCAGTCAGTCCGTCTAAACTGAGATTGCGAATTCCCAAAGTCACCTGGCGCTTGAGCCCGCCCACTCTTTTCATAAAAAATTCATCTAAATTAGAAGAAAATATGGATAAAAAGCGAAGTCTCTCTAAAAGAGGAGTTCTTTCATCAGCCGCCTCGTGAAGAACGCGCCTATTAAATTCAAGCCAGGAAATTTCCCGATTAAGAAACTCCTCAGAAGTGCCTCTTCGAGGTTTCTTACCTTGAATTCCTACTGATTTTGATTCGCTCTGAACGGTTTTTTCACGACCTGACACTTCATTCACCTCAACTTGTGATAACTCTAAAAAAGCCACGTTTATAATGCTTCTGGGCCTTTAGAAATGCAATCCTTAAGCCTATTTGTAGGCCTTATGCGAGTAGTTCTTTCAAGCTTTGGTTATTTTTGACACCGAGACCGGGCCATTCGCAAATTCGACTCACTCTAAGTCGAGGGCTTGTGAGTACCAAATAGCTTTAAGGGATGCTTCGCATTCCCGAAAGGTACTTGGTACCTGGAAAAAAAGAAGCCCCAGCACAGGCTGGGGCTAGGCAAAGGTTGAACTTAGTGGAGTGGGGTTTAAGGAAAGGTAATTAGGGTAGGTCTACTATTTAGTTCCACCAAGTAGCTTCTTAAAGAAGCGGTTGGGTCCCGATTGGATTTTAATTGTTTTAGCTTCTTCCTTTTCTTTTTTGGGAAGTGCTAATTGAAGAATTCCATCTTCAAGATGAGCTTCCAGTGCTCCCTCATCGACGTTTTCAGGTAAGGTCCATCTACGAGAATAGGTCTGTAGGGTTCTTCTCTCAGACTCTTCATCTGCAAAGTGATCCTTGCGAGTTGCCTTTAAATTGAGAACCCTTCCATCTATGGAAAGCTCTAAATCTTCAGATTTAACTCCTGGCATATCTACACTGATCAAAAAAGCATCATCAGTTTCTTTAAATTGTGTTTCTCTCATTCGACTTTCTTCATTCACCACAGGGCGAGCAAAGTCTTCGAACATTCGGTCGATATCGAAAAAGAGGTTTTGGCTGGGAAACGATGAATTCCATAATCTCATTTTGTTCATTTCAATCCTCCTTTATAGTTTTCATCCTTACGCTAAAAAGATGAGATCCGAAAAAGGATTGTCAAGCCAGCAAAGCTAAATAAATATTTGATTTTATTAGGGAATTTTAAAGACACACATATTAAATATGGTTCTTATTTTGAACCTGTCAAGCCGGCCCTACTTCAGGTTTTACAAACTAGCCGTCTTCGCCAATGGCTTCAACAGGGCAGCCTTCTAGAGCTTCTTTGCAAAGCTCTTCTTCTTCTTCTGTATCCGGCTGTTTGATGACAAAGGCATGGCCATCGTCCTCATCCATATTAAAATGATCGGGAGCTGCAATCACACAGGCGTCGCAAGCAATACAGGACCGATCCACGTAGTACTTGCCTTCAATATTTTCATCGTATTTATCGTTCTTATCAGCCATGGGGTTTCCCGAGTTTATTGTACAGGAAACTAATTTTTAACTAGAGTCCCTGCCGAATTGGCCAATTGATAACGGCTGGCTATCACTTGCCAAATCTTAAAAATCACTACCGTGAAGATAAGTGAACTTATTAGACTATTATGGAAAAAAGGCAAGCCTGCAATATAACTCTGTAAAAGTCCTTCAAAACCGGGTGCATAATGGGCACTGGACATCCAAACCCCAGCATTAGTGATTAAAAAGAAGAGTAACGAACCCGCAAAACTTCCCGTAATTGCGGCGCTATATGAAAACTTCTTGAAAAAGACTCGACCTAGTACCGCACAAAGGGCAATCGAAGCGTAGACAAAAACCATGAGACCGTGAAATCCAAGGATGAAATCAGAGACCAGCATGGCGACTAAGGCGGCTACGGCGGCCCAATGGGTGTTTTTTAGTTGGGCGCCAGCAAAAAGAGCAACGGCAATAACAGGAGAAAAGTTGGGAGGAAGAGGTAATAGGCGGAGAAAAATCGTCGCCACGACTAAAGCAAATATTAACACTACTCCTAAACTCTCTTTCGATAAGCTCACGCTAAACTCCTTCTCGCAAGTTATTCCCTATTTAAACCCTTTAATGGGCCCATTGTAAACCCTATTGCTGGGGGAACTTTTCCATAAACTCTGAAAAGTCAGGTTTCTGTGGCGGGCTCTTCTTATGGCGCTGAACAACCTCTTCGATGGCTCGGTCTAGCTGACTATCTCGACGAGCTGTTTCATCTTCTGGCGTATTTTCAACGACAATATCGGGGTCGGTTCCATAATTTTCAACGTTCCACCCCACGTCCTTAAACCAAAAGGCAAACTCAGGCTGTGTCGTTCCACCGCCATCTAAAAGTTCGTAGGCTGGCCAAATTCCAATAACACCACCCCATGTTCTCTTTCCGACCAAGGGGCCCAGCTCCATGAGCTTAAACGAGTGTGAAAAGATATCACCATCGGAGCCGGCAAATTCATTTGTCAGAGCGACCATGGGTCCGTCAGGTGCAGAGTCCGGATAAGGGTCTATTCCCGACCATCTCGACTTACCATATCCAATTCTTTTTCGCGATAGCTTCTCGAGCAAGAGACCCGAAACGTGCCCCCCTCCATTAAAGCGCACATCCACGATTAAGCCCTCTCGATCGACTTCTTGTAGAAAGGACTTATGGAATTCAGAGTATCCCCATGAAACCATATCGGGAACGTGTATATAGCCAATCTTCCCATCGGTCTTATCGTGAACATACTTTCTGTTTCTCTCGACCCACTGGCGATAGAGAAGGTCTTTTTCTGAGGTCAAAGTTTTAACATTGTATTCTTTTTGCTGATCTCCCGACTTGACTCGAATACGAACTTCTTTTCCTCCAAGACTACTAAGAACTTTTTCTGGCCCCATCGATTCTGTCAGAAGGCGATCGTTGATCGAGAGCAAAAAATCACCCGGAGCCAATTGAATTCCCGGTCTTAACAATGGAGAAGACTCACTCTTCGACCATGAACAACCCGAAAAGATTTCTTTGATCTCGTAGGCTCCCTCTCCTGAATTCCAAAGAAACCGGGCTCCAAGAAAACCTTGCCGATAATGGGGGCCGCGACGCAATTCTCCGCCCCGGGTATAGGCATGGGAAGCCCCAAGCTCCCCTTGCATCTCCCATAACAAGTCATTCAGCTCACGCCGACAGGAAATCCGCTCGAGGAGAGGAAGGTAATTATCATAAACCTTATCCCATCCAATATCAGCCATATCGGGCTTCCAAAAATGGTCGCGCTGTAAGCGCCAGGCTTCGCGAAACATTTGCTTCCAATCATCGCGCGGATTGACCTCCATTTGAATTCTAGAGAAGTCAAAATAGCCCGACTGGGGGCCTGGCCCCGATTCCTTTTCTTCTGGCTTTTCTGACGTACTGATAAAGCGAACACTTGATTCCCTATAAATGATGATTTGTTTGCGATCCGTAGTTATTTCAAAACCAGAAATACCTTCAGTCCACGTATCATCTTTTTGTTTTTTGAGATCAAAACTCTCTAACCATGAGCAATCAGTTGCTTCCCCTGCATCTAAGGTCCCCAAAACCGGTGACAACCCAAAGAACACGCGATCCTTAGTTGCGGCGATTCCAAAGTAACGACCATCGTCGACAGGAAAAGCCTCTTGCCTATGGAAGATTCCATCGAAGTCGATGTCGATTTTTAATTCCTCTTTTTCTTCTGAAGTCTCGTCATCGACATCAGCGTCTTTGCCTTCTTCTTTTTTATTCTCGAGACCGCTTTTCTTTTCAGAAGCATCTACTTTCTCTTCAGTACTGTCTTCCGTACTGTCTTCCGTACTGTCTTCGTCTTTGCCATCTTTATCTTCTTTTTCAGCCTCTTCAATTTTCATCAATTGGTAGTCACTTCCAAAAAGGGAAGGAACTTCTTTTTGTAGGGTCAACACATAGGGTTTTCCTCCACGGGGAAAGCCCAAGTCAAAATGAAGACTATCGTAAACCGGATTGAATTCTTTGTAGGAGATAAAGTAGAGGTACTTTCCGTCGGGGCCAAAATGGGGATCTTTGTCGGTTCCAAGATTAGGAGTCACCTTATAGGATTTTTTTTCTTCGACAGAGTAAATCCAAATCGAACCATTCATATTGTTTGTTCGCTTGGTGTAGGCAAGCCAGCGACCATCGGGCGAAAGATCGATCGCCTCGACTCGCATGTATTCTTCACGATCGATGTACTGGGATTCACCAGATTCTAAATTGAGTTCCCAGATTTCGTTTTTATGGTTAGTAAAATAAACTACGGGTGCTTTAAGATGAGGTACGAGCTCATTGATCTTACCAAAACTCTTTTGCAGTCGCTTCTCAGCTCCATCTTTGTCTAAATTTCGGTACTCAATGTATTCTTCACCGTCGAGATCAACCACGTAACAAAGTATTTTCCCCGAGTTCACGTAGCAGGGAAGACGATGTCGTTCCCCTTTGTTAATATCGACATGCTCGACCGCTCCAAACCACAAAGGCAAATTAAAGATCCGACTTCTCGACGCCAAAGCCAGTTTTTGCGATTTCGGCTCAAAACTAAGACTCTCAAAATTTTTCTCGGCACTGATAAAACGTCGGTTTGTCTGGGTTCTCGGACTTCGGTAGTCGATCTCAACCTTTCGCGACTGATCCGATTTCAAATCGTGAACAAAAATATCAGCACCCAAATGATAAACTAATTGAGACCCACATGAATTAATATTTCGGACGTAGTACTTATCTGAATGGGTGTGCTTTTTGAGGTCCTGTCCTTGGAGATCACAGCTATAAATATTTCCCACATTTTCGTGATCAGAAATAAAGTAGATGCGTTCTTCGATCCAGAGGGGGCGAGAAAGATTTCCCTGCAAAGAAATCAAGCGCGTAAACGTATCCTTCTCACTTCGACGAATCCAAAGATCTCCAGCCGTTCCTCCTCGATATCGCTTCCAATAGGACGGCTCTGTATCGACGGTATTAAAACCCAGACGATTAATAACCACCTGACCATTTTTTGCGCCCAGACTCGCAAAGGAGCCGTGCCCCCAGTCACAGGGTTTAAAGTTTCCACTCTCCGGGTCCATTTGGTAAAAATATTTGTCGCCGTGAAATCCACTGTCGTGGTCACTGGAGAAATAAATCCCCGAATCGAGCCAATGAAGGCCTGTGGGTTCAGAATCAAAATAAGTAAGGCGCTCTACCTCTCCTCCCAAGGCATTCATTTTATAAATTTGCGAGGGCCCTTCCTCCGAACTCAAAAAGCAGATTTCACTTCCATCGGGAGAAAATTGTGGAAAACGACAAACTCCGAGGCCCGAGGTCAAACGAAAGGGTCGCCCCCCATCTAAGGGAACACTCCAAAGGTCTTCTTCGCTGACGAAGACGATTTCGCGATCGCTCAGACAAGCTTGAGTGTAATAACCCTGATTATTCATTCTGACCCCCTGCACCTGACTCGACAGAGCGAATTTGATTTTCTAGACTAAGACCAATGAGTGAAGTTGGTCGTTGGCTTATATTTTTGTCGCTTGTCGTAAGCTTGGTTGTAACCTCAATCACAGTAGGGGTTCAACATCTGATTAAAAAAGAAATCAGCCCCTTGGTTCAAGCTCAACAGTCTATTCTAGTGCGTCATCTGAATCAATTTGAACGAGATAGTGAAGCGATCGCAAAAATGGAGTTTTTAAAGAGTGGGCCCAAAGAAAAAAATGCGGGCCCCTTAATGGCCCAAGTCCTGGCCTGGGGTCTTCGACTGGGTTCAGATCGAAGTATACGATCTCTGCCTGAAAAAACTGAAATTGCCGAAAAATTGAGCTATCTCGGAAAAGAATGGTTGAGTAAACACCGTCTCCTGCGGACCGATGACACCGACCTGGGATTTTTACGGGATCTCATGAACTACGACCATTGGGACCTGCTCGATAACACCCCTTTGGCGAAAATGGTAAGTAGCGATCAGTTTCTCCATCCCGCCCAGATTCCACTTCCCAATGCCGGACGCCTGATCATGATTGCAAAGCTTCGCCTTGTGCAGGGACTGAATAACGACACTCTTTACGAAGCCCTTGTTGAAACCAGGCACCTCGGAAAAATTCTGATTCGGAGTCAAAACCTCATATTAGCCGCAACAGGAATCTCAGTTCTTCACTCTGAAAGAGATGCCTATGAGTTCAATTTGAAAAACAAAAAACATCACCAACAACTCGCCGATTATGAAGCTCTTTCTCGAGAGGACCTTACTGTGGCTCGACGCTACCTCTGGGCCCTGCGAGGTTATTTTAGAATCTGGAGCCCCATAGAACTCATGGAGCGCGTCGTGAAAATGAGCCAATCCCACTGGGGCGTCTGCGCGGCTCTCAACGAAGCAATTCCCTTTGCCATGAGCTTTAAGCCCTACTTAAAAAGTCGCTTCCCCTTCGAAATGGATTTTTCAAAGCAATACCGTTTCTTTGAGGGACTTGCGGACCAGTTTCAATATCAATGTCGCTTTGATTACGTCAGACACTCCATCGCGAAGAGTCCGAAATCGATGACCGAAAAAACCTCGTTCTTTCATCTCCTCCCCTTCTTTCGCCGACTCGTGGGACTCAAACTCAATCTCGTCCCCCGGGCGGATTTTGAGGCCTATGAAAACATCAACTGAAGTCAAAAAACCGAGCGTCGTTCACCTGTGTCTCTCAAAAGCTTGGGGGGGCCTTGAAATGCAAAGCCTTTGGTGGACCGAACATTTTACAAACCGTGGAGTCACTTCCTATTGCTTCTGCGCCAAGGGATCCCCTCTCGAAAAAAAATGTCGCGAAAGAGGCGTGAAATATATTTCACTCAAACCGGGAACGTATTTCTCTCTCAGCTCGAGTTTAGAGATTCGAAGGGCTTTGCAAAAAGTTGAATGTAGCCACATTATTAGTCATCACCTCAAAGATCTTTGGTTGTTAGTTCCTGCTCTGTGGTGGACACAAAAACCCAAAATAATTGGCTACGCTCGTATGTTCCTAAAGAAGCATACAAAAAAAGACGTTCTACACACTTACCTCTACTCACATTTAGAAAAAATGATTCACATTTCAAAGAATCAAAAGAAGGGGCTTGTTCACTGCCTGCCAATTGACTCCAATAGGTATGAGTTTATTCCCAACGGTGTGGACATCGAAAAGTTCAATCCAAAAAATAGAAGCCTACTTTTTCGCAAAACAATGGGTCTAAAACAGGACGACGTCGCCATCGGTATTGTCGGTAGAATCGACCAACAAAAAGGCCAAGCCGAACTTATTGAAGCCTTTCAAAGAGTTCGCGGGCAAGTTTCAGTAAAAACAAAACTGATCATTGTCGGCGAACCAACCCAGGGTGAGAGCGAACTGTACACCGAAGAACTCCGTCGCAAAACTCAAGAAGACAAAGAAAGTATTCTTTGGCTCGGTTACCGCGAAGATATTCCCGAGATAATGGCGAGTCTCGATATTTTTGTTCTGGCTTCCTATGAAGAGACTTTTGGCAATGTTGTGCTCGAAAGCATGGCCTCTGGGGCCGCAACACTAGTTACGCAATCAGGTGGTGCCCAAGAAATCATAATTGAAGGCGAATCGGGCTTGTACATTCAACCCCGTGACAGCGAGAGTATTTTTAAAGTTCTCAAAAAGCTCCTAGAGGACGTATCTCTTCGGCAAAAGCTACAATTCAATGGACGAAAGCGGGCAGAGGAATTCTACGATATCGAAAAGATAAAAGATCAGGTTCTCGAATTAACCTTAGCTCCCTGAATCGGCCAATCAATCACTGACTCTCATCGCGCCAGGACTGGGGCGCTACTTGCTTAAACCCT
The DNA here is from genome assembly GCA_030427805.1 of Bdellovibrionia bacterium. Lineage (GTDB taxonomy): Bacteria > Bdellovibrionota > Bdellovibrionia > Bdellovibrionales > JAGQZY01 > JAUHWN01. Next base: position 485,640 of record JAUICP010000003.1, read on the forward strand.
TCAAAATAACCTCCCTCGTAACCAATAAATTCTTCGCAAAGTTCTATAAGATCTTTGGTTTCGCCATTGGCAAATAAATCCTTAACTGCACGGTCGAATTTGCGAAAGAAAGTCGGGTTCACCCTTTTAAGACGGCGAGGTACAGCTTTGCCTCGCGCCGACCAAAAGCCCTGGCTTCTAAAGAAATAATCGCAAAACAAGGGATAGAATCGAGCCATAGAGGCAAAGAGCTCATGCCTCGGAATCTTTTCTCTCATATCGTCAAGGACCTCTGAAATACGATAGAGAGCCAAGTTTTTTTCTTCGTCGGTCAGGGGTGGCGGTCCCTCCTCGAAAAGGCTACGAGCTAACTCTTGAAATTCTTGAGCTTGAGGATTGGGTTCAGGAAGAATTACAGCTTCCATCAACATTTGATGGAGCTCGGGAAGCCCCTGCTTGCGATCAACCTCTTTGAGAAAGTAACTCAAAGTTTGTGGGTCATGAACATAGGTCTCTACGGGCCACTTTTTGTAGTAGAAAGACTCACGAAAGGCCGTCTCTACAGAATTATAAACAAGGATTAGATCAATATCAGAATGACTGGAAGCTTCTCCTCGAACAACAGAACCGGCAAAAAAGGCGTACTGAGCGTCAGAAAATTTCTCTTTGATTAAAGATTTCGCAACAAAAAGTGGGGATTTTCTATCGGGCACTTCGACTTCCTACTAAGAAAAGCCATGGGTTTCTAATTCAAAAAGGGCTTTGTCTTTGAGCTCCTTATGGGGCCGTTCCATCTTTTTTTCAACCTGCTCAGCAACAAAACACAGAATTTTAGAAATGCTCCTCAAGCAGTCTTTTCTGCGTAAGAAATAGTCAGTGTTCCAGATGGGATAATTCAATCCCGGCTGAACCATTGAGTCCCAGCTCAGACTCACACCATCATTGGGCCCAAACTTTTCAAGCTCCTTAAAGTTTCTGCGCAAACTCGGGTGAATGCTCTCCGAGCGCGGAATCCCAAAAAGATTAACAATATGCATATGATTCGGATAATTAGTCCTTCGCTTCCAAAGAGGATATTCACTCGACAATTCTTGAAGACCGTTAATATTGACCCCAGAAAACTGCCCAAGAAGACTGAGCCACTTTCTCCGCCACGTATTTGAAAAAATATTGGCGTAGAGTTGAGAGCCTCCAACCAATCCCGATAAATTGATCCAAGCCTTAACCTTTCTCAACTCATCTCGACCCGCCATTTTCTCAAAAACCATGCGCGCCTCAGCGGAGCCACGACCATAGGTCATAAGGATGATTGATGGCTCAGGGGTTTTCTCGATCCGCTCCCAAAGCTCACGGGCATTCGTCGACACAGACTGGGAGTCATCGGTCTCTAGAGCCTCACTTGAAAACAGGGCATCATCAGCCAAATTGGCTAAAAAGCGACTGCGTGACCCCCGAGAAACCTCGAGTCCAAAACAACGGCCACCCTGGACCATGACATGGTGTCGCTGGTTTTCATCGCGGTGAGTCCGTGAGTAATTGGATATCTCAGTAATGAAGGGCCCGTGGAGACGGCTCTGCAAAATGGACCTATAGAGCACCATCGAAGCCAGATCGGCCCCAAAGCGGTAACTCATTAGAGCCAACTCACCCTTAGTGGGAATGCGCGGACTCAATTCTTTGACTATAAAATCGGCACGGAAGGCTAACTCGGCCTCAGTATGAGGTTTGTTTTGAAAGTAGCTCGCAGGCTGGTCGTAAAACTGAATGTCCATCGGGCCTCCCCTGCTACTATGCTATCCCCAGTTATGGATTATTCAAAAAAATTAAGGGATGACTGCCTGCGAAAATATTTAGTGCCAGGGGACTTTCTATTCATTAGATCTAATGGAATAATTTTTGGATATGGATTTTTCTGGAAAAAAGCTGCTAATTGTCGATGATGAGCCCGATTTGAGAGAAATGATTTCTTTTGAGTTTGATTTACTCAATTTTGAAGTCAAAGAAGCCAGCTCAGGAAGTGAAGCCATTGATCTTCTCAAAGAGAATGGAGCGGCTTTCGATGCGATCATTAGTGATATTCGCATGCCCAATGGAGATGGACTCAGCCTCCTTAAGTATTTATCGAGCCAGAAAAATCGATGTCCTCTGGTTTTTATTTCTGGCTTTGCTGATCTAGGCCCCGAAGAAGCCTACTCCTTTGGTGCGCAAAGTATTTTCTCTAAGCCCTTTGATTTACAAAACCTGGTTAATGCTATTTCGTACTACTTAAGCGACTATAAAACGCGCCTTTCTGGTGGAGTCGAAACTCTTTCAAAAGTTGTCGAACTCGATGACCTTTCATTTTCTGAGATGAATGACAGTTTTGGACTGACCGCCTTTGGTTTTTACTTTAGGCAAGAAGACCGTTTGAGCTCAGGAGAAAAGTTCAATTTCAAATTTACCGACGAAAGCTCGAACACAATTGAAGGTACTGCCAGGGCACTGTGGACGAGAAAAGAGTCAGAGGGTGGCACGCACTATATCATTGGTGCCGAAATCATTGGTTTAACTCCTGAGTCTTTGAGTTTTATAGAGGCAAATAAAGATACTGAGGCCTATACCTCACCTTTTATTCCTAGCCCAAAAAGTTTTTCTTAAGCATTCAACTTAGCAGAGAATTTTCTCCAGTTCTGAGAACATAGATCAGAGATATCTCGTTTAATACTTGGAAAGAGAAGTCTGTGGATTTTGTCTTGATGCTCAACTTCATTCCAGTGAAAAACCCCTGGACGAGTTATCAAAAATAATTTTTCTTTCATTGGAGATTTTTTAGAACTTAAATCTCGAACTTGCCACTGGGGCCCTATGAGTGCGAAGTCACCAGAGATGATGAGCTGAATTTGTTCAAAGAAATTAATCAAACTGTAGATCCCGCCAGTCTGCCCTTTTAAATTTGAATATTGAATCAGATCGATATTTCGGTCCCATTGACCACGAATATTGATTACATTTTTTTGAATATTCAAAAGTCTCAGCTGAACCGCCAGCATTATGAGAAGGTAGGGCACGAGAAATAATAATAGAATTAAGCTGAGTACTGCAAACTCAAGGGCCGATCTCATTCCCTTGTACAAACTGGTGTATCGGTGCAAAACAAGAGTCGGCAAAAAGGTACAATGATCCAAATCTATCTTGTTTTTTAGTTCGAGGACCAGGGGCTCAAAGGTAAATAGATCTTTGCCTGCCAACTTTTCTTGCACAACGATTTCAAAGTGACTCGCCCTATCTTCATTTTTAATGAGAATCCCCTGGTAACTTCCATCAGGGTCTTTAAGATATTTCAGGTGGGAGTCCAAATGAATTTCATGGAGAAGACTGTTCAACTTCTGCAGATCCTTTTCGGGGACCAAACTCTTGATAGCGTAACCTTTAAAAGCTTCGGCTCTTTCACTTCTTCTTTGATAAAAGAGATACGCAAGAAGTGACAGTGGTACGAGTCTAAAGAAAGCGTCGGCGCCTCCTTCAAGAAGACTCTCCTGGGCCCAGGATTGCTCAGTTCCCAAAAAAATGGCCAATAAAAAGAAGAACGAGTAGAGATCCATCATTTAAGTTATGACCCCTCTTCGCAGCATATGTAAATTTGAAGACTCCTGAATATTATGACTCATATCTTCTTTCATAGAGTCTAGAACATCTCTTAAGGTATCAACTGGTGACCAATTCAAAAGCTCTCTCGCCTGACCGATATCCGCCACTAAAAAATCGAGACTATCATAGTGAGCTGGATAATATTTCAATGGAATTTCCTTGGAATAAAGCTCTCGCATCATCCGAAACAAATCGTGACTAGACACAGAAATTCCCGATGCGATATTCAAGGCCTGACCCTTAAATTTCTTGGAGTCTGAGTTAAGGCAATATGTAAAGGCCCTAACAACATCGTAACTCGACACAAAGTCATGGGCCTGACTTCCTCGACCGTAGATATGAATGGGATTTTCATAGAAAAACGCCTGAAAATATCGAGAAACAATATCTTCAGAGTTCAGTAAGTTAACCTGTTCTTTTGGATACACCGAGAAGAGACGTAGACTAAGCCCCCTCAATCCAAAATTATTACAATAGAGATTAACAGCTTCCTCAGCAGCTTTCTTTTGCGCTGCAATCATCGAATTACTTTGAGGGAGCTTGCGACTTTCATTGAGACCGATTTGCGCGTAGGGAAACTGCTGCCCATAGACTACGGAACTACTCGCCATAAAAATGGGCGTCTGACTTCCACTATTTAAAATTTTATCTTTGATGAGATCGAGAATGAGAGTGGTGCCAAAAACATTGGTTGAATAGCTTTCACCGGGGTCTTGAGTACAAACAGATTCTTTGGAAATCGCCGCTAGATGAATGATTTGATCAGCCCACTGTACATGGGGGCGCAAACTACTTTCGTCGCGAATATCTCCCATGACAGACTCATAGGCGAAACTCGTTTGCCCCGGTGATTTACGATCGTAAGATCGAACCTTAAATCCATATTTCACCAAATGGGGAATCAAACTTTGACCGAGAGATCCCTCACCACCTGTTACGAGTATTCGCTTTTCCTTAAAATCCATCTCTGGGCTCCTCAATCAACTCTCCTTAATTTAAGGAGCAAGTGAAGTGCCAGAAAAAAGGGTATTGAAGCGGATGGGCCGCCCTGAGCCCCAGCCCAAGTGGATGTAAGCTCGAACGACAGTTCCATGACATTTTCTGCCTGCGATTGTAAAGATCTTAAACAAAAAAAACGGCCCGAGGGGCCGTTTTTATATCGATTCAACTGGTAATGAGTTGAATTAGTTATTCGCTTTTTTTGCTTTGTATTCCTTTGCTCGCACTTCGGCTTCGCAAATTTCTACTTTTTCACGATACTCATCTTCACGTTTTTGCAAAATCTTTTTGTATCCAACAAAACGTTTAATTCGATCTTTCAAAAACTCTTCAGAAACACCTGCAATTTTGTCATTTTCATCGATACCGATTTTAAATTCATCTTCTTTATCGGTCACTCTATCAATCGGCTCTGTCCACATTAGTTTTCCATCGCCACCGAGCTCTGGTGAGCTCAACTTAAGACGACAGGCCTTGAGGCTTCCGTACATCCCTTGGGATCCAAACTTACGACTGCCATAGACTTTATCTTCGAGACCGTAAACTTCGTATTGAAGTCTTCTGAGCTCTTCAGCCATATTTACTTTTTTCTGAAAAACTAAGTTTCCATCTTTGACTCCAACAGCACTGTTGCCGCTGACTGTTCCTTTGTTGTTGATATTCGTGTCGATCTTTTCTGCTTTATGCGGATTCGAAGAACACGCAATTCCCAATATGAGTAACGAGGACAATAGCAGTTTGTTGATAATCATCTTCATGGCAGCCTCCATCTATTTAGTTAAAGGTACGACACTCCTGGTTCACTCTCCAACCACTGTCGCAAAGCAATACGATTTCTGCCTGTAATCCCATCACTTCAGATTCAATAGTGAAGAAGTTGGGGGCAAAATACAAATTATTTTGGCCCGAAACCGAGTCTCTTTGCTCCATCTTTGGAACGCTGAAGATGTCTCAGAAAGGGATTCTAAGCACCTGAAACTACTAATTTATTTCGAAATTACCGATACCATAAATAAGGACGAAATCGAATCAACTAAGGAATGAAACATGAAGTCTTTATACATTATTCCCCTACTGTTCGTTTTTATGACTTTCTGGACCCCCGATTCACTGGCTCAATATCGATTCAATCCTGGTGAAAAGTCGGCAAAAAAAGAAATGTCCCGCTGGAGCCTCTCACAGTGGCTCGAACAAAAAAACAATATCAAACTCATGGACTATTGGTTGAGTTTCAATTCTCCAAGCCCCTATGAGTTCTATTTAATTGGTGGTCACGCGGATAACAAAATTAAATTTGAAGGACTATCGAATTACGAAGAAAACCGGGACCGTATCAACTACGGCTTTGGCGCTTTTGCCCATATCGTGGGCATCGAAGGAGAGTTTGCAGATCGAGGCAAGGGTTTTACGGATTGGACCGCTCAGTTTACTCTTAAACTCCTCGGGCATTCAATTCAAGGAACCCATTTAAACCTTCATTATGGAGTAAAGAACTTTCACGGTGGAGGAGACAAGGTCAGCAATCAGTATGCAGCGGCTAGTCTCAGCCTTTACCTTCTCAAGTTCTTTGGCATCAAAGGTAACTACCGACAGTATTTTGAGGCTGAAAGCGATAGCCAGAGTAAAGTGAAAGGCGATCGCGTAGAAGGCGGTGGTTTTATCGACTTTAGCTTCATCCGTCTTTATGGAAACTGGTACCAGGAGAACATCGAAACCGTCATCATCACATCGGACAAAACAGAGCGCACTGATGAGGGGATTCAGTTTGGATTACAGCTCTTTTTCTAAAAAAAAAACCCGGCTTCTGAGATTGAAACCGGGCACAAGCGAGAGTGATACTACCTACACATCCTGAGTAGGTTAAGCCTTATGAGACTTAAGACTAGTCTAGCATGATTCAAAAAATGGCAAAGAAGAAGCTGAGGAAGAATTGCCAGGGTGATTCTAGAGGATTTCAATTATCAAATTGAGACACCCATTGGTCGAATCAACGAGGGACAATTTTTGTTGGGGGTGTTTAACAGTTTACTTTTGTGATCCCGCCAATTGAAACCTATTCCTCTTGGCCAGAAACTGGGGCGGCATAGGCCTTGCTCATATGTCTTATTATGAGACAGATCGCATTCTTCTCCTTATTAACGTTAAGCCTCGTGAGTTTTACTCTCGCCGCCTGTTCTCCGCCCAATAATAGCGTTGAATTACTTCCTGAAGAGGAGTTTGAAGGTCCCGGAGTTGTGACTCTTGCTCGACAGATCACTAACAATCTTATGTCTGTTAGTGTTTACAATGATAGGAAGTCATCTGGTTACTATTCTTTCTTCGGATATGCTGGAGATCAAACTCGGGTTGAAATCCAAGACGGAAAAATTTATACAATTGTCGCCGAACGCGACTACTACAAAGGGTGCTTAACCCCTTCACAGCTTCAAGACTTCAAAGCCATGCTCGACGAGGTTCAGCTCTGTGATTACCCTGGCGCCTACGCCGAAGAAGAGTTTCCAATTTGCTCTCAAGTCATAACTGCCCCGTGGGTGACTCTCAGGTACCCCGAAGGAATTGAATCACTGGGCGGAACTAATGATAGCTGTGGTCAAAAAATTGATTTCTGTGATCCAGAGCGCATCAAAGACTTCCTCAGCGAAGTTGAGTCAAATTTTTCTGCTGCCAATGAAAATTGCAACTAGAAGTCCCAATTAGCCTTGATAAATCGTGCAAAAATCCATAGAACAAAAGCTAGGTCCTTCATTTAAGGTGCGTATAATGAGTAAATCTGAAATTGTGGTAAAAAAATTTGGTGGAACAAGCGTCGGCTCCCTTGAACGAATTGATATGGTCGCTGAGCGAATTTTTGAAGATGCAAAGAAAGGGCAAAAGCCCATCATCGTTGCTTCCGCCATGTCTGGAGAAACCAATCGATTGGTCGAATTGGCCAACCGCATGTCTCCAGATTATAGAGGCCCCGCCTACGATATGCTCGTAGCCTCGGGGGAGCAGGTTTCAATTTCTCTTCTCACCATGGCTTTGGCTAAAAGAGGTCTGGCGGCACAGCCCCTCCTCGCCTATCAATTGGGAATTAAAACCGACTCGATCTACTCCAAAGCGAAAATTCTCGATGTGAATGGCAAAAAGCTCACTGACCTCGCTGAAAAAAACATTATTCCTGTGGTCGCAGGCTTCCAAGGAATTGATGAAGAAACTAATGTAACAACCCTCGGAAGAGGAGGCTCTGATACAACGGCTGTAGCCCTCGCCGCCTCTATTCAATCCGATGTTTGTGAAATATACACCGACGTGCCCGCCGTTTTCAGTGCGGACCCGCGGCTCGTAAAAAAGGCACGTGAAATCCCCGCCCTTTCCTACGAAGAAATGATGGAAATGGCCTCCCTAGGCTCAAAGGTACTTCACATTCGAAGTGTAGAAATGGCTGTAAAGTACGGAGTCAAAGTTCACTTGCGTTCAACATTCGAAAAAAGAGAAGGTACTTGGATTGTACCTGAAGGAGAAGTTGTGGAAAAACCCCTCGTATCCAGTGTCACCCACGATGCATCAACCCTCGTTGTTAAACTCTTCCCCGTTCCAAAAGGGCCTGAGTTCCTGAGTCAGCTCTTTGATCAGCTTTCTGCGAAAGGAGTCGTGGTGGATATCATTACCCAAAGCCAGAACGAAGAAGGTCAACGTCTTGCTTTTTCTATTAACAAAGAAGACCTTGCTAACACCAGAAGCGTCCTCAAAGAACTCCTTCCCCCAGGGATTGAAGCCATTGAAATGGATCATATGGCTAAGATTTCCGTCGTAGGGGTCGGAATGAGAACCCATTCCGGAGTCGCTGCGAAGTTTTTTAAGGTTTTTGCCGAAAACAAAATTCCGATTCACCTTGTGACGACTTCTGAAATTAAAATTAGTGCGGTTATCGACAATGATAATCTAAAAACAGCTGCTGAAATTCTTCACCAAAAATTCGATTTAGACACCCAGGCTTAAAATGGCATTTTTTTATAAAGATCATTCCCTGCATATTGGAAACGATTCGAACTCACTCGATCTCCAATCTTTTTCGCGATCAAAAGAGCATCCGTTCTACATTTACGACTTAGATATGGTTGAGGAGAATTTTAAAATCATGGATCAAGGGCTCAACTTTGACCATAAGATTCACTTCGCCGTTAAAGCGAACAGTCATCCAAAGATACTCGCGCACCTTGCACGTCTCGGTGCTGGCGCCGATGTCGTGAGCCAGGGAGAAATAGAACTGGCCTTAAAAGCGGGCTTCCTCGCGGATACGATCATTTTTTCAGGTGTTGGAAAAACCAAGCGTGAATTAGAATTTGCCATACAAACAAATATCAAACAAATTAATGTCGAGTCGGCCCCCGAACTGAAAAGAATCGCCGAACTCAGCGTAAAACTAAACACAAAGACGAAAGTAGCTTTGCGCTTTAACCCAGATGTTAACCCGGTCACGCACCCCTACATAACTACTGGATTTAAAGAAAATAAATTCGGAATGGACTGGCAACAGGTCGAAGAATGTCTTGAAGTCATTAAAGGTCACTCCCATTTAGAACTCATGGGATTGACTTTGCACATAGGCTCCCAACTTCTTGATCTTCAGTCCCTTGAAGATGCCATTTTAAAAACCCTTGAAGTCGAAAAAGAAATTAGAGAGCTCGGATACCAATTAGGTCGCTTTGATGTCGGCGGCGGAGTTGGGGTCTTCTACGACCGTGAAGATATCAAATCCGATCACGAACTTCTTCGCAATTACCTGGATCTTCTCAATAGGCTTCTCAAAGACTACGAAGGACAAGTTCAGCTAGAACCCGGAAGATCCATCGTGGCTCGATCGGGACTTCTCATTAGTGAAATTCAATACGTCAAAGAGACTTCTGCAAAAACCTTCGCTATTTTAAGTGCGGGCATGAATCATTTTATGCGCCCTTCACTTTACCAAGCCTTTCACCGACTCCTTCCTCTGACCCAGAAGGATCGCCCTAAAAAGCTCTACGATGTTGTTGGCCCAATCTGTGAATCCTCGGATTGCTTTGGAAAGGACCGCCTCTTACCCGAACTCGAAGAGGGCGATTTTATGGCCATTGCCGACACCGGGGCCTATGGTTCTGTTATGGCCAATACTTACAATGCCCATCCCTTACCCGAAGAGTTTGTTTACTATCGGGGCGACTTGATATAGCGCATCATCAAACTCTTGAACCAGAGTTTTTGACAGGCTGTCGAAGCTGTTAGAGAACTGCTGCACAAGGAGGCCCTATGCGCATACTAGCCATTCTAATATTCACTATTACTAGCTTAGTAACCCTGAACCTGATGAGCGCTCGCGGTGAACACACCTACCCTAAAGCTTGGTTTAAAGAGGTCCCCAAAGCCGAAGGCAAGTGGTGGGAGATTCTTCCTCAAGAAGCCAAAAACGGAGAAGTCATTCTCTCAAAGAGAACTGAACTCGGAGTTTTTTCGAATTTTGCCGAAACACCCGTTGAAATTGACGGTGTTAAATACAAGAGTCTTGAAGGTTTTTGGCAGATGATGAAGTACCCCGAAGGCAAAGAAGATCCTCGAAACAAAGCTGGCATTCAATGGGACTTTACTCGGGATCAGGTCGCGCAGATGACCTCGTTTGAAGCTAAGAAGGCTGGAGATTTGGGCTCAAAAAATATGAAGGCCCTTGGGATCAACTGGGTGAGCTACCAGGGCCGGCGAATGGATTATCGAAGCAGCGATAAGGGAGAACACTACAATTTGATCTACCGAGCCATGTGGGAAAAGCTCAAACAGAACCCAAAAGTTCTCAGTCTCCTTTTAAAAACCGGCGATCTAAAATTGCGTCCGGACCACAAGCAGGGAAAAAACCCACCTCCGGCTTGGAAATATCACGAAATTTACATGGAAATGCGGGCTAAATTGCGGAAAGACCCGAGCCTCATTCAAAGTAGCCTCTAAAAGTGCCAATATGGCTTATATGTGGCTTTACAACCAATGGCACTCAGGTACTATCAAATTGCTATTTAAACGGGGGAACATAAATGGAAACAAAGTGGTTCGAAAACTACTCTAAAGGCGTACCTAAAGAAATCGACATGAGTGCATATACTTCAGCACTCGATGTATTCAACAAGTCGGTTGAAAAGTATTACAACAAACCGTGCTTTACCAACTTTGGTGTGACTTTAACCTATGGGGATCTCGATCGCCTGACCGATTATTTCGCTGCTTTTTTACAGAAAAAATTGGGTTTGCAAAAAGGAGATCGCATTGCGATTCAAATGCCTAACCTATTACAATTTCCCATTGCCATGTTTGGCGCAATGAAAGCGGGACTCATTGTCGTTAACACCAACCCTCTTTATACCGCTCGCGAAATGCAGCATCAATTCAAAGACAGCGGCGCAAAAGCAGTTGTTATACTTGCTAACTCCGCTCACCACCTCCAAGAAATTATCGGTGAAACTGACATTAAGAATGTTGTCGTCACGGAGATTGGTGATCTTCTCGGCTTTCCAAAGAAATATATAATCAACGCCGTTATTAAATACGTTAAAAAAATGGTTCCATCTTATAGCTTACCCGGGGCTTTTTCATTCAATGAAGTTCTCGAAATTGGCAAAGGCCTCTCTAGAGATCCCGTAGAACTTAGCTATGATGACACTTGCTTCTTTCAATACACAGGCGGAACGACTGGTGTTTCAAAAGGTGCGGTTCTGACCCACAGAAACGTCTGCGCCAACATGTTGCAAATTTCTGAATGGATGAAGCCAGTTCTTAAAGAGGGTGAGGAATCTGTAATTACTCCTCTACCGCTTTACCATATTTTTTCATTAACGGTGAACTGTATGACTCTGATGTCCTACGGAGCCCATAATATTTTGATTACCAACCCTCGAGACATTCCAGCCTTTCTCAAAGAAATGTCTAAGTGGGATTTCACACTACTTACAGGTCTTAATACTCTATTCAATGCAATGATGAATCACCCTGACTTTAAAAAGGTCAGTTTTGATAAATGTCGTTTTTCTGTAGCTGGAGGAATGGCATTGCAAGACGCAGTCGCCTTGCGATGGAAGGAACTGACCGGAACTCCCATCCTTCAGGGTTATGGTTTAACAGAGACATCACCTGTTGTTACCTGTAATCCGATCGACGGCGGCGATAAGCTTGGAACCATCGGACTTCCCGTACCGAGTACTATGGTAAAAATCATAAAAGACGACGGCACTGAAGCCAGCATCGGTGAAGAGGGTGAGCTTCTTTGTAAAGGCCCCCAGGTCATGGAAGGTTATTGGCAAAAACCCGATGAAACGGCAAAGGTTATGACCGAAGATGGCTGGCTTAAAACCGGTGACGTCGCTCGAATGGACGAAGAGGGTTTCTTTAAAATTGTCGATCGCAAGAAGGATATGATTCTCGTCTCGGGCTTTAACGTTTATCCCAACGAAGTCGAGGATGTAATTGTTAAGCATCCGGCAGTTCTCGAGGTCGCCGCTATTGGTAAGCCCGACGAAAATTCAGGTGAGGTTGTTAAAATCTTCGTCGTAAAAAAAGGGGATGTGACCGAACAGGAACTCATTGGCTTTGCCAGAGAAAACCTCACGGCCTACAAAGTCCCCAAAGCGGTGGAGTTTAGAGATGAACTTCCTAAGACTAACGTGGGTAAAATCCTCCGCAGAGCTCTAAGAGACGCTCCCTAAAATAAAATATGACACTCGACCATTATCCTGTTCTCGGCTTGAGACTTTTAGTCAAAATGCCGAGAACACTATATGGAAGAGAGAGACAATCCCCCTGGACCTCACTGGTTATGGATTCACATCGTTCAAATACCGAGCTTAGCAAGCTTATTCTTTATGCTCGGCTTCGTGGTCAGTCTCGAACCTGAAAACCGACAATTACCTGAAGCGACTCAACTGATCGAAGCAGCCCAGAGAGGTCACATCGATCAAGTCAAAGACCTTCTTCGGAAGGGTATTTATGTCGATTCCCTGCACGACCTCAAAGAAGTCAACGCCCTCTACGTGGTCGCGGCCAAAGGACATTTCGATATCGCCCGCCTCCTTCTTGCCGAAGGCGCATTGCCTAACTTTTTTTCTAAATCTGCCTGCGATACGAGTCTTCTTTCTTCGATTCGAAATAAAAACTTTAAAATGACCAAACTCCTCATTGAAAAGGGAGCTGACTTTCAGAGAAGCTACGAAGATGGCAGCTGTAAAACACTTCTACCCATCACTACTGCTAGTCTTTATGGAAATTACGAAGCCGTAGAATACCTCCTACATAAGGGCGCCGAGCTCAGGGAAGAAAGTGGCCAATATCAACTACTGCCCATACAGGCCGCGGTTTTTGGTGGTCATAAAAAGGTCTTAGAGTTAATTGTGAAAAATGACCCTCAAGGCATTGAAGTCAGTCAATCTCGAGGAGCTTCTTTATTAACAGCCGCCGAGATTTCAAACCAATTTGGTATCTTCCAGTTTTTATTACAAAACGGAAGTCGTCTTCAGGATTTAAAAGAACAGCGGGATCTACGAACCCCGGCCTCGATTAACCAAAGGCTCTTAGAAAAAGAATTTTAATCGAAGGTCAATTGTTGAATTCAGAAGATTCAAAGACGTATCACGACTCACACCCGACTCCTCTTGAACGACTTCAAAGTCCACATATTGTCCGTACCAATTGAAGCCAAGTGCGATCAGGTCACTGAATCGATATTGGACCTCTAGCCCCCCAGCAAAACTGAGAGCTGAATCAATGGTAAAGATCTCTCCCGACAAAATGGGGTAGAGATACTCTACATGAAGTGCATAAGAAAATTTATTCTCCCAAGGAGAAGCGATTCTCGCGCCAAATCCGATAAAACCAACTCCGTTGGCTTCGACCTCTACGACATTGGTAGAAACCCTCGTCAAAAATGGAAGCGACTGATAGTGAAAAGATGCCCCAAAGCCAAGAGTTCCCAGTCCGAATTTTAAAGCCTCCGGCTGATAACTCACTCTCCCGTATCCTCGAATCCAACTAAACTCAGACTCTCGAACCACCAGAGACGACCCATCTTCGGCCTCTGCTGTACCCGGTAGTAAACTTCCACCACCCTCTAGAAAAATATTTCCCAACTTAAACTGAAGATCTCCGTGTAGGGATAGAAATTCAAAACTGGCAAAGTCTAAATCGGCATTTACGCTCTCAATTTCCTCCGTGAAACTGACGTAACTCATACCCGTACCAAGTCCCAGAGAAAAGGTTTTCGGAGTAAAACTCTTACTTGTGATCGTTGTCTTTTTGACAACCTCAACTTGCTCTTGCTCCATGACCTTTATGGCATCATCTGCGGTCATTTCTTTGCCTGAAGGACTCTTATCTTGTGCGACGGGAGTGGAATCACCTTCCGTGGGCACGGGCAAACCTTTTCTTTTGTAATAACGTCTCTTCAACTCTGCCATTGTGGCATCGAACTGATTCGCCTGAATCACATAGACTTTACGGTTCGTGACTTTAAAGCTAAAAATAGTTTTACTGATCGCCCCATTGGGTGCTTTAACCTGCACCGGAATCTGCACAACTCGCCTCGGCAGAATCAATTGCATAATAAATCGTCCCGAATTATCCGCCTTGACCGGAAGAAGAGCTTTATCTCGTGCGGAAATTTTGTAAAGTCTCGACTTACCAGAGTTATAATACGTTAAAACCGTATCTTGAGAGAGACTGACCTCTGATCCTGGTCGAGTCATTCCCGAAATTAAGACGAGCTTTAAAGATTTATACTTTAACTTACGCGGAGAGAGTTGTGGTTCTTCCCATTTAATATCAACAAAATCTCCGATAGTGGCCGAGTCCTCTTCCATGACTGAGTCTTCTTGCAAAGAATCGTCTCCAGTGGAGCTTGACTCGATATCTTCTGAAAGATCTTCGTATTCGTCTTGAGCATTGACGGGATTGATTGAAAACGAAACAAGTGTGATAACTGCAAAGATGAAAAAAATTCGTTTCATGGAGGCCCTTTTACTTTAAAAGTTTATTCAGGCTTTAAAAATTTGAAATACTTATTTTCATTAACGTCCATCTCCCAGTCCTCTCCACCGAGGCTCGAAGAATCAAAGTTCACAACAAGGTTTCCGCCGTCTACAACCACATCTTTTCCTACAAAAAAGTGGGCATCTTTTTCTTCGTCTTGATCTTCAGAATAGAAAGGAACGAAAAGAGATTCGACTCGACTGGTCTTTGGCAAAAAGCCTTCCACCATATTCATTTGTAATACGACACTCTTTGGACAGTTTTTAAAAATAAACTGATTCGCTTCTGAAAGAGGTGTAATCCATTTCAACCAACTTCGAATACCTACTGAATTGACGGCTTTCACATTCGACATATCGATATAAACATCGCCACCGCTAAGTTGAATTTCTGGAAAGACAGCGTCTTCGTCAATATTACCGTTAATTGTCAAAGTTAACTTTCCGTCGACATCTTGCTGAGTAACTTCAAACGCCATGTAAAATTGCCTTTCTTAGTATTCAAAAAAACACCGGCTACCAAAAAGTCTCTGTGTATTCAGCAGCCAAATGCATCTATATAATACAACAAAAGAAGCTCGTTCGACAAAGAGAGCTTAGTCTGGATTTAAACCTTACACTGTGCGATATTCACCTACTATGGTCTAGGCATCAGTACTCTCGTCTTTAAAAGATTTTAACATTCGAGTATTTTTAAAAAGGTGTTCAAAAAGGACGATGTGTGTTTCCAAGTAGTACCCGTGTTTTAATTGTCGATGACTCTGATAGCATCAGAGAACTGATCAAAACTTATATGAGAAGACTCTCTTTCAAAGATATCGATGAGGCTGTCAACGGTGCAGAAGCTTACAGAATGCTTGTCACATCTAAGAATTCGGGAGATATCTACGGCCTTATTCTATCGGACTGGAATATGCCAGAAATGAACGGAATGGAGTTCCTAACAAAGGTTCGATCCACCCCTTTTGGCAAAAAAATCCCTTTTATTCTTATGACGACAGAGTCCGAAAAAGCCAAAGTGGTACAAGCGATCACCTCTGGGGTGAGCAACTACATCGTAAAACCTGTAGATGAAAAAGTTCTTTTAGCCAAATTAACGGCAACCTACGAGAAATTATTCGGTCAAGAGGCCTAAGCGCTCTGTTTTTCTTTGGGTTGAGCGGACAATTCCCTGACAAGGGGAACCTTAATACTTAGTTTTGTTCCCATCCCAGCTTCTGATTCAATCCAGGCTTTGCCACCCAACTTTTCCGCTTCAAAGCGAATAGAAGCCATGCCAATTCCTCTGCCCGATGTTTCACTCACCTCTTCTGAAGTAGATATTCCGTCTTTAAATATAAGGTCGAGAATCTCTTCGTCCGTCTTGCTCGTTTGTTCTTCTTCAGGAAGTTTGGCCCTTAGACTCTCGACATCGACCCCTTTGCCGTCATCGGCTATTTCAATATGAAGCCAGCTTGAATCTTCATCTGTCGTTTGGTCGACAGAAATTTGAATATTCCCCGCTTCTTCCTTGCCGAGTCCGGTCCTTTTATCGGGAAACTCGAGTCCATGATCAACGCTATTTCTCACTGAATGGACAAGGGCCGAAAATAGCCCCGAGTAGTGTTCAGGATAAATTTTAACGTCTCCACCTTTTATCTCCACAGGAGCTAGAAATTTACCAGTCGTTCGCGCTACTCGCTCTGCTTCAGCACATAAATAACTCAAGGAGTCTTCAATTCTCACGCACAGGTATTCATCCCGTAAGAGCTTAGCAAATGCCTGACTCTGCTCGTGCAAAATGAGGCTTTCATACCATTTTTGAATGTCAGAAACAGAAAGAATGATCTTTCGCTCTTCTTCTAAATCTGGCATCTGTAACCAGAGACGAACTGTATTTACCGTCTCATTGAGAGTGTTTTCCAGGATCTTGACGTTTCTGACTAATCCTTTCAGCTGAAAATCATCCAGATGAGCACAGTCTAACTCTGTCAAATTCTCCTCTAAAGAGTGAGTTTCGTGCTCCAAATCATAGAGTCTAAAACTAGCAGCTCCACCTTTTACAGTATGCAGCTGCCTCATAAGAGTGATTCCCGCATCTTTGGTGATATAGTCAGGGTCCTCTTGAGCCTGTTTGAAAAACTCCTGTGATTCATGAACAAAGCTTTGAAACTGATTTCTGTGTTCTAGAACTTTAGTTAACATCTGCGCAAAGCTCTTCTCACGATCTAATTCACTGATTATTCGTTTTTGTTCTGTTATGTCCTCGGCAACAACAACGAGCCCTTCGAGATTGGAGTCCTGTGAACTCATCGAATAAAAGTTAAACTTTATGTCGACATCGCCAATTCGAATTTCATCTATTGGACAGAGCCCTACAACATCTTCAAAAGGAATCAGATCTTGAAATACGGCATCGATCCAAGTTGTCACTTCTGTTCTTTTAGTTTCATCTTCTAGTCCAATAAAATCGCTAAACGTCTTTTCTGCAAAATGATCGCCAAACCATGACTTACAGATTGAAGAGTACTGATCCATAACACGATTGTCTGCTTTTAAAATAAAGAAACCTTGTTTCACCGAATTGAGCATGGCCGATTGAAGCTTATAGGATTCAGCGAGTTCTTCTGTTCTTTCTTGGACTTTCTCTTCGAGATTGACCGAGTAGTCCTTGAGTTCTTCCTGAGCCACCTTTAATTGGCTAATGACTTCTTCTTTTTTGTCAATTTCACCACGATACTTATTGTGAAGAATCTTTTCTAAGCTAACGTCGCGAACATAAATAATGTGTTCGCCTTCCGATTCGCTGTTTTGCACATGAAATTGTATGGTTCCCGAATTACCGAGACTACTTTTAAAGTTAACTTCCTTATACATCGATACTTTAGAGTAATCTCTTAGTTTAGATAGATCATTTATATCCTCGTCCTCAATGAGAAAAACATCACTGAGAACCTTTGCTGACTTTACTTTTCGAATCGACAAGCCACATAGGTTTGCAAAGGCCTGGTTACAATAAACAGCTTTGTAATCATTGTTAACGACTACAACAGAATCCAAGAAGGGGTCGAAAACCTTATAATTCATCAACTGGCCTCCCTATCATAAATATAGAGTCTGCCTTTGACTTCATTGAGAAAGAACTGAGGGTATCTCGGGTTGGGCTCTTTGTAATACTCCAGAAACAAGGTCTTCAATTTCAATGGAGGCTCAAGGACTCCAGGTGGAAGTAGAAGGTGAACTAACTCCAAAGAAAAACTGAGCGCCCAGTGTTTAATTCGTTCATCCGAACGATTAGCGCGATCGCCAACAAATTCGACATTGATAATCTTTCCAGCGACGGATTTGATCCAAGGGGATACGGCCATTTTGGTGATTAACTTATTCGAGTATTCGAACTTCTCCATGAAGAGTTCAATGTTTTGCGAGTTGAACTCATCAAACTGCCGGTCGCGCTTTTGCATCTCGAGCATTGAAGCGCCGACAAAGCTGAGGATGGCTGCTAAAATAATTTCTTGTAAATCGGCATCGTCGGTATAACCCAGTTCAGCTATAATATAGGCGGCGAGTATTCCCGATTCAATCCCTTGAGCCAATGACAGTGGTAAATCTAAAAGCAAGGGCTCTAAGTGTGGTGAGATATCTTCTCTCGTCATGATCGTCACCAGTACGGCATAGGCGTGGCACCAAATTTTTTCTAATTCAGGTTTGGCGACGCCTAAAATGGCAAATTTTTGCTTAGCCTCATATAGTTTCGAAAAGGCTAACTGTCGCTCTTCGGGAGGGATCAAGAAAGATCGTCCCATTGGTGTTTTTGCAACCTCAATGGGATAACCGATGAGTTTTTGAAAGTCTTCAATTCTCACATAAAACGACTCTGGAACTTCCTCTTGGCGCGAATGAAATTCACTAATTGGTGCACCGGCCTTCATGAAAGCTTTAAATTTGTGATTCTCTTTGATGAAGAGATCCACAGGGATATCTTTGAATGTTTCCAAGGTCTCTTTGGACAGTACAAAAGTTCTCATAGTCTCAAGTAAATATCGGTAATCACTTAAGTTAAATTAAGACTAGGAATCACGTTGACCCTAGACCTTAAGACTATTAACCTGCGCCAATGTGTGCTCAATTTTTGATTCGAGATAACCTCGTTAACTTTGCTCGAGAATTCCCAGCCCTTATACCAGAGGACCTCGACTGGAAGAGTCGAGTTTACCCCCGTTACCAGGCACCCATAGTGGTTCAAAGTGAAAAGGGATATGAAATATTGAATAAGCAGTATTCCCTCATTCCCCATTGGTCTAAAACTGAAAAGCCAAAGTTTGCGACCTACAATGCCCGACTTGAGTCCATTGATGTCAAACCCACCTGGCGAGATGCTTTTAAATCGTTTCACTGCCTTGTGCCCATGAATGGCTTTGTCGAGTGGGTGGAAACCGAAGACAAAAAAAAGAAACAAATTTTATTCAAACCAAGAGTTTCTGACGGACTCATGGTAGCGGCAGGAATTTACACCGATTGGTCATCGCCAGAAGGTGATACCATTCCAAGCTTTGCGATCATCACCAAAGAGCCCAACGATTTCATTCTCGATCACGGCCACGATCGAATGCCGATTTTTCTAACTAAAGAAAAACAAAAAGAGTGGCTTCAAACCACTTCAAAGGATCCCGAAGAACTCAAGAGAATCTTACTTGAAGAGGAAGAGGATTTTGATTTTAATGTTGAAGACCTCCCTTCAAAGGCAAAAAATGGATCAAAAGAATAAAAGCTATATCGAAGAACTGAGAACACAAATCGGTTCGCGCCTTATTTTAATGCCGGGGAGTCGAGTCCTCATCATTAAAGATAATAAACTCCTTTTGCACTTAAGGTCCGACTTTAAAATTTGGGGGCTGCCCGGAGGAACCCCAGAACCCGGAGAATCAATAGAGGAGTGTATTCGAAGAGAGGCCCTGGAGGAAACGGGCCTAACTCTTGGCGAACTTGAGGCCATTGCCTATTCCTCAAAAGTTCCCAATGAAAACCTCACCTATCCCAACGGCGATGAGGTTCAGGGCTTTACTCTCCTATTTTTATGTAAAAGCTTTTCTGGAGATATCATTAAGTCTTCTAATGAGAGCTTAGATGTGCAATTTTTCCCTATCAGTGCTCTTCCTGAGATGGGAAGAATGGATCAGCGTAGTTTGGAACTCTTTAAAAGGTATGAAGAGTCTAAGAGGTTTATTTGTGACTAAAAAATTGGCGTTCATTTCTTTGCTGCTATTATTTTCTATTTCCTGTAGCCATTTTGCAAACAAGTCAGACAATACTATAAGAATCGTCCACTACAACATTAAGGAACTGGACTCAGAAAAGATCAAAAAGTTCTCTCAATCCCCCAACTTCGAACAGTTGCGATCTGCCGCGAAAACCTTAAAAGGACTTGATCCAGACATTCTTTCGATTAACGAAATGCAATATGATCGCCCGGGTGTTCCCACCACTCAATTCCAAACAGAAGGTCAAAACCTCGAGCAATTCGCTAAACTCTCAGGACTCTCTCTCCCCTATTATAGCTTTGACCCGGCTAATACTGGTGAAAAAGCAAAAAAGCATGAAAACAACTATTACCCTCCCATGGGCTTTCCCAATTGGATCGAATATGCCGATCTCGTCAATTTCGGAATGTTTCCCGGGCAATACTCTTCTGGAGCTCTCAGTAAATACAAAATAAGGAACAAAGTCGTCATTTCGAAACTGACCTGGAAACAATTTAATCCGCAGATTGACCTCTCTCAATTTACCGACGCCAAAGGGAATCCTCTCCCCGAAGACATTGAGCTTTTTGACAAAAATTTTAGTGATATTACTTTAAAAATTCAGGGAAAAGAGGTTCACCTTATTTTATTGCATACGGTTCCCGCCTTCGGCTTTGGCAATAAGAAAACTCCTAATTTTTTAAGAAATCGCGACCAACTCGCTTTTTTAAAGTGGTACCTAACAGGGCAACCAGAACGCCCCGATCTAGATATTAAACCTCTCAACAAAGAAACTCGATTTATCGCCATGGGAGATTGGAATATTGACTATAAAAAGGAGCAAGGTGGGGAAATCATTAGATCCTTGATGACCCAATTTCAACCTTGGTTAGAACGTCCTGATAGCACCTATATTGGCGACAATTTCTCGCAAAACACTGATTTTTCAGCAACTCTTGATTACATACTTTTAAGTCATCATTTTAAGATTTTGAACTCCGGGATTCTGAGCCCGGCCCCGCCATTAATAATTCGAAGTGAAATTTGTGGTAATAGGAGAAATCCTGCAAAGAGACTCGCAAAAAATAGGTACCGAGTTGATTTCAAAAACTCGAAGAATCTTCACTGCTCTCTTGAGTTGGATGAAAAAAGCTATCGGCTACACACCGGCTCTGATCACCTTCCTATTTTTGCAGAGGTCATACTGACCAATTGAATCTGAGATTCCTGAATTTGTGGCTCGGGCTCTGAATTCAAGGATTGAAAAAGAGCTCCATAAAAACCAGTGAGAAATAATCCAGCGAGAATTAGAGATTTCATTTATGCCTCCGTTGCAATAACAACTCAAGGCTAAAGAAAAAAACACCTATTAGACAAATTATTACAATTCATCTATACCCATTATTTTTTTTGATGGACTATTTGACGGCGCGAAAACATCTCACTTCGTAGTTGATCGAATCACCCTGGATATAACCATCGATCATTCTCAAATTGACCACTTCGACTCGATCACTAAAACTTTTACGAAAAATCTCTTCTGAAATTGTCGAGAAATCTTTCTGTTGATCCATAATAAATAGGGTCACCGTCCCCCGAGCATCGTATTGATAGAAATCAGCACTAAAAGCCACGGCACCAATTTCTCCGGTCCAAAAAAAGGGGTCCGAAGAAATCGGACTGAGCACAACGCTTTCAAATTGATTTGTAACTGGGTTACTCAAAAGCCCTTGGCAGGTAATATCGATGGCGCTGGCCCATGCATTCAGAGAAATGAGAAAGGAAAATACTAAAACAAGAATCTTCAAAAGCTCTCCTCAGTAAAGACGACGACTTTATTTCACTTCGTCAGGAGAGCCTTGTCCAGAACTTATTAAACCGGTTATTTTAGATTGGAGTCTACAAAAAAGCTGAGACTTTGAACTCCCTGACCACTTCCTCCGGACTCCATGCAGCCCCCGCCTGGCTTATCCTTCCAGGCGTATATGTCTAAGTGAATCCAAGGCAGACTTCCCACAAAATGCTCCAAGAAAAGGGCTGCCGTCACCGCCCCCCCAAAGCCATCGCCACAATTCACCATATCAGCTGGAGTTGAATTCAACTGGCTCTTATAGTCGGGAATCAACGGAATTCTCCACAAACGATCTCCACTTTGCTGGGAACTTTTCAGCAATTTCTCTGCGTCTTTATCACTATTCGAAAATAGACCTCCGACACCAGAGCCAAGGGTTGCTTTAATGGCTCCCGTCAATGTTGCCACATCGACAACGAGACCAGGAGCATCCTTGGCTTTTTTAGTTACAGCGACATCAAGAACGTCTGCCAGCACCAAGCGCCCTTCAGCATCGGTATTGTGAATTTCCACTCGCGTGCCCTTGCGGGAAGTTAGAATATCTCCGGGCCGGAAGGCATTTCCTGCAACGGCGTTTTCAGCAATGGCAAAGTAGAAGTCCATGGGCTGTTTGATTTGCTCTTTTAAGACATAGTAAGCAAGTCCTGCCACCGCAGCCGAGCCACCCATGTCTTTTTTCATATTTCTCATGTATTGGGCCGGCTTAAGATCTAAGCCCCCAGTATCGTAAGTAATTCCCTTGCCAACAAAAGCCGTTGGTTTTTTGCTTGAGCTCCCGGGAGGGCGATACTTCAAGTGAACCATGCAAGGTCCCTCTTCTGCAGCTTTTCCAACAGCCCAATGCAGGCCCATGTTTTCTTTCTTCAAGCGATTCCCATCCCAAACTTCTACCTTGAAATTCTTCTGACCAGAAAAAATGGTCTTTAAAAACTCTGAATAGGTCTTTGGATTCAATTCATTGGCAGGCAAATTAACTAGATGCCTAGCTAAATTTGTTCCAACGCCCAAATGAGTGGCTCTCTGAATTGATTTGTCTTTATAAGCTTTACCACCTTTGAAAAACTTCAACTGAGGGAGCTTTCTTTTGGTCTCTTTGAAACAATCATTAAATCGATAGGCCGCCATTTCTAAACCGACAAGACCACCCATAATTTCTGAGTTCTTAGCCCCTTCAAAATGAATCTGCAATTGATCGAGTCCCATGGAAAGAACTTTGGGAATATTGAGAGAAATCAAATCCCGAGCGGCGGTATATTCACTCCGATCCATGAGGCCGGAGTGGCTCTTAGCCCCTTTCGGATGCTTTGCCATTATGACCCAAACCGGTCCCGATTGCGTGGAATAAAATGCAAGTTCTGAAGGGCTCTCTGCGATCTCTTTTATTTGCCAATCTTCGAGATATTGGGAGAGACTTTTTTTCCAGGAATTTTTCGCCCCTTGGAGGTAAAACAAGTATCCTAACTTCTTCCCAGAGGACTTTGCCTGGCTACCAATCCAACTGTCCGTACTAAATCCCAACATATTCTTCTTCAACGCCATACTGATCTCCTAACTCCAATAGGCCTATCCTTATGGCATTCATCTGTAAAGCATTTTCAATAGAATTCTAGTGATTTAAAGCACTTGCCTCAAAGCTTCCCGTTGTAAGTTCAGATAAATGAAACACTTCGAGTCACGGCAAACGTATTCACCGACAGAGGGGATAAAGCCCTCTCGATGGAGACTGAGACGGAAACTCTTGTTTTTGGGTAAAAAAATGTGACTGGGGGCCTGAAAGCCAGTGTTCACTCCATCTATATAAATTTGCGCATCTTCTTGCTCACATATAATGAATAATTGGCTGTAGTTGGGCATCAACATCGGGAAAACTCGAGAACCAAAGAAAAGTACTACTAGGATAAGAAATTCAAGCATAATAATCCTCCGTTACGGGGATCTACAGATACACAGCGAAAGCGAATACTGCAAAGGGAGAATCGAGAACTGGACTAAAGCTAGACCCAAAATCTAAAATTTTGAAAATCACCTGTAATTATCAACCTTTGTGCTTGTTAAATCTTCTCCACAAGAGGGGCATTCTGCATCCTCGGCGCCAATACTTTTAAGGCAAAATCGGCAATAGTGGGTCGTTCGCATCTTGTGACCCACATAAAAGAAGAGGGCGCTTAAAAAGAGGCTCGCAAAGAGACTAAGAAATAGTATTGGAGTTTTCGGTTCACTAGAAAAAAGGCGTACGCCTGCATAGAAAAGCCCTGAAAAAAAACAGATACCCGCAAAAGATTGCAAGACAAAACCAAGCCGTTTCTCCCACTTGATGCGATTTCTTCGCTCTTTTAAGTATGTAAAAAGAGAGAGATGAGCCATTAATCTCGGCTCTGTTGCGAGGCCCATGTTCGAGCTTCAGGAAAGTAAAACCCAAGGGATATACCGGCAAAAGTATCTCTTGCCTCCTCTAACTCTATTTCAGTGCCGGTCGCATTTTCAAAAGCCGTGGTCCATATATTTGGCGAAGCAAAGACGGTGCGAACGAAGAGACTTAGGTTAAATCGTCTCGTGGCGAATACAGAATAGCCGACCTCAGTGGCCCCTATGAGCCTCCCCGCAGAGACCGATCCATCCCCCTGGTCGGTATCGGCAATATCAAAATCAATAATTGAAAAGTTATAAGCCGGTGTAAAATTAAAGTAGAAATATCCGATATGGGTTTCTAGTCCCAATTGCGGACCAAGACCAAAACTAATTTTGTACCAATCAAAATTTGTTCTTTCAATGGTCGATAAACTCTTAAAATTAATTGTTCCAAAGCCAAATTGAAAAAGAGGAACAAATCGAAATACAAAACCAATTTTCTTTCGAACTTTTTGTGGGCGGAGTGATGTCAGTCCAAATGAACCAATTATCTTATAGACCTCACCGAGAAAGCCACTGGACGCTTGGTAAGTACCAGGGATTAAAGTTCCATCCGTAAAAAGCAATTCAAATTGGTTGTTCGCCTGCAAGTCAAACGTAATTGAGTTTGGTACCAAGTCTGCAAGCATTGAGGTTGTACGGTCCCAAAAATCAGGCCGTATCGAAGTTATGACATCGGGATCCAAATAAACCTTAAAGTCTTTTTCCTTTTCGTCGGTGTATATATTCTTCAATTCTCCTAAAGCCCGTGGAGATTTATGGTCAAGGCCAACGAGTTCAGTAGTCAGTAAATGGGTCACTCCTAAGTCGTAATAAAGATCGTCAAGAGTTTCCCGGTCCACCTCTGTCATATCAAATTCGTCCAACTCATAATCGATAAAGCGAAGCTTAGTTTCCTGATAGGGCTTAACTTCTGCCTCGGGGTAAGTGTTCATTAGTTTTTTCTCGAGAAATTCGGCGACTTGATCCGAGGCGAGTACGTCGTCTGACAGGGGTGGTGCAATGGCAATAATCCAATCCTTTTCTGGCCACCTCTCAGATTTTCTGTCACCGAGTTGGATATTGCCAAGTGGTTCATATTCGAAACCCGTTCCGGTGGTAAAGTCGACGAGCCAACCCACGGGAGCCATAGCACCAAATATTAAATTCATGACAAAACTATCCGTCCACCGATAGGCTGTTTCTAACTCGTGAGTTTTGAGTCTCTGTCCCTCTTTTTTGAACTCTAAACTCGATTTGCGGCTTCGACGAATTCGAATATATCCCGGTGTTTTTCCGACCTTTTCACCCTCGTAATAAACATCGGCTCCTTTGGGAGTCGATGAGACCTTTAATTTTTGCGTATAATTGTTGAAATTGAGAGTCGTACAGGCCCCCAGTAAGAACTGTAAAAAGAAGACAATTGTCAATTTGCCCATTTTATTTATCAATTTCGAACTGCTACTATCTTTATCAATCATAAAAGGTGTATCTAGGTGATCTCTACTTTTAATTACTTTCAAAACCACTCAGTCGCAAGTCCCAGCAGGTGGTCCTCTCTAATACTAAATCAACTGCTTGTAGAGATTCAAAAACAAAAGAGAAAAGCAAATCCAAATCACTTTCATGCGAACTGGAGCCTAGACAAACGAAGGGTTAATCCCTTCATCGAGTTATTCTCAGTCGTCTCCGATAAAGATCCGATAAGATGAAGTAACTAAGCGATAATATATGCAAAAATGCCCCAGTTGTGACAGTCAAATGAAAACCAAGAAGACCCCTTCGCAAAGCTTCTACTATTGTGAAGACTGCGGCGGTCGTCTTATTCCTATGAATCTCGTTCGGGATAATGTTTCTGCAATTTACTTCCGTCGAATTGAAAGTCGCTGTAACGAAGACCGGGGCAATAAAAGTAAGCGTAAGTGCCAGAACTGTCCAAAAAACTTACTGGCACTTCCTCTAAAAAACGCCAGTCAAAATGTAGAAATTGATTATTGTAAAAAATGTGATTCACTTTTTTTTGACGTCGATGAACTAGAGAAGTTACCCCAGACAGCCTATCCCAATCACGATTTATCACTACCCTCTGAGGTAAAAAGGGACGTGAATCGCAGCCCCCATAAAACAAAAGGAACTCGGTTTAAAATTTCGATTGAGGATTTTGGAGTTGGCTGGTCAAAAAAGAAACTCTACGAGTTTAGTTGGAAGATCATTCCAGGCCTCATGGGCCTACCCGTCGAAAGAGAGAATCGACTCGGACGGAGCCCCCTTCTCAACTATTTTCTCATAGGAATAACGAGCTTTATAAGTATCATCGGATTTTATTTTATTCCCGAACTGTTCGAGGTTCTGGGACTCAAGGGTGACAATGGCTTTCGCTATGGCGGCATCAACTTTCTCAGTTACTGGTTTGTTCATGCCAACTGGTATCACCTTCTCAGTAATTTATATTTTCTTTGGATCTTCGGCGATAATGTTGAGGACGATTTAGGCAAGGGGCCCTATATAATCATGCTCGTCGCAGGAACACTTCTTGGGGGAATGTCGCAATATCTCTTTACTCCCGATGGTGAATACATTCTAGGTGGCGCTAGCGGTGGGATTTCCGCGATTATATTATTCTATATCCTCCGCTTCCCCCGAGCTAAATTGGCGCAAATGTTCCTGCTCGTTTGGATTCGCATTCCGGCCTACGTTTACGCTTTCTTCTGGCTTTTTCTCCAGTGGCTGACCCTTCAGAGTCAACTTCTAGGAGAAACCCAAGTCTCCGGCCTGGCCCACACCGGAGGAGCCATTGCAGGCTTTTTGGCCTGGTTCATTTGGAGATTCCAACCTGAAGATTGATCTATTCCAAAGCCGGATCATTGTGTTCCACCCCTGATTGACAACTTCGGCCGCAAAGGATGAAATAAGCACATACAAAGGAATTGCCATGAAATTTTCGTCTGTTTTTTTATTGATCACCCTATTTTTAACAAGTACCGCCTGGGCCGATAAAGTCTTTGTTGAAAAGTTGAAATCAAAGAGTCTCTCTGAATCCCAAGCTGGAGCCATTGAAGACCTTATCAAATCGACTGTCGAAGAAAGAGGTCACGAAGTTGTGACTAGCAAGTCAGGTTCGGACATGCAGCTCAAAGCCCGAGTCATTAAACTCGGAGAGTCTATCATCATAAGCGTGAGTCGCTATGAGGATGGTGAAAAAGAAAACACGGCCAAGCTGAAAGCCATCGACTTTGACGATGTTGATACCGTTGTGCAAAGGGTCGTTCGCGCAGCACTCAATAACCAGAATGCTAAAAAGAATCAGCAAATGGACCAGATTACCAGAGAAGAAATGAATTCTACAAATCGCCGAATTCAAGCAGTCAGTCAGTGGCGATTCGGGATTGGGCCAACCAGTTTTAACAACTTGAACGATGATGAAATTGCCGTTGGATTTTTCTTTGGAAGACAATTTGGAATTAATCCCAACTGGGCCGTAAATCTGATCTTCGATATGGCTTTTGGTCAGGGTGAATCAAACGCATCAATCACCAATCTCCAAGTTGGAACAGATTACTATCTGACTCGGGACTCAATTAGCCCCTATCTATCTGTAAATATGGGTTACTCTGGAACAGCTCTCAATGATCGAGATCAGGATAATTCCGCGATCAATATTGTCGGTGAGACAAAGTCAGGATTCTCTGGGTCTGTCGGTGCTGGTGTGAAACTTTTCAGAGTGAGTACGGTCAATTTGGGGTTCCAAGCTGATTACAATTATTTGTTTGCAGATAATAGACTGGGCAATCCAAGTTGGACCAGCTTTAAGGTCTTACTCTATTGGGGTGGCTACTAAGCATTGCTGAGCACTCACGGTTTCACTTTAAAACTTCTAGGATTTCAAGTCGCATTAACCTTCATTGCATTAGGTTTGCGACTTTTTTTTATCGATAAAAGCTTTACCAATGAATTTAGTCTCAATGAAGCCAGTCTTCTGTGGACGTCCTATTGCTTCTTCGGCCTTTGTTCATTTGCACTTTTTTTAACGAGCCCGATCGTTCGAAACGTACCAACGGTGCAAAAAATTATGACCTATTTGCGAGAGGGGCCCGTTGGCGACTGGATTCGCTCTACTTCAATGACCAGTCTACTACTGGTTTCTCTAATGGCCGGAGTGAGCGAGGAGATTCTATTCAGAAGCTTTCTGCAGAATTGGATTGGCCCCCTTTGGAGCTCCCTAATTTTTGCCCTAGCCCATGCTCTGACATTTACCTATTTCCTCTTAGCTCTCCTCGTTTCCGGTTTTCTTGCCTTCATCTACGAAAGCAGTGGTCACCTGGTTCTTCCGGTACTCATTGGTCATTTTCTCTATGATTTCATTGTCTTCTTGCGTCTAAAGCGCGCTTGGACGACAAATTGCGAACCCTAAGGAATATTTTTCATTCAGACTTTAACCTAAACGGCCCTGTACCCCCCAAGAGTTTGGTCCACGAATTGCTCATAGGTTTTCTAGGGTTTTGAGTCCTACTCAACGATTTTCATAGGGGTTGAATATGAAAGATACACAAAAAGAACTTTTGTCATTTGTTTTTGCAACAGTACTATTTGCAGTACTCGTCTTTCCTCTTCTTCAAGCTTAATTCTTTTAAAGAGTTAATTGAGAAGACTTGTAACGATGGCTAATCAAAGACGTCTTTGCCAAATTTTAGTAGCTTTTGGCTTTCTTATTATACCTGGTGTCTCTGCCGAAAAGGCAATGACCAGTGGTCTACTGGAGCTTCCGTTTGCTCAACTACACAATGTGGAGCAAATTCAGGCCGGTCGATTTCCCGGTGGTGACTACGAAGGGTTCAATATCGAGGAAGAAGCAAAAAAAGCACATAAAATTCCAGTCGAAGGAGTTCCTGGACAGAGAGAGGTCTACCAACCGACGGCAGATTTAACGGGCTTCAGTGCCAGCGAAATGCAAATGCACTCAATGTGGAGCCAGTGGCTTGAAGAGATCGATAGCTCCTTACCTTTTGAAAACAAAGGTTTTCTTATTGAATACGATACACAAAATGAATCTCCCGTAGTTCACCTCGTGGAAGATGAAATCTGCTCAATAAAGGTCGAAGGCATCGAGTCTTATGAGAACAAAAATGTCTATCAGCTTAAGGTTAAGTTCAAGGGTGAGAACTTTTTACTTTCACCAATAGACAATAATATGGCCGCCGGCAAAAGCACCGAATCAGACTCTTACCTTGAACTCTCCTGGGACTTAGAATTCGGTATGCGCTCTCTATTTCTTTCACAAACTGAAGTCGCATCAGCGACTCTAAATATTAAGTCTACCAGTCTCAAAGGTTGCATTTTTAAGTCGAATAAATTTTTCGAGCAAGAGCGCTTAAAGCAACAAGAATCCATTCTTGGCGCGATTTAAGCCCTGTCAAAAAGTCACTTTGTAAACAAAGTAAAAGTCCTATTCCCCTATTTGCCGCCTAGCCCCTGACATTTATTTGTCAGATTTGTCTTTTCTTCAAAAACTTTCCTCTCAGAGGGACTAGGGCGCATTAGAGGCCGATTTTTAGAGGCATTTCCCTTGCACATTTTCTGGGCGAAATGGGTGTGATTGCATTCGAATAATAGAATTCGAGCAATTCTCTTTATCTGGAGGAAACGATGTATTGGGAAAGTTCAACCTGTCCAAGGTGTTCTCATCAAATTAAACCACAGAATATCATTGGTAAGACGATGATCTGCTCTAGCTGTGGCTGGAGTGATTCTGTAGACTGGAAAAAACAGAAAAAGAAGGCACGCCTCAATACGTATCTCAGATATTCTGCGATTCTACTCTTTGTAGCTGGTATGGGTTACTTCCTAAATCAGTATCGAGTTTACGGCCATGATGCTGTCTCACTCAATGCTATAAAGTTTCAAACTCTGATCGGAACAAACGACAGTCACGACGATCAAGTCTTGGGTGAAGTTTGCTTTAAACACAACCTCATCAAGTGTTCAGAGAAGGCCCTTATATCGGCCAGTCATAAAACGGAACTTCCGGCACCGAGCCTCGTTCTTTTAGGGCGAGCTTCATATAGACTAGGAAATTATCAGCAGTCCGCCGATGCCTTTGCTCGACTCGATGAAACTCCTGAACTTCTCGAGGGTGGTCTCTTAGAATATGGATTGAGTTTAGAACAACTTGGCCAGCTGGAGAAGTCCACTCAAGTTTTGTATAGAGCTCTCAGCGGAAACGAAAATAACGAGTTAGTCGTCGAAAGTCTCGTTCGAGTTCTTAGCGCACAAAATAAGATGACCGATGCCATTAGCGTTATCGGAACTTACCTATTTCGATTTCCCGCCGAAGAAAAAAAGTGGAAAAGTCGAGTGGATCAACTTTTTGCCGAAGCTGAAAAAACAGAGCCGCTTTACAACTCATCACAAATTTACCTGGCTGGCTTTAACAAGAAATACCACATTCCGGTTGAGTTTCCACAAATCAGCAAGACAGAGCTCTTTCTGATTTCTTCTAAGTCAGAATTTATGACTCTGAGCACTCAGTTTGTAAAAGAAAATGGATTGAAGATTTCAAGACGTCTTGGAAGAGTCAAAATGAACACTTCTATGAATAGAGAGATCATTGGGGAAAAGGTCATTCTTGGTCAAATGAGAATGGGACCTTGGCTCCTACGAAATGTTCAAGCTGTCATCTGCAAGGACTGCGCATCAGTTGTTGGCCGTTCCGTGCTAAAAACTTTTAAGACAGAAGAGTCAAAGCTTTCGAATACAGATTTGATGGCTCTCAATATCCGCTAAACTAGTCTATGT
This sequence comes from Bdellovibrionia bacterium, assembly GCA_030427805.1. Taxonomy (GTDB): domain Bacteria; phylum Bdellovibrionota; class Bdellovibrionia; order Bdellovibrionales; family JAGQZY01; genus JAUHWN01. The sequence goes on from JAUICP010000003.1 coordinate 516,509, forward strand.
TCTGGGTCTCATGCATTTAGATCCAGTTCCCTGAAAATTCGATTACTCTGCGGCTTCATCCTGCTAAAGTACTAAGATATGGATCAATCAGATTTAGCGATCGTACTTACAGGTGGGGGCTCAAGGGGTGCCTATCAAGCAGGTGTTGTCAGAGCACTCTGTGATATTCAAACGGCCAACAAAGCGCAATTCGCTCCCAAAATAATAACCGGTTTAAGTGCTGGCGGCATTAACGCCGTTTTTCTCGCAAGCCAAGCGCACAATTGGAAACGAGGGGCGCAACGGCTCAGCGCCCTTTGGACGCGTCTACGATTTCAAAGGGTCTTTAGAACTGACCCCTTTTCGTTCGGGCAAATTGGAATGAAGTGGATCAGAGATACCACCATGGGAGCTTTTGTCAGTCGGAAGTACGCACAGTCACTGCTTGAGACCGGCCCCCTTAAAGAATATTTGCGAATCGGCCTCCCCTTCCACCTCATAGATAGTCATATCGCTAATTCCTATTTAAAGGCCGTTTCTGTCACGAGCTTTTGCTATACAAATAGCCAATCCACAAGTTTTTATATGGGTTCTCCGGATCTCAATGACTGGAAAGCGGGCCCTCGAATCGGAGTTCGTGAGCGCCTAGAAATCGAGCACCTCATGGCTTCATCGGCCATTCCCATTCTCTTCCCACCCATTCAAATTGGTCATCGCTTTTTTGGCGACGGCTGCTTGCGAAACGACTCTCCCCTGAGCCCGGCCATTAACCTGGGGGCTAATCGAATTATTGTTATCGGGGTTTCCCAGTCGCAAATGGAAAAGAATAATATTGAAGATCGCTTTGAACCCTCAATTGCCCGGGTCTTCGGAATGATTCTCAACGACCTGATGCTCGACTCCGTGGATACGGATATTTCAAAAGCGATGCGAATTAACGATGCCTTGGATAAGAAAAGCAGTGATGATCTTCGACATTTAGATATCCTCTGGCTTCGGCCCAAGCAAAACATTGCACAAATTGCCGAAAAGCACTTTAAAGAGCTTCCCAATATCGTTCAATACCTTCTCAAAGGGCTCGGTTCTTCCCATGAGGCCTCTGAAATAGCGAGCTATATTCTTTTTTGTTCTGGTTTTTTACGTGAAATCATTGAGCTCGGATATAAGGAAACTATGGCCCGAAAAGAAGAAGTGGCCGAATTTCTAAAAGAATAGGCATTAACGCGCAAAGCTATAGGTCAATCCAGCACTTTTCTTTCATTTTGCGCGAGTTAAACATGACAGTTGATTCATGTTTCCCTAAAATCTCGATACGGAATATATAAAACGCTAAAGGATTTCATTTGGAATTACTTCCTAGCTTACTCTTTCTCATTGTCATGTCTCGCCTTCTCGGAAGGTTAGCTAAATCTCTTGGACAAAATGAGATTATTGGAGAAATTGCCGCCGGCTGTATCTTGGGGCCCATGATTTTTGGCCTCGTTTCAATTACACCCGAACTTAAAGGTGTTGTTGAATTGGGGATATTCCTTTTGATTTTCAATGCCGGACTTGAAATCGAATTCCACGAAATTGTCGATGCCATTAAAGGAAAAGCCATTGGTTCGGCCATTGTCGGTTTTCTTGTACCACTTGTTTCTGGAATATTTCTTTGTTTGCAGTTCGATATGAGCCTGGCTTCGTCCACTGTGGTTGGACTTTGTTTGGCTATTACAGCACTGCCAGTGGTCATCCGCCTCCTATCGGCAAATAATCTCATAGACACTAAATTCGGCCACAATGTTCTTGGGGCGGCAGTGATTATCGATATTCTCGCACTTCTCGTTCTCGGTGTGGTTTTTGAGTTGGGTGATGAAGTCGATTTTATGGGAATTCTCACAACTGTGGGAGTCACCGGAGCAAAAATTATCGGTTTCTTTATTGTGGTATTGATTGTGAATCGCTTTCTTCGAAAAGAGATTACAACGATCGAAAGGACCCGAAATATCGTCGATAAAATGTTTAAACTCTTGGGTGAGGAAGCTGTTTTTGGTATCGCAGTCCTCTTTGTCTTGCTCTTCAGCACGGTGACAGAACATTTAGGACTTCACTTTATCATCGGCGCTTTCTTTGGCGGACTCTTGCTCAATAAAGATATTATTGGGGACGAGTTCTTCCCCCCACTCACTCGAACCGTCGACTCGGTGAGCTCAGGCTTTCTAACACCCGTATTTTTTGCCTTTATCGGTCTTCAATTAAGTACGGAAGCCTTCAATAATTTGAGCTTTCTCGCAGCTGTTTTTGCCCTAGCCTTCATCTCTAAGTTCGTTGGTGGCTACATTGGCACGCGAATTATGGGAGTGAGTCACCGAGCTAGTAAAAAAATGGGAATCTTCCTCAATGCCCGAGGGGTTCTCGATCTCGTTATTGCCGACATCGCATTTGACCGAGGCTACATCGAAAGAGATGTATTCTCTATACTTGTAATCATTGGTATCTCATCAACAATACTCACACCATTGTTTTACAAAATGTTATCTCGCGATAATGAGCCGATTGATACCGCAGACTCCGGCCCTGCTGTTACAAATTCATAATTACCACGCTCACTCTTAGAAAAGGCTTCAATGAATCAAGATATTCATCTCGTCATTGATTTTGGTACTACAAACTCTCTTGTCGCCTATGCCGACTCTAAGGGAGCCCATGAACCCATTCATATCCCCGGACAAACAGAAGGCACACCCGTCGTTCGCAGTCTTCTCTATTTTCAAGAAGATCATGAGCCGGTCTTTGGCATCGAGGCACAGAGGCTATTTGTAGCTAACAATTACGAGGGGAGACTTCTTCGTTCGGTTAAAAAGTTTCTCGCCCAAGAGAGCTTCAAAGGAACTCAAATTGGTCAAAAGTTTTATCGCGTCGAAGACATCCTTGGTGCCTTTTTAAAATACCTTAAAACAGGCGCTGAAAAGGTCTTAGAGAAAAGTGTCGACCAGGTGGTTCTCGGGCGACCAGCCCGATTTTCTCCCAGCGAAAAAGGGGACCAATTAGCCCACGACAGACTTTTAAAGGCTGCTCAATTCGCTGGTTTTAAAGAAATTGATTTCTTACAAGAACCTCTCGCTGCGGCTCAAAACTACAAAAAACAGCTCAATGGTGAAAAATTAGTAGCCGTGGTTGACCTCGGTGGTGGTACTTCTGATTTTACAATCATCAAGCTTTCTGGAAAAACCTTTAAGGCAGAAGATGTTTTAGCGGTAAACGGAATTAATATCGCTGGGGATGTTCTCGACGGTAGTATTATGAAAAACCTAGTGGCGCCCGAGTTTGGGAGTGAGGTCACTTATAAACTCCCCATGTCAGATAATATTTTACAGATGCCTCCATTGGTAAAAGATAAACTTCTCTCTCCACCTGATATTGCTTTTCTTAAAGCTTCTGACATTCAGGATTTTATTGATTCCATTGAACGTTCACTCACCGACGAACGGGAGCAGAAGAAACTCGACCGACTGAGAGTTCTCGTTGAGGACAATCTCGGTTTTGATCTTTTCGAGCGAATCGAAAAATCGAAGGTCGATGTCTGTGTCAATAACCAAGCCCAATTTCAATTTGACTATCCGGAGCTGGAAATGAAAAAAGACTACGCCCTTTCGCAATTCGAAGACTGGTCAAAAAACAAAGTGGACCAGATCTTTGCTTGTTTTGATGAGACTTTTAGAATGGCCGGCGTTTCTAACTCCGATATTGAGGAGGTCTGCATCACCGGAGGTACCAGCCAGGTTCCCATTTTTAAAAAGCGCCTCTCCCAGTTATTTGCCGAAGATGTTCTTAATACCAACGAACACTTCCAATCGGTCACCCGAGGGATCGCCGTCTATGCCCATGAAAAGTATTACGCTTAGGACTCCAGCACCTTTAAGGCTCTTTAAACTACTAATTTTACTTGTGTATTGGGCCTTGTTTCAGACCTTACCTTCTTATATAATTATATATAATTTTGGATATTGATTTACAGCGATATATAAATCGAGGGCCCTATGAAGACGAAACGAATCAGCTTAATGATTGGCGAAGATCAACATGAACGCCTCCTGCAATCGGGAGCTAATGTCAGTGGCCTGATTCGGGACCTCATAGAGGACCACCTCAGCGACCATAAAATCACACTTGCAGTCAGTGAAGAGACCGCAGATATCTACAATCGCATTGTTTCAAATACTGGGAGTACAGACGAAGATATTGAACCTTACCTGAAAAGAAGTCTCAAAGAGATGCTTGGCGATCGAATCAAAGCCATGACTAAACTGCACAAATCTCTTTAGTTATATAAGCGAGTCTTTCGACTAATCCTCCCCCATTAGAAAAATACTAATGAACATTCCAATTGATATTCGATAAAATAGTCTAGGAACTATGGATTCAAAGCGCTACATACAGCTATTAAAAAAATTTGATGGATTAGACGCGGACACTGAGGGAGAGAACACCAGGTCGTCCGTGAGCTATGCTATTCTTTCGAATTCCGAAACCAATCAACTACAGAAGTGCCTTGGCGCGAGACTCTTTGAGCAAGGTTTTCAACCAAAACTCATCAAGACTGAATTTAACAATTTTGCAACGGATAGCCTCGACACTGAAGGAGAACTCTTTCAAAGTGATCTCGATTTTGTATTCTTCGTTTTATCTCCAATGGGACTCAAAGAAACAATTCCCAGTGAACTCAATGAGCGGAGTCAATTTGCCAGTTCTTTTTTAAGTGAACTCGAAATGTTTGTTAAAAATTTTAGCAATAAGGGTGTGAAGGTATTTTTGGCCAATATACCGGAAACCTCCGAGAGAGTTTTTGGAAACATGAGTCGGATTTACCCTGCAAGCTTTCTCTACCAAATTCAAGCCATCAATGCCGGAATCAATAATTTGGTCGCCAAATCCCAAGGCCTCTATCTTGTCGACCTTGCCTCGAAAGCAAATTACTACGGACTCAGCGAATGGCACGATAACGGCCTTTGGCTGCAAGGGAAGTACCCTTGCCACCCGCGCTTCTTTCCTACGATATGTGATGAGGTCTCAGCCATATTTAGTAGTCTTGTTGGAAAAATTCAAAAATGCTTAGTGCTCGACTTGGACAATACACTTTGGGGTGGCGTCGCCGGAGACGATGGAATCGATGGCGTTAAAATTGGTGATGGAATTGTCGGCGAGGCCCATGTTCAATTCCAAAAGTACGTACTCGACCTTAAAAATAGGGGTGTCGTACTTACAATTGCCAGTAAAAACTACGAAGACGTCGCCATAGATATCATCGAAAACCATCCACGAATGATTCTACGAAAAAATGATTTCGCGGTTATAAAAGCGAATTGGGAAGATAAGGCCAGCAATATTCAAGAAATTGCTGCCGAGTTAAATATTGGCTTAGACTCGCTGGTGTTTCTCGACGACAACCCTTTTGAAAGAGGGATTGTTAGAGATCATCTCCCGCAAGTCTGCGTTCCAGAGCTTCCTGAGGACCCTACTGAGTTTGTGGACTTCCTGACTCAACTCAACCTCTTTGAGACAACACAGTTTTCTGACGAGGATTTATCTCGGTCTGAATTCTACTATTCGGAATCCGAAAGAAAGAGTTTGCAAAAAAATGCGGTCGATCTAAAAAACTATTTATCGATGCTCAACATGGAAGCCTGTGTAAAGCCCATCGACGAAAAAAGTCTTCCCCGATCGGTGCAACTCTCGCAAAGAAGTAATCAGTTCAATTTAAGAACCCAAAGAATCGATGAAATGACTTGCGAAAAGTATATTAAAGAGCCCGACAAATTCTGTTTCACCGTCGACCTTACCGATAAGTATGGGGCCTTAGGCATCATTAGTTGTGTTTTCATGAGCCTAAAAAAAGATCATTTGTACATTGATGAATTTATAATGAGCTGTCGAGTTCTCAAAAGAACTGTCGAAAGTCTTATTTTTAATGAAATTCTTAACATCGCTAAAGAAAATAAAGCTAAGTTTGTCGTAGGCGAATACATACGAACCAAGAAAAACAAGCTCGTTGAAAACCTATATCAAGATTACGGCTTCGAAAACACTGAAAGAAGTGACGAAGGTAGTCTTTGGAGGATCGAAGTGAGCGGATTTTCTGATTTAGACACCAGCATAAAAGTAAAGAGGAGTTAAAATTGACGAAACAAGAGGTTATACAAAAGCTACAGCCTATTTTTCGAGAAGTCTTTATGGACGAATCACTCAATATTTCTGAGGACCTGACTGCCGAAAATGTCGAAGCCTGGGACTCCCTATCTCACATAGACATGATTATTCGAGTCGAAGAAGAATTTCAGATTAAGATACCAACCTTAAAGGCCGCTAGTATGAAAAATACGGGTGAGCTTATTACTTTGATTTCAGAAAGTCAGAATTAGATTTAAAAAAAGCACTCTACGAAAACGTCTTATTGAGTCTCAAGCAACTCTATTAAGCCAAAACCCAAGACATAATAAAAACTAACTGGGTTTCCCGAAAAAAGAGGAGCCGGAGTCGAATCGGAGACCATCTGATAGCGAATACCTTGCTCCTCAAAAGATTTTAAAACTCCGGCAACATCTTGAGTTTCCCAGCATGTGTGATAGATGAGGCCATCACCTCTTTTTAGAATATTATCGATTGGCGATGGATGAGTGGCTGGCCAAATCAACTCGACCCTGGGATGCTCGACATGATCAGCCTCGCAGACAAAAACTTTTTGACTCTCATCCTCCACATCGGGTCCCAGCTTATAACCCATTTTCTCTAAGAAGAACTTAGCAGAGTCCGGTTTTTTCAATGCCAATCCAAAATGTCTAAACTTCATTAAATCGATCACTTTAAAACCATAGCAAGGTTAATAGGCAGTTGTCTCTTCTCGGAATCCTCAAGACTCGTACCTGGATGGGGAGCATAAAATTCGCGCTCAACTTCAAAACCTGCAGACTCGCAAAGACTGCGAACTTCACCGATTGTATTGAAAAGGTAAATATGATCGACAGCCGGAGCATTGCAACAGGTCGTTATAAATACTTTTGCCCCTGGATTGGATAGCGACTTGAGCTTTTTCAGAAATTCGAGGGGTTCCTCAACATGCTCTAAAACCTCACCCATAACTAAAAAATCAAAGCCTTGATCAACTTCCATCTCTAGAAAGTTTTGTTTTTTAACGTGAACTTCCTTATCGGTACCCAGGGAACTCACTGCCTCTTTAGTTAGACGTATACTGGTATCGCTTAAATCCACTGCTAAAAAATGTTCAAACTTTGAATGAGAAATGGCGTAGGTAAAATGCAATCCATGGCCAGGGCCCACCTCTAAATAGGATCCCTTTCTCTCTTTGGGGAGTATCTCGGTAAAGAACTCAAACAACTGGCGATGATTACTCCAGAGAAACTGAGTTAAAGCTAAGCCGAGCATATAAAAGTTCATATACTCATCATTAAAATAAACCGCATCGGCTACCTCGTCGAAACGGCTAAATCGATATTTCTTATTCTTTCTAAAGTAGATTTGCTCTCCAAGAGTATCATTGACGATTTTATTGTAGGACTCTGCCAACTCGGCAATCCCCCGCCCTTCGTCGAGCTTGTTTTGAATATACTCTTTAAGCATGTTTTTTTCGTCTGAGGGAATCGTCTTAAGCGACTCCTCAAGAAAACTCTTTTGCCGAGGATTTTCGCTAATGATTGTGTCTACGAGTTGCTCAATAACATCTGAAGAATTCATGGCAATCCAAAGAAAGGGTATTAAAAATTTTTAACCTATATTAGTATGTCTTAGTAGAAATCGAAATTGTAGGCCAGTTTATGATATCGAGTGGGTTCAACTCAAGACGGCGATTTTTCGCTTTTATATTTATACTCATTTTGCCCTTAATCCTTCCCTGGGTAATAGAGCTACTCTACCTTGGCAACTTGAGATCCAGCTATGTTCAATTTTCAAATTTTTCCGGATCCTATAATGTCTACCATCAAGTAATAGAGTCGCCAAAGAAGAGTCAAATTCTCATATTTGGCAATTCCGGTGGACTCTCTGCCATAGATCCAATCTACTTAGAACCTCTCTTCAAAAACGATTTAAATGAAGATGTCGAAGTAAGAAATATTTCCGTAACTGGAGATTCAGTAGCCCTTCCCTACCTCATCCTGGAAGATCTCATAAAAAAAAACAAGAAACCCGAGTTGTTTATCTACCAGTTACCTGGCAATGAATCTCAATTCTATCATCCCTCTTCTAGGATATTATTCAAATTAACAGAGCACTACCGTCTCCTCTTGGAGGGTACAATTGACCTACAAACATTCGCTAAATTTTATGCGGTTAAAGCACTCGATTCAATGAGTGCTCTCCTCCATTTAATTCTCAATTGGGACGTCAGACTCACCAAAGAATTTATACAAGATTCGAAGACTAATAATGGAGCCAAATTCTACAAGGAAGTTCCACTCACAGAAAGCAATTACGACGTGGCCCCTAATGACCAGTATCCAGATCGTTCCCTTCTTTTTAAGGCTGCTTATAAATATACAAATGATCAACTGATTTGGTACAAGCTTCTTGAAAAATTGGCCGCAGAAAACCAGGTCCGCCTTGTTTACATGCTTTTTCCGTACAAGAGAAAAGGCTACCAAGAAAACAAATTTAACATCGCTCTCAATTTTGACTCTGTATTCAAAGAAAATATTCACCTTATGGGAATTACACGAAGTCAATTCGAATCGAGCCTTACGAAAGAGCAAATTAAAGATTTCGACGGTGATCCACACCATTTTGGCCGAGATATTTCAATTCTACACTCTAAATGGCTTTACCCACAGATGCTACGACATCTAAAAGAGACTAGAGGCAAAAATGAAGAATAACTTTAGAATGGATCCAAAACTCTTTTTGATTCTATTGAGCCTATCGCTCATTATTCTCTTTTTACTTATGCAAATGGAACCTTACCATTTTCAACCCAAGTTCATTTACGAGAGGTTCTAATTGCTGAGCACTCAAACCTTCATTTATCTGGGCTTTTATGGAATTTTCTTTATTTATTTGAGGAATTTCCACCCAAAGCTTAAGAGCATCTGGTGGGCCCTCATCAACTTGAGCTTTGTTATCTTTTGCTTCTCGAATATCGTGGTCACTCAATTTGAAAACCTGCATCTCGAAATAATAACGGCCTTAATTACCGACACGAGTTTTCACATTTTCTTTTTTGTGTTGTTTATTTCTTACTTGCTCATTTGGCTCGATGAGAAGTTCAGAAAGGATTTAGGCTTAGCCTATATAGCTCCAATACTCTTTCTAGTTATTGCTAAAACCTTACCAGAGTTTGCAATCGTTGGTGCCTCATACCTCAGTTTTAGGCTCCTTTACCTGCGATATGAGATCAGACATAAAGGCACGCCATTCCCCTCGCCTTCACAGTTTATTGAGTTCACATGTTTTCCTCTGACTTTTCCCATGGGCCCTATCTCGCCATTGAGAGATCATTTAAATAACCACGAGAAAGATGAGGTAAAAAGCTCTACTTTTAATATATTAACTCGATTCCTATCGGGCTGTCTCAAACTCTTCTATTTGAGCTTCATCCCCCTAATGGCCAGGTACCACCTCTATCCCGAGGGGATTCACTCTATATTTGGAATTGAAGACATTCTGCTCTATGGCTTTCTTTATTATCTATACGTTTATATTAACTTTAGTGGCGCCGCCGATGCAATTATAGCGATCTCCCAACTCGGTCGCCTGAGAGTCGCTGAAAATTTTAACAATCCTCTTTCGGCATCAAATATTCAAGATTTCTGGATGAAATGGCATATGAGTTTAACAAACATAATTAGAGAACTCGTCTTTTCACCCCTTTACCTTGTACTAAAACGAAAGGCTCCAAAGGCCAAATGGACGGCCTTATTTATTTCGAGCCTTCTACTTTTTTTGGCCGTTGGACTCTGGCATGGCATAAGCATTCCTTTTATATTACTAGGCATTTACCATGGAATCGGTGTTTGCTTTTACTTTTTATACAAAGATTGGGCGAGCCGAAAAATTAAATTAGCTCGTAATAAAACTTACTACAAAATTTTGGCGATCCTAATTACACAGGCCTTTGTATCTTTTAGCTTTATATTTTTTGAAGCGAGCACCAATGATTTAAAGGTTCTATTTTATCGAATCTTTCTGGGGATAGAGCTTTAGATCTTTCTTAAGCATTCAATTTAATTTTCCTTAGATTCACTTTCCAATAGAAATTGAAATACACTCTCCCAGTAGAGTTTTTGTTCGACTTGAATGTCATTGTGACCTTTATCAAACTCTACGAACTTTTTGGGTCCACGAAGTGCGGCGAATAACTTCTTACCGTGATGAATCGGTATGAGCTGGTCTCGCTTTCCGTGCATTATAAGGGCTGGCTGGTCATAGGACTTTAAGGTCTCTTCGGACCTGTATTTGTTTTCGATGAGAAATTCAGGCACACGAAACAATTCATAGGCTCTTTCTACTAAGCTAGAAAACGAAGATTCAATGATCAAGTGAGTGGATTTGCGAAATTGGGAGAGGTGGATTATAACTCCACCTCCGATCGATCGCCCGTGAAAAACGATGCGATCCTGTTCCCCTTTGACCTTAATCAATTTATCGTAGAAATACTTGAAGTCTTCACTTAGGTTCTCTTGACTCGGAGTCCCCCGTGACCTTCCATAACCACGGTATTCAACCAATAAGACATTTAAATTGAGATCCTTATAATAGGGAGAAAATGCGATCAGCCAGTCATCGATAATTTCATTATTGCCGTGGGCAAAAATGACAGTTCCCCTGGATTCAGCTTCTTTCCTTGCCGGAATAAAAATAGCTTCGACGACCATTTCTCCGTCGAGGGGCTTTTCCCAGATTTCAAAGTTGATCTCTGCTTGTATTTGGTTGAGCTGAGTCTCACTCAATGCTATTCGCTGCCACACGCCTGGGTATACAAATCGGCTCTCAAAAAACATCATTCCTCCAAATACTGAAAGAAAGGCAACCAGTATAAGAACCAAAAGGGCAATTACGATCTTCTTTTTCATTGTAATGCTTTTGCCGGACTTGCGATTTCAATTTCTCGGTAAATTTTGTCGTACTCATTAAAGAAGTTTTCAATAAGGTCCTTTTCAACAATGGATTTTTTCTCAAAAGGAACGAGCATCCGAACGTGAAACTCGAGACTTTTAGAATCAAGAATTTCGTAGAATACTTTGGGCTCCATTTGTGGAATTCCCACACCCTCCTTGCGAAAAATTCGCTCCAACTGATTTTTAGCTTTCTCAAAATAGGGCTGACAGACAACGCGAGCGACTTCTTGTAGGAGTTCCTCAACTCTTCCAATTTGATGGGTCATTGGTAGCGGGATCTTAAAGACCATTAAATTGTACTCGTCATCTTTAGATTCAAGAATGACCGACTCGGTGAGATAGAGACTATTGGGCAGCTTTAAGACACGTCCAGTAAACTGATTTGATTTTTGACCAGGGCCGATTTCGAGAAGGGTCGTAATCAAAAAGTTATGGTCTGTTACCTTTCCTCTGAGACCGGCAATTTCAATTCGATCGCCAATGACGAATAGCTTCGTACTGTACTTGAGCATTCCCCCCATAATACAGAGTATGAGTTCCTTGGTGGCGATGACAAAGGCCGCAAGGGCTGCAACGATAGAAAGAGCAAAAGCTCTCAGTTCTGATCCCCAAATAAAGACGAGCCCGAGCAGTAAAGTGAGTGTTAATACATTTTTTAGACCAACAACACGTTTTCTTCTGTCATCGGCATCGCGAAAGGTCCAACGACCCACAATTTTTAAAAGAATTCCCCGAATAATGAGAATACTTAGAATCAAAATGACCGTAGAAAGCAAATTCTGATAGTCGACCTGTAGATTTTCAAAATTAAATGAACCCATGGCCTATTTTATTAGGTAGAAACTTCCTTTTGGTAGCGCACACGCGTTAGTCACTTACCTGATCGGGTTTTTTCCGCCGTAGAGAGAATACAAGAAGAAATGGTCACCGATTGACATGACATCGGTTTGGCGGATGTAACCCGTTTTGGGTGTAAATCCCTTTTTGTACATAACGACCTGACCGTTTCTAGAGCCGGACCGGGAGTCATAATGCATAATTGATTCGTAGTCGTAATAACTCAGCATATGGCTGGTCGCCGAATTAGAAACTTTGACATAGGAGAATCGAGAAAGGAACTTCAGATTATTCCATAGTATGGCAATATGGTCATCACGATCGGGTCGATTGTGATGGTGGGAAACCCCAAAAGCATGCATGAGTTCGTGCTGAATGGTCCGCTTTCTCCAGCACCGAATACTAAGAGTTTGTCTTCCTCCTTCTCGTCCCAATAGGGATGAACCGCAGGAACGACTATCAACAGATTTAAGAAAGACATAGTCTTTGTGGCTCGAGTTTTTTTCGACACACTGAATGTCAGCGAACTCCCCCATTTCCACACAAGCATCAACGACCATTTGCTCTTGCTGGGGTGTTAAGTCCTTTGAAAATTGGATAGGGAGAATTCCGTTGGGCCACAACTCCACGCGCTTTTCTTTAAATCCTTTTACTGTGGAGCCATTGTCGTTGAGAATATTTTCTTCTGGAAGGATCATATCTCCCACTAAAACATAGCCCCTTGGAATTTCTAGATTTTGATCGGAGGCACCCAATGCTGAGTCTGATTGAAGGGCGACCGAATAACTCGCGCTGAATAATATGAGTAGAAATGCCCACTTGATCATGACTAGCCCCCTCTTGGTTTATTAAAGACTACAAACCTGAAGGAGTGGCGCCACGACTGAACCTTTGCTTCTAGACCTATTCAGGACCGAGGGCGAGTAAGCTTTTACTGATTGCGGTAGCTGATTTTACAAGCGGTGAATGTGATGCGGTTGCCGTCTTCGTAGAAGAAACGAAGGCGCTTTTTACCGAGGCGAACACTAAAAAACTGCTTAATATCGGTGACACCCATGTCATAACCGTCGAGTTGAAATACAACGGAACTTGCACCCATCGAGATGAATCCCGTCGAATGCCCATGGTTTTCTCCAGAACGGTTTCCTACAGTCCAAGTGCTTACATCGAGTCCACCGTCGGCCGACTGAGTGATTTTGTAAGCTTCCGTGAAGTCATCGTACCTCTTACACCAATCCCCAACAAATGAGTTTGAGGCAAAAGTTACTTGGCTGAATGATAAAACTAAAAAGAGCAATGAAACACGCATGACTCCGGTCCTTTCTGAAAGAACGGAGATTACCACAATGGATTCCGATTGTCTGAGGTCAGGTAAAATAGGAAAGTTTTTTCTTAAACTCCAGTGAAATAAAGTAGGCCTGGCGGCAGATTTAGACGCGGGAGCGCTACCAAAAGGAAGCTTCTACCTAGCCGGAGAGGGCGAAGGTGACTGAGCCTTCGAGATAGCGGGGTAAGCTCAGTTCAAAGACCGTATTTTCTGGTGATGAATCAAAGACCTTCACGTCGCCACCCAAGACACGGGCGTACTTTCTACAAAAGGAGAGGCCGAGGCCCGTTCCTCCGACCAGCTGATCGGTGCGACTCCCCTGCACGAAGGGTTCAAATATTTTATCGAGCTCACCTTGATCGATACCCGGCCCTTTATTTGAGATTCTCACTCGGATATCCTCAGCCGTTAGTTCACACAAAACTTTTACTTTTGAATCCGGCTCAGCAAATTTAACAGCATTCCCCATAAGGTTTTTTAGAATTTGCTCACAAAGGGCTTTATCCTGGACACAAATTTGATTTTCAAGATTTTCAGCCGGCACTTCAAGTTGAATGTTCTTCTCTTTTGCATCACTCAGAAACTCGTGACTCGATGATTGTATAACATCGTTAAAAGAAAACTCGGCGGCTTGTGACTTGAAATCACCCTTTTGAATTTTAGTTAAATCAAGAAGACGATTGATGAGACTTGAGAGACGATCGTTAGCCTCTCTCATCAATCCTACGTTTTTTAAAAGTCGAGTCTTACTCGCCGGAATCGCATCGGGTTTTAACTTATTAATTCTCACCTCCATTAATTGGAGATGCCCTTTAATACCTTGCACCGGAGTTCGCAGCTCATGGGAAGTATTGGCAAAGAATTGGTTTTTGAGCACACTGGCCTGCTCGACCTCTTCTTTAGCAAGGAACAATTCATGGGTTCTCTCTTTAACCTTGGCCTCTAGGGTTTCATTAAACTCTTCGAGTTGCTGACTGTACTGTTCACTGAGGTTTTTCTGCATAAAAACGAGAATTGCAACGCCGACGGGCATTAGAATTCCATCTATAAGACGAATGGAATATTCCCATTCAATGTCGAGTAATGGAAACACCCCAGTATGTACGAGATAATCCCCAATGGGATATCCTGCTAAGGTCATGGCTAGAGTTCCCCATCTCAGTTTTTTTTGGTCTTTTCTAAAACAAATTATGCTAAGTACAACTCCAATAAAAAAGACTAAGTGAACATTAATAGTTCGGGCTGCTATAGCGTAGCCACGAATTCCAATAACGACAGTTGTTAGAATCGTAAAGAAGCGCGCAAATGTGTGTTTCTTTTTATAGTTCGCGAGTAGAACAATGGGACTCATCAAATAGACATCTGCCAAGACGAGGCCGATGGTCAGCCAGGAGTAGCCGAGTTCAATAAAATTGAAGATGTGAGATGTGCCCGCAAGTATTGCAAATAGGGCCAGGGAATTTGTGATCAATGTCAGTTGATTCTGATGGTGCAGGCGTTCGCCCTCGAAACCAATTCGAAAGGGAGTCGCAATGAATTTTAAGACTTTCCTGATATTGAACATTCTTTCCTTCTAGTGCAAACGAACAACCTCTCTATATCGGCAATTACCCCCCATATATTGACATCTCCTAGACCCGATCTCGTTTCAAAATTAGACTTTAAAAGATTTCTCCCGCAAGCCATCCATCATCAGGTGAACCAAACTAGATTTCTTCCGCAAATTATTCAGATTTAAAAATCCAAGAGTCGAGAGCCGAATATTTTCAAAGAGAATATGTCATTCCGACGGTCTCGCTGGAGCCTCGCCCCTCGCCATCCATGGCTGCGAGGCTCTCCAGCTCGTGAACCCGCGGCTAGCGAAGTCCTCTTCGCGCTTACCCTCAAGCCCCTTCGTCGACTCAAATTTTTCGAATCGATTTTCCCCTACAATGAGGCGACAAGGATTGAGCGACTGAGGCGTATAAGTGATACGTCGAAATGAGCGAAAGACGCAGTTAACGAAATTGTAGGGGAAAAGCGATCGAAAAATGGGGCGACCGACGGGGCTTGAACCCGCGACAACCGGAATCACAATCCGGGGCTCTACCAACTGAGCTACGGCCGCCACAAACAAGAAAGCACTGTTATAAAGGCTTTAGGCGCAATTGACAAGCATCGACTTAATTCTTTTTTTGCTAGTATTTTCAGCATTTTATGGATCGCATGGAGCGATTTTTGGCCCGACGACGGAGCAGAGTACCTGGGTCGGGTCATTAAAGGGGGTGGGCTCGGCCCACTCACCGTTGGCGTTGCAGACTCTGCGAATGCAATTCACAGATTTCAACTCCGTAGAGCACCCCTTACCACCTGACGAGGCAGGTGCTCCCTCACAGGTCCACAGGCATTGTTTGAATTCACCGGGAGGATTCATACAAATCTTTTCGTTCTTCTTTTGCGCTTGCTCCGAGGCAAGGCTCCTTTTTACTTGGTTTGTGGAACTGGTTTCCCATTCAAGTTTATTGATTTCGTCACTGCTCATTTTATAAACCGGAGTTAAGTAACCCTTCTCGGCCATCTCTTTGTATTCAGCCTCGGTAAAACCCGATTTTTTCAATGGCTTTGGCACGATAAAGGAAGCCTTCTCTCCTTTTTTAACAAAGCGGCCTTCTACTTGGGACAGTCCCGAAAGCTTCACATTTCCACGAATCGTCTTGACCGTAAACTTCCACTCCTCATCGCCAGGGTAAAACTCGGTCACAAAATCGGTTCCCCGAACTCCGGCGACAGCGGCACCGGCTTTGACTTTAAATGAAGCTCCCTTACTCCGATCATAGCCATCCACTTGTGAGCGCAAGCGCCCATACCACAGCATTAGGAGGGTCTTCTTTTCTTCCTCACCAGCATCGTGCCTAACAAATGTTAGTCTTGAATTCTGCGATAGAACGAGTTTGTTCTCCTTACTCTGAGAGGATGGCCCCCTCAAACTCAAGGCCCTGGTGTTCTTTGACAAGAGGACAACTGCCTTTGAATTTTTACCCGTGACAACAAGATCACCCTCTAAGAGACGAGTGCCCCGACGAATGCGATGGTCTCCATCAGAACGCTTCAATTGAACTTTTCCCCGAACGAGAAGAACTTTTCCGATGGGTCTAAAGCTTGATTTTTTGTTTTGTGCGACGATTTGCTGGGACTGCCTCGGCAGCTTTTTTTGAAACTGCGCCATGCACTGCTTGTAATTTTTAACTTCGACGCATTGATATTTTTTGCAAGACTTTACGCGACGTCCACCATCACAGGGGGCTGTATAGAAGTCATAGTCCACAGCCTGCTCACAAGGTTCACATACGATTTGTTCACAATCGCAAGATTGGGCTGAGGCTGAATTTGAAACGAGGCTCAAACCCAGTAGGACTAGTCCAATGATGAAAAATCGAATAGACACGCTAAGAACTCCTTAGGTTCTTATCGACTATTTACCTAATAAAATTATGTTTATTAGTTCCCTTGTTTCATTTTGAAATTGAATTAATCATTTCTTTATTTTGCTGATCCCAAATATCTTTGTGACCAAGCTCCCAAAGCTTCGCCCACTTTAAGAACACTGAGTATGAGGCTCCCACACTGATAATGAATCCAGGGAGTCCATCCATAAAACCTCTCTTCCAAATATAGGTCTCGATGAATTTCGAAATGGGTTTGGTGATGAGTTTAAATCGACTGAATGACTTTCCCTTTTTTTGCAGCTCTTCAGACTGCAAGTTAGAGTAACGATTATTTGTATGAATTTGAGAAAAGATATTTTCAAATGGAAAGTGAAGAATATCCTTTGGGATTCTTAGTTTTCTTTCGGCCTCGACTCGTTCGTGAATAGTGGCATCGGACCAATTCGCCTTTTTTCGATTGAAAAATCGAAGCTGCCAATCGGGATACCAACCTCCGTGGGAGATTTTTCTGCCCAAATAATAGGAGATCCGTGAGAACTCATAGGCCTCCATATCTTCAGATTGATTGGCGACCAAATCTTTGAGGTATTTCGAAAGTGGTGCTGAAAGACACTCATCAGCATCGAGTGAAAGAATCCAGTCATTCGAGCAAAGTTCAACTGCTCTTTTTTTCTGGGGACCAAAGCCTCTCCACTCCTCATTAAAGACTCGCGCCCCTTCGGCTTCGGCCAGTTCTCGCGTTCGATCAGTACTTCCACTATCGAGAACGACAACCTCGTCCACCCAACTCGCCGAGCGAATACAATTTACAATATGGGACTCTTCGTTAAGACAAATTATGGCAAGACTGACCTTCATAGGGCTATACTCCCCGTTTCGCCATAGACTGTCAATTTCCAAGGGTAAAATGCAGCGTAAATCACTGGACCGCCAAGCTGATATTAGATAAGAAAATGAGTAGGGAGCACTATGAAGAATCTAAATAGAGTTTTTAAACGCACTTGTATCACAATCGCCTTTTCCCTCGTCTTGGGTAGCACGGGAATGGCTTTTCAGAGCTTTGTCGACAGTGGCGAAATTCTACCGCAGGGTCAATTTGAACTGACAGCTGCCGGACAAGCGGCCTTCTCTGACTTTGAGGGCTTTAATATGGCAACGAGGCTTTCGCGCTCCTTCAGCCCGGATTTCGAAGGACAGATTGAGTTGGGATTTGGTGCCTTCGAATTTCAAACGACAGCCCTTCTTAAGTATACGGCCTTTCCCGATAACGAAAACCAACCAGCGATTGGGGCCAAGTTGGGTGCTTCTTACTCGCGATTTGAAGGGATCTCCATCTACGCCTTCCACTTAATCCCCTTCGTTAGCAAACGATTTATAACAGAGTACGGAGACTTTGTGCCCTACGGTGCCTTCAACCTCAGCTTTCAAAGCGTTGAAGAAACCACGAATCTCCCATTGCAACTTCAGCTTGGTACCGGATGGAAACCTAAAGACTACAAGCACATTCACTTCTACGGTGAATTGGGTATGAACCTCTCAAAGGCTTATAACTATATTAGTCTAGGTATGAGTATCGATTTCGACTCTTTCTCAAATATCCAATTTAATTAGGTCTCTTTATGGAACGCTCTCCTCTCTATAGGTAGAGCTTTATTCTTTAAATTCTTCGGAATCCCGCCCTAGGTCCGGCTAAAGAGGTCTTGTATTTCATTCCAGCCTTAAATTCATATCGCAAATAGCCGTTATAACTAGTGTAGGAAAGCAATTATGGATATAGCTACATTAGTCGGATTTATAGGTTCTTTTGCCGTTGTCGTCATGGCCATCATCGTTGGTGGTAGTGCGGGAATGTTTATTAACATTCCGTCGATTCTCATCGTTGTCGTTGGAACCATTATGGTTGTCGCCATGAAGTTCTCACTTCAACTCTTTTTAAAATCCGTCAATATCGCGATGAAGGCTTTCATCTTTAAGATCGACGACTCCCAAGAACTCATCGAAACTTGCTTTAAGCTCGCTGACGAAGCTAAAAAAGGTGGAGTTCTCGCTCTTGAAAAAATTAAAATTGAAAACACCTTCCTTAAAAGAGGTGTTGATATGAGTGTGGATGGCATTAAGCCTGAAATCATTCTACAAAACCTTAAGACCGAAAAGAATCAAATGATTTCTCGTCACGAAGAAGGGCAAAGAATCTTCAAAGCGATGGAAGCTGTTGGTCCTGCAATGGGTATGATTGGTACTCTTATTGGTCTCGTACAGATGCTTTCAAACATGGAAGATCCCAAGTCGATTGGTCCTGCCATGGCCGTCGCCCTCCTCACTACACTCTATGGTGCGATTATCGCCAACATGGTAGCTGGCCCTATCGCCGACAAATTGGCGATGAGAAGCGGTGAAGAAGAAATCAACTGTAATATCATTATTGACGCCATTGAAGGGATCAATGCCGGAATCAATGCTCGCGTCGTTAGGGATACTCTCCAGAACTATCTACCACCAAGCCAGCGAGTCTTCGAAGAGAAAGACGCGGCTTAGGAGAGATCATGGCTGATGAAGAAGAAAGAAAAAAACCGGACGCCCCAGAAGGTGCACCCGCGTGGATGGCGACCTTTGCCGATATGGCAACGCTCCTTCTTTGTTTCTTCGTCTTAATTTTATCGTTCTCAGACATCAACCAGAAAAAGTTCAAACAGGTTACTGCAACCTTGAAAATGGCCTTTGGAGCGCAGAGGCTCGACCCCTTTGAACAGATACCTATTGCCAACAGTATTACTATGGATGCCTATTCTTCGGCCCGTGACTCTTTGATTAAACTCGATCACCCTAAAGTGCAATTCGATATGGAACTTCCAATTATTGAGGAACTCCTCAATGAACAGCAGAAAAAAGAAGAGAAAGAAAAGTCGGAGCAATTCGAAAACAACTATAAGGCGGCAAAAGAGCTTCTCGAGGACGATAAAAATGCCGGAAAACTAGAACTTGAAGTTAAAGGCAAGACAGTCATTATTAGAGTCAAAGAAAATGTTTCGTTTCCGAGTGGTTCAGACATTCTCGAGGGAAGCTTTCAACGGACTCTTAAGCGCATCTCTCAGGTCGTTAAAAAATCTAAGGGAACTATACAAGTTTCAGGTCATACCGATAACATCCCAATTCGCACGGCTCGCTTTAGAAATAATTGGGACCTGTCGGCCGCCAGAGCCTCAACAATTGGTACCAAAATTATCTCTAAGGCTCAGGTTAACCCCAATCGTCTGGTCATACAGGGGTATGCAGATACCCGGCCTCTTGTAAAAAACAGCTCCCAAGAAAATCGGGCAAAGAATCGACGTGTCGAAATTGCTCTTATTCCAGAGGTTAAGAGAAAGCCAGCTTCCGCTCAAATAAAGGAGCTGAAAAAAAGGCTCGATGAGCGCAATTACGAACTCCCCGACTCACTTAAAAAATCGATCGGTATCGACAAGACAAAAGGTCAATAGACAGACTGGCCACGACTCAGCGACCACTAATTTCTCTTTTTAGAGGCGCGTACCTTCATCATTGGAATTTCTTTGATCGATTGCTTCTTACCTTCAATTGGCTTTCCATTATCGGTAATCACAACAGCTTGTTCTGCATCAGAAACAGAACTCAGCTCCCTTTGAATGACATGACTCCTCTTCAATTGAGGATTTCTGGTAAAAGAAAAACGAATAATCGAGTTCTTCGACTTGTATATGGGAAGATCGCGAAAGGGCATTTTAAATTGTTTAAGAGTCATACTCTCAGGGTCGTTAATGAGCCATCGAAACTGACCCAGGTAAAAAGCGAGGACTTCTGTTTCTTTATCAAATACAAAGTCTGACTTTTTGAGATCATCGCGACGGAAAAGGTCTGTCATTCTAAAGTTAGGCCTAAAAACTGTTGTATGATCATTTCGGCCAAGTAACATATCTTTGAAATATTCGTCGTCAAACTGAACCCTAAAGGCCACGCGCAGATAATAAGGAATTCCGTTTTTAAGGGCTTCCTCTAAGTAAGTTCTCGCCAAGGCCCTTCTTAGTAACTCGTTTTTAGGCAAAGCAAACATATCGCTCGGGTCGGTCGAAAACCCTTCGTAGGCCTCGAAGTGCTGAATAAAGCGGGCTTCAAACTTTTCGGGATTTTTAATTGGCGCCTCTTGGGATAGCCAAGAAATAAAAACAATATTAACCATTAAAAATGGCAGCGAGGTTTTTAAAATCACATTTCTAAAGAGTCCAGCCGAACTCAAAGCCAAACCAAGGTACGCCCCGACAAATAGCTCAAATCGAAGTTCGTGGTAAAAAGGTTTTTCAAAAAACGCATAGAGAAACCCAATACAAACGAGGATGGCGAGAAGGGCTATTGATTGGGTCATACCCCAGCCTTTTTCGATGACACCACTATTCTGACTATTCTGCTTTGCTTCCGTCATTGCGGTTTTACTACGAGTTGCAAAAATTCCGCTGGTTCGAGATCGACCGACCTTAGAGAGTAAAGAAGTTTTTTTCTTTTCTTTCTCCTGCTGCTTCTTTGCATCTTGATGCTCTTTTACAACCTTTTCTAGTAAATCATTTGGAATAGAAATGGGGCCCGATACCGCCTCATTCGCTTCGCTTAAGGGAATTGTCGCATCCTCGTCAACGACTCCTCCGACAGAGACCTGTAACTTAAGAGCCTCTTCAGCGGCGCGGTCCAGTAATTTCTGCGCCTCCCTGCGACTAAAACCTTTCTGCATAAGTTTTAGTTGCAAAGCTGGCTCATTAACAATGTCGTAGTTTCTTATGATTTCTTCTGGTCGCTCTCCTTCGAGCTGTGACAGAGGCAGCTCATCGAGCAGACTTAATATTTCTTCACAGCTTGAGAAACGATCTTCTGGAGATTTCTCTAGCATTTTACAAACAATATCAATAAAGAGAGAGGGTATTCTCTCATGCTCTTCTTCTGTAAATTCAACGGGCTGGTTTCTAATTGCATCGAGTAAAGCCATTTGATTTTTACCGTTAAAGGGCAGTCTTCCCGTTAACATATAGTAGAAAGTAATACCCGTCGCAAAGATATCGGACTGACTCGAAGGCTCCGCACCTTTTATAATTTCCGGCGCCAGATAAGTCGGAGTTCCAATAATAATATTCTCTTGCGTGAGCTGCATTCTCTTCGCAGAGTCCAGTGATTTGGCAATACCGAAATCGACGATCTTAACTGTACCATCTGTTTTAACTAAAATATTCTGTGGCTTAATATCTCGGTGAATGACACCTTGTTCGTGACAAGCCGTTAGACCGCGACAGATCTGAATGAGATATTCTACAGCTTCTCTGACGCCGATCTTTCTCTCTTTGATAATATCGTAAAGAGGCTGACCTTCTATGTATTCAATGACGAGGTAGAAACTGACCCCTCTTCGCCCCAAGGAATAAAGTCTGACGACATTTTGATGATCAATACCGGCAATGGTTCTTGCCTCTAAAATAAAGCGATCGATTAATTCCTGACTATCAGATTTATTGGGAATAACGAGTTTAAGAGCAACTTTTCGACGAAGTTGATTGTCATGGGCGAGGTAAACCTCTCCCATTCCACCTTCGCCTATTCGTTGTAAAATCTCAAAATGGTCGACTAATTCTCCGACCTTGAGTGGTCCCACCGCTGACATACCAAAAGTTTAACACTTAAAAGAAGAAACCACCTTCTAATTAGGATATTAGTCCTATTTACAAACAAAAAAAGGGAGGCAAAAACCTCCCTCTTTTTGAGACTGCGCAAATTATTACACGAAGTTGATTAATTGACGTCTTTAAACTCGGCGTCAATTACATCATCGTCTCCATCTGATCCACCACTTGAATCAGTAGCGCCGGCTGAATCACCAGCGGCATCAGAGCCCGATTGCTCAGTTTTATAGAGCTCTGCAGACATCTTCTGAAGAAGAGTTTGCAAAATTCCATACTGACTTTTCATATCGTCAAAACTGGCGGCATCGCCTTGCATGAGAAGCTTCTTAGAGTTCTCTACGGCATCTTTCGCCGACTGAACTTCGTCATTACTAAATTTAGTTTCGTTGTCAGTAATCAACTTATTCATCTGATAGACAAGACCGTCGAGATCGTTACGCAAAGTAACTTTCTCTTTCTTCTTTCTATCGACTTCAGTATTTTCCTCGGCTTCTTTAACCATGCGATCGATCTCTTGATCCGAAAGACCTGACTTAGCCTTGATCTGAATCGCAGTTTCTTTACCGGTTCCTACATCTTTCGCATTAACATTGAGGATACCGTTGGCATCAATATCAAAAGTGACTTCAATTTGTGGAACACCACGAGCCGCAGGAGGAATTCCAACAAGTTCAAATCGGCCGAGGGACTTATTATCAACGGCCATCTCTCGCTCCCCTTGAAGAACGTGAATTTCAACCTTGGTTTGATTGTCTTCTGCCGTCGAAAAAGTTTGGGACTTTTTCACTGGGATCGTCGTATTTCGATCGATCAAGGCCGTGAAAACACCGCCAAGAGTTTCGATACCAAGTGAAAGTGGTGTTACATCTAAAAGTAGAACATCTTTTACGTCTCCTGAGAGAACTCCACCTTGAATGGCAGCACCAATCGCCACAACTTCATCAGGATTCACTGACTTGTTTGGCTCTTTATTGAAAAAACGTTTTACCGCATCTTGGATGGCAGGAATTCGCGTTGATCCACCGACAAGTACAACCTCATCGATATCTCCAATACTCCAACCAGCATCTTCAAGAGCTTTTTTACAAGGAATTAATGAACCTTCGACTAAGTCTTCTGTCAGTTGATTAAACTTAGATCGTGATAGTTTCATTTGTAAGTGTTTAGGACCAGACTGATCTGCAGTGATAAATGGTAGGTTGATTTCAGTTTCTTGCGAAGTACTGAGCTCAATCTTTGCTTTTTCAGCAGCTTCTTTAAGACGCTGAAGGGCCATCTTATCAGACTGAAGGTCAATGCCTTGGTCTTTTTTAAATTCATCAATCAACCAATGAAGAACCTTTTCATCAAAGTTATCTCCACCAAGCTGAGTGTCACCATTGGTCGCTTTTACTTCAACAACGTTGTCACCGACCTCGAGAACAGAGATATCAAAAGTACCACCACCTAAATCGTAAACGGCAATTTTTTGATCTGTCTTTTTATCAAAGCCGTAGGCCAATGCTGCTGCGGTAGGCTCGTTGATGATTCTTTCAACTTCGAGGCCCGCAATTTTTCCGGCATCCTTAGTTGCCTGTCTTTGAGCATCGTTAAAGTAAGCGGGTACGGTAATAACCGCACGCTTTACTTCACTGCCCAAATAATCTTCGGCGACTTTTTTAAGCTTGCCGAGAATACTGGCTGAAATCTCTTCCGGAGAAACCTGCTTTTCACCTTCGTTCGTTTTAACAACAAAAGCACAGTCATTACCTTTTTGCACGATGCCATAAGGAACAACGCTAATTTCATTTTGAACTTCTTCAAAGCGACGTCCAATGTATCGCTTTGCTGAGAAAATTGTATTTTCAGGGTTGGTAACAGCCTGTCTTTTAGCAACCTGACCAACCAGTTTTTCACCATCTTTAAATGCAACAATGGAAGGGGTAGTGCGTGCACCCTCTTCGTTCACAAGAACTTTTGGAGATCCGCCTTCCATAATAGAAACAACCGAGTTCGTCGTTCCTAAATCAATTCCGATAATTTTGCTCATTTGAGGACTCCCTTCTCTGATAAATCCTTCATACGTGTCCAATATGGGGTCTTATTCGTACTCGTCAAGAAACCCAGACGATTTAATTTCATATTCCAAAAAAACTCTTACTCTTGGTCTCGCTGACTGATTCTCCACGAATCTTGGCGATCTCGCGCAAAAGTTTTTCTTCTTCTTTCTTCAATTTTTTAGGGATATCGACCTGGACCTCTAAAATAAAGTCTCCTCGACCTCGACCCCTGATATCCGGGAAGCCCTCTCCTCGAACCCTCAGATGCTGACCGGTTGAGACGCCCTGGGGGACATCGACAACATGTTTTTTATCAATTCCTTGAACTTCTACTTCTGAACCGAGAAGCGCTTGAATATATGAGAGCTTGAGGGGCGCATAACAGTCCTGTCCACTACGAACCATGTTCTCTTCTTCGCGAACTCGAATCTCAACATAGAGGTCGCCCCGTGGTCCACCGCGATATCCACCTTCGCCTTCACCAGAAACTCGAAGTCTCGTTCCATTATCGACTCCAGCGGGGATGGTCACTAAAATCTTTCTCTTTTGCAGTTCGCGTCCTTTACCGTGGCAGCTCTTACACGGACTTTTAATCACCTTACCCGCTCCCTGACAATTGGGACAGGTGGTAGCAACTTGAAAAAAGCCCTGGGATGTTACGATTTGCCCTTTTCCTTGGCACCGTTCACAGGTTTCAGCATCAGTGCCGGGTTCTGCTCCTGAGCCCGTACATGTTTCACAGGACTCTTCGGCTTCGAACTCGATTTCTTTTTCTAATCCCGAGAGGACTTCTTTGAAGCTCACTTCACACATATAGCGTAGGTCTGAACCCCTGCGAGGTCCGGTCCGAGATCTTCGACCTCTTCCGCCAAAGCCTCCCATACCAAAAAAGTCAGAAAAAATGTCGCCGAAGCTGTCGAAAATATCATCGACGT
This sequence comes from Bdellovibrionia bacterium, assembly GCA_030427805.1. Lineage (GTDB taxonomy): Bacteria > Bdellovibrionota > Bdellovibrionia > Bdellovibrionales > JAGQZY01 > JAUHWN01. Next base: position 541,825 of record JAUICP010000003.1, read on the forward strand.
TGTGAAAACCTCCACCTTGACCGTTAACACCCTGGTGACCAAAGCGATCATAGCGAGCCCGCTTATCGGGATCGCTTAAAACACTGTAGGCCGCTGAAGCTTCTTTAAATTTATCTTCAGCCTCTTTGTCTCCAGGATTTTTATCGGGATGGAATTTCATGGCGAGCTTGCGATAGGCCTTTTTTATGGCATCTTGCTCGGCATCCTTTTGAACTCCTAAAACTTCATAATAATCACGTTCTTGCGACATTCATCACCCTTTTTTGCAAATATGATTCGGCTTTGGCAATGGTCAAGGTGGAGAGGTCAATTATTAGATATTTTTTGAGGCACGCAAACGGACCCAAAAAGCCAAGTTATTCCAGGCACTTATAAGGCTATTTTTCAGCGTTTTCGCGGGCCTTATTCTTCTTTTTTGACTCTTCAATGAGGATCAGGGTTTCTTCAATATAGGGTTGAATATCTGGTGGAGGCCCCACCAGGGGCAAGCCTTGTTTTTTTCTCTCGGCATTGAGGGCATCGTAAAGCGAGAGAAGGCGCCTTACAATTCGATCTTGGCCAAGCCCCCTTCTACCGCTGCGAATGGCCCCTTCGAGAACCGAAATTCCCAATTCCGAGCGACCCGAAACTGAGTAGAGTTTTGCCGACAGGGAGTGAACCCAAGTTGGAGCCCCCTTCTTTCCGGCTTGATCAAGAAGGTAGGCGGCTCTGCGAGGCTCTTGTAACTCGTAAAGGTAGTGATAGGCCGCTCGATAAGCCATGGTCCAATCATTAGGAAATTGCTTAACCCCTTTATCGAAAAGCCTGCGCGCGCCCTCGCGATCGTCGACTACAATACTTAAAAAAGTAGCGCCAGAGATGAATGCAATATCAAACTTAGGTGATAGGTCGGTGATTCGATCGAGCATGTGATAGACCCAGCCCAAGCGACACCGTGAAGGCTTAAGTTTTTTCCCCAAGACTTCATCGACATTGTCTTTCAATTCATTGCTAGATCCACTCTTCTGGTCTTCGTCCTTTTCTGCTGAAGGATTTTCAGGTTCTTTTTTTTTGGCGACGCGATTGGTGTCAATTCTGAAGTCACTCGAAATCGTTTTTTGCTCACAGAGATCCAGGTTTTGCACAACCCGTAGCCAAAGTGAGTCGGCCAAAAATTCTTTGTAGCCAAAGTGAAAATGAACAATGTCTTTAGGGGGAATTAAGTATATATCCGAAGATTTGCGCGAGTCTTTATGTAAAAACTGCTTTGAGATTGTGATACCAGAAGCACCCAAAACAAATAGCATTAGCAATAATATTACGGTTTTCTTCTGACCCTTCATTAAGCTTGAGCTTACAAAATGGGTTTCACCGAAGCAAGATCAAAACGGGGTTTCAAAAGTAAAAACCCCCAAGCATGGAACTTGGGGGTTGAATTACACTAATTTGATTAAATCGGTCTGATTAAGGGAGACCGTTTGATACGACCGCAAAAGCTTTGTTTTGGTCAATACTCCACTCATCGGCAGCAGCACCGTTCAAATCAGCTGCGGCATGAGCTAAGAAGGCATTTCTAGTCGTGGTCGATGAACCCGTCGGAGCTGATACAGAAAGACCTTCAGTCCAACCAGAATATCCAGCTGTGGCACAAGCAACGTTAGTTGCGATACAAGCAGCTTCAGTCGTCATACCAACTGCTGCAGGAGCAGAACCATCGTTGGCACCAACTAAACGGTAGGCCACTTCACCTTCAGGCTTGTACCCGATCGATACAAAGTCACCGTAATAGTAAGTAAACTCTGCATGGGTTGCTTTCATCGCCTGATAGTAACCAGAAAGAAGTGCTTGTCCTGCTTTTTGACGAGCTCTTGCCTGGAAACGCTGAAAGTTTGGAATCGCAATTGTTGCTAGAATTCCGAGGATCGCCACAACCACCATCAACTCGATGAGTGAGAAACCTTCTTCATTCTTAGCTTGCTGAAAACGTTCAAAAAACTTCTTCATTTTTCCCCCTATGGAAAACATAGATTATTAAGTTATCTATCGTATCGTAGACAAATAAAGTTTAGAGCAAAGTGATTGCCAAACTTTCGTTTCAGGTCGATACAAACTACAACTCCATTGTTTATGAATTCGGGAAAAACGGAACTCATTTGGCAAAAACTAGACTCAATCTGAATCACTATGAAACGCGCTCCCCGTAACGTTTTAAGCCGTCAAAAAGTTCGCCAGCAGCAAAGTATTTAATTTCTATAAAGAAACTCCAAATGGAACTTAAAATGTCAGGCTTTCTCCACAGAAAAGGACCATTTCTGTCACTCGACCAAAGCTATACCGGTCTGAACTCGAATGTGAATTTGAAAAATGACTCAGTCTCTCAGCAAATCCTGGATATTCTTGGTTTGAGACACCTCAACCCGGCTATCAGTTTCGTAAATTTCGAGTCTTATCAATTACGTGATCGCTCCCCGAATTAGCAGAATTACGCAGAAGCCCTAGACTAGACCAAAGGGACATTGCTTTTTACTATAGAGACACCATATTGTGATTAGGAGGGCTTGAAACAGCCATGGAAGATGTGAATAGACTCGAAGAATTGTTAATTCAAAACTCTATTAAACCAGTGACGAACTCTTCAATTTTGCGGGGAGAATCGGACCAGGATCCAGATAGTCAAACCGGAACCGGAGTACTCACTCGTCCTACTACAAAACAGCCCAAGCAATATAAAGTTCTATTGCTTAACGATGATTACACACCCATGGATTTTGTCGTCTACATCATAAAAAAATATTTTAAGAAGTCGACGACCGAAGCCACACAAATCATGATGGATGTTCATCAAAAGGGCTCTGGAGTGGCTGGAACCTATAGTTTTGAAATTGCTGAGATGAAATCGTTTCAGGTTAATCAAGATGCAAAAAGAAACAAGCACCCTCTTAAATCTGTTATTGAAGAAGCTTAGGAGATACTAATGCTCAGTTCTAACTTAGAAAAAAGACTCAATGCTGCCGCTGACTTTGCGAAGACCAGTGGACATGAATTCGTGAGTCTCGAACATATATTGAGATTTCTACTCGATGATGCTGAGGCCATCGAGATCCTCGCTCACTGCGGCGCGAACATCGACGAGTTAAAGACTAAGCTCGATAAATTCATTGATGAAAACTGTCCTCTGATCGATGAAAGCGGAGATGATTACTCCGATGATTGGAAGCCGGAGTTTACCCTTGCCTGCCATCGACTTTTACAACGAGCGGTCATTCAAGTTCAGAGTGCCGGAAGAGATATGGTCACTATTGGGCACATTCTCGTAGCCCTTTTTGACGAAAGAGAAAGCCACGCCGTTTTCTTTTTAGAAGAACAAGGCGTTAACCAATTTGATATTATCAACTTCATTTCCCACGGAGTAAAACGACTTCAGCACAGCGTTCAAAGTCGTCCCGGAGATGAGTCTTCTGAATCTTCAGGAACTATGGGTAAATCGGCCCTAGAAGCCTATTGCGTAAACTTGAACGAAAAGGCCATCGAAGGAAAAACCGACCCCCTCATCGGTCGCGATGAGGTTATCGAGCGCATGATTCAAGTTCTCTGTCGACGCACTAAGAATAATCCTCTGCTTATTGGAGAGCCTGGTGTTGGTAAAACGGCCATTGCCGACGGCTTAGCCCAAAGAATCGTCGATCGCGAAGTTCCCGAAAGACTCTACAATGCAGAAATATTCGCTCTCGATATGGGTTTAGTCCTTGCGGGAACAAAGTTTCGCGGTGACTTTGAAGAACGTCTCAAAGGAATTTTGGCCGAACTCAAAGAAAGAGAAAACGGTATTATTTTTATCGATGAAATCCACACTCTGATTGGTGCAGGAGCCACGAGTGGTGGATCCATGGACGCATCTAACCTACTGAAACCCGGTCTTGCCAGTGGAGAATTGAGTTGTATCGGCTCGACAACCTACAAAGAATACCGTCAGTACTTCGAAAAAGATCGAGCACTGACTCGACGTTTTCAAAAAATCGACATCAAAGAACCAACCCAAGAAGAAGCCATTGATATTTTAAAGGGACTTAAACCCAGATACGAAAAATTTCACAATGTTCGCTATTCTGAAGAAGCCCTCGAGAAGGCTGTAGAACTCTCGGCACGATATATTCCCGCTCGTTTCTTACCCGACAAAGCCATTGATGTTATGGACGAAGTCGGAGCTCAAGCATCAATTAAGAATAGTGGTAACGAAGATCCCGTTGAGATCAACCTGCAGGATATTGAGAAAGTCATCTCTTCAATCGCCCAAGTTCCCACTCAAAGTGTTTCTTCAAACGATAAGGATCGCCTCAGACAACTCAGCTTTAGTTTGAAGTCACTGATTTTTGGACAAGACAAGGCTATAGATGCTCTCGCTGCTTCAATCAAGGCGTCGCGCTCTGGTTTGGGACGAGAAGATAAACCCATTGGTTCGTTTCTCTTCGCTGGACCAACGGGAGTGGGAAAAACTGAAGTTACAAAACAACTGGCCAAATACTTGGGCAATAAATTGATCCGCTTTGACATGTCAGAATACATGGAAAAGCATGCTGTTTCTCGCCTGGTCGGAGCGCCTCCGGGATATGTGGGTTATGAAGAAGGCGGATTGTTGACCGAAGAAGTTGTAAAAAACCCTTACTCGGTTGTTTTACTGGATGAAATTGAAAAGGCCCACCCCGACCTCATCAATATTCTTCTCCAAGTTCTGGATAATGGAAGTTTAACTGATCCTCACGGTAAGGTCGCTGACTTCAGAAATACAATTATCATTATGACCACCAATGCGGGAGCCCGCGAAGCCGCCAAATCTGGAATTGGTATTAATCCACCAAGCCCTGAAGGCATCTCGGATGAGGCTATTAAACGAGTCTTTGCTCCCGAGTTTATCAATCGACTCGACTCCATCATTCACTTTGGACCACTCACAGAAGACGTCGTTTTAAGGGTTGTCGACAAATTCATACTCGAACTTGGAACACAGCTAGCGAAGCAAAATGTAGATATTGTCGTTTCTGAAAAGGCGAGAACGTGGCTTGTCGAAAAAGGTTATGATCCCGTTTATGGTGCTCGTCCCATGGCACGAGCCATCGACAAACACCTTAAGACTCCGCTCATTGACGAGATCCTTTTTGGTAAGCTCGAAAAAGGCGGAAAGGTGAGTGTCGATCTCGTTAAGGGAGATTTGAAATTTAAGTTTGAAACCCGTGAGAAAAAGAAGGAGGAGGCGAAGGTTAAGTAAACTGAGCTCAATCCAAATTAAAAACAAAAAAGCCTTTGGTTTGAACCAAAGGCTTTTTTTATTTATGGCACTTTAAGCTTTGCGATCAAAGGCGATTGGCTCGGCCATTTCCTAAGTTCGTTAAATCAACAGGCTTGTAAGTAATATTAATTTTAGCACCGTCTTCTTGTTTCAAGTCAGTACCACCATTAATAATAATCGCCACTTGATCAGGGTCATAGGTCCAACCGACATTGTCATCCGCTGGAATGAGCTGCTGACCGTAGCGCACTTCAATAGTCTCAAATTCAGGTCTGTGCTGTAGCGGAATGACCTTACGAGTCGCTTTCTTCAATATCTCGATACCAAAGTCAGCCAATCGGTCACCATAATTTGTTTCACAAAGACTCAGGATTCGACCATTGGTTTCATGAAGAAACTCTTCAATCGCAATCGGATCCCCCGACGGGTCTTTGGCACAACCAGAGTCGGTCGGAGAAATAACTCCATAGGTTGAAAACCGTTCCATCGCAGGGTCATCTTTTAAACTTCTCAAAAATTGAGCCACCTGCTGAGGAGTAAAATTGGGACTTAAATCGTTCGCATCCGTAATTAATACGATCGCTAAGTGTGCTTCTGGTCGATAAAAACCAGCATTCGGCCCCATCAGCATACTTTCTGAAAAAGCAGAAACGATCGGAGAAAGAGATTCTTCAAATTCGGGTCCCCCCTCAACAAGGGGCTGTACACCGAGCTTAAGCGAAGATCTCAATACTCCGAGGTAGTCACTATCTCCTCGAGACAAATATGGAGGACGATCGAGTAGAACACCCTGCCCATCCTCTGTTTTCAAGGGGCGCAATTGCCCATTGGGGTACCGATTATTTTGTTCGTCATACTCGGTCAATATGCCGAAGCGCTGGGTATCATAGACCGATGTAATACCAATATGAAAATCAAGGACTTCATTTTGGGCAAAACCAGCCACAAAGCGATCAATATTTTGACTCAACTTCACTTGGTCATCATCCATAGACATCGAATTATCAATAATGAAAAGGATGTCGACCTGGGGGTTGTACTCGATCTCGAGTCCAGAATCCTGAAGTTTCACCACCGAAATTTCTTGCGGAGGTGCCATGAGCTCGGGCGATTCGTTACTACAAGCCACAAGCCCGAGTAAGAAAAAAGTGAATATAAATTTTGAAACTGTAGACTTCATTGGATTTCTCATCTGCGGACCTCCCTAGCCGTCGGACAAGACTGAAGATTCACTTGATAGTTATCAAGCTCATCAAGCCAAACTTCTTCGTTGGCTGGAAAGGTCAAAACCTCTCCTTCAACCTTGTGATCTTCGAACTGACCCTTCATTGGTGCAGACTCCAATTGGTGAGCATACAATCTTTGAATCGTTTCAGCTTCGACAAGATGAAGTTTTTGCAACATGCGATTCATTTCACTGAGATCGCGCTTTGCAAGTAATTGAATTCTTCGAACAGCCTTCTGGCTGAGTGTCGAAGACATTTGCGCTTGGTTACTCGATATAGCGGACATTTCCGTATTCAGAAATGGGCCGGCCGGACTTGTCTGAATAATACCCATCGCTACTTTTGCTTCTAGACGTCTTTGTCCCGCCTCTTTAAGGGACGCGAGAAACTGCGCATCTCTATAAAACAAACGAGGAAGGTACTTCAAGTCACTTCCAACGACACGCCAATCGAGACGACCTCTGATAAAATCATTAAGAGCTTTGATCGATTTCTCTGAGCGGCCATTTTGTGCAAGCTCTTGAATGATCTTAACTCGTGAACCAAAGGTCTTTTTGAAATCAGAAATCGACTTATAAACTTGCTTAAAGTCACAAAGTTTTAAGTTGATAAAAGTCTCTAAGAAAAAAGGCTCTGGTCCAACCGCAGGTGAAAACACAGGAGATGTTACCGTGCGCAACTTGCTGAGACTTCTATTGGGAAGTTTCAACTTTGCATAGGTCCACGCCGACTCTTCAACTGCTTCTAACCAGTAATCTGAGTCTTTGTCGACTCTCTCGTATATTCTCGCGGCTTCGGCATGACGACCCTGTTGATAGAGTCCTCGTCCCCAAGCTAGGTAAATACGATCTCCCGGAACGACGGCTTGGCCAGATGTAATGAGACTTTCAGCTAAGCGATGTCCCGCTTCATTTCTATCTTTCAAATAATTCCACAACATCAATTGATATTGATACTGGGCTTTAAAGTTCTTGTCTGGAATTCTACGAATGATCCCAGCTACTTGGTTGGCTTCTCTTTGTGAGCCAATTCCGCGACCGTTAAGGGAGATCAGTTTTTGAATGTATGAAATCGGAAAAATCGAATTGAACTTATTCTTACCACGTAGATTAACCATCTCCCAAGTCCAGTGGTAAGGAGGCATTGTCTTATAAACTTCTTTCTTTAGCGGAGCATCAATGAGATTCGGTCGACGAATCTTTAGAACCTGCTCAAGTCCCGCCAATGGCATTCCAGCTTTGAAGGTTAAAATTCCAAAAAGCGCTCGACCCGACGGCGACGTCGCGTAACGAGTTCCCGCATAATCAGAGTCCCAAGCTTGGAGCGCAGAGGTATATCGTGAGGCGGCCACTTGCTTCTTTACCATTCCTGTTTTTCCAACAGGAACTAAATCAGCTTTTAGGCCATACGCCGTTGAGCAAAAACTGAGGAGTAAAACAAGAGCCAAATTCTTCATAACATAAACCCTATTGAAGCAGAGGCAGTGGTCAAATTGAGATCGCGACTACCGGTAAAAACTTGGTCCTGGTAATTTTCCCAGCGAAGTTCAAACCGAGCACTAAAGTGCTGAGCGAGCCACAAACCAATTCCGCCGCCAGCAGTGATTGTTGGAGATGTTCCTGACTCGAGTTTAGTCTGGCCATATCCGGCAAGACCATAAACGTCGAACTGAGCAACACCCATATCAAACATATTCACTTTTCCATAAAGTGGGTAAAAAGAAATAACAGCCAACGTCGTATTTAAAGGAACATCCACATCGGGAACATCAAAATTGTTGTTCTGAACTCGTGCTGTATTGGCTCGAGTGAAGACATCTTTTCCCTCTGCAGTTAGGCTATTATAGTTTTCGTTATAACGAGCACCAATTGAAACTCTTGGTGTAATATGTAGGTCGATTAATCCACCAATGTGCTCTGTTTCTAAGTAAGCATTTCCGCCGGCAACGAGTCCACCCGTGATACCGAACTCAAGACGCCAGTTGCGGTCAACTGTTCTTCGCTGAACAATTCGTACCTTGCGATTTGAATTATAAGCTTTAGCTCGCTTAACAAGCTTCTTATTAGAACCCAATGATTCAAAATCATTAGATATATCCGCCTTCGCAAAACTAACGAAAGAAAGTAGTACGAATACTAGGTTAATAGATACTAGAGTTGACCTCATCACTCCGCTCCTTCAGTACACTGGGGTTGTGCAATAGCATTGTAATTAACAGTAATTACATGTTTCATTTCGGGAGAAGCCACGCCCGTAGGCCCGTAAGCTTTAAAGTTCATTCGAACTGGAAGGCTTCCCGCTTCATAAGGGTTTCCACCCTGGTTTCTATCTACAAAAACATTATTTTTCAGATCGAGGGTGAAGAAGAATCTCCAAACATTGTTACCAATGCTTTCTGGCACTTGATTTTCAGTCGATCTTCTTACGAAAACAGCACCGTTACCTTCATATTTCTCTTTAGAATTTCCTGTACCGTTGAAATAGACATCTAATCGAGGAAGATTTCCGGCATGGGCTCCTGGAACACTGACATCAACAGTAAATGCTTGCTGCTGACCTTCAGAAATTGAATCAGTGAGACCTGAAATCGCAATAACCTGAGGTGGCTCATAGGTCTTTCTGACCTTAAAGCTAAAATCAAAACTCTTATTTAACTGAGACAATAGGTTTTCGTTTCGATCTCCTCCAAAATCAGTAATATCGATGGCCAAAGAGTAATAAACTTCTTTTTCAATTTGGTTATTCGTTGTGAAGCCTAAAGGTGGCTGCCAAGAAAGAATCCAAGTATTAGCCTCAGTATCACTTTTAGCCAGACTTGCGCCGTTTGGCAGGTCAGTGGCGACTAAATTATATTGAACTCCGGCTTGAAGGACTCGGGCCGTAATTTTAAAATCTGAACGAACACCTTCGACAAAGTTGATATCTTTTTCGGGAGAAATAACAATGATTTCGCTCCCAACAAAATCTTGGGTTTCTAATTTTTGTTCGTGAGGAGGAACCGCTTCGTCACGAAGTTCTTCGAATTCGTCAAGAGGGTTCTGCTTTTTTCCCGAACAGGCCGACAATAAAAGAGCACAGCTCAATGCAAATGTTAATAATCCTTTAAACATACATACACTCCTCATTAATTCAACCTTCTAAGAACAAAAGGATAAGCAACTTTTACGTCAACATTTCCTTTTGGACGTGGGAACTGCCAAGTCTTCAAACGACTTACCATACAGTTCTCAACAGTTCGGTTTCTTAGACTGGTTTGCGCGACTCGAGCAGTTGTCACTCGACCCCGACCACCGATAACAAACTTCATACCTACTCGGCCACTAAGACCGGGCTTTCGTTGAAGTCCTTTTTCGTAACAATAAACAATTTCACCCATATGTTTTTCAATAACGGCAGCAATCTGGGATCGAGACAATCCACCTTCGACGACAGCTTCCGATGTGACTGGTCTCGAAAAAGCCGCTGAAACACCAGATAGGTCTTTCTTTCCGTAACCATTTCTTCCGCCACCCTTACCACGGGTATTATAAGATCCGCCGCCACGGGCACCAGAACCAGAACCGATCCCGCCACCGGAGCGAACAGCTACAAGACCTTTATTATAAACAGCTCGAGATACTCCACCTCTCGCTCCTGCACCCAGTCCGGCAACACTACCAGACTTCAAGCGCCCAATATCCATTCCCGATTTTCCTCTAGCATTTGAATTGGGTCCACCCAAGACACCAAGGGCACCCATTTGACCAAGACTGCGTTTTCTCGTTTTACTGCGACGCTTGGCTTGCGGACGAACATTTCTTTTTGTATTTTTAGCAATTGTACTTCTTTGCTTGCGTGCTTTCTTCGCCACAAGAGCTCGAGATTTCTTAACTCGCTTCTTCTTTTTAACAGTTTTCGCGTAACGACGTGCTTTTTTGATTTTCTTTTTGGCAGGCGCTACGACTCGACGACGTCTTTCTTTTTTAATTTGTTTAGGCTGCTTGAAAACTTCGACGATAACCTCTTCAGGCTCATCTTTAATTAATTCGGCAACACCCGTCGAGAGAAGAATTAAAACGACCAAACCAATGTGAACAATGGCCGACCACTTAAACAGGTGAGAGAATTGGTTGTTATTATCCTGTTGAAATGCATAGATCGGAGATGTGTCTTCAACTTCAGTGACAACCTCTAGGGTTCCTAAACCAGTTAAGGCGTAGGGTCTGCGCACAACAGAGCTCAGAAGAACTTTGGGAACAAGAACAAAGTAATGATCTTCAAGTTTACCAGTAGCTGGTAGAAGTTCAATCCGCTTAGTTTCAAGATTTTTGGCGATTCTAAACGAACTGCCTTCTAAATTGAAATAGCGAACAACTTGTCCATCCTTATTTTTTAAAACGAGTTTGGTTCCCTGAGCTAATCCCATTACAACACCCTATTGTCTTCTTTGTTCCTGTCTAATTCGGTCTTTAAAGTCTGATCTCAACACCAAGATGTCTTTAAGGACTTTTTCGTCTTCGACAGTGACGACAGCTTCACCTGCCAACTGATACTTACCATTAACATCGATCGCACTGAAGCGAACATCGCGACTGAGTTTTTCTTTCACAGCCCCGTGACTTTTTTTGCGCGCCTCTGCTTGAGCTAAGGCAAAAAACAAGATGACAACTGTAAATGCGAGCTTCAAACTTCTTATCATCTTCCACCTCTTTTCAACTCAGCTCTTCGTGAGTCGAGAAAAGCAACCATTAATTCTCCACCGGCTTTTTCTTCAAGCTCCCTGAGGTCCGCCATTCGAGAGCGACTGAAGGGATCATTCTTGAGACGATTTCTGGCAGCGAGGATTTCCCGGCGACGAGGAACGTCCTCTTTTGAAGAAATAACTCGGTTAATCTTAAATCTCTTCCAACGGCTCGCATAGGAAGCCAGCTCTTTGAGCTCTTGAGCGACAAGACCACGAACTGGTTGCTCTAGCTTTCGATAATTATCATAGAATCGCTCTTGAACCGCTGACTGCCCCCAAAATTCATCCAGCTTCTTTTTAGAAACATCGGCCACCTTTTTGTATTGAGCAGCTCTTTGATTAAGGAGAGCTTTATACTGTTGTCTTTGCGCCTGATTGAGGCCAGCTGGCGTCGGAAGTCTTAGCAATTCGGCATAGAGTCTTTCATTCTGCTGGGCAATTACTGAGAGGGTCATGATCTGGAGACTCCAGTCATTCATACGACTCGCCTTCAGCAAGTATTGCTCCGCCTCTCCTAAAAGACCAATTCGTTTCTGTAATGAGTTTTGCAAAAGGCGGTCACTCTGAGAGCGAATTCTATGTTTTGCAAGGCGCGATCTAAAGCTTCTAAAATCTCTAAGAAAAAGTTGCTTATTTAAAACTTTTCCTGCAGGAGTCTTTGCCACATTCCAAGACTTCAAAACCTTCTCTGCCCGGCCATAATTTTTATACTTAGAAAAGGTCCAAAGTGCAATCTCGCCAAGTAAGTCCGGAGTCGATCTTAGCTTACTCATTTCTTTGTCGATACCCGCCCACGGATAACGAGATTGCTTAATAAGTTTGATGCGAATTTCGTTGGCTCTTCTACGGCTATTGGTTGCATCGATAAATTCTTCGTAGTGACGACGAGATGGCTTACCCGAGAGTTCAGCGTACATCGCCATCTTAAGAGCCTTTTGATCTTTCTTAAGTCTTCTCAAATCCATTTTTTTAAGAAGATTGTAGGCAGTGCCGAAATCAAGCTTCATTTCGGCAACAAATAATTGCCTCCCGAGAGCAAACTGAACGTCGGGTGCAGAAACACCCTTCAGATTGATAATCGCTTGGGCCGAACGCCAAATTTCATTGAGATCCTCGAGTCGCTCGGCCAAAATAATTCTATTTTTGTATATGGCAACTTGCTCTTCGTGGCTCGACTTAACGAGCGGAATGGCCTTTAGCTTTTTCAACTGCTTGCGGTACTCTGAATCATCTTTCTTTGAAATGGTTTTCTTACTTTGGTTGAGCACCGAAGTACGAGCAATTTTCGCATATTCTGCTCGACGAGAGGGAAGAGCCGCTGAAAATTGAATGGACCATTTCTCAATGTTTTCGTGATCCTTCATTAAAACAAGAGAATCAAGAGCCAAATCCGCTGACTTTTCACGTGTTGACTTATTCACTCTCTTATCGAGAGCTAAAAATCTGAAGAGTTCAGCCGACATTTTATAAGACTTCTGTTCATAGAAGACCATGGCTTTTTGATACTTCACATCGTTAACTGTCGACCCTCTAGGGTTGTAAGTTAGATAATGATCGTATGCTTTGAGACGAAGCTTAGGGTTCTTAGTTCCTTCAGCCATTTCGATCTCACCCAGAAGAGCTCCTTCAAAAATAGTACGGAGTACTTTTGAGTTTTTACTATCACCCGCTTTTAGTTGTTTATAGGCTTCAACCGAACTCTGTCGATAAAGAGAGTAACCGGCATCAAATTGATTGAGATCTCTGGCAACTAAAGCTCCCCAGTAAACCATTTCAACATCGCGAGGAAAAGTTGTTATATAAGCCTGGTAAGCTCTCAATAAGTTGAGACTTACTTTTTTCTTCTCTATTTGGTTCCAGTCAGTCACCATTTTGCGGTAACGCTTTCTAATCAGGTCGCACTCCGCCGCCTCTTTACAGCCGTGAGATTTCCACTGAGCTAAACCTTTACCCATTTCTTTGACGGCACTCGACTTTCTGTTCGTATCCAAAAGAAGTCTTGCAAGGCGTGCATGTCCGTCAAGACGGGTTTGATGGGGGATTTTATTACTTAAAAGAACTGTCCAAACGCTGATCGCGGCGTACTTCTTACCGAGTCGATCTACTTCGACGGCTAGGTAATTGAGGTTTTCTAATTGATTTCTTCGAGGACTGTACTCGGAGAGAATTTGGATTTCTGACTGTCCGACTCTTCCCTTAGCTAAAAAAGTGGCTAGGTCTCTGGCCACATCCTCATGGAAAGAAGCATCGATAGCTCCTGAACCATCAAGATCTAAATAGGACGGATTTCTAAGAATAGAAATCAGTCTTTGTTTAGCAGGTCTGAGTCGACCAAGGTTAAATAAACACCACGCGCTTCGGTAGTGAGAGTATCCCTTCCTGGGAAGAACTGGATATTTTAAACTTTGTGTATAGTGATTGAGAGCCTGAGAAAAACTTCTTTGCTGAAATTTTAGATCTCCGAGCGCCACATGAGTTCGTGCAACGAGTAGTTTTCCGTGACGACGGACGCCTTGCTTAACAAGACGCTTGTACAGCGCTTCACCTGATCGCAATCGACCGACTGCAATGTTGAGGTGAGCCATTTGAAGCAGGATTTTTCCTTCTAAGTTTCTATTTGATCCCCGATACGCTTTTTCATAGTAAGATAAAGCCTTTAATCGATCTGCTTTAACTCCACCACAATTTTTACAGCCCTTTTCATGCTGTCTTATTATCTTTAATCGAGCTCGCTCGGCATAAAGGTCACCAAGCCTGAGAGTAATCGCCGAGACTTTGATGTCACTGGCCGATTTCTCACTGAGCACTCCTTCTAACTTTCGAATAACGATTGTCGTTGTATCGATATCCATTTTCTCTGCAAGCGCATTTTGCGAGGCAAAGATTTGGAGTGTTATTAGAATGACGAGGCTTAGTATCCACTTTTTCATAGTCCTTCACCACTTTGAATGACTGCAAATTTAAATTTATTAAAACCAGCTTGAGTCGCCGCCAAAATAATGGGGTTGATCGCGGGGTAAGTCATTTTGCGATCCGCTTGAATAACAAGAGGCTTTGTCTTTTCGCTCTCGTCAAGTCCCTCGGCGATGGTCTCAAACTCTTTTTGAAGTTGGCGTCGATCAATCTCTTTGTCCGCGACAAAGACCTTCGACTTTTCAATTCGAACTGTGGTCGCTGGTTTCAGAGAAATACTCTGACTGGCCTTTGGCAACTCCATATTGTGAATATTGAGAGTCTCAGGATTGTTACTCGTATTCAACAAAAGGTAAATCACGAGAATCGAGAACGCATCAACCAATGATGTTAGTGTCAAAGTCATCGCTAAATTCTTTTTGAAAGAACGGGACTTCGACTTAATCATGGACTGACTACTCGTCAGCTTCTCCATCAACCCAGAATCTATATATCTACTTTTAAACACCCTAGACTCCCTTTTTTAGCCTCTAAAGCGGGGCTATCCCTATATTCTTTAGACCCGTTCCCTTGAGTCCATCCATCATTTTGATCATCTGTTCGTAGGAAGTTAACTTCCCTGGCAAAATCAAAGCTGTTTCTATCTGTGGGTAACTTTCTTTAATCTGTGCCACATAACTCGCAATTCGCTCCCACTGGGGCTCATTGCGATCAGCTAAGAAGTTTACTTCCCGCAAACGAGAAGGCACACCGTCGATGTCTTTAAGCATGATTCGAACCTCACCACGAGATTCAAACTTGGCCCATATCGTTGGTGGATTTTCTTTTCCATTTTGCGTTTCATTACCTAGAGCTTGATCAACATCCATCGTTCCGATGTTAATCCAAACTGCTGTTAGGAGCAGAAAAGAGATAAGTACTGCTAAAAGCGAAATTACTGGTAGCAAATTGACTTCAAAATTCAGTTCTTTTTCTTGATCATTATTCATGATTCCTCCCTACTCCTATAACAATCAGCTACTAGGCTTTTTTCTTGCTCATAGGAACAACATTGTCATAACGGAAGCTCAACCAATTATAGAGGCGAAGCGCACCCTGACCGAGATCTTCTAAAAGCGTATTCGTACGATTTTGAAGAACTGAGTACATAAACAAAGTTGGGATGGCCATGATAAGACCATAAGCAGTTGTGTACATAGCCATTGAGATACCACTAGTTAGAGCGGCAGCTTTCTCAATAGGATCAAGACCAGCAACAGAACCGAAAGCCTGAATAAGACCAACAATTGTTCCGAGAAGACCTAGAAGTGTACCAACGTTACCAAGCATAGCGAGAAAACCAGTTCGCTTCTCAAGAGCTACTTTTTCGTCGAGAAGTACTTCGTCGATTCGAACTTGAATTTCTTCTTTGCCGCCAAGGTCTTTAGCTGCTTGTGATCCAGCTAAGGCGATTTGTGAAATTGGATTTGATTGACCAATTGAATGAGCTCGAGATTGAACGGCATCCAAACGACCATTTTTAATATCAGCTTCAAAAGCATGAGCTAATCGTTTTTGCCCTACTTTTTTAACTCCATATAAATAAACAACTCTTTCGATAATGATTGCAGTGGCCATGATCTGAACACCTAAAATTGCCCACATCCAAATTCCCCCTTGGGAGAAAGCCTCTGAAAAACTTGAAAAGAAACCCACAGATTCCATAACACGCTCCAATGATTTTTTAATAACCCTAATAAAACTAATCAGTCTTAAGTGACCGAACAGCTGGACTGTATCGCAAGCTATGTGCCAGGGCTCTCGGGCCACTCATTTGTAAACAAGCAAAGGTTCAATAAAATTTTTTCACTAAGGGAGCCCCTCAGGGTTCATATATTGGGGGGTGACAAACTTGCGCATAGCGTTTTGTAAGAAGTGCAATTTGACTGTTTAGTTATTACCTAAGGCTCAAATTGATTGGGTTCGTTCTCGACACTTAAGAAGATAAAATCCGTCTTCAATTTACTGGTCGAGGGACTCGAGTTCTTGAATCGAAGGAGGCCCAAATCGTTCGGGCAATGCAAGACGGTAATCTTTTCTAAGCTCTACTGGCCACTTATACATGTTAGTTAAGTCCAAGAAAAAATTAGGTTTTAAAGGCGGATAGATTTCTGAGAAATTCATTATCGTTCCTCGGTCCATCCGGCGCTTAATATCGCCCCTTTGCAGCTGGCCAGGAGAGCTGTACCCCATTGAACCTAAAAGCTCAGCAAAAGCCGTTACGATTTCTTTTTGATATTTGGCCACTCTCTTGCTCTTATCTTCGACATTTAATCCGCGAACCAAACTCTCTTTTGTTGTGGCTACCCCGACGGGACAAGCATTGGTATTACAGCGTAAGGCCTGAATGCAACCGAGGGCTAACATCATTCCTCTGGCGGAAACACAGATATCAGCACCCAAGGCTAACTTAGTTACGATATCGAACCCATTAAAAATCTTGCCCGAAGCAATGATTTTGATGTCATCTCTAATTCCAAAGCCAACGAGGGCATCGTGAACGAAGGCAATAGCGTCATTCAGAGGCATTCCAACGAAGTTTGTAAACTCTAAGGGCGCAGCCCCCGTCCCACCTTCGGCACCATCGACAGTGATAAAATCAGGACGAATTGCCGTTCTCACCATGGCCTTGCAAAGGGCAAAGAAGTCACTCCTTGCGCCAATACATAGTTTGATGCCCACGGGCTTTCCCCCAGATAGCTTTCTTAGAAGACGAACAAACTTTAAAAGTTCAATGGGAGTGTCAAAAGCAGTGTGGGCCGAAGGAGAGAGTACGTCTTTTCCCTTGGGAACTTCTCGAATCCTAGCGATTTCATCGGTGACTTTTGCTGCGGGCAAAATACCGCCGTGTCCGGGCTTTGCCCCTTGACTGAGTTTAACCTCAATCATTTTTACGGCGTCTTTTTTGGCCTTGGATTCAAAGAGATCGGGGTTAAACCGCCCCTCCTCATCGCGACAGCCAAAGTAGCCCGTGCCTATTTGCCAAACGAGATCGCCACCCTGTTCGTGGTAGGGCGATATCCCTCCCTCTCCAGTATTGTGAAAAAAACCACCTTCTTTTGCCCCTTTGTTCAGGGCCATAACAGCATTTTTCGAAAGAGACCCGTAAGACATGGCAGAGATGTTAAAAACTGAAGAGGAATAGGTCTGCAAAGTGTCTTTGCCACCGATCGTGACCCGCAAAATTCGCGGGTCTATGTGTTGGGGTTTGAGCGAGTGGTAGACCCACTCTTTTCCATTTTCACTGAGATCGTGAAGAGTCCCAAAGGGTACCGTTTGTAAATCCCCTTTTGCCCTTTGATAAATACTTGATCTCGTTTCTCTTGAAATTGGTTTTCCATCTGTATCTGACTCGACAAAATATTGCTGAATTTCTGGTCGAACCATTTCAAAAAGAAACCTAAAGTGTCCAATCACAGGAAAGTTTCTTGTGACCGCATGATTTTTTTGACTCAAATCGTGAACGCCCAGTGAAAATAAAAAGAGCACAAATATACCGACGGGCCAGCTGACGAGGTCGAGAAATATGGCCCCTGCAGTGAGCAATAGGATGACAGTCGAGATGATGAAAAACTCTTTGCGCATAGATAATTTATCGGAATTATTGAAAAAGAGTTCATCAAAAATGACTTCGTAGACATCAAATTTTACTTTAGTCTATTCGATTTCGAACTTGAGTTGGGACCGCCTGATTTCATAGTCCTCGATACTCATTAAACGGACACCAATTCCTATGAGGCGAAAGGACCTCTCGCCCCGGGCGTAGGCGTGCTCTAGTAAGTCTTGATACGACTTTAGGCTCGGTAGCTCAGCGTTTTTTTCTTCGTGGGTGGTCGTTTGAAAATCATGAAACTTGAGCTTTACGAACTGTCCCGAAATTCGATTTTTAACTCCAGATTTTTCGAGGCGCCTCAGAAATTCCTCATAAATCTTAGGTAGCTCTTCTTTGACATCACTCAAAGTCCCTTTATCTTCAAAAAAAGTGCGCTCCACCGATAGGGACTTTCTTTCGGAACTCGTTTCTACAGGACGGTTATCGACTCCTCGGGCATAATTATATAGAGCGGCACCCCATTTTCCAAACCTCCGCACAAGTTCTTCTTTTTCAAACCCCTGCAAATCACCACATGTTTTTATACCCAAATCTTTGAGGCGTCCCTCCATGACTTTTCCAACCCCAGAAATCTTTTTTACAGGAAGGGAGACCACAAAATCGCTCACTTGGTCGGGAGTAATCACCATGAGACCATTGGGTTTCCTCCAATCACTAGCTACTTTCGCTAAGAACTTATTGGGCGCGACCCCCGCAGAAGCGGTCAGCTGGGTCTCTTCATAGATTCTTTGTTTTATTTCTTTTGCAATGAGGGTCGCACTTCCTGAATGAAGACTGAGTCCAGTAACATCGAGATAGGCTTCATCCAAAGAAAGGGGTTGGATGACCTCCGTATACTCTCTAAAAATACTTCGAATCTTCTGGCTTTCTTCTTTGTACCTCTCGAAATGCGGCTTAACGATAATTAAATCTTTACAAAGTTCAAGGGCCCTGTGAGTCGGCATCGCCGAGCGCACTCCAAACTTTCTGGCTTCGTAGGATGCCGTGGTTAAAACTCCCCGTCCTGAGGTTCCACCCACAGCAATAGGTAATCCCTTCAAGCTCGGGTCGTCTTTTACCTCAACTGCTGCATAAAAGCAGTCCATGTCTATGTGAATGATTTTTCTAGGCAGATTTTGTGAACTCATGTAAGTTGACCCCGATGAAATTTCACCAAAGACTGTTTGAGCGCTTTACCGAAAAGCAATTGGGCATTTTAGCCGCTGCGACGACCGCATTCTGCTGGTCATTCCTTGCTATTATTCTCAAGGTAGCGCTTAATTTCACAGACTCTTATACCATCGTTTTCTATAGAATGGCATTTGCAGCCCTTTTTATGCTCATGATTGGATTTTTTTGGCAACGAGATTTGTTGAAAATTCTAAAACATTGGCCAAAGTGGGTCATTGTTGCCGGCTTGGGGCTCGGCGGAAATTATCTCGGTTACATGAAAGGAGTGGAACTCACTTCTCCGAGCAACGCTCAGGTTTTTATCCAATTGGCCCCCCTATCTCTATTAATTAGTGGAATTCTCTTTTTTAAAGAAAGACCCCTCTGGCATCAGTACATCGGAATTCTCGTGACCGTATTCGGGTTCTCTTTGTTTTTTAAGGATCAGGCTGGCAACGGATCCAATGAATGGGACGCTTATATCTCGGGCCAAACTTGGATATTCTTTGCGGCCATCACTTGGGCTCTGTTCGCCAGTATTCAAAAGTTCGAAAGCAAGAGGTGGACCTTAGGCCAGCTCAATTTAATGATTTGGCTCGTTGCAAGTTTACTCCTCTCACCCGGGGTTTCTTGGGTGCCTTTGACTGAGATCTCTTTGACGGGCCATCTTGTTCTCGCTTTTTTAGGTCTTAATACAATTATTGCCTACGGTTGTTTTTCATATGCCCTTAAAACTCTTCCCGCGACCCAGGTGTCGCCGATTATTACTCTGAATCCACTACTAACCCTTCTGTTCATGAACGTACTCAGCCTGTTTGAGTTCTCTTGGCTTGCTCCAGAAAAGGTCACATTTCTTGGGTATTTTGGCGCTCTTTTAGTCGTTTCAGGTGTAATCCTAGCAGTTCGCTCTAGACCCCTATCTTTTAGTCTAAAAAAGACTTCAACTTGAGTCGTAAAAAGAGATTCTATATACTTTAGTTATGGGTGTTTTCGTAAGAATTCTAATTTTATGGACTTTGGTTTCATGTACAAGTAATCCGGTTGATCAGCAACTCGATCAAATCCGCCATCTTCAGTCAGGCCACAAACATCAAACGTATCAAAATGAGATGGCTCGAGTTTGGTTCGACAACTACACAAAAGCTCTTGAATTGGTGGATTCCAATAGAACCCAGAGCTGTAGCCTCTTTTCGGGCCTCGCCCTCGATAGAAAATTCCCACTCAATAAAGTTGCAAGCCTTAGACTCCTCGAAAACTGCCCAGGTCCCCACCCAAAACAAGTTTCCCTTGTGGCAAAAAAGGTAGACCAAGACTGGCTCGAAAAATTAAAAATAAATGCACTCCTTGTCGACGCCCACAGAAACAAAGACGTTCGAGACATTATGGACTGGAGTTTCGAAAAGTCCAAAGTGTTGACCGATCAAGAAGAAAAACTCAATTATACCTTTGAGGCACTCAAGGCAGCAAAACGAGTTCGCGATAAAAAGAAAATCGAAACGCTCCAAGCTCGCGTATACAAACTTGCACCGAGACTCATCCAACGACCGAAGCGTTCAGAGTATTTAAAGGTCGCCGCGGACTTTAAGAAAAATCGAGATTTTAAACTAGCGCTTAGATATTATTTTAAGGTGGTTAAATATCGCAAGAGTTCTTGGGAGGATAAGTATCAAGCACTTCGAGGAATTCGTTCAGTTTTTAGATTGCAACGAACCTCAAAAATGGGTGAATACATCCAGGCAACGAAGGATCTGGCGCAATTTACCGAAAGACGTTTTAACAACTGGAGAACTCGAAGATATTGGACGAGTCGCTATCACGACAACCAAGTCCTCTATGCGCGGACGCTCTGGAGTTATAAGAGTCGAAACAGTGCCATTCGAGTATTGCAAAGGACCCAGGTTAAATTAAAAGGCAAACACAGCCTTGCCCAAGTCTATTGGTTGAGAGCCCGCATGGCGGAAGAAGCTAAGAATTACAACGAGTCAATCGCTTGGCTCGAAAAGGCCGCCGATGAGCCGCGTATGGGCCCTAATATGGACGACGAAATTCGATGGCACCTGGCTTGGAATTACAACAAGAAGGGCCAATTCAAAAAAGCGATTGAGCAGTTCGATGAGTCTATTAAGTTAACTACTAACATCTTTCTAAAGCACAAACTCTATTTTTGGAAAGCGAAGGTCCTACAAAAAGATGGTCAAGGAGATCTCGCTCAAAAAACCTTTAATGAACTCATCGAATTAGATCCAATTGGGTACTATGGAATTTTAGCTTACCGACAATTAGATCAAGCCATACCGGCAGTACGATCACTCGCTTCTACCAACAAACTAGCAAATCTTGAAGAAATCATCGGCAAAACAGACTTGGTGACTCTCGAGTGGCTCATCGCCGTCAAAGAAAAGGATCTCTCTCGAAAGTTTCTCGATTCACTTTCTGAGAAAAAGTTGGTTTCAAATACAAAAAATTCAACTGAAGTATGGACTCAGTTTTTAAAGTACTACGCCCGAGCGGGAGATTACCTGGGACTGTTTATGCAGCTTGGTAATATCGACTCTGAGCTTCGCGATCAGATCTTTCAGAAAAACCCACAACTTCTCTTTCCTGAACCTTTTAAGGATCATGTCACCGAAGCAGCCGAACATTTCGAAGTGAATCCTAATCTCATCTATTCGATCATGCGTCAGGAGTCGGCTTTCAATCCCAAAGCTAGGTCCCATGCCGATGCCTTTGGACTCATGCAGTTAATTCCAGAAATGGCAAAGCGAGCCGCTCGCTATGCTAATATTCGCTTTCAAAGGCACCGGGAACTCTACGACCCCGAAACCAATATCATGCTCGGTAGTGCTTTTTTGAAAAACCTTTTAGGCAAAAACAATAACAACTTTTTGGTCACAGTGGCTTCTTACAATGCCAGTGAGAAAGCCATTAAGAATTGGGTACAAACCCGATATACGGGTGACCCCTTAGAGTTTATTGAGGACATTCCCTACTCTGAAACCCAGGGATATATAAAACTCGTTTTGAGAAACTTAGTTTTCTATCAAAGACTGAACTCAGACGGTGAAGCCATCTACTTTCCCGAGTGGTGTCTACAGTCTTTACAGGACTTCAAATCATAGCCAAATGATTAAATAGTCTCGTTTTAAGCCTTAATGATTTCAATAATTTAGAGCCCAAATCTCGGCACCTGTATTGCTGTATATATTATTATCAAATCGTTACAGGGATAGAGAATGATATCAAGAGCCATAAATTTAGTACTTTTCATCGCTTTACTCGGAATAGCCTACATCGTTTGGGAAGGCCTCGGATTGATGTCTGATAAGACGATCGCATCTGTACCTGAAACAGAAGTTGAGCACAAGCCAACTCGAGACATGGAACTCGGAACAGCTACAAAGCAAAAATCAAAACGAATCGAATCAAAGGTGATTATGAATGACCCCGCTATGTCACAAAAGTGGGGACTTCAGAAGATGCAAGCCAAGAAAGCCTGGGACGTTTCTCAGGGAAGTAAAGAGATCATCATCGCCGTCATCGATACAGGAATTGATATCAATCACAAAGACCTCAAAGCAAACCTTTGGGTGAATACCGGCGAAACAGGAATTGATCCCATCACAAAAAAGGATCGCTCTAAAGATGGGATCGATAACGATCGCAATGGCTGTATTGATGACGTTCACGGTTGTAACTTTATCACGGGAACTGGGGACCTTACTGATAATCACGGTCACGGAACCCATATCGCAGGAATTATCGGTGCCGAAGGCGGAAACGGTTTTGGTATTAGTGGTGTCGCGCCTAAAATTAGTTTAATGATTCTCAAATACTACGATCCAAAAGCTTCTGGCGTGAACAACCTTAAAAACACGATTCGATCCATTCAGTACGCCGTCGATAAAAAGGCTCACATTATTAACTACTCTGGTGGTGGACTCGAATTTAGCCAAGAAGAATTCGACGCTGTTCAACTTGCGGCTCAAAACAAAGTACTCTTTGTGGCTGCTGCTGGTAACGAACGCTCAAACTCTGACCAAGCTAAATACTATCCGGCAGATTACGAGCTATCGAATATTATTTCGGTGACAGCCGTTGATCCAAAAACACAAGTTCTAGCCACGAGTAACTATGGAGTTTCTACCGTGGATATCGCAGCCCCAGGGCAAGATATCTTTTCGACACTGCCCGGAAACTCTTTTGGCTTAATGACAGGAACCTCACAAGCAACAGCCTTTGTGAGTGGCGTTGCCGCCCTCGTTATGGCCAGTAACCGCGAATACTCAGCTGCCGATGTCAAACGCTACATCTTAAAGACCGGTGATGAGTACCCATGGTTGCGCTCGAAAACGGGAACCTCAAAAAAGCTGAATATCTATAAGGCTCTAACAACACTCGATTCGGGAGTTTCCGCAACAGGTGTTATTGCCTCGAATGTTCACAATATGAAGTCTGACCAATTTGTATCGGACCCCAATGTGAAACTTCAAACTGGCGACGCCGCTCGCGACATTGCCAACTTCGGCAAAATGCTTATGGAGTCAATGAGCAACCAGAAAAAGTAAGTCCCCACTTTGTAATTTCTCTCCAAACTTCCTTACTAAAAACTGATAGGGACTTTGAGCCTTCCCGTGGGGCCCCCAGATTCATCCGCTCTCCTTCTTCATACAAGTCCTCAACTTCAGGGTAAGCGCTTCATTTTAGGTATTTGTCTCTGCTTAATTGAAGTCTTAAACTCTATAATTTTCGAGTTCCGCAGGCTCTATTAACAGCTGAGTTAATTTTCCTTTTCTAGTTTGATAATGAGGCGGCCCTGTGCCGAGGACTGTTTGAGAATAATTATAGAGTTTAAGACTTCAAATAAGTGGAGACTCAAATAATCTACCTAAAATGAAGCGCTTACGCTGAAGTCTGCGGAACTTGAAGGAGAGGGCGAATCTGGGGGCCCCACAGAAAGCAAAGGTCCTATCAGTTTTTAGCCAGGAAGTTTGGAGTGTAAAAGGAAGTGGGGGGTGCTTTTTTGGGGGTTATTGGCTTGGGATTGGTTTTTCGCGGTCATAGCATTGGCAGTTTCCACTTTGAAACTCCCCGATTTTGCCAAACCGGGCACACATGCTTCGACACTGCATTGGATCCGTAGGGGCCGAAGGCATTCTAAAGGAACTACAACTGAGAAGAAAAAGAACACTCAAAAGCCAAGAAAGACTTTTTAAAAAGATTCCCATAACTCGACTATTTTTTTGAATCCAAAAAGGATTTCGTTTCAGCATTGGCGCGGAAGAGCCAGCGAACACCAAGAACAAGTGCGAGAAGGGCTGCGCCTAAACCGACAAGATTTTTCATTTCGGGCTGAAGAAGGCCAAAAGAAATCATGGCTAAGGAAAGAACAATGGCAATCCAAGAAAGGCCATAATCCTTCACTTTCACTCGTGTCGGTGATTTCTCTTCCGTTTTTTCCGAAAGCATATTCTGCTCAACTAAAGCTTGAATCTTCTTTTTAGAGGGTCGAGCGAAGGCATCTAATGGGTTCATACTTAATATTCGACCATATTTATGGGCTGCAAAACTCAGCTCAGAGGCTTCATGACACTCATCGATAAATTCCTGATGGAGGTCCCGGTCATTCCAGTTGTTGACCACATGCTGCCATTTCGCCTGAAGCTCCGGAGTTCCGTGAATTATAGGGACCTCGGACTCCTCCTCCTGAGGATTTTCGCGAAGGGTCTTTAAGTCCGCCTTGCAGTTGTAACACTGGTCCATGGTGCTCAGAACCTCGGTATGACATACAGGGCAATCTTCTTTCTCCTCGATCTCAAGAGGCTCTGGTTCTTTCTTAGCCTTTACAGGGGCAGGTTCTACAGCTCCCGTGGGAATCTCCTTAAGAGGAATATCCTCTGGAATTCCAGGTTCAAGTGGCTCTCTCTGAGTGATTGATTCGGGGCTCTGACTTAGAGTATTATCTAAACCGGCGCTTACAAAGGGATAGGCTTGGATTTCGATATCCAAAAAAGGCTGGGGCCACGCGAAGAAAAATCGCTCATCACAGGCCTTGCACTGGAAAACAGGCTTGTTATTTTGGATAACGTAAGCATCGACCGAGTAGGGAGTAAAACATTGGGGACATCGTGTTCGAACAACTAGATTTTCGCGATTTTTATCCAATGTTTTCTCCAGTTCAACTTGATAGGCTTATTATATGAAAATTAAAAATTGGTTCAAGTTCTATTCTCTCCCATTGTTATCCGGTTTTCTAATTGGAACAAGCTATATTCCGTTCCCGCCATGGGCTTTATTTTTCTGCCTCATCCCCCTTTTTCTTTTCATAGAGAAAACAGAGAGTCTAAAGAAGGTATTCTTTGGTGCTTGGATGACCCAATACATTTTAAATTTAATTGGCTTTCATTGGATTGCCCACACCGCTGCCGAATTTGGTCACCTTCACTGGACTCTTTCTACTTTAGTTCTCCTGGCTTTTTGTAGTTTCGCCCATTTGCAGTTCCCACTGTCAGCCCTTCTTTTTGTGTGGCTCAAGAAAAAAGCGAAGCTTCCGGAATACTCTCACCTGTGGATCATCGCTCTTTGCTTTTTGGCCGTTGATAGTGTTTGGCCCATGATCTTTCGATGGCATCTGGGCTACCCATGGATCTGGGCTGGCGTTCCCGCTATCCACTTCACCGAATTCATTGGCTTTATCGGGCTTCACGTCTATACAGTTTTTTTCAACGTGACCTTGATTTATATTTGGCGCCATCGAAAAGAAAACCGAAAGAAGATGAAACTTGCGACTGGTGCTCTCTTCTCGATTCTTATTTTTATGAATATTGTCGGAATTTTGCGAAAAGACCACTGGTCGAAAACTGATGCCGAAGTAAAGTTCTTAATGGTCCAAGGTAACATTGGTAATGTCGAAAAAGTCGCCGCGGAAGTGCAAGGAGATTTTATTGGCCACATTACTGACACCTATTACAATATCACCCGTGAGGGATTGGCGAAGTATCCCGACACCGAAATTGTAGTCTGGCCCGAGACTGCTTTTCCTGAGTACCTCAACACCTATTATCACCGCAGGACAACCGTTCGCCGGTTGAAGGATTTTTTAAGAGAACAAAATGTTTATCTGATGACGGGAGCTTACACTAGAGATCGCCAGACGAAACAAATTTACAACTCACTCTATTCCCTTAAACCCAATGGTGACTTTGCCGATGAGGCTTACCACAAAACGATTCTTTTAGCATTTGGTGAGTACCTGCCTTTGGGAAATGTCTTTCCTGAGCTCAAAAAAATGGTCCCCTTTGTTTCTGATTTCGGAAGAGGAAAAGGGCCCACCAATTTGGAAGTCGGCCAGTGGAACTTTGGTCCGCAGATTTGTTACGAAGGACTCTTTCCTTCTTTTTCGGCAAGCCTTGCTCACCAAGGGGCTGAAATTTTGGTCAACATCACTAATGACTCTTGGTTTGGTTATCCATTTGAGCCCTATCAGCACCTATATATGACGTTTGCAAGGGCTCTTGAATTTGGTCGCCCCCTCGTTCGTGGCACTAACACGGGGCTAACAACAGGTATTTTAGCCGACGGTACAATTATCCCGCCCGGACCGAGAAATACTGAACTCGCAAAGCAAGTTGTCATTAAGTACAAGAAGAATCCACCGCAAACTTTTTACTCTTACTTTGCTGGCTATTGGTTTTTAATTTTAATTTTATCCCTTCTAATAACAGTAGGAATTTACTTTGTCAGATCTCGCAAACATTGATTGGTTTCATATTCTTGATCGGTTAAAAAACTATGCAACGAGTGAAGTTGGTCGTGCTGAGCTCGCTGAAATTTCTCCATTGAGCTCAGAGGAGTCCGCTTACCGTGGGTTTAAAACGGTGGAAGAGTGTCAGAGAGTTCTTTTGCAAGGGGAGCGCCCCTTTATGGAAAGTCTCGACTTGTTTTCGACGTGGATTTCTCGTCTCGAAAAAGGGGCCACATTAAAAACGATCGAACTCAAGGATGTTCGCCATTTTTCAATTGAAGTTATTGCCCTGACCGAGGTTTTAAGTGTTCACGAAACCGAGTGGGTCTCCATGCAAAAACGGCAACTCATGGACGGAACGGGCCCATTGTCGGCAATCGACCATATTATGACTCCCGCCGGTGAAATCCGAACGGATGCCAGTGAAACATTATACAACCTCTATCGAGAACGAAATCAACAGAGTAAATCTGTGCAACAGATCTTAGATAAACTCATTAAAAAACATGAACTCGAAAGTGTTCTTCAAGACAAATACGTAACTAATAGAGAAGGACGGATGGTCATCCCCATTAAGAGTGGAATGCGCCACCAATTTGAGGGAATTATTCATGCCGCAAGTTCCTCTAAGCAAACCGTATTTATGGAGCCAGAAGAAATCATTCCTCTCAATAATCGAATTCGACAGATCGACTCGGATATCGAGGCCGAAATCGAAAGGCTCCTCACTGAACTTTCCCAATATCTAGCAAGTCTCAGTAATGATTTTAATTCCAGTTTTGAAATCCTAAAAACTTTGGATATGGAACTCTCTAAAGCACAGTTATCAAATGCGTTAAATGCTGTTCCGATTCAATTCGATCAAGCGACGATCGATCTCAAAGAACTCCGGCACCCAGTCCTCGTCCTATCGAGCGAGAATGTCGTCGAAAACAATGTGAAGCTAGAAAAAGAAAAGCGAATTCTCTTGCTTTCGGGACCCAACGCCGGAGGAAAAACGGTCCTCCTTAAAGCGGTGGGCCTTGCGGCTCATATGGCAGCTTGCGGTCTTCCCGTCTGCGCCACCGAAAACTCAAAGCTTCCTTTTTTCAAAGAAATCGTTGTTGCCGTTGGTGACTCACAGAGTGTTGATGAACATCTCAGTACCTTTGCTGCCCACGTAAAAATCCTCAACGAGTCCACTCTCCATAAATCTTCAGACTGCCTCCTTCTCATTGATGAGATCTGTGGGTCAACAGATCCCGAAGAGGGCTCTGCTCTAGCCCGTGCCTTTATCGAAAATTACGCCGAAAACAATGTGTTCGGAGTGATCACTTCGCACTTGGGGCCCCTCAAATTGGGCTGGGATGAAAATTCAGGTGTGATCAATGGCTCCATGGAATACTCCGACAAAACGGGACAGCCTACCTACCAATTTATTATGGGTTTAGCCGGACAATCTCTCGCCATCCGAACAGCCGAAAAGGTAGGGGTTCATCCAGACATTATTAAAAAATCTCTTGAATACCTGACCCCTGAATCAAAAACCCAAGAAGAGGCGAGAAGAGATTTAGATAAGCAAAAAGAGGAACTCCGTGAAGTTCGAAAAAATCTACAAGAACAAATTCGTGAAAGCCGCGACACCAAGGCGAAATATGAAAAGTTGATGCAAGAGTATCGCAAAGAAAAAAGTCAAATGCTCGACCGGGCCCTCAAGCGTGCCGAAAAGAAACTCGATGACATGGTCGAAAAGGCCAAGGTTAAAGATATTTTTAGCAAGCACGACGAAGTTAATCGCATTAAAAAAGAAATGCCCGAAGTCGTTAAAGCCAAGGATGCTGATAAATCAAATAATAAAATTTCTAGTCTTGAGGATTTCGAAAAAGCCTACCCTCCTGGCTCACAGGTTTATATCGCGAACCTACAAAAAGATGCCGTCATTCAAGGGGGAGCTAATGGAAAAGGAGAGATCCCAGTCCTTTCCAATTCCATGCGCCTTTTTGTTCACTGGGAACAACTACGCCCTCCTCAGAATGCAGCCAATCCAACGCAAAATATTATTCGTCGATCCAGTGCCGGCGTGAATGTGATGATAAGCGAGAGTTATCGCACTGTGGATGTTCGTGGACAAACCATCGATGATTCGGTGAGCACACTGGAATTGCAAATGGATGCAGCCATGGCCAATGGTGAAGAGCGAGTAAAAATTGTTCACGGCCATGGAACTGAGGCCCTTAAAAAAGCAGTTCGTGCCCACCTATCGCGATCCATCTATGTCCGTGGCTGGCGCGCTGGCACTAAAGATACCGGTGGCGATGGCGTAACTTGGGTCGACTTAGATAAGAGCTAGCCCGAGGCTTTTACAAAACACCACATTTGATTTTGTCATTGATGGCTTCAATTTCGGGAACAACCAATTTGAAGCCCACGCAACTCTTAACATCTTGAACTAATTTTTCGCTATCTATACTTTCGGTCGCCTGAAAGTGCCCCCACAACACCGAGGATCGAGTGAGGTCAAAAAGAATTTTCCCTTTGTGAAAGACATTATACTTGGCAGTTTTATCTTTCAATCGTGGTATGACCTTGGCTTCAATACCGATTTCCACGCACTCATGATTCTTTTTACAGCGATACACGCGCTCCAATTTAAACTTTGACTCAAGCTTAAATGGGGTCTCTCCCATTTTCCAAGTCGTCGTGTAGTCCCATGTACTACCCGGCTTTACTTTACCTTCAGGAAAGACCATATAGGGGACCATGTAAAAAGAGTCTTTTGGGAAATTTCCGGCCGATAGAATATTTCCACGCCAATCATAAACCCTTTCAAAGGCCTCACCGATATCCGGCAAACCAAAAACCTCCAACGGGACCAAGCCATCTTTTTTAACGGTCGTCTCCAGATATTTGAAGGTCTTCTTTTTTTCATCAAGAGTCTTCGCAACCTGGACGAGCTCGAAATCTACCACTTGGTCCCTCTGATGGCGAAGTGCCCCATCCTCCATGGTTTTGGTTCTCGATTCACTAAGGTATCTAAAGTGCTCTTTACGATTGAGCTTTGGCCTAAACTGCAGCGTAACCTCTTTGTTCAACTCTACTTCCGGCCCTTTTGAAGGTGACTGGCAAGCCACTACAAAAAGAATTAAGGTCAACGGCAATATATTTAATAGTCTCAACGAAGGCTCCCCTGGGCGGCTGCTTGAGCCTTTGACAGCCTCAAGACAATTTTTGGCGAATTGGATCTATGCTTTAACTCTGTCTCATAATGATACAATTTTCCAGCTCTAAATCACTAAAAACAGGGGTAAAAACTGAAAACTTTGGCATTTCACTTGCTCTATTAAAAGACAAAGTAGCGAGGTAGAAATGAGGCGAGGAAAAGCTTTGTTCAACATTTTAGTATTATTAGTGGCGGGTCTCTTACTGAGTTCCTGTGGGGTTCAATCTACGGGCCGCAATAGAACCTTAAATACGGTCGATCTCGGTTCACAGTCGATCGCAGCCGAGTGCAATACTTTTTCGGCTTCGGGCTTACAAATGCTCGGACGCATAAAAACCTATACCGATAATAATGGCAATAACGCTGAGGATGTTCATCAGCTCGTTTTTTCAGATGTTCCCAATAGTTTTCTTGAGAGCTCTTCCCAAGCGATCCGCTTTTTTCGCTGGAAAGCCATGGGTACAGCAACAGAATTAGATCCTGAAGCCCTAGATTTTAGAATTGAAGTCGACAATGGCTTTGGTACTTACATCCCAGTCACCGGCTACACTGATTACTTTACTAAAGATGACCTTATTAAGATCAACTCGGATTACGCTCTTGGCGAAACTGATTATATTGCCGTATTGAGGCGACTTCGATTTGCGATCTTTGGCACCGACTTTTCTTATCAAGCACTGCAAGCCGTTCTTTATAACGAAGGTAGCATTGTAGGAAAGGCCGACATGTTACTTCCCCTCTTTGATGCCGATCCTGTGAGCTATGGACTCACTCATGCGGATGTGCTGACTCAGCTTCACCCGCTTTATGGGCGCAACGATTTATCGCAAGAACAGATACTGGCTGCCGCCCAAGCTCTTTGCTCCGGCTTTTAAACTTAATCCAATTTTTCTTAGTGGGAGGATTCTTTAATGACTTCCTCTGCTTGCAAATTCTCACCATGCCGATAGCGATCGACAAGTCCAGGATCCGTGGTTGGAAAAGAAAATAACAAGACCTGACTATTAGGACTCTCTTCGACCGTAACGACGATGTACCATACATCACCAGGGTGATCTTCGAGATCGTTGTATTCGCGAATGAAATTCACCAAGACTTGCCCCGAATAATCGGCACTTCGCCAAATTTCATCCGCTTCATGAATGGCTTCTTCGCGAAGACTCGAAAACTCATTAAACTGATTTTCAGGAATATCGTCAGTGCCTCGAAGTTTTAGCATGGCTTTATACAAGCCTACTGCTAAATCATCGCCCTCGCCGAGGGCATCCCCTTCGATCGCCCCGTACTCGACTTCCTTGATAATTCGATCATAAACTAAATCACCGCGACGATAGCGGTCGGCCACTCGATCAAGGCGCGTTGGAAAATGTAAATAAATGAAAGTCGGCATATTTTCTGCCGTATAAGTTACCGCCACATAAAAAAGCGGCTGGTTGTTAATTTCAAAGTACTTCAAATAGTGATAGATGGTCTTTCCAGGGATGCTTTTTTTGTCTTCCCAAATCTCGTCGGGCTGCTCGAGAGTGTCATCCAGGCAGGGAACAAAAAGCTCAGAATCTTCGTCACTGAAGTCGTCGTCCGGGCGCATTTTAATAAATTCTGACTCAAAAACCTCTACTTCCTTTTCAAAATACTGGTAGAGTTCTTCTTCATTGGCGAAAACAAGACCACTGGCTTCATCTATCACTATTGATCTCCCCGGTTCAGAGTCTGTTAATGGTTTAAGAAGTTTCTTATTTTTTGGATCTTTCAATAGACCTCACTTTTACTGTGGTACAAACTAGCAAAACTGACAAGTCCCGCTTAGGGACATTATTTCAGAGGGTATAGTTTCTTGACCTGACCTTAAAAAAGCTTATCTAAAAGGATAATTTTATTGACCAAATATGTCAAATTTTGATCTTTTCCCTTGCCACGATCTTTTTTCAATAAAAAACTGCTAATAAGAGGGTGTACTTTAAAGGTCTCGGTCACTGAATAGAAAAGAAATTATAGAGTCGTACCCTAGGCCAACGAGCTCACTCCTTTTAGAGTTTTAAACTCGACAACGATTAAAGCCTTTGATCCTATTTATTGATCTTATCATTTGAGCGATTCATTTGATCTGGTCACTTGATTTCGATCAATAGTTCTTATCTATAGACTGAATCAATAGATTTAACCTATAGATTTTTCAGGGGCTTTAGGAAGTCATCGCAAGGAGGCGAAGCTTGACTCCCATAGAAGATAAAAATCTGGATCAGATAGAGTACTTGCTACAACTATCGAGCCAAGGCCACCATTTTTTATTCGAAAAACAGGACATCGTCAAAGCATTAAAAAAATCCGTTGATGACGAAAAAGACTTCTTTGATTTCGACAATAAGAATCGAATTCAGAACCTCTTACTCCGAGTCATTGAGAAAGACTCCTTTTCTGAAAAGCAGTGCTTTCTCGAAACTCTACAGCCAGAAGACTACGAATTGGTGATTAGAGCCTACTTCCACCTGGTTGATAATACCATTTTGCAAAAATCAAATTTGAAGCACTAACTCTACTTTCTGGGAGCTTTTACCGATAAAAGCTCTATGAAGAGAGTGTTCTTTACATTGTTTATTATCTCACTATCGATACAGGCCCATGCCGAGTATCGGGTTTTCGAATTGAGAATCGTTCATGTCGACACAGAAAAAGAACGAACAACACTTTCGACTTTAGACCAGTATCAATACCCCACATATTACCCAGTAAGCCTCAGAGAGCGGATCGATCTCGTCGACCACTGGCTGTGCCCGGAGAGAACCGATGGCATGGAGCTTTGTCCTAAGCCCATGCCCCGTTCGCCCGAAAAAGAACAGAATTCTATCGACCAGGACCTCATTCCTCAGGGGTAAAAAATACCTCGATCCATAGTCGAATTATCGAAGTCTAGCACCAGACCTCCATTCAGCCCTGTATCAATATGATACAATTAAGTTGAGTGAGGAGTCGTTCGTGTCTAATAGCATTTCTAGGACCAGAGAAAGTAATAACATTAAGCTTCAAGAGCTTAATGAAGACTTTGAGGCCCAGAAGCAAAACCTAAAGCGTCGCAATGAGATGAAACTCGATCGTCTCAAGCGAGACTACGAAAACAAAGAATCCGAACTCCGTAGACAAAATGAAGCGACGATTAATCACATACGAGAAACAACAAAACGTCAGGTTTCTCAAGCCAGAAACTCACAAGACCTACAAATCGAGAATGATCAAAGAGCTTTTGAAAAGCGCTATCAGGATTTAAAGAAGAAACAACGAGAAAAGCTCGCTCGACTCGAAAGCAAAATTAACCGCGAAGAAAATTTAACTGAAAACAAAATTGATCGCCTAAGAAACAAGCAAATTGAATTGCAAAACGAGGAATCTCGAAAGTCTCGGGAATTCGCAAAATCTCAACAAGATGAGCGAAAGAAGCTTGTACAGAAATTTCAAGCTTCAATGGAAAATGTCAAAAAAGATCAACAAGAGAAACTTCGACAAGCTCGAGGCCAGAGCCGAGAGGAACTTGAGCAACTCCAATACGAGAGTAAAATTAAGTCTGAAGATATTCGGAAAAGCCAAAAAGCTGAACTTGAGCGAGCGAAAAAAACGAATCTCTCACAACTTAAAAACATCAAAGTTGAAAACGAAAACAAGTTAAATCGCCAGCGCGAAGAGTACAACGAGAGCACCAAACTCATGACGAATCGTCACCAAAATATTCAACAAAAAGAACTCATGGATCACGAAGCTCGAATTACAAGTATGCGCGATAAGAACGAAAAAGATCTGATGCGGGCGAGAGAAATACAGCAAACTCAACAGAATAAGTTACAAACTGAAAATCAAAAAGAATTGCAAAGAATCCAGCGTGAGAAAGAATTTAAAGCCGAACAACAAGAAATCAAATTTGAGAATCTTGAGAAAAAACAAAAAACTGAACACGATCAAAAACTCGAAGAGCAAAAAAAGAATTATGTCGGAGAACGAGATAAAAGGTTTGAAACTCACCAAGTTAACCTAAAGAGAGATGATCGTATTTACCAAGATAGTCTCAACAGACAAAAAGCTGACTTTGAAACTCAGCTCGATCGAGATAAAACCTTGTACTCGGCAAAGATCAACACCCAAAGAAACCTATTTTCTCGGCAGATTGCTGAAGAACAACTCAACTTCGTCAAAGAACTCGATAGTTACACCAGCAAAAAAGGAGACCCTTTTTACAACCTGCCAGAAATCGGGGCAAGGCTTCGTGAAAATAACAACAGCTACTTAGTTGAGGCTCGAATTCCAGAACACGAAAAAGAAAATATAAAATTAAAGGTACAAAAGGATAAAATATCAGTTCTTGGCCAAAGAGAACATAAAGATGAAATACGAGATGACTCTAGCCTACTCAAAACTTCAAGCTTTCAATCATTCAGACAAGAATTCAAATTGGATCAACCCGCCGAAGAAAAGGTGGCAATAAAAGATTATAAAGATGGAATTCTCAGGGTTCTCGTCCCAAAAGTTGGATTTAAGCTAACTGAATCCTAATTTTACTTGCGAACAATAAGTGTTTTAACTTCAGACATCATAAAATCAAGGCGCGAAGTGAGGCGCTCGAGTTTATTGATATTGGCTTTGAAATCCTCAAGAACCGAGGACTGAGGAAGGGAATAAGCCTGAAGACTATTACTCACCTTAGCGATTCTATTGGAATCACGGAGAGTAAGGTTTTCTTCAATATCTTTGGCGATATTCTTTTCAAGATTCATTCAGGTATTCTCCTTCGAGGGCCGTAAATTTCTTTATTCGACTCACTCATGGTAGCTAGAGGCCATTCAGACCAACAACTTAAATTAACTTACATTCGTCTAGCGACCTAGCGCATTGTAGCCCTCTGAAATATTTTTAGAGAACCACTACCCTTTTTATTTTCAAACATAGGGCCACTTCAAGTGAAGCGCTAATCCATTGTTTTTACTAAAGATTAATATTCACAGGACAAAGATGTGAGGTCTAATTCACTGGGCTCTCGACGCAAAGTGGCGCTAGCCAAGGTTGTGACCATTACACTTCCTTGACCTTGGGTGTGGGCTAGACCTAGAGCGTGTCCGAGTTCGTGTAATATTAAGCTCTGGAGATCAACCGAGCCTTTGACCGGATTCTCTCCATTAAAAAATTCAAAATTCTTTGCATTCACACGAATGTCAGCTTCATAAATTCGATCGCTCGACCAGTATATTGTGGTTCTCGCTTGCTCGAAGCTTCGATCCGGTTCCCACTCTGAAAGCCAATAAATAATATTGGCATTATCTTTCTGCGGTAAATCTGTGGCATTGGTCCATCCACCAAGCTTGAGAAGGTTGCGGCCAAAGCGCGCATTCCACTTATCAAGAGCCTGCTCGATATCATTAAAATACTCACCGGGAACTGATCTATGGATATAGAAGATAACGGGAACGTCGTTTTCCCAAGATACGCGCCTCTTCAA
The DNA here is from genome assembly GCA_030427805.1 of Bdellovibrionia bacterium. GTDB lineage: Bacteria > Bdellovibrionota > Bdellovibrionia > Bdellovibrionales > JAGQZY01 > JAUHWN01. Next base: position 577,167 of record JAUICP010000003.1, read on the forward strand.
ACTGTTTTGCACAAAATTACAGTTTTCTTGGGGCTCTGGCTTCTGGGCACAAGCTTGAAAGAAAAGCCCAAGCAAAAGCAATCCAGCAGCAACATATCGTACAGCACTATTATTCAAAACGACCTCCAACCAGCTAATAGGCAAAGGGAATACCAAGCTGCTGCCGAAAACACCTCTCTAAGTATAAGATATTGCTACGAAAATTAAAGAGCCAGGAAGACCAAAGATGGGCACTGTCTAACAGCTTACGGCACGGGCCTGTTTTCTCAAAAGGACCTCAGAAACTACTAATATTACTTATGATTTTTAAATGGCTAGATATTTTACAAAGCTCCGACCATAAAGGTCGCCGATAGTGAGAATCATGAAAAAATTTGGTGTCATAGTGGAACCATTACTATTTAAAAAACGGGTCGGTTTTGAATACTGGGCTCAGGTCCGCTTTGAGGCCCTTTACAAGGCCATTTTGACTCTAAAACAGATGGTCCCAGCTTTGCTCTATAGAAGACTAACCGACCGGCTCTTCCACGACCGTGGGTCCGCTAGAGCTACTTTCCTGTCACGTAATCATGTCTGTATAGAGGGAGAATTCTCCTCCCTCTCCTATCGCCTTTTTTCTGCTCTTAAGATGAATTTTGGAACCAACAAGAAGTCGTTGGCGCAAAGAATTAATGCTGGGGCTCTGTGTGATAAAAACGGTAGCCGACACCGCGAACGGTTTCGATATTGCCACCAAACTCGCTGAGTTTTTTACGCAACGAAGCCATGTGCACATCTATCGTACGATCGGTCACGTTCAAGTTTCCAAGGGCTCGCTCTCGCAGTTTTTCACGAGAAAGGACCTGACCCGAACGCTTCATGAGTTCAGATAAAATTTTGAATTCAGTCAGCGTCAAAGGAACTTCTTTTCCCCCGAGGATAACCCTATGGGCAGAAAAATCGATTTCTAATCCACCGGCCACTAACTTCTTTTGATACTCTTCTTCAGAAATACGGCGGTGCACAGCACGAATTCTCGCCGCCAACTCACGGGGGTAGGCAGGCTTCGTCACATAATCGTCCGCACCTAATTCGAGAGCTGCGACTTTATCTTCTTCACCGGTTAAACCCGTGACCATAATAATTGGAAGACGACTGACCTTAGGACTCGAACGGACTTCTTGAACAATTTCTGCACCTGATTTTCCAGGCAATACCTGATCGAGTAAAAGAACGTCTGGATTATGCACTGTTAACTGAGCTTGAAGATTCGAACCATTCTCGAGAACAACAACTTCGAACTCTTCACTTAAACTTGAGCGAAGGTGGTCTCTCATTTCTTCTTCGTCTTCGATAATCATTACCTTCATCAACTCACTCCAATTACTAGTATGATTCTCACTTTTGTTTGTGTTCTTATACATAACATCCTAAGCCTTGTTAAATCACTCGAATAAATTACTAAATATTATTTATTTAGTACCCATCCACCAAAGCTTGGCAAGGTCATGACCACTATTTCAAACAAAAGTCTAAGATAGCAAAAGTTAAGAACATGTAAAGGTATCGACCCTTTTTACACTTATTTTAAACAAAAAAGGCTTTATACAATGCTCCACCCCAAGAATCCACGACTCAAGCACATAGGTTTAGTGAAGATTCTCATTTTGCAAATCACGCATTATCATTTCGAGATCTTGGACTTCGATATGATAGGCTTTGCCACACATCTGGCATTGTGACTCGATGCTTTCATTTTCTTCTATGGAGCGCTTAATTTCTTCCAACCCAAGTAGTTTCATGGACCGTAAAAGCCTCTTCTTCGTGCAGGGACAGCTGTAATGAATTGGGTGATCGTGATCGATGGCTATGATCTCCATCCCCTTGGTAAAGGCCTGGGCGACATCCAACTCACTAGCTCCCTGACTAAAGGCTTCCGAAACGATCGGCGCATCCTGCAAATTCTCTTCGAGCTGATCGATCACCTTCGGGTCAGAACCTGGCATAAGTTGAATAATAATTCCACCAGCGCCATCAACCATTCCGTATTCGGTGAGATGAACACCAAGTGAAAGTAAAGTTGGAATTTGATGGGACTGCTGAAAGTAATAGGCCAGATCTTCGGCAATCTCACCACTTCGCACTTCGACGGTTCCCCGGTAGGGCAATGCTGACTGGGGCTTAAAACTACTGACCGTCAAAAGCCCCCCATCGACGTAAGGAGAGAGGATCAAACCTTGTTGTGGCTGCCAATCGAGCTGGGGATCACTGGCGTAGCCCCTGACTTTTCCATCGAAAGTGGCATGGGCGTAGATCCGCCCGAGGGGTCCATTCATATTAAAATCCAAAGCCACTTCTTGGTTTTCTTTAAGTTGGCTCGCCATCAGAAGCGCGCCCGTAATCGTTCTGCCCAGGGCAACTGTGGCTATGGGGTTGGTGTGCTGGATTTGTCGGACGGACTCGACGACTGAGCCCGAGTTGACCACAGAAATTCGGCAGCTGAGGTCTTTGCTCATGTAGCGATGAACTCGATGCTCTGAGGGCTCCCCAGAAGGCTTACCTGAACTACTACTGTTCGATGAATCACTTTTATCAGACATGTTTCTCTGAATCCCTTCCTAGCCCGTATCGGGCGTCTGAAGCCCTTTTCAGTCTAGTATTACAGTATAACACCCATTTTAGGCCCGCCTGACATTATTGCATTTGCAGCGGAAATTTTAGCCCCCTGGGGACTCAATGTGAGAAAGTTCACACCTCGACATTCCCCTTGACGAAAAACCGCTAAAGACGCACATTTGCCAGGATTCGGAGGTAATACGATGCAGGATTTTCAAAAGCAAGTTGAGAAAAAAGGCGAGCAGATTTTTTCTAATTTGGACCACTCGGGAAGTTCTATTTTCAACCGTGACTGGTGGTATGGACGAATCATGGATTGGTCCATGAAAAATGCCGAATTCAAAACTCAAATGTTTCGCTTTGTCGATGTTCTGCCCTACCTCCAATCGGGCGGCGAAGTCGCAAGACACCTCAAAGAGTATTTCTCACAAGGTGGCGATAAGCTTCCTTCTGTTTTCAATATCGGTCTCGGCTTTGGGTCTCTCGCACCAGGCTTGATGGCTGGAGCCATTCGTAAAAACGTTACGCAAATGGCTCGCATGTTTATTACCGGTGAAAACCCAAAAGATGCCATGAGTGTTTTGAAAAAGTCTCGCAAAAACGCGATCGGCTTCACAGTCGACCTCTTGGGCGAAGCTTGTTTAAGTGAAGACGAGGCCAGAGAATACCAAAGTCGATACATCGAAATGATCGACTGGCTGACAAAAGATTCTTCGTCTTGGCCCGCCGTTGATGTTTTGGACACGGACTACTTTGGAGATATTCCCAGGGTTAATGTCTCCGTCAAGATCACTGCCCTTTATTCGCAAATTAAAGTCGACGCTTGGGAGGAGTCAAAAGCAGCGGTCAAGGATCGCTTGCGACCCATTTTTGATCTTGCCATGGAAAAGGGTGCCTTCATTAATCTCGACATGGAAAAATACGAGATCAAGGATCTCACCAAAGAGATATTCATGGAACTTCTCATGGAAGACAAGTACAAGTCCTATCGCCACTGGGGCCTTGTTGTACAGGCCTACCTTCGAGATTCATTCGAAGATGTTAAAGAACTCGTTGAGTTTTCTAAAAAGCGAGGCGTACCATTTTCGATTCGGTTGGTTAAGGGAGCTTACTGGGATTATGAAACTATTTCGGCCGAGCAACATCGCTGGCCCATTCCGGTTTACACGATCAAGGCCGAATCCGACGCCAACTACGAGAACTGCGCAAAGCACCTTCTCGATAACTACAAAACGATTTCCCTGGCTATTGGCTCCCACAACGTGAGATCCATTGCTTCTTGCTTGGTTTACGCAGAAAAACAAGGGGTTCCTAAAAACGCCTACGAAGTTCAGATGCTTTACGGTATGGCTGACCCAATAAAGAAGTCTTTCGTGGCCCAGGGCTACCGCGTTCGGGAATACGCTCCGGTTGGGGAACTCATTCCTGGTATGGCTTACTTGGTACGACGACTCCTCGAAAACACTTCTAACGAGTCTTTCTTGAAATCAAAATTTGCCGATGAAGTCGATGATACTCAACTTATGAAAGACCCCAGTGAAGATCTAAAATCAAGTGAGTCTTTTCCCGAAACAAAAGAGGGACTTTTTTACAACCAAGCACTACTCGACTTTGCTCTGTCTGAAAATCGCGAAAAGATGCTGCAAAATTTGAAAGACTTTAGAAATAACGAATTTGGTAAAGACGTTTTGCCCATCGTAAATGGCGAGGAAGTTACTTGTACTGATTTCATAGACAATTTGAATCCTTCAAACACTTCTGAAAACCTAGGGCGAGTGGGTTTAGCAGATAAGAAAATGGCCGAAGATGCCATCACGGTTGCCAAAGAATACTTTCCCACTTGGTCAAATACTGATTTTGAAACTCGCGCGACTTACTTAGAAAAAATGGCCGACATATATGTTCGCGATCGCTTTAAAATTATGGCTTGCCAAATTCTTGAGGCCGGTAAAACTTGGAAAGAAGCCGATGGTGACGTTACTGAGGCTGTCGACTTTCTCAGATACTACGCCATGGACATGCGAAAGCTTGGAAAAGGCTTCCGCGTTGGACATGCCCCCGGTGAGTTCAGTCACTTTCAATACAAAGCTCGTGGTGTGAATGTTGTAATCGCTCCTTGGAATTTTCCTCTGGCAATTTTGACCGGCATGGCGGCGGGAGCTCTCGTGACAGGTAACACGGTTATTGTAAAACCAGCCGAGCAAACATCCCTCACCGGGCGTTTTCTAATGGATGCGGCAAAAGAAGCTGGAGTTCCCGGTGGAGCTCTACACTTCCTACCCGGAAAAGGAGAGGTCGTGGGTGCTTACCTTGCTGAGCACAAAGATACTGCGCAAATTACATTTACGGGCTCTAAGGAAGTTGGACTTTCTTTGATAAGAACAGCAGCTCAACTCCAAGAAGGACAAAGGCATATTAAAAAATGTGTGGCCGAAATGGGAGGCAAGAACGCTCTCATCATCGACTCTGATGCCGACTTAGATGAAGCCGTCGCCGGCGCGATTTATTCGGCCTTTGGTTTTCAGGGGCAAAAGTGTTCGGCAGCAAGCCGAATAGTTGTACTCGACGAAATTTACGATCGATTTGTCGATCGCTTGGAGTCAGCCGTTCTTTCTCTCAAGGTCGGCCCCAGCGAAAAGCCGGAGAACTTTATGGGACCGGTTATTGATGATGAAGCCCATGCAAAGGTGAACTCTTATCTCGAGATTGGTGAGAAAGAAGGCCGAAGACTTCGCTCTATCGAAGTCCCTTCGTCCGGCCACTTTGTTGCGCCAACGGTCTTTGTTGATATCAAACCCGAGCACCGTCTCGCGAACGAAGAAATCTTCGGCCCTATTACTGCCGTCATTCGCGCTAAAGATTTAGATCACGCCATCGAAATTACCAATTCAGTTGAGTATGGTTTAACTGCGGGCATCTTTTCTCGAAGCCCGGCCAATATTGAAATCGCCAAGGTAAAACTCGATGCCGGAAACGTATACATTAACCGTGGTATCACTGGCGCAATGGTTGAACGCCATCCATTTGGAGGTTTTAAGCTCTCGGGTACCGGAGCAAAAACCGGAGGGCCCGAGTACCTTAAACAATTCATGGATGAGAAAGTCGTCATCGAAAATACGGTTCGCCGAGGCTTTGCTCCAATGGAAGATGAAGACAACCCAGCGAATAGACACGCTAAGAAATAACTAATCCAAGCCTCATTCATCACCGATTGAGGCTTCTTAGTTTTCCGGTTTTATAGCCGCCTATTCAGATCTCTATTTTTGTCTCAAATTGAAATGTTTAGGGAGTTTACGGGAATCAATGGTTTTACACTAGTATCTCGTAATTACTCACTTTATTCGATTCTAAGGGACGCATCCCGGAACCCAATTTGCAATTTACTCTGGTGGGGTAATTGTAGTGGGGGATTATAGATGTATTACATCTTAAAAATCATTTTCTTATTTACTTTCATTGCTACTTTATCCGCCTGTGGACAGATTGCCACTGAGTCAAATCGAGGAATGTATCAAAATGATTCAACCTCGACAGACCCGGGTTTAGACCCAGTTCCAGGACCGGGGCAAGACCCAGGAGTTGCCAGTGCTGAATTCGGCCGATGCGTGGTTGAAGAAATGAGACTGATTAACTTTCGATTCTCAAACTTTCAAACCTATTGCCTCGATTTTAAAGCCGAAATCAGTGCCAATGACGTCGATAGTTTTAGGCAAGAGGTTCAGGACCACTGTGAAATGGACTTAGATGGAGTTTTTGAAGCTTCAGAAAGTTGTGAGGATACAAATCCGGTTTCTGATCTTATCGACTCCATGGACACAGAATTAATTATGGAAAACACCTGCATGGACGAGAGGACCCTAGCAGGGGTTACATTAATGGTTGATCACTACACGACAGACAACCGCTACGATTTACAAAAAGATCCACTTTGTGAAAGGGTGAGGGATTAAAATGTTGCAGGGGCTTGGGAAACTATTTATCGGAATTATTCTTGGCGGCTCTTTAGCTGCTTGTGGGGTCATTACTCAAGACGAAAGAGATATGACTCAAATAGAACCCCCTGCCTTTGAAGAGCCCAATGGCCCACTTGCGACACCGACGCCGACGCCGACCCCTGAACCACAGGCACAGTTTATTGCTTCGTGCTGGGATTGCCCACAGGGTAATTGCGAACCTGATGCCGACAACATTGATATCTGTCGTAGCTATATAACATACGAAACAGTGTCGGCCGCAGAAATATCAAAAATGGCTGACGTCATACAAGAGGCCTGCAGTAACGATCCAGACCTTCGCGCGAACTCTAAATTCTCTCTCACTGCCAATTGCAAAGACTTTCCTCATGTTATCGATGTTTCTCTCGGAGACCCTGAAACGATCGATGAACTCACATGTCAGGAAGATATCATGATCGATATCACGGGTCCCGATCGAACTCTAGCCGTCGAAGAGCAGAACTATATCGCCGAATCTGAAGGTTCATTGCTCTTTGAGAAAAATGGTGGAACTTGCACCATCGTCGATGACAACGATTAATCGCTGCACGATCTTAATCCTTTTTTCGAGTAATTTTTAAATAGCGCCTAAAAGTTTCTCGAGCGCGAATGCACGAGGAGTTCATGCCCCAGTTCTTCAATGGGCTCCTTAAGACGTGGTAGACCCAGCAAGAGAGCTACTCCCATGATATAACCAGCAAGGGTACCACCAATATGGGCAGAATGGGCAATCTGGGTTCCGAAGCCGGGTACCGATTTAAAAAGACCCGCTAGATCTAACAGTAGCCAGAAGTACAAGGCCCATGCCCAAATTGGCAACCTCACAAAACCCATAAAATAGAAAAACTTAGCTTTCTTATTCAAAAGTAAGGCAAAGGCAATCCCTATGAGAGCACTAATTGAACCACTGGAACCCACGAGTGGTACAGCAGAAAGTCCTGCGTACAACCAAAAACCGTAACCGGCAAAAATTCCACCGAGCAGATAAAGGCATAAAAACAAGAGGCTTCCGAGTAAAGGCTCTAAAAGACTTCCAAAAATAAGGAGAAAGAACATATTAAAAGCGAGGTGCATTATGCCACTGTGTGAAAACTGATAACTAATTAAATGCTTGAGGTCCCTTTGAAAGTAATTAATCCCCATCATAAAAGTGGGATGCAAGAATCGCCCGCGATTGAGATCTAAGAGCTGTGATCTCCAGTTTTGAATGGCGATTTGATCCCCAGGAATTCCCTTCTTAGAGACAGACTCTATAAACTTCCCATCTTGAAAAGAAAGTTGTGTTCCTAGAATTTGCAATGCCGATCGGTCCCCTAACAAAGCCTCTTGGGCCTTGAATAGAACCATGGGACTATACTCTTTTTCATTTTCTAAAACATATCGAGCGTAAACCCGTGCCTGAGTAACCACAAAGTGTTCGTCTTTTGCAAAGGAGGAAAGATCGACTTCGTCATTTGCCTGTTCAAAGGAATTACAAAAAATAAATACAAAGATGTTTATAAATAAAAGAGTCCAGGTTACGGGCACTTTATTAGGTTTATCTATGCCTTTGAAAAATGGAATAATCATTGATCAAATCTCTTTCTTAGGTCCCTTTGAACCCGATTCCAACGCTGATCAATTGGATTATTCTTTTGCAGGGTAGACGCTGGGCTTCTGCCCGCTCCAAGCGAGGTATTTCTCTGCACCTCTAGGATTCTTTTCGAAGATTGCCAGGCACTCTTTAGTTGCCCATTCTTGTGTTCATAGATGGCCTTCACCTTGTAAGCACGCTCATTAAATGGCCGTCTTTCTACAATTTTTTGCGCTCTTTTGTAGCTACTCTCCAAGTCACCTTCTTGAAAAAGACGCTCGATCAATGCTTGACCGAGGTTTTCCCACATTTTAGTTCGCGAGTGATCTAGGTCCCACATTCCGAGAATGGTTTCGAAGTCTTTGTCCTCGTCCGTAAAATTGAGCCACTTTAGTGCCGCTTCATAGGAAAGGGGGCGAGATGAGTCCAAGCCGAGACTCACGAGTCTTCTGAGCTGTTTTAAGGCTTCTTCCTTTTTTCCTGTATTTAAGAAGTTAAGACTTTCTAAGTAATACTTGATTTCAGAACCTTCTTCGAGCTCCTTAAGTTTAGCTAGTTCAGAGGGCACATTTTCTGAACACTCCGTCGTGCGCAAATAACTCAAAAGAATATTCTGATCATTAAGGTAATCCCATTGATCCTTAAAGAGTTGACTGAAGTGCTGGCACGAAGATCTATAATCAGCAGAACAGCCTTTTAAGTTCGCCTCCGAGCAATACCAAGCCGCCAGACTCAGTCTCGAATCCCCTTTAAGGTTTTCGACAGAGGATTCAAAGGCTACTTGAGCCATTTCCTTCTGCCCCTTTTTAAATAGGGTCTTAGTCCGATAACTACTCGTAAACTCGCCCAAGCTCTCTGCCCGCGGAAGACTTTCAAGAAGATCTTCAACCTCAGAAAAGTAGTACGACGTGAAGAAGTGACGAATCGCCCAAACTTTTATGAAAGACTGACTCTCAAGAATTTTTTCTTTTAGCTGACTCGTTACACTCTTCCACTTACCATCCATCCAATGACCGACGAGTTCACTTAAAAAACAACTTTGGGATTTATCATCAACCTTGCAAACTTTTTCGAGATAACGATCTGACAAACTCGGACTATCACTAAGACTAAATGCCTTTGCTAGGTAAGCGAGCGCACTCTCTTCTCCAGACCAAAGCATGAAGTCTGCCTCACGACCCAGGCACTCTTCATCTACGGCTCCAGCCGCGTAGAGAGTCATAGCTACTTCCAAACGCCCCTCGGTTTGATCCCATTCAGGCAAATTCTGATCAACCACCTCACACAATGAAGTATTACCTGAAGGCACATGATCGAGAGTCAGATAGTTCTTATACTTGTTAAAGAGAAATGGAACGAACAAGCAAACAATAAAAAGTGCGAAAGAAAGGTAGGCACTATTGGCCAACTTCTTTTCCCATGCAGAGGGAGAATCTAAAAAGTGGGTTCGATCCGAAACAACAATTGTATCCGCAATTCGATCGTGGAGCGGGCGCCTTAACTTATCCCTAAATGCGCCAAGAAGAGGTAGGCCCATTACTGCCATTTCACCTAGAATTCCAATAGATCGCAAAACTGACTGAGAGAGTCTTAATTGAGAGTTCTCTTCGGGACAAATCACCCTCAGCCCCATAATTTTCTTTCCCGGTGTAGCTCCGAACAAGTATGGGATGACAGCGAAATACAAAATGAAGACTATTGCTAAAGTAATCACACCTAGAGCAATGTAAAAACTGGCCTGCTCTTCAAAATGAAATAAATAGGCGCGCAATGATTCTCTGTGAAAGGGAGCAAATACAATATTCACCAAGGGAAATAAAAACAATAAATCGATAAGAAAAGCAGTTAGACGATCAAAAGGAGCCGCCAACTTGTGGGCTGACTTTTGAAACGCTCTTCTATCTTTACGCTTGGACGTATTTGGCGCAAAAGGATCCTCTAATACCATAGATATTTATCGGTATTTTGGCCTCGTTTAATTAGGAAGTTGGGTCCAGAAGAAGGCTCGGGAACCAGTCCCCTAGAGCCTTCTAGACTATAGAAAATAAGTCGAATTAGTTAGCAGCGACTTCACTTTTGATGTTGAATACTTTCATCGAAATCAAACGACCTGAGTCATCAACTTTGAAGTGAACTTGCCCGACTCGACTGAGGTCAGAAGAAATCAAATTGAAAATTTCTACACCTTTTTCTCCAGTCGAAGGAAGAGCTTGAACACTCTCGAAGTCGACAGGCAGAAGAGTTTTATACGACTGAATAAATGACTTTCTATCGTTGATATACTTAGGACGATCACCGTTACCTTGAGCATCTGAAAACTCTAATTGAGCAAGTTTACCGGACTCTAGTCGAACGGCGTACTTTCCTTCGAGAAGACCAAAAGTTAAATTATCAAGGTCCGTCGGTCGAGAGCCAACACTTGCGGCCTTTCGAACTCTAGAAGTGACCAGTTCTCTATTAAGTTGAAATTTCATCTTCTTAATTGAAATCTCAGCAGGTGAAACACTTGCGATTCCCCGAGTCTGCTTAACATCACTTGACGCTAATGAAAGGGATGAGGCTTCGTTTTTGTCAAAAACCTTGTGATTAACTATTAATGATAATGCCAGTACAAAGAATAGGGCTGAGCCCGCTAGAATCTTTAGAATACTGTTCGCTTGTGATCCAAGTATAGAAGTGATTGATCTCATAAAGCCTCCGTACCCCTTAACATATGCGAGGATCGTGCCGTCGTAGGCTTCAATATAGGCCGAGATAGCTGTCAATCTATTGGTCGCCTGTCAATGCTGATCGAACAATTAAGGTCACTGTCTCATAATGATACAAATATCCAAACTGAGACTTATAGGTACTAAAACATGTTCTTTTGAGACAAAGTTACTACGTTGAATTATAAAATTTCGAAGCTCATTAGAAACTCTTAAACTCTTTGAGTGCAGCCTCAATAAACGAGTCTTTAGCCTGCCTCTCGAGATCGAGATCGTAATAAATAATCTTTTCTGGCCTGACCCCTTCGCTCTCAAGGTCGACGCCTTTGGGGCTAAAATAGCTTGCGATAGGAATATTGAGGACGTAGCCAGGACCTAAACGAAAAAGCTCTTCCCTGCGAGCAACTAAAACACTCCCTGAGGTCGGCTGTCCCATTATTTTGGTTTGCGCCCTTTCTTTTAATCCCTCGGCAAATATCTCCGAAACCGAAGCTGTTGCCGAGTCGACAAGAATAATTAGGGGCCCTCGATAGCAAGGATATCCGTCAAAACTAACCAACTTTATTTCTTGGTATTGATCAAGAGCATCCAACTGACTATAGCCATCAAGGGTATCCGGAAAATAACCTTCCGGTCGAAGATCGATTCTTCGTGGCTGAATAATCGAACCAAGGCTCTGTGGCTTACAATAGAAACTCGAAGCGGCCCTCAACATCGCCGCGAAATTCCCTCCATAGTTTTGCCTTAGGTCGACAATAACCTTCGATCGATTCTGTAACTGGCGAGCAATGCTCTTCCAATAATCCGACTCAAAGAGTCCCTTTCCTTGGTAGCGTCCTTCAAAACTGGGAATCTTTAAAACAGCGACTTCTGGACGATCTGTAAAGGTGTGGAGTTTCGGCCGATTATCAATTTGAAATTGGGCTCCATCGACTTGCAAGTCGAATTGCTCTTTACCCGATCGAACCGTAAAAAGGCCGGGCGATCTCACATCCGAAGTAAATTGCAATTCATAGCCATCTTTACCTAAGATTTCATCACCTTCTTTGAGCTTGGAAGTTGCCGCAGGCGAAGACTCAATAATTTCGCTGACAATAAAATGGCCGTCCACTAGGCGAACTCGAATTCCAGTATCAGTAACCCGGTGGAAAAGAATTTCGTTTGATTCAACAGGAGGCGAAAGATAGAGGTGAGAGACTCCAAGCCCCCCAAAATAAAAGTTAACGTCTTTTACCAGGGAGTCCAGAAGAGCTTTTTTATTGAAAAACACCTCATCATTTTCTTCGGACTGCAGGTAGCAGTTTTTTATCCAGGCATTAAAATCCCTATCAACTTGAAAATAAGAATCTTCCACACTTTCACAGATATGCTTAAAAAGATCGGGGTATGAGGAGTTGAGGCTAAATAGGTAAGATGAGCCAAGTGATAAAATGAAGAGTGAAAAACCGAGGAAATATCTCAAAGCTGTGCCCCAAAAAAAAGAATCGGCACTCATGCCGATTCTTTTAATTTATCAATATTCTTTAAGGCTGTTAAGCAACCTTTTTTCTTCGCGCAACTGCAGGATCAATATTGTATTGCTTAACTTTTCTGTAAAGCGTTGCTCGACCAATGCCAAGTGCTTTAGCAGCTTCAGTTAAATTCCCACGGAATGCTAAAATAGCATTTTCAATCGCTCGCGCCTCAAGTTGATTGATTGATTCAACGTGGCTTCGAGCATCCGCAGATTGCTCATTTGATCCTTGATTTCCAGGGAACTGAATTACTTTTCCACCTTCGCCAACAGTGCTTGCACCAAAAGCTAAAGCAGGAACTTCATTTCCTTGTCCACTTTTCTCACGCCATTGAGCCGTTGAGAAGACCTCAACGTTAGCACCAATTTGCTGCCCAAACTGCTGAGCTTTGTGGACTGTTACTGGATCGTCAGAAACGACAATAAAAGTTGAACGTACCATTACCAGACCTCCAAAAGATTCCAAGAGTCGATTTGTTTCTTTCTGTGACTCACAAGATATCTATCGGTGCATCATTCCGAGAATTTGAGCCCTTTTTTGTCATTTTTGCATCGAAATGAGCTAAGTGCTTAATATTACCTGATAATTTTTGATACATTTTTTTGGTGCCAAGGCCTCTCGAAGCCTTAATTTCTCTTAGAAGCCATCAAAATGATATTTTGCTTGCGACGAACTTCGATTCAGATGTCGTGACCTTAAACATCAGTCAGCGTTGACGAAACTAATATAGGCCCACTCGTTATCGTTAGAAGACTGACTTAGAACCCCGATCACAGCCCCCGATTGTCGATGAATCGCAACTCCACCAGAGGCACCGGGTACCGTATCGCAGGGACCAACGAACAAACCCTGTTGCGATAAAGACTGAACTCTACCTGTGAAAGGATTATCGACAAGGACTGGACATTGACTCTTATGATATGAAAAACGACCCTCGTTACTCCTATACCAGTAAATATCAATAGGATCCCCTTGTACAAATCGAGGGGGGGCTGAAAGAAACTCGAAACGCCCAAGAACGGGCTCCCCGATTATTTCATTCGGAGCCTCTACCTCAAGGAGGGCCCAATCACTAGTAATGGCTCCCTGCTCGATTCCTTCTAAGTTCACTTTGAAAAGGATTTCTTTGCAACGAAACTGTAGACGGGCTCCCCTCAATTGAAGATGCCCACACGAAGCACCTGTCGTCATTAAAGGTGAAAGGCAATGACTGGCTGTTAGCACCCTGTTGTTATCAAGCAAGTAGGCACTACAAACACTTGGTGCTTGTGGATCTGAATTTATGAGAGATAGGACTCGACTGGAACAGTCTTTATCCTGACAGTCTAAAGGCATCGATTTCAAGGCAGCAAAGGACTCAGCCCTCTGATCACCCATACTACTGGGATCAGACTCCTTCTCAGCACAGGCCACAGTCATATATATAGATAAGACAAGCATTAAAGCTCTGACTACGAGCAAACCACCACTCCCAAGTTACACCCAGAGGGCAAACTATAACCAATGTTCTCCATAATCCAGAGAAGTTTGATCTTGGGTAGCATCTTCAAGGTGGAGGACAAAAATGCGCCACAAACTACTAGAATTTAGACGATCTCAAGCTCTCAATATTTTTAAAAAGAACCAACTTTCTCTTAAAAACTTAATATTTTTAGTATCTTAGTGATTGTCTCAAAATGGCCTCGGTCTTGCTCTTATACAAGGCAAAACTAATTATTTGGAGTTAACCATGCGTACCTTTGTAATGATCACAACTATGATTCTTGCGGCTCTTCTAATCACTAATTGTGGAGAGAAGAAAAAAGACGAGAGAACACTGAGTGCAGACTGTTTTTATAAACAGACAAATCAATCGGTAGGCACCCAAGTTTCAGGATGTAACTTTAATTATAGTGCTTACGAAGGTTTTGAAAACTACAGCCGAACCTACAACAACAATAACTACAACTATGGATACAACTACGGCTACAACAGTGGATACTACGACTACAGAGACGGTTGTCCTTCTAGCCACGAACTGGTTTACAGTGGCGAAAAAGGATTGGGCTGTGTAGAAGCATTTCTTCTACCCTTCGGCCAAGCCGTTCGCTATGTACTTAATGCTAACACCGGTGAATTTACTCCGACGTACGACAACTATTCATTTAATCAAACAAGTGTCATGTGGGCTTGTGAAAACTCAGATGACTGTGAACAAGGGACTTGTCGCGGACTTAACGTGACCGTCAACCAAGGCATAGGTGTTTGCTACAGGTAAGAACTAGTAGAGGAGTACTCTGGGAGTCTCTTATTGGGTAAACAAAAAAAGCCATTCCTTCGGGAATGGCTTTTACTTTTTTGTCTTTATACTTTCGGCGAAGTGTTTCGCCTTCTTTGGATTTTCGGCAAAGTGTTTCGCCTTCTTTCGAGACTAGCGACGACCTGACTTAATTTTCATTTGCATCTTTGCAATTAAATGAACGGCCATCATTTCCTGAACCTTACACATTTTTAACTCATCTTTTCTATAAGATCTTTGACTTGGAGTTAAGGTTCCAGTTTCAAGTTCCATTTCATAATCAAGTTTATTGGCACGAATGCCTTCAAGTTCTTTTGACTGCTGCTTGAAGAGTTTAGATACACCACTTAATGGAGCGACTTCCAACCATTCTTCTTTTGCCTTATACCAGCTCACCATTCTTAAGAATCGAGCCTTGTTTTTAGCAAGTGTAAAGCGTGGATATTGTTCTTCTTCAAGCTCAAGGATATTATCAATGTCCTCGAGATTGATTGGATCTTGATCCTCTTCTTCATGGATTCGAACTTTGTTATTTAATTCTTGAGAATTCCCCGTTTCAAGCACGAAGCTCCTCCTCTACTGGTTGAATTGCAAGACTATGTTTTATAGCACGAAGAGTACCAAAAAGTACAGCCTCGCCCCTTTGACTCACACCTTTTTACACTATTTGCCCTAAATATTCAGAATTAATTGGGTTTTTAACAATTCGCTCCACAAAACAAGGATCCATGGGGACCATGACGGGCCGCTTATGGGCCCTTCAAGTTCGCCAAGGCGGAGCCTCTGAGCCCGATTGAGCCCCCTCAGGATTCTCCCTCAGCAACGATTGCCGCCCCTATGGAGTCTGACCAGACATTGACCGCTGTTCGAGTCATGTCCACAACTCGGTCTACGGCGAATATGATTCCAATGGCTTCAGATGGAAGGTTCACAGCCTCTAGAATAATGACCATCATCACGAGGCCCGCATGGGGAATTCCCGCGGCTCCAATGGACACCATTAGAGCAGTACCAAATATCGTAAGCTGCTGAAAGAAACTAAGGTCCACACCCAGCACCTGGGCGATGAAAATAACCGCGACTCCCTCATAGAGAGCCGTACCATCCATATTTACAGTCGCCCCAAGGGGAAGAACCATCGATGCCACTTTATTGGGGATCTTGGCATTATACTCAATACACTCCATAGTCAGAGGGAGGGTCGCTGCCGACGAGGCCGAAGAAAATGCCGTTAGAATTGCTGAACTCATATGCCCTAAAAAGACGTATGGATTTTTCTTGGTAAAAATGAAGTAAGCCAAAGGCAAGACCACAAAGAAGTGGAAGAGCAAAGCTCCCGTGACCGTCGCCAAATACCATAAGAGATCACCAAAGATTTTAGGATCACTTTCTGCGACCAACTTTCCCATTAAAAAGAGAACGGCTACTGGAGCCAAGCGAATGACGAAATCAACAATTTTAACCATGACTTCGAATACGGCTTCCATAAAACCAGAAATAGTTTTGAGATGCTTCTTATCAACTTGTAGAGCAAATACGGCAAACATCAGAGTGAAAAAGATTAAACCCAACATGTCAGGAGGACTGGCAGCCATAGATTCAAGCGGGTTTGTGGGAACGATGCGTGTTATCAGATCTACAGGGTCGGTCGACGCCTTCATAAATTTATTAACATTGAATTCGCCAAGGCTCAGACTCGCACCGACTCCCGGTTTAATGATATTGACGAAAGTCATTCCTACAGCAATGGCAAACAGGCTCGAACAGATATAGTATATGCCCGTCTTAGTACCCAATCGCCCCAAGCCTTGCATGCTGGATATATTGGTAATCCCCATAAACAATGAAGAAACCACTAGGGGGACGACAAGCATTTTAAGAAGTCTCAGAAAGATCGTGGCACCAGCATCAAAGAATTCTATGATGGGTGGTCGCACACCAGCCAAGGCATCAAAACGAAGTACCCAACCGGCAATTATTCCCAAAATCAGCCCAATTACGATTTGTGCCCACAAAGGCATCCTTTGTCCTTGCACTCAGTCCTCCCATGACAAAAACAGATACTTTAAACCAAATCATGTTTTAACAGCGCAATCAACGATTTGCATGACAAAGCCAAATAAGATTGATGGAATTTAGAGTGAAATATGATTTCCAGCTCAAAGAAAGAGCTGGAAATTTAACTTACATGCGCTCTGGCAAAGGAACACCCAATAAACTGAGGCCACTCTCTAGAATTTCTCTAGTTTGCTCAACGAGAGCGAGTCGGGCTGTTCTCAAATCAGGGTCATCGACAATGACTTTGTGATCCTTGTAAAAGGCATTAAACTTTTTAGTTAAATCCAACAGGTAAGTCGCCAAAATGGAGGGTTTATTTTGCTCAACAACGCGGTCAAGTTGGTGAGAAAACCAAGATAAATGCTTAACCAGTTGAACTTCAGCGTCTTCGGTGAGCTTTTTGAGGCAAGGGTCATTGGCTTGAACCGGCAGTGGCCAGTCGCTCAACTGCTCTTTTGCCTTGCGAAGGATGCTTAAACAGCGAGTGTAGGAGTATTGAATATAGGGCCCGGTCTCCCCTTGAAAACTAACCACTTTATCGACATCAAACTCCACGTTTTTAGAAGGGTCGACGCTCAAGTCATAGAATACAACGGCCCCAATGGCGATCGCTTCAGCATTTTTATCAATGATTGAGAGATCCGCTCCTTCGCGAGACTTCATTATTTCAATCACTTTTTCTTTAGCGAGTTCAATGACTTCTTCGAGGGTCACGTAATTGCCCTTACGGGTCGACATTTTCAATCCCTTGAATCGATAAAGTCCAAAAGCCAAATGCTCCATCTTTTCAGCCCAGGGATAGGCCATCTTACGAACCACATCTTTGACTTGCTGAAAGTGGAGTTTTTGCTCCTGGCCAGTCACCCAAGTGAGTCTGACGAATTCAAACTCTCGATAACGATAAAGACAAGCTGCCACATCTCGAGTCGCATAAATAGTAGAGCCGTCGGCTTTGATCATTATTGCCGGTGGAATTTCTTTACCCTTATCATCGGTGACTCGAACAACTTGAGCCCCTTCACTTTCCTCGAGAAGGCTTTTCTCCTTCAATTCGGCGATCACTTTGGGAACTTCATCAAGGTAGTGGCTTTCTCCCCAATAGTGTTCAAATTCAACATTCATTCTCTTGTAAACTCTTTTAAATTCACTCAGCGAAATATCTCGAGCTTTACGCCAAAGCTCTAAAATTTTTTCGTCACCTTGCTCGAGTTTTACAAAAGCAGCACGCCCCTGATCCTCGAGACTCGGGTCCTTTTCTGCTTCTTGGTGAAACTTTACATAGAGGTCCGTTAAATCCTTGATACCAGGGTTCTCAGGGAGGTCACCGCCAAATTTCTCGATGGCAACCGCTAACTTTCCGTACTGAGTCCCCCAGTCACCAATATGATTAATTCCGATGGTGTTGTATCCACGAAACCGACCGACACGGGCCATAGCTCCACCAATGGCGGTAGATCTCAAAGTCGATACAAGAATCGGTTTTGCCACGTTTGGTGAACTGTAATCGAGAACCCAGTTCCCTTTTGAGTTTGGAGTCTCCTGTCCCCACTTTAGACCTTCTCGAATACTACTCGCAAAAACTGTTGCTGCAGCTACCTCGGGCTTCAAAGTGAAGTTAACGTAGGGGCCCTCCGCACTCACAGCGATGTCCGAACCTAAAACACCTGATTTTTCGATTTCTGAGGCCAGCTCACCAGCGAGAACCTTCGGGGCTTTTCGCAGCTCTTTAGCAAAACGAAAACACGGAAAGGCAATATCTCCCAACTCAGGATTGGGAGGAAATCCAAAGTCGCTGCGGGTGGCTTTAAATCCCTCAACAGAGTTAACAGCATTTTCGGCAATTTCGAGTAGTGCTTCCATAATAGGCCCTCAAGACAATTAGCAATAGACTATGTCTACCATAGCTGAGGCGCCCTTTCGAGCAGATTTTTGGCTTAGGAGGCAATTAGGAGCTAAAAACCATCTCAATAGCCGAAAAATACAGGGTCAATGAAATGGTAAGATCTCTCAGGGTCCGAATCAATTTCAACCAGCTCCAACGGACTATTATCATCTTTGAATCTCAACTGTCCGTGTTTATTTGCACTGATTCGCACTGCTTCTCTATAATAGTCCAAGCTGGATCTATAAAACTCAGATCCCTCATCCAGGGACTCATAATTTATTTTGCTCTTCAATTTACTAAAAGGTTGATGTGTTAATTCCATAATTTTCTCCTAAAAAATTAGGGGGCTCCTGAAACTAGAAGGGTGAAACTGTTTAAAAAACCAGGAGCCCCGAGGATGCTAAGCGGCCTGCTTCATGCCAAGTCTGATTGCCTTTTTTCGACCGAAAGGCAAAATTGACTTAGAACTAAAGATTGCATTTTCCCATTGAACTCCTTTCACATTACATTTCTTAATAACGACTCCTCTCAAATCAGCCTCAGAAAAGTCAACTTTTCGCAAGTCACATTTTTCAAAAAAACTTCCGTTGAGGCGAGTCTTCGAGAAGCTACTCTTTTTTAAATTACATTTTCTAAAATCAGTTGATACCAATCGAGAATTCAAAAAATGAGTTCCTACTCCAAGACAAGACTCAAATCGTGACCAGGATAAAATAGAGGCGAAAAACTCTAAATACGACATATTCATGTCGACAAATACCGAATTCGAAACGATCGACTTGAGTACCGTAGCCCTATTTAAGTCACTATCAATGAAATTGGATCGCGAGGCCCTGACACAAAAAAGTTGGCTTTTGCTCAAATTAGTGTCTCTAAAATCAGTCTCTTTTAAATTCGAAAACTCGATCTTACTTCGCCTAAGATCTGAACCCCTAAAATTGCTACCAGACAACTTTGACCTGAGGACAACAAAATTTGGAATGAATAGATAACTCAAATCAGTTTTTGAAATGAGTCGATTTTTTATGTGCACATCTTTATCCTTAGACATTTTTTTTTGTTCAGCCAGACGGTTATTAAAACGTGATTTAAAGTCGCCAAAGTGGATCGATTGCAATAAAAAGTACGGTGAAAATAAAGCCAGTAGAGCGAAAAAACCGATGAATATAAGAAAGGGCAAGGCAAAACCAATAGTACATAAACCTAAAGTTGCCAAAATTAGAATAAAAAAACCCTTTAAACTTTCGAAAACAAAAAACATCCTATTCTCCATTTCAAAAATTAATTTAAGTATCTAAGGCTAGAATTAACCTCTGATAATCTATATGAAAGAACTAGTAAGAGGGCTCTTACTAGTCGACTCGGCTGAATATCTCTTCTACTCAAAAGTCGCTTAATCTTGTCTACGTTTAAATCGAAGACAGAAATAAAATGCTTTTTAAACTCATAGAAGTCTTCGAAATGGCCTACAGAGGTCGTCTCTATTTTTCTTCTTAGACTCATCAACCCCTTAGGCCATAGAGCACTCGTTAACAAACGTTCAATATCCTTATTAATTGCGCCTAATAATTGTCTTTGACTCTCAAGTGCCGATATTCGTATTTGATCTTGCGTTCGAAATATTTCTCTAAGTATCGAAATTCGACACTGTTCAATAGAAGTCTTTATGCGAATTAAACACATATTAATTGTGACAATACTATCAAGATCCGAAATACTACTGCTTTTAGAATTCTTAAGCTCGAGTTTTTCACTCGAACATCCTTGAAGTTTCCACTTTTTTCTAATCGATCTTTATATCGATCAATTTCAATAATCTTTTCAATCATACAAACTCCTTTTTGTATTTCTCAACAAAAAGTAGAACCCATAATAAACTAAAAAAATAATTGATTATTTAGAAATTCCGAATCGAAAAAAACAAATTATTTTTATTTAGTGCATTGAAAACCTTCGACTAAATTTTTTGAAAATATTTTGATATTTGGTTTTCGAAATATCTATTTCAGGCAAAGTCATCCAATAGCTCAAAAGAATGTCATTAATTTTCCCTAAGACGCGAACTTCGCCCTCTCTTTCCCTCTCACAAAGACTTAGTTCAGGGACAATAGAAAAACAGGGGTTTCGACTTATAATTTCTAAAATCTGATCATCTGAGTCCATAGAGCCAATAACATCGGGATTTAAGCCGTGGATTTCAAAAAAGAAGTCTGTCTCTTTTCTAATTTGACTCCCCAGACTAAAACTGACGAAAGGCAAACGATCCAAAGACGATGGAAAATCGTCTGACCCTACGTTCAGATCGGGATGACATACCGCTATCATTGGTTCAGACCGCATCAGAGAAGAGTGGTAGGAACTACGCCCTAATGGTTGATCAGAGATAGCAACATCAACTTTATCCTCTTCAAGGTATTGATTAAGTTGATAAGGTTGACCAAAGAAGAAGTGAGTAGAAATTTCTGCATCCACCCAAAGAAAGTCCGTTAGGCTCGCAATAAGATTCTTGGGAAGTACATTTTGAAATCCAAACCGCAACTGGATTCTTTTAGACTCGGGCTCACTGGGCTCAATTTCGATCAATTCCTCTCCGAGTCTAAATATTTTATTAGCCTTAAAAAGTACTTCTTTGCCATAGGCGTTTAGTACTAACTTCTTATTGTTTCTATCGAACAAATCATTGCCCAAATTTTCCTCAAGAGTCCGTATCTGACCACTCACGGTAGATTGACTAAGATTGAGTTTTTTACAGGCTTTTTTTATCGACCCCTCGTGTGAAACTACATAAAAATAGTAGAGCTGATTGTAATTTAAATCTGTCATTTTCTCCCCCCCCAAAGAAAGACCAGACTCCAACAAATGAACTTTAACATTCGCGAGAACCACAGTGATCAGCACCTTAGCATATCATTCATAATTGAGTTGGGACTGCGCAGAAACTTCTTTCAATAGTTTAACTGCCTCTAAACTCTCAGGCATTAAAGAGTTAAGAATGGTCATTTTTATCTCTACGGGAGAATCGTATTCAATCAGAGCGGAATTTAAAAATATCAAATAATCTTCTAAATAGTTCACAGTTCCATCAACCGAAACCTTATTATCACAAATGATTTTCCTTCGATATTCTGAATAACCCTGTAGATCTATTTTCTTAAGTTTCCATGACCTCATTAAACTTAAGATAGTTTGCATTTTTTTATTCTTATGATCCATTAGCTTTGAATTTAAATGTGCGCCAGAACTTGCCTTCAAAAGTTCTTTATACTGCTGATATAATTCATATTCATATTCGAGAATCGGCTCAATCTTATTCACTTCGTCGAACAATATAACATCAGTTTCATAAGAACCAAATGTTTTCGAAAAGAACAAACAAAAAAGTCTATAGATCGCAGAGAACGAAAAATGCGAACTAATGACATTCAATTTTTCGATTTTACTAAAACCAATCATCTCCTATTTACTAACAATGAAAAAAGGTCATTAAATGAGAGGATCAGAATGAATATACCAAAGCAACTCAGCAAGAAACGAGCTTGCCCTTATCTCATCTTCGAATACAGAAATTTTTTTGGGATAAACCTATCGTTCAGAAACCTACCAAAAAGTGATTTAAGTCACCTCATTTTCTCTTCGTGTTCACTCAAACACTCTAATCTTAAGTCTTCGGTTCTCTATGATATCGATTTGAGCTACGCCGATTTAGAAGGCGCTAACCTCACGCATTGTGATTTACGGGGAGCTAACCTATTTAAAGCAAATTTGAAACGGACGATCCTAAAAGACGCGTTCTTTGATAAAGAAACTCGTCTCCCGTTCACTAAGGATCGAGCTATCGAGTTGGGAATGATCTTAGTTTAATATAAAAAGGGCCCCTCTGATTCAACATGGGGCCCTTCTCAGAAGGAGAATTCACTGACAAATACTACTCATGGTACTAAACACAAGACTCTCATCATAGTTATACCTAGCGAGGTCTCCTAAGCTGAGTATTCCAACCAGCCTTTTGTCTGAGTTCAAAACTGGTAAGCGACGGAGACGATTGTGACTCATCATTTCTCCGACCTCATCCAGCTTTTGATAATCAAAACAATACTTTATACCTTCGGTCATAATACCCTCTACACTCTCAGTCATCGAGTTCATTCCTAATGTCACAGCTCGAATAGCTATATCCCTGTCTGTAATCATTCCGACCAATCTGTCTCCACTCTCAACAGGTATCGAGCCACAGTCGGCATCTTTCATCATAGTGGCCGCTTCCTTTATAGACTTGCCTTTGTTAATGACTTTCACATCTTTACTCATTACTTCGCGAACTATCATAATACCTCCTGCCTTCTTTGCTCATGACTTAGCTTCTGAGTTTCCCAATACTTAGGACGCCCATAGTAATCATATAATTGAAGTTCATAGACTTTATTAATTGGCTCACGACTATTAAACTTAGGAGAATTTACAATTTCTCTTTTAGTAAGATTGAAATCCATCTGTCTGTTTGGCCAATCAATATTTTCCACCCAATCTGGCGAAATAAGAACTTTTTCACCTGGAATCCATCGATGGGTTTCAACAACAATATACCTGATAGCCCAGTTCTGACTGTCGACAATGAAGTCACTAACTTGACCAAACTCATCCTCTTTACAAGAAAGTTTATATCCATTTACTTCACGTATTGACCTTAAGAATCTTTGATTGTCTTCAGGACTATTTTCCTCCTTCAATTGAATAAGTAGGTCTCTAGGAGTATTCGTCGGCCCCCATAGTGCACCTCCTTTGTAATAGGGAGGCCACCCAAAGTGAGAGTAGTACTTATCCTCCCAATATTTAGAAACAGGAGCATCATCTTCCAAATTGGGAGCCTCTTCTATCTCTTTAGCCATTAAAGACGTCTTAATAATTTGATTTACATGATTTGGTTCCTGTAAACTCAGGGGTGAAAGTAGAACTCTTCGCCCAGGGAGCCACGTTCCTGTATCAACATCAATATATCGAGTTGTCCATTTTTGATCGTCAAAAATAACATCCTTACATTTTCCAATTCTCGACTGACCTGAGTACACCAAGTACCCTATGATTTCACTCAAACTTCTCAGCATTTAATCTCCTTCCAATCAACAAGGTAAATTGTAGGAGTTAATTAACTATCTGAAAAATTGAAATAGTAGCTAGATCATCATCGGAATTTTCGATGATACTAGGCACCTGGCTTAGGAGGCTTTTGCCAAGGCTGCAGCAGGGACTTGCTCTTCTGAATCAGCTAAATTGAGAAGCAGGTGACCAAGAGCTTCATCAGAAAAGGGCTTGTAGATGTATCCGTCGATTTTATCTTTAAATTCGTTACTCGGGTCCTCAAAATCGATATTTGTCCCGCCCGTTATGAAAACAAAATACTTATAGGAGTTTCGGTGCTTGGTTCGAAGCTCATCGAGAAACTGTCCGCCGCTCATGACTGGCATTTTCACATCCGAGATGACGAAGTCGTACTGTAGACCACCACTTTCTATGGACTCAAGAGCTTCCGCCCCGGTTGCGAATCCGTAAACTTCAAATCCCATGTTTTCAAGCTGGAACCCTACGATTTCTCTTATGTCTTCTTCATCATCCAGAAGTAAAACTCGATACTTCCGTTCTTCATTGCTCGAGTTAGGCCCGCTGTCAGGTGAGAGGTCCGGCGCAAGAGTATTTTTGATATGCTGCGGAAGTCGTAAGTAAAAATCGGTTCCTTCACCTTCGACTGATTGGAAGTCAATCGATCCTGAGTTATGCCCCGCTAATCGTTGAGCCATTGAAAGCCCGATACCTGTTCCACGATTGACTTCTTTAGTTGTAAAGAAGGGTTCAAATATCTTCTTGGCTATGGCAGAGGGAATCCCCTTACCATTGTCAGAAACCTTAAGAACATGTTGATCCCCTTCTGTAAATAGGGAAATCTCTACTTTTCTATTCTCACGCCCCTCACTGGCATCCTTGGCGTTGGCAATGAGGTTAAGAATAATTTGCTGGAGTTGCCCTCGAACCGCCAAGACACAAAAGTCATCTTTCGATCCAGAGAGATCGAGAGAAACATGAACACCCTCGCTCAGGTAAATTTCCCTCAGCATGTCGACTGACTCTTCAATAACTTCTTTTAAACTAAACTCCGAGGTTTCATTGTCGATCGCACGACTAAAATTCCGAAGACCTTTGACAATATTTTTTATTCGCTCAGACGCCTGTCCAATTTTATGGGTCAATTCACTGACCTTTTCGTCTTTTGCTGCAGCCTCGACAATACGGCGTTCGAGCATTTTTAGATACCCGTTAATAATCGAAAGGGGGTTATTGATTTCGTGCCCAACTCCGGCCGCTAATTCACCGATCGAAGCGAGTTTGGCTTGGTGAATGTCCACTTCTTTTTTGCGTTCCAGTTCTTTTTCAGCGATATACTGAGCGGTGATATCCATATTGAGCCCGGTCATAAAGAGCGGCTCACCTTTTCCGTTTCGCTCTATTTTCGCGACTCCTCGAATATACTTGGGACTATCATTGGATGTCTTAACTCTAAAGACCGTGTCGAATCCCCCACTCCCCTGAAGAGCATCCTGAACGTCTTGTTGGGCCCGTTCAGTCCAATCGGGGTGAAGGCAACTGGCCCAAGCCTCATAGGCATTTCCGAAATCTTTTTCATCAACACCAAAAACTTTAAAATTATTAGCATCCCACTCTACATGGTTATTTACAATATCCCATTTGAAAGTACCGATTTTAAATTCAGAAAAAATATGATCTCTTTCACGCTTGAGTGACTCCACTTCGGTAATATCCATGTGGGTTCCCGTAAAACGAGTGGGGTTCCCATCAGCATCCCAATCAGAAATTCTTCCACGATCGAGAATGTAAACCCAATGACCTTCGGCGTGCTTCATCCGGTGAACGTTCTCATAATATTCCGTTTTTCCATCGAGATAGGCTTTAATATCTGAATAACAGGATTCAAGATCATCGGGATGAACTCGAGACTCCCAAGTGCTTAGTTCCATAGGAATTTCTTTAACGTCAAGACCAAGCATCTGGCACCAACGAGCATCAAACTCGACACTATTATCTTTGAGGTACCAATCCCATACCCCGAGGTTCGCACCTTGCATGGCGAGACTGAAGTATGTTTTAGACTCCCTGAGCTCTTCTTCTCTTTTGACCTGTTCAGAGACATCTTGAAACGTACCCTCAAGGTGAGTAATCTCACCACTCTTAGCATAAACGGGCAGACCAATTGAGCGAACCCATTTCAAGGTCCCTTCCGCATCTTTAAACTCGAAGGTATCGTCAAAAGGAATTCCCTTGGCGCACTTATCGAGTAAATCGAGCAATTTCGGGCGCTCATGTTCTAGGTAAAATTCAATTGCTTTAGACTTTTCAAAAGATCGGTTCGGATCAACTTTGTGAATTTCATAGGTATGTGAAGTCCACTGAACATCGCCTGTTTTTAAATTTAACTTTCAACCACCGATGTTACCAACCGATTGCAGGCGTTCATTCATGGATTGAATTTCTTCCTTTTCTTGCTCCAAATTCTTGTAAGCACTCACATCTTGGCATGTGCCCTGAAGGCCAATGACTTTGCCTGAATGATCGAGAGTTCCCTTGCCAAGAGCACGGACCCAAACCACTTTTCCGTCGGGGTGACAGGCACGAAAATCCATTTGGTAAGGCTTTCCATCTCGCGAACATTTTTGAACAACCGATTGCCAATAGTCTCTATCTTCTTCATGGATGGTTGAACGGTGCCTTTCAAAATCGGGTTCACCCTTTTCTTTGGACTCCGGAAAAATTTCGAACATCTGATCACTCCAAGAAATCCTGCCGCTGGAAAGGTCATAGGACCACGTCCCTACCTCACCAATCGATTCGATGATCTTGAGGTGTTCAGAAAGTTTTGTAGCCTCTTCACCCGACTTCTTAGAACTCATAGAAAATTTATCGGTATTAACCTCTGTTTTTTTTATTAAGCTTAGGCTAATTTGCACAACTTTAAGCTTGGCAACTAGAAATGAGATTCAAGAATATAGGGTACTTTTAGACACAATTTCAGAATGAAACACTGTGGGCCTTCGAACATTCAGAGAGGCAAGAAAATGGCCCACCGGGGAAGGTTCGAACTCCCAACCCCCTGATCCGAAGTCAGGTACTCTATCCAGTTGAGCTACCGGTGGACGAAGAATATTTGTAGACAAAAGCAAGGGTGATGGCAAGAAAGATTTACGGCAATAACCTAGCTCGAAGACTTCGTCGTTTTCTTCTTGCTCTGACTGCTTTTATTTTGGCTACTTCCCCGCTTATTCGATTTCGTTTTCTTCTGATTACTTTTGGCTGAAACGGTAAATTCCGTGGTCAGTGGAAAGTAAAAGTCCGCCGCCTCTTGAATTTCAGGCGAGGTCGACTCGGGCCAAGACCAAATCTCGACGCGACAACCGCGGGATTTTAAAAACCAAATTAATGGGAGGAAATCCTTGTCTCCGCCCAGCAGTATGACCACATCTAACTTGTCCGCCATTGTAACGGCATCAATCACGATGAATGAATCAGCATTCTTAGTCGGACGCTTAATCTCTCCACCGAGACCATGCCAGAAGCTTGTAAACTCGGGGGAAATTTCTTTGTACTCGGGTTTGTAGTAGAGAATTCGCGTGATCTCTCGATCACCAATCTTCTCGATAATCATTTTATAGTCAGTTCGAACATCGTGATGTTTTAAACCGCTCATTTCTATGTTTTCAGCATCGATAAAAACACCGACTTTTTGAAAGAGCAGATTTTTATGAACTTCAGAAGCATGTCTCTTCATGGGGCATCCAAGTCAAAAGCAATAGACACTTCAAGCTCGCAGTAAAACCCTTGAATGACAAGAGAATTTGTAGACCCTCTGGTTCAGACTTTTATGAACTTGAGAATCATTATCAAAATAATTGACTTTCATTCTCATTTAGATCAATCTAGCAAAAACTCTCGGACCTTGAAATTCAATGGCTCCCCGGAGTTCGATCTCAAGAACTCCCACACTTGATGGGACCTTCGAAAAAGGAATTACGATGAGTGACATACCGCTTCTCCCCAATCATCAATCGGGCCCCAAAAAGCTCACTCCAGAACAAGAAAACCAACAGCTCAAAAAAATCATCCGCGAGCTCGGTTTAAAGGTCACCCAGCAACGAATGGATATTCTTCGCATCGTTAAAGCCGGAGATCGCCACTTTACCGCTCAGGATATTTTTGAAGCCGTTTCTGAAACCAATACATCCATTGGTTTTGCCACGGTCTATCGCTTCCTGAAAGCACTCTCCGCTAAGGCCTTTGTTACGGAGGTGCGCATGGGGGGAATGCCCGCGCGCTACGAGTGGTCAAGCCAAGAACACCACGACCACCTTACCTGCACGGTTTGTGGCAAAGTCGTTGAATTTGAAAACGATGAAATAGAAAAGCTGCAAGAAGAAGTGGCAAAGAGTTTGGGCTTTGTTCTGACGGATCACATTTTAGAACTTTTTGGTGTCTGTAGTAGTAGTCACTGTCAAAAAGTTTACAAATCCGCACCCGAGTCTTAGATGATTTTTTGCCTCAAGCCTGCGGGCATCAATAGCCATCGGGTCTCGGATAAAAAAAACCGCGGCTTCATTGAATTTGTCAAAGAAGCTCAGCCTGACCTTACTCCACTCCATCGCCTCGATCGAGAGACGAGCGGGCTTATGGCTTTTGCCGAAAATAAAGAAGAACTCAACACACTTGGGAAACAGTTTGCCGATCACCAGGTCGAAAAAACTTATCTTTTTATAAGCCAATGTGAGAATCCAGTTCTTGCAAAAACAGATCACAGCAGTTTTATTGAAAAGCAAAAGGGCGAATGGATATCCGATTCTGGGCAAGAAGCCAATGCATGGACTGAGTTGACTTACCTGGAATCATTTAAAAACTTTCACCTTTATTCAGCCAAACCAAAATCGGGAAAGACCCACCAAGTTCGCCTCCACGCCAAAGACCTGGGAATACCAATCCTCGGTGATTCAACCTACGGAGGAGAACCCTTTCACCGCCTCTGCCTTCATTGCAAAGAGATGACTTTTAAAGGCGTTGAAGGGGCATTCATCCTGGAGGGGGATAAAAAAGAAAAGCAAACTCCAGAAAAAATTAGTAAGGCAATCCCCGAGTTTTTTAAAAACCTAAAACTCTTGGAAAATCCGTTTCTCTGTCAGGTCATCGACTGCATCCTTCGTCGCAACTACCTCTATCCGCAGTATTTTAGCAAAAATCAAAGTATACGACTCAGCCATAAGGATGGAGACCCCCTGCGCATCGATAAGCTCGGAGAAGTTCTTTGGATGGGTTGGTGGCAGGATGAGCCACCTACCAAGGGAGAACTCCAAGAAATCGTTGAATATCTCACAGAATTTCACTCTTCTAAAATTTTACTTCAACATCGAACTAATCGAGAAAAACATTCAACCAATCCCGTGCTGTTTGAGCGCGACGTTTCCGAGCAGTGGCTGATCCATGAAAATTCCATGATATTTGAAATGCGAAAAAACCAGGGATTTTCACCGGGTCTTTTTCTTGACCAACGGGCCAATCGAAATTTTGTGAAAGAACACAGTAAAGACAAAAAAGTTCTCAACCTTTTTAGTTACACCGGAGGCTTTAGTTTAGCAGCTGCTCTTGGTGGAGCCAAAGAAACTTGGAGTGTGGACACGAGTAAAACCTATATTAATTGGTCCAAGTCGAATTTTGAGTACAACCAACTCAACATCGAAGACCATAAATTTTATCAGTTTGATAGCCAAGACTTTTTAAATTGGGCCCATAAAAAGAACCTTAAGTTTGATTTTATCATTTGTGATCCTCCTTCATTTGGTAGGTCCGGTAAAAAGGTTTTTAAGTTAAACAAAGATTGGGAAACCTTGGCAGAGGAGATGGCCCAAATTCTTGCCCCAGATGGAATGATTTTATTTTCATGCAATCTTGAATCTTGGAAAAAAGAAAACTTTATTAATGACTGGGCCCAGTTCGCAAACAAACACGGATTTCAAATTAAAGAACTCCCCCTCCCCGACTTAGATTTCGAACAAATCGACGAAGAACCTAACTTAAAGTCCATACTCCTTAAAAAATAGGACATAACATTTAACTCTTTCATTTACTTTGACTATTCTATAGGTCAATCAATTGAGGCCCAACTATGAAACACCAGAAAATCGAAAAGTTCTTCGCACGAGTCGGACTCATTTTAACTTCTGTAATTATTCTTGCGGTTCTTCTAGAAACCTTAACTCGAATCATTTTTA
This sequence comes from Bdellovibrionia bacterium, assembly GCA_030427805.1. Lineage (GTDB taxonomy): Bacteria > Bdellovibrionota > Bdellovibrionia > Bdellovibrionales > JAGQZY01 > JAUHWN01. Next base: position 607,088 of record JAUICP010000003.1, read on the forward strand.
CTTTTGTCCCCTATAGAGAAGTCACCGAAATTCGAGACTGGTACCACATGCCTCGCCCCTACGTCATGGCTGTTTCGGATGCCGGCGTTCCTGGCATTAATGACCTCGGCTACAAAGGAGACCTTCCGCCCCGACCGAAACCGAAGGATGAGTTCCGAATCATTGTTCTGGGTGGATCAACAGTTTTTGGCTGGAGTCCCGAAATAGAAACCGCCGAAGGCTTTAAGGATATCGTTGCTCTCTCCGAGCAATACCTGCACGAATTGGGACATACCCAGGTTCAAGTTTACAATTTTGGAGTGACATCAACCGTGGCCCTACAAGAGTTGGTGCGCGTGATTGTCGACGCTGTTGAATATGAGCCTGATCTGATTATTTCATATGGCTCAGGCAACGATTTTATTAACGACCTTAAGCGAATTGGCTACCCTCACCGGTTTTTTATTTATGAAACCAACCCACTTTGGAACAAAAAGCATGAAGAGTACCCTTGGCTGCAACTAACGGCCTTCGGGAGCCGCTTTGCTCGACTCTTTTTAAAAGACTACTTTGCTGATTACTTTCTTAATTACCGAGAAAACTATTATTACAAAGACGATAGCAATCCTATTTTTTCAGATCAGGTTGCCAATTATACGCGAGCCATTCAAAAGATGCATATCGTGAGCAAAGCTTTTGGCAGCGAATTTCTTGCCGTCATTCAACCCCTGCGAATTTACTCACAGGGAGAGGGGCCTCATCACGAAGATCATGTCATCGACGAGCAGCAAAAGGCTATCGAAATTTTAGAGAGTCTACCTGAAAAAATTAACGTTATCGACCTGCGGTACAATCTAGCGGATCAACCCCTGGAGTGTTGGATGGATCCGATCCACCTCACTTTCGAAGGTGAGAAGTATATCGGCCGCGCTTTGGCCGACCAAATAGAACCTTATATAAAGTAATTACTAACAACTTACTCTTTAGAATGGGTCGCAGTTACAGTTGTTTTAATATTTCCGCGGACATTGAAGTCACCGTGAACCGTGATCGACCACGGATCGAGAAGCTTGACGAGGTCATCCATTATGTTGTTGGTGACGTCCTCGTGGAAAACTTTTTCGTTTCGAAAACCATTGATATATAGCTTTAGGGATTTCAACTCGACACAATACTTGTCGGGCCAATATTCAATTTTAATGGTAGCAAAATCAGGAAAGCCGCTTCGCGGACAAATACAAGTAAACTCAGGAATCTCAAAGTTCACTTTGTACTTACGAACTTGAGTGCGATTTTCAAAACGCTCTAATTGATTTTCTTCAATGGCTTTTTCACCGTAAAGTTTTTCTTCTGACATTCTTACCTCACCTAAGAGTTTTCAATAAAGTGGCGCAGATATTGGCTTGAAAGATGCGAAAACATCAACTGGGCATCTTCTACTGATCCATAGTTTTCCGATTGGAAGTGAATGGAGACGGAACAAATCTCTTTGAGCTTTCCTCCTGAAAAGCCAAGAAGCCCAACCGCTTGACCTCCATTATCTTCAGCATAACGAGCGGCTCGAACCACATTTTCGGAATTACCCGAAGCCGAAATAGCCAATAAAAGATCACCGGGATTCCAAAGGTTTTTCAACTGTTCCTCAAAAATGGTCTCATACCCACAATCATTGGCATAAGCTGTAAGAAGACTCATGTTGTCCGCAAGGCCAATGACCTTCAACCGCTTTTTATCAGCGACAGCCGTTCCTTTACTCAGGTCATTCACCATGTGGTTACTGGTTCCAGCCGAGCCACCATTCCCACAAATGAATATCTGATTTCCCTGTTGATAGGCTTTGATCATTAGATCCATCACCTGCACAAATTCCGGCTCTTCATAGACCCGCAAAAGTGGCAAAGTGTGCTCTAAGTAGCTTTTCGCAAATTCGTTAGCAGTCTGCATAAAATCCTCTCAAACCTATCTATACAAAGATCATTTCATTAGAAACAAGTATTTCCATCCATGATTTATTTTCATGGCCTAACCGACAAATATAACCTTACTTCCCCAGCTATCCAATCCCACCGGAACCGGTCGAAGGTCACTGAGTTCACTGATAATCGCATCCTTTTTATCTGGTGGAGCCATCATCATTAAAAATCCACCACCGCCAGCACCGAGTACTTTACCACCCCAGGCTCCGGCCTCTCGTGCTCGAGAATACCAATCATCGATCTCGGGAAGACTCACACCAGAGGCTACAGTTTTTTTCAACTCCCAGCCTCTGTGCAAAAGCTCTCCAAACTGGCTTAGAGGCTTATCCTCTTCGAGGAGTTTTCGCAAATCATAGGCCATATCGCGCATGGCCCGAAGGGCTTCGCGATTTTGACCACTCGAGGTTTTCTTTTTTTGATCCGAAAGAACCTCCGAGGCCGAACGCCTTTTACCCGTGTAAAACATGAGCAACGAGGCTTCCAACTCGCGCTTTTGCCGGGCCCGAAAAACCACAGGATCCACCGATACCTCTCCCGTTGGTAAAAAGCGGATAAAGCGCATCCCTCCGTAGGCTGCAGCGTACTGATCTTGCTTTCCGATCGGCTCACCAAGGTCTTCGATTTCTATTCGAGAGGCTTCACTGGCCAGATCTTCTGCCTTTGGGTAAAGACCCAAGTGCGCTTTCATAGCGTGGAGAAGTCCAACCGTAAAACTTGAGCTACTTCCAAGACCCGTTCCCGAAGGAATATCTGCCATGGAGATCATCTCGAGACCGCAGCCCTGGCTTCTTTCTAAAGCTTGTTTTGAATAAAGCTCAAGGATTCTCTTAAATATGGGATGTTGTACATCTTCGACTCGATTACAGATTTCGGTCTTGCTATAACTCAATCGATAGGTTTCATCGAAACGATCGTTGAGTGTTATATACATATATTTATCGATACTCGTAGAAATGACGGCCCCTTCCTCTTCTTGATAAAAAGAGGGTAAATCGGTACCGCCTCCTAAAAAACTAATGCGAAAAGGTGTCCTAGAAATAATCACGAATCACTCCTTCAAATTCGGCTAATCGTTCGGGAGTCCCAATATCATAAAAACGTTGGTCCACAGAAAAAGCTCCCAATTGGCCTTTGATAATGAGGCTCGGCCAAAGATCTTCAATCACAAAGTGATCCTCCGGATGGCTAACAAATAATGACTTGCGGAAGAAGTAAACTCCCGAGTCCACCTGCAGGTACCCCTCTTGTTGCCCGCCACCTTTTTTATAGGCAATGACTTTTTCGCCATCCAATTTTAAGTTTCCAGGAACAGGAACCTCATCCAGTCTTTGAAAGTAGCTCATGGCTGCAAAAAACGAAGTACTAGCAAAATGCTTGGACCATTTTTCGATATCAAGGGGCAAAAAACTATCCCCATTGATGACCACAAAGTAGTCCTCGAGCTGAGCTAAAGCATTCTTTATGGCCCCCCCAGTACCGAGAGGCGTTTCTTCTTTGCAGTATTCAATTTCGAGTCCAAACCGACTACCATCACCAAAGTAAGTTTGGATTTGTTCTCCGAGATAGGCGATTAACAGCAGAACCTTTTTGACCCCTTGCCTTTTGAGGTCCATCAACTGCCATTCAAGAAAGGGCTTACCGCCCACTTCAACCAAAGGTTTTGGTATTTTCTCAGTGATCGGCTTTAAGCGAGTTCCCAAGCCTCCGGCTAATACCACTACCTGGCTCACCCTAACTCCCCATCCGTTCTTTAACGATTTGCTCTACGGCCCAGCGAACCGCTTCGTTGGAATCCTTGGCCGCATTCCAGCCCTTAGAGGTCAAAAGTGAACCATCGAGCCAGGTATAGGGAACATCCCCTTTCCAGCCCCGGTTTCCTTGGCCATACTGAATGCGCGCTTTATTTTTTGAATAGGGAGCCATTGCTTCAACCACCATTTCGGCAATATCCGAAACCTGGGTGACTCCCTGGCTTGCCAAATTAAAGCACTGAAAGGGATCATTACAATTCTCGTAGGCGTGATACATTCCCGCGATGCAATCCTCGACAGAGAGATAGGATTTCTTCTGGCTGCCATCGCCAAGAACTTCTAGGACATCTGGCGTTTTCTTGAGCTTACTAATGAAATCGTAAATCACTCCATGGGTCGCTCGGGGGCCCACGATATTGGCAAAGCGAAACATCCAAACTTGAATATCAAAATTATGAGAAAAGGCACTACAAAGGGCTTCGCAAGCCAACTTACTACTCCCGTAGAGTGAAATCGGAAAAAGAGGACCGTAGTCCTCTGGTGTTGGCTTCACACTCGCTTCTCCGTAAAGTGCCGAAGTCGATGCAAAAATAATTTTGGGTACCGAGTTGAGGCGCATGGATTCGAGAACATTATAGGTGGCAAGCGTTCCGTTTTTTAAGTCGATATCCGTGTACTTCGCCCCTTGGGAGATATCAGAGTTGGCTGCCATATGCCAGACACACTCAACTCCTGCCATGGATTTATTCAATCGATCGGTATCGAGTAGATCCGCTTCGACAAATTGAAAGCGATCGGATTTTAGGGCCGAAGAGAGAAACTCTTTCTTACCCAAACTCAAGTTATCATAGGCGATAACTTCATTACCCTTTTCGAGAAGGAAGTCACAGAGTCGACTTCCAATAAATCCGGCGCCACCGGTTACTAAAATTTTCACTAGATTTTCCCAGTTAAACTTAGTTGGAGTCTATTTTTAAGACTCGGTTTATAGAGGTACTTAACCGAAGACGGATCGAAATTATAGCGAGGCTGATGATCAAGCTCGCCATCCTGTAGAATTTTTTCAAACATAGAAAGGTAGTCATCAGACATCCTCCCCAGAGAAAAAAAGCTTTCGATTGATTCGCGACAATCTTTGGGTCGAATGGTTTCCACGTCCTTGGCCGCCTGAAGTAGCTGATCGTAATTTTCACAGAGAATTCCCGTACCCGGTCTCACAAGCTCAGGCATACACCCGTTGATCGATGAAATGACAGGGGTCCCGCAAGCTAGAGCTTCAAGGGGTGCCGCCGCACAGGGTTCATCCCAGTTTGTCGGATAAATCAAAGCCTTGGCCCTCGAAAGAAGTTTTAACTTTTCTTCTTCATCAACCAAGCCATTGTAGTGAATATCTCCTCGAGAGACTCCACTTCCTCCCATGATCTCAAGCTTTAAGCCCAAGTCTTTGGCCCACACTAAAGCTGTCTTAAGGTTTTTCACTCGCCAGGTCGTCCTCGCCAAGAAAACGAAATAATCGTCCTTATTTTCAACAAAGGGGTAGTGACCCGGATCAACTCCATTGTAAATGAAGTGCTTGGCATTGTGGTTTCGCGCGTGGCTTTGACTTAGAAAATTAGTATTGGGCCAGTAGTGTTCCTCGGGATGCCCATTGCCATGAATGGTCACCAAAAATGGAAATTTTCCCGGCTTTTCGCGCAGGGGCTGATGGCTGTGAATGAAATCCACATCAGCCGGTAGTAAATGACTTATATCCTCCCCTTTATAGGGTGAGGGTAATTGGATACATTCATAGTTTGAGACGGATGTTCCTTGTCTCGAGAGAATCAATACCTCATGCCCTCGGGCCGTATATTCCTTGGCCAGAGTCATAACAATGCGTTCGATTCCACCGTAGTTTTTAGGGGGAAGAACAGAGTCGTGAAGAAGCGCTATTTTCATGCAATCAACTTCCTACGGAATGGGAATAAATTCAACCGGCATTCAAGGACTTAGGGAGCCCGCCCATGGCCCCTGCCGCCGCGCAATATGTCGCCCAAATGTATATTTTCTGTATTGATTCTAGCGCCAATAATTTGTACCTAAAGAGAAGTTCTGAAGGGGACAATGTTGAAACACTCTTTAAAAATCGGTTTTTTGCTATTAATTCTCTGGTCCCTGACTCATTGTGTAAGTACTCCATTTGATACTGACTGTCCTCCGCGGGACTGGTTCGAGCTGGGCCGCCAAGATGGGAGCCAAGGCAAGCCCCTCAAGGTTTTTGATAGTCATGTGGCCCAATGTGGAGACAGTGAAAACCCACCCAATAAAGTTCTATACACTAATGGCCGCAACTCGGGCTTGATCGGATATTGCCAGGCCAGCAGTGGTTTTGAAGTGGGTCGAAGTGGCGAGCGTTACAACAGTGTCTGCCCCGATTACCTCGAAACAGAATTCATCGAAGCCTTTAAAAAAGGGCGCAAAATTTTAGAGCTTCAATTGGCCAAGGCGAAGGTAGAAAAAGAAGCGGAAACTCTATTTCAACAACTGACTGGTCAAGTTCTAGCCAGTGAACAGCGTTTGGTTTTAGAGCGACAGCTCGCCAAGCTGAAAGCTCAAGAGTCTAAGTTTTCCCAAGAAATTCAAAGTATCGAAGGCTCCGTCAATTAGCTCGAAGTTCTTTGATCGTGGCAAAGATCGATGCCGGATTGACATGGGCCCGAACCATTAATTGTGCGCCCAGGTTGTATCGCTCCTCTTCGGTCAATAGGGCGTTTTTAAAATCCCTAATTTGGTGGCGAGCAAAAGATAGGCACAGGGCCGCAGCCACTGAAATATTAAAACTCTGAACAAAACCGTACATGGGTATCTTAACTTTACCATCACAGGCCTCTAAAAGCTCGGGACTCACCCCATCTTTTTCATTGCCAAAAACAAAGGCTGTAGGTTTCGAGTAATCGATATCGGCAATTGAATTCTGAGTATCTAAAGAAGTGGCAAAGACTTGATAGCCACGAGCCTTTAGAGAGTTTAAACAACTACTACTATTCTGCCACTTGTGAATATCTAACCATTTATCCGCCCCTTTTGTAACTCGGGCCGATTCTTTAAATCGATCAGAGAGTTCAACGACATGGAGCTCTCCATATCCCATGGCCTCAGTACTTCGCATGACTGCACTGATGTTGCCCTGGTCGTAAAGCCCTTCGAGAATTGGCAAAAAATGAAAGCTTCTTTGTGCAACAACCTCTTTAATTCGTTCGAACCGTTCGGGGGTTACCGACTCTGAAAAAGCACGATAGACGTCATTGGCAGAGTAACTCTTTTCTTCAAACTCGATTAAGTCTGAAATCTGGTAGTGTTTTACTGATTCGGCCACGGACTGAGGTACTCCGAAATTTGTTTCAATTGGAAATTTGGAATTTGAAAGGCTCCAAAGTGAATTTGATCATTATAGTATTCAAAATCACCTCCGAGTTCTTTATATCGATCTCTATTGAAATCCTTCAGAGGATCACATTTTTTTGAAGCAAAAGAAAATGACCACATCCCACCGGGATAGCTCAAGTTCGTATAATTGGCCATGCGAACAATGTTGAATAATTCGCTTTTTATTTTAGCAATGGTTTTTTGCATTTCTATCTCATAATAAGGTGACTCACACTGGCTAACAACGATGCCGTCATCTTCGAGAACATTGTAAACACCTTGATAGAAATCTTTGTTAAAAAGAGGAGTCGCTGGCCCAATGGGATCAGAACTATCAACAATGACTACATCGAATTTTTCTTTAGTGTCAGCTACGTACTTAACCCCGTCTTCAAATCTGAGTTCAACTCTTGGGTCGCTTAGTTTCGAACTCGTCTGCGGAATATGATCCTTACAAGCCTGTGTGACCATCTCATCGATTTCTACCATCACCACTTTTTCTACACTTTTATATTTAAGGACCTCGCGAACGGTTCCACCATCGCCTCCACCAATGACAAGTATCTTCTTGGGGTTCGGGTGAGTCATCATTGCTGGATGAACGATCATATCATGATATACAAACTCATCTCTTTCGGTCACCATCAGCATGCCGTCATTAAGAAGGGCCTTGCCATGGCCATAGGTATCGACGACGAGAACTTTTTGAAAAGGACTTTGTCCTTGGAACAAAATTTCTTTTACTCGAAATCTTAATCCAATGACATCTTTGAACACTTCCTCGACCCAAATATTTTCCATTCTAAAATTCCTTCCCAGTAATTCTACTTGTACTCAAAGGCCGCTTCGGCTTCAGGCTGCGGCTGAAAAAATGAATTAAATTGTACTTTAAAGCCACACTCTAAATCGGCCCGATACTGACTTTTTTGCACATAAGTATCTAAGGTCAATCTGTCACCATGGGACTCATCGAAGACGAAAATATCGAATGATTTTGGTTTAAAGACAGAAAGTAGAGTCTCCAACCAGTTCTTGCGAACTTCTTGAGGAGCGGCATTGGTTTCAAAGCTTATATAACTTCCAACCGCTTCTGGCGTAACATGAATGGTGACATAGTAATCATCTTTTAGAGCATTTAGCGAATAACCACAGGGTTGAAAGACAAAGTCATCGACGATATAGCCATCGAGAATACTGGAGAGCCCTATGCGCTCGCGAAGCTCCTCACCAGACATTTTTTTGTTTGAAAGAAAAATATCTCGAGCCGGCCCCTGAAGTCCGTTCATCAGAACTTCCTGAGTGCAGTCAGAAGCTTTGGGTTTAAATTTCGAATTTGTCGCGAACAGGTATATATGGTGTTCACTTTCCTCGCCAAAGCGATAGGCCTTACCATCGACATACTTTTTCAAAACTTCCACATCATCAAAAAAATGACTGGGCTGATAGTGCCCAAATATTTCATTTTTTCTTTCGTAAAAAACGGCTTCAACTTGGTCGCTCGGAAACTTTTGTAAAAATAATTCAGCCGCTCGAACCAATTGCGTGGTCCCGCAGGTAATCATCGTAAAGGTCGACTCGTAAACAAAAAGACTCGATTCTGAAAGCAAGAAAGCGTCGCAGGACTCGTTACTAATCGATGAGAGAATCTGGGCATTCACAGATTCCACCATTTGCTTCCAATAATCTCTGCCCAATTGACGCAAATTCACCTGACACTCAGGCCGTAAATAGATTTCTAACTTTTTTTCTGCGCCCTCAAAGTACATGGCGAGCCTCCACCTTAAAAGAGGGCAATCTAAGCTCACTAATGCATTTAGTCAAGCACTCTACTTGCTCCGTAAGAGCTCCTGAATGAAAGTAGCGCCGATGAAGCCCCTTTTTAGCGTAATTATTCCTAGCTTTAACCGAGCTTGGGCCCTGCCCCGCTCCATTGAGTCTGTGCTTTGCCAGACCCTTGAGGATTTCGAGCTCATCCTTGTCGATGACGGATCGACCGACGAAACCCCGCAGGTTTTGAATTCCTACGCCCGTTCAGATGATCGTATTAAGATTATTACGTCTAAAAATCACGGGGTCAGTCGCGCGCGGAATTGCGGCATCACATCTGCCAAGGGACAGTGGTTGGCCTTTCTCGACAGTGACGATGAGTGGCTGGAAGATAAATTAGAACTCCAATTATCTGAGTTGATTACATCGAAGACCCTCTGGTGCCATGGCAGCGAAATCTGGATCCGTGAGGGCAAGGAACTCAAACAAAAAAAGAAACATCGTAGGGGCAGTGGAGACCAATTTGAACGCTCATTAGAGCTTTGTTGTATCTCTCCATCCACGGTTGTTATTCAAAAAGAACTTCTTAATGAACATAAGTTTCGAGAAGATTTTCCTGTTTGCGAGGATTACGACCTCTGGCTTCGCCTGACTTCTCAACATAGAATTTCTTATGTCGAAAAACCTATAATAAAGAAATATGGGGGACATGAAGACCAATTATCCCATCGTTTTCACTCCATGGACTATTGGCGATTAAAATCTATTTTCCTCACCTATAAAGAATCTTTCCTAAACGACCAGCAAACTCAACTGAGTCGAACTGAATTTGCAAAAAAACTTCACCACTATTCCCGTGGACTAGAAAAGTACGCTAACAACAAAGAAAACATTTCGCGACTCAACGAAGTCCGACAGTGGGAATCAGAACTTTTGAATTAAATCTTTAAAAAGAGAGTGAATGGCGTAAGCCGTAAAGGAATGAGAAGGGGCCTTCTTCTGTTTTTTTGAAAAACTCAAAGTCTCTTCCTGACCATTGAGCCGGTAATCTATCTGAATAGCATCGTCAGTGTCCTCAATTTTGACAATGAGGTGCGACGATCCAGCCGCAGTTTTAATGGATTCAAAGAGGTTCCTATGCTTTGTATAGTTGAGTTTCTTATCCGGCATCCGCAGACGAGAACGACCTCTAATAATTTGCTCGAGTCCAAGTAGGTCACTGGTAGTATCGAGAATTGAGATTTCCTGAATCTGCGACAATGCACTTTCGATTCGCAATTCGTAGTCAACAATCGAAGCACCAATGCGGTGGTCAGAAAAATGGTCGGAGAACTGTCGCCACTGGTCTACAAAGACCTCAAACTCTGCCTTTGTACACTTTAACTTGACCTCTACAAAAGGAGAACTGGCTCTATAGGCCAAAAAGTCGCTGGCTTCTGACATATTCTCTTCGAGATACTGTGCTAACTGCGACTCCCCTACACCCAAAAAACAATGACTTTCAAAAATTAACTCGACTTCTGTTTTTAAGAAGTCCTTTAAATACTCTTGCAAACCATTTTCAAGACAAGACTTGATCTCTCGAGGAGGACCTGGGAGCGCCAAAACAATTTTATTGGCAGAAAAAGGGACAACGAAGCTATTAGCGGTACCTTTTTTATTTTCAAAAATAAGGGCACCTTCAGGAAAGTCGGCCTGCCTTTTGTGCCCCTCTAGGAGCCTCATTCCCCGTGACGTTATAGCCTCAGTTATTTTGTTGAGCGAAGCCTCGTCTCTTTTTAATTTTTGGCCACAGAATTTGCTAATCAAATCTCTAGAGCGATCATCGGTCGTGGGCCCCAGTCCGCCCATTGTAATAATGAGGTCCACTTTAGCTTGGGCAAAATTCAATAGCTCCTCAATATGACTATCAATATCTGAACAGCCCAAATTGAAATCGACCTGACCAAAAAACTCGGTAATTAAACGGGATAAAAACTGAGAATTCGTATCGAGGATCTGACCATCGAGAAGTTCAGAACCAATCGGAATGATCGCTACTTTTTTCTTTTTGGCTTTTTCAGCGACTGAGCTCAGGGCTTCCCCCCTTGATTTTCAATGATATTCTTCATCGCCGATTCAATATCTGGATATAGAAACCGAAACTCCAATTCATTAAGTTTCTTAGGCACAACCTTTTGACCTTGAATTAATACCTCAGACATTTTTCCGAAGGCTAATTTAAGGGCGACTCTGGGCACAGGGAGAAAACTTCTTTTCCCGAGGGCCTTCATCAACTGCTGGGTCAGATCCCTATTGCTTACCGGGTGAGGGCTTACCCCATTGATGACTGATTTATAATTATCGTCTTCAAGGGCCTTAACAAATATCCCAACGAGATCATCAATATGAATCCAACTCATCATTTGTCGGCCATCTCCGATCGGACCCAGCACCCCATTCTTCGCCAATGGAAGCATTTTCTCCAGAGCTCCTCCATCGGGCGCAAGTACGACTCCGATACGAATCTGCACACTTCGTATTTGCGTTGAACCTGAATTTACTTCTCGAGCCTCTTTCTCCCACTTTCGACAAACCTCTGCTAAAAAGTGGTCCCCCGACTTAGAGTTTTCATCGAATTGTTCATGATCTGAATAGGGATAGTAGCCGATGGCCGAAGCGCTGATAAAAATCTTGGTTTTTTTACTTGAACTCGAAATACTCTGGACGATGTGCCTCGTCCCCAAAACTCGGGAGTCTAAAATCTTCTTTTGAACGGCTTGAGTCCATCTTTGATCAGCGATGGGATGGCCCGCGAGATGAATAATGGCGTCAGCCTGTTCAATAGCCTCTAAAGGGACTTCCCCTTCGTACAAATCCCAAGGGAAAAACTGGGCATCAAATGGAAGTTCCTTCCTTGCCCTGTCTGGGGATCTTGAAAGGCCCAAAATATCATGGCCTTTTTCTTTCAGTGCTTTCCCGAGGGTCCTACCGATCAGACCCGTCAGACCTGTGATTAAGACCTTCAATTGACTTCCTCAGCCTCAACTAGGGGCTGACTCATCGCTAACTGTGACCAAAAACTCATGTCCACATCTGAAAGAGACAAGATCGCGGAAAGACCCATTTGCGCATGGGATACAATTTCGGTCAGCTTTTTTACCTGCTGGGTATCGATCTGCATACTGTCTTTGTCTTGCTGATTCAGATCACTGACCAGGCGACAGGCGGCATCCACCTGAGATAACATCTGTCGCTCTCTGCGCCGAAGGACATTAGTGATGACTTTGGTTATGTCTTTATTGGCAGTGTAGATTAAAGTATTCTTCGGACCTTTGCCACACTCTGAGATGACATCGTAATTTGCAAGTTCTGCAAGAGACATTGATATCAAAGCTTTCGATACACCTAATCTCTTTATGAGCTCACCGGCATCAATAGGCTCGGTAGACAAATAAAGGTGAGTCCAAATTTGTCCGTGGATTCTTTTAAATCCCCAATACTGTATAAACTCCCCAACACTCCTGGCGAGTTGCTCTACTTCTGGTAAAACTGAAGTTTGAGTCATAAGCGGTCATCCCCATTCAAGCTAGACTAAACAATTACTCCTATTATTCAATAGGTTCAAGCTTTGGTAAACATTTCTAAAAAGCACGGGCACAATGTCCCAAAAAAGGTCAAAAATACAAGCTTTCTTAAACACATTGTATCATATATTAATATGTATATACAGATACTTATAAGTATTTTCTCATTTTGTTCAAAATATATTGAACAGAGTAATAAGCTCTGATAGATTTATCTTAAGAAGTTAAGGGTTTACTGACGTAAGCTTGAGACTCTCTCGATATTTTGGTTAAGAGACCAATAGATCAATGCCCTTTGAACTGCGACAGTGCCCCTGTCGCAGTTTTTTTATAAGACTTGTGACTTGAACTCACACCGGCCTGAGATTATTTTGAACCCATGATTCTAAAGTCTCTCGCCGAAAATCTTATCTCGAGAAGTCCGATTATTTCTTATGGAAAAATCGGATACTTAGGTCGAAAACACTTTTGGCAAAACGAAATCAAATTAAATGGAAAGATCGTCCTAGTTACAGGCGCAACTTCCGGAATCGGTCGCTCCGCTTCTGAGTTATTCGCTAAGAAGGGTGCTCAACTTATTCTCGTAGCAAGAAATCAAGCTCGACTCGAAGAATTCTCCGAAAAGCTTCACAAGAAATACTCTTCAATTGTTCAGATTTACAAATGTGACCTCAGCGAACCAAAACTCGTTCGCTCCTTGGCAAAAAAGATTAGCAAAACCTATCAGCGCATCGACGTTCTAGTAAATAATGCCGGATCAATGTACGAAGACAAACGCCTGAATTCTTTAGACCAAGAGATGAGTTTTGCGACAAATGTCCTCAGTGGTTTTATACTTAGCAACCAATTGATTCCCCTCCTTCATAATTCCGGCTCTGGTAGAATTATTCACGTTTCCTCAGGAGGAATGTACCTTCACCACCTCGAACCCGACGACCTCTATTTTAAGAGACGAAAGTATACTGACCTCGCTGCCTACGCCCAGTCCAAAAGAGCTCAAGTGATTCTCAACGAACTCCTTGCGGAAAAACTCAAGGGCTTAAAGGTAGTTAGTGAGTGTATGCATCCGGGGTGGGTCGATACTCCAGGCCTTAAAGATTCCATGCCTCGATTTGCTAAGGTGATGTCGCCAGTTTTGCGCGAACCATCCCAAGGAGCGGATACCATTCTTTGGCTCGCCGGACGCCATCTAGAGAATTTTGAATCCGGTCAATTTTGGTTCGACCGACAACCAAGGCAAACCCACCTATCAAACAAGACAAAAAATACAATGCCAGAGAGACAGGCCCTCTGGCATTTTTGTGTTCAACAATCTGGCTGTGACTTTCCCTATGAATTTCTAGATCGTATCCAAAGGGAAAATTCCATCGGACCTAATTCCTCAGAACGGAATCATCCTTAGCGAGATCTCGAGTAATATTCTTCTGATGAGCCTCAAGAGTTCCCCCTCCAATTTCTAGGAGCTTAGAATCTCGCCACAGGCGTTCAACCACATATTCACCAACATATCCGTAACCACCGAGGACCTGAATAGCTCTGTCCGCAATATTCTTAGCCAAGGTCGTCGTGATTAACTTTACGCCATCTGAGTCGAGCCTTTGACCATGGCTGTGAATATCCAGTTTTCTTGCGGTATCGTAAACATAGCTTTGGCAGGCGCGATACTCAGCATAGCTTTCGCCAATATGCCGTTGAATTTGACCGAAGCGATTCAAGGACTGCCCAAATGCACTTCGTTCAGAACTATATTTATTCATAATTTCTAAAGAGCGTCTCGCAATTCCAAGGCTCATTGCCGCAAGAGTCACCCTTTCGATTTCGAGGTTTCTCATCATATGCTTCATCGACTCGCCCTCTTTACCAACGAGTCCATCCGGCCCAAGTCTCACATTATCGAAAACCATTTCAGCCGTGTTCGAAGCTCGCATGCCCGTTTTATCCATGATCTTTTGTCCGACAGAAAAACCTTCCGTCCCCTTCTCGACAATAAAAGTCGATATCTCTGGACGACCATTAACCTCACCAGTCTTGGCGTAAACCCAACAGACATCGCAAGGGGTTTTATTTTCATCAATAGTCCCGTTGGTGATCCACATTTTGCGGCCATTGAGAACCCAGGAGTCACCATCTTTAACGGCAGTTGTTTCCATACCCAAGACATCGGTTCCATAGTTGGGCTCCGACATTGCCATTGCACCGACAAGCTCACCGGATGATAAACCCGGAAGGTATTTTGCCTTTTGCTCTTGAGAGCCATTGATATAGAGGTTGTTAACACAAAGCATTGAGTGAGCGAGATAGGCCAAACAAAGCCCCGGATCCGAAGCGGACAACTCTTCGTGAACAATCACTGTCGACAGGGCATCCATTCCTGAACCACCGAACTCTTCAGAAACAGTAATCCCCAGTAGACCCAATTCCCCCAGCTTTCTGAATAATGGAAGATTGAACTCTTCCTTACGATCAAACTCATGGGCCTGGGGCTCGACTTCCTCCTGAACGAACTGCCTTATGGTGTCCCGCAGCATTTTATGCTCTTCAGTGGGATTCATTAAATCAAATTGTGCGAAGTTTTCCACGGGATACCCTTTCCCTTTGTAGTTCAAGCTATCTTGAACCGCCTGAGTCTTTTTTACTCATTTGGGCTTAAATGCCCTTAAGTAATAAAACTTTGACTCTCTGATGGCAATTCAATAGCTTTTGAACTGGTAGTTTTAAAGCACCATTGTTTTATACAAGATCTCGGGGGAGGACAAGATCGAAATTTCAGAGAAAAATTCGATCCAGATTGCGATAGTTGGTGGAGGCCTGGCCGGTGGTCTAGCTCTACATTGCATTCGCAAGAACTACCCCAAGATCAAAGTTCATTTGTATGAGGCGAATGAAAAATTGGCGGGGAACCACACTTGGTGTTTTCACCGCTCTGATTTATCGACCGAAGAAATGTCGCTTCTACAAGACCTTGTTAGTCACTGCTGGAATTCTTATCACGTCGCCTTTCCCCAGCATCTACGCCATTTCACTTCGGACTACATGGCCATAGAGAGCCAAGACTTCGCAAAAAAACTCATGGCGATGTATCTCGATTCAATTTCACTCAACCAAACCATCGAAGTGAACAAAAAAACTGGGGATCTCACTCTCAATGGAAATTTGATCGAGACCGATTTAACAATTGATGCCCGGGGCTGGTGCGATGAAAAGATCTCCGCTCATCGAGCTTATCAGAAGTTTGTTGGCTGGGAGGTAGAATTCTCTCGAGACATTGATAGTAGTTCGGTGTTTTTGATGGATGCAAAGGTGGAGCAAATCGATGGGTATCGATTCATGTACACACTCCCCTATTCTCCGAAGCGCTTTTTAGTGGAAGACACCTACTACAGCAACGATGGCGAAATAAACTTTTCAGCAATCGAAGAACGCTTGAAAAAATATATAGGTACCAACTACGATGAAGACTTTAAAATTCTAAGAAAAGAATACGGAAGTCTTCCGCTAGAATTGGGTGAACCCATACCCCCACTTGCAAACTACAATTCTCGGTACATTGCGATTGGGACCCAGGCCGGCATAGCCCACCCGACAACGGGCTACAGCCTTCCGTCTTTGTTACAACAACTCACCGCTCTTGGGCTCACAGAAAAAGGCTTCAAGATCGATGAAGCTGCCCATAGGAATTTCAATCACCTTGTGGTTAGTAAAAATCAACAATCTTTCTTTCGCTTACTCAACCGTATGTTGTTTCTCGCTTCTGAACCCGAGCAGAGAGTTCAGATCATGGATCGATTCTACACCCTACCGGAGTCTCTCATTCAGAATTTTTATCGCGGAAAACTCTCGGGTTTAGAAAAATTTAAAATACTCGCATTAAAACCACCCGTCCCCTTGCTTAAAGCGATGAGGTGTCTTTCAGAAAGGACTCAGCTACATTATGGATAATGTGCAAACTGACTTTCATACCGATTTAAACATCAACAAGGTCAATCGCGTCGTCGATAGAAACCTTTTGTCGCCAGTTAATGAGCTACTTAAAAAACCCGGAAAGAGAATTCGCGAACAAGTTGTCAGACTCGGATTTTTATTGGCGCGCGAAGATCGCGAAATTGAGCCAAATGAAAATCAAGAAAAACTGATACAAGCCTTATCAGAGGTCGTAGAATCCATTCACCTCGGATCTCTCGTCGTCGATGATATTCAGGATCAAAGCCTGTCGCGAAGGGGCGAACCTTCGCTGCATAGAAAGATAGGAGAACCCCTAGCAATTAATAGTGGTAACTTTCTTTATTTTTGGCCCATGAAATGGATCGAAGGCTTAAAACTTTCCGAAAAGCAACACCTCGAAATTTACCGAAGTTACTTTAATATGATGACCCACTCACACATGGGTCAGGCAATCGATTTAGGTACGCGAATCGACCAAGTTGAATCCTTTGATGTTCCATCTTTGTGCCTAAAAAGCCTTGAATTGAAAACTGGAGAACTCATGGCTATGGCTATTGAGTTTGGAGCGATCGTCGCTGAGGCTTCTAAGGAGCGAAAGAGCTTTCTAAGGGAATTTGGCAAAAAATTTGGAGTCGCCCTCCAATGTTACGACGACATCGGCAATCTTCTGAAAAAGGGTGAAGAAAAGTATCTAGAGGATCTTGCATTAAGTCGACCCAGTTTTGTTTGGATCGCTGCCTCCAACCTTTGTTCAGCCTCACAATATGCCAAACTAAGAAGCCTCACTTCGGAACTTGGCGTCGATAAAAATTCGACTACGATTCAAGAGATTGAAAACTGGTTAGAACGAAATAACTTTGTATCTTCTGCCACAAAAGAAGCAGACGAAATATGCGCGGATGCCTTTCGAATACTCGAAAAAAAGGCGCGAGCCTCAACATTTACTAAATCACATTCTACAGCTCAATCCCTATGTGAAAGGATCAAAAATGCTTACAGATAAAAAACGTGTTGCTGTCATTGGTTCTGGATTCGGAGGCCTCTCAACGGCGATCCGTCTTCAATCGGCTGGCTATCAAGTTCATATTTTCGAAAAGCGTGATCTTCCTGGTGGGCGAGCTTACGTCTATAAAGACAAAGGCTTTACCTTTGATGCCGGCCCCACAGTGATCACTGCTCCCCACTGCCTTGAAGAGCTATTTGAAGTCAGCGGAACTCGCATGGATAAGTACGTTGAACTTCTTCCCGTCTTTCCGTTTTACAAACTACTTTGGGATGACGGGTATTCGTTCGACTACTCCAACAACTTGGATGAATTGACTTCACAGATTAAAGAGAAATCACCGCAAGATCTCAAGGGCTACTTTGAATTCGTCGAATATTCAAAAAAGGTTTTCGATGAGGGCTACACTAAACTTGCCGACAAACCCTTTTTAAAGTTTTGGGATATGGTTAAGGTGGCACCGCAACTGGCGAGCCTTCGCGCTGACAGGAGTGTTTACAAAACAGTCGGTCGATTTATGAAGGATGAACACTTGCGCGAAGCCTTTAGTTTCCACTCACTTCTTGTTGGAGGGAATCCCTTTGCGACTTCTTCCATTTACACCTTGATCCACTACTTAGAGAGAAACTGGGGCGTGACCTTTCCAAAAGGAGGGACCGGCGCCCTCGTTCAGGGCCTCGTTAGACTTTTCAAGGACCTTGGAGGTTCAATTTCTCTCAACGAAGGTGTAGAGCAAATAGTTTGTGATAATGGAGTGGTCACCGCGATTCGCAGTGAGAGCGGACAAATTTATAATTGTGATGCCGTTGTATCCAATGCAGATGTGTACCATACCTACAAAAACCTTCTCAAAAGTGAAAAAAGGGTCGAGAAAACACGAAAGAAACTGGAGAAATCAAAGTACAGCATGAGCCTGTTTCTTATTTACTTTGGAACCAATAAAAAATTCGACAATCTCGCTCATCACAATGTTTTGTTTGGCCCGCGCTACAAGGGCC
This sequence comes from Bdellovibrionia bacterium, assembly GCA_030427805.1. Lineage (GTDB taxonomy): Bacteria > Bdellovibrionota > Bdellovibrionia > Bdellovibrionales > JAGQZY01 > JAUHWN01. The sequence continues at coordinate 625,475 of JAUICP010000003.1, forward strand.
TCCTTGACGATATTTTTTACAAAGGCAAACTTCCAGAGGATTTCTCACTCTACCTCCACCGCCCTTCTCTGACGGACCCACAAATGGCTCCGGAAGGTTGCGATGCCTGGTACGTACTTTCTCCTGTTGCACATAAGGGTCTTCTCGATGTGGATTGGAAAACTGAAGGCCCCAAGTATGCGCAAAAAATTATGCAGTACATGGAAGACAAGTACATGCCGGGACTTCAAGAAAGTGTCGTAACACAAAGAATTTTTACCCCCGATGACTTCGAAACCGAACTCAACAGTCACCTTGGAGCTGCCTTCTCCTTAGAGCCACGCCTCACGCAAAGTGCCTACTTTAGAACCCACAATAGAGATGACAACATTCCGAACCTCTATTTTTCGGGAGCAGGCACCCACCCGGGAGCAGGTGTTCCGGGCGTCGTGAATTCAGGCAAGGCAACAGCCGATCTTTTGATCAGTGATCTCGGCGGAAACTATGGCATCAACCAAGTTAATGAAACCGAGAAAATCGTTATTAACCGACAAAACCCAGAAGCTCAGCTTTAGTAGAAAGTGATCAATCCTTGGAAATAAGCCGATCTGATTATGAAAATTCTCTCGCTCATTGTGAGCAGACTATGAACAAAGCAGCAAAAAGTTTTTCTTTTGCTGCTGTTCTGTTTGGAAAAGAGCAACTCGAGGGTTCGCAACTTCTCTACGGCTGGTGTCGACACTGTGATGATGCCGTCGACGAAGCCCCCAACCAAGAGTTGGCCAGCAATGAACTCGATCGTCTGAAAGAAATGACTGAGCTATCAATTAACACGAAAGAAAAATTGCATGAAAACTCTTTTATAGCGCTCAGACACTTGGCCACTAAATACCATATTCCATCCCAGTACCCCAAAGACTTAATCGCTGGCATGGAGATGGATGTAAAGGGTTTTAATTACATTGACCAAAATGACTTAGAACTCTATTGCTATCGCGTAGCAGGGGTCGTCGGCTTGATGATGTCCCATATTACCGGCCTTAAGAGAGAAAACGCTCTCAATCAAGCGGTGGCAGCGGGTATGGCCATGCAGATGACAAATATTTCAAGAGACATTGTCGAAGACTACGAACGTGGACGAATCTACCTTCCGCAATCCTGGTTTGAGCAAGCAAATTTAAATTATCCACCACGTGACGCCGAAGAACTAAAGCAAAGTGCTGCTCACTTAATGCCTCGACTCCTCGATCGCGCCGATGAACTCTATAGTCTTGGAAGACAAGGACTCATATACCTTCCTATTCGCGCCGCACTTGCGGTCTCTGTAGCGATTGAGATTTACTCGGAAATCGGTAACGAAGTCCTCAAGAAAAAAGAACAGGCCTGGGAGGAACGTTGCTACGTTCCCAAGTGGAAAAAATATCTTTTGGCCGGCATTGGCGTGACTCGAGTACTTTCTACAATTCCTAAACGACTTATCCAAAAAAGAAAGCCCCAGGCCATTAAGACAGTTTGGAGGTTCCAATGACTGAATTTGAAAAGCAACTTCACAGCAAATCAACTTTTAAAAAAGAGAAGAAACTCCCCTCTACCAATGAAGTTCCTCTGCAAAATACGCGCGCCCCTCAAAAAAGCATCTTTGATGACCTTACAAATACCTCTTTAGACGGCAATACATACTGGCAAGATTTTAAAATCTATGTGGGTCGAATTCGCCAATTCACGAAGCATGACTGGATTATTTATAGCCTCTGGGTCGGCATGATGCTCGGACTCTTCTTTAGTCTTGCGACCTTTGTAAGTGTGGGAAGGTTTAATGACTCGGGCCTTCCATTTTTTACATGGAATATACCCATTGGCGCACTTATTTTCACAACTGCCATCGCCATCGATACCATCGGCCATCGCACAATCTATCGCGAAGAACTGCGAAAGGGAGAATCTCTCGTCCACGGTGTTACGATTTTTTGTGGTGTAACAAGTATTATGTTTCTTTGTTTCGCAAAGGACTACCCCGAGACCTTTCGCTACCCAGCCTTGTCTCTACTTATTCTCAGCTTTTTTTACAGTGCTATTGATGAAGCCCTCCATTGGGTGAGATACTTTAAACACAAATCGGATCGAATTGAAATGTGGAGCCATTTTGGTATTTTTCTGGGCCACTCAATCATGAGCCTGAGTTGGTGGTTTTGGTTTGACCAAGGTTACCTGGGCGTAGAAGAAACATTCGATCTGCTTAAAATGTAGATTTGGATTAAAGTGTTAGCGAACATCAGTTACATCTTAATGGCACTCGGGACGTGTATTTTTATAATACGACTGTCCCCTCAACTCTTGGATTTTATTCCTGGATTCGGCGTACCTAGCGATCCTGGTGCAGGCGTTCAACCGTTTAAAAAACTTCCCAGTGTTTCTATTATAATTCCCGTACGCAACGAAGAGAAGAACATTCTCGGTATTCTGAGTTCTATGACTCAGTTAACTTACAAAGATTACGAGGTCATCGTCGTCGACGATAATTCAACCGATAATACGGTCGAAATTATCAGAACAATTCCCATGGATAAAATTCGTTTAGTGGAGGCAGGAGAGAAGCCTTCTAGCTGGATTGGAAAAAGTTGGGCGTGCCATGTTGGAGCCGGAGAAGCTCAGGGGGAGTATCTCCTTTTTACAGATGCCGATACAGTCCATTACAAAAAATCCCTGGATCGTGCCATTTCTTTTATGACAAAAAGAAACTTGGACATGATTTCGGCTCTTCCCTATCACATCACTGAAGAGAGCTGGGAAGAACTGATGGGCCCCTTTCATATGCTCGTATTGGCGGTCACCTCTCCTTTCACAATTCCAACCCCACAAAGACTCTTTGCCATTGGACAGTATCTCCTCTTGAGAAGAGAAGCCTATGACAAAATTGGAGGCCACGCAGAGGTAAAAGCTGAATTGGCCGAAGATATTGCACTCGCTAGAAATATCCTAAAAGCAGATTTGAGTTACTTGGTCTACCCAGAGGCCAAACTTTATCAAGTTCGAATGTTTGATAGCATTTTTAATTTTTTCAAGGGATGGAGAAGGTTGAATGCCATTGGCTTTGGCTACTCCGATTGGAAAACCGGCATAGAAAGCTTCCTTATGGTTGCTGCCTTTATTAATTCTTTTTTTATGTTTGAGTCTTGGGTCAACGTAGTCACACTTCTTGTGCTCGCGACATTTGTGAGTCTCAACCAAAGAAAATATGGTAATTTCTTAGTTTTCGGATCAACACTATTCTTGCCATTCTCGATACTCATGTTTGTAGCAACTGCCATCGGTGGAATGGTAGATCGCTTTATCACCAAAAAAGTAGAGTGGCGGGGTCGTAAATACGAATTCGATGATGAAAAAACCACCGCTGCTCGTCTCGAGTAGCCTTATTCCTCTTTCTTGACCGTTATCACGCGAGTTTGAGTAAACTGTCGATGGCCTTGAGCACTGTGGTGAAAACCAAAACCGCTTTGCTTGGCTCCTACCCAAGGAGTGTCTTTCACTCCACTGACACCTCGATTAATTCCAACCATTCCCGTTTCTAATTTTCGGGCGATTTCCATGGATTCGTTTTCTTCGCCAAAAATAGCGGCTCCGAGCCCATACTTAGACTGATTAATCGAAGTGACCACTTCTTCAACTTCCTTGAATTTATCGATATAGACCACCGGACCAAAGGTCTCACCATCTCTGATTTCCATGTGCTCATCCACTTTTAATAAGGCAATCGGACGAACATAGTTAGCATCGTCATCAAGGCTTCCAAAATAGATCTCCGCCCCTTTGGCCACGGCATCCTTAACTTGGTCTAAAACCTTTTCTTTTTGTTTTTTATGAATCATTGGCCCTAGATTTACATCTTTATCTAGGCCATTTCCGATCTTTAGTTTCTCAGACCGTTCTTTAAAGGTTGCTAAAAATTCATCAAAGACTTTTTCGTGAACCAAAATCCTTTCGGTACTCACACAAACCTGACCACAATTTCTAAATGAGTTTTGAACGGCAAAGCTCACAGCAGCTTCTAGATCCGCCGAAGGCAGCACGACAAGGGGGTCCTTACCACCAAGCTCTAGGATGACTCTTTTCAACTGAGCACTCGATTGCTCCATAATCTTAGATCCCACATCACGACTTCCCGTAAAAACAGTGAGCTGAATGTTTTGATCGATGAGCTCTTGGCCCTGACGACCATCCCCAACTACGTACTGAAGAACGTCCTCAGGCAAAAGTGATTGGATTAACTTTAAGTATTCAATTGCCGTGAGTGTGGTTTCCTCAGAAGGTTTAATAACGACAGCATTTCCCGCCAACATAGCTGGAATAATATGCCAATGGGGCATCAATATAGGAAAATTCCACGGAGTAATTGAAACAACAACACCGAGAGGATCATAAACAATTTTGGAGTGATCACTTCCGTTGACCTTCTCCTCCACTTGCAAAGCCTTTTCGATCGACTCAAACTCACCTTTTAAACTATTGGCGCAAGCTTTGACCTCTCCAATCGACATAAAAAGAGGTTTGCCCTGCTCTTTGGTCATTAGTTCACTCAGGCGCTCGCAGTTTTCCATGAGCAAATCTTCTAGGGGTTCTAAATGCTTAATTCTTTCTTTAATACTGAGCCTGGCCCAAGACTTCTGCGCCTTGTGAGCTCGCTCTACTTTTTCAATAATCTGCTCAGTAGAGTCAACTTCAATTCGCCCAAGCTCTTCCTCTGTCGCCGGGTTCAATGATACGAGTGTCTCTTTATCAAATGGCATTGGTTATCCTTTTTTAAGCACACCTCTATAGTGATATTCTCTCGATAAATTGCAAGGCCTAAACTTAGCTACAGCCCTCAGATTGGCCACAATTCAAACATTTGAAACACGAGCCACTTCGTATAGTTTTGAAACCACAGACACTGCATTGCGGTGAATCACTTTGATATGTTGGGGCCTCCTGGTCTGCCGGAACTTCAATTTTTTGACTGAGGGGCTGACTCAGCTTGGAGCCATCCCTATAGAAGGCAACAGCTTTAGTTCCCACTTCCCATGCATAAAGAAACAGGCTCTTAATTTCTTCTACATCGGTCTTGTTAGGTAGATTGACAGTCTTAGAAATGGCCCCACTTATAAATGGTTGAATGGCCGCCATCATTTCGATGTGCCCCTTTGGTGCGATAAAACGAGACCCTTTGGGCCCGCAGGTATTTGCACAATCGAAAATCGGAACATGCTCTTTTTTTAACTGCGGAGCATTTTCGATATTTTCATTATATAAAACGTACTGGGTAATTTCTTCGATGACGTTCTGATCGTAACCAAGGTTTTCTAAGCTACGGCCCAAGCTCTTGTTTACGATCTTGAAGTTCCCTCCCCCAGACAGTTTCTTGTATTTAACAATTGAGTAGTCGGGTTCGACACCCGTTGTATCACAATCCATTAATAAGCCAATCGTTCCAGTCGGAGCAACTACACTGGCCTGGGCATTCCTCAACCCATACTTTTGCACTTCCTGACTGAGCTTCTGCCAAAGCTCTTTTGAACACTCTAAAAGATTGGAGTAGCAAGAATCACTTTTTAGGCGCTCTAAAGATTGGGTATGTAAGTTCAAAACCTCCAGACAGGATTCTTTGTTCTTATCGTACTCTACAAAAGCACCTTTTACTGCCGCTAACTCGGTGCTGGTTAGATAAGCCTGAGCAGTCAGTATCGAGCTCACAAGTCCTGCCAAGTTACGGGCTTCATCAGAATCGTAGGGATATTTAGAAACCATTAAAAAAGCTCCGAGATTCGAGAAACCTAAACCCAGAGGACGAAACCGATTACTATTTTCTGCGATCTCTTGAGTTGGATAGCTTGAAAAACCCACAAGGATTTCTTGGGCGATAAACATGATTCGACAGGAGTGTAAAAAATCATCGATAAGAAACCGATTACCCTCGTCAAGAAATTTGAGAAGATTCAGCGACGCCAAATTACAAGCTGAATTATCTAAAAACATGTATTCGGAACAGGGGTTGCTAGAATTAATTCTTCCAGAACTCTTACACGTATGCCATTTTTGAATGGTACTATCAAATTGCAGACCGGGATCTGCACACTCCCATGTGGCCTGAGCGATTTCACTCCAGAGTTCTTCAGCAGGAATCTTGCGAGCCTCCTTTTTCCCGAGACGATAATAAGTAGACCACATGCCTTTATTCCTAAGAGTTTCCATAAACTCATCGGGTACTCTCACCGAGTTATTCGAGTTTTGTCCAGAAACAGTTCCGTAGGCCTCTCCATTGAAATCAGAATCGAAACCGGCGGCAATAAGTACTTGAGCCTTCTTTTCTTCTTTGGCTTTCCATTGAATGAATTCGACTATTTCAGGGTGATCAATATCCAAACAAACCATCTTTGCTGACCTTCGGGTAATTCCACCCGATCGAGTTGCTCCTGCGCCAGCATCGAGAACTTTTAGAAAACTCAATAGACCTGAACTCCTACCTCCGCCAGAAATAGGCTCGTCCTTAGATCGTATGGCGCTAAAGTTTGTTCCAGAACCCGACCCATATTTAAAAATGAGAGCTTCCTGTTTAGCCAACTGAAAAATTGAATCCATACTGTCGTCAACACTTTGGATAAAACAAGCCGAGCACTGAGGGTTCTTATAAGCCTCCTCAGTTTTTTGAATTTCATCGTCAATAAGCGCATAGTGGCTTGAGTTTCCTCGAATTCCATAACTTTGAGAGAGTCCACAATTAAACCAAACCGGACTATTGAATGCTGCTTTTTGCTGAATTAAAATATGTATGAGTTCATTAGCAAAGGTATCGGCATCTTTTTCACTTTTAAAGTATGACTGCTTCACACCCTCGTCACGAATAGACTTCGCTATCCTCAGGACCACCTGTTTCAGAGAAGTCTCCGGTCCTGTTTTAATATCCCCCTCAAACGGTTGACCTTTCTTCATTTCAGAAAAACTAACCTGCGGCACACCTGATTTGCGCAGATACTTGCTGGCCAAAATATCCGTGGCCAGTTGACTCCAGAACTCAGGAACTTCTACATTTTTAAACTCGTAGACAGTTTGTCCCCGGAAATCCTTAATGCAACTATCCCTGTGCACCCATTGAACCTGAGAAAAGGGATCCTCTCCTTCACCCACAAAACAACTTCCAATTTCTAATCCAGGCAGCTTTCCTTGGACTTTAGCCATGAGGGCCTCCTAAGAGTATTTTACTTGCGCTGTCTGATCTTGTAAAAATGAGGGATAAAAACAGGACACCATTAGAATTGGTTTCTAAATTGCTGTATATAGTCCTAACTAGACTTTTATGAGCTAGGAACTATGCTGAAACCCTATCTATTGCTGGGTCACCCATGGGCTCGACTTTTTACCCTTAAAAAGTGACTCATTTTGTAGATATGCCCAGATTTTGTTCAATTCGAGGAGGACAATTGAGCCAGCTGAATACAGGACTCTATTTTGACTACCACGCTACAACTCCCGTAGATCCGAAGGTTTTTGCGGCTATGAAGCCTTTTTTAGAGAATGAATTTGGCAACCCCTCATCAGCTCAGCATCGATGGGGATGGAAGGCCGAAGGTGCTTGTGAAGCAGCCAGAGCCTATGTGGCCAAGGCCCTCAACGCAAAGTCGAAAGAAATTGTATTTACTAGCGGAGCGACCGAAAGTATTTACTCGGCGATCCTTGGGGCCCTCGAAGGCTCCAATGACGAGCCATTTGAAATTTTATCCTCTCCGATTGAGCACAAAGCCACACTCCACGCCCTGAAAAAAGCAGAAAAACGTGGGGCCCGCGTTAAGTGGATTCAACCGAATTCTTTTGGTCAAATCGGTCTTCAAGAAATTAGTGCTAGTATTGGTCCCGAAACTAAAATGATTTCTCTGCTCCACGGACACAATGAAATTGGAACACTCAACCCAATTCACGAAATTGGCCCCTTCTGCCGTGAAAGAGGTATTATCTTTCATGTAGACGCCGCCCAAAGCTTCGCAAAGAAGATTATCGATGCTCCTTCCTGGGGAATCGATTTTGTTTCGATCAGTGGTCACAAAGTCTATGGGCCTAAAGGAGTTGGAGCTCTTTTTATCAATTCAGCAACAAAACCACCTTTTGAACCTCTGTTTACCGGTGGCGGACAAGAACGAGGACTGCGGGGTGGTACTCACAATGTTCCGGGTATTGTTGGTCTTGGTCAGGCTGCTCGAATTGCTTTCGAACAACACGAAGCCGAGAGCCAAAGAATGCGATCTTTTCGCGAACAATTGCTTTCTGGTATTAGCGACTTTGCGGACCAATTTGTTCTCAATGGTCATCCCACTGAAAGACTCGATCACAATATCAATATTTCTCTGATTGGCGTATCACCATCGGCAATAATTAATCGTTTTAAAGATATTGCCTTTAGTTCTAGTTCAGCCTGCAGTAGCGGCGTGGCTGGAAGCCATGTTTTAGAATCTCTCAATGTCCCTCAAGAGTTAATTCGAACGACGATGAGAATTGGCTTTGGCAGAATGACTAAAGAAGAGGATTTCAATGAACTTCTGAGTCGCCTTCAATCCCTGCTCGCCGAAAACCAGACAAATAAATCAAAGCCAGAAGCCAGCCAAAGCCTCTAATTTGCCCTCCAGAAGCCGTACCCGAGGACTCCTTTTTTAAGGCCTCAAGGAATGGACTTTTTTTAATTAAGACTTTTTTAGCCTGATTTTTCCTGACGAATTTCAATCAGTTAGCTAAGCCACTAAAATGCTTAACTTTTTCGATGATATCGACTATATTAATAAGTGGAGGATGGATGATCAATATTACCGAAACTGCAGCAAAACAAATTCAGAATCTCAAGTCGCAGGATTCTAATGCCCAGGACGACTCATTTCTTCGAGTGAGTGTTGCTCAGGGTGGTTGTTCAGGAATGTCATACAAACTTGATTTTGCGAGCAATCAATCCGACTCCGACAAAGTTTTCGAAGAACACGGAACTAAACTCGTGATCGACGTGAATAGCTACCTCTACCTCGCCGGTATGACTCTTGATTTTGAAGGTGGACTCAATGGCAAGGGATTTATTTTTTCTAATCCAAACGCATCCAGAACCTGCGGATGTGGCTCTTCTTTCGGGGTTTAGTCTTAAACAGTCTTCACAGATACTGACCGCTAACTTTTAAACGTATAAGTTTTATTAACCGTTTTCAGACTTTTGCTTGGGCTTTGGTCGTCGACGTCTTCTTTTCTTGCGATGGGTCCCGGATTTCTCGTTTGAACTTGAGGCAGACTGCCCCCCTTCGCCCTGTTTGTTTTTATTTTTATTCCGCCGATTCCGGTTTCGATTACGATTTCGATCCTTACTCTGCTTTTCTTTACCGAGTTTTTCGAGCTGGTCGTAAAAACCAGATTTTTCTTTTTCCTTCTTCTTTTTGCGCTCTTCTTCTGGAAGGTCGAGAACCTCTTCGTCCTCAAATTCAGAGAGGTCGAACTCTTCGTCTAAGACTAACGAACCCATGACAGCCCGAGACTCCTCTTCGAGTCGCTCCATATCGTCATCTCGAATAACACGGCCACGAGGCTTTTTAGCCGCGTGCTCTTCCTTTTCGATTTGCTCAGTTAAATCTACCGTAATGTCGCCAAAACATCTCAACTGACAAGAAAGTCTTCGACTATCAACAAAGTAAGCCGTACCGATGAGAGCTTTTTCGGTACTGGAGGGTTGAATCACATTGTGTTCGCCCTCGACAATTTTTACTCGGCATTCTGCACAGGATGGAATTCCCTTACAAACCGACTGGATATGAATTCCATGGTTGTGAGCCAAGTGTAAGACTGTTTCATTATTCTTGATTTCGTACTCTTCTCCCGAAGGAAGAAACTTTACTTTCATCTCTACTCCCCGACTGATAGTCGAGCAAATTTTTTCTTCCCTACTTTTAAAATGTGGGAATTACCCGGCTTAAACTCGATGGCATGCTTAGGGTTCTTTACTTTTACTGAATCAATCGAAACTGCATTAGACTTAATAAGTCTCCGCGCCTCTGAAGTACTTGCCGCCATGCCAAGGTCTTTAATCAAGAGGCTCACCTCTAACTCGCCATCGACATAAATACTCTCGGAATACCCTTTTATACTAAATGGGTGTTCCGGCATATCGTCTGGTAGCCCCTTGTCCTTAAACATACGATTAAATTCATCTTCAGCCTTATTGGCAGCCTCATCATCGTAGAAACGAGACACCAATGTTTTTGCCAAATTAACTTTTACTTCCTTTGGGTGCCTCTTCCCCGACTTTACATCTTCTTTTAACTGATTAAGATCGCTAACACTGATATCTGTCAGCAACTCGTAATATCGAATCATTAACTCATCAGAAACGCGCATGGTTTTGCCAAAAATATCTTTTGGCGATTCATCGATTCCAATGTAATTATCGTGACTTTTCGACATTTTAACGACGCCATCAAGCCCCTCTAAAATAGGCACTGTTAAAATACATTGTTGCGCCACAGAGTAGGACTTTTGCAAGTCACGACCGACGAGAAGATTAAACTTTTGATCGGTCCCTCCCAGTTCCACATCGGCCTTCAGGGCGACCGAGTCGTATCCTTGAACCAAGGGGTAAAGGAATTCATGTATCGAAATACTCACTCCCGACTTAAACCTCTTTTCAAAGTCATCCCTTTCGATCATTCGAGCAACCGTGTATTGAGCCGATAACTTGATAAAGTCCGATGGAGTAAACTTCTCCATCCACTCTGAATTATAGCGAACTGTAGTCTTCTCTGGGTCGAGTATTTTAAAGACTTGATCAGAATAGGTCTTTGCATATTCTTTGATTTCTTCTTTTGTGAGGGCCGGACGAGTCTCATTCTTGCCCGTTGGATCGCCAATCATCGCGGTGAAGTCACCAATTAAAAATACAACTTTGTGGCCCAAGTCTTGGAACTGCTTCATCTTATTAATAAGGACCGTATGACCTAAATGAAGGTCAGGTCGTGTCGGATCAAAACCGGTTTTAATAAGAAGAGGGGTGTTGGTTTCGTAACTCTTTTTTAACTTCTTTAGAAGCTCTTCTTCAGAAACGAGATCAACAATCCCCTTTTTTAATTCTTTAAGTTGTTCCTCAGGTGCCTTAAAACTCATGTTCGTCCTACCTAGCGTGCTCCACCGCTCGAGTCTCTCTCACCACAGAAATTCGAATCTGTCCCGGGTAGTTTAACTCTCTTTCAATTTTTCTAGCGATATCTTTACTGAGCATCAGTGACTGTTCATCGGTGACTTTAGCGGCATCGACAATGACGCGAATTTCGCGACCTGCTTGCACAGCGAAGGTTCTCTCAACACCATCAAAACTATTACCAATAGACTCTAAATCTTCTAAGCGTTGCACATAGGTTTCCATCATCGAACGGCGAGCGCCCGGCCTAGCACTAGATATGGCATCCGCAGCTTGAGTGAGATAAGCAAGCATTGTTCTCGGCTTCTCATCTTCGTGGTGAGATCGTATAGCATGACAAACCACTTCTCTTTCACCATTTCTTTTGGCGAAATCAGCACCGATAACCGCGTGTGATCCTTCAACACTGTGGTCAAGAGCCTTACCGATATCGTGAAGTAAGCCAGCTCGACGAGCCGCTTTAACGTCAGCACCCAGTTCAACAGCCATAAGACCCGCTAAAAATCCTACTTCAATTGAGTGGGTGTAGTTATTTTGAGTGTATGAAGTCCTATATTTTAATGATCCGAGGAGCTTAACGATTTCGGCATTCACACCGACGATTCCAAGCTCCATACATGCCTTGTCGCCATCCTCTTTAATGGACTTAAAGAGTTCTCTTTTGGTCTTTTCAATAGTTTCTTCAATACGAGCCGGATGAATTCGGCCGTCTTCCATTAAGCGCTCAAGAGAACGTTTTGCAACCTCTCTTCGGACGGGATCAAATCCACTGATAACAACAGCTTCAGGAGTATCATCAATAATCAAGTCCACTCCACAAAGACCTTCGATCGTTCGAATATTTCGTCCTTCGCGACCAATAATCTTTCCTTTGAGCTCATCACTTGGAAGACTCACGACACTGACAGTTCTCTCTGTCGTGTATTCACCTGCGTAACGAGCAATTGCCATACTGATGATTCGCTTGGCCCGCTTTTCGGCCTGAGCTTTAGCTTCGTCTTCAAGTAGGATGATTTTTTTAGAAGCTTCGGTTTTAGCTTCTTCTTCCATGGCTTGAATGATCTCTTGTTTAGCTTGATCTGGCGTGAATTGCGCAACCCCAGCCAACTTTTCAGTGAGTTCTTCTTTTTTAACAAGAATTTCTTTTTCTTGATCTTTAGCACGCTTCTCGGCGATTTGAGCTTTTTCATCGAGAGCTTTGATATCGCGCTCTCGCTTTTCTAAATCGCTTTCCTTCTTTTTGTACTCACTATCGAGGCGACGTTCCTTATCTTTATACTTATTCTCTTGCTTCTCTAGGCGGTTTTTCTGTTCTTGAATATCCTTTTCAGCATTTTTGCGCGCACGGGATTCAAAATCTTTAGCTTTATGCTTAGAATCCTTTTCGATTTTTTTAGCTTCTGATTTTGCGCGATTAATTATTCGCTCAGCCTCAAGTTTCGCCGTCTTCTTGCGTTTGTCGTCTTGCATTTTCTTAACTAAGTAAACGACAAAGCCACCCAAAGCAAAGCATCCAATCGCAATAAGCGCCATATATATAGTCATAGTATTCATTTTATGATGTCCTCTCTGAATCATTACTCTTTTGGAGACCGTACTGGGTTCGAATCATACCTTGTTCCGACACCAGGTAATCCACCAAAACATCGTGATTTTCACGGGGAATAGGTTCATTTAATATTTGTAAGGAGTAACAGACACCTATTTTCGGCACCTGTATGTCCTCTAAAAATCGATCGTAGTAGCCACCGCCTTTGCCCAATCTTGAGCCATCAACATGAAAGGCCAAGCCGGGAACGAGAATCCCTCTCAAACTTGATTTTTCGACAACTCGCTGGTCTGTCAAAGTCGGCTCTAAAATTCCGAGCTCTTGATTAAGAATAAGCTCGTCCTTTGAACAGTTCACAAAGTCCATTTCTCTATCCATCGTACGCGGAAATACAAATTGCAGATCAAATGATTCTGCAAAAACAGGAGAAATGAGTGGCTCAGTTTTCATGGGATAAAACACTGCCCAGTTCCCTTGCTCGAAGGCAAAGAACTGTTTGAGTATTCGAATGATTTCATCACTCCACTCACGGGCCTCATGGGGGTTCACCCCCTTGAGCTTGGCTCGCATGGCCTGGCGGTATTCAGATTTGTTCAAAATAGGCTCCTTCTACAGTCGAGAAGAAATCTTTGATCCTTAGCTATGGTGGCACAAATGGCCTCAATTAGAAAATCGGGCTAATGATTCAGGTTTTAAGATTCCTTTTCAACTTCTTGAGAAGCTTCTAGACCGGATACAATTCGTTCCGTCATCATTTCAAGACGATCAAGTTCTTTGCGCGTGTTGCGCTTCAGAGATAAATATTCCTCGGCCAAATTCAGAGCAGCTAATATGGCTGCATTTTGAATAGAACCGGTTCGCGTTAGTTTTAATGCTTCATATATTTTTTGATCAACAAGCTCTACTAGCTCATTAACCACTGTCTCGTCTTGTGAGGATCGCAATCGTAGAGGCACACCAGCTATTTTCACTTCATAAGCTGTATTCGTTTCGTTTTGCAGGCTTTCCACCTGGGCCTCCTGATCTAGAAATTTCTCAGTATTATTAATAGTCTAAGCGATTTCCCAGGTCAATTAAACCAATTTCTGACATCAAGTAGCAGAAGGAGCCACTTTGAAAAACCTATTTATTTCAATCACTTAGATTAGGGCCGAATGTCAAAACGACTCAAGCCTACCCTGAGGAATGCGTGAATAGTGGCCAAGTACCCTTCAGAAAAGAGGTGTCTCCTAATAAAAAAGCCCCTCCAGAAGAGAGGGGCCTTTGTAGAGTTTCTTGTAATTTCGGGGCTTCGCATCCCCGAAAGGTACTTGGTACCTAGAAGTTTCTGATAAATGAAGCGTAAAACTGAGTTCCAGCAGTGTAAGGAAGGGTATTAACCGCTTTTCTGTTGAAATCAGCTACGAAGATATCTTCGCCACCGAGGTTGGTTGCATATAACTCGAAGAAACTGTTTTCAAGACCAGCCATCTTATTTAAGTCCGCTCTTAGGTTAAGAGTCAGGTAATGGCTATCCTTAGTCGTCGGGTTAGTCACTGTCGGATCATTTGTTTCAAGATTCAATTTACTATTGTAAACGTCTTGAAGACCGAGAGTTAAACCAAAGTCAAAGATGTACGAAACACCAAGCTTAATCTGAGTATTCGGTGAAAACGCCGCATCTTTAGTTTTTACACCAGATACTTCATCTTCATTTTCTTGAATAAGAAGACCAAGGTTAACAATGGTGTTGAGATTAGGAACCCACTTACCATCAAGCTCAAAACCACTGATTGTTCGATCCGCTACATTGTCATAACAGTTAGATGCGATTCCACTTGGGCAAAGTCCACCGGGAAGAGTTGCCGAAGGAACTCGACCGAGTAAGTCTTTGTAGTCTGACATAAAGTAGGTCAGAGCAAGATTGATATCATCCATTTGCGTAGAAACCTGCACATCAAGAGTTGTCACAGTTTCTGACTTAAGGTCCTCTGTACCCTGAACCGCTGGACCCGCATTTAAGAAACGCTCAGCTGCAGCCGGCGTTCTAAAGGCTCCACCGTAGAGAACCTTCGCCCCCCACTTGTTATCTTGGTTGTAAATCACACCAACACGAGGAACGACTTCCATATCATCTTGGAAGTAAACCTTATTTCCCTGGGCACCGGCAAAAAGAGCCAATGAATCCATTGGTTGGTACTTCAAAGAAAGGTAGAGGTTATATGCTTCGACATCGAGAGCTTTTCTAAAAAGCGTGCCGACAGCCTTTTGCTTTTCTACAATACCACCGACTGTTAATTCAAGGTTGTCTGCAAGCTTGAAGAATTGAGTTGTTTCCCAAAGAAGGTCAATCGACTCAATATCATCATCACCAGGACCAGCACCTTCGAAGTCGAAGTCAGTATTGTGATAGTTATAGGTAAAGTAATAGTTGGCGTAATCAGTATCTGAATACTCAGACTTGTAGTTCACGTCCACAAAGACTCTTCGATTGTGAAAATCTTTCGGCGGCAAACTTTGAATCGCACCAAGGTTTTGCTCCTTCGAAGTACCGGCAAACAAAGAAACGCTGAGATTCTTTTCATTAATCTGAGTGAACGCTCCCACGTCACGGTTTCCAAAACGATGCTTCCCTTGAGTTCCGTATTGGTCTTCAAACTCAAGAGTGTCACCGTCAGTCACCATATGTTGGATACCAAAAACTGATTTATCCGTACCCGAAGCTGCTCTTGCAAGGTAAGTATTATCAGAACCGATACCACCACGAGCCATCGTCTTGATTTTCTTCTTAGTGATAATGTTGAAAACCCCAGAGTAGGCGTTCGTTCCGTACAGAACTGAACCAGGACCACGAACAAGCTCGACTCGCTCAATCACATCAACGGGGAATGCTCTTAGCATCGACGAATCTGCTCCACCAAATCCACTTTCTCGGAAAGGTCGACCGTTGATCAAAATCAAAGAGTGGATGTTGTAGTGAATACTAAGGTCACCACGAATGGCGATTGGCTGGTTTCTGAAGACTCCAGACCCTGTCAGGTAAACACCGTTAAGGCGATTTATAACATCCTTAAGGTTATTAGCACCGAAACGTCTAATTTCTTCAGCCGTAATCGTCGTAATGATACCGGGAGCATCCATCGTTGATTCGGCTTTAATTTTAGAAGTTGTTAAAACTTCCATACCCATGAGATCAGCCAGAGTCATATCCTCTAGTTCATCCTGACCATAAGACACGGAAGTAACCAATAGTAGTAGTGACGTTAGCAAAACCTTGCTGAGTCTCATGTTGTCCTCCAATGAAAACGTCTAGTTAAAGATCATTTCTTAAATCTGTAACTACTACGGTATTAAAGAACGTTTTTTTTTCAAGACAAAATATGAAAATTAGTTGATAAACAGTGGATTTATTTACTGAAAATCCCAACTGAATGCCAAGCCGAGTGGCTTAAGTTCTAATCGATTTGTATTTACTCAAAGCTAGGAAAAACCAAATGCATAGATTTTAAACAAAGCTATTTGAGCCAAAGCTAATAACTCGCACCTTGGTCTAGTTACCCCATATACACAACGGGGTTATCCTGTTTTTTACACTCTTCTTTGAGTATCTCTTTGAAGTTTTGAAAGAACTCTGATTTTTGATCTCGAGGAACAAGTTTAAAGGCGCGGATCTTCTGGACCATTTGCTGGTAAACTTCGTGGACTATGTATTCTGGACGATTGGATTCATCTTGGACCTGCTTGCAAATCTGCTCTCTTCGCTGGTTAAGGTCTTTTACGAAGGCCTGTCGCTCGTCTCGCAATGCAACCTGCTTCTCCGTAATTTTATGAAGAGCTCTAAAACGGTAGAGCCCAAGAGCCCTTCTTCGATGCTCATAATAAGCTCTGAGGCTTCGATGATCTAATTCAAAAGCTTCGACTCGCCTTTTATTCTCAATCAATTGCTTCTGCCCTCGAATGGCACGCATACACGCATCCATCCAAATCAGTTTTTCAAAAGCCTTGGGCTTGTTTTCATACCTGTTCTGCCAGTTGGAGTCAGGGTCTAACCACACTGCAAAAGTTTCAGCAAAATCTTCGTCTGGGTGACTACTTCCATAGGTCAATCCGAGATTGTCGACGTGTTTGCGAGAAATTCGATAGGTATAGGATTCTGGGTATTCTTCTTTAGAGCTACCAAACAGAATTTTCCGGCCGATTCGGTTTCGCAATTTAAAGGCATTGTCTAGCGCGTGCCCCGTTTCGTGGCGTAAATAGCGCATAAAAGAAGATTCAGTAATAGCTTCGCAATCGCCCAACTCTTCTCTCTCGATGGATTGAAGCTCTCTATTTAATAGATAAAACGGAATCGCAAACCCCGGCACTCCATCGGGGCAAAACCAATCATTGGAAATCCAAATATGGGGTCGAAAATGAATCCCCTTATCTTCGAGCTCAGCGTAGAGCTGCTGAATCAAGGGTTCAACCCATGATCCTTCTATAGAAATATTAAGACTGGAAATCTTGTTGCTCAGTAGAATTGGATTTTTCAATGAAGGCCTCCTCACACTTGCTTACCTTTTACTAAGGCAAAAGGCGGACCAACCAAATACTCAAGAATCTCAATATGATACACTTTACCAAAGTCAGTTTTTAGGCAAAACCGGACTCATTCCCCGATAGATTCGCTGTTATCATAAATAGGAACTTCAACGAAGGAATCTAATAATGAGAATATTCCTAAAGACACTGATTGTCAGCACCCTGATCATAAGCTTTACAGTAAATAACAGTGAGGCCCAAACGCCAGGATCGGGATTTCGCTTCCAAGACATCAAAGGCTCAGCTGGCTTTGGGATTATCGAATACACCGTAACTGAGCCGAGTACCGCTTTTCGCCTTGATGATGGGATATTCACAGCCCTGCAAGGGGAGGCTCCCTTTGGCTTTTTAGCTATGACTGTTTCCCTTAACTATCTTAAGACCGAGGGACGATCTAATTATGACTACTCGACACTGGCACAAAACTACACCGCGACGGATTTGGCTTTTGATTCGACTTCTTTCCAACTGGGACTCGGTTTAAAACTTCCACTTTTACCCGCTCCTTTAAGTCCCTATGTCGAAGGCGGTGGAATTCTTGGCTACCACACGATTAAGTACAAAGGTGACCTCAGCCAACTCACTGCTCAAGGATCTGATTTTAAAAGAGAGGATAGCCTCACCGAACTTGGTTATTACGCTGAAGCTGGCTTAGAAGTGACTTTCAGTGAGAGTTTCGCCATAAGAGCTGCCTATCGATATATAAAAATGGAAAGTCGTCCGTTCTCTACCCTTGGGGATCAAAAGATTATTTTTGATGCCCGAGTGATACACGCCGCCGTTCTTAAGCAGTTCTAAAAAAAATTATTTTTCGTAAAGAAATCGAATGGCCTCAAGTTCACCAACTTGGGGAGCCTTGTAAATTGAAGGTCCTTGGTTTTCAAAACCACATTTTTCCATAAGGCGAATCATTCTTTGATTCGTTGCCTTGGGCTCAATTATGACTCGACTAACTCCATGGGCATCCATCAGTATCTCGAGTGCATTTTTAAATAGAATTTTCCCCAAGCCCTTACCACGAAGCTCACTTTCATAAATATGGAAATGGGCATTTGATGTCTCCTTACCCACTTCAAGCCAGGTATGTGAAATAGCTCTTCCCTGGAACTCGGCCATCATCATGACCGGAAGTTCACCTTCGGATGTATTCCTAATCCGATCTTCAATACGAGAACGAAACGAGTCTCGGTCGGTGAATACTCCCTTTTTAAAACCTATACTCTCTAGAAAATCTGGATCTGAATCAAAAAGATAGGCCTCTATGTATTTGACGTCTTCGAATTTTTGCGGACGAAGAAGAACATCGCCCACCGGAGTTTTTACGTGTCGTTGCATTTCTACCTCACTGACCTCTGAGGATAATAGCTAATCCGGGGTTGAACTTATATTATCGAATCCACATATTCATTGGCTTCAAAACTGCGAAGATCTGCGAGCCCCTCACCAATTCCAATGAGCTTTACCGGAATCTGTAGCTCATGGGCCACACCAAGAGCGACTCCCCCTTTGGCGGTTCCGTCCATTTTTGTGAGGACGACGCCACTGACTCCAAGGGCTCCATGAAATTCGTTGGCTTGAATCAGAGCGTTTTGCCCGGAATTGGCATCGAGTACGAGTAAGGTTTCATGGGGAGCATCCTCCATAACCTTTTTCATAACTCGCTTCATTTTCTTTAATTCTTCCATAAGGTTTTTTTGCGTATGAAGGCGCCCGGCCGTATCGACAATAACTACGTCAAATCCCCGAGCTTTCGCTTTCTGAAGGGCATCAAAGGCTACAGCACTCGGGTCTTTCACATCGGGAGGACTAAAAATCTCAACTTGAGCTCGATCGGTCCAAACTTTGAGTTGCTCTCCGGCAGCAGCTCTAAAGGTATCTCCCGCTGCCAGTAGAACCTTTTTACCCTCTTGAGCGAGCTTACCTGCCAACTTTCCTATGGTTGTGGTTTTCCCGGCACCGTTGACCCCAACTATCATCCAAACAGTTGGCCCTTCTGACTGCATTTGAATTGTCTCTAGCCCCTGGATGTCTGACTTAGCGGTCTCTTCGGGAAGGGACTCGAAAACTTCGAGCATTTTTTTCTTAAGAGCATCTCTAAGAGCTTCGAGGCCCGAGGTCCCCTCAGCTTTTAACTGGTCTTCAACCGCGGCCAAAAGAAGTTGAACCGTTTTTGGCCCAAGATCACTGGTGTAAAGAATCTCTTCAATTTCTTCGAGCTCATCACTTGCGATGGTAGGTTTACCCGAGAACATTCCCTTAATTCGACCAAAGAAACTTTGTCGAGTATTAGAAAGGGCATCCGATAGCTTCTTAGGCTCTTGGACTTCTACCGTAGTTTTTTCGGACACGTGCTCAGTTGGAGGTTCACTCGTAATCTCTGAAGTTTTTACTGAGGTTGTTGGCTCCCGTGTTTCGACGGGCACTTTTTCTGCTACGGGCGATCCAGTCTTAATTTCTGTGAGAGGATCGCTATCCCGACCTTTTTCTAATTCCTTAGTTTTCTTAGCACCGTTTTTCCATAGAAAAAAACCGACGAAGAATACGACCGTGGCTGCGAGGGCCAGACCTACGAAAATGAGATAATTCTGTTCCACATGAGACTCCCTGATTGGAGCCCATTATATAGACCTTCAATGCCCTATAATCAAGCACAGTAGATTAATTTTACCGAGGCACAAGGACGAAGGTGTACAACTAGTACCGCTAGGGTGATACACTGGTTGATTAGTTTTATTGAGACGCGAGGAGGAAGCTGTACCTATTACCACTGAAGAACCAATGTATTTTAGTTTCTTCGCGGCGTGAGACCGAAGGTGTACATCTAGTACTCCGAGGTCGAAACAACAAAGAAGAAACTAAAATACATAGGTTCTTAATCAACGACGGATTGGGCTTGTTCAAGATTAACAGAAACCATCTTAGAAACCCCCTTCTCCTCCTGGGTCACACCGAAGAGCTTACTCGCTACTTCCATGGTGTGCTTATTGTGAGTCACCACAATAATTTGAGAACGCTTAGACATCTCGCGAACCAACTCGTTAAATCGCATAACGTTGGCATCATCAAGAGGAGCGTCAACCTCATCCAGCAGACAGTACGGTGATGGCTTCACTAAGAAGATCGAGAAGATGAGTGAGACCGCAGTAAGGGCCTTTTCACCACCAGAAAGCAGCGTCACCGACTGGGCTTTTTTGCCCGGAGGCTTGGCCACAATGTCGATTCCCATTTCTTCTTTTTCTGGGTCTTCAATCAGAACGAGTCTCGCTTCACCACCCCCAAAAAGAACTGGGAAGACTCGAGTAAACCGCGAATTCACGGCTTCAAAAGTCTCTTTAAAGCGACGAGTACAAATTCGATTGATTCGATCGATAACCTTTCGGAGAGACTCTTTTGCCTCAATCAAGTCATCGTGTTGTTTCTTTAAAAAGTCATAGCGCTCTGTAAGCTCATCGTATTCTTCAATGGCCGATAGATTAACTTCGCCGATACGATTGATCTTCTCTTTAAGGGATTTTAAGTTCTTTTCTTCGGACTTAGGGTCACCTTCGCGATCTTTATAATTATCGGCAACATCAGCTAACTGAACCATGTAGCGCTCGTTCATTTGCTCAATCAAATAATTTTCTTTCATTTGATTTTGCTCAAGTTCAAGTCGAGCTTCGTTCATGGTCGACTGCAGGTCACTTTTATGGCCTCGCTGCTCCATAATCGATTCTTCGATGGCTCTGATTTTATGACCCTCTTGTTCAAACTCATCGCGAAGTTTCGCGACAGACTCTTCAAGTGCTTTAACTTGATCAATCGCCATATTGAGTTCGTGCTTCTTCTGCTCCATCTCTACAGAGCTTGAAGAAATCGTTTCAGTACTTCGAGAAGCTTCCTCACTCATCTTTGCCATGGCACTTTGTACTTCTGACAAAGATCGTGAGATCATATCGTGTTCGCGATTCAAGCCCTCAAACTCTTGGGTTTTAGTCGCCGAATCGACCTTGAGTGTTGTCACTTCGTCAGCCAATGAACCGACACCTTTTTTACAGGAATCAAGTTCTTGCTGTAGTTCTTCAGATCGGGTTTCGAGTTCGAGCTTGCGCTCTCTCAATTCAGTGAGACGCTCTTCTGCATCTTGCCGTTCAGATTCTTTAGTGCTTTTCTTTTCTTGAATACTTTGAACTTCACGGTCTTGCCTTGCAACAGCCGTCTGAGCCGTTTGCACTTCGTTATCAGCTCGTTCGAGATCTTTTTTCAGCTCCGCGAGGAGAATTTCATGGTCGGTCGTTTTCTTTTGGGCAGCTTCAACTTCAAACGAAATTTCTTGCAGTTCCCCACTTAACTTCTTTAGGGATTCTTGAGCAAGAGCGAGTTTTCCAGACCATTCGTCTTTTTGCAAAGAGAGCTCTTTAATTTCTCGGCGTCTTTTGAGAACACCCGACTCCGCAGATTGAGCACCACCAGCTGTTAAAATACCTTCGGCGCTCAACATATCCCCTTCGAGAGTCACAAAAGACCATTGGGGATAGTTCTGATAAATTTCGAGAGCGTCATCTAACTTCTCAACCACTGCGATTTTCGCGAGTACTTTTTCGATGGTCCCTTGAAATTGATCAGGCGCTTTTACGACTTCTGATAACAAAGAGTCCACTCGTGGGTCAGTTTTAAGGTTTGTCTCAACTGACTCTTCAACGACGGCCATATCGGCAGACATAAAACTAGATCGCCCTGAATTTTTCTCTTTAAGAAAGTTCACAGCCTTTAGAGACGTTTCCTTATCGTCACTGAGTAGCATTTGCAGACGAGGGCCTAGAGCCGACTCCATAGCGATTTCATATTTTTTGGGAACCTCCACGACTTCAGCCATGGGCTTGTAAGGAATTTTCTCTGAGAGTTCTTCTTCAGAAAGATCACTATGCTCTTCTTTTTGCCAGAACATGATGGACTTAACGCCCTCTTCAAACCCCTCAAGATTGTTCTGAAGATTTTCGAGTCCATAAAGTCGAGAAGTCACCTCATTGAGACGATCTTTAAACTCCTGAACTTCTTCTTGCTTAGACTCAACGGACTCAGAAAGGGATTTCTTCTGATCTTCAAGACTTTTAACATCTTCAACCAGGGTCAATTGCATCTGCCTTTGACCTTCGAGTTCATCGAAGATTTTGCGGCGATTCTTTTCAAACTCAGTTTGCTTTGCCATTAATTCAGCACGAACCTCAAGGGCATCGGCTTCGCTTTCAGCAGCCTGGGTAATCAATTCAATTAAAGTTTGCAATTTTGAATCTAGAGCTGACTCAGCCTGAGTTGTGGTCAGCATTTCTCGACGTGCATCGGTCAACTCTCGATCCGCTTCGTCGATACGCGACTGTACCTGATCAAAGTCTTCTTTCTTGGTTGAATAGAGAGCTGTTAACTCTTCAGCTTCTTTTTGCACAACTTCGAGTCGCTCACTGACCCGCTTTAGATCTTGCTCCAAGACATGGGACTTCGCTTGGTTCTCTTCAACCAAAGACCCTGTCATTTCTTTTCTCTGTTTGGCTTGCTCAATTTCAAAACGAAGATCTTGAATCTCTTGTTCTCGAACTTTCACATCTTGATTGGCTGCACTGGCCTTTTGCTGCTCGGAACTGACTTTCGTTTCAAGTTCTGCCAATTGAGCTTTGAAATTTTGTAATTCAGCATCGTCCGTCGAAATACTCGTTTCAGCTTCTTCCATGGTGTTCGAAGCTTCATCAAATCGCTCTTGAGCGATCCGCGTTTTTTCACGAAGCTCTAAGAATTCAACCGAAGAAATCCATAACTCGAGATCTTCGATTTCTGATTTCAGTTTTCGATAGCGTTCTGCTCTTTGCGCTTGTCTCTGCAAACTATCGAGCTGTCGCTTGAGTTCAGCAATAATATCCTGAAGACGAACCAAGTTTTGATCCGTTGAATTGAGCTTTCTTTGGGATTCTTTTTTACGGGCACGAAACTTAGTAATACCCGCAGCCTCTTCAATAAGAGTTCTGCGTTCTTCGGGCTTGGAGGTTACGATGCGACCAATCGCTCCCTGCTCAACAATTGAAAACCCTTTTGAACCCGCACCGGTATCCATAAAAATTTCCTGGATATCACGAAGACGAGCTGGTTCTTTGTTGATCAAATACTCGGTTTCTCCCGAACGGTGAATTCGTCGGGTGACCATGATTTCAGAGTGCTTGAGATACTTGATCGGAAATGGACCACCATCGTTTTCAAGGGTCAGAGACACTTCAGCCATTCCCACAGGAGCATAGCCCTCGGCACCAGCGAAGATGAGATCTTCCATACTAGAACCACGAAGCTGTTTGGCAGACATTTCACCCATCACCCAAATGAGGGCATCAACGATGTTTGACTTACCACAGCCATTAGGACCAACAATACCTGTGATCCCCTCGTCTAATGAAATGACCGTTCGATCTTTAAAAGACTTAAATCCAATGAGTTCCAGCTTTTTGATTCTCAAGATGCTTCCCCTTAAAAAAGTCGGATTCCAACTGACCTTCGTCGAGCTTCAAGCAGTTTCACCTAGCTCAAAAGGCCTGTCCAGAGCCATCTCAATAAACAGGGCGTCATGTCAGCAAAATCAATACTGTAGCGAGAAACTCTCCCCCCGCTCCAAGTACTTAACTCACTGCAATTTCAGCTATTTTAGCTGTTTAAAGAGAGCCCACTAACTTACAGAATTGCCGTGGAGATTTATAGAAAAAAGAACACCTGACGTGCTGAAGCATTAAGCATTGCAAGCTTCGCTTCTTCGATAGAGCCTAACCAAGGAACCACTAAAAAATTGCAGCCCCAACTCGCTCACAGGCTTTCGAATTGCTCCAATAGTGTTTAGAGTCATAATAGCTATTTGATTGCTCAGTATAACCATCAAAAACCATGAAATAGTACTCGTCAGTTTCCTCAAAGAGTCGTGAGTTTGCTAAACTCATACAATAAGAAACAAAATCGTTGGACGAATCAAAAGACCCACTAATCGTTAACGAAACCGCCTGATCATTCCTTCTCCAAATTTGTGCAAAAACATAAATTTTGGTTGAATCAAAAGCTCTTTTGACTCCTGCTTCAACTCCATAACCTAAAAGGAGTTTGCAGAATTCGTATTGATTAATTTTTTGGTTGCGGTAGGTATTGGCATGGTGACCATTAACTGAAACCTCGAGGGTTTCAACAGGCGCAGTAACACTGAAAATGGGCTTGCTAATTCCATAGCAGCGATCGAGGATTTCACCGGTCGTTGCGGCAGTAAAACTCCACTCATCAAAACTCGTTCTAAAAGAAAATTCTATTGAGTCGGGTGAAACCTGAGCGCGCTCATCAAGTTGGGTCACCAAAGCTTCGGGATCGAATGCATCTAATCCTAAAAGGGCGCGCAAACTATCCTCGTAGCATCGCCCTTGTTCTAGGGGGTCTTTTTGTGAGCAATTATCGAGAATTCCTGCGATTCGCAGATCCTGATCACCGACCTCATCCACCAATGCGTAAGAGGAGTTCAGCGCGAAAAAAAACAATGCAAATATAAAAAACGATTTAGAGCTCATAAGACCTGTCCTTATTAAGCCATAAACCACACCAACCTTTTGCCCGAAACCTGGACATAGCACAGGCCTCTATCTAGAACAAGATAAAGGCCTTTTAGGTGTATTAAGTGAAACATTATGCTTTTTTGAACTAATGCTGTCTTTTCAGCTTGGCTTGCGCTGCAGATAAACGCGCTATGGGAATTCGGTAAGGCGAACAGCTTACATAGTCGAGACCCGCTCTCTGAAAAAACTCAATACTTTGAGGGTCTCCTCCGTGTTCACCGCAAATACCGACTTTTAAATTCTTCTTAGTCTTGCGACCCAAGTCCGTTCCCAATTGTACGAGACTTCCGACACCTTCTTGGTCGATACTTACAAAAGGGTCTGCCGGAAGAATCCCTGACTCCACATAGGTATCAAGAAATCGACCGGAATCATCTCGCGAAAGACCTAAAGTTGTTTGCGTAAGATCGTTAGTACCAAAGCTGAAAAAGTCGGCATGCTCAGCAATTCGATCAGCCGTCACTGCCGCACGCGGTAGTTCAATCATTGTTCCAACGAGATATTCAAATTTCTGACCTGTTTCTTGTTGAACTGTCTCGACTTCTTTGACTGCTAACTCGCGAAGTCTTTGTAATTCTTCATCGACTCCCACAAGTGGAATCATAATTTCCGGAACGAGTTCTTGCCCTTCTTTTGTCAGTTGGCTCGCTGCCTCGGCGATGGCTCTCACCTGCATTTGATAGATTTCAGGGTAGGTCATGGCCAATCGACATCCGCGATGGCCGAGCATCGGATTGAACTCATGGAGAGATCGAACCTTTCGGCGCAAACGATCAACATCAATTGATAAGCGCTCAGCAAGTTCAACAACCTCTTCATCCGTTTGCGGAACAAACTCGTGAAGAGGTGGGTCGAGGAGGCGAATCGTTACAGGGAGGCCTTGCATCGTTTTAAAGAGTTCATAAAAGTCATTTCTTTGCATGGGCAGAAGTTGATCGAGTGCTTTTCTTCGCTCTTCTCTATTTTCAGCGACGATCATCTGTCTGACAACATCGATGCGCTCGTGACCAAAGAACATGTGCTCCGTTCGGCAGAGACCAATTCCTTCGGCACCAAAATCTCGAGCTGTTTTTGCATCTTTTGGGGTATCGGCGTTGGTTCGAACCTTCATGGATCTATGCTTATCAGCCAAAGCCATCACGCGCTCAAAAGCTCCCTCAAGACTTGGCTCTTTCATGGCCACTTCACCGAGATAAACGCCGCCCGTAGATCCATCGAGAGTAA
Organism: Bdellovibrionia bacterium; assembly: GCA_030427805.1. Lineage (GTDB taxonomy): Bacteria > Bdellovibrionota > Bdellovibrionia > Bdellovibrionales > JAGQZY01 > JAUHWN01. The sequence goes on from JAUICP010000003.1 coordinate 651,570, forward strand.
TAATATCTCCCTCTTTGAGAACATAGCCGGCAGCGCGCATTTCTTTTTTGTTATAATCGACTTGAACCTCACCACAACCAGCGACACAGCACTTACCCATACCACGGGCAACAACAGCTGCATGAGAGGTCATTCCTCCCCGAGTTGTTAAAATTCCCTGAGCAGAGATCATTCCTTCAATATCTTCTGGCGACGTTTCGATACGAACAAGGATCGCTTTTTTACCCTGCTCTTTTTTGGCGACAGCATCTTCACTTGAAAACACAATCTCTCCCGTAGAACCGCCGGGACTCGCCGGGAGCCCTTTAGCCAATTGAGTTTTCTTAGCATCAGGATCTAATGTCGGATGGAGGAGTTGGTCTAAGCTGACGGGATCGATGCGAAGAAGAGCCTCTTCTTCGGTAATCATGCCTTCGTCGAGCATATCCATTGCTATTCTCATGGCGGCAGCTGCTGTGCGCTTACCATTTCGAGTTTGCAACATCCAGAGTTTTCCTTTTTCGATGGTAAACTCAAGATCCTGCATGTCGCGATAGTGTTTTTCTAGTTTTTGATAAACAGTCACTAATTCGTCATAGGACTTAGGGAGAACTTCCTCCATAGACTTTAAACCTGTGCCCTCTGCTTCTTTTTTTGTTAAGGGCTGTGGCGTACGAATACCGGCAACGACATCTTCACCTTGAGCATTAACCAAGAACTCACCGTAAAACATTTTTTCGCCAGTACTTGGGTTTCTCGTGAAAGCAACTCCAGTGGCTGAGTCATCACCCATATTACCGAAGACCATTGACTGGACATTAACTGCAGTCCCCCAAGCTTCAGGAATGGCGTGGAGTTGACGGTAGGTAATGGCACGCGGAGTATTCCAACTCAGAAAAACGGCGCGAATTGCGCCCCAAAGCTGCTCTTTCGGATCTTCTGGAAATTTACGACCCGTAGAATCTAAAACCTGCTGCTTAAAGCGTTTTACCAAGAATTTCAAATCTTCAACGGTGAGCTCCGTATCTAGCTCATAGCCCTTGTCATCTTTTAAATCTTCAAGGGAAACTTCGAGCATGGACATATTCATACTCATGACAACATTGGAGTACATCTGAATAAAGCGGCGGTAAGAGTCCCAAGCAAAGCGCTCATTGCCCGATACACTAGCAAGCCCTTCAACGGTTTGGTCATTGAGACCAAGATTGAGAATTGTGTCCATCATACCTGGCATCGAGACTCGAGCCCCAGAACGTACACTGACTAAAAGAGGATTCTTGTTATCGCCAAACTTTTTGCCAATTGTTTTTTCAACTTGCGCAAGGGCACTCTCGACGTCCTTTTGCACATGGCTCGGAATCTGCTGCTCGGCTTTGTAAAATGCATCACAAACCGAAGTGGCAATAGTAAACCCCGGAGGAACTGGAATTCCAAGTGAGGTCATCTCAGCCAGGTTAGCGCCTTTACCTCCCAAAAGGTTTCTCATTTCCGCTTTTCCATCGGTCTGATCTTTTGAGAAGAAAAATACAGATTTATCCATTGCCTTTACCCCTGATTGACTCTGCGTTTGCATACTCACTTATCATTCTCCGTAGTTTTTAAAACTGTCGTTGATGTAATTTTTAACCTGATCGATCGCTACACGGTCTTGCTTCATTGAATCTCTATGGCGAATCGTCACTTGTTTATCTTCGAGCGAATCGAAGTCATAGGTGATACAAAGTGGAGTTCCGATTTCATCTTGACGACGGTAGCGCTTACCAATGCTTTGGGATTCATCGTATTGAATATCGAGATCGTCACTTAGATCGGCAAATAGCTTAGTCGCCGGCTCCTGCAGTTCTGGCTTCTTTGAAAGTGGTAAAATAGCCGCTTTGACTGGCGCTATTGTCGGGTGAAGTCCCAAAACGATTCTTTTGTCTTCTTTGCCCTTATCATCGGTTGAAACTTCTTCGCGGTAGGCATCACAGAGAAGAGTTAGGAAAAGTCGATCACAACCGACCGCCGTTTCAATAACATAGGGTACGAACTTTTCTTTGGCAGCTTCGTCGAAGTATTCGAGCTTCTTACCCGAAAACTTTTGATGCTGACTCAAATCAAAGTCAGTTCGATTGTGAACCCCTTCAAGTTCTTGCCAACCCATCGGAAACTTATACTGAACATCCTCTGCGGCTTTTGCATAGTGGGCCAATTCATCGGGACCGTGGGGGTGAAATCTCAAATTGTCAGGATTAATTCCCAAGGAAAGATAGAAGTTCCAACGGGTTTCTTTCCACTGGTCAAAATAGCTATCGTCCTCACCGGGTTTTACGAAATACTGCATTTCCATTTGTTCAAACTCACGGGTTCGAAAAACAAAATTACCCGGAGTAATCTCATTGCGAAATGATTTACCGATTTGCGCGATTCCGAAAGGTAGTTTCTTGCGCATCGAAGTCATTACGTTTTCAAAGTTTACAAATATCCCCTGGGCCGTTTCAGGACGCAGATAAACAACGGCCCCCTCATCTTCGACCGGGCCCATGTGGGTTTTAAACATGAGATTAAAACTTCGCGGATCGGTGAGCTCTTCGCTACCACAATTCAAACAGACTGGCTTTGTTGAATCGAGATGGTCAGCCCGAAAACGAGACTTACACTTTTTGCAGTCCACGAGTGGATCAGTGAAGTTATCAATGTGGCCAGAAGCTTTCCAAACCGTCGGGTGCATGAGGATCGCAGCGTCGAGGCCTTCGATATCTCGTCTTCGAGTCATGGCTTTCCACCAGGCTTTTTTCACATTGAGCTTCATCGCGACACCAAGAGGGCCATAATCCCAACAGGAGTTCAGCCCGCCGTATACTTCACTACTTTGAAAAACAAAGCCTCGACGTTTACTGAGAGAAACAAGTGTCTGCAGGTCACCTAGCCTATTAATTTCCATGGAAATCCTTCTTTTTGGGTCGCTCGTTGAGATACTGAAAACTACATTTGTGCTGCATTTCAGTCAATAAGACACATGGAAGTTGAAGATGATCTGTTAGCGATTTTTAAGTATCGCTTGAAGAGCTGCGTCAACGAGTTCGCCGGACTCATCTCGCAGTTTTTCTTTCATGTCTTTATGGGCCTTTCGCGCCTTGTCTAAGGAGGATCCCGCAGGAAGACCCAGAACTTCGAAAGCGTCGAAGCTATGACCATTAAAATTGAAGTGGACTGTTAGCTCTTTCTCGTATTGAGCGCCTTCCTCATCCAAAACTTCGGGCTCCTTCATACCTCGTCGTTGCTTTTCTCCGGCCATTGCCATTTCTCTTGCAGCTGACCAGTTTCCCGACGACTCCACTCCACCCGCCTTTTGCGTGGTGAGATTGTTTTTAGCCTGCCCCCCTGCGCGCATATTCAGCCGAGTCGGCCGCTTTTTCTTATTAGCCGAAAGGATCCAAATCACTAAGAGACCTAGAACCAACCCGATCAAATATATGCTGTTTTCAGGAGATAAGTTCACATTCTCCATTATTTTTGCTAGAAGCTCACAATGCAAGAGCCAATGGAGATTCTATGAATGCGCAAAACCCATTTGACCAACAGAAGCCCATTCCCGGGGTAAAAAATATAATTGCTGTCTCATCGGGCAAAGGTGGTGTTGGAAAGAGCACAGTTTCTATTAATTTAGCATTAAGCCTGGCTGGCCTCGGAGCAAAAGTCGGCCTTTTGGACGCTGACATTTACGGTCCGAGCCAACCGAGACTCTCTGGTACCCTCGGCCAAAAACCAGTAGTGACCAGTGAGCAAAGAATCATCCCCATTGAACGCTATGGAATAAAACTCATGAGCATGGGTTTTCTAGTCGAAGAGGATCTCGCCATTGTCTGGCGCGGCCCCATGCTTTTTAAGGCCATGAATCAACTCTTATTCGAAGTCGATTGGGGTGAGCTTGACTACCTGATCATCGATCTGCCTCCCGGCACTGGAGATGTTCAACTCTCAATGGTGCAGAAAGTTCCCATGACTGGTGCGATCACGGTCTGTACACCCCAAAATATGGCTCTCTCGGATGTCAAAAAGTCTATCGATATGTTTGAGCGCACGGGTGTACCCCATATAGGACTCGTTGAAAACATGGCCTACTATTTAGATCCCGAGACCGGAGAACAAAAAGAACTCTTCCCCCGCGGAGAACTCTTGCAATACATTGAAGCGAAGCGAATTCCGAAGCTTGGAGAGCTGGCTTTCGACACGCAATCGGCCAAGGCCAGTGAGATAGGTATACCCATTACTGAATCGAATAAAAACGCAAAAACGAGCCAGGAATTTCTTGAGATCGCTAAGAAGATTCACTCTTTGCAGCTTCAAAAAGCTCATTAATCAGGCGCGCTCTTTTAAGAACAACTCTTTCAAAGTGCTCTTTACTCCAATGATCATAATAGCCCTTATCTTGAAGGGCTTTTGCTGACTGAAGTAAATCATCCACCCGTTGAATGAGAAGAAGTCCGTATTTTCCGTTACTGAAATCTACTCCGTTCATGGGCTCCGGCCGTCCCGGGTGATCCATGAGCACAAAGAACCCCCATGGGATCACTTCTTGGCGAATCTGCTGGAGGAGCTCAATACAGGATTGGAGACTCTGTTCGAGGAGCTGAGGAAAAATCATTACTGAAACTCTAAACTCAGATTTTTCAAATTCCTTAATTTCACGGAGAACAGCCTCTCTCGTGAAGGCCTCGAAATGGCAACTAAAGGCCACTTTTTCTTCGACTCTCGCCTCACGAGCATAGGGACAAGGCGCCCATCCCCCGAGAAGTGGATTCGGTTTTTCAACGAATTCCAACATCCACTTTTGGACATCTTTTATTATTGAGTTTCCGTCGGAGTTTTCAGCCATGACCCCTAGTATCCTCCAATGAGACTTTTTCTGACAAGGATGTATTCGCTTAAGACACTCATATCTCAAAATAACCTAATGTTTGTTCTTTAATGGCTCGAACTGCCTAACTTCTCGACGCGTAAGACTGGCCGCGTTATTCTATTCTTCAGATCATTGGCTCACGGAAGGCTGGTGATTGTTTACCCACGGATTGGCAACTGATCGACCTGATTGACAGTTCGTTCAGTTATTTAACTCTTCTATTTTTGTACGTTTACTCAAAGGAGGTTCATTTACTACCCTAGCCTCTCTATGCCAAAGGCACACCTTAGGTAACTAAGGGTCGCAAAGCTAAAGGGACTTGGAATGATCAGTGCACCCACCGCTGCTTTCAAGTTAGCCAGCTACCTTAGAGATTAGCAACGAGTAGAGATTCGGCACCAGAGAGGAACTCACCATTGGAAATGTCTATCATTTCCTGCCCACCCGCCAAAAGCGTTTTTGGCGGGGTTTTTTTTGCTTTTTTTTTGACCCTCAGCTCCTGCTTTGACTAAGCTCGATCATCACTAGAGGAGGGGAAATGAAAAGTTTGGTGGTAACACTCATTATTTTGGTTTTTTCACAATCGGCATTTTCAAAAATATTTATCGAGGGTGTTTCAGCTCAAAAGTTAGCTCTTGAGATTTTCCAAATGACCGAAAGAAAAACCACTTTGAAACGCTTTAATGGACAGAGAGAAATTCTTTGGAAGAACATCATTCGATGTAATCAGTCTTCTTCTTGGAGTTGTGAACTACTGGGAGTTAATGAGAGTAATATCGTAGATCGAGGGCAAAAACCTGAAGACATGAATCTTCTTGATGAAGATATCTACTCTCTTGTTGACGATCTTAGTAGAAACCAGTCCTTTGCTATCACTGGACAGTCGACTTCAGGGTGGGTTCAAAAATTGTTTTACCGAATTAATCAACCGCGACTCCGACTCTTAGAGTCCAGCACTCGTCGAAGAGATAATGTTGGCTTTTTGCGCGTAGAATTTGTCAGCTGTTTGATTAGACCGCAACGACTCGGAGATATTCACTACTGCTGGCTACGCGGAGTGAACCGCGCAGACATTAGAATTCGTTAAAACTGACCCAATATATTGTGGAATCCGGATAGTCGCGAATAGGTATATTATGTGCAGTGTCTCTTATCAATGAAGAGATACTGCCCGAAATGTCCCCACCAGCACAGTGAAATTCGAAAACACGGATTTTTCAAACGAAAATCCGACTACAAAACTATCCAACGATTTAAATGTATTCGTTGTAATACTACTTTTTCCAAAGCCTCAACACAAAAGTGTATCAACCAAAATAAGCGACATCTGAATTCGATCATTTTAAAACTCATCGCCAGCAAGAACTCCCAGAGACGAATCGCACTTCTTCTAGGCATTAGTAAAAATACGGTCGCCTCGAAAATTCAATTTCTAGCCCGGATGGCCCGAGAAAAAAATCGACAAATGCTGAAGCAAAGTTCGTCAATCCAAGAAATTATTTTCGATGACATGGAAACCTTCGAACACAGCAAAATGAAGCCCTTGAGCATTACTGTAGTCGTTGAAAAGTACACTCAAAAAATTTTGGGGGCGAGAGCCTCTATCATGCCCGCCAAAGGCTTACTTGCGAAACGGTCTCGAAAAAAATATGGCCGAAGGAAGGACCAAAGGCACAAGTCGAGAGAGCGACTTTTCCAGGACATTAAAAACACCGTTGGGTCTCAAGTTACGATCGAATCCGACCAAAATCCCCACTACATTAAAAGTGTTACTCGGCATTTCCCCGAAGCCGACTACATTCAGTATCGAGGACGAAGAGGATGTGTCGTTGGTCAGGGTGAACTCAAAGAAGGCGGCTTCGACCCACTTTTTTATCTCAATCACACCTGTGCCATGATTCGAGATAATTTGGGTTGTTTGGTCAGAAGAACCTGGTGCACATCTAAAACAATTCACCATCTTCAGGATCGCCTTGATATCTATACCTATTTTCACAACAACTTCCTATTGAAAAGCCGAAGGAAAGTAGCCCTCTCTTAGTTCACTTTATAAATTGAACCAGAATTCTTTGTTTAAGGGATGAGGAGAATTATTCTTTGTGGAAAGTGTTATGGGGGTTCATTTTTAGGGCTCTTGCCAGTCGGATGCGACCTGGGCAAGAAGGGCAGGAGCCCTGCCCTAAAAATGGACTCCCAGAATACTTGGAGCAAGTAGAATTTGATTCTCCTCGTTACAAAAAAACAGGAATCTGGGTCAGTTTAGAATTCGTTAGAATTATTCTGAACTTTATAGTTTGTGATTACCTAGGAATACTAAGAACCTGGCCAATTCGAATTTGTGCCCGTCGTGAAATATCATTATGACGGGCAATCTCACTGACCTTAACGCCAAAACGCTTGGCTATACCGTAGAGTGTATCACCACGACGAATTTTATACTTTGAAATCTGACTAGCACGTGAACTTCGAGCCCTTGATTGACTCGCAGGCACCTTAATCTTTTGACCAGAATAAAGCATCGACCTGCGTCCCATACTGTTGAGCTTTCTTAGTTCACTGACACTCGTATTAAACTTCTTTGCGATTTCAATAAGAGTATCCCCGCGACGAACACGATAATAAGTAAACTGCTGATTACTCACAAAACTTGTGTCCGAAGGAATTAATAGATTTTGCCCAGCATAGAGAGTCGACCGCCTACCGAGGTTATTGAGAGACCTCAAAGAGGCAATGCTCGTTCCGTAGCGTTCGGCAATAGTGGAAAGCGTGTCACCGCGACGAATTCGGTAAGTCGTATAGCCTCCATCCTTTGAGTCATTCCGAGAAGCTTCAACAACTGCCTGACTGACCTTCGCCGTTCGACCACGGACTCGGACATTTCGCTCTGGCATTTTCAAACGTCTACCGGCGATAAGGCGACTTCGACGGCCCATGCGGTTAAAAGATCGAATTTGACTCGCAGTCGTACCAAAGCGACGAGCCAGTGTACTCAGGTTGTCGCCGCGACGAATTCTATACCAAAACCAATCTCCGGAGGAGGCCCTACTTACGACACTCGAAGATACCCGACTGACTCGAGCGGCCGATAAAGCCTGCTCTTTAAGGTGGGTCGGAACTCGAAGTGTTAAGTTTTGCCCATAAAGAGGAGCGATCGATCTCTTATAAGAAGGGTTTAAACGGGTAATCTTCTTATGAGGGAGTCCCATACTCGCTGCAAACTTTCGCAGATTAATAGGATGATCAAAATTAACTTCTACATAACTTAATGGCTCTTGATATTTGATATTTGTGAAACCGTACTTCTCTGGATGCTTTACGATCATTCGCGCCGCAAGATATTTAGGAACGTAGTTAATCGTTTCGCGAGGCAATTTTCTGCGCTTAGCGAGTTCCCAAAAGTCGCGGGTGTAGTACTTCATCACTAATCTTTTGATTCGATTCTCACCAACATTGTACGAAGCAATTGCCAGGTACCACGAACCAAAAAGGTTATAGAGGGCTTTGAAATATTGAGAGGCCGCAATAGTGGCATAAACAAAATCTCTTCTCTCATCGACGAGTGAATTAATGCGCAGACCATATCTCTTTCCCGTACCGCGAATAAATTGCCAGTATCCTACGGCATTGGCGTGGGAGTGGGCCGTTGGTGAAAAACCGGATTCAATCAAGGCAATATAAACGAGATCTTCGGGAACGCCCTGCTGTTTTAAAATCTCTTTCATCTTAGGAAGGTATCGCGAAGATCGAGCGAGATAGACTTCCATGTGTTTGCGACCACGGCCTGTAAAGTAATCGACCCACTTCTGAACCTGGCGATTAAACTCGTTAGGGATTTTTTCAAAATCCGATTCATCATCTTTTAAATCATTATCGACCTGAGGGATTTGCGGATCCACAGGTGTTAACTCAGAGTTGTTAACAACAGCCTGGTTTGCCAGTTCTTCGGACCTATCTCTTGGTCCAGGCAGAGCGCAGGAGACAATAAATAATAATGAAAAAATCAGCAGGCTCTTATACATAAAATCTCCATTCAATGGATTGTCTCATAATAGTACAATAGGAATTGACAACGGGCAATAGACATTAGGCACAGTTTACGTCCTGATCAATTGAATTGGGTCAAGGTAGCCCCTTTCCAAAGGGGTTCGCTCAACTTAAATTCTCCCGTATCGAAAGCTTGGTACACCATCCAGTTTCTAAGAATACGAGTGATATACGTATTTGTTTCGTCCCAAGGTAATTCTTCAAACCAGAGGTCCGAGGTATAGACCGAAGTAGTGCCATTATTTTTAGCAATTTCGTCTGCTAACCCCACTCGACCACGAAGCCATCTGTCGGTATTACCTGGGCCAGCATTATAGGCTGAGAGGGCCATCGGAACGTTGCCTTTGTACTTTCTTATGAGTCTGAATATGTAGTGCGTACCCATTTGAAGATTTATCTCAGGGATTTTTAGATCCCCTGGAAGCTCCAGAGAATTCATTCGCAACCAACCTTTGATATCTCGAGCCGTAGGTAAAATGATCTGCATGAGTCCCAAGGCTCCAGCAGAACTTTTCGCCTCCCAATCAAAAAGACTCTCTTGTCGAATAATGCTTAATATAAAAAGTGGGTGAACATTCCATTTCTCAGCAATGGGATCGATCAATTTTTTAAATTTTTGAGGAAAAATATACTGCAGCATAACGGGGTGTTTCAGGGCTGACTCTTCTTCCCATGCATTAATGGCTAGGCGGACGGCTTCATTATAGTGGTTTATTGATGTGTAGAGTTTCAACCAAGCGACCTTGTCCTTTGGACTACTTGGAGCTGAAATTTGATTGAGCTCAATAGCGGCTTCTTTGTACCAGCCACCTTTCGCTAGTATCGTATAGCGTTTCCAACGCATCAATTCTGCGTCTGTAAAACTTCTTCGCGGCTCGCCAACCTTGTAATCCAGTCCTTCGGTAAAACTTAGTTTATTGTCATTGCTTTCCGCCCGAGCCCTAATTCCATAGTAATAGAAAGGATAGTTTTCTTGCAGCTCCTGGGCGACTTTTTGAGCCCCTGGACTCGAAACGATTTGATGACAACGCCACAACCAATAATAGGTTTTAGATCGCAAACGATCGTCAGAGGTTAGTTTCAGTAACCGTTCAAATTGCGACATCGCCTTTAGATGTTCTCCTTTTCGAATAAGGACAGCACCCAAGCGAAATCGCGCCTCCTCAGTGGCAGAGCTCCCAGAGTATGACTCAATTAACTTATTAAAAAGTTTTTCGGCCGAGTCGAAATCCTCAATGTGTACGGCCGACTTACCCATTAAAAGAAGCGTCTCTCCATCGACATCTGACTCGGGAATTCGGCGCAACATTTCCTCGGACAAAGATACAATAAGATCAAAGCGATCGTTTCTGTAAAAGTGTCCAATCCAGCTATTTAATACAGCAGTAGAAAAACCGCGCAATGAGCGACTGACTTTTCTTTTTAAAGGATCGTACTTTTTTTCTTTCTTTGAGAAAAGTCTACGATAGGCCTGGCGCAAAGGAGATATTAACTGTTCTAACTTTCCCGATCCAGAAAACTCTTTAAATAGATCTACGGCGTCTTCAAATGCCGTGACCACTTTTCCGGAGTTAATTGATGCCATGACCTGTTCGTACAATTTATTTTCTTTTTCAGAGTACTTTAAGTCCAATTCAAGTTGCACCCTTGTCGCTTTTTCTTCGGGCTCATCGGTTTTAATTCCCAACTCTTGTTTAAGGCGCGCATACTTCTTTTTGATTTGTTGATCATCAGAGTAACTGAGGGACTGTTTCCAGTATTGTAGAGCCAGCTTCATTTTCTGTTGTGCAAAGGCCAATTCCCCGGCTGAACTATAGATGGAGCTCAATTGACTCGAAGAAAACAGCGAAGAGTAAAAAAGTAACTTGTCGAGGACTTTCCAGGCCCTCGCCTTATCCAGCTGACTCATTTCTACCAAGAGTTCAGGCATATTCCCTTTTACTTCTGCGTAATATTGGTCCAGAAGCTCTACTTCCGAAAAAATTTCCTGTGGGGGATTCGTCAAAAGGTCGGCATACAATTGCCACTCAGATTTTGCCTTTTTAGGAATTTGCTGAACACACGTCAGCTCTTTGAGGTAGACGTGTGGGAGAATGACTTTGTAACTCCTTCGCATACCCTTTAAGAGTTTTATACACTTTCTATATTGTTTCTGATAGTACGCTTGTTTTACCAGAAGAAGTCTCTTGTAAGGAACCTTGCCAATTTTCTCATCGAGAAAAACACTTTGCCCCTGAGTACCGGGGTTCCCCTTCGCAAGGTTAACTTCGCTAATAGCTTGAGCCATTTGCGAGCCAAATATTAAAATGACCACTAATCTGAGCATTTATTCTTCCACTTTATAGAGACTCGTCTCGCCAACCGTTTTCACTTTCTTTAATACATCCATCCAGGCCTTAGATTCGGCACCGAATTCCCTTTTTTCGGAGGGCCCCCAGTAGATATAGTCCACATCCAAAGCTTTTAGGGACTCCTGCCAATTTTCGTTAGCCAAATAAACATCCTCTATCTTACTTTGCAATGGACCATAATCAATCCCATATGAATAAAGATGCCCCGAAAACCCCATTAAAAGCTTTTTACCGTGAAAAGAAACAGGATGGTTAAATGTTGGTCTAGTCAGTATTCTACTTTCTCCAGCCAATTCCATTAAAATTTCTTCTGCTTCGAAGAGTTCACTCTTTTCAAAAATTGTAACGGCACTCTTTTGACCATTCATCGTCGCCACTAATGTAATAGCACCAGTCAATCCAATGACGACTGCCAACAAGGACTGTTGCCAAAGCCTTAATTCTTTAATCCAAGTACTCCATGCGAGAGCTGAAAAACCAAAGATAACCCAAATCAGAAGCTTAAGATTATCCCAGTCCCAGACAGAAAAAATCACGAACTGGAAAAAGAAAAAAAACAGTGTCAGCAGCGCGAACAATTTTAATTCTTCCCATTTTTTTCTTGCGCTAAGAATCACAAAGTTCGCTATAAATAGCAATAAAACGGGGCCAAGATTTACAAACCAAAAACTAAAAAAGGAATCAAAGCTCTTTTGCCATCCCCATTGAAAATGGATCACTGAGGCCCCTTGAAAAAAATTGGTCGCATAGAGTATCCACAGTGTTCCCGGTAAAATTGCCCACTTGAGGTGAAGAACAAACACCTTCCACTTATTGTAAAACAATGCCAGTCCACCAAAGAATAAACTCATAAAAACAAAGCTGTGAGTGTGAAAGAAAGGTAAAACTCCCCATAAAAATCCAAGGAGCTTCATTCTTTGAATCGGGACCGAATTGGGAGACCGACTGACAGTAATAAAATGTCGCATCAGGAGGAGTCCAATGGGTATACCGATAAGAAGCCCTCGCTGGGGAACCCACATGCTGGTGATAATATTCTTCCAGGCCAAGTCTTTTTGAAAATCGAGGTAACGACCGTTTTGCAAAAAGGTCCAACCGGCACTACCTCCCCCAAGAAGGACACAGACCCAAGAAACCCACCCTGCCAGTCTATAACTCAACACCAGTAGAAGAAGACTACAAGCAACACCGACGATGAACATATGAGAACCGAGTGGAACTCCTAGAGAATCCCAAAGAGAACTATAGAGATTCATCCCAAAAGGATAGCGGAGATAGTCAGAACTATAACTCGGGTTCAAAAATGGAAATGGGCCCTCCTGGAAACTTCTAATATGGGAAATATGCAGAGGTAAGTCGCCCAAATTATTTTTTATCAAAGTCTTAATCGATTTCTGCCCATCAATAATCAGGTAAAGGAAGTGTCGACAAAAACTCCACAACAAAAAAAGCCCGATAGAAATTTCGAGAGTGTTTAGGCCCTTAACATCAAATTCAAAGGACTGATCAATTCGTCTGGCCAACCGAGCGGATATATAGCTTCCTAAGCCAAGAGACAATAGGGCACCAACGGGCTCTACTCGACCAAATACAAGGCTAAATAGCAGAGCCAAAAGGCTTGAGAAAACGATATGTAGTAATATCCAGGCAAGTATCAGAGGGCCTCCGTAGAAATTGACTTAAATCCAAAGGGCAGGTTGCCGAAGGCTGACTTTCTCACAAAAACGACAACGTCGGCACGAGCTTCCCGCAAGGGAGTTTGCAAGTAAACGAAGTCTGAGCCCAATATTTTTATTGTTTTGAGCTTGTCAGCCACATCTGAGATCAATATATCGGAGCGTGAATCGACAGCTTTGGAAAAATCAACATTGGTGAACTTTTCAAACAACCAGGGCAAGGGCCACTCATCTTTAAGAGTCAGACTGACCTTATAGGTGAAAATACTTGGCTTCGCTTGGGCTTCGTTTAGGAAGTACCGATAGATATCCCAGAACTGCTGTCGCGACTGAACATAGACATACTTTTCTTTTGGGTCCTCGTAGCGAAAGAAACTCAGACGAATACTCTGATAGGTCTGAATTGAAAAAAGCAAAACACAAACACCATAAATGAACTTCTTCGTGGATGCCTTTATTTTTCGACTCAGTATAAAATCAAGGCTAAACGAAAAATGGACAATGAGCGGCCAAACAAAAGACATATTTAGCCATGGTGTTTTGTAGGGAATAATCGAGTAGGCTAACAACTGACCAAAACCAAGAAGTGCACTCAAGCGCCAAATTCTATGTCCTTTCCAGGCAGCGAGCGGCAGAAATAATATAGATATTAACACCAAAGCCTCGTAGTACCAGTTTAACTCCATCCAATAGTAAAAGGGTTTGGCATGACCCGTGCTCGTTCCGGTCTTTGTCCAAAAAGCGAAGGCTTTAAAAAAATTGCCTATTCCATCCCGATCCATTCCAAAGCCTGAAAAAATCCATAAACAAAAGGCAAAGCCCAGTCCAAATATTAAAAATGCTTTGTTCCCATCGAGTCTAGTGAACTGAGTTTCCCCTGAATAGGAAGGCTCTGTGTTTTTAGGAAGAATTTTTTTAAAGACCCTTAAACATAAAAGTGCGATTGCAAAGGTACCGAAGTAAATAAAAAATGTCTCTTTATTCATGACAGCCCCAAAAAAGGCGATTGTCATAAAAATAAATGAGCGCTGACTTTTAGTTTGCTCCCAAAACAAATAGCCAACAAAAAATAAAACTTGGAAGAAAACAAATTGGGTTTCGTGAATTGCGTAGCGCGAATAAAAAACTAAAGACGTAGAAAGACTTAAACCAACGAAGGACAAAAACGCTACTCTTGGACTCCAGTTTTTCAATTCAAAAATTAAAAGACAAAATCCAAGTGAAAAAAGCCCCGTCATAAACCGGTAGGAACTCACAGAGACCCCAAAGAGCTGTTCTGCTAACTGGAGAAAATAGAAATAAATGGGCCCGTGAAAATTAGTGGGGTCGTAGTTATAATAGCCATCTTTCCAAATGGAGCTGACAAACCACCCATTAATACCTTCGTCGAAATGGGCTGGCTTTTGGTCAAGGAATAGAAAGCGAAGTAAACCGCAGACAACAATAGAAAGCACAACCCAGAGGGTTTTAGAATTTATTCGATGCAATACAAGTCGATCTTTCATCCGCAGGCCTTTGAAAAAGTGTATAATTTTGCTTGAAGAGAAATCAATGGATTATGACTGTAAGAGCCAAAGAATTGAAAAAATTTAGTCTAGTTGTTCCAGCTTACAATGAAGAAAAGCGATTACCGAGGGCCATTCTCGACATTCATGCCTTTTTTTCGAAGTATAGTAAGGATTTAGAGGTTCTTATTGTCATCGAGAAGTCCACGGATCGAACCCTCGAACTCGCGCGGGAAATGACAAAAGATAAAGACTACTTTCGGGTGATCGATAACCAGGTTCAGCGTGGTAAAGGATATGCTGTTAAATCAGGCATGCTTCAAGCCCAAGGTGAACTGGTATTTTTCATGGATGCGGACCTTTCAACCCCCTTGGTTGAAGTTCTCAATTTTTTAAGCCACTTCGCAGAAGAGCCCAGTGTCGATATCATTATCGGCTCTAGAGCCCATAATCAGTCTGAAATCCTTAAATCGCAAAACCCCATTCGAAAAAACATGGGACGAACTTTTAATAAAATTGTGCAGTCCTTTGCTGTAAAGGGAATTGAAGATACACAATGCGGGTTTAAGGCCTTCCGTAGAAAAACAGTCCATCCCATTTTTTCACGACAAAGCCTAGATGGCTTCGCCTTTGACGTGGAAATTCTTCTCATTGCCATCGAACTGGGGTTTACCATCGATACTCGTCCCATTAAATGGGTTAACGATCCCGATAGTAAAGTTCACATAGTTCGCGATTCTATGAAAATGCTTTACGATATTATTCGAATTAAGCCAATCGTAAGAAAAACACTCAAGGATAAACCCTTTAGCGAAGCCGAATTGGAAGTCGACCACCAAAGGGCGTCCGGTTAAAGAGTTTTCAAATACTCAATCAAACTGTAACGATCTTCATCACTCATGTTAGCTGTAAAATTGTGACCACGATTGGAGTGTCCAATTCGACGAGTATCGTAAATTGAGCGAGGAAGCTTCTTTGACCTTTCAAAGCGTGCGAGTTGCTTCATTGAAGGAATACTGAGTCCCAGTTTTTGCTGATCAAAACGGTACTCCTCTCCCGAGTCCTCGAGAGAAAAGAAAGGAACTCTTTCGTCTTCAGGAAGAAGCAACTGATACAGACTAGGAATTGAAGCATTGTGTAGGTACGGAAAACGAGACCAAATCCCATCTAAACGAGGGGCAAAATAGCCCGGAGATGTATGCTTGTATTTCATAATGTCATTCAGTGGATTGCTATTTACTAATTCGAAAAACTCTGGCGTTCCAACCGCAAGGCGATCAAAATCAGTTTTAACGACGTGCCAGGGAATGCGCTTTGGCTCCTTGTAGATTGGAAAACCATCAGGTGTTTTCTCGTAAGTTCCGTGGCACCCAGAACACGTCTTACTGAAAATTTGTTTTCCTACTTCTGCTCTCGCTTCATCGATATCGAATGGATATTCTGGAGGTAAAAAGTAATTAAAAACTTCTTCAGCCTCTTTAATTTTGTCGTAATATCCGCGTGCCGTTTCTGGAGTTTGCCCAGCAGCAAGTTCAACGGCAATCCCCCAACCGACCTCTGTTCCATCACCAAAACCATCGCAGAATTGACCCGCTAAGCGCTTTTTCTCGTAACCCCACAATTGCGGAACTTTCACTTGCCCCTTAGCCGTCTTCGGCAGAGGGCGCCCTTGAATTCTATAAAACCACCCCTTAATAAAAGCAGTAGGAACGAGACCTTGAGTTAAATTCCCCATCTCTTCGTTCGACAGGTACTCCGAAAACTGCATGGCGTTCTGCTCAATTTCTTTAAACTCTGGACTACGCGTGCGGAAGTTATTCCAACGCCACCACAACTTCTCCATCTTCGAAACTTCCGAAGCCATCTTTTGAACATCGATATTTTTGTTTCCGAGACCAATAATATGCTCACCCGCGGCCTTACCACTGTGGCAAACAACGCAGCCCATGGCTCCGTAGGTGACACCATTGTCTTCAGCTGCGTTGAACCCAACGAGCCCGTCTTTATCAAAGTAAAGTCCCCAGCGCTTTGCAAACCCGGACTCGACAAAATTAGGCACTCGAAACTCAGAATCAAAAACTGAAAGAAAGTTTTGCTGAATGAATTCCGAAGCTTCGGTAGATTGGGACGCTCCCGGGATAAAGGTCTCCAAAACTTCCAGAAGACCAGGAGCTAGAATCATGCCACGGCCATCTTCGGCAAAATGAAGAAAGCGCAACTCTTCTTTGGCCCATTCGTCATTGGCGTGGGAAAGTTCAGTTTCTGCAAATCCCGACAGAGACACCATTAATAGAAATAGAAATGAAGTCATAGAAATTCTTCGAAACATAGCCCCTCCCCCTTTGAGAGAGAAAAACTAACAAAGATCATTTTGACTATGCAAATTAATAAAAAATTTGGGAAAAATTGACGCTTAACGCGACGCGATCAGGCCACCTGTTCTTCTTCCTCACTGAGGCCAACGTGAACCGCTTTCAGAAGGATCGTTTCCATCTTCTCAACCAACTGGGTCTGCCTTTTTCTGTCATTGAGCTCACCGAGTGATTCTTTGGGCGCAAAGCCCATAGCTTGAAAAGATTCCATCAGTTTTAAAACCGGCTCACCAAACTCTCGACGGACCGAGGGAGGAGATTTTAAAAGGAGCTTTTCTAATTCGACATAGGCCCCGCCCTGACGGGAAAGTTCACCGAGCACAAAATAAACGGCGTTTGTAACCATGACACCGACTTGTTGAGTGTTGCCGGCCGTGACCTCTGAACGAATTCGTTTAAAACGGCGCTCCACACTTTGTAGAATTGTTTTTTCTCGAACTCCCCAACCCATTTCCGAGCGCGCCTTAAAGAGCAAAACGAAAGATAGAAAAATAAAAACCGTAGACCACATGATCGCTTCTTCGGTTTGGGAGCCTTCGCCATAGGCTTGATACTCACCAATAAATCCCGGAAGAGGATCTTTCTGTTCTTCTTCTAATGTTTGATCACCATCGGCCAATGTTTGAGAGGGTAGTGCCGGTCCATTCGCACCCGGCAAAACATTGATCGTTAACTCACTGGAATTGACTTCCCTGTACATGCCCGTTTCAGGGTGAAAGATGGACACCCGGCTTTCTGGCATCACCAATTCGCCGTCGTTTTCAGCTATCAAAAGATATTTAAATTCTTTGAAGGATCGTCCTGTTTTAAAAAAGCGGGTCTCAGATTTTTGATCGTAGACCTTAACATTCTCAGGCAAATTCAAATTGGGTTTATCAATTCGGCTGGCAAGCCCCTCACCATCAAAACGAATATTGTACTCAAAGGGCTGCCCTGAAACCACCATCTTGTCAGCCAGCTCGGCACGCATGTTGAAGTCACCCACTCCACCTGTGAAGTTTTGTGGCTTCGTATCTTTAGGTAAATCTTTAACGGTGACCAAGATTTTTTTACTTTCATTGGTTGAACTACGCTTGCGCGAAAAACCAAAGCCTGTGCGACCAGAACCGATAATCGTGGCTTTAGCCCGATAGGGATCCACAGTAGCCGACCCCGGCTTTATCGGAAAGAGTGCATACTTTGCCAACAGGGCTTTCCGATATGGGATTCCGTTCATTACATCCTGGCGAAAATTGAGATGAGTTGCAATTTCAATATCTTCTTTCCAGAAGCCTTTCAGGTCGGGATACTTGAGAGTATCTAAGTCGAGCACCTGCCCGCGTGTATAAAGGTACCAAGCGGCGGTAATTTGTTCTCCGACATAGGCTTGCTGTTTGTCGACTTCAACGACAATGAAAAAATCTTCACCTGGAACGGCCGCATCGGGTGCGATTTGATTTCCATGGCCCGGCTGAGTGCCAAAGGGGCGCTGGAGCAAACTGTTGAACATATCTTCCATTTGATCAAAAGGATCCTGACTCTTAGGTCGATTCCGGCGCGGACGCCGAGCTTTAGGGCCACTGCCTGGCTTCATACTAGTGATTGTGATTGGCTTGGTTTTAACTTCTTTGCCATCAACCACGACGGTTATGGGGGCAATTCGGATTCTTCCCTGTTTATTGGGGGCCAGTTGGTAATTAAATTTTTGGGTCACGATCATCTGGAACCCACCTTGCCCAGGAGAAAAGCTGGACCGAGTGTTTGATTCATTCCACGAGTGAAAGAGATCGAGGCCATCAAGACCGGGCAATTCAGGATCTCTCACGCTGACGCTCTTTGAAGAGCTGACCGAGACCGTCAAAGTAAAAGGCTCACCACTTTCAACGCTGTTTCGATCTACAGTCGCAGTGACCTCAAGCTTTTTGGCAAAAGCCGGCAAACTGAAACAAAATAAAGCTAAGACGATAAGATTTTTCATACTACCAATCTTTACTCTTTCTTTCACTTTTCTGATCCTTTTCACGCATGTGCTTGGCTCTAATCTTTTGCTCTTGTCTTTTCAACTCATCTAAAATTCGTCTCACGTCATCCTTTGTCAGATCTTTACTCTTAAATTCTTTCTTCTTCTTGTCCTGCTGCTTTGGTTGCTGGGGCTGTTGTTGCTGCTGATCTTGATCCCCCTGCTCTTGTTGTTGTTTTTGGTCCTGGTTATCCCCTTTTCCACCGCCTTGCTGTTGCTGAGTGAGTAGCTCAATATTGTGCTTCACTTCTTTGGATTGGGGGTTCAAGGCAAGGGCTTCTTGGTAGATTTCAAGCGCCTTATCAATTTCTTTTTTTTCACTGTGTAGACGTGCCTTATTAAAAAGTGTGGCAAACTTTAAATTGGGGTCTTCAACTCCCTGGAGAACCTGATCATATTGTTTCAAGGCCTTTTCCGGCTCTTTAATTCCCTCAAAAGAGACCCCGAGATTAAATTGGACCTGTCTATCGAAAGGTTCGTCGGCAAGACTCTTAATGAATTTCTCGTAGGCAGCCGTGTAATGCTTGGCCTCGAAGTCATCAACGCCTTCGTTATTATTTTGAATAGAATCGAAACTACGAGCTTGAACACCCATAGAGATTCCCAAAATAAAAAGACTCATGAAAAACTTCTTTATCACTTCGAATTCACCTCAAATCGTCCGCGCCAAATTCGGCTACTCGACTTCCTCTCTCCAAATAAAAGCTCTACCAGAGCCAAAATCAGACCAATGAGCAAAAAGATCTGGTACCTTTCATCATAATTGGTCGCGATCACTGAATCAAATTCCGCTTGCTCTAATTGGGCTAATTCGTTTCTGAGTGTCTTCATTTGTCCACCACCGTAAACAACATGGTGAAAACTGCCCTTACCGGCCGAAGCGAGCCTTCTTAGGCTGTCTCCTGAGAGCTTGGTCACAACATCTTTATTTTGCTCGTCTTTCTTATAACCCTTGAGGTAGCCTCGACCATCTTTAAGGGGAATTCGCCCCCCTCTTTCGGTTCCAAAGGCGAGAGAGAAAACTCTAATCCCTTCTTGAGAAAGCCTTTCTGCTAAATCATAGGCCCCTTCCTCGTGGTCCTCACCATCACTGGCAACAAGTACGACCCTCGAAACCGAGGTATTTTCATCAGCCTCTGTGTCGACCCCTCCCCTCACAAAAGCTTGGGCCGCTTCACTGAGTGCCGTCTGAAAATCAGTTCCTTGGGTTTCGATCGAGTCTGGGCTCAAGGATTCTAAAAACATCTTTAGTGCCGATTTATCGGTCGTCAATGGCGACATTAAAATGGCTGACCCGGCAAAGGCAATGAGTCCCACTTTATCGCCGGTTAACTGATCGAGGAGACCACTAATTTCTTTTTTGGCGAAATCGAGACGACTCGGCCTAACATCTTCGGCCAACATCGAGTTAGAAACATCCAATGCAATCATCAGCTCAATACCCTGGCTTTTTGCTTCTTGCTGCTTCTTTCCCGCTTGCGGGCGGGCTAAGGCAACAAGAATAAATGCAAGAGCGATAAGCTGACAGACCAACTTGATTCTTCGTTTTTTTGAAGAGTAACTCGAGGTGAGAAAGGGAGATAACTTTTCTCCCAAGGCTTTTTTTATTTTAGCCCGGCTTCTCTTCTGAACGAGAACATAGAGAACGATAATAATCGGCAGCATCCACATCAAGCTAAGAAACCAAGGATCAGCAAATCGAAACATCTACGGCCCCCTTCTCAAAATGGTGTGTTGAACAAAAATACTCGCCAAGTAAAACCAAAAAGCGAGCTGCAACCAAGGAGGGTACAGCTCTGCATACTTCGTATACTGGCTCACATCAATTTTTGAGCGTTCCAGTTTATTAATATCATTAAAAACCCGTTCGAGGGTTCCCGTATTCGTAGCTCGATAGAACTTACCACCGGTTTCGCTGGCAAGCCGCTTCAGTAAAGTCACATTTACTTTACTGTGGATGGGCTGATAACTTTTTACAGTTCTATTAAACAAGTCTTTTCTAAAAACAGGGAGTTTCGCCTGACCATCACGCCCGACACCAATGGTGTATATTCGCATACCGTAACCCTTGGCAATATCAAGGGCTGTCTCGGGATCAATTGTACCCGAGTTATTCTCACCATCGGTTAACAAAATCACAATGCGTGTTTTTGCCTCTGACTCTCTCAACCGAGCCACTGCATTGGCAAGGGCCACACCGATCGCTGTTCCCATTTTAATATTTCTCGAAGTTTTCACCTTTTTTAGATTATTGAGTAATATGGGGTAATCTAAGGTTAAAGGCACTCGAGTATAGGACTCTCCAGAAAATACCACGAGCCCCATGCGATCAGAGATTCGCTGATTAACAAAGTCTTTGATCACCTTCTTAGAAGACTCTAGACGGTTTGTGGGACGCATGTCTTCAATCAGCATTGAATCCGAAATATCGAGAGCCATCATAATATCGATCCCCTCAACATTTCTCTTAATTTTAGTATCAGCCCTTTGGGGGCGTGCTAAAGCAACAATTGCCAGAACAATGCCCACGACTTTTAAGAACAAGGGCAACCACTTCAATCGGGCTCGAAACCCCGGAGAAATCCCTTTGATCACTCTCAGACTACTAAACTGAATCGAAGGTTTACGATCTCGTCTCCGCATCCAGTTCCAAACGAGCAAACCAACCAGGGGTGCGATTAACAAAAATGCTGACAGACTGGCCCATACAATCACAGGTCACTCCTCGTGTCGCGAGCAATACTCTGAGCCGACTTTCTGGTAATCTCTAAAAGCTGTTGGCAATCGGTCATATCCACTTTCTCAATACGTTCTATGGCTTTATCAAATTCCCTGAGGGTTAAATTCAGACTTCCAATAGTTTGTTTTTGCAGTTTCTTTCGCCGGCGCGATTTAATATCTCTCACCACAGCACCGCTACTCCACTCTAAGGCCGGAACAGAAAACTCGCGTAAAATAAAAACCCGGTAATAGCGATTCAATAAAGATACAAACTCTTTCACACGGCTCTGGGGCCAGTTAATTTTATCATTGAAAATATACTCGCGCATGAGTGAGCGAAGATCTTTATTAAATTGATTGTAAGGAGTTAATGCCGTTTGGTGCTTCGAAAGCTCCCTGGCCACTCGTTTTCTTTGTACGGAGCGAACAATTCTTCTAATAAGCCAGCCGACGACCACTGCTGCTAAGGCAGCAATTATGATCCAAAACCACATGGGCAAACTAATCAACATCGGAGAGACGGGGCCATAGGGTTGTGGAGGCTGATTGTTTTTGGGGGGCTCTACTACGGACTCAACGGCAAATTTTAGATCTTTGATCTCTTGCCGGTGAACGCCATCAGTTAAAACGAGATGACCAAATTGGAGGCCACCTGCTTTGTAGGTTGTGACTTTTAACTCCGCAAAATCAGGCTGGTAGCTCTTTACTTCTAAAAGCTTTAACCCGTACTCAAAACCTTTTTGTAACTCGAATTGCCACTCTTTCTTTTCAAAGGCAGCAGGCTCTCCTTGGCATTTCAGAGTGAAAATCTCGCCGACCGTTAACCCTTGCTTGCCCTCAAATTGCAGTTGCGGGTCACGCTCAACTTGGCAGCTCCAAGCGGGAAGCTTTTCCTTTTCTTTTTTCTCGGCTTGTTGATTTTGCTTTTCTTCAGACACAATCAACCACCGTTTTTCTTTCTAAAGTATCCAATAAGAGGGTCGACAAAATCCTCTCCCGCAATGACGTCAATACGGTCGACTTGAGCCTTTCGCAATTCACGCTCTCTATGGGCCATTTGCTCTTTCATTTGCAGTGCATAGGCCCTGCGAAAGACCGGCGAAGAACTGTCAACGGTCAATACTTCTCCCGTCTCGGGGTCGTGGAGATCAACCAAACCCAAATCAGGAATCTCATCCTCACAAGGGTCCCTGACAACTACAGCCACTGTCTCGTGCTTTCGGCTGACCATGCGAAGAGCTGATCCAAAGTTTTCGTCGTCAAAATCACTAAATAAAAAAATCGTCGAGCGTTTTTTCAATATTCCCTTGAGGTACTCAAGGCCACTTGCAATTCGTGTCTCGCGACTTTTTGGTTTGTGATAGTAAAGGTCGCGCAATATTCTCTGTATATGGCCCCGGCCTTTTTTAGGAGGCACGTAGTGCTCTACCTGATCTGAAAATAGAATAAGACCGACGTTATCATTGTTTTGCGCGGCCCCAAAACCGAGAATGGCCGACAAGTGGGTAATGACTTCGCCTTTAAAATAATCTTTTGAGCCAAAGTCTACGGAGCCGCTGACATCCACAGCCAGCATGAGAGTGAGCTCGCGCTCCTCTTCGAACTTCTTAATATAAACTTTTCCGGTTCGAGCCGTGAGGGGCCAAGAAATTGAACGAACGTCGTCGCCAGGAACATACTCTCTAAAATCAGCAAAGGTCATTCCCTGACCTTTGAAAGCCGAGTGGTATTGACCCGCGAAAGTTGAGTTCACTAGTTTCCGCGTATTAATCTCGAGAAGTTTAACTTTTTTGAGAATCTCCGGCGGTAAACTCAATTAAGGCACCTCAATCTGGTTAAGAATTTCTTTAATCACTTCGTCGGTTTTAATTTCTTCAGCCTCGGCTTCGAAAGTTAAGATCAAACGATGACGGAGAACATGGTAAACAATGGCTTTAACATCTTCACTGGTCACGTAACCGCGCCCTCGCAAAAAGGCGTGGGCTTTAGCCGCCCGAATTAAGCTGATCGTCGCACGAGGAGATCCCCCTACCTGCATCAGGTTTTCGATATGACCTAATCCGTAATCCGATGGCTTCCGTGTCGCCATGACGATTTCGACGATGTAATTGCGGACTTTATCATCTACATAAATTTGGTCCGTCATAGCTCGAGCTTTTAAAAGCTCTTCTTTCGTAATTACTGACTGTATATGGGGAACCGAATCGGTTCCCATGCGATTCATAATTTCTAGTTCTTCCGCCTTCGTAGGATAGACCACGTTAATTTTAAACATAAATCGATCCATCTGGGCTTCGGGAAGCGGATAGGTTCCTTCTTGCTCGAGTGGGTTCTGCGTCGCAAGAACCAAGAAGGGTTTTTCGAGACGATAGGTTTCATCACCGATGGTCACCTGTTTTTCGGCCATGGCTTCAAGGAGCGCACTCTGAACTTTTGCAGGAGCTCGGTTGATCTCATCGGCAAGGACGATATTAGTAAAAATAGGCCCTTTCTTTGGCGCGAACTCTCCTGACTTGGGATTGAAGATCATGGTACCGATCAAATCTGAAGGTAGTAGATCCGGTGTAAACTGCACCCTTTGAAATTCGAGAGAGATGGCATCGGATATGGTCGAAATTGTCAGGGTTTTAGCCAACCCGGGAACCCCTTCGAGGAGAACGTGCCCACCGGTCAATAAACCCATGAGAATTCCCTCAAGCATTTCCTTTTGCCCAACGACCACTTTTTGAACTTCCTGCATCATACGATCAACAAATTGGCTCTCTTGTTTGATCGCTGCGTTAAGTGCCATTACATCTACTTCCACTATTACCTCCTTGAACCTTTTATTTTGACTTCCCAGCCTTCACTTCGTCTATTGATTTATCTGCTTTTGCTTTGCGAAATTCAGGAGTTCTCTCAATAGCTTGATGGCTTGCAAAATGCCTTTGGTCTAGGGATATTGAAGGGGAAGGGGTTATTATATGCATCGCTATTCTTGGAAAATATGGTTCCTGCTTATTTTGTCGTCTTTTTTGATCGTTTACGCTGGCCATAGCCTGGGCGGAAGGCAAGGAGTCCTTTGGACCTTCGTATTTTCCAGCTTGATGGTTTCTCTTTTTTATTTTTACGGAGATATTCGCATCAGCCAAATATTTCAGACCAGAAGTCTTGAAGGGCAAGACCCCTGGGGCATACTCGATACCACCCAAACCCTGGCGCAAAAGGCGCGAATCCCCATGCCTGAAGTCTACGAAGTGAAACTGCCTTCTCCGACAGCATTCAGTCTCGGGCGAAATTGGTCTCATTCGAAAATTTATCTCTCTGACAGCTTGATCCATGAACTCCAACCTGAAGATTTAGTGGCAGTACTTGCCCACGAAGTTGCGAAAATAAAACTCAAAAGCACGCTACCCTTGAGTATGGCCAGTGCTCTCACTGGTGGTATCTTCATTATCCCAAGTCTTTATAAAAATATCGGCAAAAAATCAGCAGAGCCGCGAGGTTTTACAAAGTACTTACGAAAATTATGGGCTCCAGTGATGTCATTCCTTCTTTCTCTCATTTCGAGCCCTCGAACCACCTATGAAATTGATGAATTAGCTGCGCAATTACTCGAAGACCCAAAAGCCCTGGCTAAAACGCTCTGGAAGCTAGAAGCCTATTGCAATACTCGCCCACTTTACTTGCCTCTGCCCTTGTCTCATTTGTTTATAATTAACCCTCTGACAGGGAGGGATTGGTTTAAGCATTTCCTCAATCAACCCCAGGTTGAAAAGCGAATCCTCAAATTAATTGGTACTTATCCCCTGTAAATATAAAAAATTGTAAACAATAAGAAGGATGGATTTATGACTGGAGAAACTCAATCTAAACTAGAGGCGTCGTTTTCGACATTGGTTTTGTCGATTGGTTCTTCTGCGGCGATGGCCCTTGGTATAGCCCCCAATCCAGAAACTGGAGAGACCCACATTGACAAAGCTTTAGCGCGATTCAATATAGATTTGTTGGTCATGCTCCAAGAGAAAACGCAGAACAATCTTCAAGATGAAGAAAAGCAATTTCTCAACAATATGGTGAATGACCTGCAAATGAAATATGTCGCTCTAAAATAATTTGAACGATTGTAGAGAGGTCAAAAATGAAGAT
This sequence comes from Bdellovibrionia bacterium, assembly GCA_030427805.1. Lineage (GTDB taxonomy): Bacteria > Bdellovibrionota > Bdellovibrionia > Bdellovibrionales > JAGQZY01 > JAUHWN01. Next base: position 677,227 of record JAUICP010000003.1, read on the forward strand.
ACTAAAAACATCCAACCGCTTTTTTGCTATAGCTAGTTTACTTTTTGTTTTTAGCTTCACACCGGTTCTTGAAGCCAAAGAAACTCCCATGTCTGGAGCCAAACTGGGAGAGCCACTCCCGGCCAATCTCTTTGTGGAACTCAATAAAAGAATAAATCCGGCCGTCGTTAATATTTCGGCGACCGTGCTACAGCGCCCGAGTCGACGCAGCCCTCGTCTTGACCGCAGGGACCCTTTCTTTGATTTTTTCGAAGAATTTTTTGGTCCGCAAATGCGCCCCCATCGCGGTCAACCCGATAAACCAAGAGCTCTGGGAACTGGTTTTTTAATTAGCCCCGATGGTTTGATTTTAACCAACAACCACGTCGTCGACCTTGAAGGCGGTAATATCAAAGTGGCTCTGACCGAAGACCCTAATAAATTTTACGAAGCCGAAGTCATTGGCCGCGATGTCCGCGGTGACATTTCGTTGATTAAGATCGATGCAGGAAAAAAACTTCCCTACTTAAAACTGGGTTCGAGTGAAGGCCTCGAAGTGGGTCAATGGGTTGCTGCTTTTGGAAATCCTTTTGGCCATTCAAATACAATGACCACGGGAATTATTTCGGCAAAAGGGCGAAGTATTGACGAACTCAATCGCTTTCCCTTCTTACAGACCGATGCTTCGATCAATCCCGGTAATTCCGGTGGTCCCCTGGTCGATACCAATGGTTACGTCATTGGTATGAACACTGCCATCGATGCCAGGGCTCAAGGGATTGGCTTTTCGATCCCCATTGATTACGTCAAAGATATTCTCCCCATATTAGAAAAGGGCGAGTCCGTTAAGCGCGGATTTATCGGTGTCAACATTATGGGATTTAACCCTCGTGTAGCTGCGCAACTTCAAGTCGATGAAGGCGAGGGAGCCTTGATCACACAAATCATGCCCGATGGCCCCGCCGAGAAAAGTGGTCTTAAAGAATACGATGTTATTGTTAAGTTCGGAAAGAAACCCGTTAAATCGGAAAGAGATCTGATCCGTGCTGTTCAAGATACGCCCGTCGGCAAGAAGTCAAAAATCACCATTCACCGCTTCAATAAGCGCGGCAAAAAGAATGTTAAGAATTTTGATATTGTCGTGGGCCAACATCCCGAAGATCAAAAGCTTGCTGCGCGCCCTGAAAAAGTCAACACAGGCACTAAAGCACCTTTTGGCTTGGGCTTTAAAGTCGCTAATTCCAACGATGATTTGCGAAGAGAATTCAGCATTAACACTTCTGTTCCCAAGGGCCCCGTTGTAACCAGTGTCGAGCGACGAAGCATTGCCAGCCAAGCGGGCCTCAATACGGGTGACGTGATTCTTGATGTGAACAAGGTCCCCGTAAAACGCCTTAGAGATGTTATGAAAAACCTTAGAAAAGGCCGAAATTACCTCAGAGTCGCGCGACATTCTGGCGTGGCCCTCCTTTTTATGGACACAAAAAGTCAGTAAATTTTCCCGGGGGTTTTCGAGTCGATTTGAAAACCCCCATTTCATGCTCCTATCCAGACATTAAATATTATGTTTCAAAGTCTCAGGCTGGCTGCCCTTTTGCATCATGTTGAGTCAGATTCAGAATTTAGTAAGCGCCGCATCATTTGAGCCGGTAAACTATTTAGACGGAATAGGCCATTTTTGCGACTTGATCAGCACCATATGGAGGATGCAATGAATATCACCGAAGTGAAGGTTTTCCCAGTCAACGAAGATAAACTGAAAGCCTACGTGACAATAACTATCGACGATTGTTTCGTTATTAGAGATCTAAAGATCATCGACGGCAACACCGGACTTTTTGTTGCCATGCCCAGTAAAAAGCGGAAAGATGGGCAATTCCGGGATATCGCCCACCCCCTCAATCAGGAAACCCGTGAGGAAATTGAAAAGAAGATCTTCGAGGCATTCGAAGACGAAGTTCGTACCATGGGCCAATCCCTCGAAGGCTTAAAAGCAAAAGCCGATTAAAAAATGACTTTTATTTCCTGGGGCTGCCACCTCAGGCCTTGGTTTAAGCCACCTATTTGTTAGGTGGCTTTTTTTGTTGATAAACCCCAGGGATTTCGCTAAGAATATTGGCTCATTTGATGGGGTATCGCCAAGTTGGTAAGGCATCAGATTTTGATTCTGACATGCGCAGGTTCGAGTCCTGCTACCCCATCCATTTTAATAGCTAAGCTTTTGAAAAGCTTAGCTTTTTTTTCGCCTAAAATTTGAAATTTAGGTTTTGCGGAACTCTGGCGGAACTTTCGCGGAACCTTTTGAAAAAAGGGCTGAGTCAAAACTGACTCGACCCTGGTTCCGCAAAAGTTCCGCATCAATTATTTCAACTGTTTACCACCTTTAATGTTCGAGTCGTTTTTGACTCGGCCAAAACTTCTTCCAACGCTCCCAAATGTTTTCGTTTCCAACTTTCCTTTCCAACATATCTTCTGGTCTCCCGAAGATCCAAATGTCCAAGAAAATGGCTCGCCGCCTGGTAATCTCCCGTCTTGTTATTACCCAGTGTGGCCGCCGTCCTTCGTATGCAATGTGTCCCATTGGCATAATCAATCCCTACTTTTTTAAAAACCCTATTATAGGCTGTAGCAACTGTTTTACGAATCATCGGTCTCTGACCACGCCTAGAAAAAACCAAACCCTCTGAGGCTCCACCAGTCAATTTTCTCAGTTCCTCAATCTCATTTAATAAAAATTGAGAAATCGGCTGAGAACGGATCACACCATTTTTTGGTAGATCCTTAACGCTGGCATTCCAGTTTCGATCCCAAGTGATCGTTCTCGTTATCGTCCATTCCATTCTTTCGGTATCAAGGTCTTCCCAATGAAGCCCCAAGGCCTCACCAATTCTCAAACCTAAAAAATACTGACAGAGAGCAACAAAATAATATCGAAAATCCTTCTCCTGCTTAAGACCGCAAAGAAAACGAGGAAAATCTGTCTCTTTGACATAATTCTCTTCATTGGCGTTACGCGCCTTCTTTTTGAGCACGCACTTTTTGAAGTGAATGCTTAAAATAGGAAAAATAAACTGGGGATTTTTTCTTTCTCGGTAAAAACGAAAAATCTGTCCCAAAAACTTCAACTCACGTTTAAATGAATATCGCCTTTTAGAAGCTCCTTTTTTCCATTTCAAAATTAATTTATCAATATCTTCAATCTTAAAGGTTTTAACCTCTCTATCATGTAGACATTCAAATAATTTGAAATGCTGTTCACACCCTTCCCTTGTAACCTCTTCAATGTTTTCGTAGTTGAACTCTTTCCAATCTGATACCAAATCAAAAAACGTATAAACTTGCTTTTCACTTTCAAAGACTTCAGGCTTCGAGTGCTCTTCTAAAACTTCTTTAGACACTCCACTTAAAATTTCTTCTTTTGTTTTCTTGCCAAATTTAAAATCTCTGGCATCGGCAAAAGAAGAACAAACACAAGATAACTTCTTGGGTTTTCCATCGACATAAAAACGAAAGATAGAACGGTAACGACCAGTGGCCGTTTGCCGTCCCGTTATTGGGTCAATTAATACTTCTTTATAAATTCCACGTTCTTTAGTTTTTACTTCTGTTCGCTTCATGATGAACCTCCTTTTTCGGCCCATGCACAAAGTTTCCATGGAGCAAACCTCACTAAGCTCCCCACATATAAATGAGGAACCTCGTTTCGCTTTACTCGTCGTTTTAGTGTTCGTACGGAGACTTGCAAAAATTTTGCAGCCTCATCGTAACCCCACAATGACTCCTTAGCTATTCCCATTTCAAAGAACACATCCCCTTTAGGGATCGGCTTAAGCATCCTTAAGCTTACTTATAATTATAGGTTTATATCGGAGTGGGATCAATAAATATTGACCCCACCCAGTTAAATAAAATGCACTCCAGTAAACGCTTTTAAAGGATTTTAGCCTCACAAATTGACCTCAATTTCTTGGGTGTTTTGAGGCCGAGATTTGGCTTTTAAACGGCTCTTTTTCTCTTCTTTGTCATACTCCTTAACCATCTTCCTCATCTTTTCATATACCTCTTTTTTAGAGCCTGTTCGTGAGATCTGGCTTTTTACATAACTCAGCTCATCAATTAACCTACCTCTCAATAAGACTATTTCTTTCTCAAAAAACTTTTCTTTAAAAACCGAAGTAATAAGGCTTAGGAAATCAGATGGCCCACCTTGAACGGTGGCACCATCTGCTTTCAGACCATCAATCATAAAATTCAAATCCTCCGTTGCTTGAGGACTCAACGCAACTCTTCCAGCTTTCAGCCGCCTCATTTCTTCCTCCTTTTTTGAGGTCGAGCCAAATTGAACTGAGGATTTCCGATGATCTTCCATCGCTTGTGGCCTTGTATAAGCACACGACCATCCTCCTCAGTATGAGTCTCTACATAGTCCTCACGAACCTGGGGAGAAGAAACAAAAGTATTAAACTTTTTCATGTCCACCCCGTCAAAGCCCGTGGTGATCCCATGAGATTCAAGATTAAATAATGTCTCCCTTCTTACACGGCTCTCCTTTTTATCAATCACTCGATGAATGATGTAAGCTGTCAGTCCACCGAGGACTGCACCCACAACAGCACCATTTGTTGTCTTCCTCTTATGGTCACTTGCTGCCATACTGGAAGCTGCTAAACCTCCAACTACTGCTCCACTACCAACACCAAGAAGACTTGTTCTTTCAATACTTGCACAACCAAAATTTCCCAAAATAAACCCACACAATATGATTCTCTTTACCTTTTTAATAATTCACCTCCTATACCTAAACTGCATCCATATTGGAATTTGTTCTCTTTTCTCCATTTTGAACAATTCCAATGACTTGCACTTGTTTTTCCAAAAATAGCTTGTTGAGAACCTCAACTTTAGAATCAACCAAAAAATCAACACTTAGATAACGCATTTAACTCTTATCCTTTTGCACAAAGGGAAGATTCAAAGTGCTTGCCGATGAACTTTCTAAAACCACTGAGTCAGTAGCGTTCATGAGTTCATCAAAAGGCACCATGAATATTTTTGAACCCTTTTCTCCACGAGCCTTTTTATCTTCACGCTGCATTCTTTTCCCCAATGACTTGTTTGCAGTGACATAAAAAACAAAATTAATTCTCGGACTAAGATAAAAGTCTTTAAATAAACGCAAATAACGGGCTTTACTCTTCCAATAATGTTCATACTCAACAGCACCATTGAACAGAGTTCCGTTCACAAAAACGCTCATAAAACCGTCGCAATTAAGCCTTCTAAAATCCTCAAAGGGGTAATCGATGCCGCGACAAAGACCATTCTGAAGCTCATTCTCAGTCAGATAAGCCTCAAAGCCAGAAAGCTGCTGAAACTTATACCGAACATCTACTAAGCAAGCTTCATGCTCTCTGTTGCTTGATTTCACAGTGGTGTTGGACAATTCAAAGTCGTAGAGTAAGCGAGACTTCACTACCTTTTTTGACAAATAATAGTAACCCATTGGTCTATTGGTAAAAAGACAGTCGCGTTTAAGATAACCTCTATCTAGAAGCTTCTTCACCCTCCTACTCACAGCTTGGTTAGACACATCTCCAAAGACATCTCGTCTGATCTGACTCATTAAAGCTCCTCTGGTGGAAAACAAATAATCAAAAAGACGAATGTCTCTTCTCGTTAACGCAAAACGTGTAGGCTTATTCACCTTTTCCTCCACTCTTATCAGACTCTTTATCAATGCTATTTTCTTGTTCATCAGTCTCATATTCAGTCTGAGTCACAAGATCTTGACGAGTTAGTTTATCTTCACCTTTGAAGCGGCCAGCTACAGTTTTTAGACGAGACTTAATCACCTCAGTCTCCGCCAAAGGTGTTTGAACCTCATCTAAATCAACGCTGAATTTACTAATTGCACGCCCTCTAACAGTTGGTAGATCTTTTGCCTTTTTATTACCAATGACAATGGCTGACCCCTGAACTGAAGCGACCTTGAAGCAAACACGCCCCTCAATATTCTCCTGAATGTGTGTACTCACTGTTTCTTTGGAGATTTTTTGAGTACCAAGAATCAAGTGGATACCAGCTGCTCTTGAAAGTTTTGCAATTTCATCGGTAACACCGACGGCTTTATCAGCTTCTTCTTTTTTAAAATCAGACACTTTTGATGGGGCATAAAGTAATGAACACTCATCCACTACAAGCAAGATGGGATCTTTTTTATGCTTTTTAAAATCAATAACTTCAGCCTCATTCTCTTCAAGAATTTTAAAGCGAGATTTCATCTCCGCCCTAATCTTTTTAAGAAGTGCGTAAGCTTCCGGAAGTTCTTTCACCACGACCGTATTAGGCAGGTCTTTAAAAGGTCTCATAGAGATTCCTTCCTTCAGATCAATGGCATAAACATGAAGATTTGGCGTGTTTTCCAACAGATTCAAAACCATCTGCCTAATAAAATAAGACTTACCCATTCCTGTACTTCCGGCGACAAGCATGTGCGGAAGTTCAAATAGGTTCTGAGTGATGACTTTTCCGTGAGTCGACCCAACAACAAAATCTCCTGGTTTGTTGGCGTTACCACAAACACTACTGTAGCTGACTTTTGTTGGAAGCGGCTTTTTAGAAAGATACAAATCCACATACTTGGGCTCGTCTTGTTCAAAAACACCCTCAACTTGTGAATTTACACAGGCCCTAATATGCCCACGCTTTTCCTCAAAGGTGTCTTTTGGAACCCCCATGGTGTCGATCTCAATTCTTTCCCGAAAGGGACTAAGGCGCACTACATCTTTCACCACAGGGTACTCACCAATGGCATTTTTAAGACCAGCTTTCTTAAAAGCCTTCTCAATTGAACGCATCTTCCTAATGCTTGGAAGACCAAACAGAACAATGAGACCTAACAAATACCAGAATAGCAAGAAACCAAAGCGCATCCACCAATTTGTCATTCCAACATTGTAGACAAACTGTGTGGTCACAAGCTCTGGCCACTTCCAATTCAGCAACCACAAATGGGTATTGGTAAAAGACCATACAAAGATCAAAACAAAGGCTAAAACCAAATTGATTTTTGTTGTCTTTTTAATGGGTTCATTCAATGCACGAATAGAAAAGCAGAGGCAGTTTCCAAGAAACTTTAAAAAGTCCCAGATACCGACCATAAACGCATGAAAATCAAAATCACTTTTCTTCTTACTCATTTTAGCGAGTTTCTCCTTTAATAAATGTTTTAGTGAGGGTAACGATCAATTCCTTACCCTGATTGAGAGTCACATAAGCTGATTCACTTCTAGCTTCTTCAAGCTGAAAAGCTCCTTCAGTTTTTGCAAACTCAGATACACCATTGAGCATGGCGTTTTTTAAATTAGCTTTTTTAACAACATTAAGACCTTCACGGCCCAGAGCTTCACGTTCTTGAAGCACATCACTAGCCCCTGCCACAAAGCTAAAACCAAGAGTGGCTCCAGCCCTACTGCCAAATGCTGAGTGATAACTGCCAAGAAGCCCTGGAGAGAAGTCCTTGGCATCCACAGCGGAGGCTTCAACCTTAACTTCAGTCCCATCAGGGAGAACCCCTGTGTGAAAACTGATAAAAAGTCTCTTGCCTCGCCCTGGATAGCCGACTTGTCCTAAAAGAACAGTGTTTCTTGGTAGTCCCATGCGGTCTTTAAACTTTCCACCAAAAGGCAGAAGCACCCGAACAAACTTATCTGAATGCCTCGTATCCACCTGAGATAAGAGTTTTCCAATAAAGTTGGTCCCGATGGGTAGAGCCCTGTCACCTTGAGAGACGTTTCTTACAAGAACCTGTTTTCCAGCGTACTTGATTTTAACCCGTCCTTTTTTTTGACCTGGCTCTGGGTCACTACCTGATAACCGTTTGCCCTTCTTACTCCCAAGACCTTTAATATTTGGACCTTCTGAATCAGTGACGACCTCGCCGCCAGAATCATCAATCATCTCCTCTTCAGTTGAGGCATCAAAAGCCGTGTTATAACTGCTCGAATTGTCCTCTGGTGAAAATAGAACACTACTGCCAATAGATAGAACTAAAAAAACAACACCAAGACCACCAATAAAAGTCCCAAGATTTAAAGTGTCTTTTCCTGAATACTTTTTAAAAAAGAAGGAATAAACCTTTTCTTTGGCGGCTTTCACCTTTCCCGTGGCTTTATGCCACAGGGAAGCAATCTTCTTCCAAACGCTTTTTAATCTAGAGATCATTGGTAAGACCTCCGTAAAACAGTGCGATAACCTTTTTTACCCTTAAAGCTTGCTCTGAAAGTAAAATCCACAGGCCTTTCTAGTTTTAAGAACATTCTAAACTTATAGTTTCGATACTTTTTAAACTTAGTCTCATCAGAAAAGACAACATCAAGAACTGTAAGATTTTTACCCGCACGTGTTGCCCAAAACTGTTCAGGCTTAGGATTAGACGCACTTTTAGGCAAAATCAGACTACCATCCACCACATAGACATCGTTGAACTTGTGATAGAAGATTTTATTTAAGAAAACCTTCATATCACCCACATCAAACGAAACTGGATTAAATTTACTGGTAGATTTTGGCTTTGCCTTTCTACTGAATGGAGCTTTCCAGTAAATTTTCACCAAGTCATCATAGGTGTTGCAACGACAAACTCTTAAGATAAAGCCAAAACGCCTATGCCCACTGTAAATAAACAAATTACTCGTCACTGTCGATAACGGCTGAATGGTCACATCATTGCCGGTGAACTCAATATTAAAATAATTGGAGTTGCCACTAACAATTTTCTTCGGGCTATCAGCAAACTGCAAAACCGTAGAACGCCCCATAGCTAGAGTTATGACTTTCATGTCATTTGAATCCATTTCAATGGTTCTCACTTTTGCAATGGCCTGGGATGAGAAAAAACACACAAGAAGTAAAATTAGAGGTCTCATCATTTTTCAAACTCCGTAATTGAGTTGACGTAAAGGCCTTTCAGGTTCCACTTATTCGCTTTGTCTTTTAGAATCTCCAGGTGAACTTCTAATGGCTGAACGGCTTTGACCTTCTTACCGACTGAAACGACACGATCCATTTTCACTTCAACATGCTCATCTTTTAATTTGACTGACTGAACGACAATATCCTGAGAAATGGCGTTCTTCTTTACGAACTCCTTTGATTTCTCAAATTGACGGGTCATTTTCTTAAGAAGGCCGTAAGTGACAAACGGCGATACGTTTCTGGTTAGAGCTTCAATATTATAGTCTTTCCACTGATACCTTTGTAAAACAAAGTTCTTTGCTGCAAGCTCTACATCCTCTTCATTGATCTCAACACCTTTTCTTTCACCAATAAAGTACAGACGCTCTGACTCAGTAAGAGCCACAACAAGCGTGTCTTTATTTAAGAGATAAATGCAGACTCCAAGAAGAAGGAAGTTTGAAATCAACAACCCATAGATCACATATCTTAAATGCTTGATTAATAAATTAATTTTCACCCATTGGTTTACGGGCTCTAAACTCTTTGTTCCTAGTTTAATCATTTTCTATTCTTCACCTCGTTAAATGATTTACTTCCAGACTGAAAATCACGATTCGATACCGCCCGTGATGCACTCATGGGTTTATCTCCTCGATTTCTTCTGGCTTCTTTAAAATTTTGAAACGCTCGCCCCGTAGACCTAAAACCGTAGCCTGCTGCTTGCTTTCCTTTGCCAGCAGCAAACTTTCCACCTTTTTTAAGTTGGTTCACAATCAGTCGTTGTGACGCCAAAGCTGGTGCTAATGCTAGACCTCCAGAGAAGGCTGCAAAGTCAGCAGACAAAAAGGCTTTTGTTGCGATGGGAATAAAAAGCATACTTGCGCCAATAAATAGGTTCATTACAATCAATAAAATTGAGTTGTAGTCACTTTCACTGGCTATAGGCGCATGGGTTGTCATTTTTAACAAAATCAAACCGAGCACCGCCCAGAGCACCTTCCAGCACATGACCGTGCAAAGACTTCGATACAAACCCGTTGCAATCTTTGATGTTGATTGCGGAATATACGCCAAGATCATCAACGGTGAGATCACAAAAAGAATCGCCCATGTGAAATGCACCAGTGCATCAGCAAAGAAGGCTCCTACATAAGCAAAGATGAATGAGATAAGAGCAAAGATCCAAATAATAGTCTCTTTAAACTTATACCAACTCACCTCTATACCTTGTATGAAGCCCCATGCTTCATTTAAAACCTCATTGATATGGGGTTTTGGACTGATGGTCTCAACAATACCGTCACCCACGCTGGCTATCATGTGCATGACCTCTTCAAAACTCACTAAGAGTATGATGGAGATCGTTGCACGCTTAATAACCTTCATGGCATCAGGCTTGTCTTCCGGTAATTTAAAAAACTCTAAAATAATCATCAAGAGAGTCAGCGGAACAATGGCGAGCCAATAGACATCGACCAATCCCCCGCGAATTTCTCTACAAACTTCTGGCAGCCAATCGTACATTAGAACTTCGGTGTCCCAAATGTTGCGTTGAATGACTTAAAACTATTACCAAGATCACCAGTGATCTTTTGAAACTGGTAATTGGACTCTTTAGCTGTCTTATTATTCAAAGCGAGGGTTTCACTTTGAAGCTTAAGCATCTGTCCATTCACTTTCAAAAGCTGGTTTAAAGTATGAAGAATCGCCGCATTGGTCTGGACATTCACGCGAGCAGCCCCCTTTGGACTAGCCTGGCTTGCTTGCCTAGCAATACGGTTAGAGTTCCTCTCCTGGTTTTTGGCGTACTCTCTTAAAGAATTTGAAATCTTAATGCTCTCGGCCACAGTCTCATCATGAAGTTTTAAAAGAAGCTCCTCTTTTCCTTTGGGGATTTCCCCATAGAGTCTCTCCACTTCATTCATGGCTCGTTTAAAAGATCTCAACTCCCCAAGAATCTTCTCATCTTCAATGGGAAAGTGCTCAAGTAAGCCAATAGCCTCGTTTAAACCGTCGTTAATGGATTTAATCATATCCTTGTGATGCTTGGCATTGTCATAGACCATCTTAAGCTGCTGATACTGCTTCACTGCTTGAGCGATCAGCTTAATAAGGTATGGGACCATGATTGCGGCATCACCGCCAAAAAAGGCACGGGATTTCACCGGACTAAAGCTAATAAAAAACGCACACAATGGGATAACTAGAATCTTCATATTTTTTAAAGACCTCCCTCTGTATTTATGTGTTCAACAATTTTTTCTAAAACTTCTAGATGAGAAAGCTTAGGATGCTTTCTCTTAAACTCTTCGATGACCGTTTTGTCTTTTGGGTCTGTGGTGCAGATCCAGTAAGACATTAGGTCGGGTTCTATTTTTAAAATGGCTCTTTGCTCATCTTGAATATAAAGATGCTCTGAAAACCGCCCCTTCTCTGAACGAAGAGATTTAACAGCATCAAGTTCAGCATCATTTAATGACAAGATTTCTTGAAACTCATTCCAGTCCACTCCCCGCTGCTTTAAGATGATTCTAGACGGAGTATTCTGCATAATCGCAGCGGCAATTTCAGGATCAAACATAAAGTCTTTGATACTTTGTGAGATCCCCCATATGCCGCCATAAAATTTGCGCATTGTACGGTAACACTCAATGATAAACTGAGCGGCACTCTCGTTTTGAAGAACCTTCCAGATCTCATCAATACAGAGTAAATACCTCTGACTAGAATTTCTGGAAGCCTCATTCATGATGTGCTCAGTTAAAATGAGAAGCAGTACCCGTTGAAGATCTGGATAAACATCAAGACCCTTCACCTCAATGGCAACAAGCGGCTTATCAAGATGAATGTTTGTCTTTCCATCAAGCAATCTTCCGTAGGCGGTGTCACCCGTCCACGAATACAAGATGTCAGAGTATTTCCTCATCTCTGAAAGCCGGTGGTTTTCTAAAATCTTCCTAAAATCAGTAAGTGTCGGCGAGCCCTCTTTATATTGATCGTAGGTGTCAGCAATGGCTTGCTCCAACAAAGCTTTTTCCCTTTTAGGAAGCCCTTTTGAATCATCTTCTTTACAGATAGACTCTATGACTCCCAAGAGAAGCTTCTTCTTTGTTGGGCTTACCTGCTTTTCACCCTTATTCAGTTCAAAGGCATTAAGCACTAAACCACTCTCTAAGTTTAGATCAATAAACTGGCCACCAAGAGCATCAACCATTCCACGGCTTGAGGCACCGTTGTCGATCCAGACCACTTTTGACTTTGAAACGCTTTCATCAACCACACTCATTTTTGATCTCCAATAAACTGCAAAATAAGTTGGTTGATGGTAAATGACTTCCCACTTCCTGACGAACCGATGATAAAACCATTCCAGTTAGGGAGCTCCGGTGAAAATGGATCAATTGAAACCAGTACATTATCCCTATTCGGAACAAGGCAAGTTGGCTTCGGATTCCCTCTCCAGTATGAAAAACAAGGAGCAAGATGGGAGAGGTTTGATGACTTCATTTTCTTAGGACGATTGGTTTTACAAAGCCCTGGTGTCGTCTTTAAAAAAGTATCAAAAGTTGCAAAAGTCTCTACCAACCCTTCAGAGTGGTTAAGCTTTTTAAAAGTTCTTAAAACAGTATTGCACTTTTCTTCTAACTCATTTTCTGTCTGTCCCCAGATAATGATATTAAGATCGGCTTCCACAATTTTTTCTGAACTCTCAATAAGCTCTGATAGAAGCCCTTCAATCTGCCCAAGCTTTGACTCACTCTCTAGATCACTCACATTATTTTGACCACTGGCCATGGAGTGAGTAAGCCTTCGCTTAAGCTGCAAGGAGCTATACTCTTTAGACTGATCGCAAACTCTCACCACTTGGCTGATCCAACAGTGAAAAGGTAAACCCAAAAGACCATTGATAAGACCAGAGGAGGTCTCATCGGGAAGTGTTTTTAGACTGATAGTTCTAAACTTATACTTTCCGATTTCAATGTGGTTTTTGGTGAGAGCTATGTCACTCAACAACACCTGTGATAGGAGCGAGCTTGGAGAAAAGACCCGTGGCCCTTTAAGTTTTGGAGCCTCGTGCTCTTCTGAGCGGTCCAGATTAAAATGCTCGTAAAGGAGCCTGAACCACTCTTTTTCACTTAAAGGTTTACCAAAAACACCGCAGTCTTTGAGCGACGACTCAAGTTGATTAACAGACCGCTCAAAATCTTCATGGTGAACCCGAAACTCTGACTCCTCCACCTGGAGATACTCTTTTTCTTTTTGAAAAAGCTTCTGCTTCTTAAAAGCGTAAGGCCTTCCCTTTAGAAAAAGATAAATTTCTGGGTTAAAGAACTTTCCCTTAAGACAGTTATCTTTTAGATGCTTTTTCCTAGCATTTAAAATGATGTCATAATTTGCAATGGGACAGCTTTCCGAAAGTCCAATATGCTCATTAACAACACCCTCAACTGTTGGTGTAAGTCGATAAAGAAACTGTAACGACATCCCCTCATCAAGACTTGTTACCAGATTCTCTAGCCTTCTTGTAAACTGACTCACCTCTTCATCAGTGGAACAAGAAATGTCTTTTCCACTAATTTTAAAGCCTGCCCCTAGCGAACCATCTCCAAAGACAAGCCTGTCTTCAAAAAAGTGCCAGAGGTTTAAAAACTCACCAATATTATCAGGACTCAACGACAATTTCTTTTATCCTTTCGTTTTCTTTGCTTAAATTGCTTCCAGCGCAGAACACCCCTGGAAAGATGGAGAAGCGAATCAAGTCTTGAAGGTAGCGATCAGGCTTTCCCCGCTTTCCCCAGTAGATGACTCCAGCTAAAAGGGCGGGGAGCCCGAAAACCATCACCCCCGCCATGTTTGTTTGCCCAAAGATCAGGTTCATAGTGGAGGCCAACGCCCCCACCCCGATCACATCAAATAACTCCATGCCAAAAAACTTGATCTGAGTGTCAAGGTTTCGGTGAACAATCGACCGATCAACACTCATTAGTTTAAAACCCCTTGAAGCCAACCGATTATGTACGGCGCGAGAAATCCGATCCCACTCCCGATCAAGCAAAACCAGATTTTAGATTTTGCATTCTCATTACCCGTGGCAGCTAAGATTGCTGCGATCACAAGACCAAGAACACTCATCACTGGTAAAATAAATGTGGAAAACTTTTGCTGAAGGTTTTCCATCTTATTTTCAAACCCTGATTTCACCACACCTGCTTCTGCAAGTTCCGGCATCACGAATACAACCACCATTAAAACGCCAAACAATATTAACGACTCATACTTTCTCATAAGCTTACAGCCTCCTTTGTTTGAGATTGAGTTGGACCTTGTTCTTTAAGACTCAATACTAATAATTTGGAAAATGGCGCTGCATGAATCACAACCTCATTGTTGGTGCAATTCAAAAAACCATCTCCCTGGAAGAATCGACTTCCCTTTCCACCTTTTTCTTTGACCGACACAAGCCTGTACCTTAAGTGATCAGCGTCTCCACCCATGCACTTTAAGAAGTAGTTGTTGTCTGGAAAAAAGTTTAAGATCAGTCGATAGTCCCCACTATCTTCATTGTAGTAAGCCACTCCCGCCATATCTCTGTTTTCAGTCACTGGGCAGTGCCACCACAAATAAAAAAGTCCTTTTTGTCTGTTCAATTCTTTTGCGCTATTCATTAATTTATTTCTCCTCGATATAATTTTTTAATTTTTAGCAATTTGGTTTTAATTTGTTTACGGTACTTTTTTTCGTAAGCAGTTTTTCCTTTTTGTTTTTCACATTTTTGGTTAATCATTTCTAAATCTTCCATTGGTTCATCCTCTTCAGACGCTTCTTTTAAACTCTTCTTCAATTTATCTCTGAGCGTCTTCGGCCCATGCTTAAATCAAAAATTTCAACAAGGTCTAATGTGCGATCCACTCTTTCTTCTAGGTGATCCACATAGTCCCCGATTCTTTTCTTTCTATTTTCTACAAACCCACAGGCACGACACCTGTACTGAGATTGGGATCTTTCACAAGCCCTCTCCCCACAACGCAAACAACGTTTTTGCTCACACTTACTCACTGTTTTTTAACCTCCTTGGTTTTTGAGACATCATTGCCTCGCCCTTCTCTATAAGCAGGGATGGGACCAAACGTGCCAAACATGTAAGTGATTGAAATTGTTGAAACCTTTTTTTAGACAAGTGACTCACGAACGGGTCGTGACCCAAAAAACAAAGGTTTTTTTGCGAGAAGAAAATTAAAGGGAAAAGAGCGAACCAGATTTGGTTCAAAATTTTTGTATTGCTATTTATTTACAATAGGGTGTCCCAGGTTTGGGAATTTTTTGATTATACTCTTCAGCTACGCTTTAATTTGCTGTAGAAATTAATTTTGGGAATTGTCAAAGAGACATAAGCTAGTCGCCCCAACTCAATGAAGGGAAACGATGGCCATTTCTCTACAGTTCTAGTTAGCAAAAACAACGGGATTCTTTTATCTGGTAAAGGTACAGTTTTATTTAATTAGGTCAGAGAGGATGGTTTCGACAGATGGATTTTCATTTTCGTCTGTCAGATATGGGCAAAAAGCCGCTACTTTAAGCTTAACTTTAAAGCTTGTTTTACCAGAGCCTGGCAATTCAACTACGCCGTGTTCATCCATTTCAAATAAAATATCAGAAGCGAATGTTCCGACTTGTTTGCCATCAAAACCACTTATAAAAAAATTAGACTTGTTAAGAACTAAACTAGCTGGAAGGTCTACTGAAATCGCTATTTCTTCAGCAACTCTTGCCAATTCTTCATTTAAACTCTCGCCCTCTAAAAGTTCCTTTAAGATTGAATATGTTTCTTTTTCCTCTTCAGTAATACTTCCTGACTGCTCTTTCTCATAAAATACATTTAGTGATTCAGCCATAGTGCATGCACTATAATCAGTGGTGAAAGTAGATTTTGCTGCAATGCCATAGCTCGAAGCCATTGAGGACACGGGGTATAGAAACAAAAGTAAAAGTATTTTATTCATTTTTCTATTCCTGCTTCTCTAGCTTCGAAACTATTCCCACATCTCCATCCTCAGAGACGATAGTTGCTGAGACATGACCTTCTTTAAAAATTAAACTGTATGAGTCACCACTTTCTGAATGAGTTAAGTCAACCAATTGAAGCTGAGGTGAGAAAAAAACGCTATCTATTTGAAATCCCTCGACATGTTCCGAAACGTGTCCCTCTCCCAGACATTGGGAATTACCTGAGTACATTATGGCTTTAAATTCCATGGATTGATCTTCTTTGAGAATGAACTCTACTTTACTAGAACTTTCAACCCCAGCCACCTTGGTTTGGATGGTACATTTAGAATAAGTACCTTGCAACTCAGCTACTTGTGTCTCATTTAGTGAATCCGAGTATTGTGCATAAGCGGTTTGAGCACATAAAAAACAAAAAAATAAGTGGATTAATCTCATAATTGAAAACCTCTTTTAAGTTCGCTAAGTCGCGAGTATAACATGTAATTTGTGCATCTATTCTTCAATGCCTAAAGTCTTGTAAAAAAGAAATGACTGTCAAATTAGTATGCACTTCCCAATATAGAAGCGAAAGAAGCACAGCTAAACTTTCTCGGATGATCTAAGTCCCAACCACTACACTTATTAAACACTTAAAATTGTTTGGAAATTTAGGCTTTAGCACAACACCCCCTTCGGTATAACCTCAATAGATCGTTCCTGACACCATTTTGTTAGGGCTGGACTGTTGTAATTGTTGGTCACTAAATAAGCCATGCTGCCAATTCCGAGGTCATCAATGAGCTGTTCTCCGGTTGTCGTATTAGGGCCGAGATCACTGTCAAAGATGAACAGGTGTTCTGAAAAGTCATCGTGGTTGTCGAACCATTCAGTAAACTCCTCTTGGTTTTTAAACGCCAAGAAGTTGGCTTCAGAGTTCTCTTTTTCAAGGAGTCTTTTCCACTTCCGATGGACACCTTTTTCATCATCAAGAAGCACTACTGATTTCGCCGACGGAATATCTATAGTTGGCAATTTCCAAAGGTCAAAACCTAATTCAAAGACTGTCTTACCTTCTTCACTACTCGCAAGATTAAAGTGTCCACCCCACGATTCAATAAAACGCTTTCCATGATAAAGCCCGTAGCCGGTTCCATTTTCCTTTCCATCGGTGAAACCACGATCAAAAACATCTTTTTGGATTTCCTGCTTAATTCCTTTACCATCATCGGTAACCAAGACTTTTAGTATCTGATCTTCAATCTCAAGGTTGATCTCAATATTTTTAGCACCTGCTTCAATAGAGTTATTCATCATATTGGAGAGCACGGCTCGAAGCTCTGGCCCCACAACTTCAATAAACGATTTTTTGGCAACACTTTTATAGCTGAGCTTGATCGCTGGTTTGTCTTTAGAGTTTTGAAGCTCAAGATTTTTATTCTCAACAGCAATTTCAAAAGCATTCGCCACGTTCACCTTGGTTTTCTTCTCATTCTCTTTTTCGAGATATTCATAAAAAGTTTCATCGGAGGTGATAAGCTTAACCTTATCCACATCAGGGGTGTGATCAGCAATTTTTACCATCACAGCTTTAATATCCGTTGAGAGCTGCTCTATTCTACTCTTCTGCCTCTCGGATGAGAACTCACCTGATTTGATAACGTCTAGGGTTTGCTGAATTGATTTAATATTATGACCAATGCTCAAATTATGTTCCAGAATAGCTCCAGCAACGGCTTGCTTTTCCTTTGACTGGGTGTGGTCTTCGATGTGTTTTTTAATTTTATTAAGCTCTCGTATTTCAAAGTCTTCATCGGAAGATAAGTCGTTTTCCAACGGAGCAAGAACATCTTTTGATAGGTCTCTTTGAATTCTGTAGATCGTAAAGAACACAATTCCAAGGAGTAGAAAGATAATACTGTTAATGATTACAAGAGCTGGAGTGATACTTAGATTGCTCAGGTAAAAATAGAACTTGTAATCAGTAAAACCAGAGGGCACCACCTCCACGACGGACTGAAAACTTTTTGTGGTCGGCGGGTTTGGACAAGAGCCAAAGTTCAATGGCTGCTGCATCACCACCTGAGCCCCTTTACATGCTAATATTGACTCAACGCCAAGCTCCTCAATGGCTAATTGGAATGAGGCCTCTAAAACTGGTCTGTTACCTTGCTCTATTCCGATAGTCGCAATTGTTTTAACAAGACTCTTAACCGACTTTGCTTGGTCGCTTACAAACTTATTGTGGGTGTATATGACAAAACCCACCTGAACCAAGGCAACCGACACTCCAACCACGAGGAGTGGGAGTTTCGTTTTCTTAAAAAACCACTGGCTCAAGCTGATCTTTTTCATTAGCCACCGACAGGACGGAATGTAGTAAACCGTCCCCCTTCTCTGCTGAGGTAGTTTTTCTTAACTTGGATACGGTCATTTCTTAAAATCACCATATCTTTTAAGAACCCAATGTGGATAAACGGAACTTCTCTTAAAACCGCTTCAGAAACTTTTTTGTAGTGTGGATCAACCTTGTCAAAATCTAAAATCTTGCGCCCCTCTTCTAAAAGATCAGTAACTTTTTTTCTGTGGAGCATTGGTGAGCTGATCGCGCCTTTTAATCCGATGGCATGATAGATGCCATCGGGATCACCGCTAAAAACGCTTAGGTACATTGGCAGAACATCTGGCTCATACCCTTTGTAATACATTTGCAAAAGATCACGTCCAGGAACTTCCTTGGTTTTATCAGAGAGCTTTACTCCTTTTTTAATCAAATAATCATGTAACCACTTCGTTCCTTTTGTGTGTGCAAAATAAAGTGGATGTTTTTGAGTGGCTTTTACAAATGATTCGAGATGAGGCTTACCCTCAGAAATGATTTCATCGACTTTCTCTTTAGAAATATTACCTGCTTGAAGAGGAAGAAAAATCTGTGGCTCGATCTGGCTCTTCATCCGATCTTTTCTTGGTATGTCTTCACTGGTGAAGCCATCGAAAAACAGATATTGAAAAGCTTTTCTGTGGTTTGGGTTATTTAGCAGACGACCCTTTTGCCCATTTAAAACGAGTGTCATGTGACGGTTCTCAGTGCCTGAAACGCAACTAATATTTTTATCACCACAAGAATCAACCTGAGCCACTTCCGCAAAGGCATAGAGATCAATCTCACCTTTTTTTAGGGCCTCTCTAGATTTGTCGAACGGAACGACCTTCACATTAACTTTTTCATAATAGTAGTCATCAGGGTTATACTGATTTCTTGTCAGCATCACCTCTTCTTTATTGATACTATTAATCACATAAGGGCCGGTCCCGATGTATTTATTACCCTCCTTAATGAAGGCCGCCATTCGCGTTCCCCCTAGATGACTAAGAGCCATTCTAAAAGGTTTTTTGAAAGTAACTTTTAAGGTTTTATCATCGACAGCTTCAACACCGGAAACACCACCGCTCTTTTTATGATTTTCAAAGCCTTCAATCTTATAAAGAACATCAAGAAGGCTGTTATTGGCTGACTTTGAGTCGAGCTTTAAGCTGTGCTCCCAGGAGTTTTTGTAGTGTTTTGCAGTCAGAGCCACACCATTAGAGAACTTTCTGGAGGTGTCGATGGTAAAAGTGAAAACCTTTTTATCATCGCTCACTGTCCAGGACTTAGCCCCCATTCCATCAATAGTGCCGCTCTTACCTAAAATGACGAGTGGCTCAAACTGGTTGTGCATAAGAGCATCTGCATAAGCTGTGTGCTGAAGAGAAGGAACCAAATCGTTCCATTCTCCAGGGTAGCCAACTTTTAGAATCATCTCTTTTTTCTCCTGTGGTTGATTCTTGGTGCAAGCACCAAGACCAACTGCAATCATCAAAGATACAAATAAAACCTTAAACATCTTTCCCTCTTATTCTGGTGGAATAGCACTTAGAGCCTGACCGACACTTGAGGCTGTAACTGTTGGGCTATGAATATCACTGATGAACTCTTTTGTCAGACGGCTTCTATGACGGCTATACGGTTCTGTTGATAAGTCTTGAACATCAGAAACCTCATGACGATCAAGAAAGTCATAATACTTCTCTGGCATAGTGCCCTCATCAAGACGGCGCATCATCTCACCTTCATAATCGTAGTCTGTTGGCCCTGGGTCATTGCCCCCACCAAGCTTATTTGCAAAATCAGATGCAAATGCTACTGAGCTTATGGGCATAAGTGACAACATCCCTAATATTTTTCTTCTTGTTTGCTTTTTCATGCAATCCTCCCCTTTTGTAAGGCCACTGGTTCAATCCAACAACCTTGGTCTTTTTCTAAAAAACTACCCGTGAGAGCAAAGCTGATATTTCTATCGCCTCCACACCTTGAGTAGTACATACAATCACCACAGCCTTTGATATTTCCTTTCCTTAAATTTTTCAGAACTGGGTGATTAAAAAATAAATTCTTAAGTCCATCTTTTAAGACATTACCGACTGTGTAATCAGCTCGGCTCGAAACCTTCATGTTGCCTTTGTAGTCGATAACGATTCCCTGAAAGCCCATTCTCCCGTTGTGACCCAAGGTTGGATCAATCAAATGAAAGAGTGGACTGCTGGTAGCTGTTTTTACACCTGTCTTTTTTGATGTGTTTAAAATTGAAATCAGAGCGTCTCGAAGCTCTGTCCCATAGAGTGAGTCATCCTTACCACTTTTTTGAAGCTCCTCACCATAGCCTTGTGGGATAAATCTTGTAAAATTCATCGAATCAAGACCATGCTTTTTTGCCATATCAAAAAACTCTGGAATCCACTGCGCTGTATTTTTTGACAGGATGCCCAAGATGTTTGTTTTCATCCCGTATCTTTTGGCAAGCTTAGCTCCCCTAATGGCTTTATCAAAGTTACCCTCACCGCGAACGGCATCGTGCCTTCTTGCATCAGGTCCATCAATTGAAATCTGAAACTCCACTTCATATTGAGAGAGCATCTCTAAAAGCTTATCATTAAGTTTCACTCCGTTTGTGAGAATCACAAACTTTGGAGTCTTCCAAAGCTCATTCGCTCTTTTTAAAATTGAATAGAGATAAGGGCTGATTGTCGGCTCCCCACCACAAAGAAGAATACTTGGCTTCATTTTTAGCTCATCAAGCATTGCTTTGTACTGATCTAAAACCTCAAACCAACCGTTAAGATCAAGAGCTCCCGTATTTTTATGATTTGAGTGATAACAATGAGTGCAACGAAGATTGCAAGCATTGGTAATATCAAGCTGGATGGACATGGTTTCTTGCCCACCGATGGCTTTTACAGCCTTTGTTAAAAAATAATCCTCAAACTTTTTAATCAACCTCATGACACAGCTCCAGCATGAAGTTTATAGCCCCACTCAGAGAGTTTTCTTTGAAGTGAGGAGTTTGGAATAGAAAGAGCTTTTGAAGCCGCCCTTAGAGATGAAAAAGATCTTACTTTTGAAATCAAAAATTCTTTTTCTCTCTCTTCAAACTCTTTTGCTAAGAGATCTTTGAACTGCGGGTAAGATAGATTGTTGGCTTTACTTTTATCAAAGACTTTTGGATCAAGATGTTGAGGCTTGATTTCTTCCTCACTCGTTGAAATCAAGAGCCTTCCGATCATGTTTTCAAGCTCTCTGATGTTTCCAGACCACTCATAGGCTTTTAGGTACTGCAATGTTTTATACATCATCTTTTTATTTCGCCCAGCAATATGCATTTCCATGAAGTGAGTGACAAGTGGCGAGATGTCTTCTGTCCTTTCTCTTAAGGCTGGTACATTGATTGGGATGTGATTAAGCCTATAAAAGAGATCCTCTCTAAATTCTTTTGATTCAATTTTGGCTTCAAGATCCACATGGGTTGCAGCAATCACTCTCACATCAACGGGCACTGGTTTATTTGATCCAACAGGCTCAATCACTTTTTCTTGTAAAACTCTTAGGAGTTTTGCCTGAAGGTCCGTTCTCATCTCACCAATTTCATCAAGAAAAATTGTTCCACCAGTAGCCGCCTGAAACTTTCCAAGTCTTTTTCTGTCAGCTCCGGTGAAGGCACCCTTTTCATGACCAAAGAGTTCTGATTCTAAAAGCTCTGCTGGAATGGCTGCACAGTTGATACTGACAAATGGTTTATTTTTTCTAGAGGAGTGGTCTTTAACAGCTTTTGCAATAAGCTCTTTCCCTGTGCCTGACTCTCCACGGATAAGAACCGTTGATCTATCCCCACCATTCTCTGAAAGGGTTAAAATCTTTTTAGCGATATGAGCCATTGGTGTGGACCAACCCACCATTCCAATTTTTTGAATCCATACCGAGTTATCAAGATGCTTTTGGTTTACGTTTTGAGTTTTGGTGACAACACGGCTTAGTTCATCAAACTTCACACAGTTGGCTCTGATTTTTTTAATGATCTCATCAAAGGGCTCATCTTTTTTAATAAACCCACTCACCCCTGCATTGATACAGGCCACGGGAACCTCTTGGGTCATGTCGCCCGTGCAGATCAAAACTAGAAGCTTTGGATTGATTTTTAAGACTTCTTTAGCAACATCCACCCCATTGAGTTCCTGACCCTCAAAGCTGTAATCAAGAACAAGGACGGCATAATCAAAGGGATTCTTTTGAACGAGCCTGATGACCTCAGAGGCCTCACTTGTGAATACCGGCTCAATATCCAAGTGGACGCCAAGCTTGTCCCTAAAGTTGTCTAGAACGCTATTTTGATCGTCTGCGATCAGGATCTTGTAATTCATCTGGCTCCCTCCCTTTTTAAAAGCCTTCAAAAGCAGCTCTATCCGCCCGCCCGTCCACATCTCGGACTAGAGCATGGTCTGTGCCAAGGCTGAGATCTAAATAAACAGCAGTAGAGCCCTTTTCAGCCTGCTCCGTGTCCCACAGATGGGTCATTTTCAAAGTGAGCTATTTGAGCAAATGGTGCTAACTGGTTGGAATTGAATTACAAAATGGAACTTGATGAGAAATCTGTGACTGGCCCATGGGTGGGACGTTTAAGCTCTACCCCCTTAAAACCTGACCCATTTTTGGGACAAGCATGCTTAATAGGTAATCTAATTCTGTTTAGCTCACAAGAAAGTGTGTGGTTTTTACCTGGGTTTTGAAAAGGTTTCAGGGGAAATTCTGTACAAATTAAATCTATTTACTTAAAATCTTGGGATTTATCGTAAGCTGACAAAACAAAAGGGCAAAACCCATGCGAATTACAAAAATTGAAATAGAGCGGTTTCGCGGAATAAGAAAACTCACAACAACGGTGCCAGGAAACGTTCAACTCATCGCCGGAGCCAATAACTCTGGTAAATCGACCGTGATAAGCGCATTGGATCTCTTCTTTCAAGGCGAAGAGGGCATAAAAAAGGCAAAGAATCTATCACCCAAAAATGCATACTATGTTCGCGAGGGGTCGAGAGCTTTAACGACAATAAAAATCTGGTTCTCAAACCTGAGTACAAATGACAAAAAAGATTACAAGGATGCTATATCTAAAAGGTCAAATTCATTTTGGTGTAAAGTGAAAGTATCCAGGAATGGAGAAGTAGCCTTCTCGTGCTCTGGCACAGGTAATGCTACTGAACTATATAAAAAGTTAATCTCCCGCTATACAATTTTTCACGTTCCAGTACTACGAGTTTCAAATGATGGCTTTTCGTCGACAGAAAATCATCGCTTTATACAAACTATTCGAGACGTGTTAATTAGAAATCGTCCGGGCCCAAAATCAAAGTATCAAAAAAAATACGAAGATCACTACAAAAAGGTAAGCAATCTTATTGGTAGAGTCTTATCTGAAAGTAAGGAAGCTGCATCTAATTTACTCCCATCTGATTCTGAAATAAAGTTTAAGTTTCCTAATGCCGGTATGATTCTAGAAAACATACTAAAAGAGATCACTATACAGTCACGCCCCAAATTCGATCTTTCTACAAAAGAAGAAGGCACTGGTTACCAGTCATTACTAGCACTTGGTCTTTTAAAGCATATTGTAGAACTTGAGTCTTCTCGCCGAAATCAATCAACACTGATATTGCTCGAAGAACCCGAGGCATACCTACACCCTCAGTTTCAAAGAAAGGTAATCAGCTACATTCGTGATCTGTCAAAGAACAGCCAGCTTATAGTATCAACCCATTCGCCCACGATCATAGATGCTGCCGAAATACAAAATATTATGAGAATTGAGCGTGACCCCTCTGGCCTTAACTATGACTGGAACCCAGAGCATCTTTCTGCAAATTCAAAAGGCAAGCTCTCTCGGTGGTGCGATGCTAAAAATAGTGAACTCATATTCTCTGATAAGGTTATTTTTTGTGAAGGTTTTTCTGATGCCGTAGTTATAAGAAAAATTATCGAACAGTCTCAAGATCTAAATAATTTATCTGATAACCTATCCGTTATTGCCATGGGAGGTAGAGACAATCCAGATGTCTTTGCTGAGTTGACATTGCGCTTTAACGTCCCTTCTCTATTTATTTTCGATCGTGATATTTATACAGGAAACCGGTCTACTTTAAAGAAACTATGTAACACAATTGGTGTCGGATTATCAAAAAGAGATACAGAAAAATTTGAGAGATTAAAAAGACAGGCATGCTTCAACTTAGAGGAGTCTGCCGCGATGAGAAGAGATGCTAACGTTGGCCTTATTAGAAGAAACATCTTTGTATTTGCCTCTGACATAGAAGGTGCTGTTGCCACGAGCTACCCTAAAAAAAGAATTTTAGATGAATTGTTATCCATTGAATTAATAGATAATCAGCAAAAGGAAATCTTATCCACTAAACAGGGAGCGGATTACTACGATGGTGTTTTCGATGTTATTGGCTCAAAAGGCTGGAACATGAAGAAAGTAAAAAACAAGTCAAAACCACACATTCCTGGGCTCATCGTTGAGGACCTATCGACACAGTTTACTCAAAATAGTGACCTAGCAAAACTTAAACAGGTTCTAAAACAATTTTTAAAAAATAAAAAAAGAATATCAGTATAAATTTTCTTAGAGCGACGGGTGCTTAAAATATAAGCTGTTTGGTTTTTCACCAAAAATGTCCCAGAAGTGGGTCGTTTGCCCCAAGTATTATTCATTGAAGCTTATCACATTAGTGGCTAAACTTCGTGCATGTTGAAAGAGGCAAAACTCGAAATCAAATTTGAAATTACCAACCCCTGGAACAATTATGCTTATTGGGACTCTCAAATACATACGGCCCGAAATGGCCACAGTGGTCTTTGGTTTGAAGTAGTTGAGGCCAATGTTTCTTTTGAAGTAAACAATAACATCTACTCTGAGGAAAGTTTTCCAATACTTGAATTTCTCGCCTCTGCGAGTAAATGGATAGAACAACCAAGCCAAAGATTTGATTTTTTCCCATCAGGCTATGATGAAAAACATCCTTTAATCTCATTTAGACAAAATGATCAAATAATATCATTAAGCGGACAACTCTTCGGTGATAGTTCTGAAAACACCTCCCCTAAAGCTCTTCAAGAAAATCTCGACAGTCTTTACAATTCTTTAAGACTTTCGTGGAAAAAACTAAAAGGCGATGACATCTCAACCATGTCTGACAACCTTCTAGTATATAAAGAAAATCTGGTCTCTATTAATGCAATCAACTTTGCAAACCTACTAACCCCTGGAAATTTTCAAGAGGCAGAAAAATGGCTTTCCCCCAGCTGCACCTATCAATACAAAGACTCCATTCTCAGAGGTGAGGAAATCATTAAAAGTTTTTCGGACAACCATGAAGGCGCTGTCAAAAAACTTGATGGAATCACTTACATTGATGGAACCGTTGAAAAAATTAATGGCAACTCCGTTTTTGTGATTATTAAAGACAAGATTTCTACCAAAGGCGAATCTTTTATTTACACAGATAGACTAGTCATCACTTGTAACGATTCAATCGGACACTCATCCATAGAAAAAATTAAACACTCCCCAATTAAAGGGGAACGAGAAAAACTTTTAGAGTTTTTTCAAACTATGGGAGTTGACTGGTGAAGAAGCTACTCAACTCAATTGGCTGGACATTTCTAGGTTTTTCGATCTTAATGAGCTTCACATTTCTGCCTTTGGCTACAATCATTGCCTTTTTCGAGCCCGTTAGCAGCGGAGACTCTGGTGGCCAGTGGTTCTATATTTTAATCTTATGCCTAATCACAGGACTTGCTGGCTTTGCTGTCTTATACCGTAATAAGAAACGTCAGCATGTAGAAACATCAACTTTTACCAGGCGCTACTTTAAGCTCGTTTGTTTCCAGGCTGCTGCCGTTATTATTACAGCTATTATTGCTCCATATAAAGAGGACCCAAGAAACTCCTCATTCGACCCTGTTAAAAAACTTATAGATAAAAAAAACGAATCTAAAACACATATTGGTCCATACGAAGGCACTTTTGTTTTATATAACTCAAGTTCAATTGAATATAACACTGTAAATTCTGAGCTAGCAAAAACAAGACTATCACCATGTTCTACATTTAAAGTACCTCACACTGTTTTCGGCCTTGAGCATGGGTACATTACCGGAAAAGACTTCTCACAAAAGTATGATCGCAATAAAAACCCACAGAAAGAATGGTGGCCAGAAGAGTGGTCCAAAGATCAAAACTTAGAATCTGCCATTCAAAATTCCGTTGTGTGGTTTTACCAAGAAGTCGCTCGAAATATCGGAAAAGAAAAAATGTCCGAATACCTAGAGAGACTTGACTACGGAAACAAAGACATCGGCTCCGAAATAGACAAATTTTGGCTCAGCGCCTCTTTAAAAATATCTCCTCTTGAACAAGTAAAGACATGGAGCAGACTATTTTCAAACCATCCTAACTTTGACAAAAAGCATATAAAAATAGTCAAAGACATTATTATTCTAGAGAAGAGACAGGATTATACTCTCAGAGGAAAAACCGGCACTTGTTCTTATCCAAATGGTAACTATGGAGCTTGGCTTGTCGGGTCCTTAACTAAGAAATATGATACTTACTATTTTGCCACCTATCTAAAGAGTAACGATTTCAAACAAGTCACTTCTGACAGGCTACCTCTAACTAAAAAGATGCTTGCACAATTTGGAGCTATCTCAACAGATCACAAATCGCTTTCATATTCTTTTGAACCAGAAATTCAATGCACAATTGTTGAGATCAAAAATAATAGTAAAATCTTGGGTATTAAAGTAAACCAGTTCGATTCTGTTAGCAATGATGCTGTTCAATCAAAACTGACCATCGCAGGACAACCACTCAACACCAAACCGCGACAGATCAAAAAAAACCAAGACTTTGAAGAAATTGAAATCTCACAAATTAATCAAAAAGTTGTACTTAAAATTCATGGTGAGCCGATTTCAAGAAACGGAACTTTAGAACTAAATGGAGAGCAAATTGCCAAAATCACCTGTCACTAAAAACTCGCACTTCATCTACCAATTCAAAAGATCTTTGGCCTTCGCTCTAGACTTTTTTATATTGGGTATAATTCATACCGCATTAGATAATATTTTTTCTAGCATTGATAGCTATGTCTTTTACCTCTTATCAGCGACCATATTTTTCTCGTACTTCTTTCTTCTAGAGTATATATATTCTGACTCAACACTTGGAAAAAAACTTTTCAAATTCAAAGTTAAGTATTCTACCCAATCTCCTCTTCAATCCGCGTTAGTTAGGCATTCTGTTATTACGCTTTGGGGATCAGAACTCATATCTGGGATTTTGAATATTAATGGATTTGCGTCGAGCAACTCGCTATCTACCGGATATGAGTCTTTTTTCATTTTCTATGCTTCTTTTAATCTTTTTAAAGGACTTTATGATAAAAGTGGGACACTTATTCATGACATGCTCAGCTCAAGTCAGGTATCACCCACTTCAGAAGATGGACATTCTACTGTCGATTTAAGAAAGATTATTCTTCCAGGGGTTTTATCTGCACTTTGTGTTTTTGGAATAAATCAGTGGCAGAAACGATTAGATGTGATAACCCAAGAGGACCTTAGCCTATCTGAAAAAATAAGACTCTCTAATAAAATATCGGATTCGTTCAAGAAAGTTACAGGCTTGAGGAATACTGTGGCCATTGGATCTACTAAAAGCTTAAAAAGTGGATACATAATGAGGTCTATTACAATTACAGCTCCAGCAATCTCTGTGAGCAAGCTCTCTGACAACTCCGTCATAGTCGAAGCCCTAACCCAATTAAAAGACGAAGAAAAAATTTATTTTATATCAAAAGATTTTTCTTTGATAACAGTCATGTCCCAAGGGTTTTTTAGACTAAAAAAGGACAACCGACTTTTTCCTCATATAATTGAAGCTATGAAAAAAGAGTATTTCAATACTGAGAAATTCTCTGAAACAAAAGATATGATGCTTGGTAAGTGGACTGGCCAATCTATTAACCCTGAAAATGAAAAGTATAAGTGGACAGTCAACAGAAAAGACGATTTATCATTCGATATTTTATTTCAAAAAGAACTCAAAAATGGAAAAATAGAAGAGTCTACAGAAAAAGGTCAATGGATTTGCCTTGGAAATTACTATATCACATTAACCAAAGAAATTGATGGTAACAGTAAAGGTGATCAAATTTATGATGTCTATAAGATCTTGAGCCTCACCGAAACCTCTTTTAAATATAAATCCTTAAATAATGGACAAGAGTTCACTCTAACTAAAACTGAAGGTATGAATTAATGAGATATATCTTTTCTACCTTAGTCATTTTAGTGTTTATTGGCTGTGGATCTACCCATAAGAGGCTATCACACTCGTTAGTTAACTATCATAATCAGGACTTGGACTTATTCAGAGAGGCCTTTAAAAAAATTGATCTATCCAAACAAGAACAGTGCCGTAAATTAATCGAGAACGAGTATTATGCCAAAGGCAGTGAGGGCTTGAAGTCTTTTGTAAAGCTCAGACTAGAAAAAGGGCAACACCTTTGCCAAGCCATGAAAGCCGTCCCAGAATTTTATGCCTCAGTTGCAAATAGTCATTATGATACGAATGAAAGTTTTAAAGTCGTATCGAAGAGCTTTAGAAAGCTTAAAAAATCTATCCGAAAACAACCCCAGTCGAGGTTTACTTCCTCATTGGTAAAACAACCACTGCGGGGACCGTCGACAAAAACAGATTACTGATGGGTCTTGAAATGTACGGCCCAAGCCTTCCTGGAGTCTCCTTTGAAAAGTCTCCAAAACACCTAAAGAAACTAAACCTAAAGGTTGATAATATCGCTTACTTAATTGTCCATGAGCTTATCCACTCACAGCAAAACATCCAAGGAGAGCCCAAAACCCTTTTAGAGAATGTCGTAATTGAGGGAGCTGCTGACTTTTTAACTTACCATCTTACTGGCAAAGTCCCCGACACTGTAGATTATGATTACGGCTATAAAAATGAAGAACATCTGAAAAAGAAATTTCAGAAGGTTATGACAGGAAAAAAATTATCAGATTTTTTGTATAATATGAGTGAGTCTCCTCACCCAGACATAGGCTACTTCATCGGATTTCGTATTGTCGAGAGTTATTACAAAAAACAATCTGATAAGAAGACCGCTATCGCAAATATTTTAAATATTAGTGATTACTCGAATTTTGCAAAAGAGAGTGGTTATTTCGAGAGAGAGCAAATCAAATGAATGAAGAGTACCTATTAAAGAAAATAAATCTTTTGAAAATATGGCTTTTGCTAACAACAATAGGCTTGGTTGTTCTTGGCTATAAGACTTTCTCGAACAAACTCTCGACTGATGAGATTACAGTCAAGAGACTCAATATTGTCGGTGAAAACAACGAGTACAGAATAGTTATCAGTAATGAAACCCGTCAGCATTCTGGTAGAATTGAAGGGAAAGACATGCCTCACAGAGATAGGCCAGCAGGAATCATTTTCTTTAACAATGAGGGCAATGAAAGTGGCGGCATTATCTCACTTGTTGACTCTAAAAATGGAAAAGTAAACTCAGGTATGTCGTTCACAATGGATCGTTACAATCATGATCAAGTGATCCAGATATTGAACAACGAGATGTACGACAAAGGCGAAGAAAAGATTCAAAGAGGCTTCCTTATCAGTGAATTTCCCAAAGGGGCCAAGTTCTTCAACCTGCACAATGAATACAGCGAAATTGAAAAAATTGAAGATAAAGATTTAAGAAGAGAAAAAACTATAGATCTTCTAAAAAGAGAAGGCGCAAAGAAACGTATTTATCTAGGCAGAAACTTCAACAATGAGGCCGGCCTTACTTTATATGACCAGAGCGGAAACCCTAGACTCAAAATTTTTGTAGACAAGGATGGAGCGCCTAAGTTTGAATACACTGAATCAAACGGAAAAACAGTCAATTTAATAAAGGCGATTAAATAATTGATGAAGCATATTATTTTTTTTGTAATCTTATTTTTCTCATGTCTTTTTCTCTGCTCAGGCTGCAATACCCCAAACAGAATTGAAAATCATGAAACGTTTTACTGGATCGACACTGATATAGGCTTTGACTCAGATGACTTAATGGCACTTTTATTAGCGACTGAAGTTCTTGGAGAGAGACTTATTGGAGTTAGTACAAATTTGTATGACCCTCTTGAAAAGGCCAAAATGAGCAGAGTCATTCTGGATTATGCGGGCTTTAAGAATATTCCTGTATATGCAGGATCAGGTTTAGAGAAAACGTCTATTAAAAAGTTTCAAGATAAATACCCTTACTGGCCTCCTCAATTTGGAGCGCCTTATAGTCTACAAGCTCAATCAGTTAAAAATATTTTAGGGAGTTTAAATTTTGAAAAACTGAAGGTTTCTCAAACACCCGCACATGAAGCTTTGAATTTAGCCCTCAAAAAAAATCCAAACAAAATTGTTGTGATTGCCCTTGGGCCACTTACCAATATTGCAAAAGCTATCGAAGAGAGCCCACAATCAGCAAAACTTATTAAAAGACTTGCGATCATGGGTGGCTGGAAAGAGGACCAAAAAGGAAATATCGTTAGACCTGGCTACAACACTATCATGGACCTCACAGCTTCAAGTAAAATCTTCTCAAACAATGACCTCAAAATTGATCTTATTACGACAAACCTAATTACCAATGATCTTAGGCTCTCAGATGAAGACTTTGTAAAAATCAGTGAGCAAGATAGCCCTTTAGGAAAAATATTAAAAACGGACATATCAAACTGGGCTATAGAGATCGGACTCAAAGACAAAAAACTTTGGCTTTATGACCCTGTGGCACTAATGGTTGCATCTAACAATGAATGGATCAAAGAGACTGAACCTGTTGATGTAGAGCTGAAGCATTATGCTGGCGCACACATGAAAAATAAACTGGCTGCCAAACTCATAAAGGTAAAAAAAGGGACTGGGCACATTAGAAACATATCAAAAATTAATAAGCCCCATCAGCTACAAAAAAGAATCGCTGATGGGCTTGTTAAATCTATCGCTAAATAACAATGAGGCTTCTTCCCTATTCAGAAATCAAAGCTTCACTGAACTTTTCAGTGGAACTCAAGCCTCGTTCAATATTCTGGATGGCACCATCTCTGAAGAACTCAAAAACAGCATGGCCAGAATAAAATGTGAATGACCAAAAAAGCAGCGCAACTATGGCATCAGTAATAAATCTCATCCTAGACCTGCCCTTGTGTTTGATTCTGTAGATTCAGGCAAATAAGAACTGAGTGAATGGCTTTTAGCCTCTTTTCATCAAGAGCCTGAAGGAGTCGTTGAGATTCCCCTAAATAATCGACTGCTTGGGACAACTGTCCCACGAGCAGGTCAAGATCGGCCTCCGTGTGGCCACAGACTGATGCAATTTTAGCTGCCCGATGATAGGGCAAATGCTCCGTTTCTTTTTCCCACTGACTGATGGCAGCGTGGGACACACCAACTAGAGACGCTAGCTTTCTGATTGAAAACCCAGCGTCTTTTCTCATTTTTTTGACCACTTGTGCGAGTGGTTCTGATTTTATCTTTCTCACCTTTAACCTCCAATTTGGTAAGTTGGAAAGCTAAGGAGATCAAAGGGTTAGACACCAAAGGACAACGAGTGCCATAGTTCCGCAAATGAGTTCCGCAAGCTGCGGAACTCATTTGCGGAACTGACCGCTTCCAAAACTGTCACACGCTTGCATGACATGTCACTCCATGGAACCTGATGCACAAACCTTGTTTTAGTTAAATTAATGACTTACGCTATTTCAAGAACTTACGGGGCAGTAGGTCTAGGTCCTGCTACCCCATCCATTTTTCCCGCTCAATTTTTTCCTGATTTAAAATCATTATTAATCTCAAAAACTTATTTAATTCGATCTGAGTCAGAGACTCTAGAGATACATTTCTATGTATTTCGGTTTATTTCACCCATTGGTAGCATCGTGGTAGCACGATGGTAGCATCAATCAAGTGGCCTTTAGAGGCACTCATTTAGGCGCTAGCCCCCATGGAAAGTGGTATAAATTATCAACCATGGCTTTCAAAGTTCCTCTAAATCTGAGGAGCAAAAATGATCAAACTATACCTGAAACTTATTATTATCTATTGTGCGTTATCACTCGGTTTGAGTGTTTTGGAGCTCGCGAATTGTCACAAGAAGACCTGTATTCAGATGATTGAACAAAGGTCCAGAGACATTTTAAACATAGACTGGATGGGAACTACTCGCTCGAGGGGGTAGTGCGTTCAAAAGATGAGTTAAATCGCAGCATTAAGAACTTTCAATCGGTAGTTTGCAAAGCTTTTAAAACCAAACGCGTTTCGTTTCAATAACTTAGCAATG
>JAUICP010000011.1 GCA_030427805.1 Bdellovibrionia bacterium
CAGGAAGTACCAAGAGTTCGGGAAGTACCAAGAGTTCAGGAAGTACCAAGAGTTCGGGAAGTACCAAGAGTTCGGGAAGTACCAAGAGTTCAGGAAGTACCAAGAGTTCAGGAAGTACCAAGAGTTCGGGAAGTACCAAGAGTTCGGGAAGTACCAAGAGTTCGGGAAGTACCAAGAGTTCAGGAAGTACCAAGAGTTCGGGAAGTACCAAGAGTTCAGGAAGTACCAAGAGTTCGGGAAGTACCAAGAGTTCGGGAAGTACCAAGAGTTCAGGAAGTACCAAGAGTTCAGGAAGTACCAAGAGTTCAGGAAGTACCAAGAGTTCAGGAAGTACCAAGAGTTCCGAAGACTCAAAAAGTTCAAATACTTCTAAGGGCAGTACTGGAAGTATAGATAAAGATCATAAATATAGCGAGACCAATAAGGATATCAACCAGGCAAAAAATTGTGTCATTGAGAATTGCAGCAAAGAAGAAAAAGAGTTCGAGGAACGTGTTGCAGTCGATCCATGGGCTCCCTATAGAGAGTATGATGCTGGTGAATTTGGCGACACAGGTGACTTAGACGTTCATCAAAATGCCATCGCCCATGCTCAAGCAATGGCAGCTGACTGCGAGGCCTGCTCAGAAAGTGCGTTTAATGGAGATGCCGCTTCCATTGCTGCGCGAAGGGCCGTGATCAATTCCTATTATGCGAGTTCCGTCGAGATGGGCTATGAGTCGCGAGATGTTCCCTATGGGGATCGAAATATTCCAGCTGGACCGATGGCCGCCGCCGCAAAGTATAGAGATGGTCGATTACCGTCCTATAGGGAGAGAATCGTTGATGAGATGATCACTTCTGGCCAGGCAACCTATTACTATCCCGGCCAAGCTCCAATCAATTCCAATGATAATCTGACTGATACTCAAAGGCTGGGAAAAGAAGAATCAATTGTTGTACTCCCTGTCAGCGGAGACGCTTACGATATAATGCGCTCAGCACTTAACTACCAAGGCAGAGATGCCGTCGGGTACGCGGCGCCGGTGGGTGCTTACCCGGGTGGATTAGTCGTAATAGATAGTAGCCATAGTTCGATTGTTAATAGTGGAGAGAGTTTTGTAAGTATTTCGACTCCCATTTCAGGTCATTACATTGAAATTCCCACACTTAATCCTGGAAATGTCGAACAAGATGCGGTTCTCAGACATGAGTTTTCTCACTCGGGAGAGAGAGCCATAATAAATCTTGTTAATCGTGAACAAATAGCCACAGGGAGTATTTCACCAGTTCTTGCTGAAGGGCAAGCCGTAGCTCAATCGCATCTAGCAGCCAAAGATTTTTATAATGTAAGTGAAACTATCAATGGTAGTGGAACGGCTGTACCGGGAGAGAACTACGCCAATAAATACACTGAGGTCGAAGCCTTCATTCACATGTACGATCACGAACAAGAGGGCAGGCTTCGTCTGCAAAGACAACTACAAAGTAAATTCAATCTCACTCGTGAAGAAGCAGTCGGTGTCTATTTTGAGATTAGAGATAGTCCGGCGCGATTAGAGAGAAGACAGAAATTAGATGATGCCGCAAGGGTTTTACTAGGTGAGTAAGATGGAGAGAAAAATGGATACATCAAGGTTTATAAAAATTTTTTCAATCGTTATTCTTTTAGCAGGCTCCCTAGTATTGTTTAATAATATGGGTGGTAAATTAGTAAAAGGTAAACGGAGTAAAAAAGAGCGGGTCCTTAGTGTTCAGGAAATTGCAGACGAAATCAATATTCTGATTGATCGGATCGAAAACAAGGAGTTTGGCGAAAATGGTGGCCTGGCACTTGGAGTCTTCTTAGCGAAAAACATCAACTATCTAGCAGTAAAGCTCAAAGCCAAGACGTGTAGGGAGGTCAAAGCATACGTGCCGAAAATGCCAACGGGGCGGTACCTCTTATGGCACGATTCAAACGGCTCGCTCAAATTTTGTCAGAGTACTATGGACTTTGTGAATCATGTTTACGAGGCTATAAATCGAAGGAAGCCGAGTAAAAATGGTATGGTTAAATGGCTCCGCATTTACAAAGAAAAAGGCTTTCAAGAGCTCGTCGTCGATATTGCCTTAAGAGATGAGTTTTCTAAAAAGAATCCTTCTCTTGATGAGCAGGTGAACGCCATATTCAATGCCCTTCTTACGCGAAAAGTTGGAGTCGGACTCCCGGGTTGGAGAAGAAACTTAGATGAAAAAGGAATTGCACACTTGGTTCGCGCCGTTGCAAAAACACCCGAGTCCCAAAAGAAAAACGAAAGTCACTTAGAGGGCCTTGAGGGGTTTGTGGATAAGTTAAAGGTTAAAGGTGGAAAGCTTGTTTTTAAAGGCTGGGCTTGTCAGGTGCGATTGAATCAACCCTTAGAAGTCGAAATCTTTGTTGGTGGCGATAAAAAAGAAGTGCGAAGAATCGCGACAACTTTAGCTAATTTAAACAAGTATGATACAGAACAAGATTGTCAAAACGGACGCGCTTTTGCCGGTTTTGAGGTCAAGGTCAAATTTTCTGATGTTCGAGCTCTCGAAAGGGAGCCAGTCGAAGTGTTTGCCTCGAACCCTCATACTGGTGTCAGGCAACGACTTACTTCTAAGACCAAAAACTTAAGACTTCCTCGCTGGTAACAGCGGGGATACCCTGAGATGCCAGGCACCAAATGGTAGCGCGGTTGCGTTGAGAATGTATAGAATATGATTCTTAAGAAACAAGTTTCTCGAACAATATTTTTTAATACATAAGCTAGAAGGAATGTCGTTCCACTTCTTTTGCGCTGAAACCGATGGATTCGAAAACTTTATTCGGAATTTTTTGGGCGATTTCTTTACTATGTGCGATGAGTTCGAGTTGAGTTCCCGACCATTCGTATTTCAAGATGAAGAGCCCTTCTGCCCCCCAAAGAGTCCAGTCATTAATTGTAACTTTTTGTTTAAACTGCCGTGTTAAAAGAGTCTCTACCTCGTTTCCGTCATCTTCATCGTCAATCTCTCCAGAGAGATATAAGGGTGAGTCTTCCAAATCAGAAAACCTTTGAGAAAGAAGATTTAAAACAAAGGCTTCGGGGTTTTTCGAAAACAAATCTACTTCAGGTTCTTCTAAGGAGTCATTGGGATCGTCTTCATTAAGATCATCTTCAACTCGATCAAAATCAATACAGTAAATATGTTCTCGATACTCTGTTTTTTCATATTCAGTTGAATTGACTTCCCATTTTTTAAAGCCGTACCTGATATCCTCGTCATCCGTGAAATTAAATAGACAAACGAAGTCTCCGCATTTTGTTTTTATTTCTGAATATTGTGGTTTCAAGTCGAGGGCTTTGAATTCAGGATCAGAATCTTTAAGGTCGGTCATGAGCTCAATGAGTTTTTTAGCTGAGGCTGGTAAGGCGTAGCCTAGGAACGTCTCGGCGCTTTTTATAGTATCCTCAGAGGTGCTCCTATTTGTATTAAATTTTATACTGAACCAATCCTTGATCGTTTCACAACTCGCATTCCAGAAGTCTAGAGTACTACTTTCAGTATTTCGAAAAAACTTCAATGGATCTATCATTCAATCTCCTGAGGTCTTAAAGGTGAGAATATAATTTATAGGGATCTCGTCGAGACTGCACCAATAGGAGCCATCGAACTCTACCAAAGTAGGTCGGTTTGTCGGCCAAAGAAGCTAATGCTAGGTAGTTAACTCCTTAGGTTATCTGTATAATTTTACGATAAACAATTATGAAGTTTGCGGTTTCAGCTGGTCTTTTATCTATTGCTATTATTGTCGCTTATACCTTTTGGTGGAGTGAGCCCTCTTATGTCTTAGAAGGAGACGGGTGGAACTCAACCTCAGTCTCAGAAGACGCAACTCAAGAGTCTGCGGCAAGACAACCTGCAGCTTCAGAAGACCTTCCAGAAAATCAAGTCGATCAGCCAGTAGCTGGCGAAGGTGATTCCCTAGAATCTTTAGTTGCAAACCTTGAAATTGATAGTGGGTTTATGTCAGATCTTGGGCAAGGAGAGTCGGCCCAGGTTGTCAGGGGACTTTTTCATCTTTTAGAGAGAGCGGCTGGTGGTGATGAAGAAGCACTAAAGCTTCACGCATTGCTTTTGGCAAAAATTAAATCCTCCAGTGAAGGCTATGGCCACATCTTAGAGGCTATTAAACGCTGGCAAGATTATCCGGAGCGCTCTTTTGATCGGGTGGGCCTTTTAGAAATTTTAGCTGAAAGTAACGAGTTCAAAGATGAAGTGAACGCCATTGCTAAAAAAGAAATGGTCGATAACGGTAGTAAAGAAGTCACCATGCCCGATCAAGCCGCCACCGAAGAAGAGCTTGATGAATCCCTATCGACCACCCATGATATGTATGCTCCTGTTACGGCCCATAGAATCTTTTTAGAAACGGCTGGTGACGGCCCCCAAGCCCTTGAGGGTTCGATGATGGCCATCGAAGCCCAAGACAATCACAATGTCAGAGAGGCCATGATTCAAGATTTCAAAGAGATTCATCCAGATGAGGTCGAAGAGCTTCTTCGCTACCTACGAAGCCGTGGGATTGATCTCATCGAGACCAACCACCAAGACAATGAAGAATAATTTTTTAATACTGTGACTACTTCTTTCGACCAAAAGAAGAGAAGCTGTGAAGTAGGTTTCCACC
Source organism: Bdellovibrionia bacterium (assembly GCA_030427805.1). Classification (GTDB taxonomy): domain Bacteria; phylum Bdellovibrionota; class Bdellovibrionia; order Bdellovibrionales; family JAGQZY01; genus JAUHWN01. Next base: position 4,661 of record JAUICP010000011.1, read on the forward strand.
GTTACCTAGATGATAAGCTGTGCTAAATGAGAGGTGTGATGGCAACACATGGCTTGCCCACTTTCCATTAACATTGCGCTTAAGCTTATTGATCTTAGTTCTCCAAGGACCATTTGATTTTGTGGGATCATTAAAGGTCGCATAGGCATTATTAACTGCTTTGAGTGGCATGATGTGCCCACCGTTTCGCGTATAAACACAATTGTAAGTGCCATTGGCCTTAAGCTTACAAGAGCGCTTGTACCAGCCAAAATTAAGTACCGGAACTCGGTTGGCTTTTAACTGATTCATTAGTCTGTTGCGAGTAATTGCTGCTGATTTATTGACGTAGAATTTATTCGATGTCATCTGCGCGCCGAAGTCTCGAACTCTTGCAGCGTAATAATTATTGAGAGTTGTAAAGTAAGTTCCGCCGGCCTTAGTGGTATTGAGTTTTTTTGCCATATATTCGATTTTACCGTATTGTCCGTAAACCTTCTTTTTATAGAAAACATTTGAGTTAGAACCACTTTTTCCGGCAAGTCCTTGCCCAACCATAACGGCATCAAGAGCCATTGCTACAGCCGTAGGGCCACAAAGGTTGGTTGTGCCATTGTTATAGTATTTCCAGCGCGGAAGTAAACTTGTATGGTTTTGGTCAAAGTGTCTCATTGACTTAGCGACACAGTTATTCGCATCAGAGCAAGTGACTTTTGCCTGAGCAGTGAATGAAAACGAAATAATAGTAAATAATAAGACGTAGAATAATTTGGTCATATTGCCCCCCAGCGATATAGTGCTGAGTTTTGCAAGGTCGGTACCTCTGAGACCTGATCTCTCCGCTCTGAAGCCAAATGACTGTCGAAGTTTTTACTAGCTGTCCATGATGTGGTTAACACTGAATAGGTCTTATAAAAAATGTCCCTTTTCAGAACAAACAGCTCTCCGAAGTGTTCTTAAAATAGGGAGGACCTAATGCTATTGGTTTTTAGAAATATTACATATTTTTTTCTGGGCACTTTGCTCATTCTAAGTTTTCAAAACTGCGATGGTAATTCAGTTTTGGCAATGAGATCCCAGGTTGACGAAAACTCATCTCAAGATGAGACAAGCTCTCCAAATATTATCCTTGAAGAAATTGAGGAAGTTCCAACTAAAGGATGTGATTTTAATGGAACTGAATACCAGTGTGTGACGATTGCCTATGGTTCTCACGAGCTTCAACACTATGAACTTTGGTTGCCAAATTTTGGAGAAGATGTTCCCCTTGTGGTGTATGTCCATGGAGGAGGATACTTTCAAGGTGAAAAGGAGATGGCCTACAACCCTTTTTCCGGAATGAAGGAGTTTCTAGAAGCGGGTTACGCCTTTGCATCGATCAACTATCGGTTAAGTGGTGACTCGCCATTTGTGAAAGGAGTCACAGGGGAGTACCCGCCAGCGATGCGAGATGGGGCGAGTGCTATTCAAGACATGCGTATGAGAGCCAAGCACTACGGAATCAATGGAAATCAGGTAGCATTGACTGGAGGTTCAGCTGGTGGTGGGATTTCGCTGTGGTTGGCACTTCACGACGATTTAAAGGACCTTAAAAGTAGTCACCCTCGTGATCACGAGTCATCGAGAGTTCAGTGCCTGGCGTTGACAGAAACTCAGACAACACTGACCATCTCTGAAGTAGCAAGAATATTAGGGGAAGATGAGTTTGAACTTGATGTTGGAATTCCAGCGCTCTATGGCACGACTCCTGAGGAGTATCTTCAGGACCCAGAGGGAATGGAATTCAAATTAAAGGCGAGTATGCAAGAAGCATCGCCGATATCTCACCTATCAATGGATGATCAAATCAAATTGCTCTTAGCCTATAGGCGCTCTTATGGAGAAGTTGATATTCATAGCCCTGAATTTGGCGACTATTTCTTGTACGGAAAGCCGAACAACCTATCTCAGGAGTATAGCAGAAAGTCTCTAAGTGATATACCGGGTGCTGAGTTTGAATTGAAAGTGAATGTCGGTAGCTATTTACAACTTAAATTTGAAGTGGTCGATTTTATTAAAGATAATTGTTTTCGCTAAGTTAACAGGGATCCATATGATGCAACAATCAATTTGTGGATCTATCAGCGAGTTAGGATTTATTACTAGCTATAGGGTGAGGTCGTTATTAAAAATGGGCCTCACAGCGCATGAGTCTTTGCACCTCTAAATAAGATTCTCGCTCGCTAACTCTGGCCGGAAGGTCTTCCATAATTGTTGCAATTCCGCCTCTAACTTGCGGATTAAAACCGGGGGCGAGCTGTAAATCGAATCGCTCAAAAAACTTTCGCAAGACGAGGACACCTTCAATATTGGCTAGACTCTTACCCGTACAGACCCGTGGTCCACAACCAAAAGAAAAATCCATGGGGATTCCCAAGTCTTTAAGTTTGCGATTGTTCTCAGGACTTTGTCTTTCGGGGTGGAATTCATCGGCGGGAAAACCCGTTACTTCCACACCGTAGTGGGCTTCGCTGCGAAGGGCTGCGCGGTGGTTAAAAAAGAGAATCGATCCTTCGGGAAAAGAGTAGGAGCCGTTTTTAGTTTCGATCTGTACACCTTCAGTGGCTTGTCTGCCCATCACGAAGACAGGGGAATCAAGTCGGAGTGTTTCGGACCAGGCCTTTTTTAAGTAGCTATCAGAAAAGACTTGTTCTTGCTCGCTGGTTGTTTGAATTTCGGCGATCACTCTTTGGTAGACTTCGCGGTTAGAAAAAATTCTATAGATCGCCCAACTAAGACCCGCCGCCGTTGTTTCGTGGCCGGCAACGATCATCGTCTTTACCTGCTCTTTTATTTCTTGATCCGTGTATGAGGGGCTTCCGTCTTCTTCTTTGGCCGTCATAAATGCATCCAGCAGATCACCATTTTGCCCAACACCGACATCTCGACGGCGTTCGATAATTCTTTCGACCATTTGATCAAAGTTGCCATAGACTCTTCGCGCACTTTGGGAAATCGGTAAAAATCCCGGAAGGCCCGCGACACCGGCTTGGGTGTTTAATATCGCTTCGTAGCGTTGCAGACGGTAAATTTCAGAAAAGTCTGCAACGAGTGTGTCTTCATCTAATCCCAAGTCCTCTAGGGATGTGCTCATCGTTGTCATCAATATCACCCTAAGAGTGATTTTTACGAGTTCATCACGTAAAGAAAAATACTGGCCACCTGAGTCTTGTTGTTGTGAAACAGAATTCAAGCCAACTTCGATGGCTTGGTTCATGGCACCAAAAAGCTTTGGGCCTCTAATGGCTCTCGGGTTAAGGCTACGCTTAAAAAGGCCTGCGGCTTTCCACCAAGAGGGGCCATCTGAAACAAAGGTGCTACTCGGACCAAAAATCATTTCAAGGGGTTTGTAGATAAAAGGGTCTTTTGCAAAAGGGCTATCACCCTCACCATGGTTTTGTGAGGTATGGTTGAGGATCTCAGCTTCAAGGGTGGGATCACCAATGACATAAAACAAGTAGCCGTTTGGTCCAATAATTCGCGAAAAAGGCCCATTGATTTGTACCACGTAATCGAGAGCATCCAAGGGGTCACTGACATACATACCAGAAGCACGGAGGGCGGTCATCGCACCAATTCTTCGAGCTCGTACGTCTTCGCCTTGGGCGGGACTGAGAATGTGGTAGAGATTTGAAAGGCTTGTCGGCGCAATCGTTGGGCGATTTCCAAAAACCGATCGAATTGATTGGGCGTTTAAAGCACCTGCGAACAATAGAAGTCCCAAGAACAAAAGTTCTTTAAAAAATGGTTTCTTGAAGTTTCTATTCGTCATAATGGGACCTTTTCTTTCATGCACTTATAGGAGCAAATTCTGTTCCCTTCTTAGATCTAAAGTATTGACAATAGTGGTGTTTAGATAGTCACCAGGAGGGCCTATTTTGAAGTGTAAGACACAAAATGGGTGCGAATATGCACTGATACTTGAATATCACTAAGGTACCAGGCACCAAATGGTAGCTTACGTGAGTCGAAACTAAATCTTAAGGCCTAAATGTTTTTGGATGAATTGGTCAAAGAACAGGGTTGCCTCGGTTTCAAACCGCTTCATCTTTTCAATGACTTTATGGGGCTTTCCAGTGTGCAAGTGAATGACTTGAGAAGTCGGATTATGATCTTTATGGTACATGATAAAAAGTTCCTCTGAACTTCCATATCCATCTTGTCGTTCAATACGTTCTTTAGCCGACTGATCATACTTTAATTCAGATAGGAACTTCCGAATACTATCAATCTCACTATGTTCGATGGGTACAGCATATTTAACTCGACTTCTTTTCTCGTCGATATCCCACCAAATAAATTGGGCCACTTTTTTAACCAAATCAATTTCGACTCTCTTTAAACCGACATCTAAGGGCGTTCCACATTCGTGATCATTAGGGTCGGCCGGAATACGGAGTCCATAAAAGTATCTAAGACTCGTGATTTCTTTGACGTTCATAATTTGATCCACCTGCCTTGGTTTAGACGAAAAACCAAGTATAAAACTAGCTAAAAGAATTGTAAGGCATTTTAGTTTCTTCATAATCTCAAGATAGAGTTTATCGAATATATACAAGACCTTCAATCGGACCAGACGTCCTGCTCCAGAATACGAAATCACCCCCTGCCGTCTTGAGTCAATCAAAAGGTGCCAGGCACCAAGTGGTAGCGTCTGTGTGTCGGAAAATTTCATTCGATGAACCTTTTGGCAGTTAAGGACATTCGTCAGCTATTAGCTTTGTATGGAATTTAAGGTCGAAAATGGTCTCCTAAAAGGGAACATAAATTGTATATGTATTCCTAAAATGTTCGAAATCACTAATAGAGACATGGAATGTATTGACGTTCTCGATAATGCACTTTCTAGTGTTTATGAATTGCTTGCCGAACCCAGGGTCCGCCGCGCAAGTATCGAAGAGTCGAGAAAGATAATTACTGAAGCCATTGATCTCTATGAAGGGGCTGTTGAGTCAAGTGTTCTTAACTGTTACCTTGAAGGCGAACATTAAAGTGTCTGGCCCAACTAGCAGGTCGCCCTTTTTACAAACAAATAAATGTGCCCCAGATTCTTCCTTTTGGAATTAGATTGCTTTGAGGCGATAGCGGGTTTTAGACCCAGAACCGAGTTTTTCGATCGGGCCTGCTTCGCTACATAGTTTGACGAGAATTCGGGCCGCCGACCTTGGTGGCTTTTTGGTAATTTGAGCAAACTCTTGGGCTTTGAACTCTCTGGTTCCAAATTTGGAAAAAAGAATTTCCTTGTATTCATCAAGAGGATCAAAATGGGGGAGGCTGTGGAGGTGTAGATACTTAATAGTGACTCTAGATTGAGCACGCAGTCGATAGCCGTAACCCCTTCGGTTGGTCATATTCAAGCCAGAAGGGTGTTTAGCTATGATGTTTCTAAGGCGTTTTAGTAGCTTATAAGTTTTTTCTTTTGAAGACTCTGGATCAAAGTGAGTTTCCCCATACCCAGATCGAAACAATTCGTACAGCGATCTGGGACTGTAAATATCTGAAAAAAGAGTGACGAGCACTGCTTTCATTGAATCTGAAAGATTGAGTTGCAATCTTTCATCTGTAAAGTTTCCCTTTTTCATGTCAAATATAATGAGATTCCCACTATCATCTCCCCCAATAGGGATATTGGAATCGAGATGAAACTGACTTTCTGTAAGCTTGAGGGCGCGTTCTCGAAAGTATTTATTGGGAGTTCCAAAGTAGGCTCTGTTAAAGAGGTCTTCGTTCTTAGTAAGAATGGATTCATAGAGATCACATTCGCGAAGTGTTTCCCAATGTAGAAAGGTTCTTGCCTGCATCCGAACTTCAGAGAGTTGTTCTGCAACGACCCTGGAATTTGATTTTCTGTATTTGAGCTCAGTGATGACTCGCCATTTATTTGAAAAGAGCCAACTAATATTATTCGATATTTTTAGCAACTCTTCACTCTCTTTGAAGAGTGAAATGGCTTCCTCGAGCCTATCATCAAGAAAGAATTTTTGCCCCTTCATTTCTAGGCAGTTTGCCAGAATGACGTTATGCCCCCTTTTTTTTGCTATGAAAAGAATTTCTTCGATGAACTCTGAGAACTGATCGTAGTTCTCACACGTCAAAAGTGCCGAACATAAATTAAGGCCGTAAACAAGATCCTGATAACTCTCAAAACTTTGAGGCTTATTGCGGAGCAAGACTGACCTCGCTTTATCATACTCCCATGTTCGAAATAGAGAGTCGGCATAGATAATTAGATAATCTTGTAGGTCGCTCTCATTGATCTTATCAAAGAGTTCTTTGGCTTCGACATGATTTCCGACACCGGCACAACTACTTGCATATTCGGCAATCACTTCTGGAGAGGCTTTATCTATATTTTCATTGATGAGTCGAAATAAAAGATTTGTTGCATATTGATACATTCCCGTTCGACGGGCTATTCGCGCCACTGGTAAAAGGGAGTCTCCATCAACCCCTTTTTTTTGAACTTTCTTTAGTTCAGCTCTAACGAGCGAGCCCTGACCCGTAGCTAAGAGTTTTTCGGCTTGCTTGATCCAATTTTTCAAGGCTGTATCCTTTTGCCAATAATGTCGGTTAATTTCCGTTTAGCCTTTAGTCTATTATATAATGTATTTGTAAGGGTGAGTATTCAGTGATTTTTAATCGTAAATTAAAATTCATCAGTCTAATTCTATCATTAGTAGTGGTGGCCATCGTCTATCAGAATTGTACTCTTCTGGAAGGTGACGGTAACTCTCGTACATTACCGAGCGAAGAGCTAAATGCCATGATAAATGATCCTTCGAATACTGATAAGGGTTCGGGGATTGGATCAGGTGGTAACAATGGTGCTGGCTATACAGGTAAGCTCAGAGTTCGAGCTCCTGACCAGATCACAGAAGGAGAGCCTTACATAATTACTATCGATGGTGGTGTAGCGCCTTACAATATCACTTCCACATCAGGCTCAATTTCTTTACTGAGTAATAAAGGTCCTCTTTTTGAATTGCGAAACGAGTTTAAGAGTTTTGACTCCTTCGATCTAAAAGTTGTAGATTCTCTAGGTGAACAAGTTATAGTTCGTATTGAAATAATTGCTTCCGATAATATTTTTAATTTCAGCTTCATTCGAACCTCTGTTTTTAATGAGAATATTTTGGTTCTCCAAGACAAGAACACTGGTTTTGTATTCATATTTAGTAGAGAGGGTCTCCATCTCAAAACTCTCGCCCCCGAGGGAGACCGGCTTAAAAGATTTGATACTGAAACTGACATGACGTTATTGCCCGCAGGAGGAATTGCAATTCTTCAGAAGAATTCTAAAGAATTGCAAATTTTTGATAGAGAGTTTAGCTTTGTTTCCCTTGTGAAAATTCCCACATCTATCTCGGGTCGCCTAGAGAGTCTTGCTCTCCGTGAAAATGACCTACTCATCGTTGAAAGCGGGAGAAATGTGATTCATAGATATACGCACCAAGGGGATTACTTAGGTCTTTTGAATTTGAATTTTCCAGCAAGAGAGCGAAGTCGAATCTTCGCCATTGGTAAAGACCCAAGAAGTCAGCGCATATTTGTTACGGACAAAGAAAGAAAGTCTATTTATATCTTTGAAGATGGATATTTTAAGATGGAAATCAATCATTTAGTTCTGGATGGAGAGACTACCCAGTTTATTGGACCTCAATATCTTCAAATGAGTTCAAAGGGGCAATTGCTCATACAGGACGCTACATTTAAGGAAGGAAAAAATGCTGGTCTAGAGCGAGGTGAGAATATAGGCGAGGAGAAAACTTACCTCCTATCTTTCGATGGGGAATCATTCTCTGGTAACTTACTTTATTCTAGAAATACTGGAAATTATCATGAACCTTCCGATTGTCTTTATGTCAACAAGAGTGTCCTCGGATTCTGCAATTCGAGAAGATACCAAAGATTGATTGATTCTCAAACGAATGAAGTCGAGGAGATAGTCCCTCGTCTTGGACAACAAAGCTTTATGAATGAACCGAGGGAAATGGCTGTCAATGAGTTGGGAGAAGTCTATGTGATTTCTGATCGTTCGAGAATTTCAGCTCTTAATAGCGACCTTTCAAAAAAGTACCATCTAGGAGGATACAATAAATTTGAAGGATTTGACAATTTTACTGACATTGAGACCAGTGGGGATGTTTTGTATATAGCATCGAGTAAGACCCAAAGAATAGGAATATTCCACAAGGACTCTCTAGTTTTGCAGGAAAGTTTTGAAGTTGTTGATTCTCGGGGAATATCCCACAGTCCAAGAAGATTGAAGGTTCTCGGCAACAGACTTTTTGTAACTACGAGAGAAAATTCCTACTTGATATATACTCTTAATGGTCGTCTTCTAAAAGAAGGCGGTGATTTACTGTATCAAGGAAGCCCTATTAATTCTCAAGAAATTTGGGCTCGGTCCATTGAATTTTCCAACGATGGATTGATGTATCTATTGAGTCACGAGGGAAATCAAGTTTTTAAAGTCGATCCTGACACAAATTCAGTTTTAAATGTCTACGAGTTGGAAAAGCGGGCCTCAACTATGGCTCTGGGACCGAATGGTCAAATGATGTTTGTTATCGAAAATCAAATTTACTTCTACGACATGCAAATATTTAAAGTAAACTCAGTTGTCGGTGGTCCAGGCCCCGAACCTGGGGCATTTAACGGAATAAAGGACATCCAATTCTTTAGCGGTGCCATCTATATTACTGATTATTACAATCAACGATTTCAGCGAATTCAACTTAGTGATGTATTAAATTAGAACACTCACTGGTCACACTTGTCTGTAAAACTCTCACCTTAAACTTCCTAAAATAAGTAGAAAGAAACTTTTATTCTACTTTCGTTTTGGGAGGATCAATGAAAAGAAATTGGATTACAATATTTTTTGTTGTTTTTTTACATCTAGGCTGTTCAGAATTTCAGTCTAATTATATGAATTATAGTGGCGGCGACGACTTGGCCTCTGAAGAGCCGATTAGAGTCAATTTACAAAAAATCAAAAGTATAAGCGCAAGTTCCCATGATGGTAATGAACCCAATAATATTCTAGATAATGACTTGAATACTCGATGGTCAGCTGAGGGAGAGGGCGAATACGTTGAAGTTTTGTTCACAGAAGCCCATTCGGTAAAAACACTCTTTCTCGCATTTTTTAAGGGTGATATTGTTTCCCACTCGTTTGGAGTCGAAGCAATACGCGAAGATGGATCACGTAGCGAGATGAAGCGTTTTACAAGCTCAGGTCAGACTATTTATCTGCAACAGTTTGACTTTGAGACGGAGCGAGCCATTGGTTTACGAATTACTGGCTTTGAAAATAATCAGAATAAGTGGAATAGTTATACTGAAGTCCTCTTTTTACTTGGTGAGCCCATGGCGGCTCCTGAGCCCGTAAAGCCGGTGGAACTCGCTATTGTTTCGACGCAATCGAGTTCTGATGACGGAAATGGATCGGATAACTTAATCGATGGTGATTTCTCGACGAGGTGGTCGGCCAATGGAAGTGGCCAATATGTTGACCTCAATCTCGAAATGCAAAGTAAAATTTCTGAAATTCAACTCTCTTTCTACAAAGGGGATCAAAGAACATCAGACTTTGAAGTCTTTGCCATTCAAGGAGAGCTGACAAAGAGAATTCTACCTAGAACCCTCTCATCAGGAGAGAGTACCGAACTTCAATCTTTTAAAGTTGATGAAACACAGGCGAGTACGATACGAATTGTCGGATACGGCAATAGTCAAAATTCTTGGAACAGTATTACTGAAACAGTAATTATTGGTACTACTACAGGGGTGGCTCCGGTTCCCCCCCAAACCCCATCCCTACCCACACCGGAGCCGCCCACATCTCCAACTCCCATGCCCTCTAATGGAGACCGAATAGTTACAATTCGCACCAAAACTATTAAGAAAGATGCGATTACTTGGACTCTAGATAGAGAATATGAAGTTGGGCAGTATATTAATGGTGATTACTTTGTGGTTGATTCAGGAAGTGGAGTGAGAGTTGTAGCGGTTTCACCTGCACCCAGTGGCGGCCGTAACGGTAGTGGAGTCAATGTTAAAGCCATGACTCAACCTGCAGATTCTAGAGCCCTTGGATATTCGGCTGGGATCAGCTTTCCGAAAGTTTTAAAATCGGGTGATGCTCTTTTGAGTTTTAAAAGTACTCAAGGGAATGAAAATAATAGTTGTGAGGGAGCTCGATATCGAAATCAAGGTGGATATTGTGAGTTTCACTCCCAGGGAAAGGTTCTTGATGGATCGGTTTTGACGGTTGTTGATCGAGCTCTGTTGAAGTTTTCGTTTCGTCCGCCTTCTTTAGGTGATGCCACTAATCGAAAAACTTTTGTCTTACCTAATATTGACGACATAGTTAGAAGTTTACCTCAATTGAACTCGAGTTCGTTGCCGGATACTTCAGTCCTGATTCGAAGTCGGGAACGGTATCAATTTTTGGGTTATACCCACTGGGGGAGAAGGCAAAGTGCACCAATGAATAATCAAGCCACCTATGCCGCCTATTCGAGAAATCCAGAAGTCTTGCTGGCTTTGACTGCGAACATTTCTTTTGATGCCAAAAAGAAACTACTCATCAGTGTATTACAGCATGGAATTGAGATTTATGGACTCTCTCGTTTAACAAATATCAGAGGGGCAGACGGAGGACACCACACTCACATGGCTAGTGTTTTGGCTGTGACTGCAGAAATATTGAAAGATACAGATATGAGAAATAAATCTCGATCCGTTCAATTTTCTGAAAAGCAAATGACCTATATCGGATCTGGCGGAAAGGCTCTTTGGGGTCGGGTATGTCCGTCGAGTCCTAACAATTTTCAGAATATGTGTTCAGGGAATTATCAAGGTGGTGCTAAGGATTGTAGAGACCCAAAAGGTTTAAAAGATGCTTTGGATCAGAGTTCTTGTAATGCTTATCAAGATCTCAACGGTAAATACTACCCTGGCCAAGCCCTCGCGATGATTCTCCTTGGTGCAGTGGATGATTTTAATCACCAGCCATTTTTCGAATATACAGACCGTTGGATGAGGATCAAGAATAGTACGAGTTCCGCATTTGTAACTGACATGTGGAACCGCTACCGGTAATTCACAAAGTGCCGGGTACCAGGTGTGAGGCTATCAGCTCCACCGAAAAGTGCCTGGCAACTTTTAACATCAGTGATCAAGTAAAATTATGAGGTGTTGAGACATTCGAACATCACTTTCACATACAAAAAAGGTCCGCCAGCAGGCAGACCTTCTAAAAGACTAAATTTCAATTGAATGGGATCTTCTTAGAACAAATCGATATTCGGCCACGAAGATACTTCGTCAGCAATTTCAACCATCAAATCATTTAACTCGGTGACTTCACCGTCGTTAGTGTTGGTGGCAGCCGATAGAGTAAAACCATCGCTTCGTCTGCGGAGAATGGCTTCAGTTCCGGACATTTCGCCGTAGTGAGCGTAATTAGAACTTCCAGAAAGAACACCAGGGTGGTTGATAAAGCGCAATAGATCAATCGGAGTGGCAATCCACCCACCGTGGGAGTCAAAGCGCTGGGGCTTTACACTGCTGTATGCACTTGATCCATAGTACTTGGCTTCGTTGGCCTTGCGATCGGCTTCTTTATCGCCACCAATGACCATACCTTTAGCGCCAGCGGGGATTAAAACCGCTTGTCTCACATAGGCTTCATAGGACTTTCCAGAGGCTTCTTCAATCACTCGACCAAGAATGCTGTAACCAAAGTTTGAGTACATGGCAGCACCTAGATCAGTTCCACCACAAGGGTCTGAAGTGAGTGAACTACCGGGAGTGTAACCAAGAGGATACAACTCAAGGGCCCAATCGATGAGATCATTTTTTGAAGTCCCAGTGTAGCGAAACATGGGATCACTACAAACATCGTCCTTATCTTGTCTGACAAAGCCAGCTCGATGGCGAACCAAGTGATCGACCGTAATATTGTTAATGGCTGTATTATTGCTCGGAGTAGAAAACGTTCCACCTAATATACTATTGCGACCAAAAACCTTGTCTGAGTAATCAACGTTATTGAGGGTATCAATGGCGGCAACAGTAATGGGTTTACTGACACTGGCAACACGAAAGCGGTGTCTTGGGCCCGCGGCTTGGTTGTTTTCTTTATCGATGCGCCCATAGGCTTGGGCAAATTTCAATTTGCCGTTAAGGGCCACTGCCAAAGTGAGTGCCGGAATGTCGTATTCATCCATGTAGGCTTTGACTTTGTTGCGGATGCGGTTGAGATCCCGACGCGAGTATCTTGGAGAGTCCCAAATGCCGTTAAACTTTACACCCGATGCCGAGTTAAAGGCTTGAACGTAGCGCGGACTCCAGGCCGAGTAGTGGAGGTTATCAAATTTGGCTTGGTAGTTTTTAGAGCGAACTCCGTGGAAGGCCGAAATTCTGCCAGAAGTCTTCTCCCAAATGGCGGCGTAGCGGTCTTTTCCACTTTGTTTATAACCGGCAACCACTTTGAGTCTGTAGCCTTGCCTGGTGAAGTTATTAAAAGCTGTTTGGTACTGGCTATAGGTTAAACCGTGGCGTGCTGGTCTTTGCGGCTTTTTATCAAAAAGAGCGACAAAGCGGGGAGTTCCAGAAATATTAGCCACCGAAACGTGATTAAGCGCAAAGCCTTTGCCCTTCATCTCGTTCACGGCACTTTGATATTGGGCGGGAGTGAGACCGTGGCGAGCCGCCCAAGCTCCACTTTTTTTCTCAAAAATAGCGGCATAGCGAGCCTTACCTTTAACGGCGTAAATACTGACATAGGTGGGTTGATAGCCCTTGCCTTTAAACTCATTAACGGCTGCTTGGTATTGTTGCGAACTTAGGTTGTGGCGGGCCGCCCATTTGGGGCCCGATGTTTTATGCCAGATCGAGGCAAAGCGCGTTCCGTTTTTGGTGTATCCAGAAATAGAAACCAAGCGAAAGCCCTGGTTACTTAAGGTATTAAACTGCTGTTGGTATTGAGCGCCGGTCATACCATGTCTGGCCTTGTACTGTGCTGACCAAGCCGACACAGAGAATGCCGTCAGTAATAGAATGAGTAGTATTCTTCCCATTGATTTCCCCCAAAAAAAATATAAATTTTCAAGCCTTCTAGCTACTCCATAGATGGGGATGAATCAATGCCGAGGTGCCGGGTACAAAGTGGTAGCGGGGGTGTGTCGTAAGTTAGGTACCTCATTGGTGAGGACGATTGAGAAGGGGTTTTCTAAGGTCCTAGCCGAGTATAAATTACCTTGAGAGGAGCAGAACTTGAGCTGGTAATTAGGTCATGATACGCCTTGCCGAGAGAAAGTTGATTGTTCGCTAGGTCAATGGGAGTTCTGATGAAATTAATTCAATTCTTTATTTTAATTCAACTTTTCTTTGTGAACTTGGTTAGTGCCGAAGTTATCTATAAGACTTCGAGCTACGGACTCGCAGATATCGCCGTTTTTGAAACGACTAATTATGGGCTGGCGGATGTCGTGGTTTTTGAAACGACTAATTATGGACTGGCCGATTGTGTAATCTATGAGGCTTCTAGTTACGGGCTTGCAGATGTTACTGTTTTTGAAACCTCCAGCTATGGACTTGCGGATATCGTTATCTACAAAACAACAAATTATGGTCTCGCTGACGTTGTTGTCTTTAAAACTTCTAATTATGGTCTCGCTTCTAAGCCGGCCTGTCTTTATAAGTCCGGAAATTAGGGCTAAATAGTCTTAATTGCGAATCCACCTGTTCATCCCCAAAAAATCTCAAAATTAAACGTATATATCCTTTCCGATTATTCCTAAGTGAATAGATCGTGACAGAACTCATCCATTTAATTCCACCAGTTTGATTTCTACCTCAGTATTACGGCATGTCCTTTGCTCAAACAACAAGTGGGTACGGTTTCGATTGGGGAGGATAGATGGCTAAGCATTTCTTTTTAATAGTTTCATTATTATTCATTACAGCTTGTGGACAAGAGGGTTTTCAGCCTCTTTCGATCGAAGACGGACCGGAGCTCAACGATAACGAAGTTCTTTTAGGTGATATGATTGTCGAGAAATCTAATGTTATTGGTTACGGACTGGAACCTGAAGAAGCGCAAGTGCTTGCAGACAAGTATCTTCAAGATCTCGATGGGGCCACTGAAGATTTAGGCGATGGCGAGGTCTCAGCAGCCGGTGTTATGGAGTCGGGCCGTCGTAAATGGCCCAATGGTCGTTTGCCCATTAAATTTGCCAAAGGTTTTAGTCAGGCGCAAAAAGATTATTTTTTTAGTGAATGTAAAAAGCTCGGGAGGAGAGCCAAAGTCAGATGTGTCGATGCCGGTAGTAGCACAAACTTTATTCGCGTTATTACGGGTAATTCTGGTTGTGGATGGTCCTATGTTGGAATGATTGGCGGAAGACAAGATCTATTCGTTGGCCGCAGTTGTTGGGGAAATGGCAGAGTGATTAAGCATGAGTTAATGCACGCTCTTGGTATGGCCCACGAACATAACCACCCGAACAGAGGCGATAAGGTCGCTATTAAGTGGAATAACATCGAAGAAGACTACAAACATAATTTTTATAGAGTAAAGAGTTCGTACAGACTCTCTAATTATAATTTTAATTCTATCATGCACTATCACTCACATGCTTTTAGCAAAAACGGCAAAAAGACCATCGTGAAGATCAATAATCCGAGCAGTTTAATTCCTTACAGCACTGTGATGACCAACTCCGATCACGTCATCTTAGAAAAGGTGTACGGGAAGAAGTAGCGATAGGTCAGAAGGTGCCCGGTACTAACTGAAGGTGCCAGGCACCAAAAGGTAGCGCGCATACGTCTCATACCAGTACATATCGACTCTGAATTGTCCGTTTTTTAGCGGTGAGTCTTCTTCATAATAAAGGAGGGGGGTTACTAGTTAAGGGGGCAAGTCATGAAGAAGTCGGTTTATCTGTTTTATACACTCTTATTATTTTTTGTTCTTCAGGGATGTGGTGGAGGTGCAAGTGCGCCAAATTCAGATCCAAGAAGTTCTCAATCCTATGTGTTCAACGGGATTCCTGTGGATGCTGAGTATTTAAACTCTGAGGGGCAAATTGCCGACCCGGCGTTATTTTGCAGTGACATGTGGGGATTACAACTTGAGAAGTATCCCTTAGGACTCGTTAAAACCCATCGAACTATCTCGGTAACTGGCCCACTGACTGTGACCTATGACACCACCGAAGAAGTAACGAGCCAGACATCAAATAGTTACACCCTTTTGATTACTACGACTGGGGACTTACAAGGTTCAGAAACAAAGATCCACGACCGTAGTCAATTTGTTACGGACTGTGAAAGTATTGTTCGCTCTGGTGTGCCGGGAACCAGTGGATCGATTGAATTAACCTTTTCAACAAACATCCATAGTCAGCAACGAACGAGTATCGATGTTGGCGCTGGCACCTTTGATACCCACTTTGTTGAAGGAGAGAGTTCAGTGACCGTACCCTTGAATGGTCAGGACTACACCATTAATACCCATGTTCAAACGTGGTGGGGAATCGAGGGCCTTGCGCGGGGTCTTGTCGTAAAGAGCATCAATCAGCAAACCGGAGGCCTAAACGGCGGCATGCTACAAACTGTCGAGCTGATCGAGTTGTCTGTTGATTGATGTGGCTGAGGGAATATTACTGAGAAAATTCCCGTCGCCCAATAATAGCGAAAACACTTTTAAACTAGATTAAAGAATCCGATAAGTCGATCGAATGCTTAAAAAGAGCTGTGTTCGTTCCTATCTCAGAATGACAAGACCTGTCTTGAATTTACTGTGATTGTGTTAGGATGGTAGGAGCGAATCAAGCAAGGGGGAGTTTTGCGTTTATTATTAGGTCTTTTAGCGATGTTGTTTCTTTTGCTAGGCTGCCAGCTCGATCAACCAAAGAATTACAGTGCCAAGCTCGGTGATTATCAAAAAGAGCTTGAAGTCCTCGTCCGTATGTCGGCGACCACCTATTTTAAGGACCGCGATGGAGAACCCTCTGGCTACGAATATCAACTCGTCAAAAAATTTGCCGATGATAACGGCTTAAAACTCAAACTGACTGTTGTAGACTCTATCGATGATGTATTTGAGGCTATCGCTCACGACAAGGCCCACGTCTATGTGGGGGGAATCACAAAAACTGAGGAGCGCGATAAGAAGTTCCAGTTTTCTGAAAGTAACTTCGAGGTGCAACAACAAGTGGTTTGTCGCAATCGAAAGCGTGTCAAAAAAGTGGATGACTTAGTCAGTCTCAAATTGCAGGTGCCCTCAAAGAGTAGCTATGAAGAAAGCTTAGTTAAACTCTCAAAAACAGTTCCCAATCTGAAGTGGGATTCTATAAAGGATGTGAATTCAGAGCAGTTGATCGAAGAGCTTTGGGAAAAGGACCAGGGGTGCATACTTGCTGACTCAAATATTGTTCAAGTTCACCAGAGGTACTTTCCGGAACTCAAGGTCGTTTATACGTTTCCGCAAAAAGAAGAGCTTGCGTGGATTGTGCAAAAAGACCAAGAAGACCTTCTCACAAAGATCAATTCATGGTTTCAAAAAAAAGAAGTCTTAAGTTTTCGAAAAAAGTTAGAAAATCAGTTTTATGGACACTTACAAGACTTTGATGTCTACGATACTAAAAAGTTTATTGAGCGGGTGAGTACCCGTTTACCAAAGTATGAGAAGTGGTTAAAACAAGCTGCCAAACAAGAAGGTTTTGATTGGAAGTTCTTGGCCGCAGTCGCTTACCAAGAGTCTCAGTGGAATCCAAAAGCCAAGAGTCCTACGGGCGTTCGTGGATTTATGATGCTCACAAAAAACACGGCAAAATCCCTTGGTGTAACGAATCGGCTCGATCCAAAGGAAAGTATTTTTGCCGGAGCCAAATATTTGACGAAGATGAAAAAAAGATTTCCGTCTTATATTAGGGGAGGGGATCGCAAGTGGCTCGCATTAGCTTCGTATAATGTGGGTTACTATCATTTGCGTGATGCCCAGGCCTTAGCTCTCCTCAAGGAATTTAATCCGAGTCAGTGGCGGGGAGTTCGAAAGGCACTTCCACTCTTGTCGAATTCTCGGTATTTTAAGAAAACCTGGTACGGTTATGCCCGTGGACAAGAGCCCGTCGTTTACGTCGACCGAATCAAAAACTACTATGACATTTTAAAAAACGTTTATGGACGCGTCCGCCGCCCTGCTAGCAACTAGGTGCCAGGCACCAAGTGGTAGTGTGGGTGTCCCAAATGCCCATTGTCAGATGCCCGTCCCAGATGTCTTGAGAACCTGGATCGGTAGTTCGTCAGATTTCGTTGCCACTGGCAGGCGGGGGGTAGGCCCGCTGGTAGGAGTCGTTTAAGTTGGTTAGGGGTTGGCTGTTACAGTTCCGGCCTTCGCCACTTAAGCTTGACTGAGTTCGCATTGAGTTTACTCCCATTTGATAAACGACGCCTCCCCAAATTGGGTGAATGTTATTGTCCCAGGGAGTAGAAGTGTACTCAGACCCTAAGAGTACAACCGTTTGCGCATTCCATCGATTCCCACGAAGTCGATCTGCACTCACATCTGGAAAGCGAGCCCGAGTTTCTGCAAGCTCAGGACTGTCCCAGATTTCGGCACCGGAGTTTGCCAAGTTTCTTATAAACCTGGCGGCAGCAAATATGGCATATTCATCAGAAGCTAACATTTCAGCGGTATTAGCGCGCTTGGCTCGTGGCAAATAGTCGGGAACGAGGTCTGAAAAGACATTTCCGCTGCTGGCCATGGCGTTTGACATTTGAATTTGGGCGATGCCAATACTTGTGTTGCTACCAAAACCTAAAATGCCACGACCCCCTTGAAAGTCAGCGCGATCTTCGTTAGCTGTTTGATCTTGCTGTTCGGCGAGTAAGAATCCAGCGAGGATATTTGGATGAATTCCGTTTTGACAGGCAGCCATCCGAATGAGGGTGCCTCGATCGGGAACTTGACCACAATAGGCGTCTTTTTCTCTTGTAGCAGCAGGCTGATTTAAAAAGGAAGTTATAAAATCACTTTTGCTGTAATCCGGTCTTCCTGTTAAATGGCCCGGGCGACGAATTAAGACATCGTCATACTTGCCACGAGTCTGAACATCTCCTCGCAAAAGATTAATTTTATCAGCCAGAGGGATTGTTTCGCGGTCTCCCGGGTAAACTCCGGTGATTCCAGAGCCGCCCCACATTCCTAATGGAGAGTCCTCGGCAATGGGCTCTCCTGTGGGCCCATCATTGGGATTATCAAGTGGGAGTCCGAATTCAAAAAGTCTCAGCTGTGTGGACCATTTTTGATCGAGATAACCCACGGCATGGCGAAGTATTTCTAGTGAGCGAGGATCAGACTCTGTCGCGACTTGATGAAGGAATTTTCTCATTTCACAGGGGTCTTCAGAGAGTTGCCCTAACAGGGGCATCATTCGCCTTCTTTGCAAAGAAAGTCGATAGGAATCACCGTTACTTGATTCGGCCTTGATCCTATTAACAATATCTAGGATCTCGTTTTGCGGAGGATTCTCTTGGGAGTAAGCAAGAAGAGAACAGGTCAGAATCCATAAAAATATGAGTCGATTAAAAAGTTTCAAACCTATCCCCCTTCATGCAATCTCCTGCGGATAAAGCCTTAAGCTCGACGCACGGATTTTTTAAGTTGTTAAAATTCACTCTAAAGAAAAGGCACAATCGATTCAAAGGACAAGAATCAATGGTTACGTATCAAATTGAGATTTAGTTTTGGTTGGTGGCTTTGTTAGGTATTGGGCTTCACTCTTCGCAGAAGCTCTTATTGTTGTTTCTTTTCGAAGGTAAGTAGGTTAAGAAAGACGTGACATGGCTACTTCATACAAGAGGCAATTTAACCGAATAGATACAGTGAGTTCGAGGAAGAGAAATCTAAGTTATGTCCTTTATATCGCGCACTTTCCAAACGGGAAGAAATATATTGGAATTACGTCAAATTTTGCGAAGAGAAAGCAAACTCACCTTTACCAAGCCAGGACGGGTCAAGGGTATGCTTTTCATAAAGCGATAGCGAAATATGGTTCTAAAAACGTGATTTGGACTATCCTTGAAGAGTCTAGATCTCGCTCAGTAATTTCATCCTTAGAAGAGGAGTACATCGCAAAGTTCAATACTTACGGTGATGGAGGCTATAATAGTACTCTGGGTGGGGAGCTTGGTGGGAAGTGGACTTACGATAAGGTAGTTGATTTGTTGAGTAGACGAAAAAAAGACATTAAGACTCGTTCTGAATGGGAGAGGTTAGAGCCTAATTCTTATGAGTGGGCATTCAAGAATAATCTAGCTAGAGAGATAGCTGATTATCTGGGGATTCAATATAAAAATACTTATTGGTCAATAGATAAGGTCGATAGGGAGATCATATCTCTCAAGATTAAAGGGAGAGCTGATTGGTTCTCGAAATCACAAAATAGTTATTCTTGGGCAAGTAGAAAGGATTTAATTGTTGATTTTGCCAAAAGACATAACTGGAATGAGAGAAATTCATGGTCAGAGGAGCTAGTTTTTGAAGAGATTTTTTCAAAAGGAATTGGGAGCTTGATTGAGTGGCGAAAGAAGTCCAGACATTCATATATATATGCTAGTAGGAACCTAGATATTAAGAAAATTGAGGAAGAAATGGGTTGGACACCTTATAGAAATGAGCAAAGAACGATCGAATCAATGATTTATGACGTAGAAGAAATTGGAGCTCAGACTATTATGGACTGGAGAGTTAAAAACTCAGCTTCGTACAGCTATGCAAAAAAATATAAATTAGTAGATATTATTGCTGAGCACTGTGGGCTTAAAGAAAAAGTAAGATGGACTAAAAGAAAATGCATAGATTTGATATTGCAGCGAGAGTTCAAGTCACCTACAGAATGGTCAAGGGAATCCTCTGGTTCCTATTCATATGCTAGAGACAATAAACTTTTGAATGAAATTTACAAGAAAACGGGGATGGTTGTTAATAATCGAAAACACACGGTAGCGGACTGTCGAAAAATCGCTAGAGAATTTGGCGGCATTTTCTTAGATAAGGAGTTTGTGAACAGCAAATATAAGCACAATTGGTCTTGTAAAAGAGGCCATAAATTTAAAAAGGACCTATCTAAGATTAAAAGCCAGGGAGGTTTCTGCCCAAAATGTGGTAGGCTTTATGGGAGAGGGAAGTAGAAGCTATTTTTTTGAAATACAATTCGTCCACAACTCGTCTTCACGGCCTTCGCGTACATCGTGTGTGGTCCACGAATCTAAGATCTTGAAATTAAGACTCGTAAGAAGGTTCGCAAGATCTTCTGTTTCGATATCTAAAAACATGCGATCATTTTTTTCTCGTTCGCCAGAACCCTGTTTAAAGCTACAGTAAAATACTCCATCAGGCTTCAATGCCTTATGAATTTTAACTAATACGGCCTCTAATTCAGTCTGTTTACAGTGAAGAAGTGAAGCACAGGCCCAGATTCCATCAAATTCACCTTCAAAATTCATTTCCTCAAACTTCATGACCTGATAGTTGATCTCAATCGGTGACCAGGTGGATGCGAGTTTAATAAGCTCTTTGGAGGCATCAATGGCAGTGACTTGAAATCCCTTTTTGTGGAAGTAATTAGCATCTCTTCCGCTTCCACATCCAAGATCAAGTAAATGTCCAGGCTTTTGGTCTGGGGAGGGTAGGTGCCGAAGAAAACGAGAATAGAACTCAGACATATCTAAATCTTTAGTTTCACTAAAGAAGTTCTGAGCATTATCATCATAAAAAGTGATCGTTTTGGACATGGGAATATGAGTAGCAAAGAAATCAAAAACGAAAAAGTCTTTTCTTACCTAGAGGGTCTCAGGGGAGAGTTACCTGAGATCAGGGCTATTTTACTCTTTGGTAAGAACACAGCTACCTATAAATTTGCGTTGTGTCACAGTCTTATGAATCTCAATGGAGATAACCTTAAAACTGAGATCAAGTATGAGGATCTTAGTGAGGATTTCGTTCGAGAGCTACATAAACATCACGTTAGTTGCCCCAATCAGTTTAATAGAAAAGAGCCTACAAAGCTCGAAAAAGCCATGGATAGCCATTCAAGAGATGAGATCAACTTCAAAAGACTCTTGGAGATAGCTCAAAAAGACATCTACAACAATGTTTTTCGGGCCTTTCAAAACCTTGGAGATGGGACCCTTTCTAAAAAACATATGCTTTTCGAAAATCATCAATCTGATAAAAAGCTCATTATTACCGATCGACTGGCAGAAATTTTATCTGATTCTAGTTTGGTAGAATTGGTAAAGAGAGAAAATCAAGCACGATGGCGCGTTGTTGAAGAGGCCTGGAGTGCTGGGCTTTCTACGAACTTGGTTTACGATTACGAGAAACAAAGATTTTACAGGTCTGATAAAAAGGTAAACAGAGTTTACTTGCGATCAGCTGTTGAAACTTTAGTGCCCTATCAAAAGGGCTTGTGCTTTTTCTGTAGTAACCTTATGACAGACATACATGGAAAGGAATACGAGCTCTTTCCTGATGTAGATCATTTCTTTCCACTCACTTTACTGTCTAAGGAACCTATTTTGAGTGTTAACCCAAACGGGGTTTGGAATTTGGTAATTGCTTGTAACCAATGTAATCGAAAAGAGAAAAGGGCTAATGTTCCTGCTGAAAAGTTTTACAACAAGCTACTACTCAGAAACGAAAGATTCGCAATCGAACACAGCCATGGTTTAAAGTTTTCTATTTTGAATAGTTTAGGTCTAAGCAAAGCGAGCCAAATAAAAGACAAAATGGCCTTGATTTGGAAAACCTTTGAGACCAGAGAAAAATGGAGTCCGAAATAGGTATGAAGCAGTATTTTGATATTCAGAGTTCCACGGGGCGATTTCTTGAGGTTTTAATTCAAATAGTTATTCTTTTGTCCCTTATATCACTAACTATGGAGTCCTTTCCTGAGCTAAAAGGGCGACCAATATTTAAAACCCTAGAAATCGTCTTTGTGAGTATCTTTACTTTTGAATTACTCATGAGGATTTTCTTTGGACCAAAAAAGTTAAAATACTTAGTTAGTGGGTACGGAATCATAGATGTTCTCGCTATATTGCCTTTTTATTTGTCGCTTGGAGTAATTGATCTCAGAGTTGTCAGAATTCTGCGGTTTCTGAGAATATTAAGAGTCGCCAAGCTTACAAAGTATTCAAAAGCATTGAGTCGCTTAATTTCGAGTTTTAGAAGTATTCGAGGTGAGCTACTAGTTTTCTTATTCGCTACGATACTCGTTTTGTTCGTAGCTTCAGCTGGAATCTATTTTTTCGAGCACAAGGCACAACCCGAGATATTTAAATCCATCCCACATAGTATGTGGTGGGCTGTAGCCACGCTTACTACCGTAGGCTACGGGGATGTTTATCCTGTCACAGCCGGAGGTAAGATATTCACTACAATTATTCTCTTCTTAGGATTAGGAGTGGTAGCAATCCCCTCTGGATTATTGGCCGCAGCCTTGAGTAAGAAGGATGAGAATTAGTTAATTAGTACAGGTTGGAGAAACTGTCCCATCATTACACACGAGCTTTCCACCAGAAGTATATCCTGCCTCACCAGTTTGACAGTTCCTATCGAAACCATCATGACCTGAGCAGCAGCCCTGGTGGCTACCCTGTATCGGGGCGCACGAGAATTCCACTTCATCTGAGCTGCCGCCGTTAGATTCTTCACTCCCACAACCGACTAGAAAAATAAAACACAAAGATATGGTTAATAATTTCAATGTATATTTCATGTCTCAATACTAACAAATGTCGCCCTCTATTTGTAGAGGCACTTTCTCTTAAATAAGCAATCGCCTCATAGTTTAGATGTTCCTTGAACGATCATTATCAGGACTAAAGATGAGATCTTTGTAAGTCGATAGGGGTATGTCACTTAATGGGAGTCTTCATGAGTAAAGTACCAAAAAAAGTAAAAGAGCGTTTTTCAAAGTCACTTAAGTCTCTACAGAAGATTGTAGATAATGCTAAAGCAAAAGATGTTAACGAGGCCGATACTGTAACGATCGTAAAAGATATTTTTTGTGATGTTCTTGGTTACGATAAATATGAAGAGTTAACATCTGAGCAAGCTATCAGAGGTACATATGTTGACCTCGCTGTTAAAATTGATAGTAAAGTTCAATTACTCATCGAAGTAAAAGCTGTTGGCGTTGACCTAAAAGATAATCACGTTAAGCAAGCTGTAGATTATGCCGCGAACTCAGGTCTTGAATGGGTAATACTCACAAACTCTTCAGAGTGGCAAGTATTCAAAGTCGAGTTCTCAAAACCAATTGAGGCAAAGCTAATTAAGCGATTTTGCTTTTCTGAATTAGACCTACGGAAAGACGAGGATACAGAAGCTCTGTTTGTTCTCTGCAGAGAAGGTCTAAAAAAATCAGCTCTCGATGACTATTTAACTCAGCACAAAGCAACTGATAAGTACAATTTAGGTGCAGCACTAGTATCCGACTCGGTACTAGTAGCAATTCGCCGAGAAATCAAAAGAATGCACCCAGATGCTAAAGTAGATTCCGACGACATTAGAGACTCCTTACTCAGTGGGGTAATAAAACGAGATATCACTGAGTCAGATGAATTCAAAACAGCAATACGGCTTCAGAAGCGGAAAGCGAAGAAGAAGCCAAGTACTAAGAAAGCTTCGAAGGAGCCTGAAGGTAAACAGACTGAACCTGAGGTTATTGCTAATAAAGGTATGGATAGCTCAGAAGAGCGAGTCGGTGCCTAGCTAGGGTTCTAACCTTGTTTAGGGTATTTGGGATGAATTCATTATTTACATATTTATTTCTGTTTTCGATTTTTATAGTTTCGGTTGATTTGCCGGCGCAGGAAGAGACTTCAGTGCCCTCAACACCTCCATCGGCGTCTGATTTAGCGGAACCTTCTCCACGGCCAAAAGACGATAAGTTTTCAAAGGACGATACTTACTTTGATAAGGAAGATGCGGAGCGCTTGGCTGGTGTAAGCGGAGGTAGCAATAGTTCTGACTGGAAATTTCATTTAGCTGTATATTATAATACAGCCGCTGAGGGGAGATCTGAAGGTACGGTAACAATAAATAGCTCGCCTTTTACCTTCGATACAACTGAAAAGACAAGCGGAGCAATTGGCTTCGCAGTCGGTGCCGTAAAACGAAGTAGTGAAAAATGGGGAGTGGACCTTGGAGTTGGTGTTGAAGCATCTAGAGAAGTTGACAGCACTTCTGGGACGGTCGCTGGTATTAGCTCAACCTCTTTTTACTCAGCTCCAAAGCCAGAATTCACATTGAGTTATCTTTTTGCTAATGGAAGATACTATATCAACAATGACTTCAATCTGAGTTTTGGGATGAATGTCTCTAGGATTAGTATTGATAATAGTGAAATCAACTTCAATGCCGGGATTGGATTTCAAGTTGGGGCGGCATTTAATATTTCTAGTAGTGTTGCAATATTTAGCGAGTACAAGACGTATTTAGTGACTGCGGAAGAGTCAGGAATAGTTTCGGGAAATTCATATTTTGCTGACTATGATTATTATGATCTCACAGGTGCAGTTGTAGGTTTGGCGTTTTCGTTCTAGAAGGAGTAATTGCCAATAAATAGTAGATTGGTTTTAACCCAAAAATATTAACACTTGGTTTCCTAGTCAGGCAATCCTAAGAGACTGACTTCAAGAGAATACAAAGGTGATAAATTTGGCTCAAAAGAAAAAGAGAAAGCTGACTAAGAAAAAAGTAGCAAGAAAAAAATCAAAAACCCTACCTTGGAGAGAATACGTTTCTTCCGAGAACTCTTTTAAAACTGTATATAGTTACGAGAATACGGATACAAATGTCAATGTAATCTCTAGGGAAGTATATAAAAAAAAGAATCATATTGTTCACTTCCCATTTAACAAGCGCGATGGAAAGCCGAAATATAAAAATATAAGGGAAATTCACTACATAAATTGTCCTAAAACTTTGCCACCGGGTTTTTTAAAAAATGTCTCGACTGGATGGGGATTTACTAAAGAATTAAATCCTTTGATGTATCGACTAATAGAAAAATATGAAAACGTTGAAAAGGTGGTGGTAGATCGCGACGGTGAAACAAAGTTCAATTCGTCAAAAAGTGTAGTCTTTAGATTGAAGGACTTAACGGACGCTAGACCAAAAATCAAATCGATGCTAGATGTCCATAAAACGGAGATATCGGGACTAGCAAATGGCATTTTGGCGAGTATGTTACCTTCCAAATTTAAGAAAGCTGCCAGAAAATATACTAAAGGACAGCTTAGAAATTTTTTAGACAATAACGATTTGAATGAATCGAAGATGTCGACGGAGGATATTGTCGCATTGAAACAGCTCTTTATGACGTTAGCAGATTCAGATGAAATGTATGAAAGGGAAGATTATTTGTTAACTAAAAAGAAAGTAGAAAAGGCTTACATTGAAGATGTCTTAGATGCTTATGAGAGTTTAATGAGTAAGGGGGCCGCCGCTAAAAATTTGGAACAACGATGGCAGGAATATTTCAGTGAAAATATTCTTTATTTCAACTTCGGATATGTTGAAAAGTTTGAAAAAGAAATCTTAATGGGAGATAAGTCTTTAAACATTCCAGATTTCATTTTACTAAATACTCACGGGTTTCTGGATGTTTTTGAAATAAAAACACACTTAACTAAATTATTATCATATGATTCTGGACGCAAAAACTTTCACTGGGCCGGCGAAGCAACTAAAGCTATAGCCCAGGCTGAGAATTATATTGATTCACTAATAAAAAACGAGGCTGAACTTATCAAAAATATTCGAGATGAGTATGAAATAACTCACTTTGATGTAATAAGACCTCAGGTTTTTATCCTGGCTAGCGCGAAGGATAGTTTATTAGGTGTCAAAAAGATCACTGGCGGAAAAAAGAAAAAAATGATTAATGATTTTCGGCGCCTAAATGATTCACTTAAAAATATTACTTTCATCTTATACGATGAGCTTTTGGACTCGATGAACTCTTTCCTGGAGCGAATCGAATACGAAATATCAAATGAGGAGGAATAGATCGCCAAGTCTGTTGATCTATATTAATTAGAGAGCTGCTTGCAGAGTTTCATCGTATCTAAATGTCTTGAGTAACAGGCAATAATAAGATTCATAGATAAATAATTATTTCCAAGTAAAAATTTTAATGCTCAAAATCAAACTCCGGAGCAATAAATGAAAAATTACCTGTGAGCTCGCTGGCTATAGACGGGTTGATAACGAACTCTACACTGTCATCAATTTTTAGATTAGATGGTTCAAATCCATAATCAAAGCAAAATCTAATTTTATGATTGGATTGATTTTTTATACCAATTACACCCAGTTTGAATAAAAAATTTAGAAGTCCATCCGTTTCGCTGAATTTGTCTTCGTCCGTAGAAATGAATCCGTGAGCTACTAGAGATTCATTGCCCTCTAAATTTGGGTTGTCAATAGCATAACAAACTACATCCTCCAATGTACTTCTTAATTGGGCCGTATTCATAGTGCTTGGCTTACCTTTGAAGCATTCGAGTATTTTACTTAGCTGAGGGAACGGAGATTTCCATTCATCAATTAAATTTCTTAGTCTTTCATTACAGTACTCATCTTCAGCCTTCTTAAAAGCCTCCTGAGTAATCCGATTTTTTCCTATTGAATACTTCATTGCTATAGCGATTAATTGGAATAGGTCCCTGGGCTTACGATTACTCATTCGAATCAAATACTTGTGGATAGATATTTGTTTATTTTCACCAAGATTAATATTTTTAGGGAGAATATTTTGCCAGACGAAATTTGTATCTACATTAAAGATAAATTCAAATCTTTTTGAAATCATTTTTTTTAATTGATTGTCGTCCCAAGAAATTTTCGAGATAAATATTTTTAGTTTGTCAGGCTGATCAAAGTTCATTTGATGAAATATGTTTGTTCGTAGGCTTACGATAGGTTTGACATTTTTTAACTTCGCAAAATCTTTGATAGCAATTATGAGCGATTTTAATATCGATTCACTAAAATTTATGCCGTAGCTTGAGAGGTCTAAGTTATCGATGATTAGATAGTAGCTACTTCCGTCTATAATTTTGTCAAAGTCTTTTAATAGATGATTAATCTCGGAAAATGAGAATTTTCTTAATTTGTCCTCAATGTCACTTCTTTGTATTTCAGTAAGACTACCTTTTTTCAAGGTCAACTTTATGTCGCCGTAGTTGATTGATCCCTCTAAACTCTTGAGAAAATCGATAGCTCGATCCTGTAAGCTTACCGAATTATCAAAAGCTTCATGTTTTTCAAGGAATTCATACGCTCTTTGAGAAGTTTCAGATGTTGGGGAAATATACTTTTTCCAGAGCGATCTCTTGGAGGTGCCAAATTTTAGTTTGAATATTTCTGTTATTATCACCATTCGCCACATTGACTTCAAAAAGTAGTCAATATTAAATCCTTGGTCCTTTAAAGATTCGAGGTAGCTTGCAGCAGTGATTAGTGGGGGTATAAAATCAACAGGGCTGACTTCAACAAGGTATTCTTGAGGAACTTCATTTGGTTCTTCCCGGATAGAGGTGTAAGGCATTGAGTCAATAAAGGGCAGACATAAGATCTTTTTAATCAGTAAGATTGAAGTGGTTCAAAGACTTTAACTTATTGATATGAAAGGAATTCCTATGTCT
>JAUICP010000007.1 GCA_030427805.1 Bdellovibrionia bacterium
TTAAATATTTGAGAATACCGGACTCTTCCCGATTTCTTGACTTCTTTTTTGTCTGACATAGTATACGCCTCCCATTTTGGGCTGCGCTACTTTAACACACTCTCCACTTTTTCCGGGTAGGGTCACTCTTAAGATTTGCACCTCTACTCCCAACTGAATGAGTTCCGAGTCATTCTGCCTTGCAATGAACACTTCGCTTTCGCATCCCTGATCTCCATTACATGCTTCATGTTGAGCGTCATAAGCATCATTAATCAAAGATTGTTCGGCACCCAGTCTTTCCTGTTCTAGATAATATTCTTCAAGTAATGCAATAGCAGCTAAGTATTCTTGATATGCAATTAATAAGTTATCGTTCTCATTTTCCAACCAAGCCAAATTTTGGAAACCGCAAGAAACTGTAAATTTTTTCTCAGGTAAATACATCCAGTTTCGGTCATCGTTGGTCATAAAGTCCTTCACTTTAAAGCTTTCAATTTCATGGTACCCTCTAACATTTAAGAAGTTTTCGTATCTGTCTGAGGAAAAGTCCCAGTTATATATTCCCTGCTTATAGTAGAGAATTTTCGACCGTTCCTCAAAAATGATATTTCCATCTTCATCGAAGTAATTGAAAGGAAGAATATTATCAGCATTATACTTTATTAAGTTTTCATCTGGCTCACCTACATTTAATCTTGCAATAGATTGCCTGATTCCAAGGGTTTCTATAGTATTTAGTGAAACCTTTCCTATAGAATTTCCAATAAGACTGCTCGGTTCTAAGGTGTAAGATGAGTTATCTATATTAGATAAGCTGCCTAGGATTTTTTCTTCACTATTGAGGCCAGATATCGTGAATCTAGCCAACGGCAATCCCTCTAGGTTGTTTATTCCAGGAAACAGAGTTCTTTTTACAGAGAAATTCTTTGTGTTTGTGTAAATTTCAACCTCAATTTCATTTTCACCTTTATAATCTGCAACTACTGGCTTCGTACCGACATAGAAATAGTCGGATTCTCCTGAGTATGCTTCGTAGTCGGTTGTTGTAATATTAACCACTAACCGATATCGGCCAATCGCAATAGTTGATTGGGAGAGATCCAAAACTAAAAGACCTGACTGAAACGAATAGAATTCATTTAAGCTGACTCGTTCTCCGTCGCTAGATTGTAGGAAAATATCGAAATAATCATAAGGACCAGTCTCTAGTTCAGAATAGTTTCCGAAGTAGGCAATTATTTGATCCTCCGTCAGTAGATTGTTAGCTCCCAAATTAATAATTTCCAGACAAAATTCACTTTCTTCAAAAAGTGATGCATCAGTATCACATGTTCGAGAATTTATTGTTACCGGAAATGAGATAGATTCACTCAATCCTGAACTATCTGTCGCTGTCATTTGAAGGGTACGAGAAGAAGAGTCTACGAATTTAATTAAGACTTCTTGTCCGTAGAACTTTTCTCCAGTTTCAAGTATCTCCCATACATATGAAACTAGTTGGTCTTCCAAGTCATTGGTTCCAGTCGCAGAGAGTCTCAGTTGCTTAGAACGCTCTACAGACACACCGGTTCCATCGACTTGTCTCCTATAACCGGAAGGCTCTTCAATAAGGTCTACTCTCGCTTGCGGAGCAAAGTTCTCTAGAACATTAATCGATTTAGATTTCGATATTTGGTTGGAATCTGAAAATGTAACAGTAGCGGTAATTGTTTGACTACCCGGTGAGTTAAATGTCTGGATAAAGTCACTACTTGAACCGCTCTCTACCCCATTAACTTCCCATTGGACATTGCTGTAGTTAGCTTCCGTATCTATGCGAAATTCAATTTCTTCTCTCACGTATACTTTGTTAAAGGAAGAAATGATTTCGAACTGATAGGGATCCGTCACCTCAATATTCACACTATAAAAGGCAAAAACACCCTTCTCGTCGTTGATCGCAAGATAAACAGGATAATTCCCAGGCTCAGTAAAGGTTCTTGTAAAGACAGGATCAAAGCTTTCTGGGTTGTAAATGCCATCATCACCCACTTCCCAAGCGTAGCCCACAATTTGGCCATTATCTGAAAAGCTTGAGCTTGCATCAAATGTGACCGTCAGCGGTGCTTCTCCACTGAGTTGGTCAATATTTACTACAGGAACCGGTAGCGGAAGACCGAGCTCGATTTGTTTGGTAATTTCAGATTGAGCACCCTCCCCGTCTGTCACCCTGAGAGTCACATCATAAATACCTGGGTCAAGATCATAGTTCATATCAACAATGCTACCATAAGCAGTCGAGCCATCAGCTAAGATCCATTCTTCTGAAACAATAAAGCCATCGGGATCATAACTTTGTGAAAAGTGTCCAACACTAAATGGCCTTTCAGGGTTGTAGATATTAAAATTGAAATCAGCGACAGGTGGAATGTTACTAGAGCTTGGAAATACATCAATTGTGGTCGAATAAAAGCTATAAACCCCTTCAGAGTCAGCTATGCCTAGATAAACTGGGTAACTTCCGGGCTCTTCAAAGGTTCTTGTAAAGATGGGATCAAAACTTTCAGGGTTATAGAATTCATCATCACCCACTTCCCATTCGAAGCTTACGATGGGACCATTTTCTGAATAACTCCCTGAGGCATCAAAAGTGACAGTGAGTGGTGCTGTTCCACTTTGGTGATCGACGCTAACAACGGGAGTTGGCAGCGGGAGACCAAGGGTTACAGGGACAGTCAAAGAATCAGTCGCCCCTAGGTTATCAGTCACAGTGAGAGTAAGGTTATAAGTACCGGGATCAAGCTCATAGAGTTTATTTACATGGGTCCCACTGGCAGTGGTTCCATCAAGAAGAACCCATTCTTCTGAGACGATAATTCCGTCTGGATCATAGGCATTTGAAAAGTGATCCACATTAAATGGCCTCAGTGGGTCATAAATA
The DNA here is from genome assembly GCA_030427805.1 of Bdellovibrionia bacterium. Taxonomy (GTDB): domain Bacteria; phylum Bdellovibrionota; class Bdellovibrionia; order Bdellovibrionales; family JAGQZY01; genus JAUHWN01. The sequence goes on from JAUICP010000007.1 coordinate 2,903, forward strand.
TTTGTTTGAATGGCTGCAACTGGCCTTTGATTTTGATTTTCTTCAAAAACATTGATCGTAACTCCATACACTCCCACATAGCCAAGCTCATCCCTAACAAAGACCGTGTAAAAATAGTCTCCAGGCTCTTCAAGTGTGAGATAGAGCTCAGGAGTTTCAGCGACCAAATCTCCCACTGTATCGACCCACTCATAGGCGACAATGGCCCCATTATCAGAAAAACTTGATGAGGCATCGAGATCCACATCAAAGGGTGCTATTCCCTCATAGGCAGAAGCAGTTACGATCACTTGAGGAACAGGCCTTCCTAGTTCTATATCTTTTGTAACAATGGTTTGCGCACCAAGATCATCGGTCACCGTCATTGTGACGGGATAGGTCCCAGCCTCTAGATCATATTGGTAAGGGACAAAGTTACCGGTAGCAGGAGTGAGATCCGCTAAAATCCAATCGACACTGACCACATAGCCATCAGGATCATAGCCCTCAAAGAAGTGATTTACATCAAAGGGTCTTTCCGGATTAAACACATTAGTAATAATTTGCCCAACAGGAGCCTGATTGAGTTCACAGTTGGAGATTTGATTAAGGCTGACTTGATCAATATAGCCACCATAGCTATCAGAAGTCCCCTCAGCGCGAAATTCAATACGGGAGGTAGTAAGTTCAGGCTTAACGATAAACTCAAAAGGCTTCCAGCCTTTCTGGGTGCCATTGAGTTCCCCAATTTTTTCGCCCTCAAAATATACGCCGACTTTATTGGTCTCAAGATCACCATTGACTCTTGGAGTATAAAGAAGTGAAAGAAGATACATTCGGTTTTGATCTAAACTAAGATCCTGAAAGACAGCAGAATTTTCGTGAGCATCCATTTCAAGCTTTGCATTAGCGTCGCCAGCAAAGAATCCGCCAACTGTTTCACCATTTTGAATTTCAAAGGGCACAATAACATCTTCTTCAATAGACGCAGTCCAACCAGGAATACTCTGATAAAGGCTCCACTTATTGTCGCCAAGGCCAAGATCCTCTTCGAAAGAACCATTTACTAAAAGGTTGCCCCCTCCATCGAGGCTTAAAGCCACATTATCAAGGTAAGCTCCTAAGCCATCTGATGTTCCTGCGCCTCGAAATTCGACCTTTAAAGAATCATATCGTGCTAAAATATCAAAATCGTAGCGAACAAAGCCCTTTTGGTTACCAGAAATAGTTGCGATAAATTCATTATCAACCCATAACTCCATTAGGTTCGTGTCTTCATTGGTGGTACGAGGTGAATAATCAAAAGAGAGCTGGTAAGTCGTTTGCGATATACTTGGTACTTCTTGCAATATGGCAGCATTTTTTTTGCCATCAAGCTCAATTTTTTGTAAGCCGTCGCTTGGAGCAAGCCCACCAATAGTGGCTCCCTTTTGGACCTCAAACTTTATAGCTGATAATTTTGTACCAGCTTGCCATGCACCAAGACTCTCATAGGTTGACCACTTGTTTTCATCAAGACCGTGTCCGATCTCAAAAGAAGGGTTATCAATATCATTGAGTTCTAGGGCTAAATTTGATTGATAAAGGCCAACATTATCTAGATACACACCAATACCATCAGAAGTTCCAGTACCGATGAATTCAACTTCAAGTTCATTTGATGTGGCCACTACAAAAAAAGACTGAGTTCTCCAGCCTTTTCGATTAATTTGTTCAGATAATACATCAATGCCATCAACGAGGACTTGAATGCCATTTGATTCGGGATTGTTATTTTGCCTTGCTGAATAATTAAATCGAAGATGATAGGAGAATCCCGATTCAACTGGAATGAGCTGCTTAAGACTACTATTTTGATTTGAGTCTAATTCAATTTTTGCGCTTCCATCTATAGGGTTAAGTCCACCGATGGTTGGACCATTTTGAATTTCAATCGAAGGCCCACTTGGATCAGATTTTTGCCAACCAGGAACAACATCAAAAAGAGCCCATTTATTCTCGAGAAGTTCATGGCCTTCTTCGAAGGAACCATTGTAGACCAGGTTTTCACGATCCAGAGTGCCGGTATTACGCACTGTATAGTCAGGTAGATAACATTGGCTTGAGGCCGCTAGTGATTCCATCGAAATGGAAAGAATAAATAATAAAACAAGTCCCTTGAGCCAACGTTCTACCATGGTACTTCCTTTGAATGATTCAATTTTGAAATGACAATTCTTAAACTATGTTAAGAATGATTGATATTCGGTAGCCTCGACTCGGGTCTTAAGGAACTTATCAGAATGAGGCTTTAAGATTTAATTAAAGAACGTTCGAAAAAGAAAAAGCCCAGAAAATACTGGGCTTTAATAGATGAATGTGCAAAAAATTTCATATAAACTCTCTTTTCGGATACAACTGACTGATAGCTTAGATTAAAGATTTAATATCCATCTATCAGAAAAGGGTCAATAGTTTCAAAAAACGTGTTAGTTATCAATGATTCTAATTCAACATAAGAAAGCTCATCAGAAAATTACTCACACAATTTAATATGGGGATCGTAAATATGATCCCAGAGGGTCACTGGGTAGTGATCGGCGTAGCTTCCGTCTGTCATCTGTAGAGACCGGTTTCCGCCGGCGAATACCTTCTTTCCGCTTTCGGTTTTAGCAAAGAGCTTAATCGCCGTAGGAGTTTGAGAGTCGCCATTGGCATAGGGAAGAATTTGTACTCGAGCAATTTGTGATTTCCCGGAAGATACAAATTGGTATTGGCTCTGGTAAACATCTTTGCCATCAAGATTTGTATAGCGAACAGAAAACTGAACGACTTCGCCACAAAGATTGGTGACCGTTACGGTTCTAAATCTCCAGTGACTGGATTCGACATCAAGTTGGGTAAATAGAGAAAGGGAGTCTTTGTCCCCGTCCATTAGTTTTTGTAGATCTTCTAGAATATCTAAATCAATTCTAAGACCGCGATGGATATCCGTGCCGTAAAGCTTTCGGGTATTAATTGCGACAATCCGGCCCTCTTTAATAAGTGGGGCGCCATAGCTCGACCATTCGTAATCACAATTGTGCTTAATAACAAAATTATCAACGTTGGTTTCAACAATTTGGCACTCTTTGACAATGGTTTGTGCGCCAAAGAATTCTTCGTAACCGATCAGGTCAACTTGCGCTCCATCAAGAATATAAGGCGGCTCACTTCGAACCGGTAAAGTGTCGGCAACGGCATTGAATCGAAAAGCCTCTTCAAATGTTTGCAATTCGATGACTGCAAAATCGGTCCAATAATAGTTTTCGTAGTAGACTTTGTCGGCCGCATTGACAAAAAAATCTTTGTGGATGTACATGGCCTTCGGAAAAAAACGTTCTTTTGATCTTTGGTTGAGCTCCAGATTCATATAAGGGATGATACTGAGATTCACCTTGCTGTGTCCCTTTTCGATGTCAAAAACACAACCAGCCGCAGTGAGAACATAGTTTTGCCCAATGGCAGTTCCCGTACAAATAACTTCATTGGCCCCAGAAACGATGGCAACAACGGCCCCATGGGTGTTTTGATTGAGCTTAAGATTATTTTCGCCAATGATACTTCCAGCCCAGGTCACCTGGCTCAGGGAAAATAATACAAAAATCAAAGGGAGTCTCATTCTCATCGTTCCATCCTTTTTGTGAATCCGTGTTCTAGTTGAAATGAAGGGACTAATCAATAGAGAATGAAAAATACACAGGTTTTGATTTCGTCTGATGGAAGTGAATTCACTGTGGCAGAAGAGCTATTTTTTGTTCCTTAGTTTCTCGATGCACTTGAGTATTTGATCGCGGTTTTTCTTGCTTTTCAGCCATTTTGGCAGCCGACTGACCAGAGAGCGATTATTCCAACCCTGCTCGCCCTGGCTTCGTTCTCGGAGCTTGGCACTGACAAAGTCGTTGAGCCACTCAAGGTGTTCCCTATTATAGGCCCAGAGTTCATTTCCCCCGCAATCGGCTCTTAGCCAAAGGGGCTGGTGAAAATAGCTATCGATGGCTTCTCCGATGATCATCATTCCAGTTTGGGAGACCTCGATGTCTTCGGATAAAATGGATTTTGAATTATTTTGCAGAACCTTGTTATATGAGCAATTAAGGCAAGTCAGTTGAGTTTCACCTGGGGAAAGGTCTTCGCTGTCATTTTTGACCCGGGCGCACTGACTGCACTTCGGACACTCGATAAGGATTTCTTTTATAAAATCATAAATTCGAATGTCCGAGTCAAAGCTGCTTGCCATGATTCATTCTATCTTAAAGTAAGGGACCCAGTAAATAAATTCATCTGATTCGTCGATGAATCAAGTATTACTGGGCCTCGAGTTTAGTCGAATCGATTTCCCCACCATCTTTGACCGTAACCGATCTCTCCCCTCTTTAGAGGTGCGTGGTAGATTCTAAAATCCTCGACGAGTCCAAAAAACGAAGTGTGACTTGTACTCGGGTCCGCACCGACATGGATCGTATTCACATTCGAAGCCAGTCCTTTAGAGGTTTCTTGACGGGCCACTTGGATGAGGCGTTCCTCGTCGTCCAGGTCATCGCCGTGGTCTCGCACGAAAACTTTAATCACGGTGTTCAGTGACTTGAAGGAATAAATTGTAAATCCCACGTCGTAAGCTTTTCCAGAGCTCAATCGAGCTGTTGATTTTACGGTCGAGAGTTTTCCATCGCGATCTCTTGTAATAACCTGTAAGTAACCATCTGCGGAAACCTCAAACCTCCAGGTTCCTTTTCTCATGGCGATAACCTGCCTCGTATTCACTCGATCCGGTGTAATTGTGGCCGAGACCGTAAAGTCTAACCTGTTGACGTCAAACTTGATGTGATTGTTGAGGGCAACGTATCGTTTGGCGGGAGTCGATGCGAAATCATAATCGCGAACAACTTCCCCAGGTCCTCCCCTTTTAAAGCCTTCAATGGTGGTTTTTAAAACAGAGACGCCTGTGCTCTTTTTGGCAATCCCCGTTGGAAGTTGCGTGGTTGCAAGGTACCACTCGATGTAGTCTTCTCGCAATTCTTTAACCAATTGCGGGCGCGCTTCTGATAAGTCATTTTCTTTTGATTCGTTATTATACCCACTTGAGAAGTCAAACAAGCAAGGAGTGCAGCCATCCAGGGGTTCAGAGACCAGTTTCCACGGCCCTCGCCTAATGGCAAAGCTCATTTTTGCATTACCCTCAGTGGTATCCACATGCTCATTTTTAACTTTAAATGGCCAGTAGAGGGATTTCTTTCGAGTGAATGTATTCTTTGGGTTCTTAAGTATTTTCGCAAAACTCTGACCATCAAACTTTTTGCTCTCTTTGGCGGTCGGTGAACTGCCGGCCAGTTCTAAATAGGTCGGAAATAAATCCATCACGGACAGAGGAGTTGTATCGATTCGCGGTTTCGTTTGCCCGGGCATTTTTACGAGAAGGTTTTGTCGAATACCGCCTTCGAAGACATCTGTTTTAAAACCGCGAAGATCTCGGCCAAGGTAATCAATATTGCCATAGGCATCTGCTGAAGGCCTGGTTTTGTCCGTTCCACCATTATCACTCGTGATTAAGATTATCGTATTTTTAAGAAAGGGGTCACTTGAGTTTTTAATAAGATTAATCACCTTGCCAATGTTTTGATCGGCTTGACCCAAGAGTTTTCTATAGAGCATCGGTTTGTTGTTTGCAAAGTAACTCTTAGCTTCTTTTTTAAGTGTCGCATTTGAGCTATTTAAATTTTTTAAATGCTTCTCGTAGGTGGCGCGCTTTGCCTTGTTTGTAAACATTCTCGGGTGAGGGTGATGGGGGCTATGGGGCGCGTTGAGCCAGTACTGCATGTAAAATGGCTTCGATTTATTTTTTGCCAGGTTCTTCAAGCGGTTCACAACTTGATTTCCCTGAATATCAGTTTGGTGGCCATTGATTTTTTGGGGAGTCCCATTGTTGTTAACCACGGGGTTATGATATCCGTCTGAAACAACTCCCTGAGAAATAATGTAATTTTGAAACTTCTGATCGGGTCCGTATTCGATGGCTGGAGGAAAGACCTTGGCGGCTTTGGCCGTATCCTTTACGCTGGCATGCCACTTCCCGATGGTGTTCGTTCTATAGCCTCTCGCTGCAAGACTTTGAGGAATTGTTGCATCTGAATTTGGAATTCCATAAATGGCATTGGAGCCACAAACCCAAAGTATTGAGTAGTCGGTGTGTGATCTTCCAGACAACATACTGATTCTCGTGGGTGCGCACATGGGTGAAGTGTAGAAGGCCGGAAAAAGTGTGGCTTGTTTTCTAAAGCGATCGACATTGGGTGCGATTGAAGGATCGATCCAATCCCCTTGCCCGGCATCGTCGAGCATTATCATTAAAATATTTGGTTTCGAAGTAATTGCCGCAGCCTGAACATCTAAACTGCTGAGCTCCTTTTTGGGAGCTATGAACTGTCCACCGCAGGCCTGCAAAAAGACCGCTGCGATAATTACGAACAAATATTGAATTCTCATGTTTTTCATTTTTAACCACCCTTTTAAGTCTCCAGATTGAACCCATTAATAGGATCCCATGGGTCAGGGGCAGTCTTGGTAACATTAATGGCGATAAAGAATGAATTATTTCAGTTATTTATGGGGAATTTGGAGGATTTTTCTTTGAAAAATAGGGAATTCATTGCCCAAATAACGACTGCAAAGATCCGGTTTGCAAGGGTCTACTTTTGACCCTTTGGGATGAGCGCCCAGCCGACGGAAATGCCAAACTTCTATGCCTCGGGATCATCGAGCCCTGAGCTCTTTTAGAGTTCAATGGGACTAAGTCGTTCTGAAGGATTCACTCTCAGTTCTTCAGCGAATTGAATCGTTTCCTCAGTCCTCTGAGAATCCATTGCGCTCTGGCACTGGGGCGCAAGAACACCCCGGTCGGCAACCAGGGAACGATGTTGGTCAGCCAAGGACTGCCCGGCATAACGGAGGTCAATGTCGTTACCACAACTTTGAATTCCAAGTACACCGAGATCGCTGAGTCGAAGCCTTTGGCCATCGTCTAACTGACCTTCGATGTACTCAAGGCACGAGTAAAATGTCAGGGAGCGCATCCCCTTCCAGCCGTTTTCGAAAACTCGTTCTTGAAACATGAAAATATCGTCTTCGGGTAAGGCCTGTTCGCCTTGGTACACACTGTCCATAAAAAAGCCGCGATCATTGAGGCATTCGATAAAGAGCCTCTCTTCTCTGTTGATAAATATTCTCTCAAAAAATGAGCCGTTAGGAACGTGATAATTGGGGCCACCAACAATAGAATTTGTAAAGGCAGGGCCGTGAATCACCTCAACAATAGTTCGAACGCGCTCTAAGTGGGCCCTTTCCGCTTCGCTGAGATTGTTGATACTTATCCTGCATAAATTGATTTGTTCTCGGCCCAATTGCCTCTGACGGATGCACGTCGTATAAATCTGGCGAAGAGTTAAAAAGGGAGTGATGGAGTTTTCAACTCGTTCATCGACCCAAAATTCTTCAGTGGTATGGGCCATTCCAGATAAACTCATAAAAATAAGAATCAGTGCAAGAATCACGTTGAATTTCATAGAGGTCTCCCTTTTCTACTCCTACTTTTGATAAAAGCGAAGTTTGTGCCCAGTAAGGTTGCTTTTGTTTGAGTAGAGAGAGTTTATCTAAAGAGATGTCACAATTTGCTCGCCTTTGAATAGCCCATGATCACCGTCTCAAAATGAGATTCCCTTCAACCAAAAAAAATTTTGATGTCACTTTGCATCCCCAAAAGGTACTTGGTACCTGAACTGCTTCCGCTAAGACTGGCAGGTACCTGAACTGGACTCTCGGTGGCATGGGATAAAACCGAATAATTTGGCGAGATGGAAGACCAAAAACGATTTTTACGGATGGCCCATTCCCTCATTATCCAGGGGCGTGGCGAATCCGTTAAAGACAAGCTAAAAGTCCTGCAGAAGCAAGGGACAACTATTGACGACCCAGTCGCCATGGCCAATTTAGCCCGTCGTGTGGGGATGTACCATTTCGCTGCCTCAATGCTCTATCCGATCGTTCGAAGTGAGACATCTGAAGCTTCTGAAAAGGCCAAGGCCGAATACGCGGCGGCCCTTTCGCGCATCGGAAATTACAAAGAAGCCGAAGAACTCTTTTCGTCCATTAGTAACTCCATCGTTAAAGACTATAGCTCTGAATATGTCGATGTTCTTTTTAAATCATGGAACAACAAAAAAGCATCGGAATTGCTTGAGCTCTCTGTAGAAGCTATCGAAGATCCATACCGCAAAGTGGTCGCCATGCTAAATCTCGCATCGGCTTATATAGGCAACCAAGACTTCAAAAAAGCTGAAGGCCTTTTAGAGGAGTTGGATGAGATTTCACTCATTAACAATTACGGCCTTATCATGGCGAATACTCGAGAGATGATGGGGCAAATTCAATTTTACAGTCAGAAATATGGCAAGGCCCATCAGTATTTCAAAGAAGCTGAAGAGATGTTGAAAAACTCAAATAGCCGAACTTGGATTTTTGCAAAAAAATGGTTGGTGATTGCGCGGTTCGCTCTCGGTAAGCCCCTCAATGAGACCACTGCAGAAATGAATGAAGTGCGCACCCTTGCCAGGCAATTTAATCACTGGGAAACACTGAGGGACTGTGACCTTTATCAGGCCATTTTCACAAAAGATCGGGATCTGTTTCAACGCGTCTATTACTCCACTCCCCATGAGGCCTACCGACAGCGCGCCCTTCAGTTTTGGACGGAAGAGCCGCCGGCTGATACCATTGTTCATTTTGGCAAGAAGACCAGCAAAGACACGCCCCTTCTCGATTTAGAAACGGGTATGATTAACGGTAAAATCGATTTTATAAAGCCCGGAGAGATGGCCCATAAGCTCACGGTTTCACTATTTAAAGACTTCTATAGTCCGATCTCAGTTTACGAGATCTTTCAAGATTGTTACGAAGGTGAGTACTTTCACCCCGAAACGTCCAAGGATCGAGTTTATAAGTCGATTCGAAAGCTCAAGAATATTATCGAGCCCACAGACTACGGTTTAGAGGTCACCAATAATAAGGCTTTTGGTTATCGTCTCAGAACGAGAAAGCCCTTGAAGGTGAAATATATCGAGTCTGGCTTAGCTGTTGATAAATCGAATCATCACTTGGCCCTTATTCGCGATCATTTCAATACCATTCCCTTTACCCGTAAGGAGCTCCAGAACCATTTAAAGGTCTCAGATCGATCCGCAAACCGTTTGATCACCGATTTGGTAGACTCCGGCGAGCTTCAAAAAATCGGTTCGGGGCCAAAAACCTCATATAAATTAGTAAGTTAGATCTCGCCACCCTTTTCGGTTCGAAGCCTAATGACCCTCCCACATATTGAAAGTGTCCAAGGGGACATGGGTAACACTGGAGGGAATAATGGAACAGAATAACTACACAGAGACTTTAAATTTTCCAAGCGAACTTGTTAGCTACAGCCTTTTTGCTGGAATGATTGCGATCAACTTAGTTTACTTTTCAATTCGTTTTTTAGGTTAAGACAAATACAAATCAAAATTTCAGATTTCACGATCCCTGTACGTCCCTTCCCCGTGAAATCGCAAATAAAAGATCATAGATCGATGACAAGTAGCAAATATCTTTTTAACATAGGACTCTATGCCAACATTGACAGACGGCCTGCAAATGGCGAGTAGTTTTATCTATCGATTTATACCGAGAAGAGCTCCTTCAGAAGAAGAGTTGTCAAAGGTAAAAATCGTGGCCCACAGGGGAGCTTGGAATCTCACCGACCGACTTGAAAATACTCTGCCCGCGTTTAGAGAGTGTTTAAATCACAAAATTTGGGCCATCGAATTTGATATTCGTTTCACCAAAGACGATATACCCATTGTGCATCACGATGAATCGACCGCGAGAGTTTTCGAAAAAGACCATGTGATTGCAGATATGAATTTCGAAGACCTGCGCAGGGCAGTTCCCCAAATCCCCACTTTTGCAGAGGTCGTTGAAGAACTTGGTCAGAAGCTCCACTTTATGATCGAATTAAAGACTCAGTTGACCGAAAGCCAGGCTCATATTCTCCAAGATCTCTTAAAAGGCTTGAAGCCCATTGAGGATTACCACTTTATGTCCCTAGAGATTTCACGGTTTCAGGCCCTCCATTTTGTTGATAAAAAAGCCTTCGTTTCGATCGCTCGCCTCAATATCAAGGATGTCTTCGATGAGAGCCTTCGGGAGGACCTCGGTGGCTTTACCGGTCAGTATTTACTTCTCAATCAGTCCATGAATCTTGCGTGCAAGAAAAAAGGTATTAAGGTGGGTACGGGATTTCCGGATTCCAAAAATCTTTTTTTTCGTGAGGTCAATCGGGGTGTGGATTGGGTGTATACGAATCATGCCCCACTGTTGGCCCAATTTCTTCTGACACTCTTTCTGGTTTGTAATACAGCACTCGCCAAAGAAAAGGTCTGTGATGGGAAATTTAAAGAACTACCTATTAAGAAAGAAATACAGACCCTCGAGAAGATCGAAAGTAAGGCCAAAGAGCTTATCATTGAAAAGCCTGAATGTGAAAAAGACATTATAGAAGTTGCAAGGTATTTGCGGTCCCAGTATTCGGACCTGATCTCTCTAAAATTTTTGGCAAAGTACGACGGAAAAAAGAATCTGGATTCAATACTGAAGTTTTCTTCAGAGGATTTAAAGAAATACGGTATGGAAGTCAGGTCCTCGGAGGGATCGTATTACCTTTTCGATAAGGAGAGTTATTACCTAAAACTGAAATCGAGTACCAACACTCCTTCGGGGCAGGCATACCAGGAGTTAATTACGGAATATGAAAATGTTGTGGTGCTTGACGATGCCTCGTTGTTAAAGCCCTTTATGGACGTAGCAAAGCTTCTTCTCAAATTTGAGAAGTTTGCCCTGAAGTATCCGGAGGCCCTAGATAAAGAGGCTGAGTCAAAAATTAAATTCATGCGCAAAATTCTTGCTGGATTTCTCGACAATTCCCCATGTGTCGATAAAAAGTCATTTAAGCTTCTTAAAAAATGTGGACGCGCTATTCGCCATATTGTGCGCTCAAAGTTTGAGTCGCCAAGTCGTAAACTCTTTCGCCCGATTTTTAAAAAGGCTATATCTAAAAAAAGAAAAGAACGCAAAGAAGCGGATCTCCTTTTAGAGATGATTAGAAAAGATCCCCATTGAAGGTCTCAAAATAGTGCAATCCCTTTTTCCTCTAGAATCTGATAAGAGCTTGTAAAACCAAGAGCTTACATTCGTCATTATTGTTACCAATAATAGCGCCCGAAGAGTTGATACTAGACTTGAGCTTGTTTGTTTCGAATTTGAAGGGGAATGTAATGAAAAAGTTAGAAAACTTACTCGTGCTGTTTACGCTATCTACGGTTCTTGTTCTAGGCTTCCAAAATTGTGGTGAGTTTGCCATGAAAAACACGGACCAATCTTCGATGGACAGTCAAAACCAAGTGGCTACAAGTGCCCTTGATAATGATGACATTGGTAAAAGCATTTTAATTAGCAACAATTCGGTTCTCGATAAGGTTAACGAGGACTTTGATATGGGTTACCTGCTAGGCCAAGTTGGAAAGATGGAAAATGCGGCCAATGTGAACGCCACTCGAACGGCCGGGCGTTGGGTGGCACAGATTTTTGAATTGGCGCAGAATCAACAGGATGATTATGTTGCAAGAGGACAGCTGCAACTAGGGCAGGCCCCTAATAGTGATCGTTATATGAAAAGGGTATTGCAGCGTTGGACGGACAAAGACTGTAAGCTCATACATCGAAATGACAATAACTTTCGTGCGATAAAACAAATCGACGACCCAGAAAAGCTAAAAAGTAAAACCTTTCGTTTGCTCGCAGTTGCTAATCGCATGGATTTGGCTGGGGAATACGACGATCGACTGACGAATTTGGCGACGTCCACTCCTCGCTTTTTGGGAGAAGTTCATTTGATATATAATCTTATTGATCGGACTTCAAATTACGAAAATTCCAACTGCAGCGATGGCGATAAGGCGACGGGAAAAGCTTACCCCATGGCCTTTGTTGTTAGCTTTAGACTCCCAGTAATAAAAAGACAGGGTACAGGAAACTTTCCATTTAGACTTTCATCGACTCCGAGTCTCTATAGTTTAGGAGAAAACGAAGCCAACTGGAAGAGCCAGATGAAGCTTTGGGCGCAAGCTTGGCAGACCCTAAAGAATACTTCAAACTCAACGGCCCACGCCAATCTCCTAAAGAGAGTACTTTCACTGGCGGCACGCCCTGAGAACTTTTTATCTCTCAAGTCAAACACCGATATCGCGAACAAAGTCTATGAGCTTCGAGAATGGTATATCTTTAGATCGGGCTCGGTTGTTGGCAACCCAGACAACGCCAATGGATTATTGATACCAAGAAAACTACGAAGAGAGCCCTATAAATGTTTGAACAATTCCCACGCTGTCACTAAGACTCTTGAGCATTATTGGAAAGACAGAGTGAATGATCTAGATATGACAACACGACGGTATAATCTCGATGACCCCGATGATCCGGTGTTGGGAGCACTTCGCGGTAATAGTTATGATCACCTTCGTGCCGGCTACGCAATTATGCGAGATCACACGCGCACTTTGATTGACGATTTGGACCTACTAAAAATTCGAGGGAGTGGAGCGAATAAAAACTATTATTGGTCAGACCGCTGTGGAACAACCACAACTGCAATGCCTTTTGGCATGCACACGGGGCCTGCTCGAAATGACCCTCCCACGGGTGATATTGATGAGGACACGCTAATGATGTTAGCGCCTTTCGGTCGAATTCGTGGAAGTGGCCCCATATGGGAGGTTAGAAAAGCATCACTGCCCTCTGATTGGAGTGACAGCAAAATAGAATCCATGCGCCACGCCTTTGCCGTAAGAACTTGTACCGGTTGCCACTCCCAAGAAGGGGCCACAAGGGGCTTCCATATCGAGCCTCGATTGGCTGGTGAAAATGGAAAGCTCTCAAAACACCTTACTGGTGGAGGAGAGTTCTCCTACGCTGGAGCTACCTATAAATATAATGTACTCAATAAGAGAAAAAACTGGTTCAATCAGTTCTTAAGCAAACAAAAATCTCTCTACAATACCTTGAAGCTACCAGAGAGAAATAATTAATCCTGAATAACGAACTGGGTGAGGACCGGTAAATGGTCCGAGCCTATGTTTTCGAGCGTTTTAATATCAACAATTTGAACTCCCTTACTATAAAGGCATTGATCAATTGCGATTTGTACTGGATAGGTTTGAGCGGGCCAAGTCGGTCTTAAGCCAAAGCCCTTTCGACAGTCTTTCAGTTTGAGGTCGGTTTTAAATTTTTCGAATCGTCGAGTCCAGGCGGTGATATTTAGATCCCCAAACAACATCTTTGGTTCGGAAAGTCCGTTTAAGGCCCGGCTAACTTGGAGGAGCTGTTCATTTCTCTGTTCGTAATACTCTTGATTAATGGGGGGAGGCGGATGGGTAAAAACTAAATTAAAGACCTTTGTTTCCTCAATTACAAACTCAGTTACTAGTGATGGGACTTTCTTTGGGCCATAACTAAGACTTTTAATAGCTTTCCAAGGGACTTTACTCAAAAGAGCCATTCCGAAATTATCTTGGCGCAGTATTATTTCTTGGTGAGTGTAACTCTCGGCAATTTCTTCGATGCTTTTCTGCCATCGAGGACTAACCTCCATTAAAAATACAATCTCAGGATTGTATTTGTTAACCAATTGAACCAGTTTATTCGGACTTCCCGTTTGTCGATTTACGTTTAGCATTAATAGTTGAAGCGGAGGTCCGTCCTTAATATTGATATCATCAATACGTGTCAGGTAGTAGGGAAGAATTTGAAAAGATAGATAGATGGTGGCCATTCCTGAAAGCGCAAAGGGAACCCAGTACTTTCGGATCACGCACAAAAGGGTGAAAAAGATAAAGAGTAGAAAGAAATGAAAACTCATGTGCGATAGAGATTCAGAGAGTAAGCTACTGCCTAAAAGGTGCTCCCACTGGCTTATAGCAAATAGAGCCAATGTAACAGTACTTAGAAAAACATTATTAAAGATATACATCTCTTAGATGTCCTAGGTGCAAATGAAACAAGTGCTTTGGGTATAGAATCGAGGATTTTAGATCGGCGCGCAAGGGAGATTTTGGATTAATTTTAGGAACTTAGCATGGATAACTCTTACTTTGACTCCCCTATCAATTGAATTTAGTGTCTGGGCAATCAGGGACAACAAAAGATTCATACTCCAGGAGAAACTGTGGAAAAAGCTATAATTATTCTCATACCCCTTTATTTTGCTTATACGATTGCTCTAGGCCTTGTGATGTTTGTAAAGCGCTTCAAAGCCATCAAAAACAAGACGATCCGTCTGAGCTATTTTCGTGATTATCAGGGTGAGGTCCCCCAAGAGCTTGAGGTCTACAAAAATCATTTCGAAAACCAGTTTCAAGTTCCGGTTATTTTTATGATGGCCTGTTTAGCGATTGCGCTTCTGAAGCTTGCGAGTCCCTTTGTTGTTGTTCTCGCCTACGCCTTCATTATTAGCCGCTTGGCACACAGTTATATTCATCTCATAAGCAATAATGTGCGCCATCGCGGCCTCGTTTATATATTTGGTGCTCTGTGTGTTTTGGGCCTATGGATAAAAATTGCCCTCAGGTTTTACTAGAGCTTATATCAGCTGGCTCGAGGGGCCTTCTTCGAATTAAGAGCGCTTTTTAGCACTCGATAGATATCCGAATCGGAATAGGGCTTATAGAAATAGCCGTCAATGATGCTGTTGATATCATTTTTTGGGTCTTCAAAATCCACCGAAACACCGCCAGTTGTGAAAACTATTTTTGGTTGTTCCACTCCCTCTTGGGCCCGTAGATTTTTTGCCAACTCAAAACCATTCATTTTGGGCATATTGATATCTGAAAGAATTAAAGAATATTGTCCCGGATACTTCATAAAGAGCTTAAGAGCCTCTTCACCATTTTCGCAGAGAGCTGAATCAATTCCAAACTTGCTGAGACTCTCTCTTAAAAGGTTCCGAATTTCAGGTTCGTCGTCAACGATGATGGCTTTGGCCTCGAGTTGATCGTATTTTAGATGAAAATGAGTCTTCACTTCGACCGGAGCCTGCACCTTTTCTTCGACTATATGCTTTGGGAAGGAAATCTTAAATCGAGTCCCTTTGCCAACCTCGCTGACTAAATCAAGTTCACCTTTCATCTCAGTGACAAAATTGTGAACCAATGCCAAGCCTATTCCAGTTCCTTTGTTTATGCCTTTAGTTGTAAAGAAGGGATCAAAAATGCGTTTCTTGATACTGTCTGGAATTCCTTTGCCGTTATCTTCAATTTCGAGGACAAAATATTCACTATTTTCTTCGGTTCGAATCTTAATGAGCTTTTCTTTTTGATCTTGAATGGCATCTTTAGCGTTAGATATGAGATTGACAATAATTTGTTGGAATCGATTTCGGTCCCCAAGGATCTGGAGATCCGGGTTTTCAACATTGTTGTCTATGCTTACTTGAACGCCCTGATGTTGATATATCTCTTCGATCATATTAAATGACTCTTCGATGGCATCGATCGGATTGATTGGATGAATTTGGTCGGACTCGGAACGAGAAAAAGTTCTTAGCCCTTTGACAATTTTACCTATTCGATTGGCGGCGATATCTATTTTTCCTAAATAGGTATCAAGGCCCTGGTCATCTAATGCTCCTTTTTCGGACTTAATCCTCAGGGTATTAATGTAGCCCTTAATGATAGCTAGTGGATTATTGATTTCGTGACCAACCCCAGCGGCCATTTCGCCGATAGACGCTAGTCGAGCCTGGTGTTCAGCAATGACTTTTTGATTTTCATACTCTTTTTCTTTAGTAATATCCTCGCACACACCTATGTAGCCGATGAGACTCCCCTCTTTATTTTTGATGGCTGTTGCGGTGACTCTACCAGGAAACCGCGTTCCATCTTTTTTGATAAAGGTCCATTCACTGGAGTCAATTTTCTGATCTTTGAGCTTGCGAATAAATACACCCATGCCGGGTTTAACAGCTTCTTGGTACTCTTCACTTAATTCACGAGCTTTATCAAAGATTTCACTGATGTCATGCCATATAGAAGGGGGTTTTTTTCCGACGACTTCTTCACTTCGATAACCGAACATCTCTTCTGCTTTTTTGTTGTAGCCGTTGACGATTCCATTGGGACCAATCGATATGAGTCCATGGGGTACGTTGTCTTGAATGCTCTGGGTAAATTTCAGCGAAGTTTCGAGCTCAGCCACCATCCCTTTTAGGGATTTCTCGGCCTTTTTGCGTACCGTAATATCGTATCTAAAGGAGAGGAATGATTTAATTTTTCCAGCTTTATTCGTGATTGGCGAAATAGTTGTATCCACCCAGTAGATTGTTCCATCTTTTCGCTGATTGCGTATCTCTCCCCGCCATACTTTCCCACTCTTGATTGTTTGCCAAAGGCCTACAAAAAATTCCTTAGAGTGATAGCCTGAATTAAGTATGCGGTGATCTTGACCCAGAAGTTCTTCTTTTTCGTAGCCCGATATTTTACAGAAGTTGTCATTCACCGATACAATTTTTCCTTTTGGATCTGTTTCAGCGATAATTGCATAAGTGTCGAGACCTCGGACAAAAGACTCAAGTTTGTGGTTGTTAAATACTTCACTAGTTATGTCTTGAAATGTTACGACGACGCATTGCCCGGTTTCGGCTTGAAATGGTGTCGAGTTAATATTGATCCAACGGATATCATTTTGTCCGTCGTCTATGCCCATTTTAGCATTGCGAACTGGTTCCCCCGTACGGAGTGTTACCATAACGGGATGTTCCTCCCCAGGGTAGGGCCTTCCATCAAGGTGAATGGATTTCCATCGTGGATCCATAGAATCGAGTCCTAGGATTTGATTCTTGGAGACCCCTAGTATCTTAAGAGCCGCCGGATTGAAATCGACGATCTTGCCCTTTGCATCGTGAAGTACCATCCCCTCGGCCATGGTTTCTAGAACCTTGGAGTGGGAATGCTCGCGATTGAGAAGCGATTGTAGAATATGATCTTTTTCAAAATGAAATTTACGAAGATCCAAATGACAAGATACGAGTTCTGCCAGAGTTTTTAGTTTGTCTACCTGGTCGCGACTTAGTTTTCGAGGCTTATAATCAAGAACACAAAGTGCGCCCAGGGCGTAGCCCTCTTCAGTAATCAAAGGAATACCAGCGTAAAATCTTAGGCCCGGGTTTTCTTGAACGAGCGAATTATCTTTAAACCTTGTATCTTTGGTTAGATCCTCAATTTCTAAAATCTCTTCAGTCCGAATCGTGTATTGGCAAACGGAGAGGTTTCTTGGAATTTCTTTTTCATCGATTCCGATTTTCGATTTATGCCATTGTCGATTTTCGTCTATTAGAGTTATAAGCGCGATGGGACAGTCACAGTAGGTAGCTGCTTGTTTGGCAATTTTGTCAAATTGCATCTCTGGATCGGTATCCAAGATGTCCAATTTGAAAAGAGCTTCGAGTCTCTTTCTTTCGTAATTTTCATCGTCAAACTTTGCCATGCTTACTGGAACTCAATTTCATCTAAGGATTTCTATTACATTAACCTTTTCGGGTATTTACATGGGATTTCAAGCTCAATTAAAAAAGTTTAATAAGCTCTTAATAGAGGTATTAAACTTTTAACAGAAACATTCTAAAATCGAGACCATTTCTTAGAACTTAAGGTGAGTTCTATCAATTTTGAGACACTGCTTTTTTGTAAAAGAGCATTCTAATAATTTTGGTGATTAATAAGAGCCATGGTGTTCCATGAAAGAGCAAGTCGAAGATATCTATGCCTTTAGTCAAGCTACCAGAAAATAGCAGCATTAATTTTTCGACGATATGGGGCATTGGTACAAATGGGGCAAGACCTAAGCTGAGGCTTGCTACTAAAAACAAGTATATTGAAGTGTTATCAATGTATTTAAAAAAGTGTTTCATTTCTTTTTAGACAGCCTATTCCATATGCGCCAATCACCAATATTAACGACATTATTAAAACCCTTTGCCTTTAAAAGACTTTGTGCGCTTGAAGCCCTTCCGCCCGATTCACAAAAAACTAAAATCGTTTTGTCTTTGCTAAGCTCTTGGACCCTTTGATTGAGTTCATCCACCGGTATATTAATCGCCAGCGACGAACCATTGGCAGAAAATTCCGTGGTGGAACGAACGTCCAGCCCGATAGCATCTCCGGTGGTAATCGCTTTTGAATATTGAGATTCGATGGGCTCCTGCTTAGAACTTTCTTTATCGGTACAACTGGTGAGGCCCACAATACAGAATAAAAATATAACGAGTTTCAAGCGTCGTCTCCTTTACTTAGCGCTTTAAACGCCATTAATACCATTAATTATAAAATAGACTTCATGTGTTCTTTATCATCTTGCTTATAATATACTTTTTTCTCTCGTTAAGCTTGGTTTTTAAAGGCAAATACTGACGAAATTCCCTATGATAGAACTTTTAATTTGGTACTGCTATCACGTCCAAAAGTGACACTTTTGGGCTCTATCCAATCGATGGGGTGACCATTCTGGTCTCCTCACGAAGAGTCATTTGTGAATTGTTTTCTGATACATCGCGGATTCTTTGCCTTAAAAATATTTTTGTATTTTCATCACCCTGTTTTTTAGAAACGAAAAACAAAATTCATCTTTTGTTTCAAGGGGGAAACGTGAAAAGCAAAATAAATTTACTCAGCATAGAGAATATCGTTCTTAGTTTACTTCTTATTGGTTTTACCAGTTCATCGATTGCATCATTACCTGTCGATCAAAGGCCTCGATTGGAAGATGATCAATTGATCCGAATGAGTCATCATGATCACGAAGACGAAGATCATTCCCACGAAGAAAGACCGGCCGACGACAAAGTCATTGCTGAATACATTCAAGCAGAATTTATCGGCCTGGACTCATTTGGACGAGCAAAGATTATTGATCCGGTCACTGGAGAATCGGTTACGGTAGATATTAATGATCCAGAGATTAGCTTTCTCAATGAGGAGGGTTTGCTGGCTGAAGATGAGGCTGATATTGAAATTGTCGCTGTACCCAACTTTTATTTTCCGTCATATAGAACCAGACTTTCTGGGCAGGGTGGTTCTCGATCAGTAGGAAAATTAAAGTCCTGGAAAGAATGTTCAGGTTCCATAAAAGGCCGTTATGCGGGGGCGAGTCGCTGTACAAGTCGAGCCCGCGTTGTTCATTCCAGTCTTTACGATGTTCTTATGAAAATGCCATCTATAGCTGGTGGAAAAAGTATTTACCTTGTTCACCACGGTATTACGGGAGACAGAAATCACCGAAAAAGAAGAAGCCTTCACAATTCGTTTCGTGCTATTGATGTTTCTGAAGTTAAGGTTAATGGAAAGATCTATAAATATCGAACGGCTGTGCGTAACTCAAAGTCAGCAGAGCGACGATTTTATAATAAGCTGATCAAAAACTGGGAGTCTGCGGTTCGAAGACGTTGTGGCGGAGTTGTGAACGCTACCACTATCAACTGGACTGACAAGAAACATCGATCCCACCTCCATCTTGGAACGACCTATAATTGTCGCTAGTTTCGATGTTGAGAGAAACCAACAGTTGTTAAAATATGGATATTCATACAATATTGTTCACCTGTTTTACTCTTAAAGCCGGCGGAAAGTTGATTGAAAGAGAGTAGACCGTTTTTTAATAGTTCTTTGTAAGAGTATGCTTCAATATTGGCGAGATCGGCTCGCCAATATTGACTTCTGAATTAAATTCACTTACCTTCTCATCTGGGTTTGGGACTTATGAGGCATAAGGTGAAGCTAAATTTTCGAACCCGCAATTTACTTTTTTCGATTTTTATCGTCCTTCAAGGTTTCACTAGCTTTGCACAAGTAAATCACTTAGATTCCCCCTATGGACAGATATCAAAGAATATAGCTTTTAATTCAGCTGAACAAAAACTTCTTAATTACCCAAGTGCATATACAAAAGTGACAACCGAAAACCCTTATAGAATGGTTCATTGCTCTGACTTGAGTTCTGGGCAAGGATGGGATGACTTTGTTGCTTTGGTCATGTCGAATATCCAAAAGGTTCACGGTTTCGAGTCGTCGTCTTTTCTCAAAAACTTTGCCGGATCTCATTTTGGTGTCGAACCTAAGGCTTCCAAGGATTATTTACCCTTTTATAGGGCATTAAAGAGCCTCAATGACTGTCTTCCGTCCATTGATTCCGAGGTCATTCTTGAGCGTGCTGAAAAGCTTCGCCGATTTTTAATTTCGGTTGGTATAAGTCAGCTTCCCGATCATTCCTATGGGTACTTGGTGAGCGACAAAGAGTATGTGGCGACTGCGCCTGAAGAAGCCCTCGAGTTACCTGAGGAAGCTATGTTGAATCTTGGGCTCGTGCAAAATTACGAGGAGGTTTTTAGGTCCAATGGTTGGCCGTTTTTTAGATACCGATCTCGACACGTGGCCAATGGAAAAAACCTACCTTTTTCATTTGAACGTCTTTTGCTAATGATACCAGGTGATACTAGGACCCAGTTAATTCAGTATACTTTTCCTCCGAAAGGTCAAGAAACCACGAGTGGGCGGAGTGGATTTTTAAAAGGTGATATAATCAATCTCATTTCAATTGATCACTCCGAAGACGGAGCTAATCGGATCTATTTTCGAGAATTTCAGAGGGACTCCCAAGGTCGAGTTCAAAACAGAGTACACAAAGCATCGAATTGTTATTCCTGTCATAGTAATGGCGTACGGATGATTCTGCCTGTGGCGGGATCGATTCCCATTGAACAGGAATCGAGCCACAAGCAAATTGATCGTTTTCTCAAACAGGCCTACAACTCTAGATCTGGATTTGACTTTGGAAATTACTTACCTATTGAAGATTTTGGACCTCAATTAGCGGGTCAAATGAACGTGGAGGAGTCGCAAAGACTTGGACTGCGCCGCCCAATAAGTTGTCAGCAATGTCATGATGAGAGCAAACCACTTAATTTTGTGGCAAATTCGCGCCATTTGAAATTCAAGATGGTGGATGAGTTGACCATGCCCATCGGGATGTCTGTCGAGTCAAAGGCTTTAAGAAATGGATTACCCCTTAATATTTATAAAAAGATGTCGGAGAGCATTGGCGCCGACTCCGAGATTGCTTCGCAAATCTACGGGGGTTTTCAGTGTAATCCTGTCTGTAGCTATACCCGGGTGGGAAGTTTGCAAAGTTTGGTTAGCCAATTGGAAGACTTGCGTATTATTGAAAGCGATGAAGCTCGAGAGGCTCAGGTAAATATTGATCGTCTACAGGAGTCTGCTTCCCAATATTACGAAAGAATAATGAGACAGTATTTGGATCAAGAAATGAATTCTAATTTTTCTACTGGGAAATATCGATGTACACTTCACTTTACCCTAAGGCCCTCGAAATGACTAAGATTCGTAGTTACGCGTTAGCACTGCTTATACTTTTTTCCTTTGGATTTAACAGATCTATGGCGCATACATGCCAGGCTCATTTTTCTCCGAGTACAATCCTTTCCCTATCTGATGCTGATAAAGCCGGTCAAGCTGTTCACCCCAATCTTTACGGGAGTGATGGTTGGTTCTTAGAAAAATTCAATGAAGAAGGAAGAGGGCAAAACAAGATAATTCACGTCGGGCGAGAGTCCTATCTTTCTTATGACCGTCCCGATGAATTTCAGAGAATATTGAAGCGATTCGGCTTGAGTTTTAATCCTGAGTTATTGATCCAAGTTCCCGAGGTTCCTGGAAGTCGGTTTTATCCGATTCAGCTTTCTAGCTTGCCAGACCGATTTCGTGAGAAGATTGGGTTGACTACAATTTATGAAGGAGCCCGCTGTTATAGTGCCCTCTTTTTTGCTCTTGGATACAAAAACTATATAACCAGTGCTGGTCCCGAAGAAAGCAAGCTTTTGCTTGCCTCTGACCTTTTTGAAAGGATCTCCAGGGAGGAACTCAGAGAAGGAGATGTCATTACTCTCGGAAAAGGCAGCTATCCAACGGATCACGTCGCCTTTCTCATCACCGATGATCTCGTCTTTCACAAGGCCAATGAATTTACTGAGGAATACATTTCATTGGTGCCGAGAAGTCATTTTCGCTCGAGCTATAATAACTACGAAGACGGTGCTCAGTTTTTTAGACCGCGACTCTCGTGGCAAGACTTTCTTGAAAAGCATAAAGATGAGATTCCTAAAGAGGCTTTAGCAGGACTTCGAGCGATCGAAGTGATGGCTAAAAAGTTAGAAGAATACTATTTAACAGGTCATATCGAAAGTTGGTATGACAAGCCTGAAGCATTCTATGAAGACTTTCAAAAACAAATCGACTTAGCCGATGACATCGGAAAGAAGTGGTATGCTTATGCGACGGCTGAACTTGAAAAACCTGAGGTCAAAAATAATCCAAACCTCAGATTGGTACTGGGTTTACTGCGGGAGCAGGCCGACTCCATGAGCTCCCTTGAGGGTCCCTACGACTAGTCATTATTGAGAAGCAGCCTTATAGGACCTTAATTCTTAACCAGATTATGACCTGAATCGATCCAAATAGAAATACCATCATCGAGGTGTCCAATATTGGTCATTCCTTTTTCGCTCACAATTTTTAAGGCCAGGGCTGAGCGTTCGCCATGGGCACAGTAAAAAACATTTCGTTTTTCATCCTTTAATAAACGACTGATCACGGAATCTTCTGAGTCAATTTCTTTGGCAAGCTGTGTGTAGGCGATCTTTTTAGCGCCCTCGATAATTCCCGTTTTAGCAATTTCTTCGGGTTCACGAAGGTCAATAATATTCCAATTTTTTCTATTGGCCTCCAACTCCTCAGCAGAGACGAGCCAGTCCTTTGCAATTTTTTGCTTGAGGTCGCCGGCCATCGACAAGTTTGCCGGGACAGCAATATCCATTAACTTAGGGTCCGGGAGATTGAGGTTTTCCATGATCGAAATAAATTCCTCACGAGTTCTTCCGGCGAACCTTGGATTCTCAACTTTCTCCCGTCCGATTGTAGAATAGTTTTCACCTTTGTAGTCGTGGCCCGGAAGGACTATTGTTTCGTTGGGCAATTCAAAAAGTCTCTGGAGACTGTCGTAAAGTTTGCTGGGACTTCCATTTTGAAAATCAGTTCGACCATTACCTCGGATGAGCATGGTGTCCCCAGTAAAGAGATAATTCTCAAATAAAAAGCTATAGGAATCATCTGTGTGTCCGGGTGTGTAGAAGGTTTTTAGTTCTATATCCCCTAGCCGAATGACCTCCCCATCGGCCAGTCTTCTAGAGACCAAGTCTGTTTTTGATGCTTCCCCCATGAGAGTCATGCACAAAGTGAGATCGCGAAGTTTTTTTAATCCCGATATATGATCGGCATGGACGTGGGTATCAAGGGCTGCGATGAGACGCAGTTTTCTCTCTCCGATAAATTTCAAATATTGGTCGCAGTTTTCTTCAACGGGGTCGATAATTATGGCTTCAGAACCCGCTTTTTGTGCAATGAGATAGGTGTAAGTCGAAGATGTTTGATCGAAAAACTGTTCTAGAATCACAGGGGCTCCTTTTTATCTAATGTAAGATCTTATCAATTTACTTTCCTATTTATTAGGACGGGAGAGATTGAACGCTTTGCGTTAACCCCTTTAAGCCGGAGAATTTTGCAAAAGATCCAAATTCGTTTGTTCTCTGTGAAATTCATGTTAGCAAGGGCCTTAAGGGTTTAAGAAGGTTCGGGAGGACTCAGTGATTAAAAGACTTATTTTATTAGTAACGAGCAGTTTTATTTTAGCTGCTTGTGGGAGTGATCGTTATTCGGGTGAATTGGTCATGGAATCGGGGGAAGAATCGATTACCATTCAAACCGCTGAAGGGCCTGTGCAATTCGAAGAAGGTCCCATGAATATTAAGCTTGATGTGCAAACTGGACGTTTTCAAACTAAGGCCTATATTCAACTGAAGCAGAAGCAAATGCTTGAAGGGCAGCGAAGAGCGAGCAATGTGAAGGCAAAAATTCAGTTTGAAACTCTGAATCACAATTTAACAAATCGAGATTTTGAAGTTCCATCATCAATGAGTGGCCAGGATTTTATAATGGCCGGTGAGTTGGATACTTATGCTCATCGCACATGGGATACGACTGGTACAGTCAGTTGCACCTATTCCGGTTACTGCTATACTTGCACGCCCGGCCCCTTCGACGATCCAGATGATTCCTGTGGATATAAGTACAGCTATAGCTGTAGTGGTCGACAGGCGGCTGACTTTCGCAATCATTCTTATACAGAGCAGTTTACTCTTGAGTTCTTATCTACAAACTCTAGTGAGCGCTTTGCATACTTTCAATCGAGCCCTAAGGGTCGTAGTACTCGCGAAGTTATTAGACGCTACGGGCGCTGTCGATAAATTGATTGCATCAATATTGAGATTCAGAGGCCACTTTTTCTAGTGGCCTTTTTTTATGCCGGAGGAAGGTCGCTAAAATCTTTCTTGTCGTCTTCGATATAGGAATTATCAAATTCATTGAGAAAAGTTTCTAACGAGGATAGATCGTCAGAAATTATAGATTCGGCGGCTTTTAGCCCCATCTTGATGCAAATATCTTGATTGATATAACTGTAACTGCCGCCGCGGCCGAGGGGAATGATCTTTCGTTCAAAGAATTGTGATAGATCTTGTTTTCGACAGTTCTCGAAACCCTTGAAATAAATAGGATAGGTGTCAGGGATTCTTATGACCTTCGCTTGCGAAAATGAGCAAGCATTTGGTAGGTGCTTCAAAGTGTTCTTTGCAATTTGAAAGAGTTTTTCATCATCCATGCTCCAGAGTTCATCTTCATGCCCGCACCAAAGTTCGAGGCAAAGAACGTGTGCCCCGTTGCCATTGGATTTCATTTTCCAATTACTAAAATTGCTTATTCGACCGACTTCGAGACCGGGTTCATTGATGTAAATCCACTGGTCCGGGAACGGGTTTTTGCCCTCAACGAGAACGTAAATAAAGATCGTATTGCGAAATCGAAGTTGGTCATGGGATTTGGATTCTGGAATGATACCTGTCATCTTCTTGAGCTGATCGAAAGGAGCTGTGGAGATAAGCCAATCAAATTCCTCAGAGCCAGAGTTGGAAGTTACTTGAATCAGTCCTTCAGAGTTAACTTTGATGCCTTCAATTTTTTGACAAGCTCTCAGTTCGCCATTAATTTTGGTGAATTCCTCAGCCAACTGGTCCCATACTTGCCCTGCCCCCTGCTCGGGATAATAAAAACTATCGTGTTTAGCGATTTTTCGCTTTTGAATGATTTGTTTTAAGCTATTTACGAGATTAAATTTTCCAATTCGTTGCTGAACAATCTGACTCGATAAATTATGGGTCTTCTCCCCCCACAATCTTTCGGTATAATCTTTAAAAAACTGATTAAACAAGTATGGACCAAAGCGATGAACCATTTCTGTTTCGAAGCTTGGGTCGTCACTTCGTTTATGGGTGATCTTGTTTACACTAAAATCTAACAGTACCTTTGATGAAAAGGAGAAGGGAAGTGTCGACACGATATTAAACATGTCGAGCGGATAGTTTATGTAGGTGCCCTTAAAGAAAATACTCGTCTTGCGTTCGATTCGATTGAACTGGATACCTGGAACAGTTGTAAAAAAGTCGTTGATTTCACTGTCATTAGAGAAAAAACGATGGGGCCCAATATCAACAATCTGATCCCAAAGGCGGAAGCTTTTGGCGAGTCCTCCAACTTTTGAATCGGCTTCGAAAACGACGACCTCATGCTTTGAATTCTTTTTTAATTGATAGCTGGCCGTTAGTCCGGTGGGACCAGCGCCGATTATGGCAATTCTTTTCGTTTTCAAGGCAATCTCTCATTGGTATATTCTTAATAATGTCTGATAGTACATTTGTTGACAATCTAAAAAGGTATTGGGATTTCTATCTCATTCTCATCTATAGTTTTATTGCTCCCTTGCTCTTCACACCAGGATTTTTGTACTTCGATTCTTTTGAACATATTCGTATGATCGAGGAAGGAATCGATACTACTTGGCAGTCCCCGATACCAGCCATGATTTGGTATGTTTTCTATAAAGCTTTCTACTTTACAGGGCCGTTGCTCCTTCACTTTCTTTTAATCAATTTTGGAATTTTCTTTCTCGTTAAATACTTTATTAAAAATAAAAAACTGTGTTTCGCACTCACGGTTATGTTCATTGTGACTCCGATAATATTTGGTTTTAGCGTGATGACATTAAGAGAGTCTTTGTTGATGGGTTTGAGTTTATGCTACTTAGCTCTCTCGTTAAGGCTTACTACGTTTTCCCGTTTTCTTCTTCTCACATTAGCAAGTATACCGGCGGCACTCATTCGCTATGAATTGATCCCAGTGTTTATATTAGTTTGGGGCGCGATTTATTTTTTGAAAGTCAAAGACAAGTCGCGAAAGAAAGAAGCTCTATTGGGTGCCTTGATTCTCATCTTTCTGTTTATTCCAAAAGTCATGCAAGTCAGTTTAGAAGTAAAAAAATCTCACCCTAGTGCCCAAATCTTTCAATTGGATTTGATTCAGATGAGTGCCCTCAATGAGAACTTTCAATTTGAACATCCCAATATTATCAAGAAAAACATAGATCCCAATACATTTAAACGTGAGCCAGGTGACATTCTCGCCTATCCAACGAGCGCCAATGTCGTTCTTGATATGAATTTTAAGGGCGATGCTTATTCAGAGCTGCGAAGTTTGTGGCTGAACTCAATTGTTTCACACCCTTTAACTTATTTAGAAAATAGGTGGGTGACCTTTAAAAGACTCCTTCGTCTTCCGGGCCAGGAATTCTGCATGGATTATGTGGTCTTTTTAGAGCGAAATAATCCCTATGGATATCGATGGAGTAAGGAGATATGGTTTGATGGAGCCCTCAAGTTCTTGCAGTTTCATTCAAACCGCGGCTACTACCAACCCTACATCGTCTTGCTCATTGCTTTTTTTCTGCCTCTGATCGTCTTATTTTTTTATAAGGAGAGTTTTCAGCTTATATTTAGAGATTGGATCATCTTTTATGGATTTGGATGGTGTGGCTTCTTAATGTCTTTTCTCGTGACGCCAACCTGTCACCTGCGGGTGGTTATTTTGCAGATGACGCTCTTAATGTTTTCTATTCTTGTATTAGTGGGGCTCGTCATCGAAGAAGAAATCAATAAAAAAGGCTTGGTTTTGTGGACCCAAGCCTTGTTGAAAAAATACCTATTTAAAAAATCTTAGTTCAAAGATGTCAATGATCTAAGTCTTGCGATTCGATCACTGAGGTCCGGGTGGGACTTTCTCGCTAAATCCAAAAATGACCCTTTTGATTTTCCGCCAGAAATTTTAAAAGCTGCGAATTGACCTTCGGGATCCAGTCTTTCACTCGTGGCGTATTCAACTTTTCTCTGAAGGACTTCGAGGGCCGAGATCATTTTCTCTTTGCTTGTGAGGCGAGCACTGGCTTTATCGGCACGGTATTCACGAAGTCGTGAGAACCAATTCACTACGAACATAGCGAGGAAACCCAAAATATATTGAAAGAGTAAAGTTACAAAAAACTCTGCCAAAAAACTTCGTCCCCCATCTCGGTCGGATGTAAGAAAGATGGCAATGATTCGCGAAAAGAAAATCACAAAACTGTTCAGAACACCGGCAACTAAAGTCATGGCAACCATATCGCCGTTGGCAATGTGGCCCACTTCATGTCCCAATACTCCCTCTAAGGAGTCTCGATCCATCGAGTGAAGAAGTCCCGTTGAAACTGCAACCAAAGAGTTGCTTTTAGACGGACCTGTAGCGAAGGCGTTGACTTCTTCAGAGTTATAAATTGCAACTTCAGGCATCTTAGGAAGCTTTGCTTTTCGCGAGATTTGGTGAACCATATCGACGAGTTCTTTACTCGCTCCATGGGCTGTCTTTGGGTCGATAATTTCTAAGCCATAGGCTCTTTTAACCAGCCACTTAGACATGTAGAGGCTGACAAATGCACCCCCCATCCCGAATACGACGGAAAAGAACAAATAGAAGTTGAGGTTTTGCATAACTGGGTGTTGGCCCATTTCTGGGTCCGGTGGAAAGAAAACGGATCCCACGACACTCAATACAAGACCGAGGACGATCATAATCGCAAAATTCACTATTAAAGATAGAGCTGTCCCTTTGAACATAACTTCCTCCTGATACTATGGAGATTATGAGTCCGAATTAAATTTCGTCAAGTAAAACAGGATTTACGCTAAAAATTAAATCGGCAAATAATCACTGATTTCGCCGATTTAGCTAGAGGTCCAAGTAGACGTGGTAGCTGTTCCACAGAATGTGCAGAATCACACCGAAATAGATGTGTCCAAAGCGATGTCGGGCCCATCCGAGCAGAAGTCCCATCACAAAATGGCTCACAAAAATAGCAGGACTGAGGTGGATCACACTAAATAGAGCGGCCTGGAGAATGATGGCCTCCCAGCGAAACAAAAAGCCCTGGAGCCGCGACTGAATGATTCCGCGAAAGGCAATTTCTTCGATGACTCCCGGTAAGAGGGCCGTCATAACAAAAAACGACCAGACGGGCCAGCCGGCTTCGGCATAGGATGAATTTGTGTTAATTGAGTTAATACCCAATATCTCAAAGACCTTAAAGTAAGCTGTTAAAAAGAGATAAGAGGCAACACAAAGTCCGACCAACTCGATGACGAGTTTAAGCTCTGGCTTCTTAAATTTAAGTGAGGGTCGCAAATGGGCCCAGGTAATTTGGCCAAAGTGAACGATCATAATCACATCGATGCACCAATAAATAATATGGGTGATCGGGTTGGCTATGAAGTATTGCGAAACTCCCAGAGCAAACGAACCCATGAGCATAAACCCATAAAAGAGAATAAGGGGTTTGAGCGATAGCCAATTTTGTTGGCTGAGTTTTTTTAACATGGTCGTTTGCCGCAAAATCTGTTGTGGAGCGGTCTTACCCGTTAGGGAATATCCACATTTACCGCAAAAGACTGCGGACTCTTGAATAAGGCTCTGACAGGATGGACATTTTTCAGGTGGGATTTGCATTGTTAAACTGCCTTAAACTGAGAGCCGATTTAATACCCCGAATGAGCAAACCTATGACGATAATTTTTATAACGATTCCTTTACCAATCGTTGCAGGTTCGTAGATGGCATTGGCGACGATGAGAACGACATAAATAGAAGTCGCAATAATGAGAGCAGGAAGGGGTGCATTCTTAGCCCAAAAGAAGAGTCCGATCATTAAGGTGGCTAAAAAAAGATTCAGGCCAAGTTCTAAGTATTGATTGGCTAATATTTGCTTTCGCAGTTCACCCACTGTCAATTCGACCCCTTCGATCTTTTCTGGGTAAAGGTCGGAATCATTATATTGGGCCAGTTCTCTCAGGGCTGTATTAATCGTGGGTTGTTGCATGTAGTACATGGCGATCCCCGAAAATACGAAAATCACAGACAGAAAAAGTAGAACTTTTCGGGCTCCATTGACAGCCTTTGTAACAAATATCGCCTCGGAACTGGGAAGTTGAGTTCCACACTTCACACAGAATGAATCATTGGGTTTATTTTTGGTCTGGCATTTAGAACAAATTTTAATGCTGTCTTTATCGGTGGGTAATTGCAGTTTTCCGTCGATGCGAAGCTCGAAATCACTGGCCCATCCAGTTGAATCCAGTTTTAGACTGAGTTCACGACCATCTTTGAGAGTTTTGCTGACAACTTGATTGGCTTTCAATCTCTGTTTATCAATGAGCTTTTCGCCTTGGTATTCCAGAGTGGTTTTTCCCCAGGAAAAGTGGAGGTTAATTTGCGTATTATCATCGATGTCGTAGATTTTTTTCATAAAGACCGAACCTCTCCCTTGTAAAATTCCTATCGAATACCGATCAGCATAAATCTCTGGTAGTGATTCAAATCTAGAGTTCCAGAAAACTGTAAGTCAGAGAGGTGGGCTTGCTCCTTGAAGGCCTGCAGACTTCCAACACAATTGACGTGGGTCGGTTCGGCAAAAAAATTGTTGCTTTGTAAAATGAGGCGCGTGCCGAAGGGTATTTTACTGAGCCAGAGTTCAAAATCATCGAGATGTTCGCAAGAGGTATTAATAATAACGTCGGCTCTCTCAACAAACTTTTCCATAGAGCCATCAGCCTTTGCCGTTTCATACTCCGTGAGTTCATAGTTCATTTCGTAGAGATCCATGACCACGCCCTTGTATTTCCAATCGTCTTGGACCAAGTGTTTGCAGATTCTTTCAGAAAATTGAATCGCCTTGGGGTCTATATCAAAGTTACGAAATTTTTTACTCAGATTGTAAGACTTCTCAAAGTGCATCAATGGAAGAATCCCCAACCAGCCACCGAGTACGTAGCTCATGTCGATGGGCTCATCTTGAATTTTCGACCATTCCTCAAGTAACCACTTTTTACTTTGAATCTGACCGTGGCTCAGCGCTGGTACAAGAATCGAAATGTCGATATCACTTAGGGCTTTTCGCAAGTCGTGAAACACAGGTCGATCGGTTTTAAGGTTCAAGAATTTTAAAAAATAATTGAGAAAATCTTTGATGTTAGGGAGATGCATTAAGGCTTTGCGGAGTTCTTCAAGGGCTTCACTGTTTTTAGAAAAATTGGCAAATTTGACCAAATCGCTAAGAGCTTTACTCTTATCTTTGTTAATCCCAAGAATCGATTCTCGTAAAAGATAAAAACGATCAGATGCCGAAGAAATTTTTGCTAGAGAATGGCTGAGATCTTTGAAACTCCACGTTTTTTGGTCTTCTGTAGGAGCGACTTGGTTCATCAAAGTACGAAACTCTGGAATGCTCAAAGTCACCTGTGATTCATTATCACAGAGGAAGTCGAGAAAAATTTGTAGATAAGTGTTTTCTAAATCCCCTCTTTTTTGAAAACGATCACTAACAAGAAAGTCAGATGTTGCATTATTTTCAGAGAAGGCCAATTCAGCGCCGTTTTTTAGTAGGCCCAGGTCATTTCCATCTTCATAGGAGAGGACGAGTCCCTTGGCGAAGTTTATTTCTTCGACTTCGGTGAGCTCATAAAGAGCATTTAAAATAATGATGAGATCTTGCACATTGAAATCCTTTCTTTGATGTTCTCTTCTCCAAACGGGGCTGTCAATTAGTGACAATGAAGGGCTAGAAATCGAAAAGGATTCAGAGAAAGCTTCGCCGGTTGACCCATCCAGGTCCCTCCACTACCTAAGGGGCAGGGTTTTAAATGGTCTCTTTGAGGAGTCGTTCTGGAAGGTGTAAGGATGAAGTTCTATTTGTTGTTTTCAATTCTCCTATTTTCTCAATGGGTCACTGCGAATTCTTGTTATGTCGAAAGAGACAGCTCCTATACCCTCTGTGCTCAGTACACAGCCCCACAGAAGTATTTGGATCTTTTCAAAGAAAATTGCAAAAGCAAACAAGGTGGCATTTGGAGCCGAGAGAACCAATGTCTGCAAGCGACCTATGGCTGCAAGATCGATACGGACAATGGTGTAAGCGTTAAGGTTTGGTATGTCGATGTGGATTCTGTCGAGGCCGTTGAATTTGCCTGCAATGCTATGGGAGCTAAAATCCTGCACCAATAATGGCTGATTTTTCTTTTCTGAGCTTATGTTTCTGGCTCATTTGCGTAACTTTTATGCGGATTTACAGACATTGTCCCCCATTCATAGGGCCTTTTTCAACTCAGAATGAAAATTAGGCCCCACTCTACTAAAATCTGAAAAATCATTCATGGCTCTCTGATTGCTTTATGAAAAGAGCGAATGAGGTGAATGTTGTGGATTCAAAGTTAGTAAAGTCGAAGCGGATAGAGCTCCTCAAGAGCATTAGAGATAGAAATAAACACATTAAAATCACGAATTCGGCCACGGCCGCAAATGTGAAAAGTTGGCTTTCGGGCCGCTCCTGCCCCAGTTGGGATCAATTTGTAGATTATTGTAAGCACTATGAACTTGATTTGGGTTCATCCCTTCTTCTGGCCGGATATCGCTCAGAAGATCTCAGTTATGACTATTTTGTGACCTTTCTTCTTCTCAACTTTAATAGAGATACTCTCAAAGAAGTCTTAGGCCTTTCACCGAGTTCGATATCAAAAATATCTTCACTCCAAGTAAGACTCAACCTTGATAAAATACTATTACTCATGGGTATTTCATCTCGCCCATTTTCTTTAAGCCTCTCACGGCTCCTGGGCAAAAACTTCGCCCTGAGAAATGACTCTGAAAAACAAAAAGAAAAGTATCGTTATATCGAAAAATTGATGATGGAAAAGCCTTGGGTTAATACTCTGATCGAAGCTTCCTATCTTTTTTCAGATGAGAACATGCTCGAAAAGTCGACTTATTTTGGTTCCAGTTTTGGGATTACTGCTGAAGAAGTAAAGCGAACTTTTAATGGTTTAATAGAACAAGGAATCCTAGAAAAAGATGAGTCTGGTAATTATAAGCCAACTATTTCTGGGCGATCGATGGACTACTTCCCCGAGTACGTTCTTGAATACATGCGCTATTTTGCAGACAAGCAAATTCAAGCTTTAGGTAATCATCGTGATAACTACGCGATCACCAATACTTTGGCTGTTTCGAGAAAGACCGCATTGCAAATTAGTCAGAAATATTGGGAGTTTGAGAATCACGCAAAAATGCTCGCATCATGCGATCAGAAAAAAGAAGTGGTTTTACAGATGGACCACTATTTTTGGATCCTTTATCGAGACTTTGAGAAAGAAAAAATCGAAGTCGAACGTCTATTGCGATCTGAGGTTGAAAACTCTCGCGCACAGCATTAAATCCACCTATTCAGTTCCTATTTACGGGCTTTAGAGGGCGAATGATCCTTCTAGTAAGCCTGCAGTATTGCTAAGGACCTTCTTTTGTGGTTCAACTGATCTCGGGTCACGGGGGTCAAATCCAAATCACAAAATTTAAAGAGGTTCGAGATGAAATCAATTGCATCTATGGCAGTGGTTTGCGCTATCTTTCTATTGTCATTTCTGACAGAAGCGGCAGCAATAACTAAAATTTACGACGTTTCAGGAGCTACTGGCTCATCGGGGTCTAATGGCCATGACGGGTCCGACGGTTCGTCTTGGCGCGGAGAAAACGGTGACAACGGAGACAATGGGAGAAGGGGCGAATCTGGAACCGATGCGGGGCGAATCGACGTCCGTGTCGAGTTGGTAGAAACGGCCGAGGGTGTTTTTATCGACGTAATCGGTACCACGACGACCGCTCGAGGCAGCCAAACAAATGTACAAGATCGCTTTTTAGCTTCTCAGGTTGAGGCCTTAGTTTTTAAAGCTCGCGGCGGTCATGGTGGCGATGGAGGCCGCGGTGGCGATGGCGGTCGCGGTGGTGACGGCGATGATGGTGATAACGGGAGTAGCTGGTCGCGCTGGGACCTTGACGGTGAAGATGGTGAAGATGGCGGAAACGGTGGCCACGGTGGCGATGGCGCAGCTGGTGGTGATGGCGGCCGCGGCGGAAATGTCCGTGTAGTTCTCGGTGTCAACTCTGATGTCCTCGCTGGAATCATTCGTATCGATAATCGCGGTGGAAACGGTGGCGACGGTGGTCGTGCCGGGAGCGGCGGCCGCGGTGGTGACGGTGGCGATGGTGGCTGGAGAGCCTGCCATACTGATGACGATGGCCATCAAGTATGTGGTCGCAGCGGCTGGGATGGAGACGACGGTTCGAGTGGACGCAGCGGAAGTCGCGGTTCTACTGGTAATTCAGGTCGGCCTGGGGATCTTCAGTTTCAATCGAACAAAGGTCAGTTAATTACTGAGGTCTTTAAGCTTTCACTCACTTCAGCGACTTATGAAGAATCCATCAAAGATGGAATTTTAGAGCCCGGTGAGAAGCTCAGCATTTCAGAAATTGTTTTTGCCAATCACGGTGGAATGGACTTTCCAGCGGGTCGTCATCGACTCGTTTTTCCGGGAGAAACGACTTATGAAATGGATTTAGATCCCATCGAAGTTTCTGGTTCTATGACAATTCCTTTGAACCCCCCACTTGATTTGACTCTGTCGGAGGCTCAAGCCTTTTCGGGAACAAATTTGAAAGTTGATCAAGTTCGAGTCCCTCTACAGGCCACTCGAAGCTTCACTTTAGCTCGTCCAGTTGGTCTTTTAGGTTTAGAGAAAGAGACGATTCGCACGACGACGGATAATCTCAATGGAACCCTTAAGGTCAGTTTAAAAAATAATTCGCAAATTAATTACGGAAAAAATGAGTCCGTAGACCGAGCCCTCCGCGTGAGCCTGCATGCTATTGGCGAGGGGTCTCACTTTAGAGACTTTCTCTTCGACGGGGACCTAATTAACGAAAAGCTTGTGCAATTCGAGGTGGATTCTATCGATGCCAGGAAATCTATGGATTTGCCAATGAACTTCCAGGTCAGAGAAGGATTGCCAGTAGGTTCACAACTTCGCGGTCGACTTGTTTTTGAATTGGAAGCCAACGGAAGTTTTGTAGAAATTGGCAGTCAGGAATTTAACTTACAGCACCTTTTAAGCCCATCAACAGAAATCAAAATTGAGCAGAAGATTAGCCGCATGGGAATTCGTTGTCGGTACCCAAGAGCAATATTTGGTAAAAACACACGTCTGGGCAGCATGACCATCAAAAGGTCTGCTAATAGCGATATGATTTCGGTTCAATACAAGGGGCATCTTTCAGCCAGTCGATCTCCCCAATATCGCATTGACCAAGAGCAGTTTGGTCCCGTCTTAAATAACCTTATTGGAAAGAGCCAATTGGATAAGGATGAGATTTTGCTGCTATTCAATCAAGTGGTAATACCGGCGAGCCAGAGATACTTTTCTACGATGAACAAAGGAAAGGCCTGGATTATTGAGTCCTGCCGATAGGTTCATTTTTTGACCTGTTGAAGAGTCAAAAGATTCGAGCACAAAAAAAGGGTCCTCACTGGACCCTTTTTTAATAAGTAAAATTTCAAAGAATATTTACTTTACTTTATGAACGCCTCGGGCGAAGTCTTCTGTACAGAAGGCACCCTTTTTGGCCCATAGAGGACTGCTTTTGAGATTCCAGCTAAGACCGTAACCGTCTTTTGAAGTGACTCTCCAGCCGCCGCCCTGTTCGTTCTTATATAGGTTGCCGAATTCGATGTCGACACAGTAGTCGATACCAAGACCACAACGAACTTCTGAAAGAATATCTTTGAGATCAATACCTTTTCGAACGCCCGCATGACGGCGAAGACGGTTGATCACTTTCATTTCGGCATCGGCGCCACCATCAATTGCGAGAACGAGCATATGTCTTTTATATGCTTCTTTAGCCTGATTTTTCTGAGCACATAAAATTTGTTCGCCCTTAACAACACATGGAGTGTCGAGTCTGTAGCGACATGAAAATTCTGCTGGTTCGCCAACAAGATTTTTAACGAATGGTAAGCGAAGAGTACAAGCACCAGTGGAGTGAGACCCTGCTTCGTCGAAACGAATATTCATTTCCGTTTCGAAAATAGTTCCACGGCCTTCTTTTTCGAGTTTCATAGTTCCGAATTGAAAAAAGGCTTTTCCCAAACCGTGGGGATTGAATTCGGTCATATAGTGACCAAGAAAAATTTCATCGCCATTGGCTACGTTGTAACATGTTTTATCCGCAGCAAAGGCATTAAGACTCAAACAGAGTGTAAGCAATACACCTAAACTTCTAATCATAGAAGACCTCCCTAATTATTTGCAGGGGTTCTAACCCAGAACGGAAGGCGCTGCTAGACGCACGGAGATGTGATTGAAATGAATTCATGGAACAACAAAAATGGTCGGCCTAAATATCGGATTTTGTATCCATTTGATATTTTATTTCGTATTTATCCCCTTTTAAAACGCTTATTCTAGTCCTTTGGCGGATTTTTGAAAAGCCTCTCAGTGATAAAATTAGGGGTGGAGGCTGATATTTATAATTCACCGAGAACTCACTTTTTTAGCTATTCGATTTACTCTCTGCCCGTACTGGGGAGTTTGATCCTACTTGCTGTTAATAGTTCGTTTTATTTCTTTGCGAGCCTGGGTTTGGTTTCATTTTTCTTGGGAGTCTATTGCCTCGTCGCTATTCGCATCGATGAAAATTCGAGTTATAAAAAAGGAATTCACCCTTCTCATTACAATCCGCAATTTCTGCGTCTTGCCGCGTACCTTATGGCCATTGGAATTACGTCTTTGATTTGGACCATTTGTTTAGTTTTCTTTGTCTACTAAAAGTAAAGAGGCCGCTTAAACAAGCGACCTCTTTTTGGGGTTTAAGAAGTTTTCAAGGGAGGGGCTAAAGCATCTGATCTTCAAATGCAGTGAGACCCGCCTTTGCACCCTCACCCATGGCGATAACAATTTGCTTAAAAGGTACAGTTGTTACATCGCCTGCGGCGTAGATGCCCTCTTGGCTCGTTCGACATTTGTTATCAATCTCGATTTCGCCAAATTTATTTTTATCCACAACATCACCAAGAAACTGGCTGTTGGGTACTAAACCAATTTGCACAAAGACACCATCGAGGGGAAGGTCTTTGCTGTCTCCACTTTCTCGATCTTCGTATACAAGTTTGTTAACCTTATCACCGTCGCCAACAATTTCGCTAGTCCGTGCGTTAGTAAGGATCGATACATTATCGAGCGACTTAAGCTTGTCGATTAAAACCTGGTCGGCTTTGAGCTCTGGGTTGTATTCAATCACAGTAATGTGTTTGACGATTCCAGCTAAATCGATGGCCGCCTCAACACCGGAGTTCCCACCTCCGACGATAGCAATGTCTTTTCCTTTATAATAAGGACCATCACAGTGTGGGCAGAAAGCCACTCCCCGACCTAGATAATCTTTTTCACCCGGAACTTTTAGTTCTCGCCATTGGGCTCCAGTCGCGACGATCAAAGCTCTCGTTTCGAGGGTTTCGCCAGAGTTCAGTTCCAGCCTTTTAAATTTCCCAGGTTCTACTTTGTTCACTCTTCGATGCTCGAGAATTTCAATGGGATACTCTCTAACATGTTGAAAGATATTATTGGTTAACTGCGGTCCTTCAGTATAGGGAACAGAAATCATATTCTCGATACCCTTGGTGTCTTGGAGTTGTCCACCGAGTCGATCTGTAATAATAGCGGTCTTTAGCCCTTTTCTCGCGGTGTAAATCGCCGACGAGGCTCCTGCAGGACCTGCCCCCACTACGACGACATCGTACTGGCCGAGGTCCTTTGCAACAGGTGTGTCTCCCGACTCTTCAATACCGAACTTGGATTCGAGCTTTTCGAGAAGGTCAATAAGACCCATTTTTCCGCTACTAAGAAGTTCGTCATGGTGGATTACACTGGGAACACCTTGAATATTGAGATTTTCAATTTCATCTTGAACAAATTCACCATCGACCATCTCGTGGCTGAAATTTTCATTATAGACAGCCATTAAGTTGAGACTTTGAACGACTAAGGGGCAGTTTTCACAGGATAGAGATATGTAAGTTCGCAGATGAATGGGCCCCTTTAAACTCTTAAAGCGATGAAGAATAAGGTCATCAGGTAGCTTTCCCTTTTTGTCAGAGTTTAATATTGCCAGAATGAGAGACGTAAATTCATGGCCCCCTGGGATCCCAGAAAAAGCTATTCCATTGTCTTTTCCATTATGAGCAATTTTAAATCGCGGGTAATTTGATGTTTCACTGAGCTCTTCAAGTTGAATGTTATCCGAAGTACTTTCAACTTGTTTAAGCATTTCAAGCAAGTCTTTTTGTTTTGCGTGTTCTGACTGGTAGTATTTGAGAGTTATTTGATTCTCAAGTTTAGTAAAGACTTCCTTCAATTGTTCAATCATAGCTTGTTCTAACATAAATCACCTCATTCGTTTCGAGCTAAAGATTTTACCGAGCGCTCGATATCAAGTGGGGGGCTGTAGCCCCCTCACCTGTAGAAAAATTAAATTTTTCCAACGAGATCGAGACCAGGCTTTAATGTCTCTGCGCCTTCGTCCCATTTTGCAGGGCAAACCTCATTGGGGTTTTTAGCAATATACTGAGCCGCTTTTGTCTTTCTTAAAAGCTCATCAGCATTTCTACCGATTCCGTTGTCATTGATTTCCGCAAGTTTGATTTCTCCCTCAGGGTTAATGAGGAAAGTTCCACGGTAAGCAAGACCTTCTTCTTCGATATGAACACCAAAGTGGCGAGTTAAATGGCCAGTTGGGTCAGCAAGCATTGGATACTTGATTTTCTTGATCGTATCAGAAGCATCATGCCAAGCTTTGTGAGTAAAGTGAGTATCCGTAGAAACAGAATATACTTCTACACCCATCTTTTGGAAATCAGCGTACTTATCAGCCATATCGCCTAATTCAGTTGGGCATACGAAAGTAAAATCAGCTGGGTAGAAAAAGAAAATGGACCATTGGCCTTTGAGATCTTTTTCAGTCACTTCAACAAACTCACCGTTTTTGTAGGCTTGGAGTTTGAACTCAGGAATAGTAGTGTTAATTAACGTGTTCATCAGATGAATCCTCCTATAAGTTAAGTAATTACTTGATACTTACCCTAGAGCTTTTTTCATCTAAAATCTAATCGTTTATTGTTATCCGAATATAGAGAAAATCTATATTAGATGTATTAATATAGACAAACTTAATAGCGCAGATGATCACTGCTAAATTACTGAAATAACAGGGCTTAAGCTACTGGCTAATCGAAGTCCAATTGCAGAGCTTTTGGAAGCTGCTCGATTTTTTGCATTTGATGGCCCAAGTCTTTTAAAAGTCCATCTTCGATACTGTAAATCCAGCCATGAATTGTTAAGTCTCTTCCCGCCTTCCACGCCTTTTGCACCACTGGGAGGGCCGAGATATTTTCGATTTGCTTTTCTACATTGAGCTCGCAAAGCCGATTCAGCTGTTCACCGTGACCGGTACATTTCTCATTGATGTGAGTATGATTTTTTTCGTAGGTTTCAGCAATGTCCTGAATCCAATAATTGATGAGACCGAGATCCTTTTGATTAAGGGCCCCTTCTACTCCTCCACAGCCATAGTGGCCACAGACAATAATATCCGTTACCTTAAGATAGTTTACGGCATAGTCGATCACCGAGAGGCAATTCAAGTCGCGATAAGAGACAAGGTTGGCGATATTTCTATGAACAAACATTTCACCGGGATCTAATCCACAAATTTGTGTGGCGGGGACCCGACTGTCGGCACAGCCAATCCACAAGTATTTTGGTTTCTGTTGTTTCGAGAGTCTTTTAAAAAAGTCAGGATCTTGATTTTCGACAGATTGAGCCCACTTTTTATTGTTTTCGAATAACTTAGATAGTGTTTTCATGTGACCCCCTAAACGACATCAAATATATACATTTCTTTGATTTTATCACCTACAAATTGCTTAAGTTTTAGTCCGATAAGAGCGCATCGTGTCGAAGGAGGAGTGGGGTTGCCCTATTACTGATTTCTTGAATTTTCGCTCAAAAAATCATCGTAATAATACTCTGTACCGTCTGGTCTTCGAGGGGATAGGACTTGGCCCATTAGAATCATTTCTTCGAGGAGGGAATGGAATTGATCTTGTAGAGCTGGGTTGTTGATCATTGTGACGTAGTTTCCTTGAACCAAGCTAAAATTCAAGTTGGAAAGATCAAGAATTTCGTTGGTAACATTGTAAAGAACAACATGACCGTCAAGGGATATAAAGAGCCCCGTGCGCATTTCGGGTGATGCAATAGAGCCCACGTAAGCCCAGCCTTGAAGGTCGGCTCGATAGACAAAAGTTTCTTTGGCGAGCCAGAGATCAGCGCCCAACTCTCGATTAAACATTTTAAACACAGCTCTCTTTACGCGTGCGCTGTAGGCGTCTGCTGTGCCAATGAGCTTAATGACTTGAACCATGGCTTTTGTGACATCAAAAGAATTGAACTCAGGCATTTTTGCTGCGAGACCAAAAGTTTCAAAACTTTCATGGCACGTTAATACATTACTGTGAACATTGGCCGCGGCCGGGCCTGGCCCCCATAGAAACATGAGGGAGAGTGTGCCGATTAGAATTTTTTTTGAAACAAAAGTAAAATTCAAATAACGTCCTTTAATAATAACATTTACTTAGCGATGGAGTCTTGATCCATACTTTTTTCTTGAATACCGTTCAGTCCAACATTGATCTGAACCTTGTCTTTAAGAAGAAGCCAGAAAAAATGATCCATGTGCAGAACCAGGTCTCTCTTTTGATCTTTCTTTGCCTCAACTTTGGCGAAAATTTCAAATTCAGCATACTTTTGATAAATCTTGGATGCGGTTTCATTGGATATCGCCAAAGAGTTCGATACACAAAAGTTGTCTCTTCGTTCTTCTAAAGCTCGCATTTGGTACTTGGCAAAATACTTTCCGTACTCGACTCCCAATTCGGGGTAATGACTCAAACTACGAGCACCTATGCAGGGTTTAAAATACCCTCGAAGATCTCGTTCTATAATGTCGTTGGATTCTAAGAGGCGAAGTTGCGCGATAATTTCTTCGGGGCTTAAATCGAAATAGTCGGCAAAATGCTCGGCCACTTGACTTTCATTTTCGTGACAGAACATATAGCTGCCTTCAATGAGTGTGTTGATCCAAGGCTTTTCAATCAGAAGTCGTTCGACTAAACGATACTTTTCTTCGAGGTCAGCATTACTCTCTCTAAGAACAAAACGTGTTCCCAACATTTTCGAAAACACCATTGAGAAGGGGCGGGTTGAAATTGTCATAAGGAGCATAATTTTGTCGAGATTGAGTCGGACCTGAAGGCTTAAGATTTTACTGATTGAACTGGGGGATAAATCGAGTAGTTCTTGGAGATTTTGCCTTGAGAAATCCTTGAGCAAAAACAAAACAAAACTCTCGTAGGACAAATTGTCCTTACCGTATCCGGAGTATGTGAGTCCTTGACTCAAATTGATCTCATAGTGTTTACAGTAATCAATGAATTGCTCCCAGCTAGGACAACTTCGTCCAGAGAGCCAATTTTTAACATTCGAAAGAGAAGGAACATCCCTAATTGGTTTTTTCTTGCAATTGTTGCGAATCATTTTTAGCAATTCGATTCGCTTTTGCCGAATACTATTTGCATCTATCATTTTGTACCTTTCCTGATGTGACCCACTCAAGAAACTCCTTTGCACTACCACCACACAAAGGAATGACTAAAGGAAGAGCGAAAACTGTACCCGAAAGACAAGGGTTTAGAATGAAGTGAGGGCGATTAGAGGTCGTGGCCTCTGCCAAACTAATAGACAATCCAGACATTATGGGACCATTACAAGACTGGCCGTAAGTCTCGAATCTCACTCAGATATCTGAGTTCAAGAAACTTTTAACGCGGCCCAATTTTCTTCTCAATTAATAATTGGCTAGAATAAGCAGTCCTAGGAGGAAGCCATGGCGTGGATGCTAATTGTTGAATGGAGTGCCCGACTCATCCTTTTACTTATGATTGGTTTATCGGTTTGGTCGATCTCGATTATTCTAAATCGTCGGAATTTTTTCTCGCAGTGGAAAAAACTAAAATCAAATAAAGAGATTGAAGAAAAGGGCTTCGAATACAAAGAGTCCGACGGTGACCCACGCTTGGAGTTTTTAAGTCAGTGCGATGGACTTCCTGAAAAATCCCTCGATCAAGTTTTTACAGCTTTTAAAAATGATAGTCTTAAAGACTGGGGGCAAGGTCTTAATGTGCTTGGTACCTTGGGCTCGACGACTCCCTTTATTGGTCTACTCGGTACAATCCTTGGCATTATAGTTTCTTTTGGTGAACTTTCAGAAAACTCAGCCGATATGAATGCAGTTATGTTTTCGCTGGCAGAAGCACTTATCTTAACTGCGGTGGGTCTGGCTGTTGCTATTCCAGCGGTCATCGCTTTTAACTATTTTAATAAAAAAATGAATACGATGTTAAGGGATGTCGAGAGCATCAAGGAACGTTATAAGGCGCGCAAGCAGATAGGGTAACAGATGGCCGGATCGTTTGACTCCGAAGGAGAATCAATAAGTGACATCAACATTACGCCTTTCGTAGATGTGGTGCTTGTTCTGCTCGTTATTTTCATGGTGACTGCACCTATGATGGTGCAAAAAGTACTGGATGTTCAATTGCCCAATTCTGAAAGTTCGGATACCACACAACCTGATACTCTAGCAGTTGCCGTGACCTCAAACGGTCAGTTTTTGATTAATGGCAATATTACGACCGATAATGGTCTATTAGATCAGGCGAGTTCGGCCGTTGAACGAAATAAAAATGTACAAGTTATTATTGCGGCGGACATGGAATCCGCTCACAAGTTCGTAATAAAGGCCATTGACCTAATCAAGCGAGCTGGGGTCGAAAACTTTGCTTTTCAGGTGACTCGGACAACTGAAGAAATTCAATAGAATGAAAATAAACAAAAACGTATTTGTCCTACAGTCTTTTGCGATTCATTTCTTAGGAGCAGCTCTGGTCCTTATCATAAGCCTATTGAGCACGTCAGAACCTCAATCAGATAAAATTCAGTTTAAAGTTATAGAAAAAGTAGTTGAGCAGAAGAAAGAAGAAGTACAAATACAAATTACGCAAAAACCAAAACCAAAGGACCCTCCCAAAGATAAGCCAAAAAAGAAGCCGCGAGAAGTATTCGGTGTTAATAGAAAGTCTATTACATCAGAGAAACAAGCGAGCCCTATTGTTAAGCAAGGAAACACGGTCACAAAGGAAGTTGATAATAAAAAACTCAATAAAGATGATCTCGACGAATTGCCAATTCCAAAGGCGGAGTACTTGGTGACTGAAATGCCGTCGATACTATCTGAGGCAAGGATAAGGTATCCGGAAAAAGCGAAAGAGATGGGCCTTGAAGGAGTGGTTGTCTTAAGCTTATTGATTGATTCCGAGGGACGAGTTAGAGAGGCTCAAATTGTCGAAGGCTTGACCAACGAAATGGATCAGGAGGCTCTGCGTGCTATTAAAGATTACCGTTTCAATCCCGCAAAAATTGAAAAAGAAAAGGTTGCAGTTAGGATTAGATATGCCATTCGCTTTGTACTTGAAAATAATTAGTAGCATTCTTTTTAGTCTTTTCGTTTTCATGCATTCAGCCAATGCTGAGCTCGAGCTTAAAGGACAAGTTTTAGAGCGTGGAACAAAAAAACCACTGGCCAATGTTAATGTATTTATACTCCCGGAGGGTTTAAAGGCGACAAGCGATAAGGACGGGAATTTCGTTTTTTCGAATGCTCCAAGGGGTGAGCGCGAGTGGATTCTGACTGTGACTGGCTATAAGAGAGTCAAAGAAAAGTTTACCTACCAGGGGAACACCTCGAATATTCGAATATTCGTTGAAAAAAACTCTTACGTTGACTTTGAAACGACAGTTGTCGGAAGGAGAGAGAAAAAGGAAGCCGCTCGAACTGTTCTAAAGCAAGAAGAGTTTATTACACTCCCCGGTTCTGCGGGTGACCCAGTTCGGGCCCTAGAAAACTTACCGGGAGTTCTGCAGAGTTTCGACGCGAATGTCGCTATTCAGGGGAGCCCACCCGAAGACACTAAATACCTGATTGAGGGACATGAGATTCCATTTATATTTCACTTTTTCGGACTCAATACCGTAGCGGTCCCGGAGACTGTGGAGTCCGTCGAGTTTTTGACTGCAGGTTATGGGCCCGAATATGGAAGAGCATCGAGTGGAATTATTAATTTAAATTTGCGGCAACCGCGCAAGGACCGTAGCTATGGAATGGCCTACATAGATTTTACGGCCTCAGGCGGATTTTTAGAGGGACGAATAACTGAGGACAAGAAGCAAAGTTACTTCGTTGGGGGTCGATATAGTTATGTTGGAGAAGTTATTAAATTTGCAAGCGAGCAAATTGACGATGAAGAAGATAGTCCGCCGGCATTTAATACAGCGCCTACCTATTGGGACATAAACCTCACATATCTTAATGAGTCTTGGGAGAAAATGAAGTTTCGTTTGATTACATTAGCCTCTCAGGATCGTGTCGAGGCGATTGTCGATGGAGCTGATAACCCCACATTTTCTCGTAGAGTCTTTGGTACCACTCGATTTTATCGAGTTATCCCAAAACTCGAATTTGATTTTTCGAGTCGTTCAAAATTTGAGACGTCGTTGGGAGTGGGAACGGATATTAGTGAATTTAAACCTGGGGAGCAGGAGTTTTTAATTGATAACTTTCGCCTCAGTTGGCGGTCGAATTACTCGCGAGAAGTGAGTGACATTTATAATTTTAACATCGGAACTGACTTTATTTTTCAAGATTCGACGGTAGAGACACGAATTGCTCAGAGCTTTTTCAGTCGAAGTGAAATCAACACTCCCTTTGAAATTTCAGATTTAATTATAGGTAAGCAAAAGTCGAGTGAATTGCAGCAAGGCTATTTTTTAAGAAATGAATTTCGCCTCTTTTCTCAAAGTCTAAAAGTTCAACCCAACCTTCGATACGATTACTTTAAACTGCATAATCGAGGGTACCTTCAGCCGCGACTGAGCGTAATTTATAGTCTCACTGAGGATTCCAGCCTTTATTTTAATTCGGGAATTTACGTACAACCTGAAAATAGTATTAATTTGTCTGAGGAGTCTGGAAATCCAGATCTTCTACCAACCCAAAGCAATCATTATTCAATTCGCTATGAGCATGATTTTCGCCAAGGTAAAAACGATGGTCTGTTGCTGACATCCGGTGT
The DNA here is from genome assembly GCA_030427805.1 of Bdellovibrionia bacterium. Lineage (GTDB taxonomy): Bacteria > Bdellovibrionota > Bdellovibrionia > Bdellovibrionales > JAGQZY01 > JAUHWN01. The sequence continues at coordinate 47,747 of JAUICP010000007.1, forward strand.
TTTTTATAAGAATCTGAAGGATCTTATTACTGACAGTTCCGAATTAGTCACCCGTGATGGTGAACAGGTGCCTGAGCGTTTTAGCAATTCTGGAAAAGGCGAAGTCAAGGGCCTCGAAACGCTCCTGCGTTATCAAAAGGGAAAGACGAAAGTTAACTTTGGTTACACCTACACAGAGAGTACTCGAATTGACCCTCTAACGGGTCAGGAATTTCCCTCTGAACAGGATCAAACCCACAATCTTAATCTAACTGTCGCCTATTCTTGGGGAAACTGGAATCTGTCCGGACGCTTTCGCTATGTAACGGGTTTACCTAAAACACCCATTGAATCGGGAATCTACTTTGAAAATGCCGATATTTATCTGCCAGTACAGGGAGAACGATTCTCAGAGAGATTGGGAGATTTTTGGCAATTGGACGCTCGTCTTGATCGCAAGTGGATTTACGATACATGGATTCTCTCATTTTACTTAGACATACAAAATATAACGAATCGAGAGAATCCGACCGGTATTGCCTATAGTTTTGATTATTCTGAGCGAGATACAAACATGGGGCTGCCTATTTTGCCAAGTTTTGGTGTTAAAGGAGAGTTTTAATGAGAAGTAAACTAACTCTATTAATGATCTCAAGCGTACTTTCTTTACTTTTAACCTCTTGCAATCGAGCTGAGTTCGAGGAGTTTTCTGAGTTGGGTTCTTTGAGAATTCTCGGAGTCGTTGCCGACAGCCCAGAAGTGGATGGAACGGCTACGGGAACTGTCAATATTAGTCTAACCCCAGTAATTAGTGATATTGATGGAGCTGGAAGAACTTTTGCCGTGACGGTAGTCTCTTGTTTAGACACTGGCTTTGTTCAATCCAGTCAGCCCTCTTGTGAAAATCCAACTGTTGAGGCTTATCCCAATGGAGGAACATTCAATACGACGGGTTTGGCGGCGAGTGATTTCACAGGGGCAATGGATCCGATTACAATTAGTATAAATAATCCAGCGTCTTTAATTGCCGATTTCAGTTCAACTCGTAGATTCAACGGCGTTTCCTACTTCGTGATATTCAACTTGCAGTCAGGAAGTGAGAATTTTACTTTTGTCAAAGAACTCGTCATTACTGAGAGAACGCCTCTCAATCAAAACCCTGTTATTGACTCTATTCAATTTAATGGAAGCGCAATCGCAACGGGACCGAGTACTACCGGAGAACTCTCCATGGAGTTTACTCCCGCGGGAGAGCCTGAAACCTACCAAGAGCAAAGGTCTGACGGTGTCTTGGAATCCATTACAGAATCTTATTTAATAACCTGGTTCTATTCCTCCGGAAAAGTGAGTCCCGGGAGAATTTTGACGGATCAATCATCGACCTTTAAGCCCGAGAATTCGACGGCCATTCGCCTTGTGGGAGTTGTAAAAGACCGCCGAGGTGGAACCGCCTTTGTGAACTTGAGTCCCTAGGTTTGTCAGGAGACTGTTAAGGGCTAATAATCCCGCGTGTAATAAGGATTTCGACCATTGACCAAGTTGCTGGGGCTGACTAGGCTATTTATATGTCGCCAATGGATGGTGACTTAAGGGGAAAACTCTATGGATGGATTCAAGAGGCTCCGAATTTTAGGTTGTATTCTATTTGTCTTTGCGGGAATTTCGATCTCAGCTCAGGCTCAGAATAGACCTCGCCTTTACCCTAACTCTAATTGCCAACAAATTGTCGATCACACCTACTACAGTCTTTGTTATTCAGAGCGCCACGAACAGGCCAGGTGGGTTATTCACTTTCTCTCGGTCGATAGTATTAATGGTGGCGCTAAGCGAACCAATGATTTTCGAGAAGATCCGCTTGTTGCATCGGGCTCAGCAGGGCCAGCGGATTACAGTCGAAGTGGATTTGATCGAGGGCATATGGTTCCCGCGGCAGATATGAAGCTCAGTCACCAGTCCATGTCGGAAACTTTTTTCATGAGCAATATGTCACCACAAAGGCCCGAGTTTAATCGACAGATTTGGCGTATTCTCGAAGAAACGGTTCGTGATTGGTCTCTGAAGTTGGGTGGGACTTATATTGTGACCGCCCCAGTCCTAGAGGACGACCTCCAGCAGCTTCCTTCGGGAGTCTCAATACCCCGCTGGTATTATAAAATTGTCTATGCTCCAGAGCACAACCAGATGATTGCCTTCCTCATGCCCAATCAAAGAAACGACGAAAGCATCGATAAGTTTGTTTTAACTGTGAATCAGTTGGAGCAAATGGTAGGAATCGACTTCTTTCCGCAGATTAGAGATGATCTCGAGGAACATATCGAAGGCCAAGTCGATTGGGATTTTTGGATCGCAGTTCACAACTTTCAGTTATTTTAAAATTATTTCGACCACAGCTGTAGGAAGCGTTTGATTTCGTCCTTGATAAAGACCACCAATTCGCTCTCTTCGTTTTTCTGGTAAGAAAGTACGATGTTGTGCAGATCAAAACTGTTATCCTTTTTTTGAATTTTCTCAAAGGGAACAATTTTTCGAGCCAGTAGGGCCTCTCGTGCGACGAGGTGAGGTAAAAACCCCACTCCTAGGCCTTGCTCGGTCAGTGAACGCACGGTTTCTAAGTTATCGCAGCGAATAGACTGATTAAACTTATACTTTTTTTGCAAATTCTCTTCGGTTTCACCAAATGGAAAATAAATAAAGCTGTCTATGAAATCCTGATCGGCCGATGGGGCTTGGTAAAGGCCAAAGGAATCGGAGTAGATAGGTTCGTGAATGAGCTCTTTTGAGAGTTGCGAGTCGGCGACGACAACGGCGAGATCAAGAGCATCTTTTTGCAGTTTATTAAGCATGTCTTGGCTACGGCCGGTTTCTAAGTAGACCTTGATTCCGGGTGCAGTTTGTTTGAGGTACTTGAGGAAGCTCGGGAAGAAATAACGAGAAATACTATCGTAAGTACCAATTTGCACAGAACCCTTGTACTTTTGTTCTTTAGATTTAATTTGGAATTCTACCTGATCAACTTCTTCGAGCATCTTTTTTGCCGACTCGTAGAGAAGTTGACCTTCGAGAGTCAAACTGACTCCCCGGTTGGACCGCACGAGAAGTTGGGTCCCGAGTACATCTTCAAGTTGTTTGATCACTTTGGTCAGCTGAGGTTGGCCAACGAGTACGTCTTCGCTGGCCTTCTTGAGAGAACCATTTTCTGCAATACTACAAAAATAAACGAGTTTTCCTAAATGATCTCTCAATCTCATAATATCTTCCTTAGAACATCGGTTCGATGGTCACAAATGCAAAGGGTTGGTCAAAACCCGGTCCCATCAAACGAGTAATGGGTTGCTTGGGGTTTGTCTCAGGATTGTTAATGCTGTAATTTCCGCCAACATCACCTTGCTCGGTGCCGCCATCATAGGCGTAAAGTGGTATGCGCACAACTGGAGTGCCGACAAAACCGGTTTCATCGGAGTAAAGTTTGAGTTGAGAAACTCCAACGACCCAATCCGGACTCGGGGCAATCATTGTTACGAAAGAAAAATAAGGATGGGCCGGACTCACTGTAATGGTAAAAGTTTGTACGGGAGTCTGACGAATAAAAAGATTCTCCGTGTTCTGCAGGTCACCGGCGAGTCCCATGCGACCCGCTTGCATGACTTCATTGTTAAGAGGTCCGTGATTACCGAGTTCTGCCACTTGCTCTAAATTTGAATTTGCGATTCCTCCGATTGGGAATGGGAGATACCCGGCATTGTGCGCAACAGCGACAACGGGAGAAAAGTGTGCATTTCTCGGTACAGAAATGTGGTCTCTTTGATTCCAGTTAGACTCGAAGGTAATTCGATAGGTCTGGAACATGCTTTGCGCCGAAAGCGGTAAGCTGAGTAATAGGCTGAATAGAGCAATTAGTATTTTCATTTCGTCTCCCCTAAATTCTTCAGACAATTCGCCCGTGATCGGAGAATTGTTACCGCTATAAAAGCCCTTTTAGGTCTTCAAAACAAATTCATAAAGTTGATACTGCTATTCCTGAAAAGAATACATGTCTATATTAAATAATGATATGCGTTAGTTGCTTAAAATCCTTAGCTTTTTAGGAATAGGTAGCTATTATAAAGGGATGAGTTTTGAAGGAAAATAGGTCCATGGAATATCAAGTAAGACTCAATGATCTGCAATTTAAATATCCGAAGGGTGGTTTTTCCCTGCGGATTCCGGATTTTCGTTTAAAGCCCAATGAAAGGCTTTTTATTAAGGGACCGAGTGGAAGCGGTAAATCCACATTTTTGAACCTTGTCAGTGGGGTTTTGAAAGCCAATTCTGGAGAGATCTTCTTTAGAGATGAAAACATGTCTAAGAAGTCGAGTGCCCAATGGGATTTAGTGCGAGGCGAATACATGGGCTTCATTTTTCAACAGTTTAATTTGCTCCCCTATTTTAATGCCCTAGAGAACGTTATTCTGAGTTGTGAATTTTCTAAGAAAAAGAAAATTCGTTGTCTCTCGTCTGATGTTGATATGGAAGCAAGACATTTTCTAAAAAGTCTCGATTTATCAGAGGCACAAATTCATCAGGAAGTCAGTCAGCTCAGTGTTGGACAGCAGCAGAGAGTTGCGGCAGCAAGGGCGCTCATGGGTCAGCCAGAATTAATTATTGCTGATGAACCGACATCAGCCCTTGATTATGATTTAAGAGATCAGTTTATTTCTCAGTTGATCAAGCAGTGTGAAAAATCTAAGACGGCCCTTTTATTCGTCAGTCATGACCCTTCAATTAGTCATCACTTCGATCGAGTTGTCGATATCAGGGAATTAGTCGATCGAAGATCCCAGGCAAGGGTGTGATGCAATGATTTTATTACGAATTGCTCTGCGAAGTATTTTGAATCGAAAGCTATCGAGTTTTTTAAGCCTCATGTCGATTGCTTTGTCTGTTTGCCTTTTGCTCGGTATCGAGAGAATTAGGTATTCAACTAAACAGAGTTTTGAAACCACGGTCAGTGGCGTAGATCTCATCATGGGACCGCGAACGGGTCCTCTGAACCTTTTACTCTACTCAGTCTTTCGCATTGGAGATGCCACAAACAATTTCGAACAAGAAACCTACAAAGAAATTCTTAAGTCAAAGTCCATCGATTGGTCGATTCCAATTTCCCTCGGAGATTCCCATAAGGGTTTTAAAGTCATTGGCACGAATCAAAACTATTTTGATCACTATCAATATGGTCAGGGTCGGAAGCTTGAGTTTCGTGCGGGACAGAGTTTTGAAACAATTTTCGAAGTGGTATTGGGGAGCCGTGTGGCTCGAAAGCTTAAGTATAAGATTGGTGATTTAATCACTCTCTCCCATGGTACGGGTGATGTGAGCTTTACTCACCACGATAAGTTTCCCTTTGTCGTCGTGGGAATTTTAAAATCAACACTAACGCCGGTCGATGATTCCCTTCATGTCAACTTAAAGGCTATCGAGGCCCTTCATTGGGATGAAGAAAAGCAGGATCGTCTCCGCAAGGGAAAAATTAAGGGAAGCGAAATTGATGAAGCGAATGTGACGGCGGCTTTTTTAAAGCTAAAATCCAAAATGGATATCTTTAATATGCAAAGGGATATCAATAATTATGAAAAGGAGGCCATCATGGCGGTGATTCCGGGCCTCACTTTGCGAAGTTTGTGGAAGAGTCTCGGCGTGATTGAAAAGAGTTTGATCGCCATTAGTTTTCTGGTTCTACTCGTATCTCTATTTAGTATTTTAATAAGCTTGCTTGCGAGTTTAAATGAAAGGCGAAGAGAAATGGCAATCATTCGTTCTCTTGGCGCTTCAAAGGGCTCTGTGTTTTTTCTCTTGATTGTTGAGTCGGTCAGTCTTTGCAGCATGGGAATTTTGCTAGGACTGGGCATTCTACAAGGGGCTCTTTTTACGGCTAAAGGATTTGTCGAAAGCCGAATTGGCCTCAGTATTTCGCCCTTTAATTTCGCAGAAAATGACATTTATTTCATTTTACTGATCTTTGTCGGATCAGTGGCGGCGGGAATCGTCCCTGCCTGGCAAGCATACAGAAATAGCTTGGCTGATGGCCTCATAGTTAAGACCTAATGACTGAGTCTTATCAACGACTTAGTCACATCGCCCCTTGAAATTTTCATATCCTAAACCTGGTTTCAGACTTGCAAAATTATTCCATATAAATTGCAAATTTGGAGAGAAACCTATGAAATTCAATTCTGGGGAACGATTTATCAGAATTCTTTTAATCACGATAGTGAGCTTGATTGCGGTTCTTATGGAGGCCCAGGCTAATCCCTATCTTCACGATGGAGTTTACCGGCCCAATGAACCGGGCAACTCTATGGAAGATCTTTTAAGTCCCGTTTACCTATACCAAGAACAGTCGATGATGACTGTAAATTGGATGTACATTGGTTTTGCTCCGCGAATCAATGACCCCAATCGCATAAAAGTGATTATTTCGAAACAAGGTTTTTCAATGCGAGTCCGTTTTGAGATGACTCAAGATGAAGTGATTCGCTACCCCGATTATCTTTTAGCCCGAGTCCGCGAGCTCGATGCAAAGTTGGCCCAACATGGTGTGGGGTACAACCCAGGAACTCAGACCTATTACCAAATGCAATTTGAACCGAGTGAACTTTATGCCCGATTTGCACAAAGGGGATACATGGAAATCCCTCAGTTATGGCGCCTCAATGAGTTTCGCCAGACCATCGAACGCAAGGTTCGGCCGCTTGCGGGGAACCGTGATTTCACGCGCGCCTATGATTTAATTAAAGAGTTTTACCCAGGGAATGTGACCGAAGCACAAAGAGATACGGAGCGCCTTGTGGTTGGACATTTCGTTTACCCATTAACAATTACTAAACACGGCCTTCAGCGGCCCATGGAGTCTGTCTTTCCTCAAGCGGGTATATATAGGACTTATGCTCTCGATGAAAGACGCTCTATTCACAATGAATACAAAGACGGACAAAAAACAGGACGAGTTCTCGATGACTTATTTAATGGACTTCCCGCTTTTTGGATTGATCCCAATGGCAAAGGAACGGGAGTCCACGGTCCGATTCGATATTCAGAGCCCCATGATATGGGTGGTAATATGCCTCAATTTTGGGCCGAGAATAATTACCTACAACAACATCAAGGAATGGATCCGACTTTAGGTCTCGAAAATGTCCGCTTTCGCTTTGAAGTGATTCGAACAGCCAATAGTGAAGCCTGTTTTCGCTCTGAACCCATGGAGCTCAGACACCTTCTTCCTTCTAATCCAGAAGCAGTGAAGCAGGTTGTTTTTGAAGTCATCGATGATTTTGATACCATTGGGAATTGGATTGTCGATGTTAATTACTTTACAGACTATCACTACAGACGTGCTGAGCCAATGGCTTGGTATCGAAAGCACTTTTTAACTCTGGCAGAAAAAACCTTTAGTGAGGAAGTACAAACTGAAATTTTAGACGATCGGCTTTCGCAAACCTATACGTTTCCTTATTTAGATCCAGCCTCACTTGAGTTCCACATAAAGAAGTACACCCTAAGCCCATTTGCATTACGGGCCTACAATAATGCTCGTGCGGACATTGATATTTACGAAGATGAAAGGGCCGAGTTAGTGAATCGCTACAATCGTTTGCAAGCTGAAGAGCCGAATCGTATTTACAGAGAGACCTGGAATGCTTGGCGCAATGAAATTAACGAAATCGCGACAACATACCATGCAATGGAATTACCCCCTGAGCCGGTTCGTCCGACTCAACAAGGTTGGTATTCGAATCCCGCTGCCAATGTTATGGGTCACCTCAATCAAATTCCCACTGCGTGGTAGTAACTACTGAGCTGAATAGATAAGGTCTTTTTCAGTGGTCACAATCACAGGGCGTGTGAGAGTTTCAACATAATCTTCAACGCCCTCTTTACGGCTTGCTTTAGAATATGTGACTTCTCTTTCGGGCATGGCTGCGAAAAGTGCCGCTTTAACTTGCTCGGGTGAATAGTTGGGATGGGTTGCCCAAATGTAACCAACGAGACCAGCGATAAAAGGTGAAGACATCGAAGTTCCACTCACGGTCTTAGTACCACCACCCGTCCAAGTACTCGTTATATCGACTCCGGGGCCAAAGACATCTACGAGTGTCGTATCGAAATTAGAAAACTTGGCAAGCTCGGCCTCTTCATTCACCGCACCTACGGTGATGATATTGGGGAGATCAAAGGCAGCTGGAAAGCTATACTTTTTATCCCGCGTGAAGTGAGTCCCTTCGTTACCGGCGGCAACTACAAAGAGCATGTCCGGTGACTTTTCAATCTCTTCTTTGATTTTCATCAGGTCGTCCCATCGATCTTGGGCCGTCTCTATTACTTCACCCGTCTCGTCGTCCACATTTACAGACTCGTTCCAAGTACTGGCAAGACTCATGTTGACAACTTTGTAGCCGCGAAGGCGGGCATAACGAACTGAGGCAACGAGCATGTCCAAAGAAATTTCGTTTTGCCCAAAGGTTTTTAAGGGCACAATAGAACATTTTTGCGAACAGGCATCGACGATAATTCCAGAAACATGGGTCCCGTGTCCGGGGCTTCCCATTTGCAGAACAGCTTTGATGAATTCAATAACATTGTTAAAGAACGTGGAGCCGACTCGCTCCCAATAGCTAGAACCTTGGTTGTCGTCATTCTCATCGGGAACGGATTGAAAGCGAGGTTTATAGGATTTGAGGCTGTCAAAAGCATAGTTGTCACTGCTGTTAAAATCCCAACCGAATCGGTCGTTTAAAACAACAAGATCTTTGTAAACGAGAAGTTCATCGGTATTCTCGTTGATATGCATGTGGTCTTTCAATGACGGATGCGTGTAATCGACCCCTGAGTCGATGACGACGACTGGAAAGAGTTCTTTAGTTCCACCGATGAAAGGTGGATTATCGATTATGTCCTCGACGGCCTCGCCGGCGGCATCCTTAGGTTCCCTTTGCAAATTGAATTGAAGAAGCTCTCCGCTCGATAAAAGTTGGGCGTCTTGCTGAACCTGTTTGAGAAGCTCTTTATTGGAAGCAAAGTCAGTATTGAGCTTTTCGCTGATAACTTCGAGAATATTCAAAGTTAAATAGGCGACAAAGAAAATAGAAAACAAAACAAAGAGATTTCGAAGAATCTTGCGAACCATAACACCACCTTCACTAGTGACTTCCCAGTCACAGCCTTTACTACCAAATTGAGTGCTACAGTGGAGTGAAATGTTAAGGATTTGAAAGTTTTATTGGTTTTGACAATTTTTATCGCGAGGACGGGGAGCTTATTCTTGTAAAATACTAAAATTATTACCTCATCGACTTCCTATGAAGCTTGTAGGCCATAAGGGTCCTAGAAATAACCGTAATAATTAGAATTCCAAGCCACAGCCGTGAGCTGTAGAATACCGAGGATGGGAACAGTAAAAAGACGCTATAGGCGATGCCCGTTTCACCGGCTTCGGCCAATCCTGCTCCGAGCCTTAGTTTTCGGCTCTGGTCAGAGAAAGCTCCTAATTTTTGTTCCATATTTCCGAAGGCGAGGGCACTTGTTATACAGAGAACGTAGAGTAAGAGTATCCATTTCCAGATCATTGACTGTTCTGGAAAGACTTCCATAAAGGCAATGACCATTAAAGAGTATGCAAACATATCCAAAGTAATATCGAGATAGGCGCCAAATTCGGAGCTTCGATTTAAATGTCTGGCAAGAATACCATCCATCGCATCCAAGAGGCGACCGGCCCACCACACGAGAAGGCCCAGGAAAAACATCTTTTGATAGACGAAAACGGCAGCAATCGCCGCGATCAAAAAGGCCGCCACGGTGATCATGTTGGGTGTTATCCCCAAAGCAGAAAACGCCCTTACTAGTGGTTTCACATATTTTGGGATGTGGCTTCTAAAGTAATTGTCGATCATAAAAAATGCTCTTAAGAGGTCTTAAGAGCATTTTAATAGATTATTTAAATAAAACAACTAGCCTTACTTAGGTTCCATATTAAGCTTCATCAAGCTTGGAATCATAAGGAGGTAAGAATCTCCACGCCCATCCGGAAGAGCGCTGATTTCTTTTTCAAGAGCGATGGTTCTAGGGTGCCCCTTAGGACAAGCGATCTCAGTTTGCGTGATGTTGTAGATACCAATCATAAGGCTCAATTCAGGTTGAATCATGGCCATATCACCTTCGATTCCAAAGGTATTGCAGGTGTCTTCTGTAGCAAACTCAACAGAAACAACGAGCTTATTCGTCGCAAGATCATTTTTTTGAATTGTATAAAGCGAAAAATCTGCGATGGGCTCGAGTTCAGCTGCGCCAGCAAAAACTGAGCTTAAAATTATCGTTAAATATAAAAATAGTGCTTTCATAGTTATGTTCCCCTCTTATTGTAGTTGATGCCAAAGTTCAGCGTCGGCTGCAAGACACTCTCTTACCGCGTTTTGGAAGTCTCTATTAAATGCAAGAGATGTCGACCCATTGTTTCCACCATTGGCGCGACATCCGCCGTGTGTGTGGATTCCAATGATTTCTTGAGTAGAAGCGGCTAGAACTGAAGAGCCAGAGTTTCCAGGCATAGTATCCACTTGGTGAAACATTCTGGAAGTTCCTTCTTCAACTGAAATCAAAGGACCAATATTGGTCTGTTGAGCTGCATTGCGAGTTGGGTCCGGACGATCTGTTCCGTAGCCAGTAATTTGTAAATCCATGCCCTCAGTTGGCGGGTTGTAATTCACGCTAAGAAAGCCTTGAACTTCACCTGGGTATTTACCAGTAATTGGATTTTTCTTGAGTCTAAATACGGCCCAATCTCTTCCGATCCCACCATCGTTTGAAGCAATGTGCTCAGACAATGGATACTGATGCTCTGGTGCCGGAAAGTTGGGTTGCCCGTTATCGTTACTAGCGGGAACGTTAAACTGAGCGACGTTGAGTACGCTCGTGCAATGACCAGCGGAAACGGCACAGCTCGGCCCAATCATAGTGGCTGAACATCCACTGCGTCCGTTTTGGGCGCTGACCATTCTCGCAAAAGGTTTAAGATCTGAAGGAATACGATTGTCTTCGCTTCCGCAGATGCTTTCAGTCTCTACATTATACGGAACTTCTAAACCTTGAATAAAAGCACCTGAAGTCGCACTGCCAGCGGCAACGACTAATTCAACACGAACGAGTTCGCCGTTAAGATAGGGGCTTTTGTAATTGAATTCATAGAGGCGCTGGTTATCGAGATAGAGGACCTGGCCCGTTCCATAGGTTAACTTTAAATAGTTACCGTAGCCTAATTCTGATGGATAAAAATGAATTCTTATCCCGCCGGCCCCTGGATAACTCACGTCGTGACTAGCGACGACGGCGGCCTGATTTTGTGTATTGTAAGCAGAGTCCAAAGAAACCTGATAGTTGACCATCTGGTTGTACATTTCTGCCTGGGCGTAAACGCCACTCAAACTAATAACTAGGATGCTGACTAGTAATCGAAGTGATCGATTGAGCATAAATTCCCCTCCTGGTTTTAAATGTCCCTCGATCGGGACTATTCAACTCTATTAATGAAGTGTCAAAACAAATACTAATGACTTAGAGCCTAAAATTTTTAAAAAATTCTAATAACGTGAAGCAAAAACAGGCTTTCAACTCGCTGCAGCCAGCTCCATAAAATTCTGTCTATTCGCTACTATAGGCAGTAGAACTGGGAACAAGTCGTCTAGTTTATCTGGACTGAAGTCCTAGGACTCGCCCTTTTGAACCGGGTTCAAAAGGTCTTAATGATGCGGATCATCTAAATAGGAAATTTCAAAGTGCCTAATAGTTCATCAGACAAAATGTCACAGTTATTAAAAGAGCCACTTATCGTTTTGGTTGGCTTTCTCGGTTCGGGTAAGACGACGCTCTTGCGAAAAATCATTCCCGATTTACTTCAAGAAGGATACGAGCCTCAATTAATATTAAATGACTATCAAAACGCGAGTCTCGATGCCACGTGGTTCAGGGAGCAATTTAAAAATCTCATGGTAAATCCCATGAGCGGAAGTTGTGTTTGTTGTTCGGGTTTAAGGGATTTGCAATTCGCATTAGAAAACCGACCCGAGGGACGTAAAAAACCCATCACACTCATTGAAGCCAATGGGACGACCGATAGCTATGATTTATTGTCCTTCCTCGGTCTCAATTTAGAAAAGAACAAGTTACAGGCGCCTTTGCAGATCACTCCGGTCAATGGCAAGGACTGGAAACAAAGGGGCGAGTACAACCTTCTAGAGGAGAATCAGGTAAGAACCGCCGGTATTCTTCACGTTACTTGGACCGACTCGATTACTCCCGAACGACTCGAAGAAGTTAAAGCAGACTTAAAGAAACTCAATGGCAGAGCTGAAGTATGGTCTGCTGGCGACTTTAAGTCTCTTGGTCGGTTTTTATCGAGTGCGGGAACGAATGCGCCATTAAAGGGCCAACAAGATCCAATGGATGAAGACTTACACAAAAAACTCAGCCACTGGTCTTCATGTGAACTTGATCTTCCAGAAAGTGTTTCTAAAAAAAGCCTAAGGGCCTTTTTGCAGTCCATTGAAATTGAAAACTTGCGCCTCAAAGGTTGTGTTCGTTTGAGTGATGAATTTGATCTGATGTATTATTTCGAAAAGACCCTAAGTGGTGAAGTTTTAATCAGGCCCTTTCCCGGGCAAGCGGCTTTTAGTGGCAAGATGATCCTCATCGCTCCAAGGATTGATGCCGAGAGCATTCAAGAAAAAATAAGTGAGTATTTTTAAGGGTTCTATTTCGACACCTCATTAGAAAAATTTCACTGAGATATTGGGTGTTTAGGCCCTAAACTGGCCCTTAAGGGGCACGTTTTTTGTAGTTTAGAGTGCGATGGTTTCAAAGCGCCCCCTCTTACTTAGAAATTCAAATTTTTTCCGCCTTTGGCTCTCCCAGGTTTTGAGTCAGGTTGGAAGTCGAATGTTTATTCTTGCTCTGCTGTGGTGGCTGATTGTCAACTACTCCGACAACCAGGGAATCGCGCTGGCGCTTTTTCTCATTCTATCGACACTTCCGAGTATTCTTTTTGTGAACCCCATCGGAAGAATAGTCGATTCCTTGCCCCTCAAGACCATCTTAAAAAGAGCTGACCTTTCGGGAGTGATCATTTCTCTCGTTTTATTTTTGAGTCTGGGCAATGAAACATTGTTTGCAGTGAGTCTCGGTGTGAGCACTCTTTTATTTGCTGGCTGTCAGGCCTTTATAGAACCGAGTTTGCAAAAGTCCGTGAATGAAGTTGTAGAAGAAAAAGAAATTACCAGCGCTGTGGCCTTTTTATCTACGACCCAAACTCTCGCTTATTTTGCAGGAGCTGTCGCCGGAGCGGTTCTTATTGAGCTCTTGGGCCTGGAAGGGATTATATTATTAAATGCCGCCACCTATTTAGCATCGTACTTTATCGATTCATCGATTCATTTCAAAGAAGTGGCAAAAGATCCGGCATTGGATAACCCTACAGAAAAAGAAGCTTCGTCTTTTACGGTTCTAAAAGAACTCCCCCTTATCAGAAAAATATTGTTTGGATTTACCGCAGTTAACTTTCTTTCGGTTCCAACTCTACTTTTAATTCCTCTTTATACGAAAAACAGCCTCGGTGGAGACGCTGGCTTACTCGCTCTCAATGAATCGAGTATATGGCTAGGTATTCTCAGTGGATCACTCTTGGGTCGCTATTTGCCCGAGCGGTACTCGGCTCTTCATTTGACGAGTCTGCTGACCTTCCTATTCGGGCTCTCACTGAGTTTACCGGGATTGTACATAGCAACGCCCTTGTACTTCGTAAGTCTCTTTTTTATTGGTCTCACTGTCGGTACCATGAATGTTCGAATCGTCAGTTATTTTCAGATGGAAGTTGCCGATGAGTTGAAAGGTCGGTTCTTTGCTGTTCTTAAAGCCTTAATCTCTTTTATGACTCCTTTTGGTTATTTAATGTTCGGTTTGCTATCGAGTCGAGTCTCCGCTCCCGATTTGAGTTTGGTGCAAGGAATTGGGGTTGTGTTTGTATCAGTTTATTTCTTTTATCTCTCCTTTTTGCACATTAAAGGAAAAGTGAAATATGCCAGAAGCCTCTCTTGATGTTTTAAATAGGCTCTCTGATATTTCGGAGCCCTTGACTTGGAATGAAGAAAAGTCGGAGTTGATGCTCGAAGCGTGCCGAGTGTCTGCCCAGTATCACTATGAAAACAATAAGAGCATTCGCTTTTTATACGATCGCATGGGTTTTAAACCTTCTGATCTGCAGAAAGAAAGCGACTTCAGCAAGCTGCCTGCCCTTTCAGTCTATGCGATGAAGCATCACCTTCTTTTATCAATGGAAGAGTCGAAAGCGGTTTTGAAAATGACTTCCAGTGGAACTTCGGGACAAAAGACTTGGGCATGGATGGACCAAGAGTCTTTAGACCGCGGACAGAAGATGTTGCGCAGTCTCTGGCAGCAAGAAGGCTTGATCAGCGCAGCTGAAACAAACTATATGCTCTTTGTGTACAATCAATCCCAGGCTAAGGATTTGGGCGTCGCCTTTTCGGCAAAAAATCGAACTCAATTTGCCCCTCCTCACCGGATTGAGTACGCCATTAATCAAAATCCCTCGGGATATTGGGAATTTCAAAAATCAAAAGTTTTAGAGAACCTACTGCAATTCATCGAAGAGAAAAAGCCAGTTCGTGTGCTTGGTATTACCGGGTTTATTTATGAATTTATTCAAGAGTTAAAAGACAAAAAGACCAAGCTAGAGCTTCCCAAGGGAAGTTTTCTATTTACCACTGGTGGTTGGAAGGCTGCAGAAGCAAAGAAGGTGGATCGTTCTGTTTTTCAGAAGGAAGCCTCTGAATATTTTGGCATCCAGTTACAGAATATAAGGGATGGCTACGGTATGGCCGAGCACGGAGCCCCCTACTGGCAGTGCAAGGATCATCACTTTCACGTACCCGCTTACGCTCGTATTCTGAGTTTGGATCCAGTGACTCTGACGGAAAGAGAGCCTGGTGAACCCGGTCTCCTGAAGTTAATAACGCCTTTTAATCGAATGATGCCCAATCTCGCTATTTTATCGACCGATCTGGGTCGACTCATTACTGAGCCATGCTCCTGTGGTTGGAACTCTCCACGATTTGAAATTTTAGGCCGAGCGGGCCTTTCGAAAAATAAAGGATGTGCCATCCAAGCCGATGAAATCGTTAAGCGGGTGAAGTCATGATGAACTTTGTTTTTGGTGAATACTTTCAAAAGTCACAAATCTCCCCCGATGACGCTTTAGTTATCCTTGAAAAGGCCAATCAAAGAAAAAAAGAATTCGCTGAGGTTCCACTCGATGCCATATACTTGGTACTCGATCGCTTGCAAGAACGCTGGAGTGACCCTAATTACGAGCGTCGAATTCGCCTACAGAAAATTCTTCCACATGAACTTAACTTCTCTTCTGAGATGGTTGACCTGGGACTCAGCCGAGTGGCATTGATTTTAAACAGCGAAGTTCTTCACAAAAAGGTCGAAACTGAGTTGGGTTCGATTCCTCGCCATAGTGAATTTAAAATACAGGCTCAATCGGCTACGGCATTAAAGTGGGAGCCACTTGGCACTCTCTTTCACGTTCTTGCGGGTAATGGCTTTTTGGGGGCTTTAAGTAGTCTCCTCGAAGGTCTATTGACTTCGAACATTAACATTTTAAAGCTGGCCCAGGGTAAATCGAGCTTTATGGCAGAGTTTATTGAATCCCTTGAAGAAGTCGATAGCGATGGGGTTATTTATAAAAATATCGCAGTCGTTCAGGTCCCCTCTTCTGACAAAGAGACTCTCAATGTTTTCAAAAAGAACGCCGATGGCATCGTCGTTTGGGGGGGCGAGGCGGCCATCCAAGCCTATAGACACGATCTGCCAGCGAGGACTCGCCTCATCGGCTTTGGACCTAAATTGAGTTTTGCCTACGTCAGTCGACTCGGTTTATCCAACATGGGAACCACTTCAGCGGCCGATGCCCTGGCGTTAGAAATTAGTACTTGGGATCAGTCGGCCTGTACGGCTCCCCAGTTTTGTTATGTTGAGGGCCTTGAGGGAGCAAGGAGTTTTTTAAAAGAACTCGAAAAATCCATGTTAAGAATGAATAATGAATTACCGCCAGGACCGGCTTCTGAAGCCGCAGCCAGTGAGATTCAAAAATGGCGTGGTCTTGCGCTCGTAGAAGAAAGTCTCGATCAAGGGCAGCTTCGAGCCAGCACTGACGACCTATCTTATAGTTTAATTCTAAGTCACGATAAACAGCCTCTTCCTTCACCTCTTCATAGAACAATAAGAGTGATTCCAGTGGAGGGGCCGCAAGATGTGGTTGCAGAAATTTCTGATATTTCTGGGTATTTACAAACTCTGGGCCTTTATTCCTGTAGCTCGGAATTTGCGGAACTGTCCTTGCTGTTCAGCAAAGCCGGAGTTTTAAGAGTTTTAGAACTCGGTAAAATGTCATTTGGCGAAGTCGATGATCCCCATGATGGAGCTTACGATTTACCTCAATTTATGAAACTTTGCCACTACCGGATGAATCCAGCTAACAGAGAATTGTCAATTAACGATACGATTCCACCGCAGCAACTCAAAGAGACGATTGAATATAAATTGAAGACGATGAACTTAAAGAAATCCCATTACCCTGAACTCAAGCGAAGACTGGAATCCTATAGTCTCAATAGTCTCGATGATTTGAAGAAAGTTCCTCCGCAAAAGGACTTTGAATTCAATTTTGATTGTGCAAGAGATGGATATGTCGCTCGGAGTGGTGGAACGACTGGTGAACCAAAGTACTCGATTTACTCCGAAAAGGAATGGCAGCGTTTAATTGATCGAAGTATCCAAGTTTTTCTGGCCAGCGGAATCGTTAAAGGCGATCGCATTGCCAATTGTCTTTCGGCGGGCGATCTTTACGGTGGCTTCGTTTCTTTTGACCATATCAATCAGCACATGGGGACATTACAGTTTAATTTTTCTAGTAATGCCAGCGTGGATTCTTTTGTCTCTACTTGGAAGAAGTTTCGCTTTAATGTGATTCAAGGAATCCCGAGTTATATCCTTCCATTTTTAGAGAAGGTTAAAGAAGTTTGTCCGGAGTTTGAATTTGAAAAATTCCTTTTTGGTGGCACGACCTTGAACGCGGGTGCCCGAAAGCTCCTAAAAGACCAGTTCAATGTTCGTCGATTTTCTGCGATTTATGGCGCAAATGATGGTGGTCCCATAGGATATCAATGTCAAAGCTTAGAGGGCAACTTATATCACGTTCTGGATGACTACAATTATATCGAGCTATTGGATGACCATGGTCACGATGTATCTCCGGGACAGATTGGAAATCTTCACTTAACAGCCCTTGAAAAGTATAGCTATCCATTGATTCGCTATCCGCTTGGCGACAGGGCTCGGGAAGTTTTAGCTAAATGTTCCTGTGGGCGATCAGCTCGAACAATAGAATGGCTCGGGCGCGAAACGGACTTCTTTGAAGTTCGTGGGAAAGTATTTTCGGCCCATGAATTTGAGACTCTTTTAACACCACTGGAAAGTCTCGAATATCAGGTTAAGATCCTAACCCAGTCCATTCAGTTTTTGGTAGAAGTTGAGTCGAAGCGTTTTGACAAGCCTCTAATCGATTCCGTCCGAGAACAATTGCGAAGTCATCTTGGCCTTGTTGAAAGTGGACAAGAACAAACTTTTAATGTGGAAATAAAGCTCTTTTCTCCGGGGGAAATACCGAGAAAAACGAGAAGTACAAAGCTTGAGAAACTCATTGTTTCTGCGGGGGAGTCCGAGTGAAACATTTTGTGAGTCTTTTTGACCAAGCCCAAAACTTTGAATTTTTTGACGCCTGGGAATCCAAGTCGGATGACGAACGCATTGTGAGACAAAGAAAGATGTTAGCAGAGTACCTTGAATGGGCCTCTCATCTTGGTTTCTACAAATCTCGCCTTGAAGCCGTAGACTTTAAAAAAGACGATCCTCTTGAAGAAGTTCCCTTTTTAACGGCTGAAATGGCTAAGGAGCACCTTCCTCCAGTTAATGAGGATCTCGTTCACCCCGGACAGCGGGGCTATAGTATTTTTCAAAGCGGAGGAACGACGGGATACCCCAAAACAGTGGTATTTTCCGCATCAGAGATGGATGCCTTAGACCTACCTAATGGTCGCGGCTATTATGCTTGTGGTCTCAAACCAGAGGACCGTGTGGCCAATCTCTTTGCCGGTGGCTCTCTTTATATGACCTTTATTCATATTAACGAAATGCTTGAACGTTATGGATGCATTAATTTTCCGTTTGCACATACAGCCGATTTCAATTTGTTTGCGCAAAGTATCGAAAAATTCAATATTAACGTTGCCACGGGCGTGGGTAGCACCATTTTTAACTTGATGGCCAAGCTCAAAGAGCAGGGTTATACTTACCAATTCGAGAAAATATTTTACGGAGGCGAGCACGTCTTTGAAGAAGATAAGAAAAAAATTGCCGATGTCTACGGAACTCAGGAAATCCGTTCCCTTGGCTACGGTACGGTCGATACTTGGTATATCGGTTACCAGTGTAACCAGGCCGACTCCGGTGTTTTTCATCTTCATGACGATCAAGTTTATGCCGAAATTATCGATGAAGTGAGTGGCAAGGTTCTTCCTCCTGGTGAAGTGGGACATTTACTTGTCACGAGTTTTCCTCGTCGAGCGACCCCAATTATCCGTTACCGCGTTGGCGATAAGGCCATGATGCTCAAAGAGAAATGTTGCTGTGGCAGGCAGACACCCCTTTTTAAGTTGTTTGGCCGAGGCGACGACAGTTTTAGAGTGGGGTTTGATACACTCGATTACTTGGAACTCAAGAACATTCTCTCTGTCTTTGCTGGGGATATTGTGAATTTTCAAATGGAGAAAAGAAAGTTCGACGTCAAAGATCAGTTAGTACTCAATATTGAAACCGCAAAAGAGGGTCAAAGTTCTGAGTTGGCGGAACGAATTATTGGTCAAGTCCTCAAAAACAGGACGACCCTCGCTAAAAACTTAAAAGAAGGAAGTGTCCACCGACCGATCGTTGAGTTCTACCTACCGGGTGAAATTCCTCTCAATCCGCGAACGGGTAAATTTATTAAGGTCAAAGATCTGGACAAATAAAAAGGCCACTGTGTGGCCTTTGTAGAATTCATTATTATTGAATCGAAAAACAATTTAGAGCTTATAATTCAACAGTTCTTCCCGGTCGAGCCAGAGCTGCAGGGGATCTCTCACCCTGTTGGAGTTCAGCAATCTGTGTTTGCTCTCCGTTTCCACAATGGGGACTTCGATAGAAGTTATGGGCATAGCCACTACTATTAACTAGTGCATAGTCATTTCGCCACCTTGGTGGACTAGGATCCGACTTCGCATAAAAATGTGTTATACATGCGTAGTTTTCATAATTGTTTACCGCATGCTGAGCGGCTCTATAAAGACTAGAAAGTTGGGCATCTGTTAAGTGGTGTACGTCCGCATTTCCACAGGCAGTCCAGCTAAATTGCGACCAACAACGAGGATGGTTAGATCCCTGGTACACGACACTACATATATCATTGGGCCAAGCCGAAGAGTTCACGCGATTGACAACTGCGAGACTGACTCGCATTTGCTCTTGGTAGCCTTGTCCACCGGCTTCTTCCATATTATTACAGATCATGCACATCATTGGGTCGCGATGCCTTGTGCGACAGTCCAAAACTCTTCTACCGCTGTTGTCTCTTGGCAAATTGAGTGTGCTCGCTATATCAGAAGCATTTCTATTTGGATTGTAGGCTGCAGGCGTGAAATCCGATTGATCGCTAAAGCTCCGAACCGTGCCTAAACAACCTGTGAGTTGAAATAGTACAAATAAACCAAATGCAATTTTGAGATAAGATCTCACCTTGTCCTCCCTTACTGTACCCTTAGCCCTATTAAGAGCAAAGCTGGCACCAGTGGGAGCAAAAATATTAGTATTTGAACATTGGTTTCAGTAAATAAGCCGAACACCTATTCAACAAAATGACGCTCATCTAATGATTCGACACCTATCAAAAGCTTAGACAGTCGTTTTATTCTGAAACGGCTTTAAATGCGTTTAAAGATCTCATCAAAGGGTTTTTTACTGATTTCAGGAAGGCTTAAAGGGAGTTTCGGGTAGCCCGTTACAAGGAGAATATAGGGCTTAAACCGTTTTTCTACATTGAGAAGGTCGTTGAGAAAGTTCATTGGGGCCGGCGTGTGAGTGAGGGTAGCCAGGCCAGCAAAGTGGAGGTGAGAGATCAAAAAGCCCGTGGCAATCCCCACCGACTCTTTAACATAGTAGTTGGGTTTAGTGGTTCCCTTTTGAAATTCTCTTTTGGTTTCGGCAAAGATTGCGATCAGGCAGGGTGCTTTTTCAAGAAAGGGCTTAAACTCGTTGGTTCCAAAGGGAGCAAGATCTTTTAAAAACTCATCACTCGCCCTTTTGTGGTAGAAATCATATTCTTCCTTTTCGGCAGCCTCGCGAATCTCTAATTTTTTTTGTGGGCTGGTAACGGCCACAAACTTCCAGGGTTGAAGGTTTGCTCCACTTGGAGCTCAGGCAGCGGATCGAATAGCGTTTTCGATGATTTGGAAGTCGACAACGTGATCGCTGAAATTTCGGACCGTTCGCCGCGTTTGAATCTTCTCTAGGTATCGATAGCTTTCTTGTATATCAGTTAAGCCGTCCACTTCTCTTCCTCCACTATTTTGTTGTACATTTTTCTTAGGGGGAGATCCAATACCATAATTCACTTGCTGTAATAGATTTTATCTATTACACATAGGCCATGGATTTAGCGGTTCACCTCGAAAAGTTAAAGGGATTTCAGGCAGTTGCTAAGCATGGTAGCTTCCATGGGGCGGCCAGTGAGCTCAATATTTCTCAGCCCAGCCTCTCTCACTCGATAAAAGTACTCGAACAGTCCATGAATATTCAGTTATTCCATAGAAGTCCCAAGGGGGTTCGTCTCACGGCTCAAGGTAAACACCTGTTGGAGTTTTCAAATCGTCTTTTCAAAGAAGTCGAAGACATCGAGGTAAAGATTAAGGGTCAATGGGATGAACTCAATGCCCTCCGCCGGGTCGGTATCTATGAATCGATCGCCGTTCAATTTTGGCCCCACTTCTTTCGCACTTTTAAGAAGAATTATCCGCAAACAAGGATTCACCTACTCACCGGGCGCTCACAAAATTTAATAAAAAAACTGCGCAATAACGATATTGATTTAGCCATCAGTGTAGAGCCCAGTGAAGATCGGTCCCTAAAAAACATCATGCTTTACAGTGACGAGTTCGCATTTTATCGAGGGACACGGCAAGAGATGGACAAGCGACCTCTCATTTTATTTTCTTCAGCTCTGGCCCGAGGAAATAGTCTTTTACTTGAGGAAATCCATAAGCTCGAGAATAGAGAAATTATTGAAGTGGAATCTTTTGAGGCGGCAAGGGAATTTGCCATCCAGGGTATGGGAGCGGCATTGCTTCCCAAGAGGATTGCTCGCTCCTACGTGGAAGGGGATCAGTTAAAAATTCTAAGCATCAAAGAAGTTCATTTAAAGAAGCAGAAGCCTCACAGGATTTTTGCCTCCTATAACAGCTCCGACGAAGGAGATCCGGTGATCGATCGCATGGTTTCGCAGCTAAAATCTTATTTTTCATAAACTGACCCAAATTCCTGTGTTTTTGGAACGAGGAGAATCAAATTCTACTTGTTCCAAGTATCCTGGGAGTCCATTTTTAGGGCCGGGCTCCTGCCCTTCTTGCCCGGGTCGCATCCGACTGGCAAGAGCCCTAAAAATGAACCCCCATAACACTTTCCACAAAGAATGATTCTCCTCGTTCCAAAAACACAGGAATTTGGATTCAGTTTATAAAGTGAACTAAGAGTGGGCTGCGATCTTTCGGCTTTTCAATAGGAAGTTGTTGTGAAAGTATGTGTAGATATCAAGACGATCCTGAAGGTGGTGAATTGTTTTAGATGTGCACCAGGTCCTTCTGACTAGACAACCTAAGTTATCTCGAATCATGGCACACGTGTGATTGAGATAAAAAAGAGGGTCGAAACCTCCTTCTTTGAGTTCACCTTGGCCAACGACACATCCTCTTCTTCCGCGATACTGGATGTAGTCGGCTTTAGGGAAATGCCGAGTAACACTTTTAATGTAATGGGGATTTTGGTCGGATTCGATCGTAACCGGAGGTCCAATTGTGTTTTTAAGGTCCTGGAAAAGTTGCTCTCTCGTTTTGCGTCTCTGGTCTTTTCTTCTGCCATATTTTTTTCGAGACCTTTTAGCAAGTAAGCCTTTGGCGGGCATGATAGAGGCTCTGGCCCCCAAAATTCTTTGAGTGTACTTTTCAACGACTACAGTAATGCTCAAGGGCTTCATTTTGCTGTGTTCGAAGGTTTCCATATCATCGAAAATAATTTCTTTGATTGACGAACTTTGCTTTAGCATTTGTCGATTTTTTTCTCGGGCCATCCTGGCTAGAAATTGAATTTTCGAGGCGACTGTATTTTTACTAATGCCTAGAAGAAGTGCGATTCGTCTTTGGGAGTTCTTGCTGGCAATGAGTTTGAGGATGATTGAATTTAGGTGTCTTTTGTTTTGATGGATACACTTTTGTGTTGAGGCTTTGGAAAAAGTGGTATTACAACGTATGCATTTAAATCGTTGGATAGTTTTGTAGTCGGATTTTCGTTTGAAAAATCCGTGTTTTCGAATTTCGCTGTGTTGTTGGGGACATTTCGTGCAGTATCTCTTCATTGACAAGAGATACTGCACTTAAGATACCTATTCGTGACTATCTGGATTCCACAATATTTTGGGTCAGTTTAAAATTCCCAGGGAGCTAGGCAGCTGATTGTGAGTTAAGACTTTGTTCGAGAAAGAGTTTTATTTGGGCTCCCAACCGGAAATAGCCCTGGGGCTTGGTTAGAATAATGGTATTCTCGTTTTCCATATTCCGAACCATATCTGGTTGTCCCGTTAAGATAATAACCTTAGTCTCTGGGGTTAGAACTTTCTCTTCTCTCGAGCTCTTAATCAAATCAGCACCATAGCCACCGGGAAGGTGATTATCGACAATAATAATGTCGTAAGTATTTGATTTGAGTGCTTCTGCAGCAAGTGGATAGTTGGTGCGAATATCAGCTCCTATGCTACTGATATTGAGGTCTCGCGAGAGACTTTCTAGTCGCTCTACGATGACAGCACATTGATCAAGTTGGTCTTCTACGATTAGCAATTTTATTGAGTTTTTCATAATATAGCTTTTCGTCAGTCACAATCCCCGACTTGAAGATCTTCACAAAACAAAAACAATTTTACGAAATCTAGACAGGAATGTCCCTTTTGTGGACATAACTCTAAAGGGATCAAAATGAGTCTAAAGACCGTAGGCTTTACCAAACTCGGGATAGATAAAGGCCTCTTTGTCGAAGCCCTCATCTTTTAGGGCTTTTTCAAGATCTCTTTTGGGTCGGTCAATACCCTCGTCGGTTAATTTGAACGTTCCAAAGTGAATCCCAATATTAAACTTCGAGCCCAAGACAACGGCAGCTTGTACAGCCTCTTGTGGATTCATGTGAGCTGGCTTCATAAACCAGCGAGGTTCATAGGCACCAATTGGTAAAAGGGAGATATCGGGTGAACCCAGGTTGGCTTGTATCAGTCTAAAAAACTTTCCCCAGCCAGTGTCGCCTGCAAAATAGACGCGATGGGACCCCTCGATATAAAATCCCCCCCAAAGGGTTTCACGCTTGTCAAATAATCCACGGGCTGACCAATGTTGAGCGGGAACAAAGTGAATCTTTAAATTTTTATAGGTATGAGTTTGCCACCAATCCATTTCGACAATGCGTTTAGGGTCAATATCCTCCGACTCAAGAAGGTCTTTGTTTTTTAGGCCCACTAAAAATAGAGGTTTATACTTTTTTTCTAATTGCTTGAGACTATCGAGATCTAAGTGATCGTAGTGATTGTGGCTTATCACTACAACATCAACCGGGGGTAGATCTTTAAACGCAATGGCTGGTGGTCTGACGCGCTTGGGGCCAGCAAAGGATACGGGCGAAGCCCGATCAGAAAAAATTGGATCTGTTAGAATGTTTATGGAGTCCATTTGAATGAGAACCGAAGCATGATTGACAACGGTTACTTTAACATCTCCCGATCTATCGTATTCTGGCTTGTATGTTTGAGCCTCGACTTTTTCTGGCCAGGGCACAGAGTTTGATGATCCTCGAACCCGCCATTTGAGAAGCTGAAAAAACGACTTGTCGGGAAAAGGTTCAATATTGTCGAATTTTTCACCGTCAAAAGGAGCATTACTCGGATCTTCCTGGCCAATACTGAAAGGAATCAAAACTCCATAAAAGAGGACTCCCAGAAGAAAGCTTGCAAAGAAGATTGCTTTTAGAGGCCAGTATTTAGGATTTAAATTACGGGGCATCACGATTCTTTGAAAACCTTTTCAAGGCAGCCTGCCCGGTTAATAATTTTCAGATGTTCAAATTCACTTTGCGATCTAATACGTGCATCTCGCATTTGTCTTTGCAAGGAATCCAACTCACTTGAAGGAATAAAGCCCTTTTCATTGAGGCGATCGAGCTTGCTAATGCGATTTTTCAGATGAGCCATCTCAAGATCAAAAATCTCTTTCTGCGTTTTTACTTCATCAAAGTTTAAGGCCCAAAAACGTTTGGAGTAGTCTTTGGCTAGATCATTGGAAGTCTCGTCGTTTTCTTGGGATCTGGCTTTGTTCCAAAGCTTCCTGAGATGACTTTTTTCAAGGGACCACTGAGCCTTTTTTACTTGAAGGCGAGTTTTCTCCAACTCATAGCGCTTTTCTTCATATTGGCTTTGTGTTCGAATTCCTCGGTTAAAAAGTTGCTCCTCTTCAATGAAATCAGTTTCTAAATCTCTAAGGCGATTTTGATCGATTTTTAGCTGAGTTCCCAATCTCAAAGACTCCATCGAAGAAAAAACGTCTTGAAAAGAAGGGTTTAATCCCGGCCCACCTCGACCTGAACCAAAGCTTCCGAAAACTGAAGCCGGAGAACACTCTGAATTGGCATGTCCCGGTATACTCAAGAAAATAATTGCTGAAAAAATAATGAACTTCATTTTTACTCCCTTGCCCCTGAAGAAAAATCTTATCGAGGGTGAGTTAAAGTACAAGAAAAGCTTTGTAAATGAATTAATTTTGCCGTGCATTAGGTCCCTTTCTAGTGATGTCTTAAATTGAGACAGAGGAACGTCGAGAACCTGATAAAGACGGTCAGTTAGGGCTTATTTCAGAGGGAAGATGTAACATTTTCCGTTATTTTGCGAATTCATCACCGCGGGGCACACGAAAAGAAAGGAAATATCGTGAGAACACGTCCGTTACTCTTTTTTTATGTGATTATTTTGTGGGGGATTTATCCGGGACTCGCCGCTAAGAACAACTTTCATGAAAGTCCTGAAACTCAGGTACAACTTCTTGAACTCTATAGTACTCAGAGCTGTTCCAGCTGTCCTCCAGCGCAAAAATGGGTTTCTAATTTAAAGAACCACCCAGATTTGTACAAAAAGTTTATACCGATCGTTATGCACGTCGATTACTGGGACTATTTGGGTTGGAAAGATCCTTTTTCTAAATCTGAATTCACCCATCGTCAGCGCAAGTACGCAAAAATTTGGTCTGCACGAACAGTTTACACTCCCATGTTTGTCCTCAATGGAATGGAATGGCGAAGCAGAAATTCAGGGCAGTTAACTCAAAGTCATAGTCGAGTCGGAAAAATTCGCGTTAGTGAAGAGTCTTCTGATATAGAGGTTCAATTTCTTTCGACACAGGACCTGGGCCCCCATGTTAGAGTGAACTATGCTCTGATCTCTAACGATATAACAACCAATGTTCGTGCGGGAGAGAATTCAGGTCGCGCTCTTAAACAAGATTTTATCGTCTTAGATATGCAAAGTTCCAGTCTTGTTCGCACCGCTCAAAAATCGGGACGCACAATCTACAAAGCTAAAATCAAGAAAATGAGTGCACCAAAAGGTGCAAGAAATCTAAAGCAGGTTGTTTGGGTTTCTCAACCGAAAAACCAAAAACCCATTCAGGCTCTATCCTTTTAACTGAATTATTTTAAGCGAGTCAGTTCGAGAGCACTACTCTCATTGGGATTTGTGTCTAGGTATATTTGGGTCGTAGCTAGTGAGCTGTGGCCCAATGTTTTTTGGATGAGTCTTAAATTGACCCCGGCACTCGCAGAATGGCTGCCATGGCTATGCCTGAGCCAATGGGGTGATGCCTCTTTCGGAGCTCCGACTTCTTTAAGCATACTCTTTACAATATCGTAGATTCGATCGGCCGACAGAGCTTTGATATTCGACCCTTTAACTCTAAAAACAGGAGATTCCCCATCGAGAATATTTCCTTCGTCATCAAACATCAAAGGTGCGATGATTTCTTTATAAAAATCTAAGTTTAGGGGTATTGTTCGTATTTTCTGTCCTTTTCCGATAACCGTTAAAAAGACGAGTTGGTTTTCAATTCGAAGGTGTTTAAAACGAATTTTTGTGACTTCTTGCCGTCGAAGACCAGTGACATAAAGAAAGCGAACCAAACTTCGATCGCGAAAACAGCGATCTAATCTAAAAAGCTTTTGAATCATTTCTCGAGAAAGACTGCGGTAGGCGCGCATGTCCTCTTGTTTGACCGAATCGAGAGCTTGAGCTGGATTGTAACTTAAAAACCCAGATCGAACGAGAAAACTCAAAAGGCTAGATATAGCGTGAAGGCTTCGCCGGATCGATGACGATTTTAGGTGAGCTCTTCGGTTCAAGTATTCTGCAATGTGAGAGGTTCTACAGCTCTTCAAGGTCCAGATCTGTTTTTCAGCGAGAAACTCGATGAATTGACCTATTTCTTTTTTGTAGGCACGTTGGGTATTTGTCGATTTTTGAATGAGAAACGAAACAATGAGTCGCTCTTCTTCGATGAGTTCTGCTTCTTCTGAATTAAAGTAAAGAAAGTGAGAGGCTGAAAAAGACTTTTTGCGTTGACTCAAAAAAGACATAATTTATTCAAGCAAAATTAGTGATGCTGGTCTAGCTCTTTTTATAAGGCCAAGTCGTGTTTATTAAAACCAATATTGAAGACCGAGGCTGATTGATGGAGCGAGACCATATTCTAGAACAACGGCTTCAAGGTCAGACTCAGAGTCGTTGAGAAGACTCGAACCAAAGCTGGAAGCATCGAAGTTGGGCAACTCTGTCGTCATATCGGTATCAACCTGAAGAACAAAACTAAAACCAAAACTGGCGAAGAGATGTAAATGCCCCCCCAAAGGGACTCGATACCCGCCATAAACTTCTCCGATAAACATCTCCCCGTCGAGGGTAATTTTGTCTTCCTTGTTGGCTAGATTCAAAAGGTTTTGCAAGATAGTATAGTCCCGCCCTGTTGCTACTGCTAGCGTATTTGTCAAAGAGGAGGAACCCTGGCTTTCTAAGTAAATGAGACTCGTCCCGATGAACCAGCGCTTCTTGCTCGAAAAATGATATTGAGACTTCAAATGGAGAAGCCAGTTTTTTTCGAGGGCATCTTCAACAAGATTTTGATAGCCACCATTTCCCGAGGAACTGGCGGTAAAAGAGCCGATCGCTTGAGAGTAGGTAGAAGGTAGAATGCCTAGGCCTGCGAACACTATAACTCCACTGGTTGACCGCATGCTGACGCCGAGGCTCGCCTGTGTGGGAAAAGAGGTTTCTAGGCCCAAACCAAATCGGATCTCGGCCTGAACCAAACAAGGTGTCATTATGGCAATGATAAAAAGAAGCCTATAAAGCATAGCTTTTTTTATCACAGCTTCTTGTCAAAAGATAAGTACTTTTAGAGTTCGCCAGGATGACTCAGTACCTATTCAGCCTCAGAGCCTGATTGAGGGGCTGGGGCAGCCACTTCCTCTGGGGTTTCCACGTAGGACTCTCCAGTGAACGCACTCTTAATCGTTCTTAGATTTTCGTAGAGTGTATCGACCAGCGCCGGGTTTTGCGGAAGCACTTCAGTTTTAACTCGTTCGACTTCTGAATTTGAAACTTTCATGAGTCGAATGATATCAGAAATACTAATAACTCCATCGTCAGAATTGGTGACCGGATTAATTTGCAAATTCATCAGATCCTGGTAGACCTTGAGAATAACTTTAGTAATTTTTATGGCGTATTCAACCTGTGCCTCGTTAGTAACGACTGTATGAGAAAGTCCCCATGGGTTTTCATTGTAGTAAATTCCAATCAAGTTATTGATCGGAGCCTGTTCCGGGATATCAGAAATTGTGTTTACGAGTTGACCGAGGAGTGCGATAAATCGCAGTTGCATAATATAGGTCGCCTTTTGATAGTGAACGAGAACCTCTTTAACCCACTGGGGTTCCTCTTGAATCGATCGACCAGCTTCTCGAGCCTGGTGATTTCTTTGCAAAGCTTCCATTATGAGTGAGTAGATGGACTCCTGTTGATAACTGTCTTGCTGTTCTTCTTGGAACATTTGCTGAATCGAGTTGATCTTGTGCATGGCAAGAGCCATGGCATAAAGGTTAATGGTTCGATCAATAGCTGAACGTCGTTGGGTCGTTTCAAACTCATTTCCACGGCCTTCGGGGCGAGGAAAATCTTCGCGGTCGACTATGTATTCGGATATATCTCTGAAAAAGTCCTCCATGGCTTCTTTAAACATGGTCTCTCTTCGCTCTAGAGAGTCATAGCCGTACCCCTGACTCTCGCGAAATACTTGAAATTCAAAGGCGTAGTAGTAGTGGACCGCGTACTTAACTTTTCTTTGCAGTGACACCGCTTCTTCCATTTTTGAAATCGAATCATTTCTAATCGAAGCGGCAGCGCCTTGCCGAACAATCGGTACAGCGCTAACGGCAAGATCAGTGAGAATATTCATTTGCGCCGACAGAAGATCCATTTTGCTGACGAGGATATCCATCGAGGCTTTCATTGAATCCAACTTATTCGACATGGATTGAATATCGGTTTGCATCGATGACATTTTATCAGCCAATTCTGCTGTATCTTCACTCATTTTTTCCATTGTCGTCATCATGGTCGAGAGGTTGGATGACATTTCAGTTGTCTGCGCAATCATACTATCCATACGCGTGGTAAGAGCTTGAGTTTCGGATAACATTTGCGTCATCTTGGTTCCTAAACCTCGGGTTTCTCCGAGCATCGTTTCAAGATTTCCGCCCATCCCGCGAGTTTCTTCAAGCATCTGCACCAAGTGTTCACGCATCATCTGCGTCTCAGTCATCATTGTTTCCATTTTTTGACTGAGCTTTTCAGAAACTTCAACCGTGGCTTCTACATTGTCAGCCATGTCATCTGAAGTATAGCGGATGCTTCGCGAGTGATCTTCGATTTGATTGGTTTTGGTGTGCATCTCATCAAGATTTTTCATTTTCTCGCAGGCGACAAGAAAAGGAACTAGCAAACAAGCTAGTGTAATATATGAAAAGACTCGCTTTATAAGTACAAGCGCCATGAACTACTCCCTCAAGTATTTACGTGCAGATTTTTTAGGGGGAATTTGCAAGAAAAATGCCCCGGAGAAAACTAATGCAGGCTCTAAGAGACTCTAATCCACTAAATATGCCTTAAAATTGAAATTTAAGGGCCCATTTGGGCCTTTAGTCCAGGGGGTTTTGCGCTAAATAATCCGATAAAAAACTATGGGTTTAGTCGTTTTTCATGTCATTTCTGTATTGGGAGCAGTACTGGCAGGTATATTGGTTCCACTTTACTGGCTCGGATACTTCGTTGAGCCCGGTAGCATTCACTCAATTGAAATCATTTTTTCATTTATTGCCTTATCCAATATTTTTACCTACTTCAAAGCCAAAAAGAAATGCTGGAAAAACCCTCTGCATTGGCTCGCGCCGGGACTATTTTTAGAACTTCTCTGTTTTCTACCCACATCGGCTTGGTTTATAGCTCTTAGTCATCAAAGCGAAGCGAATCTTTTGCTCTTTAACTTAATTCTTCTAAGACACTTAATAAAGGTTCCAAAAATTTTGGACTATTTTTCGGAGATCAAACCTCTCACCTACCGCATTATTCCTCTCGTTCTTTTACTCCCCCTGCTTTTACATATTATTACCTGTGGTTGGTTGGCATTGGGAGGAGGAAATGGCGGTACCGAAGGTAGCCAATTCGATCTCTATGTACGAGCCATGTACTGGGCCTTTGCCACCTTAACGACGGTTGGTTACGGCGATATTACTGCACAAAACAACTGGCAGATGCTTTACTCATGTTTTGTGGGCCTTGCGGGCGTTGGCTTTTACGGTTACATGATCAGTAATATAGCCAGTCTTCTCGCGAGACAAGATGCCGCGAGAGAGCGGCATATGACTCAACTCGAAAACATGGTTCATTATTTGGATTACCACCAAATTCCAAAAGACCTTCGCAAGCAAGTGCGCGATTATTATCGATATCTTTGGGCTAATAAGAAAACCTTGGATCAACTTGAAGATATCGAATTATTACCCATACCCCTGCAATCGCAGCTTTTTTACCATATCAACCGCAAAAGTCTGGATCGAATCCCGTTCTTAAAATCGGCTAGTGAAGAGATTTTTAAGGACTTGATGGCAAGTCTCGAAACCCAAATCGTAATTCCCGGGGAGTGTATTTTCAAAAAGGGGGAGGAGGGCGAATATCTCTTTTTGATTCACTCTGGGAAAATCGACATTAAAACCGATGATGGTCAGATCATTGCCACCCTGGGCAAGGGTGATTTCTTCGGTGAACAAGCCCTTCTTTCGAGTGAAATGCGAAATGCTACAGCGGTAGCTAGGGGCTATTCTGACCTATTTAAGCTCAGTAAAAGGTCCTTTCATGATGTTCTAGTCAAGTATCCCGATTTTAGAGATTATATTGAAAGTCTCAATATCGAACGACAAATCAGCGCTGATTAACCGAAATATAAAGATTCACTTAAGTCATTAGTATTACTCCCCTTAATACCGATAACGATACTGGTATGGGCGATCTAAAAAACGAACTCAAATTTGAACGAGAAGTGCTAAAGCCCGTTCGCTCGCGCTATGTCCTAGTGTTTCTCTCAATTTTTCTCGTCACAACTCTCGCCCAAGCCATCATTCAATTTTACATTTTACAAGAGCAAGACAATTCTACGAGCATTAATGTTGCTGGACGCCAGCGAATGCTCTCACAGAGACTCTTAAAGCAAATTTATAACTTCCACAATAGTCGCGAAGATCTTTCTCCTTCGGATACGGAAGTCGCGAAATTAGAAATTGATTATTTAGCTGATACCATTAAAAACTCCCATTACGATCTGATCAACGGTAACCAAGAAAAACATCTGCCTCAACCATTTAACAAAGAAATCAAAGCCGAACTCGAAAAGCTTTCGTCTCTCATAGATAGGCTTTCAAAATTTTCTAAGTGTAGTCACAAAGATTGCGAAGAGAATATATCTTTGGCTCAATTAGATGAGCTGAGTAACGACTACCTGACTCTTATGAATAACTTGGTCTATAAAATGGATCAGGTAGCTCATAAAAGAATGAAGCGATTATCGCAAATCGAAATCGCTTTATACCTTTTGATTATTGGTTTTATGGCTTTTGAAATTTTTAAGGTAATTTTACCCGCCAATCGAATGCTCTATGAGAGTTCCTTGCGGAACATACAAAAAGATAATCTTATTAAGCAATCAGAAA
Source organism: Bdellovibrionia bacterium (assembly GCA_030427805.1). Taxonomy (GTDB): domain Bacteria; phylum Bdellovibrionota; class Bdellovibrionia; order Bdellovibrionales; family JAGQZY01; genus JAUHWN01. The sequence continues at coordinate 79,532 of JAUICP010000007.1, forward strand.
AAATTGGCTCCCTTGGAAGTTTCGAATACTATCCGATCACCGGAGAGATGTTTTGGACCGATGGTCTCTTTGAGATTTTTTCATTAGAACGAGCCCATACCCAACAACTGAATCTCAATTTTCTTCTTTACCTTTTTCACAAAGAGGACCGAGAAAAACTGAGTGAGCAAATTAACCAAGCCATAGAAAAAGGCTTGAGAGTAGCCAATGAATACATAATCACCGATAGTCTTGAGCTTGAGCGAACAATTAAGCTTACTATTCTTCGCGAAGAAATTGATGAAACAACCTTGCGAATTATTGGTTTGGCCCAAGATATAACTACGCAGAAAGCGATGCAAGCAGAACTCGATCAAGAACGAAGTATGGCCCATCAAAATGTGCGCATGGAAATGGTCAGTCGATTGGCCGGCGGAGTTTCCCACGAAATCAATAATCCCATTGCCATAATTAGTGGACTTCTTCGCCAAGCGAAGATCCTATTGGCAAAATTAGAATCCGGTGAGGGCGATTCGCAGAAGTCCAGTGAACAGTTACTCGAGAGACTGGATCGGATTGAGTCGGCCTCTCAGCGAATAACAAAAACCATTAAGGGCTTAAAGTCATTTTCTTCATTCGATCAGGGTAAAGTCGAAGAGTTTGATGCTGTTGATGCAGTGTCTGAAGCTGTCAGTCTTAATTTTCCGTGCTTTAGGGTCAATGAAAAGTGGGGTCTAATACAAAATAGAATCGATGGCCAAATTAAACTCAAGGGCGAACGTCACCGCTTTCAAGAAGTGATAATTAATTTATTGAGTAATGCAAGAGCCGCCGTTGAGAGCGACGAAAATAAAGAAATATCCATTCATCTTGAAAATGATGAGCACAGTTTAAGAGTGACTGTCAGGGATGAAGGCCGGGGTATTTCCGAAGAGAATTTACCCCGTATTTTTGATCCATTCTTTACAACCAAAGATGTTAACGAGGGCTCTGGCCTTGGCCTGAGTCTTGCCTATACCATTGCCAAAGAAATGAACGGGAGAATTGAAGTTCAATCGGTAGAGGGCCGTGGGAGCGAATTCACGGTAATACTCCCCTATCAACAGCATATTGTGGTGCCCAAAGAAGATAAAAAGGCCGCTTAAATCCTGAAAAAATTACAGGTCCCATGGACTACTTACTTCACTATAAAGTCCCTATTTCTCACGCTTTAAATAGCAACAATGAATTTTTTTATCAGAAACTAGAGAATATTTATCCTCGTTATCAATTGAATTTGACCATTTATGACATAGTGCCTAAAAGGAACCGGAAAGGTTAGGAGGTTCCTATGAAATCACTATTAATCGTATTAGCTACACTTTTTTCTGTTTCGATGGCTTCTGCAAATAACCCTGCAGACTTTCCTTCGGATTTTCCAAAAGATTGGGCTGTTGCCATGACTTCTTTAGCTTGTGATATGGAAGTAACTGAAGACATGTACGGACAAACTACTCGAAGTGGTAAAAAAGAGCGTGTTTACACGGTATACAACGGTCAAGGTCAAGTAGTTGCTAAGTCTTGGGCTAGCAGCGGAATGGTTTGGGCAAAGAAAGTTTGTTTGTCTAACTAATAGAACACTTCAAAAATTATGTTTTTGACAAAACCACAGTCTATTTGACTGTGGTTTTTTTATTGGACTCTTGAACTTCGCTCTCGCCTGGGTCATTCTCAGCCCAACGAAAGGAAGTCCGTGAAAAAGTTGGCTTTGATTACAGGTGCATCCAGTGGCTTAGGATACGAATTTGCGAAACTCTGTGCGCAAGATTCCTACGAACCGATACTAGTGGCTCGTCGTAAAGAGAGACTGGATTCTCTGAAAGAGGAAATTGAACGGGAGTTTTCAGCAACGTGCCACGTGATTCCTTTGGACTTGTTGGAACCTGATTGTGGTGAGGCTCTCTTTGCGGCCTGCAAGCAGATCGAGGGTTCCCTCGAAATCGTAATTAACAATGCTGGTTTCGGAGAGTTTGGTGATTATGGCTCGACCGATGGAATGAAAGAAGCTAATTCGATCAAAGTGAATGTATTGGCGTTAACGAATATCACAAAATCCCTCCTTCCCCTCCTCAAAGAAAATGGCTCGGGATACATTTGTAATGTTGCTTCGACAGCAGCCTTCCAGCCACTCCCACGATTTAGTGTCTATGGTGCTTCTAAAGCTTATGTCTTATCCTATTCTCAAGCCATTGGTGCTGAATTAGAGGAGTTTAATATCAAGGTCTCCTGTCTTTGCCCTGGGCCTACAGATACTGAATTCTTTAGCTCTAATAATATGGAAGACTCAACGATTGCCCATCGAAAACTACCTACTTCGTCGGAAGTCGCCGAGTATGGTTATCGCGCCATGAAAAAGGGAAAGCCCGTAGCCATTCACGGGAGTTTTAATTGGATCATGGCCGTTTCCGGAAGATTTGCCCCTCGAAGATTGGTGGTCCAATTGGCTAAAAAAATGATGACCTCCTAGAGTCGACTTAAGCCTTGCTTACAATTAATATGTTTCATTCCCAAAACCTATAGATCTATGCAAAAAAGGCATAGATCTTTTTTTTGTAACAGCTCCAAGATCCCCACGAAGTACTTAATGAGAATTAAACTTTAACAAAGGATCTAAAATGAAATTCAATCTTCTCTTGCGAATTGGAATGATACTGGCTGCTGTGTTTTCTTTCACTCAAGCTCAGGCAACCTACGGTCATACAAAGAACGCAGAGTACGAAATTACCGTGCAAAATATCACAAAAGGACAACCTTTTAGTCCAGCTCTTATTGCTATTCACTCCCGAAGTATGAAGCTGTTCTCTCTTGGTGAGCCAGCTTCGGATGCCTTGGCTAAGCAGGCTGAAGATGGTGACATTAGTGAACTTCAAAAAATGCTCGAAGCCAGTCCACAGGTTCTTGCAGTCGCTAGTGGTTCCGGAATTATTGCGCCGACAGCCGGTGAAACGATTACGATTTCGGCGAAGAAAGTTCACGGGGCAGTTCTAACTGTGACCGGTATGTTAGTGCGAACTAACGATGGGTTTTACGCATTGAACTCCTTACCACTTCCGAGAAGAAAAGGAGCCGCCTATAAAACAACGGCGATGGTTTACGATGCCGGAAGTGAAGTAAACACAGAAAGTTGTGATCACATTCCCGCTCCACCATGTAATAACCCTGGTCAACGGGTTACTGAAGGAGCCGAAGGAATCGTTACGCAACATCCAGGTTTGCAAAATGTCGGTGATTTATCGGGGCTTGATTACGCATTCGCTGCAAAAGCTGCATTAATCACTGTAAAAAGAGTCAAATAGGCGATTAAGTACTTCTTCGAATTGTGTTTTTTCACCCTATAACAATCAGCTTTGCTTCTAGTCGGGAGCAAAGCTACTTTTGCGCCGCAGCAGTTTTCGCTACAAAGGGCTTTTAGGCTCAGCTTGCTTGGCTCTTCCAGTAAACAGCTGTTACTCTCAAACAATGGGTAAAGCCGAGCTAAAGCATTCTAAAGATCATTATATTAACAAATCAAAGCACTTTTGCATTCTACCCTGGGTTCACTTTCACCTGTGGCCAAATGGTAATTTTTTACCTTGCTGTATATGGGACTCGTCGTTTCCTATGGGGAACGTCAATACCAATACTCTAAAAGAGGTTTGGAACTCGCAAAAGATGCGCGATTTGCGCCTTAAAATGATCGAAGATGAGGCCATTGAACAGTGCAAGACTTGTTACTTTTTTGAACAGGATCTTTCCTTTGAAAGTCTGCGATCCTCGGCGAATCTTCAATATCAACACCTTTTTAATCGTGTCGAGGAGACTTTAAAAGACGGTACATCTGAAGACGTCCATATGGCTTATATGGATATTCGTTTTTCAAATGTTTGTAATTTTAAATGTCGAAGTTGTGGTCCAGATTTAAGTACTAAGTGGTACGAAGATGCAGCCGTTTACGATCCGGGTGGTGGCCCTCAACTACCCTTGCGCTTGAGAGATAACGATCGCCTTTTTGAAGAACTAGAACCTTTACTCGGTCAAGTTGAAGAAGTGTACTTTGCCGGTGGTGAAGTTTTCATTATTCCTGAACATTACGAGATTTTAGAAAAGTGGGTTCAATCAGGGCATACCAAAGTAAGGTTGAACTATACAACAAACTTGAGCCAACTCAGTTACGGCCGTCATAAAGCACTTGATTATTGGAAACACTTTGATGAGATCCATATTAATGGCAGTCTCGATGCTTCGGGAGCTCGCGGTGAACTGATCCGCAAAGGAACGAATTGGAAAAAGGTTGAAGAAAACCGTAGAACAATTCTCGAAAAAGCACCTAATGTTAGTTTTACTTTGAATCCTACAATTGGGATTCTCAACGTCATTCATTTTCCTGATTTTCATCGCGACTGGATAGAAAAGGGCCTTCTCAAACCCCACGAATTAAGGGTTAATCTTCTTAGACAACCACTTTCATTGCGCAGTGAAATTTTGCCTTTTAAGTTTCGACAAAAATTAAAACAGAAATACGAAGACCATTATCAGTATTTGATCGGCAAAGTTGATAATGAGAATGATGTAAAACAGATTCGAAGTAATATTGATGCTGTTTTGCAAGTCCTTGACCACCCAGAAGAGCCCGAGAATCTCCCTAAATTCAAGGAATACATGGGACTCCTCGATATGATCCGCAAGGAAAAACTCATTGATGTGATTCCCGAATTAAAATTTCTTTACCAAGACCCGGAGAAGGTCTATGGATAAAGCTCTCATCGGCATTGTTCCGGGCAAAGAAAAGTATGTTCATATCATTTGGCAGGTGAATGATACCTGCAATTATAAATGTTCCTACTGTAATGAAGGTAATTGGGGAGGTCGTTATAAAAACGATAACTTCGAGCAGTTTGAGCCAATATTACAAAAAATCGTTTCTCATTTTAAGGACCAAAATTACAATAACTTTAAAATCTTCTTTTCGGGTGGAGAACCCAGCCTTTGGAAGCCTCTTATTCCGGTCATCGAATTTTTTCGTGAGAATACGCAAAACCCACGAATTGCCATTAATACGAATCTAAGTCGATCTTTGGACTGGTGGAAGAAAAACTATCATTACTTTCAAGATATCATTGCTAGCTTCCATGTTGAATTTGCTGATAAAGATCGTTATCTAGATAATTTTAAATTTTTACAGTACCGGATTCCTTATTTGGTGTCTCGAGTTCTCTTGCACGATAAACGCTTTAAAGAGGTCGTTGAATTTGCTGAACGTTTGAAATCAGAGTCTGACAACTATTATGTTGAATACGCCCCCTTGATGAGTGAGTTGAACTCACATTCTGAAGACCATTATTATGAAGAAGAATGGAAACGAAAGTTCATTGCAGATCATCAGTTAGATCGACAAAAAGAAGTAGATTTTTGTAATACCTATCGACCCAAAGAAACCTATCACGAAGAACTGCGCGAGGGTGGTCGCAAAGAATCTCTAAACTCCAATCGTCTCGTGGCCTTGGGGGAAAATCGCTTTAAAGGCTGGCAGTGCTGGGTTCAGGAGTGTATCTATATTCACCCCAGTGGCGATATCACTATGGGTAGCTGTCGCGTGACTGATAGTATTGGACACTTAAGTACTGGTGAAATTTCTATCCCAAAGGAGTCGGTTATTTGTCCTTTTGAACGATGTAATTGCGGAACCGATATCTCAGTGACAAAGCTCCATCCAGAACATCTAAATGACTACATTGATTCTTTTTCCAATCCAATCACTTCTTCGGAGGGATCACTTTGAGTGAAGCCATTAAAAAAGAAGATCTCGATAGACTCTTGGACGAAGGAAAATTTTGTCCCCTTCCCTTCCTGCAACTTCAATTGAATCCCTTTGGAGACATCTCAGCTTGTTGTTTTTCTGGAGAGCACAAAGTCGGCGACATTCAAACAGATTCAATCAAGGATATTTGGAATGGGTCCGAGATTAAAAAATGGCGCCAGGAGTTTCTTGATGGCAATATTGGAATTTGCAAAAATGCCATTCATGATTTTCAATGCCATAAACAGTACAAACATCTCAATCAATTCGTTGAATTAAAGAGTCATCAAGACGACCTACCTCGCATGCTCGATGTGAGACTCAATGGCAAGTGTAATTTAGAGTGTGTTATGTGCGAGGTATGGAAGCAACCGAATCAGCTCTACGATAAAAGCGATTTTTGGGAGCTTGGCAAAACGGAAATTTTTCCGAAGCTCTTAGAGGTCATGGTACTCGGAGGAGAACCTTTTATACAAAAAGACACATTTAGACTTATAGATGAGGTCAGTGAAGTTAATGACCAAGTAAGATGGGCTTTTATTACCAATGCCCACTACAAGTTTAATGAGAAGCTAAAGTCCTCTCTCGATAAAATTAAAATCAATTCGATTCACATATCCCTGGATAGTATCGATCCCGAGACCTATCCAAAAATCCGACTTCGAGGACGACTTTCACTGGTTCTTGAAACACTAGATGCCTTTGTAAACTACAAAAAAAGTCGACTTAGAATAGATGATCGCCCTATTGAACTATTCGCTTCGATGACATTTCAGAAGTTAAATTGGCGGGAAATCCCCGCTTTTCTCGAGTTCTGTATCGAAAAAGGACTCATACCTATTTTTCAGGATGTCGTTGAAAGAGACCACTTAAATATCCGCGGATTGAGTGACGAAGAAAAAGACGAACTGAGAAAAGGCATAGAAAAGTACCGAGAAGGTCACTTCTGGGAGCACCTTAGGGCCGTGCGAATGGCTTTAGGAGAAGATGGGCTATCTTAGTTTAAAAATTTCGAAATAGTTGCCCGAGTAATCCCTGGTCAGATAGTCAGCAATTTCGTGGAGCCGGTAAAAATTCGGAAAGTGTTTCTTGCCGTTGTTCTTATAAATAATGTAGGCCTTGTGCTTTGACTCTTTCAATACTGGGATGAGCTGATCCATAAAGGGTTTCATAACCTCATCCGAAAAGGGGTCATTCATAAAAATAATTTGATCATCTGCTGTATATTCGTAGGTACAGGCATCTTGATCGAGGACTGCGAACTCGACATCACGATATTGGGGATTTTTGTCTTGGAAGATTTTAATGTTCTCGCGCGCAACAACATTGAGCTCTTCAAAGAGCTCTATTCCAATTATTTTTTTAAACCCAAACTCGGCAGCCAAGACGAGAGCCTTTCCCTTGCCCGATCCAATATCGATAAAACGCCCCTCGGGTACTATATCGAGGTCTGAAAAGAGATTATTGAAAGGCCGATAGCGAACAGGTTGATAGAAATTGGCAAAATCCTTATTATCCAAGTTTTTTTCGCAGTCTTTTGGGTCATAAAAACCGCTGACCTCGAGCCCTTGAGTGCGGTTATAATATTCGTCAATGATGGCTTCTTTGCACATACCTAGGGTTTTAATGAGTCCGCGATTCTTGATTCCTGAGGCAAAAGAGTAGTAGCCGATTCTCATTGTTTCCATAAACTGTCGCATTCAGACCTCCCCCATCTCTGACGATAGTTTTCCATAGCTCAGTTCAACTGTCCCCTGGCCAAAAGTCGCTAACGCCTCTTGTCTTCTTAGGAACCTCCACTCTCGGAATTCTATAAGTTACAATTTAATCATGATTATTTTGGGAATCGTTGCCTACACTCACGATAGTGCTGCCTGCCTTCTAAAAGATGGAGAAGTGCTCGCATTTATCGAAGAAGAACGCCTCAATCGTGAGAAACATACCACGGCCTTTCCCTATAAAGCTATTTCCGCCATTTTAGAAATGGTACCCATTGAATTTAGTGATATTGATCATATCTGCTACTTCTCTCAGCCCTGGCGCGAAATTAGTCAAAACTTAGGGCACTTTATTCGGTACTTCCCGAAGACATTAAATCTCTTCAGTAACAGTGCCTCTGGTGCCATGGAATCTGGCTTTCTTAGTGCTATAAAAGAGCAAATGAAACTTCGCTCTCTTCTCGCAAAAAAATTTCCGATTGATGAGCGCCAGAAAATTAGTTTTTTCCCCCACCACCTTTGTCACGCAGCGAGTGCGTATTATATGAGTCCCTTTCAAGACGCTGCGATCTTGACTCTCGACGGACGAGGCGAGTCAACCACCACACTGATGGCTGAAGCCCATGGTGGCAAAATTGAAGTTCTAAAATCGATTTCAGTACCCCACTCTCTGGGGCACCTTTACGCGGCGATCACCGAATATTTGGGATTTAAATCTTTCAATGACGAGTGGAAGGTCATGGGGCTTTCTGCCTACGGTGGTCCGTCTCAAGTGAAATTTTTCGAAAAGCTTATTGAATACAAGGGACGAGGAAACTTTGAACTGAATTTGGACTATTTTCAGTTTCATACCCACGGGCAAGATCAATGGTTGAGTGACCTTTTCTACGAAGAATTTGGGCCAAAGCGAAATCCCGATGATGAGATCACGCCTTTACATCAAGACTATGCTTTTGCTCTACAGTATATGACAGAACTCATTGGATTAGAGCTATCGAGGTACCTGAAAGATCGAACAGGACAGGATCGGCTCTGCCTTGCCGGTGGAGTTGCATTAAATTGTTTGATGAATTCTCGAATTATCGAAGAGTCAGGGTTTTCTGAGGTTTTTGTGCAACCGATTGCAGGGGATGCTGGTACGGCACTCGGAGCTTGTCTTCTCAAGTACCAAGAAGGTCAGGATTCAAAGATAAGCCCGCCATTGGCCGATTTATACTGGGGACCTTCTTATAAAGACGAGCAGCTTGAAGAAGCTCTAAAAACGAATAACCTCAATTTTACTCGACCGGAATCGATCGAAGAAGCGGTTGCCGAAGAAATCGATAAAGGACAAGTGATCTGCTGGTTTCAAGGTAAAATGGAAGCGGGGCCAAGGGCCCTTGGCAATCGTTCGATTTTAGCGGACCCCCGGCGCAAAGATATGAAAGACATCCTCAATGAAAAAGTTAAAAAGCGAGAATACTTTCGTCCCTTCGCTCCCTCTGTCTCCGAGGAGGATTATAAGGACTATTTCGAAATCCCGGGAGACCAACTCTCGCCCTACATGATCCTCACGGGAAAGGTTAAAAACGAAGCTGCCCCTAAGATTCCGGCCGTTACCCATGTTGACCAAACGGCTCGTATTCAAACCGTGAATGAAAAGCAAAATCCGAAATATCACAAACTTATTAAAGCCTTTCAGGCTAAAACGGGGGTTCCCGTTCTTTTGAATACTTCATTCAACGAAAACGAACCCATTGTCTGTAGTCCTCAAGACGCTATTGACTGTTTTTTGAGAACAGAAATTGACGTTCTCGCGCTCGGTCCCTACCTAGTGATGAGAAAGAAATAGAGCCAACCGGAATATAAATTACATTTCATATTCTTTGAATTTGATATCTAACTTGAGGGAATTTTCTCGAAATATTTATAGAGAAGGTTAGTTTCGACCTGACAGTTCCAATAACATTCTCTGCAGTCCCTGATGCCATCTCGTTTTTCTTTTAAGTCCTGTGAATGCCAATAATTTGCCAGTCCTCCAGTGTCTCTAATATTGGCGAAGGCTCTCTTTGTTTCGTAGAACGTAAAACAGGGGAAGATATCGCCATAGCAATCAACCAGCAAAGTTGTATAACCCGCGTAGCATTTTATGGGCAAAGGTTTACCGAGAAAAAATGATTCAAACATCTCTAAGTATTCTATAGATGATTCAATGAAGTCATCTTTGCGTTTTTCTTCGCAGAGTCGATCTAAGCTTCTCTTTAATTTCTCTTCGCGATCTTTTTTTAATTCTGGATTAGAAGTTTTATCACTTCCGATGGTGTGCACTGGCATAAAGCCAATACTATCAGCACCGGACTTCTTGGCCATTTCAATAATCGCTGGGAAATCACCGATATTATCTTCTGAAAGTACCGTGTTTATATTCACTTTGTAGTTTCGATTGGCCCAATTCGCCACCAAATCAATACCGTGTAGAGCGCGATCAAAAGACCCAGGAATTCCCCGAATCTTATCGTGGATCTCAGCTTTGTGGCCGTCCAGAGAAACAGTAATTGAGTCAATTCCAGTATCGATGAACTCCTCAAAATTTTTCTCCCTTATAAACCAGCCATTAGTCGTGATCTGGGCAATCATTTTATTGTCTTTGATTTCACGGATGATCGGAAAGAGGTCTTTGTGCAGAAACGGCTCTCCACCGGAAATTCCGACTCCAGAGGTTCCGATTTTTCGATAATCACGAATTATTTGTTTGTAGTCTTCAAGACCGAGAATCTCTCGCCCCTCTTTAACAAAACCCTGATGGCGTTGGGGTAAATCACACATAATACAGCGAAGATTACAGTTGTAGGTCAAACAGAGGTCCCCTTCAATGGGGCCAGAAAGGGATTTCTTAAGGAAATAGGAGGCCAAGGTCCCCAAATAACGGGAAGGATACTGATATATAGATTTCAGTCCGTTTTGTTGAATTCCTTGTTTTAGGTACTGTAAATAGGTTTTTCTCAAAGTTTGCTTCCCTTAATATCTCTACTTAAAGTCTGACAAAAAACGGGGTGGTTTTCAATGTGAACCCGTATTATACTGAAGTTCGTCTAATTTTGGTAAATATATGAATTAATTGAGTAATTCGAATGAAGTTTCAGCTCGTTTTAATCACCTTTGTCTACTTGGTCATCGCCCTTATTTTTCAAGGAGTGGACTTTTTCTATCAACCAGTCCCCTCTGAGCCGCGAAAAATAGATCCCTACACCTATTATAATTTACCACTAATGATTTTTATGACGGGTTTACTCGGGTATCGCCTTTGGCAAAGCAAAGTAAACTTGGAAAGTTTTTTTCAGCTTCCCAATTTCAAAAGTATAAAGATTTGGTTTCTTCTACTTGTAGGTGGCTTATTAATCGGTTTGAGTATTTACGAATTTTCAGATCGATCCATTTGGCTTGATGAGTATACGCAAATAAAATTCATGGAAATTCGTTCTGTCTTACTTTATTCAGCGAAATCTCAACAAACTCCGCTGGATTACTTCTATTCATTGGGTGTTTTAGTTTTGTTCGGTTTTTCTGAGGTAGCCCTTCGCTGCGTGCCCATTATTAGCTTTGTATTGGGAGGCTTGCTTTTAACGTCCTATGGGCTCAAGAAGTCCAAATCCTACGTATTCAGTTCCTCGATCGCTATCGCCTACGCTTTAAATCCTCTCATCTTTTATCTAAGTATCGAGGCTCGACCAACGCATTTGGCAGCCCTATTTAGTATCATCTTTATTCTCTACCTCGGCGAGAGCCTTTTTAAAGACGGCGACTTTGATTGGAAAGAGTTTTTCCCGATCTCGATGACGTTAAATCTCTCTGCCGGGCTACAACCACTGTGGCTTTTTTGCTCAATGGCACCATTTATTCTCGTTTGGTTGTTCAGAAGAGATAAAGAAGTGGCAAAAAAATGGTTTCTCGTCAATTTAGCAAGCTTCGTTTGTATGATTCCTTTTCTCTATAACATTCATTATCGAAGCTCACTCGCCTTTCAATTTAAAGAAAGTTTCGCAGGTGGCGTTGCCGAGTATTTTAAGAACTTCTCTATAGCTACCTACGAACTCTATTGGATTGCATTTTCCCAATCTCTAATTCTCATAATAAGCACAATTATTTTGTTTTTTATTTCTTTTCGAAAAGAAAAATCTTTTTTATCTCGATACTTTATGTTCCTCGGTATTCTCGTGTTCTTCGTTGTCAGTTTTGATTTGTTTTTTAAAAGCTATATCAATTGGAATCTTTTTATTAGATATGTTGTCGTCCTACCGATTGCCGCCCTTTCTTTTATTGCGCTCCAAGGACAGTATCTTTATCAAGCTCAACGTAAAATGTTTTCAAGTCTTCTTTTTCTTGTAATTTGTTTGGCTAGTACCGGATTTGTTTTTTCTGAGAGATACCATGAGCATCATCGTATCCAGGCCGGAGATGTCCCTAAAAAACAACAATATCATTATATTCAACATACATCGTCTGATTATGATCTCATTTCAAATATGGTAGTCGGTGCGATTAGTAAATGGAATCCCGATATTTTCGTTGCTTGGGAATTTTACTATAATCAAGAGGGTCGCGCTCAATTCGTGACCACGTATAATAAAAATAATCCTGAACCTTTTTACGAAATGGACTTAATTGTCGAGCCCATGGAGTTTTTCGAGCGAGGGGTTCCCTTTAAGATATACTTCTTTGTCGATGTGAATAATGCCTATAAAATCGAGGATTTCTGGACAGAAGCAGGACTCGACTACGAACACCACTTTTTCAAGAATGCCCACCAAATGTTTGTTATAAATATCCCGGCGGAAAATGGTTTAGAACATTATTTTAAATACCTCTATACAATCATTGAAAAAGCCCCTGATAAACGGATGATTCCTCAAATCTATGACCGGCTTCTTTTTTACTACTACTACCTAAAAGACGAAGAAAAGGTAAAAGAAATTTTTAAGTATTATACCGAAGATCTTCTTGATGTCGGCGACCAGAAATTTAGAAACGTCGCTGAATACCAACTCGAAGTTCGAAAGCGCATTGAGGAAAAGATTTTCACGGAAGAGGAATACAAAATCAAATGACCAATACGCCAAATCGCTTTAATTTCATTATAGGCATTTATGGTTTTGTTATTTGCCTGTTTATTTTGGCGATTGGAATCTATGAGCTCTTCACTATAAACGAAGAATTTATACCCACGTTTACCTACGCCCACCTCTCAATGATACTCGTTTTCTTACTCATAGCCTCTTACGCAATTTTCACGTATCGCGCGCCCATCACTACGATTTTCAGAGATTTTAATGGCAAAGAATTGATTCTATACGTACTCACACTTTCTTGTGGCGCTTTTTGTTTGTATTACGAAAATTCCATGCGTTCCATTCGGCTCGATGAATTCACCCAGTTCTTTAATATTTTACAGGAAACCTATTCCATCTCGCGATATGCCGCCGAATCTCAACAAACTCCGATGGACTATTACTTTGGACTTTTTGCCGGAACTCTTTTTGATCTTGAACTCATCTCGTACCGCCTATTTCCTTGCCTCTTCTTTCTTTTGACTATCGTCTTTATTAATATCTTCACAAGAGAGGTGAGAATTGGGCTATCACTGCGGTTTCTAATACCTTTACTCTATGTATCCTTCCCGCTGATTTCCTATCAAAGTGTTGAGGCAAGACCTATTTACTTAGTAATGCACTTTGCAGTGCTTTTTCTTTCGACGGTATATATTTTTCTGCAAAAAAAAATGTGGTCGTGGCCCATATTTTCTCTCGTGGCCTTTCTCTTTACATTTTCGGCAGGACTACAACCGATAATGATATTCTTTATTTTCATGTTCTATCTGTTAGTAACGGGACTTCTCAGTTTTAGGAGCGAGAAGAAGATAATAGCCTCCTTTGTTTTTGTTTCGGTTTTGGGCTTGGCTAATAGTCTCTATATTAGGCATGTCAGCCTACCGATGAATCAATTCCACAGTAATTGGCTCGACAAGTTCACTCTTTATTTAGAGCGCCTAAACTACGAACACTTAGAGCCCTATTTTAGAAGTTTTAATCCCTACGTTCTTCTTTTTCCGGTTCTCTTGATAGGAACCTTAATCTTTTTAAAGAAATTAAAGGGGCCATCCTTAAGATTTTATCTTGCATTAATACTCTCAATCATTAGCTTCACGGTCATCTATGACACCTTCTACTACACCTATATCAATTGGTTCCCGATCGTTGACCGCTACGTCATTGTCGTTCCCCTATTTGGCTTTTTCTTGTTTGTAATTATAGCCAAGGACTTGGTTGCGATTACTAGGAAGAAGCTCGTAACCCATGGGATCAACCTCGTACTTGGTTTCTCAATTGTTTTGTCGACTGTTCGACATGAGGCCTATGTTGAACATTATCGAATTCATGAATCTCTACCGACACGTGAAATTTACGAAGATATAAAACGCCTTATGACTGACCAGTCCGGGGCTCAGATGATGGTTCCCAGGTCCATAAAAACAAATCAATTGAGCCTTTGGATTGCGCCAAGGGTTTATCTCAACAAAAAGGAATTTAGCTACCTCAGTAAATATTCAAATGTTTTGCACGATATTAGTCATTATCAACTCGTACTTGATAAGGATGACCTCGAAAATAGAAGGGCAAATAAATTTATTCTCGTATTGTTTCAGGAGGCAGACGGCAGCATATTTACCTTTTTAAGAGAGCGCTTTCCAGACTCTTGGGTCGACCCATCAGATAATAGATATACCCTTTTCCAATTTGACCTTAATCCAGAAGACCCCACGGGGAGTATTGTAGAACTCTTTAAACAAGTTGTTGAAAACACCGAAGCACAGTTTAGCTTTTCATTCTTCAAAGTCATTCTTCACTACGCCTTGGTGCGAGAAGATATTGATCTTATAGACAACGTCGCCGACTACTATACAAGGGATCACTTTTGGGTGGATAAAGATGAACCCATGGCCATTGATGAAAACGCCTATAAAGATTTGAAAGCAAAAGCCCTCGAGGCTCTAAGGTTGAGAAAAGAAGAACTCATGGGACTTGCCAACGAGTAGCATAACCTAGAGGGCCTCTAATAACTCGTTTTGTGGGATTTTTTTAAATCTTTAAGCCCTGTTTTTATAAGCTTTGTCAGAATTTTCTCATCAACCTCAGACAGCTTCTTTAAGTATAAACAGGACTTCCCCAATTTATGGGGTCCAAGTTTTTTTAACAACGGAGCATAGCTTTTGTATCCGGGCATAATATAAATAGTAGGTCCACTTTTTCGGGGGCTAAATCCCGTGGCCATAAACTGCCCCTCATCGCCGTTGGAGCGATAATAGGTGTACTCTCCAAAACCAATAATTGAACTACCCCACATTTTAGCTCTTAATCCACTGGCGTCCTTGAAGATCTTTAAGAGTTTTTTACAGTCTTTTCTTAAATCATCATCTTTTATGGACTTTACAAATTCACTGACACTCTTATTGTTTTTAGATGTTTTTAGTTTTACTTTTTTTGCCATAACGACCCACCTCGAATTACTGAACTTATCTTATGTGAGTCTATTCGGCGTTTCAAATAAAAGAATCCCCCAACATAAAAATGCTGAGGGATTGAATGTATACGGTCGGCTACAATAAAATTATCGAATTCGTCCTTTTTGGATAGGAATTCTAAGCATAGCTTCAAGGCCTTCAGATTGGTTAGATTGACCAACATTTCTTACAAAGACACCACCAGAAGCGATCATGCCATTTCTAAGAGTGTGGTCCACTCCTACGTAGAGCTTATCTTCATCGTTAAAGCTCTCGTAAGATCCACCAACAGTAGTGTTTTCAGTCCAGTCGTAGTCGAGACCAACTTCCCAACCTGTTTCAGAACCAAAAATACCTGAGTAGTTATCGTAGTGAGTGATTGAACCATAGGCAGAAAGGTCGTCAGTAACATCATACTGAACTCCACCAGAAACGGCATAGCCATTGTCGCCAGTAGAGTTGTTTTCGAAACCAACAGAACCAACAACTGTCAAAGAGTCAGTAAGTGCTTTTCTCATTGAAGCAGTCATTCTTACTTGATCGTCATTGAAGTTGAAATCTCCACCTTCTGTCTCTGTGATTGAGAAGTTAAGCTCACCAAGAGTTTCAGTTGGCACAGTTACCCAAACACCGATGATTCCACGATCATCATGTGGCATAAGGGAAGTGTCAGAAGCTCTTTGAAGAGAAGAAAGAACCTGTTGAAGACGAGGTGAACGATCTCTCTTACCGAATTGAACTTCAGCAACTACTTGACCTAAAGACAAATCAAGAGTGATGTTAGCTTCACTAATGATTTTCTCCCACTCAGCATCACTTAAATCGCCAGCCTGAGCTTCGTCAGTAAGGTGCTTTAATTGCATAGCAAGGTTTGCTCTGAAGCTTTCAGTCATTTGCAATTCAAGACCAGCTAGGCCTTCTGCAGTGTTGTTACCATCTTGATTGATGATAGCGTCGCCAGAAATATAGGCGGAAAGACTTTGCGAATTTTCTTGGCCATTTGCCATTACAAATGAACCACCTGCAAGCAAAGAAATTGCAGCTAATGTCGTTATAAGTTTATTCAACTTAATCATAGACCCCCCAATTTGTTATTCTTCAAATTTTTGAATGAAGAATGTTAATTTGCCCTTCCATAGAGCAGAGTTTGTGCCAAAAACTCTTAGCAGGCGCATCATTATTTTTGTTGCATAACTTCCAGGATTTAGAGGCTTGATACTTTTTTTTGAAAAAATCTTTTCAATTAATACCACGAAAGAATTATAGATTTTCCGAAGAAATTGTAAGATGAAATTGCAAATAGTCGAATTAACGAAGCAACCTTGCGCTCAATCACAACCAATGTGTAGCTTTTGGAGCCTAATGTGCCCATGTTGATATGTAAAAATGACTTTGGAACCATTGCCCTTAATGAGTCCGACTTTACGAGAGCCCAAGAGGAACTCCTCAAACCGCAGTCGAGCTATTTGAATTTGCGTGTCTATATAAATAGTCGAATGAAATGCCCTTTTAAAATAGATGAACTTTCATTCGATATAGATTCTCTCCCCGAGGAAGGGGAATTCATTGTAAAAACTAAGGCCTACCAACCCTACCGCTTGGCCCGAGTCAAAGATCATAAAATCCTAACCTCGGAGGCTTTTTCTTACGGTGATTTGGATTTGCTTTATTCCTATTTTAGTCGACAAGTCGCCGATGGTTTTGGCTCCTTAGAAATGGGAATTTGCCGCTTTTATTTTGAACAATTCGACAACTCTGTTTTAATTGATGACGATTTAATTGCCTCTTCATTCAAGTCCTACTTAGAACCGGGAGCAAAACCCCTAATTTCTCCAGCAATTGAACTACCCCCTGATGAGGTTATTGCCCGATCCTGGTGCCTCAATAGTGAAGACGAAATCACATTTGATCGCTGGGGTAGTCTTATCAAAATTGAAAAGATAGAGGCAAAGTATCGAGTCGTAGAGATTGGTGAGCGTGGCGGAATTGAATCCGATAATGAATTTTCAGGATTAGACCAAGCCCGCGTTCATTTTTTTAAAACGATTTTCTATCTGGATGGTTCTTTAAACCGAGACATCTCCCTGACTTACTATAAGATCAATTAAACTAAATTCTTGAATTTCCTATCAAGAAGTTACACTTGTACTGCCAATTTGATGTTTAAAATGACAATACACGGTGTTTACATAGTTTACAGTGGTTTCAATTTGGAACCATTTTGGTCTGCGCCTTGCACTAAGCAATGACAGCTTGCTTTTGAATTAAAATTTTTGGAGATGAAATGAAACGCTGCTTGATTACATTAAGCTTATGTCTATTCCTTTGTCCAATTTCTGAGTTAAGGGCAGAAACTGAAGTCCTTGAATCTGGACCGAGCGCAGAAGAACCTATCAGTGATGACCGACTTGCCCTTAGAGAGCAACTTTCAACGGAAGCTCCATCTGGGATTCCCCAACTCCTCGAACAAATGAGATCATTCATAGGAGAAGAGGCACCCTCGGGTGCAGGTCTGGTGGGAATAGGTCAGGAATACCACTACACAATTTGGAATAAGTTGAATGGTACTATTTATCCCATTCTCCTTCGCCTGAGTGAATCGGGAATGGGAATGGATCACCAAAGTGAAGATTACCTACAGCTTTTACAGAGAGTCTGGAGCGTCGCCAGGCAATGGCACGTCCAGATGGGAGAGGACTTCGATATGGATAGCCTCTTTAGAGATGAGGTCAATACACTCGAACAACAGGTCGTGCTTTTGAGAAACCAAATTGTTGAGGGCCTTATTTTTGAGCGCGACAGCATCAACGCTTCGATATCAGCTGAAACAGCAAGGTCCCAGTCTTTAAATATTATACTGAGGCAATTGTTGAGAGCAAAAGCCCAGGGTAGCAATCAACTGGATCGATTGCTCGCAGAAACAGGAGACAATATTGAAGAGGCCATCGGTCGCCAAAACGAACTTCAGGTAGAAATCGTTCAAGAAGTCGTTGCCAGAGTTTGTGAAATGGTACCAGTTCATCAGACTATTCTCGAAGGATCGAGTTGCGATCATGCCATAGGTATACTTGGAGAGATCGTCTCAGCTATCGAAGAAAACATCAATTACATAGATAATTTCGATGTTGAAGCGGAACTCCCCGTCAGTTTCGATACTGAACTCTTTGGACTCGACAGGGAAAATGCTCGTTTTCAAGAGGAACTTGCCGATTTTCTAGAGTCTTGGAAGAGACGGTTGAATCGAAAGCTAGAACAAGCACGTGGTATGCTCGAAATGTACGAAGCTCGATTGGTCGCTGTAACAAATGCCAATGAAGCCGCAGAAAGGGCTCGTATTGAGAATAATGCAAGAGTCGATCGCCAGCTAGAATACCTCTTGGAAGTCCTCAACCGACTTCAAGATGATCGAGTTAATTTACGGGCACAAAGGGACGCCCTTGAGAGTGGTGAAAGTGAATATGATCAAAGAATTGCAATTATTGAAGGCCTTATTAACACCGCCAGCACCCTAACTAGCGATTTGGATGAACAAGTACAGAGTATCAACGAAAGAATAAGTAGCTTAAATGATGTTTAATATTTTAAGTGTCGTTGCGAACTTTAAGTTTGCACTTCTTATACTACTGACTCTCACGGCTTGTGAAAACAAAGACCCAGCTGAGTCAATGATTCGTGGAACCCAGTTTGAACGAGAACTTCATACGGATGAGGTTGAAGTTCCCATCGCGGACGATTCCGAAGAAGAGCCGGAACCAGTTCTGGCACCCGAGGCAACCCCGATTGTTCTTCGCGCTCCCGAAGCTGATCCAGTAGTTGTAGAAGAATCCACATTTGAAGAAAAAACTGAAGAACCGCTAATTTCAGACGAAATCGAGGAAAGAGCAATTCTAACCCCGATTGTCGAGGATCAATCCGAGTTAGAACCCCCTACCGAGGATGATTTTGTAGAAGAAGAGCCGGTCCTACCAGAGGTCCTTGAAGGAGAAACAGAACCTTCAATTATAAGTACCCCCGTCGTTCCAGACGAATACTTAGAAATCAGAGATTTAGTGAGAGAACTCACACTGAATTTACAAGATGAAACAAGCATTGAAAGTGAAATCGAAAGTGGGGAATCGACCTATTGGTTGGTTCATTTTTGGCTTCCGGTGAACGTTGAGGGAGAAGAGGAATCTTTTAATAGCCTAGGGATAGGGCTCGATCGAACCCTTTCTGAGCGGGGGCTTCGGCTTCTCGCTCAGGAAGAGGTACGATTTGGAAGTTTTCGTGGCTTAAGAGCTCTCATTCACAACCCCAATCAAGAGTCATGGAATCCATTCCTTCTAGACCTCGAGATCGAGAATTTGCAAATTCAGTGGCTTCCATTCGTCCATTTTCGAATTGATTACTATCTAAGCCTACGTATTTCAGGAGAAACAAGGGGACCATTTTTTTTAGGAAACATCCCTCAACTTAACAGCCAAAGACTGGGCCAATTTCATCTCGATCATCCCCTTTCAATTCTTGAAACTTTAAGTCGTGGAAATCTCTCCTGCACGTCCATAGATGCTCCCTGTCTAAGCGCTCTCGCCGGTCTTGCTGAAACTGGAGAACTGAATCTCTTTAGTATTCAAGGAAGCCAGAGAGAAATCAATGTATTCGACTGGCTCGCATTGGTGTCCCGATCAAACATAGATGAGCTAGAAAACCCACTGACCGAGTCAAGAGAAGACCTTCTCGAAAATATCATAATTGATGCACGAATATGGCTTCCCATGGATCAGCAAATTCTACCGGTAGATCCTTCGGCTTTAATTCCAGGCCCTGTTCTTTCTGAAAACCTAGAGACTGATAATTTCATTGTAGATGGAGAAAACGGAAAACTAGGTATATCGGTACCCATGGCTCAATCACGCTCAGAAATCAGCCCTGAATTACAAAGGGCGAGAACGGAGTCCTTGCCCAATTGGATTAATTTTCTACGACTGGTGAGCAGCCTAGGCGCTCTACCAAGTGAGTAACCTACATCGATTCTAAGGATGAAATTGTAAAGTCACCTTCATTGAGATTTTCAAAAGAAATGTTTTTCACGGTTAGAATAGTCTGACTTCTGGTTCTAAGGTTCTTCACCTTGAGCTTCTGTGCGCGCCAAACCTTACCGTACTTTTTGTAGTTACTAAATTGCACCTTCTTGCTGAGCTTTCCCCGTTTATTGTAGTAACTCACTTTCATAATTCGGTAATTTTTGACATCAATCCAAGT
Source organism: Bdellovibrionia bacterium (assembly GCA_030427805.1). Classification (GTDB taxonomy): domain Bacteria; phylum Bdellovibrionota; class Bdellovibrionia; order Bdellovibrionales; family JAGQZY01; genus JAUHWN01. The sequence continues at coordinate 99,819 of JAUICP010000007.1, forward strand.
TTTAATCTTACTGTAAGAGGAAGCCGACTTATCCTTGACCTTGCTCAGAATAATAGCAATCTTCTTACCCGACTTCTCATAGACTTTTTCGACCTTGTTTTCGAAGTTCTTATAGGTCGAGGTGCTCAGATCTTCGTAACTCAAATCAGAATCTAAAAAATTGCCGCCCTTTCCTGAAGAGGTAATTCGACGAGATCGCCGTTCAGAGGGTAAGAAAAGCCATTGATTTTCTTCTGATCCTTTTTCATCAATACTCAGAAATCCAACTCCGCGTAAATCTTCTGGCGCTTGGAGTTTGACCAGAGCTTTTTTGGTCGATTGATTCTGCTTTTTAATGGTGAGCTCACGTTCCTTTTCAGAACCATCTCTACCCTTTATCAACATCTTCAACTGAGCAACCTCGTTGGAGGCACGAGTATTTACCTCGACCTTTTCGAGAATTTCATCGGCTGTCATTTCGCCAGCTTGGACATTCGAAACCAAAATGAATGAACCAATGGCGAGCCCTATTAGTAATTTATTTGCTAAATTAAGCATGTTTAGCGTCCTTTCCTAAGCTATCAAAACTTTTGAATATATATTTTTCTTTTAAAACTTTTATACCTAATATGAGTCTCGGCAATAAATAGAGATCTGCGAATAGACCACTCAATATGGCTACGACCATAAATATGCCAAAACTTTGGCTGACACCAAATTGACTAAATACGAAAATTGAAAATCCCGCCATACTAGTCAGACTAGAAAGCAAACATCCCCCTCGTTCTCTTCGGAAGATTGTCAGAATGTCAACATTGCTTGTCTTGTTTGCCAGTTGCTCTCTGAGGGAGTTTAGGAGATAAATTGTATTATCAAAGGCGAGCCCTAGCGAAATAGAAAATACAATGGCAATTCCGGGCTTTATGGGAATTTGAAAAATAAGCAGTAGGGACAAAAGAGAAACTGCGGGCACAAGGTTGGGAAGAATCGCCAACAGTGACCAGCTTAAAGAGCGAAACTGAAGAAGAATCAGTAAGAAAATAAAACCGAGTGCACTAAAAAAACCGAATATCAGGCGCTCTGAGAGTTCTCGATTGATTTGATGATGGCTGAGAGCCTGACCCGCAACTAAGACTTCAGACTCTGAAAAACTGTTTTGAGCTTGCTCCTTAATTTGTGAAACGAGTGAAATTATCTCGGCTGAATTTTTATCTTTCAAGTAAAGGGCTACACGCGTCGATTGACCACTGGGGCTAATAAAGTAGTCAATGGGATTTTCTTCGCTCGTTCCATACAAAAACAAAGTCTCTTTAATTTTTGCATCGTCTTCAATTCTACGTTCTTTATGACTTGCTAGGTTGATAAAGTCTGAAAGCGCTAAAGCACTTCCTACTTCATTTTGTTTACGGAGCCAACCTAAAAAACCCTCTAGTCGTAATAGTTGATCTGATTGCTTAAAACTATTTTTAGCACTTTTGCTATTGATCACTAAATTGAGAGGCAATAGACCTCCCATGTTTTCGTCAATATATGAGTTGGCTAACTGAATTCGATTCCCCTGGGGTAGATCATCCATAAGACGGGTCGACCAGTTGAGACCCTTAGAAAGTTGAAGTGACGTCGCAACAACAAGGCCAATTAATAATCCCAAGGCAAGAACTGGGAATACTCTCTTTGTTCTTTGCAACTGAGTTGTTATGGAGGCGAAAAAACTGAAATTGCGTGGTTCTGGAAGCCTAATATGGGCGTAAAGTAGAGGAAGAAAAACCAAAGAAAGCAAGGTAACAAGACTGACACTCAAGCAAACTCCAAGACCGAATTGGCTAATCACGGGCACTGATGAAGGTATCAGACAAGCAAAACCTATGATCGTAGTTAGGCTCGCTAAAATTTGCGATCTAAAAAGCCTCCTACTGGTTTGATGAATTAATTCAGTATGATTCGTTTGATTGTATTGAGAGCCTTTCCAAAGATTAATCTGGTAGTGTGAGGCGATGGAGATATATGTTATCGCGATCAATATTGGAATACTAGAAGTCAGGACTGTAAACGGAAGATCCAGGATATTTAATATCCCGAGAGACAGAATATTGAGTACAAGAAGCGAGAAAAAACAAATTATTGGAGCAGCAATGCCCTTGAACACGATCGAAATAACGAGAAGAGCAAGGATCAATGATAACAAGGTAAAGAGCGCAATTTCAGAATTCAACATGCGGCTCATTTCGTTGCCAAATACTGGGATACCACTCAAGTAGAATTCTTCAGAGAAGTTTTCTTCGAGAATCCTATTCAGTTCAGAAATAAGTACTGACCGATTCTCCTTGCTGAGCGGTTCCGTATGCAAAAGAATGTTAGTCGCCCTTCCATCTTGAGAGAGAAACTGTGGAACTATAGTAGGGTTCTCGAGAACTCTCGCCTTATCTTCGAGGTCGGATATCGAGCCTAGATTAAAATGATTGGCACCAAGTATGACAATGGGTAAGTTTTGAATAGTGGTTAAATACTCTACACTTTCTAATTCTTCCAGCTGCTCTGTCAGTTCGCTGAGCTTATGCAGTGAATCATCTTCAAGCCATGTCTCGCTTTCTGGATGGGTCAAACTGATGAGAATAGGGCTCGTCTCTGTTAAAAGAAAATTATTCCTAATTTTTTCCTGAAGGTCGATACTCGGATGATTTTTTGGTTGAAATTGTTTTATAGAGTATTTCGTTTGGATACGGTTTAAAAAGAGCGCAAAAAAGATGGTCACTAATAGCAAAAGGCTAAAAGAAACTATGAGAGCTTTTTTCCCAAGAATTTGATATTTAAATTTTTTCGAAAAAGAACTTTCCATTTAATGTGCTACTTTCTAATACCCAGGCCTTTTTTACGGACAATAGTCCTTTAAACTTTAGTCCATAAGAACTCTGCCGATAGAAAAATATGAATCGATTGTTACTTGTTCTTTTTCTTTTCTGGAGCGGCTTTGCGAGATCTGAGACTCTGTACTCAGACTTCGTATTTGTTATGAAAAATGTCGATTTTATAGAGACTCTACCAAAGTCCATAAAAGGGTCCCACTTTGATCAAATTGAGGACATACAGATCAAAGAACCACTCAATACTAAGATTGAAGGAATTACTTATAGTCTCGCCTACTCCGTAGACTATAATTTAGATCAGCTCAATCTTAGCAATTCTCCGATAAGAGTCGTTATAGAAAATTTCAATTTAAATATCGGAAAGATCACGACTGATGACATTGTCGAAAAACAACGGGGAAACATTCTGCTGCGTACAAGAGTTCAAGGTCAGTGCAAAAAGCTCAATATCACCTCTAAAGATTCTAAACTTGCGGTAAATGCGAACGTAACTCTTGTCGATGACGCCGGCCTTTTTAATCCCTCGATTCGTCTCGAAAATATCGATCTATCAACGGAACTGGATATCTTCGTCGATTCTTGTGAAGGCTTTAAAGATTACGAAAACGAACTTCGCGAAGCAATTTTCAGCTGGATCAAAGAGGAATCTGATGTCATTAAAGACACCGAAAAACAAGTTCAGCAAGTCTTTAGGCAAAAGGTTCAAGAGGCCCTTGCGGTCGCTCTAAAAACCCAAGAAGATTCACTATTAGAAAATGGAAAAGTAACTCTTATTCCCTACTATCTGAAGGCCCATACGAACAACAAAGATCTATTTGTGCATGGTCGAATCTTTGCGCAAATAGACAATCAAATAAGTCGTATTGAGTACATACCCATGCAAATTAACCCCTTTCAATTGCCGAACAGTAGTAGCTTGATCCTCTCTTTGGACTACCTAAAGAGACTTTCGAGTCTGGTTTATCGCAACGGAGGCTACTTAAAAGATTTCTACAGCCAAGAAATCCCAGCCTTGCGCGATCTACACCAAAATCGGTTTGCCCAGGCCTTTGTCTTCCCGGATATGTCAAATTTTCCGACGAGTGCGAATTTCGTACTACGAAGTTATCTCGTTCAAGACCCTGCTATGAATTTCTCTCAAGGTCAGGAACAACTCATGGCACGAATCGTCAGCCGAGCACGAATTGATAATTGGGTTCCGCGGGATGGCGAATATCAAAAACAACTGAGTATTAACTCCAATTTTGAAGTGGATGCATCGGTGAAAATCCTTGGCAACCAACTGATTCTTGATTTTGGCGAACCAACTTTTGATTTACAGGGTGTTTGGGATAACGATTATATTGCCAAATACGATCCCAACACCTTTGTTGATCTTTCTCGATTTAGAGAGGGAATTGAATCAAGCCTCTCGGAGCTCGATTTTGAATTCACTCTCCCAGAGCTCAAACTTCGAATCGACAAAAAAATGGGTCCAGACTTTATTGAACTCAAACAAAATTATATCTTTATTAATTACGTTCAAAAATAGATCTTGAGTTGACCGCGAATCCGGTCATTTTTAGAAAAACTTCCTAAAAAACTCTCTTGCGGGCCACCAATAGTTTCAATAGACACTAGAAAACTAAAATACTTATTTAATTTGGATTCGCTAGTAAACTGAATAAAATAGGCCGAATCTTCAAGGCTGAAAAGCCCACCCAGACTCATTGAACTCTGGGATGTTAGACTGAGCCGAGAACCGAACCCCAAACTATTCTGAAAGAAGTTTCCACTACCACTGACTAAGTTGTCAGCCACTTCATTACTTCTTCCAAAATAGTAATTAAGAATTAAACTCAACTGTTTACCAAAGGGTCTAAACGAATATTCAAGTCCCATAGCATTTTGATGGGACCAAGCGGGAATTCCTAGGACCGAACCCAAAGTGTCCGAATAAAGGGTTTCGAGTCGAAAAATAAGTGGACCAATGAGTTGCGTGAGCTGAAAGGACGAGTGCCTCTGTTTATAATAGATGGCTCGCAAATCAACATCCGAATCGATTAATACGGTATTTGCTTCGACGGGACTTAAAACACCGGAAACACTAATGAAAAAATTAGGAGTGGAGGCCAAGCCCTCATAAAAGGAAAGTCCAATATCGGAGCGATCGAGACGCAGTGTCAATCTTCCGCCATAATTGTGTCTAAAGGCATCTTTGAGAACCTCTTCACGAGAATAGACATAAGCAAATTCATCTGGAAGCTTTAACTTTAAATCTTCGGTACTGGTATCTAAAAGAACCTCTCGAGGAAGCCAACGGCTGTCTTCGGCTGGTAAAACCGGGTGACTTTGATAGGGAATGTAAATCATCTGAAACGACCAATTCATTTGCTCATAAAGAACATCGACAACGGGACTACCAATTCGTTGACTATTAAACAGATCGAGATAGGATTTCGGGCTTAAATTGTCCGCAGGACTATAAAGGTCAAAGATTCCCCAATTGTAAGTATTAAAACCAACTAGAAGTTGCCAAGGATAGGAGCGATACTTCCAAAAAGCTTCTTTTGGATTAATAAATAATTTTTCGCTTTCAACGTTAGACTGGGGGTTTGAGCGAGCATTGATACGCAACTTAAATTCACTGCTCTGCCATTTCTTAGCGGCAAATGCTTCAGACTCCAAGATGATATCACTTTTACGGGTTGGATCCTTCAGTTCAGAAAAATAGTTTTGGTAGTCGATTCCCAGCTCTAAACCATAACTTGTTGATGAAGCGCGAGCATTAAGACTAACTCCATAAACCATGATAATAAATGTAAGAAATTTAAAGACCCCGCCCATAGAAAAATAATGTCATAGGCTTAATAAATTGTCAGGGCCAAAAAAAAAGGACTCCTCAACTATGGGAGTCCAGAACACGCACTCAAATAACGTACACTTTCAGATCTAGAAGCAAAGCGACAGTACTACTCCGACTACTAAAATACGTTCCTTCTAACTACTTACCAAGACATTCTCAGAATAGGTGAAGAAGGGCCCAGGGAATGTCACGTACCACACTGACACATTTAGGGGCTTTGCATCGGTCAGATCTAAAATAAGCCCTCCAGAACTGGTACCTAATATGCAAAATGCTTTTCATATGATGCGATATATCCGTCTGATCACATGTAAAGCTATAGTTAGTGCCCTCCTATTGAGCGGACTCTGCTGGCCCCAAGTCAGTTCTGCAATGACCTGCGAACAGTCCCTTAACTCCGAACCTATTGCCCCTCGCTTAGCTCAATCAAAATTGGCAGGCCTCATTGCGGCTGAGATCGCACTAGGAAATATCAAAGTTCAACAAGATCTTGATAAATCGCAAGTTTTAGAAATTCAGGGCAAAAATTTACACCGAGAGCTTCTCTATCACCTAGGCGTGTTAAGAGAAGAGACCTTCCGTCAAGCCAACGAAGGCACGGGAAAGCCCTATGATTACAACACCAACATTGATTTAAAATATGACCATATCCTTGTTTGGAATAAGGCAGATAAAGAGATTGAGGGAGCTTACCGAATTCTAGACACCTCTCAATATGTAATAGAAAATGACCTAAACAGCATCTATTCCCATGAATTTTTGCGCTTCAAATCGGGCTTTTTCAAAGCTCTAAATGGTGAAGTCCTAGAACTGGGAAGATCTTTTATCGTACCTAAATACCAACGGACTACCACTTTAAACCAACTCTGGAGTGGAATCGGTCACTATTTGATGGATCGACCTCACCTTAAATACATGATGGGTCTCGTAAGTTTGAGTAGCTCCTACTCAAATGACTTTAAGGCGACCCTTGTGAGATACATGCTCGAAAACCACCAAGTTGAAGATAGCAAACTCCTGCAAAATATTTCTCCAACAATGTCCTTTAAGCCCATCACACTGAAAAACCCAGATCTAATAGCACTCCTTGAGGAGTCTCCGAAAGTCGGAGTCTTTTCAAAAAAAATTGAGACCATTACTGGAGAGAAAGTTCCGCCACTCTACAAATTCTACGTCAATCTCGTCGGTGCGCGATTTATAAATTTCAACTTCGATCCCGACTTCAATACTGTTGACGGCTTTATTCTTGTCGAAATTAGTCAAATTTCAGAACGGACCGCAGCAGCATTTGTCGGATCAGACTTAGCTCCGAAACTCATCAATCGCTAAATACCGCTGGCACAAAGTCTATTTAAACCGTTGGGTTCACCATTGAATTTTGATAGCATAGTGAAATGCGAAACCTTCTGTTCATTCTCTGCTTTATTTACTCATTCATCGCACTGCCTGCGGTTTTAGCAGAAGTATTTATTAAACCCAGTGACCTTTTTGACGGCTTCACCTATTACTTTATTTTTATATTTCTCATCGCATTTATGCTACTCGCAAAACAAATTCCTGGTCACTTCCTAGGATTTAAAGAATCTCTTAAAAATGAAGGTATCTTTAATAAAAATAATCTTTGGCTTTTTTCTTTGGCGGCACTTTCTTTAATTGGAGTCATATTTTTCAACATTGACTACCGTTCTATTTGGATTGATGAATACTCCCAGATTTTTGACCTTAAAGAGAGATCGATTGTCACCTATGCCGCCTATTCTCAGCAAACTCCTCTGGATTACTACTACTCTTATATCGTTTTCAATTTATTCGGCTACTCAGAGTGGGCCGTTCGATTTGTACCCAGCTTAAGCTACTTACTTTCAGGTCTATTAATTACTGGATTTGCTTTAAAATATTCGAAGTCTTATTTGGTAAGTCTTTTTATACTTCTTCTTTTTATTGGCCATCCCCTGGTCTTTTACTACAGCATCGAAGCCCGACCGACCCACCTGGCATCACTTTTTTCGATCATCTATCTCAGCTACGTACTTGAAGTCATAAAATCCGAAAAAGACTTCAACTGGAAGGACTTTCTACCACTCAGCTTTTTCTTTTTAATCTCGGCAGGCCTACAGCCGATTTGGCTTTTCTGCGCCATCCTCCCTTGGCTGTTGATGCAAGCACTTAAAAATAAAAACCAGGCCCCGGCTCGGCTCATTTTACTCCACTCAATCAGTCTTCTAGTGATGACTCCACTTCTTATAAACATCTACCTTGAGTCGACAAAGATCACGCAGTTTCACGAGAGTTTTTTAGGTGGCGTAAAAAATTACTTAGAAAATATGAGTTTCCACAACTTTGAAGTCTATTTTAGGAATATAGTTTTCCTCCTTCTCGGAATGATTCTCCTATTTTCTTTTAAATTCACAAAGAAATATCTAAAAGAAGCGGTCTTCAATCTTACGACTCTAATTCTCTTTGTGGCCTTCTTTATATTTAGCTTTGACCTCTTTTTTCGAAGCTACATTAATTGGGATCTTTATGATCGCTACTTTATCGTCCTCCCTTATTCACTCATTCTGTTTCTTTGTTTTCATTCACCCAGCGATCTCCTCCCATCAAAATCGATAGTCAGTAAGAAAACTGTTCTGTTTACACTGCCCGCCCTTCTGATAATTACATTTCAAGTCAGTGACCCCTTTCATGTCAGTGCGGTGTTAGATCAAAGCTTTCCACTTCGCGAACGCTATAAGATCATAAAAGACCATTCCTCTGCTGACGACGTCATTGAGTTCTTTGATCTAGGGACCTTCAAAATGTGGAACCCAGGACTCTTGACGGCCCGCGAGTTTTACTACAGCGAAAAAGGGGCTGCTAAATTTCCCTTCCCAAAAAATGGAGCACTCAATGGGGACCCATTTGAAGAGATCGATTTAGCGATACTTCCCATGAAGGTTTTTGAAAGAGACTTATCTTTCAAAGTGTTTATGATTTTGGAATCCGATAATAAAATTAATTTCCTCAATATTTGGAAAGAAGAAGGACTTGATTTTAGAAGTTTTCCCATTAGAAACGGCCATAAAGTCGTCGAAATTCAAATCCCCGCCGAAGATAGCCTCGAAATTTATCTCAACTATCTGGAATCCATAGCCGAACGCCACGATGCTTCCGAAGCGGTACAACTCTACGATCGCCTTCTTTACTATTATTATCACCAAGATGAATCAGAAAAAGTTGAAGAAATTCTCAAGGAATTTGACAAGCACTACTTTTCTAAGCGAGACGATTTCGAAGAAAACATTTTTCAGTTTAAAATTGATCGCCGTCTTCGCCTGCGGGATAAAATCAATCAGGACGCCCCAATCAAACCGGGGTCCTAAGTATTTTAGGTATCATTGTCTCCGGCTTCTCCAGTGCGCGTGTATTGAGATGGATTGATAATCGGCCCTTGTGGCTCATAACAACCGTCCATGTGTCTTGCTTGAGACGTGCCCTGCCTAAAGTGGGCGATGTTACCACTGCTCAATGTAGAACCTGATAAATTCCCGGTACCATTATCGAGTAGATCACGGAGATCTCTCGGTTGACCGTCAACAAAAGCCACCTGGCTTACAAATCGAATGCCACTACTATAATCCGAGTAATTCGCCTCGTGACAGGTTGCAGCTGGTTGTATAGGATTACCGACTGACCGGTGCCACCCATAAATCACTAGGCGCTCCATCCTCGCCTGGGGACAAAATCGCGCACCCGGCATCGCTATCTGCTCACCTAAGCGATGAGCAGTCACATCTTTTTTATGTCCCGCCACCAACTGTCCAGGTTGGTAACCTGCTGATCGACGTTGCCCATCAACAGTAGCATCATGTTGTACAAAATAGTTAGTACCCGTCATTGCGCCACCTGCTGTTCTAGGACTCGGGTTGAGAGTCACCTGTGAAGCTGCGTAAATGGCATCTACCATATTTACGGTGGGTAGCATAAAGCCGGTTTCTCTTGCAAACTCGACAGCTGCATGGGCACCCATGGGTAGCATCACATTATCAGAATCTGAACCGGCAGAAATATAGTCAGGCATCACACAGATAGTTACGTTGCCCATTCTTACAGGGACAAGATTTCTTAAGTGTGGAGGTAGAGTATATGTTCCATCTGAAAAATTATTAAGAATCGAACAATCTCGGTTTCTTCCGCCACCCTCTCCTAGGTTTGCGACAGAAGGAACACTCCCTCCATTTCCAGAGGGTAGGCCAGCAACCAGGCTTGGGTCACTACAAGGGTTATTCGGGTCTATAGCGCCCTCTAAACCTAAACTTTCTTCTGCATCGGCCGCGGCGACTTCTTCTGCAGGATCTTCTTCGGTGGCATCATCGGGCGCCTCAACTGGGGCCGTTGTTCCACGGTTTTCTTCAGAAATAACGGCGTAAGTATTTAAGGAACGCTGGCTATTGAGAGCCGTTTGTCTCTCGACCATACGGCACGCCTCTTGACGAAAATAAAGGCGTTCTTGAACTGTGGCCGAACCCGAACAAATACTATCGATATTTGTCTTTAACTCATTATAGGCTGTCTGTGCTTCTTCAGACTGAAACCATTCATCGGTAAAGAACGAGTTTCGACCCGTTACTAAGGAATTATAGCAAAGACTAGTCGTTGCGTTATCATAACAATGGGGCTGGCCATTGGCTTTTAATCCAAAAATAAGTGGATTACACATTTCTTGACCTGGGCAACTGAATCCCATGAATTCAGAGACACCGCAATTAGTTTGAGTCCCTTCCACGGGGAATCCACCACCGATACAGCGAAATTGATAGCCATCGGCATTGGCTACAGATAGGACCATATCAAGCCACGAAAGCTCACCACTACTGGATTTACTCAAGTGAACGAAAATTCGCGCCACTGATTTGAGGTAGTGAACCCTCTGCTTCTTAGGCAGTTTTTGCAGTTGTTCGAAACTCAAGAGGTAGTTTTTTTGGTGCTTGTTAAACATTCGTGCTTGGCTCTCACTGAGGCCCAGAAAGCTCAAACCAAAAAAACTAAGTACGAAAATCAATAGATTCACTCTACGCATGAAGAAACCCTTATTGTCTATTAATCAAAACTTAGAGGACATCTATTCATTAACGAACAAATGCTAGTTGAAGATACGCCACCACTCACTTTTATTTGTCACTCTCACAGAATTACTGTTACAAACCTAATGCCACTAAAACACTGATAATTTACAGATGATGTCTAGTTGTTGGCCAGAATCGTAAGGCCTGTCAAAAGTTTTGACAGCTCTAAAAATGGCCACTTAATCGATCGCTATTAAGTCATTATCGATAAGACAAGTGATGCCTAAAACACCCTGACTGGTGATATTAGTAAATTCACCTGACAACACCCCCTGATCAGCATTCAATGTGATATTTGGTGCTATTTGCCCAGTGGTAGCGCCATTCACGCAGGCATTAAATAGGGCGTTTGTCGTAACGGTCCAATCGGCATCGGACGAAACGACCACATCGGTGAAATTACTGCCATTCAAAGCAAATGGAAAAAAGGCAGAAACATAAACATCATTGGATTCGGTAACATCGATTTGCGAATCAAAGACATCCACGTTGTTAATCACTCCATTGGCCCCGAGAACACCGGCGATCAATCCCACCAAGTGAACTTCATTGAGTGACTCTGAAAAATTATGTTGCACTATCGTTGAGTCAAAAACCAGGTCCTGCATTCCACCATCATAGATTGTAAAAAGAGCCGTGGTTTTTGCTGTGCTCTCTAACTTCATATTAGTGAGTGAGAACCCTTGACCATCAAGCGAACCGAAAAAGTACTTGGCTTTGCGGATCACTTTAGCCTCGAAGTCGATGGAATTAGCCAACTGAAAGTTTCCGAACATGTTTCGATGGAGCTTGTACCAATCCAAAGGCCCACGAAGCTGATTGTCCTCTATCAGAACTTGGGCCGGATGGAGCCAGTAAGTATTTTCATCAGTAGAAATTTCTAGCTCGTGGTTCCCCAATGAGAGTTCTGGTAATACGCAAGACACTGCCTCGGTCGCGCCCCGGGAAAATATCTCGTCCATGGCACTATTTACGATATCAACGGTTTCAATTTGGATGTCCTCGCAGTCTTTGCCGGAAACTTTAATGGCCCCAATATTGGGAAAGTTAAGGCCATAAATTTTAATGCGCGACCCTCCTTCAGGAGCGTTCCCTAAAGGGTAATGATGACTGGACTTGGCACTGATTAATTCTGGACCAGGGTTTTCCAGGGAACCATCATTTTCTGATTGTTCTTGATTTGCAGGCGAAGAATTTTGCGAAGTCTCTTTATTTTCTTCGGAACAAGACGCAAGACCTAGCACCAGAAGGCATAGAATGCCTATTCGAAACAAACCCATTATTCCCCCATACCCGAGACTTATTTAAAAAAGCAAAGCCCATACCGCCGAGAGACCATTCTGTTTTGCATAAGCGTTTAAGCTTTTAAAGGCGTCTACTAGATAGACGTGAGTTCATGCCTCAGTTTGAGACGCAATATGGGAGCGAACCTCCTTTTGCACTCAAATTTTGACGCCCACGAAGCGATAGTAAGGGACTCGATCGAGCGGAAGATAGGGAACTTTTGCAAACCCCTCAATCAGATCTTTTTGTTGAAATCGATACTTGAGATAAGGCAAATGATCAGGGCTGAGGTTAACGTTATCAAAGCCAAACCACATGGGCCAGAAATGTCTCTTCCACCAATTATGGGTCCGACTATCTGGATTAAATTTTCTGCTTGAATAAAAATCTACAACTGCAATTTGACCACCTGGAATTAATAATTCATAGGCTCTATCAATAGCCCGAAACCAATCTGGGATCATAGTTAGCGAATATGAAAAGGTGACAAGGTCATATTTCTGGGGACTCTCGAAATCGCTTACATCTTTTTCGTGTGTTTTGACGTTTTTAAAGCCTTCAAGAGAAATTTTCTTTTCAGCTTGGGCCAATAAAGACCCTGATAAATCGACCAAATCAATTTCTGAAAAATTACGGGTATCGACAAAATCGAGGTTTGACCCAGTACCAGCGCCCAGGTCGAGCCATCGACAAGACCCTGGCAACTCGAGAGAAGCCATCAGGTCTCTGCGCCCCTGAAGTAGACGTTCTCTAAAAGAATCGTAGTCTTCGGCTTGGGATGAATAAAACGATTCTAAGCGATCTTGATGACTCACTCCTCGGACCGGCTGCATGGTTAATTTATAAAGTGTTTTTAAATCTCTAATGAATTCTTTTGCTTTCATCATGCAAGTTGTCCAATAAAAAAGTTTCCATAGGTGTGAACCCGATCTTTTTTGTGAAGACTCTGGGCCAAGTCTTTATTGTAATTCAAGAGCTCACCCAATTGTGCATAAACCCCCTGATAGGCAACTTCAATAGGATCGATAAAATCACACCGAGTTCCAGCCGTTCGCCAGAGGAACTGAGCTGAATCACAGGCTCGATTGATCATTGCCTGCCACTCTTGAACCAGCACGGGATACTTCTTATAAGAAAGCCAATCCATATGGTCTAAGAGTACATATTTACTAATTTGACCCGAAAAATTATTTAGAAAATCCAAGATTGATGTCGTCTGAGGTTTAATGACATCAACCTTTCCTGCTTTTAACTCATTGAAATGGTTTTCTTGCAAATAACGAGGGCAACGACTTTCTGAGTAACTTCCATGAAAGTAGAGCCACCAAAAATAATTATCGTGAAGCGGGAGCTTAGTGAATACATACTCGATACAATCTTTAGCGAATTCCACAATGCCGCCTGAGTAGGTCTTATCGATTTGTTGCCTTTGTGGCCTGGGCACCCCCAGCATGGCCAGGCTCGCATCCCAGCTCATTATCCAGTCCACAGATTTATTCCAAATCAAATCTTTAACGTATCGATCATAAATTTCTTTCTGTTCTTGGATACTCTGACTTGCAAACAATTGGTAACCAAGATCTCGCATCTTCTTAAAACCAAGATAGTAATACATGCCTCGGGCAAAGCGCCCCGATGTACCGCGAAAATAAAATCCACTCCCCTCAGTGAAATACTCTTTTTTGCCGTCCCAAAACTTTCGAGATTCCATACTTAAAAATGGACGCAACTTCTCTTTGTAAACTTGATCGAATCCAGGGTAATAACCCTTGCCGAAAATATCAAAAAAGAGATCGTAGTCCAAGTTGCGGATGCCGGCGATTTTCAATTCGATCAGTGCTGTTTGAGCTGGATTAACATCTACACAGTAAATTGACTTCGGACTTTCAATGGCGTAGTCGAGGGCGTTACACCCCGCCGAAGTGATCATTAAAACTTCATCTTCTGGAGTTAAGTTCATGGCCTCTCGATCCAATCGAGGATCTTCCCAACATTGGTTGTAAACCAAATTTTTTTGATGAACTAAATCAAATAGCCGCTGACTGCCCCAATTTACAAGACTTGCCATTATCGCCCCTTCCCACTTGCATTTAAACACTGCCAGTCCATCACGCAGCCTCACTTCGGGCAAGGCCAGACGTCAAAAAATGAATAATTACAAATAGATAAGTCAGGATTCCGTCAAGTTTTAGACAGTCTTTGTTTGGCAAGTTGATGCAATCGCCAAAAAGCGATCTATGGAACAAAGCATATAGTGAAAGCATTTTCGCTTCTTTTTTGACTTAGGGTTCTAGATAGGAAAAAAAGAGTCATGGAAAATTTAAAAAATAAATCAAGTTTTGTTGGTGGACTTCTTGTAAGTCTTAGTCTGTTAATCCTTACTTCAACTCCTTGGGCCTACGCGCAAGAGACGAATCTCGTTCCCGATAAAGTCGAATCGGCTAACAAAGATAAAAAAGAGGGATGGATTCCCAAGTTGTCCTTGGGTCTTAACTATTCATTAACTGCGACTAACAAAGTAATTGGGCAAAAAGATGGTGATACGACCACAATTGGACTCAACCTCGACGCCGGCTATGATTATTTTTCTAAATGGAATGAGTGGCGCAACTCTTTAAAGATTAAGCAATCTTCGACCAAGACTCCGACAATCCCTGTCTATGTAAAAAGCGCCGATGAGATGATTCTTGAGAGCGTTTATCTCTACAACCTGCAGGATCCAAAGTGGCTTTCAGTTTTTGCTTCAGTAAAATTAAACACACCTATTTTTGCGGGTCGAGATGCCCAGGCCGATCCATCGACCTATGTAGACACAGACGGCAATAATCTCGCCACGAATTCAACTGAATTTAAACTGACCGATGGCTTTAAACCCATGACTCTTAAAGAAGCCGTCGGTGGTCTCGCAAAAATCATCGATAAGAAAACCCATAAAATGGAAGCTCGAATGGGTTACGGTGCCCAGCAAATTTTTGCCGATGGTCAATTCTCTATTGATAAATCAGAAGGTGGAATCATTACACTGAAAGCCCTCAACGACGTCAGACAGTCTGGTTTAGAGCTTGGATTCGATTACTTTATTCAACTCGATAAGAAAACCAATTTTGTTTTCAAAACTGAGGCACTGGTTCCCTTTGAAAATCAAGATAGCCAAAACCGAGATGCATTGGAGCTAACGAACCTCGACCTCACGGCAAAAATTACTACGAAGCTTTACGAACTCTTGGCTCTTTCTTACGAGCATCGCCTTGTTAGACAACCGCAGCTTCTTGATGCGACACAAACCACGGACCTCTTACTTCTTAATTTGAGCTACGATTTCTTTTCTGGTGATGAAAAGAAGAAGGCTGAATAAGTAAACAAAGTATTATGTTTCATAACAATGGGCTTGGGAGAATGAAACACTCCCAAGTTTATAAATGAACGCCATCTTTTCTTTGGGCCATGAGGACCTTTATCCGACGGCTCTTAGGACATACGCTGGGTCGACCCAGTACTTTCGCTCCTAAATTTTCGTAGGCCAAAAACTGCTGATCCCCGGCACTCTCACAATCTTTGTAAATCCACTTCTTAGAAGCATCAAACTCAATATGGGGCTCTGCGAGGCTCTCTACTGGCCAGTCTCTTTGGGCCGCGAATCGCGGCGAAATCGATAGAATTCCGTAGAGTAAATCAGAACCTTGCCCTAAATCATTCATCAAAGAAAACACCATAGGCAGCACTTTCTCTGTTTTCTGCCCTCGACTCCACAGTTCGTTGATAGATATTCCAGACAAATCCGCTTCAAGGCACCAAAATTTTCTAATGAGCGAGTCATCGATCAAGGACTTTTTAATCTGAAATTGAGCGCCACCAATTCGCTCGCCATTCTCACTGATATTAATCTGAAAGATATGATGGGGGCTGAAATGCTTTTTCTCTAGCATTTTGTAATAGGCATCTTTTGAGTTTTCAGATTGCCCGATATTATTTTGATCGCACTCAAGATTTATGAGCATCTTTACCCCATGGTTCTTGGTCTTTCACTGGGTGAAAGGACTCCATTAATCTATATAAGACAATTCGCAAAATAGCTGCCTTTCTTTAAACCCTTCTAAACTATTCAAAACGGCGCCCAAATGCGGAAAAACGCAATTTGGGCCAAACCAAGTAATTTATCCAAGCAAACCCGTCCCTATATATAGGCCGCGGTGGTACACAAATTGCCCTTTAAAGCCTGCAAATCTTATTTGGGAGAAATTATGTTCAGGCAGTTGCTTGTATGGTCCTTACTTTTGTCATTTTTTATGATTGGTTGCGAGGGAGATGGTCTCGGATGTTCCGAAAAAAAGAGCGATCCGACCCCAGAATTCCAATTACAGCTGGGTGCTCTCGGTGAAACGACCTATGAAAATCAACTCCCAAAAAATGAGAACACCCACGTCCTCGAAGCGGGTGAAACCATAGAGTTTTTATCCGATGATGGCCAAGCCTTAATAAGACACTCCGATACTCGTGATATTCAAGAGGGTGATGTGGTCATTGCAAATGAAGACCAAGGGTATCTACTTAAAGTGAAGGAAATCATCGATTTGACAGCCACTGAAACGGAGGTTGTATTTCAACAGGCTCGAATTGCCGACATTGTCGGAGATGACACTGGTTCTTTTAGCTTTGAGACGACACCACTTTTCAAAAAAGACGATCCCGAAACCGCTACCGAAGAGATGAGTTTTAATCTCGACGATCAAGGTCGCCTTCTCATAGAAGATCTTGAACTCTTTAAAATCGAAGTCAATCAAGAGCGTAGGGTGGTTCGCAGACGAAGTAATATTATGGGCCAATCACGACTTAATTTTCGTAGACAGGGTATCCACTTCAATGCTGGTGCAGCTGGAACCTACTCTGCCACAATCAATAGTGCTGAAATTCAGATCATTCCCACCATTCGCTCCCAGAGCGACTGGAATCGAGGACGTTTAGAAGAGTCTCACACCCGTCTTGATACTCTAGTTAAATACCGAGTAGATATTAGCTTCAAAACTTCAGGCTCACTTAGTTTTAATGCTCTCATAAAAAACTTTTTGCCCAAAAAGAAAATTCCAATTCGTATACCCGGAGCGGTACCCGTTTATCTCGACATCGAACTAGCGATTCCTGCGGGAGTCAGTGTGAATACTGAAAATGAAGGAACCACTCGAATTGTCTATGAAGCGGATTACGAGTTTTATTCGATGATGCTCTACAATCGGGGCCAAGGCATAAAGGTCGACAAAAACCAAAATGTCAGGGTTCTCAGACAAGAGCTCATCTCCCAAGAAACGAGCAATAAGGTCAATGCTGAACTCTTTTTACAACCGAAGATCGTAACCCGCATTTATCGAGTTCTTGGACCTTATGCCTATCTTCGCCCGTATATCAAAGGTGACCTGGATTGGCCTTCTGAAGAACTCAGCGACGACCTCTTTGTGGGCATCACTGGGGGCGTCGGTCTCGAAGTCTCCGAGCCAATTTTGACATCAGAAATTCTCAATTTTGATTCTGGAAAAATTTTTGAATTCCAAAAATCGTTTGATATCGATGGCGCAGGTCGAAGAAGCGAAAATCGTGGTGAAATCGCCTACGATGCAAGAGAAGAGATTGACCTCACTCATTTAACAAATGAAGGTTTTATTTTGCTCGATCTTAAGGCGAGCGCTGACAACTCAGAGGTTTTGCGCTTTGAAATGATCGAATTTGCAAAAAACCACCTCATCGTTCCGTCCGATAATTTTTATTACGATGGCAGGCTCTTTTTCTATCCCCTCAGTAAAGAGGCTAGAGACCAATTCTCTTATAAGGTCATAAGTCCCTCTGGAGAGACAAAAGACCTTTCCGTAGAAGTTCAATTGTCGCAAAATGTTCTCGATAGTGCGAACCAAGAGCGCTTCGGTTTAACAACAAATTCCCATGAAGTCGCATCAACCTCTCCTGGGAATTTCGCAGAACAAGTTCCCCGGGTCTCAGTAGGGCTCGGAGGTCATCGAATCGCTGCAGCGGAATGCTACACTCCCGCGCCCAGCGGTAATTACGATCCGTTGAACCCCATGGGTGGTCTCAGGGCTGGTGATTGCGAAAGTCCCGATGAAGACGAATTTAATGGGCCGAGCTTCTTGTTAAATGGCGAGCGGGATCAATTTAGGCAAGACGTCAGTCGACGATTTAGCAATCTTCTCACACTTGAAGCGGGATACTTTCAAAGGTCCGCTATTATTGATCTACAAAATGATGTATTTGAAACGAGAGTCATCTCTAACACAGAAGTCGGAGTTCTTAACCGACTTCGGCAAAGTGGGTTTCTTGCAAGCTTTGATAAGGACGCTTGTATTCCGCGAATGAAATTTGAAGGTATTGAGTCTGTAGAGAATCCAGAAATCAAAATTTCTCTGGAGACTTGCGAAAATCAATACGATATTCCGCAAACCATTGTTCACGATTTAGGACGACCCAGTTACCAAACTGAACCCTCAGGTGAAATTTTACTAGAAAGCTATTACCTCAACCGTTGGCTTTATCAAGGATACGATTCAGGGACCAACTATAGTCGTGAGGGTGAAGTCGAACTCTGTGTTTATTTTCCATTTGACCACAAAGAAGAACGAGTTCTCATCAGTCCAAGTTGCCCTTCATCGAGAGATATCTCTGCCCGGGAACAATGGAGTAAAGATGAACTCCCAAGATATCTTCTGCCTCAGTTCAAAGTTAAAGTGACTGAAGAAATTCAATATAATGACTATGAACAGAAAATGATTAAACCAGTGATCGAAGTGCTACCCCTCAATTGGAACTCTTCGCGTCCCAATCACGCCATCAACGGCGGAGGTTGGGACTCTCCTATTTAAGGATCTTTTCTTTTAGATCTGAATCCTTTGGAATTCCCAGGCCAGAAAGAATGTTTTCGACTTCATCTGGCCCTACTTTGTGAAAGTGTTTTGAAAAAACACCGACTAGAAAAGCTGTCTCTTTGGCATTTTCACTCATGATCATAAAACGATTCTGACTCATGGGCTCCAATGTTTTGATGATTAAATCTTTATCGGCCTTTTCGAGGCTTGTTAGCTGAATGGTCTGGCAGGTCATCGCCATATCCTGACAGAGAGTTTCTGCTTCTTTCAACTTCTCTTTGGCATTTTCGCCTCTGTAGTTGTCGAGAATGATGACCTGACGAGTCCCCTCTTTTTTAAAATGGGAAACTTCAAACTCAGAAATATTCTCAGTCGTATAGGCTTGCTTACGATAGATGTAGATCCCTTCATGGGGATTGGTACACGAAGATAAAATGAGTATTCCGATCAACAATACAATAAGACGCATAAACTTACTCCAGAAATGACACACCCATTTTCTCGTTCTTTTTCTTTTAGGTCAAAAAAAGCTGTGAGAGAATCGAATCTACAGAGTATATTCAGTAAGGAACTATACGAAAGTCAGTGGAGCATCGGACATGGATTCTTGGCAGGACCTCTTTAAAATTGTAAATGATATCTGGAAATTCAAGATTGTGACTCTTCCAGAAGGAGAAGTCACCACTGGCTCCATTGTCATAAGCCTTCTCATTTTTATCGCCGGACTATTAATATCACGAATGTTTAGTCGACGGGTTTCAAAACTGATCGACAAGCATTTTGATATCGAAAAGAGTGTTGTTTTCATTCTCGAAACTCTTTCGTTCTACGTTCTGCTAGTTATCTCATTATTTTTTGCACTACGATTTGCCCATATCCCTTTGACTATATTTACGGTTATTGGTGGTGCGGTGGCCATCGGGGTCGGTTTTGGTTCACAAAATTTAGTGAACAATTTTCTCAGCGGTCTGATCATGATGTTCGAGCAGCCCGTTAAGGTGGGTGATTTTGTCGAGGTCGACAATACCTATGGCGAAGTTGAAGAGATTGGTTTTAGAAGTACGAATATACGCACAGTAGGAAATCATCATATTATCGTGCCCAATAGCTCGTTTCTCGAAAAAAACGTGCTCAATTGGACCCGCAAAGACAATCAAATTGTAATTAAAATTACCGTCGGTGTTGCCTATGGTTCTGATACTGAGAAGGTCAAAGAGGGCCTCATCGAAGCCGTAAAGGCCCATCCACGAGTTCTGCAAGGCAAAGAAATCATGGTTTACTTTGAGGAGTTCGCTGACAATTCGCTTAATTTTGAAGTCGTGTTTTGGTCCCGAGTTTATAAACTGAAGGATCAGAAGAAAATCTCTTCTGATATACGCTTTTCAATCGATAAGATATTTAGAGAAAAAGGGATCGTCATCGCCTTTCCCCAGCGAGATCTTCACGTGGACTTTACTTCTCCACTGCGCATCGAAAAGTAAGCTTAAGGCTCTACCAACTCGGCGGCCATCTGACCAGCCCGTAGTGACCCTTGAATCGAAGGACTGGTCGCCCAATCTCCTGTCATTATCAGGTCTGATTCATCCAACTTGGTGGCGCCCTGAAAGCGAGGATGGTCGGGCAAAGCATGCTTTATTGGATATTCTTTTAGGAGTTCGAATTTTGAAGATTCAGAACCAAACCACTCTTTGAGTTGAGCATTTATCTCACTGGGTTTGGGATCTAAAGACAGACAATTCACCGAAAAAAGATCATCATCCATTGACGAATAAGAAGCTTGCACCGCTGAAAGACAGGCCACATGGTTAATAGGCCCCTTGCCCGAGGCATTTAAGTATAAATATTTCTTTGCCGCCTTTAAACCTTTAGGGGCTTTAAAATAAACGGTCAATACCCCTCGACTGCCAATGTCGTCTTCTTTAATTTTGGTCAAACGCACTAATTCGGTATTGGGAAGGGCGAGTATTACTTGATCAAAAGCATTGCGACCGCTTGCCGTAATGACCGCTTTTGATTCAACTTCTTGTACGGGAGTTTTCAAATGCACCTTAGTTTTTTTAAAGCTTTTTTGAATCTGTTTTGGAAGTGCACCCATTCCGTCACGAGGTAGACTCGCAAGGGAGCTCGAAAACATCTTAAAAAGAAATTTAAAAAAATGTGCGGGCGACTCTAACTCTTTGTTTAAATAGATTCCCGAGAAAAAGGGTTTAAAAAACTCATCGATAAACTCGCTACTAAATCCAAAGCTCTCAAGAAATTCAGCACTTGTTTGCTTTTCTTCAGAATTATTCTTCATTTCAATGTCGTCGTCTAAGGCTAAACAATAGTTCCGTAGGCTAAGAACTTTCATCTTGTCCGATAACTTCCCAACACCCGAAAAAAGCGTCGAAAATAAGCTCAAGGGCTCCCGCAAAGGATCAGATACTAACTTTTGACTTTGGGACTTTAGAATAATTGCCCCAGGTCTAAAACTCTTCAAACTCAACCGTTGATAATCAAAATACTCGGAGGCCAGGGGATATGAAGGAAGGAAAACTTGAAAACCTCGATCCAGCATAAAGGCTCCGACGCGATCAGTGGTGACTCTTCCTCCGACACGGTCTTGTGCCTCGAAAATTTCAACATGGTGACCCTTTTTTTCAAGTTCAAGGGCAGCAACTAGCCCAGATAATCCCGCACCAACAATACCTATAGATTTAGCCATGGACTCCTCTTCGTAACACTTTTATACCAAAGCTTGGTACTCAAGAAAAGGGAGATTTCGGCCATAAGTACTTATTTATACTTAATTAATGCACTTCTCTAATTCACCAATTGGAACTTCATCTCCCAAAGAGCGTTGAAACCGCGGCACGAGCACTGAAAGTGTATTTCTCGATTCACAGAGCACCATGCGTCGCCATTCCTTGGACCGCGGATAAAAGAGTTCTGCGAATCTGTTTTTTACAGCTTTCTGCAAATAGGAGTCCTCATATCCGAATTGATAACCTTGATTCTCTTTGATGATACGATTCATGGTCGAAATTCGATGCTTTAAAGATTCGCCAAGAGTTCCAAATTCTAATGTCGCTGAATAAACTCGTTTTTTAGGAAATGCCAAATAGGTGTAGTCCACAAAGTCACCTAAAGCCGTGTAGGCAGAATTAGGAGTTAAAAAGAATCCATCAAACATTTTCTTGTAGTCTTCTAATTTTTCTTCTGAGAGATAGGCCGGCTTCATGTATTGCAGCCGTGTTTTTCCGAGCCCAGTGTGTAAGTCAAAAACCATTAGGGACTCGTAGTTCTTTGCGAGAGTATTTAGCTTTTCAACTATGTATGCAACTTGAGGCTCTTTCTTCTGGCCTCCGAAATAAATTCCTTTATTATGTTCATACTGACCTCCAGCA
Organism: Bdellovibrionia bacterium; assembly: GCA_030427805.1. Taxonomy (GTDB): domain Bacteria; phylum Bdellovibrionota; class Bdellovibrionia; order Bdellovibrionales; family JAGQZY01; genus JAUHWN01. The sequence goes on from JAUICP010000007.1 coordinate 122,145, forward strand.
AAAATCTCTCCCACAGAAACCGAACCAAATACGGACTGCCAGAGTAACTTCAAAAAAGAAAAGACCGGCCAATTCAAAGAATCCACTGATCCCGGGGGGTTCAATACCGAATAGAAATCGGCATAGGCGGGCCTTTTTATTTCGTATTGATCATCTTTGACGGGGTAGTTTCGATTGAGGTCGACATTGTTTTCAGTCGGTCTCCGCATGTATTTCATACCAAAAGGATTCAAACTGTGCACTACGAGAATACCTAAGGAATCATTCATCTGACTCTGCAAAAGCTGTGGCAGAAAGTCTTTAAGAAATAATTCTTGAAAGGCAGCGCCCACAAATGCCTCGGCTCCATGGGTTCCGCTGACTATAACCAGTAGACCCTTCTCCTCCTTACGCGGTGGAATATAAATACTATCAACCGTCAGATCGGTATCACCGTAAATGGGACTCGGCACAAGGAACCGATCGGTTTTCGCCTCTTTGACCTCTGAAGCCAATCTATTGATATGCTGCAGAAAACGTCCGCGAGACTCCTCATAACTCTTAGGGAAATAGGCTAATTCACCCGAATAGAGGTCAGAAAACGAAGGACTGACAATGAGTTTCTTCAAATCCTCGTGGGCGTGAACCTCGCCAATAAAGACTTCTTCGTCAAAGGGCTTTAGATCCTTCTCGGCCCCATGTGTGACTCCAAAGAAGAGAATCAAAGTACTGAGTACAAAAAAGAATTTAAGCCTGCGCTGCAAAATCAAAACGGTCCCCTTTGCGAGTCATCATGTATTTATCCCGTTTACCACAAAATATTGGACTTATAAAAGACATCTATAATAAGGTCATTAGTATGAATAGAGATCTCAATGTGTGGCTTGATAATTACTCTCAAGACCACCAAAACAAAGTCAATCAGCGGATTCATTTCATATGTGTTCCGACAATCTTTTTATGCGTTCTCGGGCTCCTCTGGGTTATTCCCGCACCCGATATTCACGGACTTGAACTGAAATGGACATATGCTCTCGTGCTTGGTGGAACGGTTTTCTACCTCTTGTTGAGCTTTTTCTACGCAAGTCTCATGCTCGCATTATCAGGTCTCATCTGTTGGCTTTTGTATTACATGGAAGAAAGTACCAATTTACCCATGCTATGGATTTTTGGAACTCTCTTTGTCGTCGCCTGGATAGGTCAGTTTTATGGTCATAAAGTCGAAGGTAAAAAACCCTCGTTCTTTACCGATTTGACATACCTATTTATTGGACCGATTTGGACCATGGACAAATTGTTTCGCAAGCGCAACTAGAATCCCATAAGCTCAATGGTTGTGTCGGCGAGAAAGCGCAATTAATTTTCTTTCAGTTGACTTAGGTCCGAGTCCACTAGCTCTTCTCAATATCCTTGGGTAATATTTAAGTAGGGTATTTATATGGCAGAATGGCAGTTTAATTTTCCTAAAGAACAATATGGCTTTTCGGCAGAAGCTCTTAAGGAGCTCGAACAAAGGGAAGAGATCAAACTCCCCATTGAATTTGTCAATTTCATTTCAAAGTATCACGGCTGCCGACCCGAACCCAATTTCTACAAACTCAATTACATCCTTCTGTGCAATCAATCGCCTTTAAAAGGCAAAAATCATATTCTCACGGCAAAAGAGTTTCTGCGATCCCAACTCTCAAAAAAGAAAATTTGGTCAAATCAGTTTAACAATACCAAGTTAGTACCATTTGCCCATAATCACTCAAGCGGTTACTACTGCCTCGATTTCACTAAAAACCCAGAGAATCCCACTGTCTGCCTATTGGTTTATGCCGATCTCGACGAAACCGATGAACCCATTTTTCACTTCGACAAACCGATTCATTTTAATTCTTTTATCGATTGGTTGTTCCAAGAAGATCAAATCGAAGTAACTCACACGCGATAATTTCGATCACTTTAATAAGTAGGCATTGCGCCACCAAGGGGAATAAAGAATGAAACTAAAATTTTTTTTCAAAATATCGATCCTGGTTTCTATTGGCCTCTCTTCGGCTTTCGCTTTGAACGAAGACGTCGTCTATGAGCAAGTTGTCGAGCAAATCGAGAGCAAAAAGCAATGTGTTGACGAACAAAACGATTCCTCGGATTTTTGGAAGCTTCGAAAAGTAAAAGGAGTCTTCAATGCTCTTGCTGGAGATAATTCTCCCTACTGGGTTCGCTACAGCAAGTTTGGCTGTACACTCGGAAAAAAAGGAAGTCTTGTCGTCGCCCCAGGCAGAAGCGAGTCCTCAGCCGAGTACTACGAAACGGCTCTCGACTATATCAACCTTGGGTATTCTCCAGTTTATGTGATCGATCATAGAGGCCAGGGATTTTCTCCAAGACTTCTAGAGAATAAACACAAAGGTCACGTCCATTACTTCGAAGAGTTTATCGATGATTTCGAGTTAATTGTAGAGGAGGTCATCGCAGAGGTTCAAGCTCAAGCGCAGGACCTGGGCAAGAAAAAGCAAAAAATGTTTTTAACGACCAACTCCATGGGTGGAGGCTTAGCCGTTGCCTACCTCGAAAGAGTTGGCGAGAAAAATCCTTTTGAAAAAGTGGTGATTCTCGGTTCTATGATAAAGGTCAATTATGCAAGCTTCGTAAAGGGTAAAGCTTTAAAGACTGCACTCATTCTCTTTGGTGAACCCTTCGGTTACCTGAGAGCAAATTTTAATTGTTTAATCGGAAAGTGTGAAGATTTTGCCACCGAAACATTTGCCGAGTTCGATCGGAATTCAAGGGTTTTTAAAGAGAATGAAATCTCTATGATGACCCACTCTAAGAATCGATACGAACTGAGAAACTACCTTTGGGATAAAGATTGGAAAGCCTATTTTGGTCCCGAAGCCTACGGTGAAAATGAAAACTGGGAAAGCTTAGTTCTCGGCGGAGCGACTAATCAATTTTCTCGTTCGACTCTAGCAATCAACTTGCGAATGAGGCGAGCTAAAAATATTCGCAAAATGAGTGACGTCCCTCTTATGATTATGACCGGTGAAAAGGACTTTAGAGCCTACCGAGAAAACTTTGATGGGACGACTGATCTCTCACCGCACAGTGATTTTTGCAAAAAAATTAATCGAGTTCGCGGAACCAATCAATGTCAGTTTGTCGAAATCAAAAAGTCTTTCCATGAGATTTATAAAGAAAGCGATATCTATCGCGACTTCGCATTCAAAACGATTGATGCGTTCTTTATGGACAAAGAGACTGGTGATAAAAGTCAGGGTCTTAACTAGCAAAAAGTAATGAATCAAGCCTGGCCTTAACTCTGGGCTTTTTTATTATATCCAAAATTAAATCTTAAAACGCAAAGTTTTTACAATTTCAATACAGTTGCCTAGTAGCCGAGCACTTTGCTTCTCCTTTAAATTTAAGTCTAAAGCAAAAAGGAGAGCACCATGGGCCGATTTCTAGTCGTAATTTTAGCAATATTTTTTTCGATAGGTACACTGCAAGCAGAAACGTTCGAAGACTTGGGATATGATCTTCCAGACGAAACAGAAGTTTTTGATATTCCCCACCCCGATGATGTTAAAGCGGCTCAAGAAGAAGTCGAGAAACTCTTTCCTTTAAGAAATGTCAAAGTTTCTAAGATGCAAACTCCAACAATTCTCGCCAAATACTCCCATATTTATCCAAGCCAAGTAATCCCTAATGATCTATTAGAAGATGCCCTCGTATTTTTTGACATGAACAAGGCTGGCTTTACCAATCAAAATTACATCACTATTGTAGATTTTGAAAAGCACTCGTGGAAAAAACGTCTTTTCATTATCGATATGAAATCCGGAGAAGTCCTCTCCAAGCACATGGGTCATGGATCCGGTGGCGACCGTGATAATGACGGTTATGTTGAGCGCCTCAGCAATATTAATAATTCACATATGAGCTCAGAGGGCTTTTATCGAGTGGCTGAATCATACTATGGCAAATACGGCTATTCCGCTCGCCTCGATGGACTTTCAGATACCAACAGTCGGGCACGGGCACGGGCCATCGTCATGCACGGAGCGAATTACATTCTTGACCAAAATGTAAAGCAAGGAAGAAGTTGGGGTTGCATCACAATCTCATTCAACAGAAAAAATGAGATTGTAGATATGCTCCGAGGCGGCAGTCTTCTCTATGCTGCCAAATCAAAAGAGTAATATATTTAACTGAGATTTCATTAAATAAAAATTCACCGACCCCTCAATGGCCCATTGGGGGGTATTTTTATTGCAACTTGAGTCACCAAAAGTTGAACCCGAAAAAAATGTGGATTTTTATGTATTATCTTAACCCTCTATTCTCAATCCTCTTTATTCTCCTCGTACTGGTCGCTCCCGGTCGGGCCCAGGAAACCTGTGGCAAACACTTTTTGCAGCTCTCGTGGCCTATTCCCGGGCCTTTAGAGACCCTTTCTGAGGTGCAAAGTCTCATCCACGAAAACTATCGATTTACTGCAGTTCGAGGCCCAGACCGACTCTTCTTTGTCGTCGAAAAAGACGGTACCTATTGGAAGCATCAATCGATTCCAGAAGCGATTCTCGATAACAAGAACCTCAAAATCATCCTCAACGAAAAATTTGGGATTCCAAGCATCGTCGGTCGAATCCCCCTTAGAAACATCCCCCGTCACGTTCAAGAAAATGGCTATATCAATGGATTTCTCGGCCTCTTTAACAAACAGCCGAGTCTACTGACACTTCCGCGTATGATCATAGATACTCGACCCCGAGTTCCCGTCAGCTATAATGAAGTCCTCGATGCCATGAAAGAAAATCCCTATGACCTAGAAAACCTAGAACATATCCCGGTTCGTATGTGGAGCTTTGTAAGAAATCGAATTCTCGGAAGCTTCATCCCCGGCTTTATTGTGGGCCAGAGATCCATTGAAATCATGCAGGTTACTGACGACTACTCGGTCTTACCTGAAGCTAAACCCATTCACCCCATGGGCATTGGCATGGAGGGAGTGATTCGCACACAACCGACCAAATATAGTGGTATCTTTCGCGGTGGAGAGTTTCTTGTTCTTTCTAGGTTCTCTATAAGCCAAGACAACGTCGGTCTCTATTGGCGAGATATTTTTGGTCGCTATCACAGGCAACAACGATCGGTGGCTCTTGCCATTAAAGTGTTCGACACTATGGATAAGGATAAAAAAGTCGTCACAGGCAATTCTGTATTTCAAAACGATCTCAACGGTGAAGTCATTGACCACTATGTTGACGGAGTTATGACAAACCAGCCCCAACTCAGTTTTTCGGCCATGTTTAAGAACATCGGACTTTCTGGGCGCACCTATGAATTTTTCACTTTGATCGGCGTCGCCATGGGATCATTTTCTAACCCTCAAGACCAACGCTCTGCGAGCGATGATGATCAAGACTCAAACCCCATTAATCCTCAAATTCGCCCCATTCATCAATTGACCGAATTAGGAGAAGAGCACCCGTCTCAGGTGAAAACGCCAAAATGGATAAAGATTCAACATCGCTCCACTGGTGAAGTCATTCACGAAGGTGATTTTCGCTTGGAACTTTCACTCTATATCGATGCCAATGGATCTCTCATTTACGACATCTTCTTAGGAGATGAACTCGATGAAGAGGGTGAAATTATTTGGGATTACGCGGGCGAAATGGAATACACCGACTGGATTCTCTCAGAGGGCGTTGACAAAAAGTATCGAAGTCTCCACTCGGCATTAAGAAGTCGATTTACAGGAGAGATTATCAACCCATCAACCGTACCTAAACCCGTACGTGTCGATGATAGCCTAGATCGCCAATAGTGTTTTTGCGAATAAGCCAACTCGTTTCAACTACTGTTGGCTTTGAATGTGTACCCACATTCGATCACGGGCGTAATCCAGTTGCCCCTGACCTAGTACATCCCGATCCGTCTCATAGACAAAATATCTTTCTAAAGGAACTCTCATCCAAGCTCGCTCAAAGAGATTGAGTAGTTCATCGTTCAACCCTGTACCCGAAATTCGATTAATACTCCCTCGAGGGTATAGCAGATCAAATACCTTAACTTGCGCCAGCTCGATCAATCGCTCCGAAAGAATCTCAGCCTCTCGTTGTTCACCGGCTTGAATCGCAGCTTCGTAGTCGGCGGTGAGTTCGTTTATCGCCTCTTTTCTGCGACTGAGAGCAGCGTGGATTCCCTCAAACATGAGATCTGACGTTTCCTTTTCAACTTGTAGAAGCTCACTCTCTGAAAGTTCTTTCTCATCAATTTTACCCTGGGCCATAATAATCAGACCCGATTTTATCCCCTCAGAATAGGCATAAAGAACTCTTTCGATATAATCTTTGTGGGTCGGTAAATAAGATGGAACCATAAAATGATTGGTATTCAACCCTGATGGTTCAGCAATGGACTTATGGTCTTCTACGAATTCTAATTCCGTAGAATTCATTTCATCCAAAAATCGAGCCCGTGGAAACTTTAATTGACGATTGGCTTCTCGAGCCGCTTCAATTCTTAATTTTTGCGCAGACCCCTTAAATCCACTGGCTTTTAGACGGGCCAGTTCTTGCTCGTATAATTTTCTCCAGCGTTTAAAGTGACCAAACTCGTGGACGAGTCCAGAAGTGACCATCGGTTGCGATAGGTCAATCCCAATGATTGGGCGTCCTTTTTCGTCGACTCTAAAGTAAGCCGCCCCATGGGCTCCTTCTAAGGAATCTCCCGTCAAGCTGTGAACTAATTCAGTTTGCCGAAGCTCACCTTTGTATTCTTTGAGGGCCTCAATTATCTCGTTAATGAGGGCAAAGCCACGATCAGAATTTGCCCTTTCGCTCCCAATATATCGGTACTTTGCAACCTCTACTTTGTCATAGGGGCCATTGACCTGGGATTCAACAACCCTTCGTTGCTTACCAACTAAGGCTTTCTTTGTTACGAGTTCTACGAGTTCAGGTTGCCCAGGAGGCAGTCTTCGTTCTTTCTGCTCCTTTTGCGTAAGACCGGCACCTGGTCGAAAGAATCGCTCAATAAAATAACTCATATTAGAAAAATAGAATTCAGAACTTTTTAGTTTCTCAACAAACTGGATAAGAGCTTCTTTGTAATTTTCAAATTCGACTTCGCCATCGCCGAATTTTCGATTGAGTGACATAAAGGAACTGTGCTCAAAATTGAAAAAAGGCATGACTTCTCTTTGCAATCGAGCCATTTCTTTTGCCTGGTATTGTAAGCTAAGAAGATTAACTTCGTTTTGAGTGGTCAAGGCTTGATGGGTTTGACTCAATTGTTGTAAGAATTCACGCAAGTAAGTTTGCTTAGTCAAGCCCATGTGTGAAATATATTGAAAAGGGACGATCAAAGATTCGTCAGCCTTTACCTCGTCGCTGGGTGTATCGTACAAGGGGCCACCCACGATATAGGTTCCGTTCTGCGAAGTATTGGTCGACGCACTTCCTACATTAGCTCCACGTATGAGTATTGACGCGTCTCCAGCATCAACTCGCCCATCCGGAAAGAAACATACAAAAATTCTCCAGTCGTTGGCTCGTGTCCCCCAGCGATAAACTCCTTCAGGATTTAACTCGACTTGATTTGCAAGGGCAAATTGGACAAATCCTTGAACAATATAGTCGCGAGGGTTGTTGCGAACCAATTCAACGACGTCGGCAGTTTCGGCTTGATTCAGATTGACCATGATGTTCACGCCATTTCCACCCGACTCATCTTTAATTTTGGCAACATATCCTTGGGGATAGTCAAAAAATTCTTGATAACCTTGGCTCGGATCCAATGTCGCCGGCGGTTTAGCAACAAGATCAGGATGACCCACCTTGATCTGTGCCAATTTTGAAGTCATATCGAAGAGACCCTTATCATCCACGATTCGTCCCAGTACATTAGAAAGAAAAACCTTGCGATTGACTATGGCTTCAGCAAGGCTGCCCGCCGGTTCATTCGGTCGATTGGGGTCAATTCCAATTTGATCGAGATACTGGGAGAGCATGGGTTTGCCACTATCATCTCTGTATACGTCGACGATGTAGTCTTCATAGTCTCCTTCGGCATTTTTTCTTTTCTCAGTTTTATAGAGATAGGTCTTTGCGCCTTCAAGTTCAAGACCCAACTCTCTATTGAGGCGTTCGTTGACTTCTTGGTTAGAAGGTATGACCAAACCGATTCCATCTTCATCGTTTTGCATGATGAAAGACTCTTCTGCACGGGAGTAAATGCCGGTGACTTTGGGATGGTCATTTTCAGCACCCGTGTTGAGCCTAAGAAACCCATCTCCGTCGACGTAGAGGTCTTTTCCATCAACTAAGGGCATTCCAGTTAAATAAGAAATCATAGCGACATCGGGATGGGCTCCATTGCCTGATCCAGGTCCAACAATGACCGAGATACCATCACTTTGATTGGTCCAATAGAGACCACTCTCATCTATGACCTTACGAAGAATTTCGAAGGTCCGATCTTTTCGCATAAACCGTCTAACGGTTTCAAACTGTTTTGGATCATTAATTCTGAGCCCTTCAATTAGTTGAATTAAGTTTGAAAGACCGCTGGGGGTTCCCATATTAAATTCAAAGAATTGCGCAAGCTCTTCTTCAAGCTTGCCAAGCGCTACATCAACTCCGGTAACAGGAAGAAAGGGATATTCTTCCATATTGGGATGGATGAGTTTGTCTACCATATAAATGGAGTTATTTAGCGTCTCAAGGTACTCTTTCTTTTCGATATCAGATAGACCTTCGAGTTTAAGGTCTTCGATCGTTGCGTTTTCTCGGCTCGAATAAATTTGTAAGATTCTTCGAAACTCTTGTAAAACCGGACCGGTGGACTGGACGACTTTGTCATAGTGAGCTTTACGAATGGGCATAAAAGCCGATTGAACGGGTACATCGACAACCACATCGTAATGACCGGTGACTTTGTTTTTGCGTCGAAAGGTCATTTCATTTCCGCCGTGCCACTCTGTTATCATTTGATCGTAGGCCTGTTGCTCCTCAGGAGTTCGGGAAATCACTTCGTAAACTAAATCAGAATACTGACTTCGAACTAAACCGTCGGGGGTGAAATAGGCATTCGAGGACGGCATGGTTACCATTTGATCATCACTATTGAACAGGCGAAGTTCGTTAAAGGAATGGACCTGACTCGAATAATAACGAGCTGCAAACTCGGAATCATAGTTGTAGTAAAAACCAGTAACGGAACCATTAAAATGGCTCTGGCATAGAGAAGCTCCGGCAGCGGAGTTCAGGTTCAATAAAAAAGCGGCGAATAAGAAAAAGCGACCCAGTTTCAATATCATAATGCTTTGCGTTATATCTGAAGATGGCCTGAGATTCAGCCCTCAGAAGGCCCCGATGTAAAGCTTTCACAGACAGGGGTTATCTCGCATTTTTGGTCCCCAAAACTGCATCATTTAGAAACATTCCTTACCCCAATTTTCATTTAATAGAATCTCGCCGCGTGAGGGTCGTAAAATGATTCAAAAATTATCACGTATTAACCCATAAAGAAATGACACCAAGGAATAGAGTTTAAAATTAAGCATTATGCAGCCTCCCTGGTAATTGTTTTTCGATAGATTTCAAAAAAATCTTTAAGTTTGGATTCTAGACCTGATT